>JAQDQK010000001.1 GCA_027658995.1 Propionibacteriaceae bacterium AM104-82
TAATTTCGGGTCACGCCGGCGCCGGAGCCGAATCCATCATCTCTGTGTAGCGCGGTGGCCCCGTGATCGTCCCGGACGTGGACGCGGCCACCGTGTGATCTTTCGAGTGAACCTCTCACAGCACTCTCGAACGGAGTCATCACGATGACCGCTCCCCATGGGCTGACCCCGTGATGTAGGTCCAGTCGTTGTGGGAGTCGTCTTGATGCTCGCTGCTGCGGGCAGGAAGACTGGTCTCATCATGACGAACACGAGGAAGCGGCACACGCCTGAGCAGGTCGTGCGCAAGCTCGGACAGGCCGACCGGATGCTGGCCGATGGCGCGGACGTCGCGGCGGTGTGCCGCGAGCTGGGCGTGTCGGAACAGACGTACTACCGGTGGCGCAACCAGTACGGCGGGCTCAAGGCCGACGACGCCAAGCGCCTCAAGGAGCTCGAGAAGCAGAACGCCACCCTCAAGCGTCTGCTCGCTGAAGCAGAGCTGGAGAAGGCGGCGCTGAAGGAGCTGGCAGAGGGAAACTTCTAGGCCCGGGCAGGAGGCGCGCCGCCGTCGATCACCTCAAGCGCAAGCCGCGGGTGAGCGAGCGGATGGCGTGCCGGCTGACCGGGCTATCCAGGTCCGCCTACCGGCGCACCCTCAAGGCCGATACCGTCGCCGACCCCGACGCCGCCTTGCGTGACTGGCTGCGCGCGTGGGCGAAGAAGCACCCCCGCTGGGGCTATCGGCGCGCGTACCACGACGTCCGCGGCGAGGGCTGGCAGGTCAACCACAAGAAGATCCAGCGGCTATGGCGCGAGGAAGGCCTACGCGTGCCCCAGCGACGTCGCCGTAAGCGCATCGGCTCCTCGACCGCGGACGCCCCCAAGGCGTGCGCCCCGAACGTGGTGTGGGCCATCGACTTCCAGTTCGACGTCGACGAGGCCGGGCGTCCGATCAAGATCGCGTCGATCGTGGACGAGCACACCCGGGTCTGCCTCGGCGGCCTCGTGGAACGCTCCATCACCGCCGACCGTCTCACCGACCATCTCGACGACCTCGTCAAGCTGCACGGCCCGCCCGCGGTCCTCAGAAGCGACAACGGGCCCGAGTTCATCAGCCAGGCGATCGCCGACTGGGCCGGCACCCGCACCGGCTTGTCGTACATCCCGCCCGGCTCGCCGTGGCTCAACGGCTACGTCGAGTCGTTCAACTCCCGCCTGCGCGACGAGTGCTTGAACATCAACAGCTTCTACTCACTGCTGCACGCCCAGGTCGTCATCGGCGACTGGAAGGTCGAGTACAACACCGTGCGACGCCACTCGGCGCTGGGCTACCTCACCCCGGCCGACTATGCTCGCCACTGCACACACGAAATGGAACCCGACGACTCACACAGAGACCGGACCTAACAACGGGGGCGGCCCAGACCGCTAAACGACTGCAGAGCTCATGGTCTCGGGTGGCGAGAAGCCTTACGGCCCAAGGTCCAACCTTGGTGCCCATCGGAACAATGCTGAGCGCGTCGACAAACGCTTGCTTGTCCTCGTCGTCGCCGGCCCACGCCCATCCAAGCTCACGAAGTACGGCTGCTTCAGTGACTCCCTCAACGAGCAGAACGCGATTGGCAAACAACGCAGCCGATCGGCTGGCGTCCAGGTGCAACCTCGCCTTCCGTAGAACCTCGTCTCGTGCCGTGAGTGGAATATCGGCGACAGCCCGCGCGATAGGGCGGCCCAGCTTGTCGTGGCGGATAATGATCAGCTCGGTCGGGTCGCAGGAGGTGATGATGTCGGTTGCGTGGCTGGACAGGATGACTTGGAGTTCAGGACGGAGTTCCACCTGACGCCGCAGGTACCGCACCAGCGAGTGCTGCAGCTGCGGGTGCAGATGGGCCTCGGGCTCCTCAATGAGAAGGGTCACGTGGAACGCACTGTCCGGGAAGAACGAGTCCTCGACACTCTCGCTCTCGGCCCTCGCCTGGGCCAGAACACGGTCAGCTTCGGCAAGATCCTCCTCAGTTGGCTCGGACGGCGTAACTGCCAGCGGGGCCTCGTCCGGCGCTGGGCCGACGGGGTGACCCCGGGGTGCCTCTGCGGCAGCTGCTGCTATCTCGGTGGCGTCGGGGATGGCGGCAAGCGTGACCGCTATGTGAAGCAGGTTCACATAGCCAAGGGCAACGATCTCCAAGGGCAGCGCGCCGACGCGACCCTCGATGGTGGCGAGCATTAGCTCCAGCACTCTAGCCAGGTAGCGGTCATCGACTACCTGACCGCGAATGTAGGCCCAGTTGCGCGACACGCCGGCCGAGAGAGCCCGGAGCTTGTCGCCCACCCGAGCTTCCAGCCCGTCGAGAACCTCGTGCGTCGCGAGCTGTTCGAGCAGTCGGGACGCGTGCGCTCGCAGGTCCGACAAATCGCGGCCGCGGCCGCGGTTCTGCTGCTGCGCACGCAGGAGTTCCACCAAGACTCGGGTCTTGCGCCGCGAAAGCTCATCGAGCGGGTTGCGCCACGCTGGCAGGTGCACGAGCAGGATCTTGTCCTCAACCCCGCTCACGGACGCTGACAGGACTTTGGTCGTTATGCTCCCCATACTCCGGTGCAAGGTTCGCGCCCAGTCCGCCGCGACTGTACCCGGCACCGAACGGCCGCTCTGTAACTGTAGCTGGAGGCCAAGCGGACCTTCCTTCGCTGCATCCGCCTCAAACCTGTAGGCCACCTCGATGTCCCGGTCGCCCGGTCCGAGGGCAGCAGCCGAGTGGCGCGGCAAGTGTGGGAACCGCTGTGGGTGGCCCAAGTACACCGCGTCGCTGAACGTGGTCTTTCCACCACCATTCGCGCCTGCGATCACCGCGAACCGCCCGGGAAGCGACACCTCCAATGGGTGGTCGACCGAGCCCCGCAAGCCCCGCACTCGCACACGGCTCAAGTACACAGAACACCCTCCCGGAACGGGCGGCATCCAACGGCCGCGTCACCACTGATGCGAGCCTAGCGAAAGTCCACCGGCTCAACCGCTTGAACTGGCTTCGACGACTGGATCGAGTCGAACGTGTGTGAGCCTGGAGACAGCTGAGTCGATAGCCTTAGCGGGTGCCTGACGTTGACCGCGCATCGAACCTTGTCCAGGAGACGCTGGACCAGTTTGATGCGCCCGGCATGACGGTCGCTGCGCTCACGCGGCGTTGTCAGCGGATCGCATCCTTGCGGGGCGATGGTGTGGCGCTCTCCTGGTTGACGATGGAGTCGACTGATGTAGCCAACCAGTTCACGAACCAGTCAGAAGCCTCACGAGCCTCGCGTGAGTCCCTGGCGGCGCGCCTGCTCACGACGATCCCAGGCGACGAGGCCAACGCGAAGTGGACTGCGGAATACGACGGCTACATCAGTCGGCGGCGGACGGAGTCTGGCGCGCAGGAGGCGAACCTTCGCAGCGTTCAACAGATCGAGGAGTTGGCGCAGACGCTGCGGGAGCAGGAGGCTGCGACACTCATCTCGCCGCCTCCGGGGATGCACAGCTACGACCTCGGCAAGCACGTGTCCGACCAGGAACGGGCTCGTACGCAGCTTGTCGCATCGCGCATGACGCTTGAGAATGTGCTTGCCCGCATCAAGGCCCGGCTCTGGGAGTTCTTGACCGAAACCGAGTACGAACTCACGTTCGGCGAGGCTACAGCGGAGACCTTTCACCGACTGAGGGCGTACGTCGACAAGCAGCTCACGACGATATCGCCACCGGCTCTTGAGCAATTTCAGACCGCCTACCGGCGGCTGAAGGACGGCGGCGACGAAGACCGAGCGCACGCCTTGACGTCCTGTCGGCGAGTGCTGAAAACGTTGGCGGACCAGCTCTATCCGGCCAGGTCAGAACCAGTGACGGGCGTCGACGGGAAGTCCCATCGGCTCGACGATGCGGCGTTTGTGAACCGGCTCTTGCAGTACGTAGCCGAGACGGTCGGCAAGCATGAGAACGGCGCCGTAGTGCAGGCTGCACTCAAAGATGTCGACGCACGGCTCCGCGCGCTGAACGATCTCGCAAGCAAGGGCGTGCACGGCGACGTGACCACGTACGAAGTCGACACGTGCGTCGTTCAGACATACCTGGTCGTCGCGGATCTGCTGCGCATCCGTGAACGTGCCGCTCCGACGGGCGACTAGGCGTGACGGAACAGATTCAGGACTACGCTGTGCCGGAGTAGCCTCCGAGGTGCTGGCGTTGCGTCATGGGGTCGCGGTAGAAGTCGGCGACGGCGTTGACTCTCTCGTCGAAGCTGGTGGTTCCTTCAAGCCTGTACTCCCGCCCGTTGTGGGGGTGGATGCCGGTCGCGAAGTAGAACAAGGTGTGACCCTTGCCGAGATGGGCTTCGACCCAGCCAATGACCTGCCCTTCTGCGCGAACCTCCCAGCGAGGTTCTTCGCTGCGTCGGAGGGTGGCCGGCGGCAGCCTGTGAACTGTGACGTGGCTGGTGTCTACCTTCTGATCCGATGTCATGACGACTTCTCTCCTTGGGGACTCTCCCTGGGGACTCTCCCTGGGGACTCACTACGCAACTCAGTATCGAACACACGTTCGAGTCGTTGAGTGTAGCTTGACGCGGACCGCTGGGGAAGGCCGCTGGATGGTGCCGTGCGCACCTTCTCGGTGACGATCACCGAGAGGAACCGATGATGGATGGTCTGAGTGACGTGGCCCGTGACGAGCGGACGGCACGGATCGCGTTGTCGATGCTTGTTGAGCCGAACGATCCGGTGACCGGCCGGTTGGTGGCGCATCTGGGCGCCGTCAAGACGCTGTGGCTTGCTGAGCGCGACGATGCTGTGGTGGGTCTGCGTCCGCTGAATGCCCAGGTGTGGCGCGACCATCTCACTCGGCTCGACGTTCAGCAGCTAGCCGGACGTATCGACCAGGTACAGCAGCTGGGGTTCGGCGTCCTCATCCCCGGAGATCGGGACTGGCCCGCTGCCCTCAACGATCTCGGCGACTTTGCCCCGTATGTGTTGTGGACGCGTGGTGCATCCTCGTTCTTGTCCCGTCCACTGCCCGACCAAGTGACGATCACCGGAGCGCGGGCGGCGACATCCTATGGGGAGCACGTCGCCGGCGAACTCGCGGGCGCTGTCGCTCGCGATGAGCGCGTGGTCGTGGCGGGTGGAGCCTATGGGATCGAGGGCGCTGCTCATCGCGCCGTCCTGGCAGCCGGGGGAGACACCATCGCTGTTCTTCCCTGCGGTGTTGACCGGCTCTACCCGACCGGTCACAGCGACCTCCTCGAACGAGTCGCTGATGTCGGTCTCCTCGTCAGCGAACTGCCGCCGGGTACTACGCCGACGAGACACCGGTTCATGGCCCGGGCGCGGATCATGGCCGCATTGTCGTCGGCAACGGTGATCGTGGAGGCCGCTTGGCGTTCGGGTTCGCTGGCGGTGGCGCATCGGGCTCAGGAGCTGGGACGCGCCGTCGGTGCTGTGCCCGGTCCGGTGACGAGCGCCACGAGCGTCGGCACGCACGGTCTCTTGCGCGAGGGGACCGCATCGCTGGTGGCAGACTCCTCAGACCTCGCTGTCCTACTCGAACACAACCCGGATGCCGGCTCATCGAGGTCGATCGCCCGCGAGCCGCTCGATGCAGCTCAGATCCGGGATCGGCAGACAGATTCGTCACGGACGCTGTAGTCCACCGCCCGATGCACGGCGGACCTCTCCCAGCAGGCCGCTCGGATTACAGCGGCTTGCTTGTGCTGCCTCTGCGGGGTTCAGTGGATGGTCCGGCCGACTTGGGCCGTGCTGCCGGCTAGCTCGGTGTTGCTCTGCTGGTGCTGGCGGCGTGCGCTACGCTCTCGGACTCGGGCTCCCACGAGTAGTGCGACGCTGACCGGGCCGATCAAGATCATCTTGAAGGCGTTCCAGATGCAGACGAGGACGATGAGGTGGACCCAGCCAGGGCCACCGTTTTCGATCACGGTGGTGCACCAGTAGGCCACCATCAGATACGGCGCGGCGAGCAGCATGGCAGGCACCCCCCACTTCAAGCCCTGCCGGGTGCGGATCAGATCGAGCACGATGTTGCTCGGCATGTACCGACGCAGGAAGTAGCGGGTCTCGACGCTTGCGGTCCATAGAAGGCCGATCATGGCGGGGCTCCTCTCAGCGCATGAACATCTCGTGAGACGGTGCGTGGAGAGTGACCGGAAGGTCTGCCGCGAGCGGCCCAAAGGGAAGGAGAAATCCGCCTCACGGTCCAGGCTACGCCACGCCGGCTGCGCATGGAAGGTCCACGATGGACTGTCAACCACACTCGGCGGTGCGTCCCGCCCTATCCCGGCCGACCAACACGGACGCCCACGCATGGCGGCCTGGCGCGATTGCGGGCTGTGTGGGGGTTGCTGCCGATTGGTTGAGTTTGATCCGACCGGCCCGTTGCCTCGGAATGTCTTCTCCTAGCTCGCGGTGACCGTTGCTACGTCTAGACGCCGGTGGATGACCGAGAGAGTGCCGAGGACGTCGAGGGCGTCTTGTTCGGACAGAGACCACTCGATCCGTGGCTCGTGCGCTGCGGGGTTGCGGAATGCGCTGAACAGTCCTTTGGCGAGGTTGGCGAGGCCGAGTTGTTCGTCACGTTGTGTTCGCGTTCCTAGCGGGTTGATGCGTAGCCGAGGAGAGCTGCCGGCCATTGTTGCTTCCACCAGGCCGTAGCCATCACCATCGACACCAGTCAACTGCCGCAGCCTGCTGCCAAGGCCCTTGATGGCTTCGAACACAGCTTCGTAGTAGTCCTTTCTTAGTAGTTCTGGACGGCAGTAGGCGAGGACCTCGGGATGAGCGCCTCGGTGTTGGAGAAGGCCGCGAAGGTGCTCGGTTCGAGCTTGAGCCTCGTCTGTGGTTCGGGCCTGACTTGTGCGACCAACGCGCCCATCGTCGCGGACCTGCAGCGCAACGAGTGAGAGTGCTTGGTTCAGCTGGTCGCGGGTCTGACGCGCTGCATCCGCACGGTCAAGAGTTCGCTCCGGTCGCATCGATGCAGTGATGAGCGCGATGAGGGCGTTGCCGGTCTGGGTATGCGCCTGGTTAGTGCTGACGGCGTGCGCAAGGCGTCGCCACTTGGTGTGGCCCTCACCTGGGTCGGTCCGGAGTGGGATTTCGGCCAGGATGCGTGTGAGTTCGGAGCCGCTATACAACTCAGCGACGATCTTGCATGTGTGCTCAAGGGTCCCGGCGGGAAATGGCGGATGCCGCGGGGTGGTCATGGCTGTCCGCCCTTCGATGCAACAGGATCGCGGGTGAGTCGCTCGTGAATCTGTGACGGGAGCACTCCGC
This sequence comes from Propionibacteriaceae bacterium AM104-82, assembly GCA_027658995.1. Taxonomy (GTDB): domain Bacteria; phylum Actinomycetota; class Actinomycetes; order Propionibacteriales; family Propionibacteriaceae; genus Arachnia. Next base: position 7,291 of record JAQDQK010000001.1, read on the forward strand.
GGGAGCTGAACTTCTCGGCCACCAACTGGCGCAGCTGCGGGAGCGTCCAAGCTGTGGTGCTCTTCGTCAGAAGCTCATCCCAGACGGATGCAACATCAAGGGCGAGCTCGGACATCGTCGTCGGTGCGACGAGATGCACATGCGGTTCCGCCCCCGCAACTCCGTCGTCATGGATGGCGGGCTTCGACGAGATGACGACGGTTGCACTCTCCGGCGGGACAGCGTCCACCCCGCGATCCGCAGCAAGCAGCCTGAGTTGGTCGTTCGCTTGTCGGATGTCCTTATGCGGGACAACGCCAGTGGGCTCATGGTCGCTCTTGGCCTCTAGCGCGAGCCAGAGTTCGTTCCCCCAGCACCAGGCGGAGTCGCATCGACCAGTGCCGGGCGGCTTGGACGCGTCCGCACCCACGAGCTTGCCCAACTCGGTAAGTGCGGGCTCGTACTTGCTTGGGGCGCGTTCTGCCAGACCAGCGCGTATCTCACCGATGCGTCGGCGGACCTTGCCCTGATTAGCGCCTGAGTCCAGTACTGAGGCCACCGCATTGACGGCATTCGCATCGATGGCGCTGAGCGCGGACCGTTGCATAGTCGGGAATGGTGCCATTTGGCGGACCCATGACCCAAGTCCCATGATCGTTTCGGCGAGCCGCACTAGCCCCTGTGCCGCAGTCCTGCCGGCGGCGTCGCCGGTCTGATCGGCGGCTTGATCGGCCCAGGCGGCTTCCAGATAGGTCCAGAATGCTCGATAGCCCTTGGTGGCGGAACCCGCCGCGCCCGTGACTCGCGCAACTTCGTGGGCATGCCTGGCCGCGTCGTCCCAGGCGCCGATATTGGCCGCAGCCCAGGCCCTTATTTCGTGCTCCACACAGGCTGACAAGGCTGCGGTGCCATCGGGTGCCTGTTGAGTCATTTCGCGGCGGTAGTCGGTCAAGGCAGGCTCGGCTTCGGCGCGCCAGCTTTCATCGCTGTCCTGGTTGAGGAAGGCGTGGAGATTGCTGAGCATGTCACCGGCTGTGCCGGCCTGAGAGTTCTCGCGGCCGAAGCGGATTTCGGCCTGGAGTTCAGAGTCAAGTGCCGCGACGATCTCTGGTCGAGTAAGGTAACGCGAGAGATCAGGACCGAGAACGAGCACGACCGCCGTGTCTCCGGGACCTCTTGTGCACCGACCAGCGCCCTGGATCACACACGTGCGCACCCGAGCCGCCAGGGCAGCGCCGGCCCGAGCGCGGGACTGCAGGAACCGTTCTTGAAGATTGTCTTGGTCAGGGACCCCATCGAGGGCGACGAGGCGGCACGCGTCCCCCGGGAGATCGAGCCCGTCATAGCGAGCGGCGAGTCCGCAGACGCCATGCGGCAGCTTGGCGAACGGGGCCATGCTCTCAGCAACCTGGTCGATCCCCCACACAGGCCATCCTGGCTGCGCGAGCGCGCTGGCGTCGCTCATGGCAGCCTCGGTGCGAGGTGCCAGGATCAGTGCTTTGCCCGCGGCTGCGACGATCGCCCGGTTGAGGTCGGTCGTGTCGGCGCCTTCGACGAACTCGGGGAACACGAAGAACCGTCGTCCGTACCGTGGTGCGGTGCTCTCATCCGGCTGCTGGAGTCGAAGGATTCCCGGGCGTCCAAACGCACGTTCAAGCTCGCCCCCTTCACCCAGCGTCGCGGACAAGTAGACCCGCTGCCGTGCACCAGATAGCAGCCCGTTCTGATGGGTGGGTGGCACGTATGGACGGACCAAGATTCCTGAGTAGGCCACATACACCAGGCACGAGGCTAGGCCGGCGCGGATCATCGCGTAGCGGTAGGTATGCGGCGCCCGGAGTGAACCCAATACGCCGTCGAGCTTGGCGATCAAGCCGCTCTGTCGAAGCGGCACTACCATCCGCACGTCACTACCGATCCCAGGGTCAGGTTGGGAATCGCGTAGGCGCTCAAGGAACACGCCATCAAGGGCGGGAGCGAGTGTGTCGAGCACGGCCGTGTACTCTGCCGGAGACTTCCATCGGTTTATGTCGACGCTATAGGCCTCGCCGACATACTGTTCACCGGCGTGTGCGTCATCGAACAGGATCAGGTCGGCATCGGCCAGGCGAGGGTTGCTGTTGAAGATGCTGCTGTACGTCGTGACGGCGATCGCCTCGGCTGCTTCGTACGCTACGTGTGCGCCGGTGGGCCAGTCAGAGTGCCGACCCACGAGCAGCGCCGTGTCTATCCCTTCTCGGTAAGCAGCGTCCGTCACCTGGCGCGCAAGCTGTTGGGTTGGGCACGCGTAGATCACTCGCGAGCGTCGCTTGCGTCGCGTCCACTCCGCAACAAGCAGCCCTGTGAGTGTCTTGCCAGTGCCAGTGGGGAGTTCCAACGCGACGTCGGGACTGCTGGCTTTCGACGTGAATGTCTTCAGCATCTCCGACTGGTGCGCCCACAGCCCGGGAACAGCGCCTGGACGTCGAGGGAGATCGCGATACAGCTCACCAGGGGAGGCGTAGTCCGTCCCGCCCGTCCTAGTTCGAACGAACGCCACGTCGTCCCCTCCCTACGCGGAAATGGAGCGCTCCGTGGTTGCGCGCCGACATAAGTGTCTCATCGGAAGCTCGCTAGGTGAGCAGAAGGGCATGGACTGAGCCATGGACGCAGGAGGTGGCACCCGATCGGTGGTGACAACCTAGGGCGGGCACCCTACGAGGACCCGATGGAGCCTGGGTGCTGCGGCCCTAGGCCGATGCTCCGACGCCACGGGCTGCCCGTTCTGACGGACGCCTGGCCAATGCGACACTGACCCTGGCCAGCTACGGCCTAACGTTTGGGTCGACGGACGATGAGGTCGCGGCCATCGCATTCAGTGCAGTTGCACATCGGCCATCCGAAGCGAGCCCAGAAGGATGCAGACTGCTGAGTTGGGCCGACATAGATTTCGCGGTCACGGTACTCAGACGCGAGTTGCTGGATGATCGCTGTGCCTAGGTGGGTTCCATTGCAGCGGAGGTCTTCTCGAACCTCGAAACTCCAGACCATGACTGCTGGGCTGTTAGTGCGGGAAGAGTGGGCGGGGTACCTGAGGTGAAGAAGAAGCCGGGCGACTTCCTCGCCCCGTTGGATATATGACCGCCACTGATGGTCGGGTGGCCCGAGCCCTCCGTTCGCCCACCACGTTCTGGTGAATCGGCGGTCATCAGCGTAGTCGGGCCTGCGCCTACCATGCATGACGACCATCTCCGGTTCTTCCCAGGTAATCGCCTCGCCCACGCCGTTGAGTCTCTCAGAGTCAGGTGGTGGCTGCCCAGTACTGGGTGTTCGTCTCGCGGCCACTAGATTGTCAGGCCGCTCCGCTCTTCCGCGGTGCGGTCAACGGGGTCCTCAGTTCCCCAGTCGGCAACGGTGAGTTTCCTCGTTCGGCCGAGTTCGGCTCGGGCCCGGGCTGCGTCGATCTTCTGCGCGGTCGAAGTTGGAGGCGCACCTAGGGGTGATTCGCCAGCGATCTGGTAGCGGTCCCGGTACGCAGCGACGGTGCGGGCTGACCGTCGCCAGCTTGCGTACCTCCGTCGATCCGTCGGTGGTGTGCCGAGCGCCTTCGTCCACGGCGCAGCTTCGTTCAGGGAGATGTCTAGGACGGCGTCGGCGCGGGTTTCGATGAGCGAGCGTCGTTGGTCGAGTGCTTCGTGCATGTCGGTGGCCATAGGGCCGTCCGCGTGCGGGATCAGGCCGGCGATGAGTCGAGGGGCCTTCCTGGCTCGGCCTGCCTGGGCGGGTCGTCGGGTGGCTTGTTCGACGCGGTAGTGGAGGACGGCGGCGATGTCGTCGGCGTCGCTGAACCCGCGCGCGCCGACGAGACGTGGCAGGAGCGCCTCGACATCGTGATGGTTGGCTTCGGCGTGGCGGAGTTCGGCAGTGAGCGGGCCGAAGGCGTCGGACTCGATCGCGTTCTCGGCTTGGTCGGTGGTCAGTCCGGAGCCGCGGATGAGGGTGGCCCAGCGGTCATGCTGGGCTGCGGCGGCCAGGGTCTCGTACTCGGCGGTGAGTTGGGCGATCGAGCCCCACTGGTTCTGTTCGGTGACGATGGTTTCGTGGGCGGACAGTTCGGCGCCGGTGTGCTGCAGAACGCCGTAGAGGACGCTTCGTGCACTCGCGTCGGGGTTCTCGCCGGGGTGCGGTTCTGCATGGTCGTCGGCGTGGTCGAGGATCACGTAGGCATGGTTGGTGTGGCGGCCGCGGGTCATGGAGACGTAGAAGTTCTCTCTTGTGGAGGTCGGCTCGACGAGGACGTGCGCGGTGTCGGTGGTGACTCCTTGGGCGCGGTAGGCGGTGACCGCGTACCCGAGATCGACATGCTCGGCCGCATACCCGGCTGGCAGGACGACCGTGCCGCCGAACCGGCGGCCTGGTTTGCGGATGGTGAGGGTCCCGTCGCCGCGGACGGACGTGATGGTCCATATGTCGCCGTTGCGTACCCAGTCGCGTCCGTTCGTGGTGCGGAGTCGTCGGTCGTTGCGGCGGGTGATGATGGTGTCGCCAACGCCGGCGGCGGTACCGTCGCGCAGCTCGACCTCGCGGTCGGGGTTCAGCGTCTTGTTGAGGATCAGATCGGCACGGGCGCGACCGTTCAGCGCGGTCACGTCCTCATGGGTCTCGGCGATCAGCACCGAGACGAGTCCCGCGTCGCGATCGGCGCGCCAGGCGTTGTAGGCGGCATCGGTCATGGCCTCGCCGTCGCCGTCGGTAATGCGCTGATGGGCGAGGTAGGTGTCGATAGCCGCCGTGCGGCCGTGGCGTAGCTCAAGTGAGGCGGTCTTCTCCCAGACGTGGGTGAAGCGGTGAACGTCGACCAGTTCGGGGGTGTCGGCTCGGTCTCTGGCGATCATCGCGAATGCTCCGCCGGCGTCCACGGATTGCAGTTGCGCGTAGTCGCCGACCAGCAGCACCTTCGCGCCCGCTTCATGGGCGAGGTGGGTGATGCGGTCCAGCGACAGGGCGCCGGCCAGGGATGCTTCGTCGATGATGACGAGCTGACTCGCCTCGAACGTGGTGCCGTGGATGAGGTGGTTCTGCCACCACTTCGCCGTGTTCTCCGTCGCGATCCCGAGATCGTCCGCCAGCACCTGGGCGGCAACCGCCGACGGTGCCAACCCGACGACCGAACCGGAGCCGTGCTCGGCTTCCCACGCTCGTCGGAGCGCGCTCATGGCGGTGGTCTTGCCCGCCCCAGCAGGACCGACCAGCACGTCAAGCATCCGCCCCGACACCGCGATCCGGGTCAAGGCATCGGCTTGGTCGTCGCCGAGCATTCGACCATCCGCGGCGGGTCTGCGCGTGGTCTTTTCGACCGTCGCGAGCTGCACCGTCGGCCCGGCCAGGTTCGCTGCTCGTTCGAGGAGTCTGTCCTCGGCCGCGAGCTGGGCCTCGGAGGTGAACACCGTCGAGCTCTTCGGTCGGAACACGGAACTGCCGTCGGGCCGACGGAACACGACAGGCGAGGAGGCGAGTTCGGGGGGCGTCAGCCGAAAGGAAACGAGCTCGGCGGCATCGGCAACCATCGCGACGATCGCTTCCCGATCGTGCATGGTGGCGAACCGCCAGCCCATCGTCTGCCGGGATGCCTCGGCCATGAGATTCCACCGCCGCCAGGTCGAACGCTTCTCACCGACCACCTCGACGACCGAACGCCCCAGCTCACCGATGACATCGAGCGGCACGTCGTCGGCATGCAGCAGGAGCGGCTTGTCGTTGTCGGTCACCTCGCGCGCCCACGTCGTCGCATCCCGCCCCAACGCTTTCGTGGCGCGCTCCCGCCATTCGGCGGTGAGGTCAGCCAAGGATCGGACCTGCTTCTCGGGGCGGGTCGCGAGTGTGGCTCGGGCTCGGAGTTTCATGATCGCTGCTGGTGCCGGTCGTCGTCCGTGCGCTGCGACGTACTCAGCGATGAGGCGATCGGTCTCGGCGTCGATGTGACGAGCGCGGGTAGAGAACTCGGCGACCAGTTCCTCGGGCACTCCCGCGATCGCCCATGCCGGGTTGTGGTCGAGGCCCATCTCTCGGGCCTCCCACGAGACGCCGAAGGTGCGCGTCATATGGTCGGCGAACACGGCTTCATGTAGCTCGGAGAGCGCCACCACGGCGGCGTGCATCGGTCTGCCGTCGAGCGAACGCCACTTCCCATCGAGGACGGTCTTGACCTTGTTGCTGATGACCACGTGCGTGTGGAGGTGGGGGTCGCCGGCGCGGGAGTCGAAGTGATCGAACGCGGTCGCGATCAGCCCCGTGACCTCGACCTGTGCAACCGCGCCATCTCCGACGGTTGCGCCCGTGCGGGTGGCTGCAACCTCGCGCTCCATGAACGCAACCACCTCCGCAACCGCTCGATGATGCGCCTCCCCGATGAGCGCTTGGACCCCGGCGTCCGCGACTGCCCACAGCACGCTCGTGGACTTCGGGATGGAGAAGGTGAAGTCGAAGCCCGCCACAGCACGCCGTGTGCTGCGGGCAGTCTCCTCGGCAACGATCTGCGCGACAGCCTCGCCCTTGGCGCCGGGGGTCATGGTCGGTTCGAGGTCGGCGATCCGCGCTTCGATTCGCTGCTCCTGGTTCTTGTATGCCGCGAAGCCCAGGCCGAGCTTGTCGCCGGTGATCGGATCACAGCCTGTGCCCATGAGGAGCTGGAGTTGGTGTTCCGATACTCGGTCGCCCACCTGAATCTCGCCCTTGCCGAGGGCCGCTACGCCTGCGCCGAGCCAGCGGCCGGGCGGTGTGCCTTCTTCCATGTAGTAGCGGGTAAGCGGCGTCGAGAGCGGCCTGTTGCCGTCGGCTGCCGCGACGGTCTTGAGCAGGTACTTGTAGCCGTCACCTGCCGACATCACGCGCATCGAAACCGTCATGCCCACCTCCGCTCCTGCCGGGCAGGTGAGCACCCTCACCCGGTGACTTCTGAAGCGGTCATGGCCGGCTCAACCTCGACCTGCAAGAGGCGTGTCAGCTCAGAAAAGGCAGGGTGTGGCGGAGCTTCCTGAGTGCGGGCTGTCGTGAATGGACGTTGCTGGTCGATGGACTGGATGGCACTGGGCCGGCGACCGCGAGGACAGGTCAGCACGACGTAGTGGTGCACCTGACAGGTGACCAGCCCGGCGACACGACTCACGCGAGTTCTGGCCGGGGATCATCCCGTCAGCCGGAGCATTCATGCACGACACACCGACCGATCCCGCGAGTCCGCTGAGGATCGGTTCGCTCTTCTCGGGATACGGCGGCCTCGACCTCGCTGTCGAACATGTCTTCGGCGGAGAGACCGTCTGGTTCTCTGAGATCAATGAGCCCGTGGCCAGGGTCTTCGCCCACCACTGGCCCGACGCCCCGAATCTGGGCGACATCACAAGGATCAGCTGGTCGCAGGTCGAGCCCGTTGACATTCTGATCGGCGGCTTCCCCTGCCAAGACGTGTCCACCGTCGGCAAGCGCGCCGGTCTCGCACCCGGAACCCGCTCAGGTCTATGGGCGCACATGGGCACAGCCATCGAAGTGCTGCAACCCCAATGGGTCGTCATCGAAAACGTCCGCGGTCTGCTCTCGTCCCCAGCCATCCGACCGATCACCGAAGGAGACGACAATGCCCCGCGCAACCCCTGCGCAGCAACCCCCGACGATACAGCCCTTCGCGCTCTGGAGCCCGACCCGTGGCATCTGGGAGACAGCGCAACTCGACCTCTACGAGCAGCCGGCGCCGTACTCGGCGATTTGGCCGACCTGCGGATGGATGCACGATGGGTCGGTCTACCTGCTTCCCTTGTCGGCGCTCCTCACCCCCGGTTCCGCATCTTCCTCCTGGCCCAGCGTCAAGACGCTGTTCCGAACCCCGCTCGCGTCGGACTCGCTTCGAGGTGGAGAGACCCTGGACAAGGTGAAGGCGAGACGGGGCACGATCGCACTCTCGCACCAGATCATCGACCTCGCGCTCCACGGACCGGATGGCTCGCTCAGCAGGCACAGCGACTCGGCGACGTTGTGGTCGCTGACCGAGGACATCTTCACCGCTGGGGACGCTATGCCCACGCCGTGGCTCGTTGGGAGCACATCACCGGACGAGTCGCACCAGCGCCCGCACTCCTGAGGAACGAGAATGGCCCGCGTCCAGCACCGGAGTTCGTGGAGTGGCTCATGGGACTCCCTACCGCCTGGCTCTCCGATCCACGACATGGCCTTCCGCCGAACCAGCAACTGATGGCGCTTGGCAATGGGGTCCTGCCTCTACAAGCGGCGATCGCACTGACTGCCGTGTCAGCGTTCTCGCCGCTTGGGTAGCGGAGGCTACGCGACCGCCGGCCGCGATCACTCCGCTGGGTGAGCGGCGGGGGTGTCCCCGATGCGGTGATCCTGCGTTCGTAGGTCGGCCAGGCAGCGAGCAGTAGGAGCCCGTTGGCGCTCGGCGTGCTGGGGTCCGCGGTGTGGGTGGTGATTGAGAGGTGTGGGGTAGCGCGCTTTGTTGCCTGTTTGGGAGTCGTTGACAGGGGTTGGGCCTATGACGCGTCCGCGTTATCCATCCTCGTGGGTAGCCGGTGTAGTCGTATGACGAGTGTCGCCGCCGTGGCGAAGGCGGCGAAGATGGTGATGTTTGTGAGGGCGTCGGTCCATGAGATCGCCTGCGTTGCCCGGAGTTGCGCGATGCTGGAGGTCATTGCGGCGATGGAGTAGGCGCCGACATTGTTGATGATGTGAGCCGCGATGCCTGCTTCGAGACCGCCGGTGAGGATCACGAGGGTCGAGGCGAGCAGCCCGAAAGCGAGTCTGTCTACGAACAGTGCGGCGTTCTGGACGCCATGGAGTGAGGCAAACACGAGTGACGATGCGGCGGCCCCGATCCAGGGGTTGGCGGTGAGTCTGGTCATCGACTGTAGTAGGTAGCCGCGGAAGAGGTACTCTTCGGCTGCGGCCTGCCACGGGGTGACGATTGCCACGACGACAAGGAAGCTCCACCACTGCGGCTGCGGCGCGAACTGGAAGGGCTGGCTTTGGAGGTAGCCGACCAGCAAGCTCCCGCCAAGGATGAGGATGGTCGCTATCCCGAGACATATCCCGAGATAGCCGCGGCGCAGACGTTGTTCCACCGAGGAGAGTTGTCCAAGCGGGGCACGGTGGAGTCGGGTCATCAGGAGCCAGCAGCACAGGAGCAGCCCGGCGATGGCGATGCCGTTCGCCGCGAGTCCGGTGGGTATCTGGTAGCTGGCGGCATAACTCTGAAAGTCGGTGAAAGGCACGTCGGGTGCTGTCACGTAGTGGGAGACGGCGGTGATCGCCAGCGAGATCCATGGCGTGAGAGTGAAGTAGAACGCGAACGCGATGAGGATGCCGAGCAGCGCTGCGGGTCGTCCTGCTTGGCAGCTGAGCTGCTCAGCGTAGGTGACCGGCGGCGCGGGCGAGGTCTTGTCCGTCCTGCTGTCTGGGTCCGGCTGATTGCTGGGATAAGCCATGTGCAGTGCTCTCTGTGTGCTCCCGTGAGCCCCGGCTGAGCGCTGTCCATGCCGAGGCCCTTCATTGGCGGAACCTAGGCGGGACCAGGGGTGTGTGCTTCTGGGTCTGTTCGGGGGCTGACGCGTACTGCAATGGCGGCCGGGAGGCCGAGGTCGATCGTAGTGTCGTCGACGGTGACCCGGACGGCCGCAGCCGCGGGGCTGACGTCGGTGACGGTAAGTCTGGTACCGACCGAGATTCCGTGTCCGGTGAGGTAGCGGAGGATGTCGGGCGAGCGATCCGAGACGCGCAGCACTTGCACGGAGGTGCCGGGTTCGGCCTCGTTGAGAGCTTGGCTGTGATCGGGCGGGATCCGTCCGTCAGGGTCGGGGATCGGGGCTCCGTGGGGGTCGTGGGTGGGGTGCCCGAGTGCGGCGTCCATGCGGTCCAGTACGAGGTCGGAAACGGCGTGCTCCAGGTGGTTCGCCTCGTCGTGGACCTGGTCCCAGGACAGCTCTAGATGCTCGACGAGATAGGTCTCCACGATTCGGTGTCGTCGAACGATGTCTATCGCGATTGCGCGCCCGTCGTCGGTCAACTCGATTGGGCCGTAAGGCTCGTAGGAGATGAGTCCGTCGCGGGCGAGTCGTTTTAGGTTGGCCGAGACGGTCGAGGGAGTCACGCCGAGTTGGGCGGCTAGGTCTGTTGTAGAGGGCTCCCCGCCAGGCCATTCGTGGGCTTTCCAGATCAGCGTTACATAGTCCTCGACCATGCGGGTGGCAGGAGAGCGCTTCATCGGGGTCATCCTAGGCGTGGGTGTCCATAACGGTCTTCGGCTCGTCTTGATCGACTGCGGGCTGCTCGTGGAAGGGCGCGACGAGTGTGGGGAGGATGCTGTGTCGATGAGCGACGAGGAAGCCGATGGTGAGGGCGAGGTGGATGGCGCTCAGCACGTACCGTCCGGTGGTGTCAGTGATGAGGAACTGGACGCCGAAGAGCGCGGCGAGCCCGATCGCGGACCACCAGTGGAACCGCAGCGCGAGGATGATTGCCACCCCGAGCAGCGTCTGGGTGGCCGTCAAGGTGAACTCCTCGACTTGGCGGCTGTCTAGAGCCAGCGAACTGGGTCCACCGCCCAGGAAGTGCGCCACGGGCAGTGAGCCGACCAGCAGGCTCCACTGGTTGACCTTGGATGCGATCAGCGTGCCGATGGCAGCCACACCTTTGCCGCGGGCGGCGAACATCACCGCGATGATGAACTCCGGGGCCTCCGAGGCTAGCGGGGCGAGCCACTGAACCAGAAAGTAGCTGTCGATGCCGAGCGCCGAGCCTGAGGCGACTAGTGCATCGGCGAACGGTTCGGCTGAGATCAGGATCACCGCCCCGGAGACGAGGAACATCGCCACGACGAGAATGCGCCTCGGTCGGGCGTCAAGCCCGGCAATCAGCGCTGCCGCGCCTACGAACTCCTCCTGGTCAGCGTCGTAGGTCTGCGCGGCTCGCCATAGATGGAGGCCGAACACGACGATGAGACCGACCCCGAACCACAGCGGGATGCTCCCGATGAGCGGGATCACGAACGCGACGAGCCCGAGGATAGCGAGGAAGCCGACGTCTCGTCGGCTGGCAACAGGCAGCTCCAGCGCATTGGGGGTGGGTGCATCGTCCCGGCGTGCCTGGCGGCGCGCGACGACGAGTGCGACGACCACGACGAGGGGCCAGCCGAAGCCGAGTAGCAGCCGGTTCGAGCCGGTCATGTTCGCGGCCGCGAAGTGGAGGTAGGACGGATCGGAACCGGAGCGGTAGGCGTAGTACAGGTCTACGGCATACTCCGGGAGAACTGCGATCAGTGCCAGCAAGGCAATGGCGAGGGCGCCCGAGATGTCCTTCTGGGCGGCTTCGGCGGCCCAGGCGAGAAGGAACGCTGCTGCCACCACAGCCGCGCCGAAGACGACTACCTCAGCCACTGCTGAGAACTCAACTCCCAACACACGGATGGCGACGGCTGGGCCTGCAACGAGTAGACACAGCAGGACGCGGCGGATCAGGGCAGCAGGCATTGGGCACTCCAGGTCAAGGCCGTGGCCGAAGGTCTCGTTCGCCTCGCAAAATGAGGTGCTACGCCGGGCGGATCAGGATGACCGCCAGCATGTCGACGCACCGCGTCCGAACCGAGGGCCTGGACGGAACTACTCCCCTTCGAGTTCCACCCTCTCCGACGGCTCCCTGGTGTGTCTATGCACAACTTGGTGTTGGAGGAGTCACACAACTCTCCCGTCTTGTTCCGTGGCGTTTGTGCAAGCCAGACGCCGGTTTCGTCTTCATCCAGACCCCGCGTTCCACATTCCGTCCCGGCCTCGATGAGCTGGCCGATGATTTGGCTCGGGTCGTCATGATTGGTGGCATGACCTATCCGAACCACCCGCGTCCATACGATCCCTATCCGGGGCAGGAACCCCCGCGGGCGGCGATTGTGTGCCCGAAGTGTCACGGCGCGATGCGAACTTATGAGCGCAACGGAATCCAGCTGGAGCAGTGCGGAAGTTGTCGAGGGCTCTTCCTCGACTTCGGTGAACTTGAGCACCTCACGCAGATGGAGGGCCGGTTCGTCAGCCAGGCACCGCCACCGCCCGGCTATGGCCCCGCTTGGGGCAAGCACGGTGATCGTCGGTATCGCAAAGGCGGCCTGGCGGGGTTGTTCTTTTCCAGCTAGTCTCGCGGACCTGCGTTCATCGACTGGTGGCGACGCGGGCGGTGCTCGCCAACCACGAGGACAGCCTCGGTCGCGGGCCGTCCGGCCCGCTCGCCGTTGTGGCTTGTGCGGATGCACCCGGGCGTCGGAGTGAGGCGGGTCGCTGACGCTGACTCGGATGTCGGCGTGGCACGGTGAACCGCCGGCACCTGTGGTTTCTGCTGGGGCTGTCAACTGTCCTGCATCCGGCGGCACGCCTGTAGCAGTGCGCGGGTCGTGGCTGGGGACTCGCCGGAGCGGAGAGAGCGAGCGGCCGCGATCAGGGTCGCGGCGCGAGCCGGTGGGTCGAGGTCGGTCCAGGGGTCGCCGGCTGGCGGCACGGCGGGACCGCCAGCGGCTCGATAGGCATTGAGGAGGATCGTCCAGGGCTCGTCAGGGAGCAACCCTGCCGCCCAGAACGCGGCTGGGCGCGCAAGGTCCCAGGCCGGGTCGCCGACGCCCGTGTCGTCGGGGTCGAGCAGGTACCAGTCGCCCGCCGGCGAGGGGCGGCCCAGTTGACCCAGGTGGAGGTCGCCGTGGATCATCGCGGTGCGTTGTGGCCGGCGTAGCCGGCTGGCAAGGTTCTCGCCGAGTTCGACCAGCCAGATCAGGTCGTCGTAGGGACGGCGGCGCAGATAGTCAATCGCCCGGCCAAGCCGGGCAAGCACGCCCGCCTGCGGGAATGACGACCCAGCGGGACGGGTGCGATGCAGCTCAGCAAGCAGGGTTCCCAACTGCGTCCACGGTGGCCGGTGGTCGGGAGCCAGCACGGCTACTCGTGGCCAGATCGTGGTGAGTTGTCCGTCGGGCGCGAGTATCGGAATGCCGTGCAGTGGCTGAACCCAGAAGCGGCTTGCTCCGGGTTGGGTGATGACCTGCAGCCGGCGTCGTAGGAGTGCTGTATCGGCCCCAAAGGGGTGTATCTTCACGACAACTCCGGCGCAGGCGTAGAGCCGTGCGCGCGCCCGATCGGGCTGCGGTCGGCGCTGGCCCTGGTGGGCCAACTCAGAGACGACAGTGTGCGAGGCCGCTTCACCGCCATGGTCACTCGCCACTGTTCGCACGAAGTCGGCTATCCCTCTCGGGATCACTGCCTGGATCTCGCTCACCTGGAGTGAACTGCCGAGATCGTTGAATGTGCCGGCGTCGGTACCGGACGGGTCAACTGGAGTCCGAGGTAGACCCACAGAGCGATGAATGCGACCCCGATGAGGAGCATCACGATCGTCCTGGTCCTCAGCCTGATGGGGGCTCGCGGCGCCGCTCGGGCGTCACCAGCGCTTGGGTGAGTCGATTGATCCTTGCTCATGTCAGTCTCCTGATGACTGCGTAGCGATGGTGACGGCTCCCGCGATTTGCAGCGGACGGTGAACTGCGGAGCGGGCCGAAGGACACCATCGAGTCCGTCGTGTGCGAACCTGGGTTGCCCGCTGAGTTCGCCATCGGGATGGCTCGTTCGTCACGCCCACGGCGTCGGAGGCATGAACCGCGTGCGGAAGCGGTGCCGCGATCCGGCTGGGCGCGGCGAACGAAGAGGGCTAGTCAGCAGAACGAAACTGGTGGCCCGCGACGTTGCGATGGCTGATAGTGCTCGAAAGAGTGGAAAGGCCGCGGGGTGGCGGCCGCAAGTACAGGCTTGGCCACGACTGGCCTGGTGAATGACGGCGTCGGGAACCTTCGGTGCAGCCAGTCGCGCGCCGACCGCAGGGTGCGGCGTACCCGTAGTCCTGCGCCCAGCGCCAGCAGCACGCCGACGATGCCGGCGGCCAGGGTTGAGGTCGAGACCAGCACCCACAGCCGTACCGTGGTGTCGAAGTTGCTGCCGGGGAGATAGCTGTGTTCGGGGCAGCTTCGAGCCTGTGCGAACAGGTCCAGGTGGACGCCCACGGAGGCGAGTAGCGGAAGCTGCGGGGAACAGGTCTTGTCGCTCACGTCCAGACTGCCGGCCGCGCTAGCCAGGCCGATCCCGCCCAGCACCGTCATCAGCGCAGCGCTCCAGAGGCTGTGGTGACGGTTCCTCATCAGCGCTCCTCGTCCGGACACGCCCAGTGTAGTTGGGCGACACGGCCTGGCGGAGGCAATCGGCGAGCGGGTCAGCGGCCCTTGTAGCGCATGGTGAGCATCATGCCGGCTTTGGTGTGGTACTCGTTTTGGCAGTGGAGTGCCCATGTTCCCGGGTTGGTGGCATCCAGGTGCACGGCGGTGGTGCTGGATGGGGGAACCAGGAGGGTGTCTTTCCTCAGTCCGTTGTCCAGCGCGAAGGTGTGGCCATGCAGGTGCACCGGGTGTGCGCGTGTGGTGGTGTTGACGACCTCGAGCAGGAGGCGGTCGTTGTCGACCACTTCAAGGGGTTGATTCTGGCCGAAGGGCGCACCGTTGATGACCCACCGGTAGGGGTTGGCCTGCCCGCCCAGCTCGATGGTCGCGCGCGCATCGATCGGCCGGGTCGGGAGCAACGACGACTCCTCCGGGTACAGGTCGAGCCCCTGAGTGAGTTGGCCTGTGAACTCGGCCAGCTGGACCGGTGGTTCCGGTGGGCTCCCGGACCCGGTGCGTACCAGCGCGAGGCCGTGGCCGGGCTTGTTCCATGGCTTGGCCACGAGAGGGAAGACGCCGTCACCGAGGGTGACCAGGAGGTCGTATCGTTCGCCCATGCCGAGATAGAGCGCGGAGGTGGTGTGCGGCTTGACCGGGTGGCCGTCGGTGTGGGTGACGGTCAGGCGATGTCCGCCGAGGGCGAGGGCGAAGATCGTGTCCGAGGCGGCGTTGATCACGCGGAGCCGGACACGGTCGCCGGGGCGGCCCTGGTGGGTTACGGGCGCTGTCGGTACTGCTCCATTGATCAGGTAGAGCGGATAGGGGATGTCGCCAGCGTCGCCGAAGAACGGCTCGTTGCGGGAGGACAGCTGAACGGCCTGGGTGCCGGTGGTCGAGGGGCGGCGGGCGTTCAGGCGCCGGAACATGTCCTCAGGGGTTTGACCGTCGACGACCAGCCAGTCATCCAGGACTACGGTCCATTCGGCGTCGTAACGGCCCGGCTCTACGGGATCATCAACGATCAGTGGCCCGTAGAGGCCGCGGTCCAGTTGGACTCCGACGTGCGAGTGGAAGAAGTAAGTGCCGGGCTGGGGTGCGGTGAACTCGTAGAGATGCTGTTGCCCTGGCTGGATCGGGTTCTGCGTGAGTCCCGGGACGCCATCGACGTCGTTCGGAATGGGCATTCCGTGCCAGTGGATCGTGGTGGGGCTGGGGAGTTGGTTGTCCAGGTTGAGGCGCAGCAGATCGCCCGGGTTGGCTCGAAGGTCGATCCCGGGAAGGGTGTCGTTGTAGGCCCAGGCCTCGGCCAACGTGCCGCCGAGGTCGATGATCGAAGGCGCTGCCCGCAGCGTCTTCTGGACGATGGGTTGATCGGTGAGCGATCCACGTGGCCACCGCGAGCCACCGGGAATCGCAGGGTCGCTCGCCGCGGGTACGCATCCGGTGAGAAGCCAGCTGCCGGCGAGTGCGAATCCACCGCCCAGCAGTGCTCGACGTGAGGTTCCGGTGTCGCGGGGTGGTTGGATGCCGGCACTGGTGGTCGGAGAAGTCCGAGCTTGGGAGATGGCCACCGCTCAGTCCTTCACGAGGTAGGGCACAGGGTCGGCACCCTTGCCGTTCTCGTAGAGGGCTAGGTGGAGGTGGCAGGCGGTGGACAGCCCGGTGGTTCCGACGTAGCCGATCACGTCGCCCTTGGTGACACTCTGGCCTGCGCTGACGGCGTACTTGCTCATGTGGAGGTAGGAGGTCTCGACGTTCTTGCCCTTGATACGACCGTGGTCGATCCGGACGTTGTTGCCGGCGCTGCGGCTGAAGTTGGCCCTGGTCACGGTTCCGGACTGAGTGGCGTAGATGGGGTTCCCGCACGCGCCTCCGATATCCGCGCCGTTGTGCAGGCGCATGGAGCCGAGGATGGGGTGCTTGCGCATCCCGAATCCCGAGGCCACGCCACCCTTGGTGGGCCAGGTGAACCTGCTGAGGTCCTTCAACCGGGTGAGTTCTGCCTCGATGTCGGAGGCGACTTTGCGCTCGCGTTTCTCGTGTTTGGCGAGGAGAGACTGGAACCGCACCTGGTCGACCTGAGCGGCGGTTGCCTGGAGTTGTTTGCTGCGGTTCTCCAGCAGGTCCTCGAAGGTGGGCGCCCGCTCAGCGGCGACGGCTGCCGCCGAGGCGGGGGGCAACGGCGCATCAGCGGCATGAGCCGTGTGTCCCTGGTCCAGCGACCCGCTGGCGCCGATGAGGACGGCAGCTGCCAGAGCGATAATCCTTGCCGTTCCCGGCAATCGCTTCGCGCGAACCTCGCTGGCAGCCACCCCGTCCCCTCTCGACGGCGGTAAGACTAGCCTAAGAGTTTCTCAGATTCCATTCAGGGTTCTAGTCGTGACTGGCATGGTTCAGGATCTGTTCGACCATCGCTCGAACGTGGTCGTCCTGCAGGCGATAGAGGACGTTGCGTCCCTGCCGGTCGCCGGCGGCGAGGTTTAGGTGGCGCAGGATGCGCAGGTGGTTGGAGACCGAGGCTTGCGACATCGCCAGTTCTGTGACGAGCTCACTGACGGTGGCCGGGGAGTCCAACAGGCGAGCGAGGATCAGGACGCGCGCCGGCGTCGCCAGGCCGCCCATCACCTCCGCGATGCGCTCGGCTTCGCTGGCATTCAACCTCATGAACCACCACCCCTCTTCCGGAACGCGGCCTGGATTGATCCAACCAGATTCCGAGCGATCTGTGGCAATGCATCATTACATCATGATATATATAGATCATGAGTGCTGCGCATGAAGATCACGAAGACGACTCCCACGGACAGGGCAGGTGGGAGCTGTACTTCGCTATCGCCTCCGGCGTGACCTACATCGCGGGGCTGATCGCTGAGTTCGGCTTTGGTGCCCCGGAACCGCTGGTGCTGGGCCTGTATCTTGCGACCTACTTCTGTGGGGGCTTCTTCACCGTGCGGGGGGCGTGGGGCTCGATCCGCCGGGGCCGGTTCGAAGTGGACTTCCTGATGATCGTGGCCGCCGCCGGTGCAGCAGCGGTCGGCAGGCTCTCCGAGGGTGCCGTGCTGTTGTTCCTGTTCAGCCTCGGACACGCCCTGGAGGAGTACGCGATGGCCCGCGCGACTCGCTCGATCAAGGCGCTGGGCGAGCTCGCACCCCGCACGGCCACGCTCCGCGTCGGCCCGGACGAGCTTGTTGAGCGTCCGGTGGAAGAGCTTCAGGTGGGCGATGTCGCGGTCGTGCGACCGAACTCGCGGGTACCTGCGGATGGTTTCGTCAGCGTCGGCAGCACGGCGATCGACCAGTCCGCGGTGACCGGGGAGTCGATCCCGGTGGAGAAGGCTGCAGTGCCCGACGTCGCCAAGGCCCTGGCCAATCCCGACGCGATCTCCAGTGGCTCGCGGGTCTTCGCCGGGACGGTGAACGGCCCCGGCGCGTTCGACATGGTGGTGACCGCAGCGGCCGCCGACACCACATTGGCGCGGGTGGTGAAGCTCGTCACCGAGGCTGACACAGCCCAATCGCCCACCCAGCGGTTCATCAACCGGTTCCAGCGGTTCTATGTGCCCGCGGTCATCCTGGCCGTGGTCGTGGTGTTGGCGGTCGGGATGATCTGGTCTGCCGAGCCGTTCGGTGACAGCTTCTACCGGGCGATGCTGGTCCTGGTCGCGGCCAGCCCCTGCGCCTTGGCGATCGCAACCCCAGCAGCTGTGCTGGCGGGGATCGCTCGTGCTGGCCGCGCCGGCGTCCTGGTCAAGGGCGGTGCCCCGCTGGAGACTCTCGGCAAGGTCGACGCCATGGCCTTCGACAAGACCGGCACCCTCACCTGGGGACACCCCACGGTAACCGACACCATCCCAGCACCAGGCGTCCTCGTCGATGAACTCAATGCGATCGCCCTGGCTACCGAGACGTTGAGCGACCACCCGTTGGCGACTGCCATCGTCCGCGATCTCACCGAACTGGTCGGAGCGAACGCGCGCCGCGTGGCGACCGACCTCGAGGCCGTCACGGGCCGTGGCATCCGCGCGACGGTGGATGGTGAGATCGTCCTGGTGGGCAGCGTCCGGATGATGGCCGAGGCCGATCACGAGCTGCCGGTCGAGGTCAAGGCCTCGGTCGATCAACTCCAGGCCGAGGGCCGCACCACCATGGTGGTCACCCATGGCGCCCGCGTGCTCGGCGTGATCGGTGTGATGGACGCGCCCAAAGCCGAAGCCCGCCAGACGCTCGACGTCCTGCGCGAGTCCGGCATCGGGGAACTGGTCCTTATCTCGGGGGACAACCAGGCGGTCGCCGACGCCGTGGGCCGCTCGGTCGGGATCGACCGGGCCATGGGTGAGTTGTTGCCCGAGGACAAGGTGGTCGCGATCCGCAACCTCACCGAAGGTGGTCGCACCACGGCGATGGTGGGCGACGGTGTGAACGATGCCCCCGCGATGGCCAGTGCGAGCCTGGGCATCGCGATGGGCGCTGCCGGGTCGGCGGTCGCCCTGGAGACCGCCGACATCGCTCTGATGGCCGACGACCTCGGACGGGTACCGTTCATGGTGCGACTCGGTCGAGCAACCTCCCGGCTCATCCGGCAGAACCTCATCGCAGCCCTCGCCATCGTCGCGTTCCTCGTGCCGGCCAGCCTGCTCGGGCTAGCGATGGGTCCGATCGTGTTCATCCACGAAGGCTCGACCATCCTCGTCGTCCTCAACGCCCTGCGACTGCTGCGGTTCGACCACAACCGCGACCACCACGGCATCACCCACGAAGACCGTCCGGCCGGACGTGCAGGATCGGCTGCTCCACGGCAGGAACTCGCCGGCCGCACCCAGACCGAGTTGGACGGGCGAGTGGAGTGACGGCCCTGAACGGCTGGATCGCGCTGGCCTTGTACCTGATCGGTCTCGGTCTGGCGTTCGGCTTTCGAGCGGTGGTTCACCTGCGCCGCAACGGAGATACGGGGTTCCGACTCAAAGCAGGTGCGGCGGGCTCCGCCCAATGGTGGGGGAAGCTGCTGTTCGCGGTCGCGCTACTGCTCGGACTGGCAGGCCCGGTGACGCAGATCGTCGGCATCGGACGCCTGACCATCCCCGGCGGCACGATCGTGGAAGGGATCGGGCTGGTCCTTGCACTGCTCGGGATGAGGACGTTGCTGCGGGCGCAGCGGGAGATGGGCGCTTCCTGGCGGGTTGGCGTCGACCCGGAGGAGCACACCGAGATGGTGACCGATGGGACCTTCGCGATGGTGCGCAACCCGGTGTTCTCCGGGATGGCTGTGTCAAGCGTCGGGTTGTTCCTGCTGGCCCCGACGATCGCCTCGTTGACGGCGACGGTCGTGCTGCTCGCCGCCATCCAGGTGCAAGTCCGGGCGGTCGAGGAGCCCTACCTGCGCGCCGCCCACGGCGACGCCTACCGCGACTACGCCGCTAGGGTCGGCAGGTTCGTCCCAAGAATGGGGCGAACCTTTCGCCAGCCCCCTCGGTAGCCGGAATCGGCCGGGTCGAGGACATGGGACGCGCGTGGCAGCTTTTAGCGCCGAACTGCGAACCCGAGCAGCAGGAGGCCGAGCAGGCTGGTCGCGGCCAGAAGGCCGGCGGTCCATGTGCCGAGAGTGACAGCCGGGGTCAGTCCGGTGCGTAGTGGGATGGTGGTGACGCGGGCGCCGGCGGTGTCGGCGGGAAGGTCGTCGAGGAGGGTGCCGTCGGGGGCGAAGGCTTGGCTGGTGCCGGTCGTGGAGACGTTGACGACGCTTCGGCCGGTTTCGATTGCTCGCATCCGGGCGAAGGCGGCCTGTTGCAGGTTCTCGTCGGTGCCGCGGAAGTCGCCGTTGTTGGATTGGAGCAGGTATAGCTGAGCCCCGTCCTGGGCGCCCTGCCAGATGACGTCATCAAAGATGACGTCGAAGCAGATCGCCAATCCCACCCCGACCCCGTTCAGGCTGACATACGGGGAGTTGGTGCCGGGAGTGTACTCGCGTCCGATCAGGCCGATCAGGTCCGGAGCGATGCGCTGGTAGAACCAGCGGTCGGGCACATACTCGCCGAACGGCACCGGATTCGCCTTGTCGAACAGCTGGACTTCGCCGCCGGTGGCCGGCCAGAGCAGGGAGGTGTTGTAGGTGTTCTCCCCGCGGCGGGTTGCAGCGTTCACCAGCAAGGGCGCCGAAACCCGGTGGGACAGCTCATCGAGCGCGGTAAAGGGCCTCCTGCAAGCGTCTTCGTGGTCAGGTGGTCAAACTCCATCAGGCACGTGATCTCGCGTCAACCCTCAATCGCTGCGAGTAGTGCCGTCGTCGGACAGAGCGCAGCGGCACGCTTCGGCCACTAGCTAGACTCGTCGACAACCCGAGGAGCGAGCATGAGATCACAACGCCGTGGCGCCGCAGGCGCCGCCGCGTTGATGCTCATCGGTGCGAGCAATCTCGCTGCTGGTGTCAGGTCGGTGAACATCGCCGATACAGCCTGCATGCCCCAGGTGCCCCTGATCGCGCCGTTCGGCGTCCACCTCGATCTGTTGGTCGAGTCCGAGCTGTGCCCAGAGCACAGCTACCTGCCAGGGCTGAACTTCGGACGCTTCGCACAGTCCTTCATGGTGCTCTCAGCAACCACCTTGATCGCCGGCCTGGTCGTTCTGCTGCTCGGGCTCGGCGTGGGACTCTACGCCCGCCAGGCAGCAAAGACGGCCCGCGACTGGTTCCGGACACGCCTAAGTGATGCCAGGCCGGCGACCCTTACCGTGCCTACCCACGTTGCCGTCACGGCCCTCGTGGTGGCCACCCCCGGACGTCGCCCCTATCACCCGCTTCAACGCCGAGGCCCACCCGCCCTGTCCTGCTGATCGACTCAACTCGCACCCGTGCGCAGACGAGCGCCCTTTCGGTGAACGCCGAGGTCCTGGTGCTCGGCGCGGCGCTGCGGTGCGTCCGAACGACGACAGACAGGTCCAACCACCTTGACCACATCAGACGACCTTTTGGAGCGCATCCACCGTTTCAGACAGACCGACAGGTGGATCTTCTCCACCATGCTCTTCTCGGCCTGCCTCAGCCTGTACGCCTCCTTCGTCCTGTCAACCGACGCCATCCGGCTAGCGGCCAACCCCAAAGTCGGACTCCCATGCAACCTCAACGAGGTCATCAACTGCAGCGCAGTCGCCAGATCCTGGCAGGCCGGACTGTTCGGATTCCCGAACGCGTTCCTCGGCCTGATGGCCGAGCCCGTAGTCATCACCATCGCGGTCGCCAGCCTCGCCGGCGTCAGGTTTCCGCGAGGCTTCATGCTCGCCGCCCAGATCGTCTATGGCCTGGGCTTCGTGTTCGCCTACTGGCTGTTCTTTGAGTCCACTTTTGTCATCGGGGCGCTGTGCCCCTGGTGCCTGTTGGTGACTGTGTCCACCACCTTGGTGTTCGCATCACTCACCCACGTCAACCTGCGCGACAACAACCTGTTCCTCCCAACGAGCCTGCACAAGACCTTGACCAAAGGGCTTCGCCTGGGAGTCGACAACCTGCTCGTCGTGCTCTGGCTCGGAGCGATCACCACCTTGGTGCTCGCCAAATACGGTCCAGCCCTCTTCGGGTAAGGACCCCAACCAAACGACCTGCCCACACACCGCGTCGCCGCCAGTCAGCACGCGTCCTACCCACATCTTCCGGCAAGGAGCCCTACATGCCCAGCAATCAGAAGCCCAAGAAGCCAATCGTCGACGAACGCCCCGAACCAGGGGAACGTGGCGCCCGAAGAACCATCATCTTGATCTGCGCGGTGCTGGTGATCTCGGTGGTCATCTTCGGCATCATCCAAGCCAGTCGCCAGCCCGCCGCCGTCGTCGAGCCGTCCACACCCGTCCCCACCGAAACCTCCGGCGCGCTCGTGGTACGCGAAGACTCCCGCCGACTCAACGACGTGCCAGATGCCACTGTGACCTTCGTAGAGTTCCTGGACTTCGAGTGCGAGGCCTGCGCCGCGGTCTTCCCGGCGATCGAGCAACTCCGGCAGACCTACGGCGATCGAGTGTCCTTTGTCATCCGGTACTTCCCGCTACCCAGCCACTTCAACAGCGAACGCGCGGCCAGAGCGGTCGAAGCCGCCGCTCAGCAAGGAGAACTTGAAGCGATGTACACCAAGATGTACCAGACCCAGACCGAGTGGGGTGAACAGCAGATACCCAAAGACGACCTGTTCCGCCAGTACGCCCAAGAACTCGGCCTCGACCTTGAGCAATGGGACGCCGCGTACAACTCTGAGGCCACGCTCCAGTTCATCCGCAACGACTTCAACGACGGTGTGGCCCTGGGCGTGACTGGTACGCCAACCTTCTTCCTCAATGGAGAGTTGATCAGTCCTGAGACCCTTGATGACCTCACCACCATGCTCGACCAGGCGCTCGCTGAGTAGACCGCTGCGGGTGCGGTACTGCCTACATGTCTGAGCCACTGCGGGTCGGCAGCGACTACTGGCCGGTTTGGGCATGCACGTACGCCGGCTCTCGCCCCATCGGCCCCGCGGCTCTCGATTGTGTCAGAGTCATCGTGATCCGTAGTGGTAGCGCACTCCTCGTTGGCGAGTTGGGGCAAAGGCTTGTGAAGACGGGGGATGTGGTCCTCCTTGCAGCAAACGTCCTGTGCGGAAGCGAGCCTGAGGGCCACATCACCTTGACCACGATCCATGCGGATACGGACTATGTGATCGATCAGGTCTACTGGCAGCACGCTGGGCTCGTGCGGGATCGGCTTGATGCTCAGGACTTCGCGGCGACCATCTACGCCGAGCCAGCGCAGGTTCTCAGCCTCGGTGAAAGGCAGGCCGAGGCACTCACAACTTGGCTCGACGAGATGGTCGCGCTGAGCGCCGAGCGGCCCGTTGCTCGCTACTTCTTCCGGATGCAGGCCCTGTGGTTTTCCATAGCACACGTCATTGCCCCGTTCATCAAGGCGTCCCCGGTGCGGATATCAGCCGCCCGGCCGAGTCATGTCCGGCCAACCTTGCCGAGGGAACGACGGTTCGCTCCCATCAGGGAGGAGGCCCGCAGAGTTGCTGAGCTGTTGCGGACATCACCCGAGCGGCGATGGACTCTCGCCGCTTTGGCCATGGAAGTACACCTGTCGGCTGCTCAGCTAGGCAGGGTGTTCGTCGACGCCTTTGGCAAGACACCGCTCGCGTTCCTAACGATGGTGCGAGCCGAACGCTTGGCAAGGTACCTGCGCGAGACGGACCTCACTGTCACCGAGGCAATGTGGCGGGTCGGATGGCGCAGCCGAAGTCACGGCACGGAACTGTTCCGTCAGTACGTCGGACTGACGCCGGGTGCCTACCGACGACGCCAAGGGTCGTGTGGGCGCAACTGATGTACCCGATCTCGTCGTGTTCAGTGCCCGATTTCGGGACGTCTGTCTTCCCTAGGCCTCTCATAGCCGGTCGGTGATGTAGTCCGGTAGGGACTCGTCAGGTTCGTGTTGTCGCCTGGCGGTCTTGGTCGCACCCCTGGCCCGCCGTGCTTCTTGATGTTCCTGGCGTACCTCACGGTCACCGACGATCGGGTGATCTCGGCGGAGGGAAGGTCCAGGATGACTGCGACGGAGGAAGTACGAGCCAAGCGGGACGCGAAGCTCGATGAGCTGCACGAGAAGCTGACTGGCGCGGTGGAGACGCTGGTCTCCGGGCGGGACTGGGCCCGCGCGTTGGCGTTCGCGGCCCGGTTCCGATCGCGCTCGTTCAACAACACGCTGCTGATCTGGGTTCAGCACGAGGCTGCGTTCGAGGCTGGCCGGGTGCCCGGGCCGGTGCCGTCGTATGTGGCTGGGTATCGGCAGTGGCAGCAGCTTGGCCAGCAGGTGCAGAAGGGCCAGCCGGGTTACATGATCTTCGCTCCGGTGACCGGCCGGTTCGCCTCGTCGAATCCTGGTGATCCGTCGTCGTGGCGTCGTTTGGGTCCGCGCGAGAAGCACAAGGTCAACGAGGTAGTGCGCACGAAGATGGTGGGCGCTCGGCCCGCCTATGTGTGGGACGTGACGCAGACCGAGGGCGATCCGATCCCTGAGCCACCCGCACCGAAGCTGCTGGACGGCGAAGCCCCGCAGGGACTGTGGGATGGCCTGGCCATGCAGGTCGAAGCGTTGGGGTTCGAGGTGCTGCGTGTCCCGGATGACGGGCGGATCGGCGGCGCGGACGGCCTGACCGACTACGTCGCTCGGCAGGTATCGGTGCGTACCGATGTGACGGAGGTCAATCAGATCGCCACGTTGGCGCACGAGCTGGCGCATGTGCTGATGCACGACCCCAAGGATGAGGACGCTCGCCAGCATCGGGGTGTTCGTGAGGTGGAGGCCGAGAGCGTGGCGTTGATGGTCGGTGCTGCGCACGGGTTGGATACCAGTGGTTACACGATTCCGTATGTGGCGGGGTGGGCGTCGTCGGTCAAGGACGCTGAACCTGTGGAGGTCGTCAAGGCGACCGGTGAGCGGGTGCGGAGGACGGCGCTGGGCATCCTCGACCAGCTGGACACGTTCCAGGTCGCCGATGGCACGCCGCCTGGTCTTGCGCGTGATGTTCCCACTGCGGAGCCGAAGGCGCTGCATGTGCCGCCGCCGTCGGAGCATCGGCCGGCGGCGAGGGTGCCGGTGGTGGCGGGTCGGGGGTTGTGATGCCCGCGCGTGCCGACTTCACCAGGGCGTTGTTGCGTGCCAGTGGTGCTTCGACGCTGGCGGCGTCGGCCCGGCATCTCGCGCAGGTGGGGGTGCCGGTGTTCCCCTGCCAGCCGAGTGGGAAGCGTCCGCTCACGACGCGGGGGTTCCACGATGCCACCACCGACATCGGCCGGGTCGAGGCGTGGTGGTCGCGGACTCCGGAGGCGAACCTGGGTGTCCCGACTGGCGTGGTGTCGGGGATGGTCGTGGTGGATGTGGACGTGCATGGCCCGGTTGATGGGCGGCAAGCGTTCGCCCGCGCCGAGCGAGCCGGGCTCGTCGATGGCTGGGGTCTGCTGGTGGAGACCCCGACGGGTGGCCTGCACGCCTACTTCGCTGCGACGGCGGGGGTCGAGCAGCGGTCATGGCAGGCCGCTCGTGCGGGGGTGGACTTCCGGGGTGATGGCGGGTACATCATCGTGTCGCCCTCGGTTCGCATCGTCGGCGGTGTCCCGATCCGCTACGAGGTCGTCAATGTCGGCGACCAGCCTGCCGCTGCGCTGGACTCGCGTCGGCTGCGGGACTTCCTCGATCCACGTCCGGGACCGGTCGTGCGGCAGGGTCGTGGGTTGGTGCGGTTGGCGGATATGAACCGGCTGGCGTTCTGGGTCGCTGGGCGTGGTGAGGGTGAGCGGAACCGGGGGCTGTTCTGGGCCGCGTGCCGCTTGGCCGAGAGTGATGTCTCTGCCTCGGATGCGCTCGATGTCCTCAGCGCAGCCGCCAGCCAGGCCGGGCTGGGCGAACGCGAGATCGCCACCACGGTGCGCTCCGCCTACCGGATCGCGCACCCCGCGCCCGAAGCCGGTGGCCCCGGCCTCGGTGGCGGCGCCTGGTTCGAGCGAGCCAACGCCCCGAACCCAGGCATGGGTGGGCGGAGGCTGTGATGAAGACGACCGGTAGGCAGTGGGCGGGGCGCACCGCAGTGGTGGGGACGGTGTTCATCGCGTTGGGTGCGTTCTGGCTGAGCTTTACCGCGCTCGCCGATCTGGCGGCGCGTTCCGGGGTCGACCGGGGACAGGCGTGGGCGTGGCCGTTGATCGTTGATGGGATCATCGTGGTGGCGACGGTCGCGGTGGTGGCGCTGGCTGGGCAACGCTCAGCCTGGTATCCCTGGTCGCTGCTGGTCGGCGGGGCGCTGGTGTCGGTGACGGCGAATGCGATCCACGCTGTGGTCGCTGCGGACGCCGATGTGCCCGGCCTGCTGGCTGCCTCGGTGGCCGCGGTACCGCCGGTGGTGCTGCTGGCGATCACCCATCTCACCGTGATCCTCACCCGCACCTTCCCACAGGAGTTGCCGGGGCAGCCTGAGGTGTTGTCCGAGATCCCGGAGATGCTGTCCGAGGTGTATGCCGGACCGCAGGGTGTTGTCCACTCAAAGTCGTTGTTGTCCGTTGCCTCTGAACCTCTGGCCGATGAGCGGGAGTTGTCCTTAGCCTCGGATGAAACCCCTGGTCGTTCTGATCGCCGGGCTCGTGCTGCGGCGTTGCGGGCCGCGGGCTGGTCGAACAAGCGGATTGCCCGCGAGGTGCAGGTGCATCCGGCAACTGTGGGGAGATGGTTCGCCGCCGCGCACCTTCCCGACACCAATGATGACGCCGCCGGCGAGCGGGAGGAGACGCGTCAGCGCCAGCCCTCCCCTGACGACGCCGACGGCCCCCGCCCAGCACCGGCATTCGTCGAATGGCTCATGGGCCTGCCGACTGGATGGGTCACCGATAGCGGCGGCCTGACGCAGAATCAACAGATCACCGCCCTCGGCAACGGATTGCTACCCCTCCAGGCTGTGTCCGCGCTGTCACTGCTCGCCGCGTGAACGTGGGCTACGAGAGAGCGGCGTCCTCCGGTGCTCCCGGTGTCGTTCCCAGAGCGGCGAGCAGGCGGACCCGGACTCGCTGCTTGCGCTGCTCGAAGAACGAGGTGAAGTCGGCCAAGTCGAGCGGAAGGCCGTCGAGGTCGTCCTCGGCAAGGTACGTAGCTCGCTTGTCCTTCGCTCGGGAAGGCGGTGTCCATCCACTCCGCAGGCAGTCCATCCTGCTTCTCGATGTTGGCGGCCCCACTCAGCAACTGAAGGTTCGGCAGCAGGCATGCGGCGGCCAAGTAGTCGTCGACCTTAATCGAGCGGGACGCCGGCACGGAGGAACGGGACATATTCTCCACGACGGATCTTCGAGCACTTCGCCACGCTCGCTGGTAGGGAGCTGTCAACTGACTCGCCGCTCATGAGGACACCTGGCGCCGACTGTACGTCGTACAGTGTATAGTCATCGTATGCTGACTATTTCCGATCGACTCGACGTGATGAACCGGCTCGGCCGAGCTATGGCCGACCCGACCCGCTCCCGCATTCTGCTGACCCTGCTGGCCGGGCCGAGCTACCCGGCGGTGCTGTCCCGCGAGCTGGGGTTGTCGCGCTCGAACGTGTCGAACCATCTGACATGCCTGCGCGGGTGCGGGATCGTGGTGGCCGAGCCCGAGGGCCGACAGACCCGCTACGAGGTGGCAGACCCGCACCTGGCCCGCGCGCTGACGGCGCTGGTGGATGTCACGCTCGCGGTCGACGAGAGCGTGCCGTGCATGGACCCGGACTGCGGGGTCGAGGGTTGCCAGGCGGGGGAGGTGCGGGCGTGAGCGCGGTCACGGGTTCGCAGGTCGAGCATGTCGACCTCGACGACCACGATGATGACGATGACCGGCCGTGGTATCGGAGCCCGAGCGTTCTGATCCCGATCGCCTCCGGCGTCGCGTTCGCCGCCGGCCTGGTGTGCGAGTGGACCGGCGCGGAGACCGCGGGCCTGGTGCTGTTCTGGATCGGCCTGCTGCTGGGCGCGTACACGTTCGTGCCGGGCGCGCTGCGCAAGCTGTTCACCAAGGGCAAGCTCGGCATCGGGCTGCTGATGACGATCAGCGCGACCGGCGCGGTGATCCTCGGCTACGTCGAGGAGGCCGCCGCGCTGGCATTCCTGTACTCCATCGCGGAGGCGCTGGAGGACAAGGCGATGGACCGCGCCCGCGCAGGGTTGCGGGCGCTGTTGAAGCTCGTGCCCGAAACCGCACTCGTCAAGCGCGGCGACGCCACCGCCGAGGTCGAGGCGAAGGAGCTGCGCGTCGGGGATGTCCTGGTGGTCCGGCCGGGCGAACGGATCGCCACCGACGGCACCGTGCGGGCCGGGCGGAGCAGCCTGGACACGTCCGCGATCACGGGTGAATCGATCCCGGTCGAGGTCGAACCGGGCACCGACGTCTCGGCCGGGTCGATCAACACCACCGGCGTGCTCGAGGTCGAGGCCACCGCCGCCGGCACCGACAACTCGCTCACCACCATCGTGGAGCTGGTCGAGCAGGCGCAGGCCGAGAAGGGCGACCGTGCCCGCCTGGCCGACCGGATCGCCCGCCCGCTGGTGCCCGGCGTGATGATCCTCGCCGTGCTGGTCGGCGTGCTTGGGTCGCTGTTGAGCGGCGACCCTGAGCTGTGGATCACCCGCGCTCTGGTGGTGCTGGTCGCAGCCTCGCCGTGCGCGCTGGCGATCGCCGTCCCGGTCACCGTTGTTTCCGCGATCGGCGCGGCGTCGAAGTTCGGTGTGGTCGTGAAGTCCGGGGCCGCGTTCGAGCGGTTCGGCGGCATCCGCCACGTCGCCGTCGACAAGACCGGCACGCTGACCCGCAACGAGCCCACGGTGACCCGCGTCGTCACCACCGGCGCGACCGAGAATGAGGTGCTGGCGTGGGCGGCGAGCCTGGAAGGTCACAGCACGCACCCGCTGGCCGCCGCGATCACGAAGGCCGTCCCCGACGCCCCGACCGCGCACGACGTCACCGAGACCGCCGGGCGCGGCATCACCGGCACGCTCGGTAGTGCCCGTCTCGCCGTCGGTAGCCCCCGCTGGCTGGACGCCGGCACGCTGGCCGACCAGGTGCAGGTGATGGAATCCGAGGGGATGACCGTCGTCATCGTCCACCGCGGCGACCGGCCGGCTGGCGCGATCGGGGTGCGTGACGAACTGCGCCCAGAGGTTCCCGAGGTCATCGCCACGCTGAACCGCCGCGGGATCGGGGTGACGATGCTCACCGGCGACAACGCCCGCACCGCCGCAGCGCTGGCCGGCCAGGCCGGCATCATGGACGTGCGCGCCGAGCTGCGCCCCGAGGACAAGGCCACCGCCGTCGCGGAGTTGTCGAAGTCTCAGCCCACTGCCATGATCGGGGACGGCATCAACGACGCTCCCGCGCTGGCGGCCGCGGATGTGGGGATCGCGATGGGAGCCAAGGGCGCCGATGCTGCGATCGAGTCGGCCGACGTCGCGTTCACCGGCCACGACCTGCGCCTCATCCCACAGGCCCTCGCCCACGCCCGCCGCGGCCGCAACATAATCAACCAGAACGTCGTGTTGTCGATCGCGATCATCGTGGTGCTGCTGCCGCTGGCGATTACCGGAGTCCTCGGGCTCGCCGCGGTCGTGCTTGTACACGAGGTCGCTGAAGTCGTCGTCATCCTCAACGGGCTCCGCGCGGCGCGGCGCACGAAGGCATGACCGATCCCCTTGACGGCTCCGCTCCCTCCCCGGGAAAAGCGGATGCCGTGGAAGCGAGTTCTGCCGGCCCGGCGGCGGCGCGCGTCCGGCTCCGCTGGTTCCTGCTCGCGTGCGCCGTCGCCGCTGGCGCGGTGCTGATCGATCAAGGCAGCAAGGCACTCGCCCTCGCTCAGCTCAGCGAGGATGACCGTATTCCGCTCTTGGGAGACTGGCTCGGCTTGCAGCTCGCGTTCAACCCCGGCACCGTGATGTCCCTCGGAGCCGGCGCAACCTGGCTGCTCACCGTCATCGCCGCGGCGGCCTCTGTCGCTCTACTCGTCGCCGCAACCCGCGCCCGCACCGTCGGGTGGGCGGTCGCGATCGGCCTGGTGTGGGGAGGCGCGGTCGGCAACCTGCTGGACCGGCTGTTCGCCCCTCCCGAGTTTGGCCGCGGTCACGTCACCGACTTCCTCGCCTACGGCAACCTGTTCATCGGCAACCTTGCCGACGTCATCCTCGGTTTCGGCGTCGCCCTGGGCGTCCTGCTTTACCTCCGAGGCCCACACCACACCAGGAACGGACAATGATGGTCGCAGAGTATCAACGGCACGCGGCTGCCGGAACCGCTGGGTCGCCAGGCGGCTGTAACGCGGCGGTGGGCGCATGATCCTGTCCTCCGTCCTGCAGGCGATCGGCCTATTCATCGCCACGAACATCGATGACATCATCGTGCTCTCACTGTTCTTCGCCCGAGGCGCGGGCCAGCGCGGGACCACCGCCCGAATCCTGGTCGGACAGTACCTCGGGTTCGCTGGCATCCTGGGCGCTTCCGTGCTGGTGACGCTCGGGGCGGGAGCGTTCCTGCCGCCAGAGGTCATCCCCTACTTCGGACTCATTCCGCTGGGGTTGGGACTTTGGGCTGCGTGGCAAGCCTGGCGCAACCGCGGTGCCGACGATGACGATGAGGCAAAGGTCGAGGGCAAGAAGGTTGGGGTGTGGACGGTGGCCGGGGTGACCTTCGCCAACGGCGGGGACAACATCGGCGTCTACGTCCCGGTCTTCCTCAGCGTGGGCCCAGCGGCCGTGGTGGCGTACTGCATCGTGTTCCTCGCCCTGGTCGCCGCCCTCGTCGGCCTGGGCAAGTTCGTCGCCACCCGCCGACCGATCGCCGAACTCCTGGAACGCTGGGAACACATCCTGTTCCCGATCGTGCTCATCGGCCTGGGCATCTTCATCCTCGTCAGTGGTGGTGCCTTCGGCCTCTGAACTCGTAGCCGACTGCGTAGATGGCAGCGTGCTGTGGTTGCTACCTGGCGGCTGAGTGTCCCGGTGCGCTGCGCGTGTGAGCGGCCCAGACGACGTGCTCGGCGCCGCTGCCTCAACTGAGCCCACGCTGACCGCGTAGGCGTCGATCACGCGGTCGGTGCCGGTGTTGAAGGCGTCGCGGATATCACTTGGATCACCACATCGCTGGGCCCGGCTCTTGTGTCAGGCGCAGCAGGAGGTGGGGAGTTCGTTGCGGAAGAGGTTCGCGGTGAGGCGGATGCCTTCGGCCATGGTGAGGTAGGGGGCCCAGGTGTCGGCGAGTTGGGTGACGGTGAATCCGGCGGTGATGGCGTAGGTTGCGGCGAGCATCATCTCCCCAGCGGTGTCGGCGAGGGCGTGGATACCGAGGACTTTGCCGGTGTCGGCGTCGGCGACGACCTTGATGCCGCCGCGTGTGTCGTGGTTGGCGATGGCCCTGGGCACGTCGGAAAGTCGTAGGAATCGGCAGGCGCACCGGTATCCGGCGGCGATGGCGCTGGCTTCGGTGATCCCGGCGGAGGCCAGTTGGGGTGAGGTGAACAGCACAGACGGCAACCCGGTGTAGTCGACTCGCTCGTCGTGACCCAGGGCGTTGTGCGCGGCGATCTTCCCAGTCCTCGCGGCGACGTACACGTACTGGGGCACGTCAGTGACGTCACCGGCGGCGAACACAGCCGGGTTCGTGGTCCGCTGCTGCTCGTCTACGATGACGAAGCCGCGCTCGTCGGTCGCGATACCCGCAGCAGGAAGGTTGAGCCCTTCGGTGCGCGGGGTGCGACCGGTGGCAACGAGGACACGTTCACCGGTCGCGTCCTTCCCGTTGCGGGTCGTCACCTGGACCAGGACCTCGTGCTGGGTGATCGTGGCTGCGCGGTCGCCGATGACGCTGATCCCCTCGGCCAGGAAGGCCTTGCGGAGCTCGGATGACAGTTCCGGTTCGGCGTGCGGGGCGAGCCGACCGATGACGGTGACCTCTACTCCGAGCCGGGCGAACAGCTGCGCCTGTTCCAGGCCGACGAAGCCACCGCCGATCACCACGAGCGACGCGGGCAGTTCCGTCAGTTCCATCGCTGTGGTCGACGTGAGGTAATCAACCTGCTCAAGCCCAGGGATTGCCGGCACGTGCGGCTCGGCGCCGGTGGCGACGAGATACGACTTCGCGCGCACCGGTCGTCCATCCACGAGCAGGGTTCCCGCGTCTGTGAACGTTGCAGTGCCCGGGAGGATGTCAAACCCGTAGGCAGCGGCGATGTCGGCGTACTTGGTCTGGCGGAGCATCCCAACCAGATCATCCTTCTGCTCGATGAGCGCGCTGAGATCGACCATCCCAGCAGAGCTGGGGACGCCTGAGAACCGGTTCGTGAGGGCGGAGTGCCGGGTGTGCGCGGCCGCGAGAAGCGTCTTGGACGGCACACAACCCACGTTCACGCAGGTACCGCCGAGGGTTCCCGATTCGATGGCGACCACGCTGGCCCCCTCGAGGCGCGCGTGGATCGCTGCGGACATCGCCGCCCCGCCCGTCCCGATCACCACGAGATCAACCTCCGTGTGCCATGTCACGATGCCTCCTCCAGTTCGAACCGGCCACTCATGCGGCCACTCCTGAAAGAATGGACCTTAAAGTATGCTTGAAGGTCAAGTCGGTGGCCGAGGTGACGATGCGGATCGGAGAACTCGCGGGGAAGGCGAAGACGAGGGCGTCCACGCTGCGGTACTACGAGGAGCGCGGGCTGCTCCAACCGCCGGAGCGCACCCCGGCCGGGTACCGCAACTACGGCGACGAGGCGGTGCAGCGGCTCGAATTCATCGACCGGGCCCGCGCAGCAGGGCTCACCCTCGCGCAAACCGCCGAGATCCTCGAAGTACGTGACGCGGGCGGGTCGCCGTGCGGTCATGTTCGAGACCTCCTCGACCGGCGACTGGTCGAGATCGACGAGCAGCTCGAGCAGCTCCGCCTGCTCCGTACCAGCGTCGCCGAGCTCCGCGCGAACGCAGCACAGACGCCGCCGGAGGCCTGCACACCCGAGTCGATCTGCCGGTACCTCTGACCAATCGGCTGAAGGGTCTTGCTGCCCGGAGGGAACCGTTGTCTTGTCCGCGTAAGGTTGTCGCGCTCGCGGTAGTTCGTCAGGAACTCGTAGAACGTGTACGACTGCGCGGTCTCGGGCTTGAAGTTCCAGAGCAGGAAGGAGCCGACAGGGTATCCGTGCCTCAGACAAATTCACGATGGATAGCTGGCATCAGATACTCGCGCTTGCGGATGGCGGTGAGCATCTCCTCGATGCTGCACGGGGTCTAGAAGTACATGCGGCTCTCTCGATTCGGGCTGACGGGTGGTCAGACTGCGGTCTCGTCGTTGACGGCGACGACGGTGTCGTAGAGGCCGTAGCGGCGCAGGCCCTTGTGGGACTCGATGCCGGTGTAGGACAAGGAGGAGTCCTCGTAGCGGCGGAAGGCGAAGACGGCCTGGTTCATATGGGTGGCGTTAAAGACGCCGAGATTCACGAGGAGGTGGAAGTCCTCGACGGTCAGTCCGGTGACGGTGCGGAACAAGCCGGGTTCGAGCTTGGTGATGACGTCGGTAAGAGTGTTCTCACGGAAGTCGGTCAGGTACATGAACGCTGGGATGCGGGTGGCGAACTTGACTAGCTTCTCCTGAATCTGCTTTCGCTTGGACTTGTACTCCTTCTCCTCCGCTGTAAGCTCCTTTTTCTCCGCCGGGGTGATGTCGTCGCCCTTCTCCTTCTTAGCCTTCTTCACGGCGTCGCTCTTGTTCACGACGGTCTCGAAGATGTCGTTGCCGAGTGCGCGGAAGCCTTCGATGTTCATGACGGCGCTGAGGGCGTCGGGGTTGTTCATGATCTTGCGCAGGGTGTCGTTGTCGACGTTGACGAGGATCGCGGACTCCCACTTGCGGGCCAGGAGGGTTGCGGAGGTGCCCGACATGGCGATGTCGAGAATGCCGCCGGCATCGACCTGGGTCATGTTCGACCCGTCGTAGGCCAAGACGGGCAGGAACTTCACGAGTTCCTCGACGGCCTGCTCCGGGTTCGGCGTCTCTGGTGACAGACCGGCACCGTAGTCGGCGATCTGACGTAGCGCCCGGGTCGGCGCGAAGTCGAACACGAAGCACGCCGGCTTGAGTACGGCCTCGGCGCTCGGGTTGTCTCCGTCGGGATTCTTGATCGACCACGGTGACTGCACGCGGAACGCTGCCTGGAAATAGGTCTCGGGCGAGTTGAGGTTGCGCAGCATCAGGATCGAGGACCACTGTTTGACGGTGACGCCTGTAGTGAGCTTGCCGCAGGACAGGGTGATCGTCTTCGTGTCGTGGCCGTCGCCGATCGCCGCCCGTACCGGTGGAAGGGCATCCAGCCCGATGCCCGCGCCGGCACCCGCGACGACAAGGACCTGGTAGTCGTGCCAGAACACGTTCTGCTTCTCCGCGAGCAGGTTCGCCATCGCCTGGCACGCCGCAACGTTGGGCAGGAACCAGAACGAGTGCTGGAGGTACGGCAGGAGTCGGACATCGGAGTACGGGAACGGCGGACGGGTGCCCATCCGCATCGCGTCGACCTGCGTGGGCAGGTGAGCACCGCGGATGAGATCGAGCCACTTCTGCACGTCGGTCTTGTGCGTGAACTCGGCATCCTTGCCGGTGCCCTTCGCCTCGAAGAACTCGTTGAGGTCGAACTCGTCGAACTCTCCCTGATTCGCGACGGCGATGAGCTCGTCGGGCATCTGGTAGGTGAACAGACGCATCTCCGGGAGTGCCCCGTATGGGTTCCAGGCGTTCGGGTACCCGACGGCGTACTCGGCCTTGGCACGCTGCTCGTCGGTGTAGGTCCAGTTGAGGATTTGCTCCTCGATGAACTCACCGGTTGCCAGCGCCTTGAACGGTGTTCCCGACAGGTACAGGTAGGCGCGGGTGGTGATCGGCAGGAAGTCGTCCTCGTCGTTGCCGAGCTCGTCCAGCTCCTCGTCGAAGGCCACGAGGCCGTCGTTGTACTCCGCGGCCAGTTCCTTCTGCTTGACTTTCTCGTCCTCGCCCTCGAACAGCTCCTTGGCGGACTCTCGCCACGCACCGAAGTGGTATTCATCGAAGATGACGAGGTCCCAGTTGGTGGTGTGGACCCACTCGTTCTTCGCCTTGATGAGGCCGGTCTTCCGATCTCGCCCGAGCAGGTCCTGGAACGATCCGAAGTAGACCAGTGGCCGAGTCTTGTCCGCCTCATCTGGGCTGCCCCCGGTGGCCGAGGAGAGGTACTGCCAGCCGTCGAAGTCGGCGTGAGACTCCAGGTCGGTCTGCCAGGCGTCCTCCACTGCGGGCTTGAAGGTGACCACGAGGATGCGTTTGGCGCCGAGCCGCTTCGCGAGTTGGTAGGAGGCGAAGGTCTTCCCGAAGCGCATCTTGGCGTTCCACAGGAACCGTGGCACCGCGTGAGAGTCCTCGGCCCAGATGGACTTGTAGTAGCCCTCGGCCTTGTCCACGGCGCTGGCTTGCTCCGGGCGCATCGGAAACTTCTCATGATGGGTTCCACTGAGCTTCACGCCTGTGCGAAGCTCAGTGATCGCCGTGCGCACATCGTCTGGGGTGCACCACATCCACTCTCGCGCTGAGCCGAAGATCGGGTTCTCGAAGCCCTTGTCGATCAGCCGTTGGCGCACATCTGAGTCGCGAAACACCGTCCCGTCGCCTCGTTCGGCGAGCTCATCAACGTGCAGCGTGTATGCCTGCTGCATCTGCCCCTGAGACTCGCGGATGCGCGCGTTCACATCCGCCTTCGTCGTCTGGCCCACCTTGAGAAGCCCCGCGTAGCCGACTGGTGGATCGTTCGGCGACCATGCGTAGATTCGCAGTCGCGCCCCGGGCTTCTTGGGGAGGAGTTCGTCAATCTCCCGCTTCACTCGTCCGCCTCCATCGGGCGAACGATCCGCTCGACGAAGTCGATCTCGTCTTCCGAGAGTCCGTACTTCTCGTAAAGATCATGATCGTTCCAGTCTCGCGTCCAATCCTGGGTCGGAACGAAGGCATAGACCTTCCGCGTGGTGTCTTGCGAGGGCTTGTGAAGGAGGATGAGAAAGCGCGTCAGACGGCAGCGGAGGTACGACAGCGCGCTCTCCGCCTCTCCTCGTGTATCGAAGGTTCCGATGCAGAGGTACGTCTCGGAGGAGATGCTCCCGCTCTCGCCAAGGAAGGGAGTGCTGATGATCCGATGGGGATAGGTGTCCTTATTTCCCGTGCCGGGCGCG
Source organism: Propionibacteriaceae bacterium AM104-82 (assembly GCA_027658995.1). Taxonomy (GTDB): domain Bacteria; phylum Actinomycetota; class Actinomycetes; order Propionibacteriales; family Propionibacteriaceae; genus Arachnia. Next base: position 43,223 of record JAQDQK010000001.1, read on the forward strand.
GCGCGGCCAACGTAAACCTTCCAGCCATCGATGAGGTGAGCGCCCGAAGGGATCGATGCTCGGTCCACATACCCAGTCCCACCGTTCTGGTAGATGAGCACGTCGCCAGGCGCCTTTGACGCTCTGCCCTTGAACGTGGTCTCAAATCCAAAGGGCTTACGGGAGCTGACCAGCCTTTCGAAGCGCTTGCTCTCCGGCAGTGCCAGCGAGTGCTCCTGCCCGGTCTCGACGGCAATCACCTTGCGCAAGATTGACAGAGCCTCGTTGAACCGGATGAAGACATCCGCGCCTGGTTCGAGCAAAGAGCGAGTGGCCGTGGTCGTCGGCCAATCCTTGAAGTGGGTGGTGACCTCGCAGAGTCCGGGGTGGTCGCGATCCCAGAGGAAGTAGCACACCCCGCCCTTTAGTCCGACGCCTGGGAACACGTCCGAAGCGCTCAGGTAATCGTTGATTGCCCGCACGCGGCTGTCGGTCAGCATTGACTCCCTGAACTCATCGAGGCCTTTTCCTCCCGCAAACCAACGCGAGGGAACGATCATGGACAAGAAACGCGGGTCGAGTTTCTTGGCCTGCTCTACGAAGAGTTGATAGATCGGGGCGGCGCTGGTCCCATGACCGCCGTCGCTGAGCTGGTAGGGCGGGTTGCCGATGATGACGTCGAACTGCATGGTGTCTCCGAACAGCTCCGCGATGCGGGCTTTGATGTCGTCGGTGTGGATGAAGGCGTAGGCGTGAGTCTCAAGGTCGTCACCACGGGCGTAGTCATCCTCGCCTGCGCCGCAGTAGATGCACTTGCGGTTGGTATAGACGGCGACTTCCTCGCTGGTCAGTGGATCAGCACGGAACTCCCGCTTCCCGCCGCCCCAGGTGTGCTCGGTGCGCTCGAACCAGATGTTGCCGTCCTCGGTCGTGAATGACCTAGCGATCGAGTGCGGGCCGTTGGCGAACTTCGAGCAGTAGACGCTCCGGCGCGCGAGCAGCGCCGTGAGCTGGGTGATCCCGATGCCGAACACTTGGTGGGTGAGGATGTGATCGACGCGTTCGGTGAGGTCGGGGATCGTCAGGATCAGGCCGTCGGTGAGTCGGCGCACGATCTCGCGGAGGAACACACCAGACTTGGTGAACGGATCGAGGAACGTGACATCGGGGTTGGCCCAGATGTCGGCGCCGTCGTTGGCGTCTGCCCACGCGGCGGCAAGCGTGTCGAGCATCTGGTTCGCGAACTCCGGCGGGGTGAAGACCTCATCGTTGGAGAGGTTCGCGATGCAGGTCAAGACATCCGGGTTGTGCCCTCGGAGAGTCAAAGGTGCAAGGGTCACGCGGCGGCCTCGGCGATCTGAATGACGGTCATCGTCGGGTAAGTCTGCGCGGGGACGAACAGGTCCTCGTCATCGAGCTCGCCGAATAGGGTTCCCTCGTACGAGGCGCGCTGAGTGAGGTCGTCGTAGCGAAAGTCGCGCCTCTGGAACTTGCCTTTGCCGAGGTAGCCCCACTCAGGAAAGGTGATCGGCTGGCCGCTTGGCACGGTCATGGTCAAGGCATCGCCCTGGACGATGTTCACGGTGAGAACCGCGCGGGCCGCTCGTGCCCACTGGTCATCGTTGCCGATACCCAAGAACGTGTTGAACACCTCGGCGAGATTGTGACGGCACTCTTCGGCGTTGTCTGCGAGAAGTTCGATACCGTAGGTGCACATGAGCGCGAACAATGCGTAGTGGCGCTTCTCGAACTCGCTCTTGCCGTGCCGAAGCTCGACCGTGGCGAGCTTGCGAGCCAGGACGGGGATGAGGAAGTTGCCCGAGCCGCAGGCGGGTTCGAGTACGCGGGAGTCGATCCGCTCAGACTCGTGCTTAACGAGGTCGAGCATGTCCTCGACCATCCACGCCGGCGTGAACACCTCGCCGTGGTCCGCAACGCGTTGCTTGGACTTCACCAAGCGCTGGGCGTCTTTCAGGTTCATCTTCCCCCCTCCCGGTGCTCGTCGTTGTCATGAGCGTAGGAGCGTCCACCGACACCGGGATGGGCTACGTGGAGCTCTTGGTCACTGGCCGCCGCACCCGCGCGCACCCAGTCGTCTATCTCGCTGGCTTGGAACTTCCAGAGGCGTCCGACCTTGTGGGCGGGCATGGCCTTCTCGGCGATCCAGGTGTAGACGGTGTCTTTGGTGACCCCGAGGTGGGCGGCGATGTCGTCTGCGGACAGCCACGGCTCAGCCACGTTGGTCCTCCCTCGCTCAATGGCCCAGGCAGGCCAACACCCACGATGATACCGGCTGAGGTACGGCTTGAGTTGGGTTTCTCCGGGCGTGGCCGAACGAGACGGGTTTCGAGAGTGGCCGCTGCGTTCTGCCGATCAGCGTGGGATGCGCACCTTGAGCCAGGCGGTCACCGTGTTCCGCCAGCGGTCCAGATCGCTGTTCCAGCAGAGGGTGTGGCCGGCATCGAAGGTCTCAAGCTCAACGAGGTCCGGGCGAGCGTCTCGGAGTGCTTGTGAGAGCCGGATCGGCACGGAGTCGTCTCGGGTGCCGTGGAGGATCAGGGTCGGCGTGTTGAGCTCTACGGCTCGGGATGTCCAGTCGAAGGTGGGAAGTGGGATGCGTCCTGGCAGGCCGACTGTGCGTGCCAGTGGGTCGAGGGTGAGCCACGGGATCGCGAGGTGCCCGGCTGCTGCAGGCCATCCGCTGCGGGCGCAGTTGGACTTGATGACTTCGGTCCAGTTGAGGACTGGGGAGTCGAGTACGAGCGCGGCGATCAGTCCCGGATGTCGCGGGTGGTCGGCGAGCTGGAGAGCGACAGCGGCACCCATCGACCAGCCGAAGATCACGACCTGTTCGGCTCCTCGTCGGACGGCGTACCCGATGGCCTCGTCAACGTCGCTCGTCTCTGCGTAGCCGAAGGTCGTCCGGCCGGTGCCAACTCGCGGCCCTTCTGCTGTGTTGCGGTAGCTGACGACGAGGGAGGTGTAGCCGAGTTCGGTTGCGGCGAGGACGCCGCGGAGGGTGCCGGCGCGGGTGCTGCCGAGGCCGTGGATGTGGATGGCCCAGGTCGCGAGGTCGCCGTCGATGCGCCAGGCCGGGCATGGTCCTGCGGGGGTCGTGATGGTGATGTCGCGTGTGTGGAGTCCGGCGTCGGCTGGGGTGGCGTAGTAGATGCCGCTCCAGGAGGCGCAATCGCCGGTCTTCGGAGTGAAACCCGATGTGGTGCCCGTGATCCTGCGAGCGACGCGGGTGGGTCCTCGATCGACGCTATCTGTGGCGAGCTGCGCCCAGCCGCCGTGCTCGAACCAGAGATTGTAGATGCCTGGCGCGGCGGCCTGGTCGGTGCGGTCGAGCACGATCAGGTCGCCGTCGTCGGTGTACTCGACGCCTCGAACGGTGAGGTCGAACATTCGTGGGCCGACGGGTGCGGTGAGCCGCCGCGCGATGGCCCACCCGACCCCGGCAACCGCTGCCGCCGCGGCCCCAGCGCCGAGAGCGATGCGGCCTATCACGACTCCCGCTCCTCGACGTAGGGAACGGGCGAGGTCGTCGCGAGGGCACTGTCGCTTCCGACGAGGTGGCTCTCGGCGCGTTCGAGCAGGTCGCGGTCGTCGGTGCTGATGTCGAAGGTGATGCGAGGGTCGATCATCGCGTCGCGGATTTCGACGATCACTCGGTGGAGGTGCCCTTCGGGGTCTTCGCTACTGGCGGCGAGGGGGTCGGCCTGGCTCAGCCCGGGCCGTGCGCGCGTCGCCTGGTGCCAAAGCGACTCCAGCTGCGCTGTGAGGGCGACGGTCTGCCTCTGCCGGGCGCGGTGCTGAGCGCGACGGACGGCAGGCTGGATCGCGAACCCGGCACAGAGGAACACGAAGGTCAGGACGGAGAGCGGATCGTAGGCGGACTGGATAGTGTGCATGAGGTCGAGGTGGCCCGTGGCGTGGGCAACGTCCATGACGATCACGGCGAGGCAGAGCGCGACGCCGAACGCCGACCCCAGGCTCAACAGTGCCGCGGGGAGGTGCTGGATGCCGGTGTTGTGCCGGTACTGCCTTATGGCGAGGACGAGCATCGCCACGACAATGACGAGGCAGTAGGTGAAGTTGATGATCGAGTAGACCGCCGCCGCTGGCTGTGCGCCGAGGTCGATCATAAATCGTGTGGTAGTGGTGCCGCGGTCGATGAGCAGGAACGATGCGGTGATCGCGAGCAGCGCGACGAGCAGGACGGGGATGCTGACGGCGGCTCGGACGAGCCTGGGCCGGTACTCGCCGGTCTTCATGACGCCGCGGCCGAGGAAGAACAGCCCGGTCATCAGGAGCGCGTCCGCGATCAGGGTGGCGAGGTTGGTGCCACCGAGCAGTCGATCGACGGCGCTGTAGGCGGCATCCACGTTGAGCGTCATCGCGATGGCGATGGTGAGGGCGGCGTAGGTGATGCTTCGGTCGGTGCGTTTGCGTCGGAAGATGAGCAGGCTCGCCACGAGCGCCCACATGAGCGTTGCGACGAGCGTCTGGATCATCCGAATATCTCCGAGTATCTGGACTCTGCGAACACCGACCCTCGGATGCCGGCGGCGAGCCGGTCGGCGAGGGACTCGGCGGCGATCTCGGTTTCGCTGTCGAGGTCTTGCCGCCTGAGCAGGCGACCTCTGGTGTACGGCGGGATGTTGGGCAGCAGTACCTCCCCGACTGCACAGCCGTCGCCTTCGCCGTGGCCAAGGATCATGTGGGCGAGCTCGTGGAGCACGAACTGCTGGCGATGCAGCGCGGAGTCGCTGCGGGCGTGAAGCACGACGTCTTCGGCATCGGTGGAGAGCCAGAGCGCGCAGAGGCCGTCGTGGGTGTCGAGGTCTGCGAGTTCGACGACGCGGAGCCTACGGTGCCGCCGGTCTTGGACGGTGTGGAGGAGATCGTCAAGGGCGAAGGTATTGCCGAGCTCAAGGCCCGCGACGGCCGCCGATACGGTCTGTTCGATCTTCACGGTTCGCCCCTTCTCTGTAGGGAGCAGGGACCGGTGGCGGCTCCATCGTGCGGTACCGGTCAGTGCTCGGGCATGTGTGTCATTTCCTCGTCCAGGAACTTGGTGATGGCGTGGAGTGCTTTCGGCGAGATATCGCCGAGGGTGCGGGCAGCGTAGGACTTCACCTTCGCGGCACGCATGGACCGAACCAGGTCGAGCTGCGCAGAGACCTTCTCGGGAGTGGCAGCACCGTCCTCGCCGAGCAGGAACGCGGCGTCCACGTCGAAGAACTCCGCGAGCCCTTCGAAGACGGCGGGGTCTTGGACGTAGCGGTGGCCGTTGACCATGTACGTCCAGCGCGACCGCGACAGGTTGGTGCCTCGTTCTTGGAGGTAGCCGGCGATCTGCGAGTAGGTCGGCTCCGTGCCGGACTCGGCGACGGCGACATCCATCAGGAGCCGCAGACGTTTGGCGAGGTCTTCGGCCGCAGCCTGGCTCTCGTCTTCGGTCATGACGGTGACCCCCTTCCCTTCGCAACGGGCAAGGCATCGATGTAGTCCACCCAGAAGGTGGTTGTGCATGCTCAACCGTACTCGTTGAGCATGCACAAATCAAGGCTTGCGCATGCTCAACGGTCAGTGCTAGAACAGGACTCCGGGGCATTTTGAGCATGCTCAATGTTGCGTCCCGGTCTCGGCTCGGGCTGCCTCAAGGAGGTGAACGATGTCCAGCTCACGGTCTGGGCGCGGGTGTTCGCGCCTACCTGCCAGGTGTACCGCCGCGCGCAGCCGCGTCGCGGCCCGCCGAAGAGGAGGCCGGAGCATGGCATCGAACGAGGACGCCCGCGCGGCGCGAGAGGCGAAGCTCGACGAGCTGCACGAGAAGCTGACCGGCGCGGTCGAGTCGCTGGTCTCGGGTGACGACTGGCGCCAGGCGCTCGCCTTCGCGGCGCGGTTCCGGTCGCGGTCGTTCAACAACACGATGCTGATCTGGGTGCAGCACGAAGCCGCGTTCGAGGCAGGCCGCGTGCCCGAACCCTTCCCCACCCTGGTTGCCGGGTACCGGCAGTGGCAGGGGCTCGGTCGGCAGGTGATGAAGGGCCAGCCGGGCTACATGATCTTCGCGCCCGTGACGGGCCGGTTCGCCACCGCGACCCCTGCCGATGCGGGCTCGTGGCGGCGGCTCGGGCCGAGGGAGACGCCGAAGGCCGGCGAGGTGGTGCGCTCGCGGATGGTCGGAGCCCGGCCGGCCTACGTGTGGGATGCCTCCCAGACCGACGGAGAACCATTGCCAGTTCCGCCCGCTCCGACGCTGCTGGAAGGCGAAGCACCCTCGGGGCTGTGGGACGGGCTGGCCGGGCAGATTCGCGGCGCGGGGTTCGAGGTGCTGCGGGTGCCACACGAGGGGATGATCTCCGGCGCGAACGGCATGACCGACTATGAGGAGCGCACGGTAGCGGTGCGGGAGAACATGGACCCTGCTGCGCAGGTCAAGACGCTCGCGCACGAGCTGGCGCACGTGCTGATGCACGATCCCGACGACGAGGAAGCACGTCAGCATCGCGGCATCCGCGAGGTCGAAGCCGAGTCCGTCGCGCTGATGATCGGTGCCGCGCACGGCATGGACACCACCGGGTACACGATCCCGTACGTCTCGACCTGGGCCGCCCGCGTGGACGGCCAAGAGCCCGTCCAGGTGGTGCAGTCCACCGGCGAGCGGGTGCGGAAGACCGCGCTGGCGATCCTCGACCAGCTCGACACGCTCCAGGTCGGCGACGGCACCCCGCCCGGACTCGAACGCGACGCTCCCAGTCCGCGCACCTCCCGTACGGCTGCGAACTCGGTGGAGACCGATCGTCCGCGTGCTGCGTCGGCGCCAGCGCTGGCAGGGCGGAGGCTGTGATGCCCGAAGCATTCGATGTCCTGGCGGCGCTCATTCGCGTGGATCGTTCACCGAGCCTGGGGCTCGCGGCGCGGAGCCTCGCGGCGGCTGGCGTGCCCGTGTTTCCGTGCGTCGTCGAGGGGAAGCGTCCGCTGACCCGCCGTGGGTTCCTCGATGCGAGCAGCGACCCGGAACAGGTTGCCGCGTGGTGGTCGCGCACACCGAACGCGAACATCGGCATCCCGACCGGCGCTCCATCCGGCGTTGTCGTCGTCGATGTCGATGTCCACGGCCCCCACGACGGCCGCGCGGCGTTCCAGCGCGCCACCGACGCGGGGCTCGTCGATGGCGCGGGTCTGCTCGTGCGCACACCCACCGGAGGCGCGCACGTGTACTTCCCGGCGACCCCGGGCCGCGAGCAGCGGTCGTGGCAGGCAGCCACCGCGGGCGTCGACTTCCGGGGCGACGGCGGCTACATCATCGCTCCTCCCTCCCGGCGAATCATCGACGGCAGTGTGTGCCGCTACGAGGTCGCGGACATCGCCGCGCACTCGGTCGGTCATGTGGACGCGGCCCGTCTGCGGGACTTCCTCGACCCGCGCCCCGTCGCTCCACTACGCGCCAGCAGCGGCTCGATGGATGAGGATGCTGAGCGGTTGGCGACGTGGGTCGCTGGGCGGGGTGAGGGCGAGCGGAACCGAGGCCTGTTCTGGGCTGCCTGCCGCCTCGCAGAGAACGGCGTCTCGCCCGCCGAGGCGCTCGATGCGCTGGGTGCTGCGGCACAGTCGGCGGGTCTGGGTGATCGCGAGATCACCACGACCGTGCGCTCCGCCTACCGAGCCACCCAGCCCGCATCCGAAGTGACGCCCGGCGGCCGGAGCCAGAGCGCGGGTCGGTGGTTCGGTCGCTCGGCGAGCCCACCGTCCGCAGCCTTGGGGAGGGCTGGGCTGTGAGGCGTGAATCGGGAGGGCGGCGCTGGGCCGCGATGACGGCGGTCGCGGGGACGGTGTTCATCGCCGCCGGGGCGTTCTGGCTGTCGTTCACGTCGTTGGCCGATCTGGCTGCTCGCTCCGGGATCGGGGCTGGGCAGGCGTGGGCGTGGCCGCTGATCGTGGACGGCATCATCGTCGTCGCCACGGTTGCCGTCGTCGCGCTCGCCGGGCAGCGCTCGGCCTGGTATCCGTGGGCGCTGCTGGTAGGCGGCGCGCTCGTGTCGGTGACGGCGAACGCCATTCATGCTGTCGTCGCCGCGGACGCCGACGTGCCAAGGATGCTCGCGGCCTCGGTCGCCGCGGTGCCGCCCGTCGTGCTGCTGGCCATCACGCACCTGACCGTGATTCTCACCCGCACCACCGACCCCCATGCGGAACCCGCCACTGCCGACTCGTTCTCGACGAACACCGCGGATTCGATGCCTGCGCTGCCGCCTGGCGAGATGGAGGCCAACCGTCGCGATGAGGGTGTGGCGGATCGGCGGGCGCTGGGGTGGGAGCTGCGCGAGGCGGGCTGGTCGAACAAGCGGATCGCCCGCGAACTCGGGGTGCATCCCTCGACCGTGGGCCGCTGGTTCGCCGTCGCGCACCTCACTGACACCACTGACACCGCCGACGAGCGGGAGGAGACGATCCCATGAACACCACTGAGAACCCCCAGCGCAACGATTCCGCGAGGCCCGATCCCGCACGGCTGGTGCCCGAGGAGCCGCGGGAGCGCCCCGAGTCGGTCGAAGTGATGAGTACGCCGGAGGCGGTGCGGGCCGCGCCGGTCGCCCGCGACGACAAGCGGCACGCGCTCGTTCGTGGGCGAGGCGTGGAGTGGGTGCGCCCCACTGACTTGATCGCCCGGCACTCGGCGCACGCGGCCGGGCGGGGTCTCGACTTCCAGGCCGAGCTGGCACGCCGCACCCGCACCCCGCTCGGTGCAGGTGTTCGTCGTCTCGGGGATCGCGCCCGGCGGTTGCCGCCGATCTCGGCGTTCGGGTGCAGCACCGCACCTGCCTCGCAGGTGTCCCGCTCCGGGGTCTCGATGAGTTGACGGTGGTGACAGGTCATGGCTGCGACGGCATCGGCATGCAGGACGCGCTCGTGGGAGCGAGTGCGCACCTGCCTGCCAGGAGGTGCCGACACCATGACCAGACCAACCAGCACCAGCACCGAGCAGACGGCCGACGGGGCTGAGGACTTCACCACCGGCGAGGGCCTGCGTGCCCTGCTCAATCGCCTCGCCGAGGGCGGCGAGGATGCCTGGGTTCACGACCCGGTGGCCCGCGACCTGATGGAGTTCGCCGCCGACAAGTACCGCGCTCTCGCGAGGAAACACAGGCTCGACACCTGGGAAGCGGTGACGGCGGCGTTCGACGCGATGCAGTACCGCTCGACCCGCGAGGCCAACGATCCGTGGGCGATCATCACCCACGCCGTGCGGATCACCTGCGTCTACGAGGAACGCGCCCAAGGCCTGCTCTGCTCGGTGCACCAGGCTCGTCGCGCGCACGTTTCGGCGTTCCACGATCCTGAACGGTTCTCCGAACGCGACACCGCGCTGGCCGACTATCATCCCGCGTTCCACACCACCGACCTGCGTCCCAGCGACCTCGAACCGGAACCGCGCGACAGTCTCGGGTCAGCGCAAGCGTGCATGTCCGCTGGATCGGCGGCCGAGGACGCCATCGCGATGCTGTGCCTGCTCGACTGGCCCGCCGACACCGCACGGGCCGCGGTCGAGCACGTCTGCGGGGCGTTGACGAAAGCCGGCACCCGCCAGTCCGCCTACGAGACGCTGCGCCGCGACCGGCACGCGCGGGCACTGCTCGACCTCCCGCGCCGCTCCTGGGCCGCACTGCTGAAGGCGCTGCTCGGGAACCCGCACCCGGCCTACGTCGCCACCAGCAGCGGTCGCGGCATCCTGCTCCGGCTGCTGCTGGGCGAAACGCTCGACCTACTGCTCCGCGACGACGATCTGATCCTCGCGCTCGCTCTGGCCGCTCCGAGTGGTGGAGGCGGTGAGTCGTCGTGACCGAGCCACAGATCGGCAGCATCCAGCTCGACCGCACCGTCGAGTCGATCCTCGTCGGCACCCGGCACCGCGCCGACCTCGGCGACATCGACGCCCTCGCGGCATCCATCGGGCGCGACGGATTGCTGCAACCACTCACCATCACGATCGACGGCGTACTGGTGTGCGGGGCACGACGCCTGGCCGCGATCAAGAAGCTCGGCTGGCGCACCGTCAACGTGTGGGTGCGCAGCGGCCTGTCCGACCGGCTCGGGCAGCTCCTCGCCGAGCAGGACGACAACATGCTCCACAAGCCCTACACCCAGCTCGAAGCCGCCGGCCTCTACCGCGAGATCAAGCAGGTCATGGCCGAAGACGCCGCCCGTCGCAAGAGCGCGACCCAGTTCAGCAGCGAGAACCAGCCAGGAAACGACGGTGGTGCAAAATTTGCACCACCGTCGAGCGGGCCGCTTGGGAAGGCCCGGGAGCAGGCGGCGGCGATGATTCCGGGTGGCGCGTCGCACACGACGCTGGAGAAGATCGGCTACCTCGAAGACATCGCTGGCAACCCTGCTCTGCCAGAGACTCTGCGCGCCGAGGCCGCCGCCGGGTTGGGTCGGATCGAGGCCGGTGACGCGGTGCATCCGATCTATCAAGCGATCCGCGATGCCGACACCGCTGCGCGGGAGCGGCGCGAGGCAGAGATGCACGCTCGCGCCGAAGCAGCCGTGGCCCAGGCGAAGTCGATCAAGAAGGGCAAGCGCACCCCACCCAAGCCGTTGCCGCTCGTCACCGGCGACGGCCAACCCGTCCGCTACCCGCTTCGCGCGTTCGTGCAGACCTGGGGCGAGCTCACCAACTGGTGGACCCACTACGACGCCGACACACTCGCCGCCGAGTTAACCGACGAGCAGTTCGAGAACTTCCTCACCACCACCGACGGCACCGTCCGGTTCGCCGACGCCCTCCGTGCCGCACGCGAAGACGCGGTGGAGCGGCCACGACTCCGCGCGCTCTGACCGCTGGCATGGGTGTCGGATGTGCACCTGCTCGGCATGAGCCCTGCACCCACCGATCCCCGGAACCGCCGCCGACTCGTCGCCCTCATCGCCGCCGGCATCGTCCTGCTGCTCCTCGCCAGTGTCGGCGTCTACGGACTCCTCACCGGCCCCCGCACCAGCACCAGCACCGATCCCGGCCCGGAGCCTGGCCCGACCACGACGGCACCGCCGACCGTGGCACCGAGCACGCCCCGGACACCACGGGTTCCAGCGGTTCCGCGTTCGGTAGACCCCGAGACCTTCGCTCGCGGCGTCGCGTCCACGCTGTTCGCGTGGGACACCGCCTCGGGGCTGTGGCCGCTGGACTACAGCCCGACGATCCTCGCGGTCGGTGACCCCAGCGGGGACGAACAGGCGGGGCTGGCCTCCGACGTAGCCGTCTACCTGCCGACCCGAGACGCCTGGATCGAGCTGCGGCAATACGCCACCCGCCAACACCTCACCATCGAGGCCGCGTACGTCCCCGACGGCTGGGCCGACGCGGCAGCGCAGGCCCAGCCGGGGCAGCTCGCGGCAGGAACGACGGCCGTCACGATCGAGGGCACCCGCTACCGTGCCGGGGTCTGGAACGGGCAACCGGTCACCAGCGAGCATCCGGTCGCGTTCACCGTGTTCGTCGTCTGCGCCCCGACCTACCCGACCTGTCATCTGCTGCGGCTCTCGCAGCTCGACAACCCGCTGCGCTGAAGGGCTGGCGTCGTGTTCCGCAAAGCCACCATCGCAGCGCTGGCACTGCTGTTCTTCGCCCCCGCCGCCACGCTCCTCGGGATCGGGGTGCTGATGAACCCCGCCGCTGCGTACTGCGCCACACCTGCCGGGAGCGTGAACCTCGGACCGATCCCGGACGCGCTCACCGTGACCACCGCGAACGACGAGACCTTCACGCTGAATCGTCAGCAGCTCACGCACGCGGCCACGATCATCACGGTCGGCAACGGCATCACCAACGTGGGCAGGCCGGGAATCAAGATCGCGCTGATGGCCGCGCTCACCGAGTCCACGCTGCGGATGCTCACCAACACCGGCACCTACCCCGACTCGGCGAACTACCCGAACGACGGCAACGGCGGCGACCACGACTCCCTCGGCCTGTTCCAGATGCGCCCCCAATCCGGGTGGGGCACCGTCGCCGAGTTGATGGACCCGAACTATCAGGCGCAGGCGTTCTTCGGCGGGCCGACCGGCCCGAACTACCCCTCGCCGCGCGGGCTGCTCGACATCCCCGGCTGGCAACAGATGGACCCTGGCGAAGCCGCCCAAGCCGTCGAGGTCTCCGCCTTCCCCGACGGCTACCGCAACTACGCGCCCGTCGCCGACAGCATCCTCGCCGCCCTCACCACAGGCGGCGGTGCCGCTAGCGGCGCGGGCGGCCCGGCGGTCTTGTCGTCGCGGGTGGTGTTCCCGCTGCCCGAGGGCACCTGGGTGCTGACCTCGCCGTTCGGGATGCGAGTGCACCCGATCACGGGCGAACGGAAGATGCACACCGGCACCGACTTCGCCGCGCCCGACGGCACGCCGATCCTCGCCGCCGCGGATGGCACCGTGACCGTCGCGGAGTTCTCCGGTGGGTACGGCGGCCTCATCGTCATCGAGCACACCATCGACGGCCAGACCGTCGCCACGGCCTACGCGCACATGTGGCAGAGCGGCATCCACGTCCGTCCCGGTGACCGCGTGAACGCAGGGCAGCACATCGGCGATGTCGGCTCCTCGGGCATGAGCACCGGCGCACATCTGCACTTCGAGGTCCGGCCCGGCGGCACGAACGGGGAAGCCATCGACGCCGCCGCCTGGCTCAATGAGCACGGGGCTGCGAACCTGCCGACAGCGACCAGCGGATCACCCGCCGCCTGCAACAACACCACTGCGGGCACGCCGACCGGCGTCGATGGAGACCCCGACCGGCTCGTCGACGATCCCACCAGCTCGGGCAAGATCACCGCCCGCATGCTCCACCTCTACCAGCAGACCCTCGCAGCGTTCCCCGACACCGGCTGGGGCTGCTACTCACCACGCCCCGGCACCAAGTCCGAGCATCCCCTCGGCAGGGCTTGCGACATCACCTTCGGCAACCGCATCGGCCAGCGACCCACCCCGGCACAACTCGACGCCGGCTGGAAGGTCACCAACTGGATGAAGGACAACGCCGACGTGCTCGGCGTCGAGTACCTGATCTGGCAAGGCCAAATCTGGTCCGTCGCCCGCGACGCCGAGGGCTGGCGGCCATACAACGGCGGAGGCATGCACGACCCCGCCTCCATCACCGGCGGCCACTACGACCACCTCCACCTCACCGTCAAGGCAGGGTGACCTGCAATGGGTGTCTTCCCCGACTTCGACGGACTCGGCGGCATCGGCGACCTCCGCGCCGTGGTCGGCGCGCTCCTGACGTTCGTCCTGATCGTGGCCGTCCTCATGCTCATCGTCTCCGCGATCGTCTGGGCGATCGCGACGGCCCACGGAAACTACGCGACCGCCAGCAAAGGCCGCATCGGTGTCCTCGTCTCCGTCGGCGCGGCCGTCCTCGCCGGAGGCGGCGTGGCCTGGATGAACTGGCTACTCACAGTCGGTTCAAGTTTGTAGCTGCGGCTTCGCGGTCATCGGTCTGATTCCTCCGCGTCGGCGCTCGCTGTCTCGCACTGGTCGAGCAGGCGCGCGAGGTAACTGTATGCCGCGAGGCGCTCCATCGCTTCCTGCTCGGACAGTTCGGTGCGCGTGTGCGTCGTCACGTTGCGGACCGTGAGGTTCAGACCAGTGGCCAGCGCGTTGAGGGCCTTAGCGAGCGGTTCAAGACCGCCGCGCATGCTCTTCACCGTCTTGTCATCCGACCCTCCCGGCCAGGTGAGCTTCGGCTTGCCCGGTTCAGGAGCGCCCGACGATAACGTCTGCTGCCAGAAGACCGTGTCATCGACATCGTTCCGGCCGAGACGTTCCTTCCAGTGGACCGTGAGGCCTTCGGCTGCTTCACGAACTGCAACTCGGTACTGATGCGTCGTCCAATGGGCGGAAGCACCAGCCCAGACCACGGGGTGAAACTGTGCGGGAGCGAAGGTCGGAAGGTCAGAGTCGGTACGTGACTCGGCGTCGACGATCATCGCGTCGAGCCTGCCCTTGACGTTGGCGGTCGTAGTCCGAATATCCCGAGGCGCGATGGGGGCCTTGGGCGCAGACATAAATGACCAGTTAGAGATCGGGTCGATCGCTCCGAGACCAGCGATCCCAATGTAGGCACCGGTCACTGACACAGCGCTCGCCGCCAGGCCAGCAGCCTCCGCGACACCGAGTTCGAGCCGTTGAACCTCGCTCTGGTCCTGGCCTTCCTTTGTCCACACAGTAGGAAAGAGGCCGCGCGCCGACATGTGATCCGACTCAACCTGAGTGCTCATCCAGGCGTCGAACGCTTCCTCGAACTTCTCAACAGCGGCACGCAACCGCTGGAGGTAATCCACCCCGTACTGACTCATGTTCCTTGCACCTCTCGTCCGGCGGTCCCGTGCGGGCGAGCGACGCACAGATACTCCAAGGCTACGGGCGGCCACCGACAGGGACGGCGACGAGCGCGCACCTGTCGCGTGTACCCCGTCTGCGAGTTCGTGGGCGGGCCGCCCGTCGCCAAGGAGACCTACCGTGTTCGATCTGCTCGCCAACGTCATGTCCGCGCCGCTGCTGGTGCCAATGGACATCAACATCGACCCCAACACCAACGGCCTGCCGGGGATCAACCAACTGCGCACCATCGTCGGCGCGGTGATGACCATCGGCCTCATCCTGTCCGTGCTCGCGCTGATCGTGTCCGCGATCGTGTGGGGCTTCGGCGCGAACTCCTCCAACCCACACCTCGCCTCGCGCGGGAAGATCGGCGTCCTCGTCTCCTGCGGCGCTGCGGTGATCTGCGGCTCGAGCGTGACGCTCATCAACTTCTTCTGGAACGTCGGCCAGTCCGTCTGACCCGCCCCATCGTCGTCGAGAGCTGGTGTTCGTGATGGGCGTGTGCGACGTTCCCGTGATCTCCTCGGTGTGCGATGCCGTCGGCGAAGGAGCCGCGTCGTTGGTCGCGGCCCCGTTCGACTGGCTCGCGCAGGCGATGGGTGCCGCCGCCGGGTGGCTGTTCGAGGCGGTCTGGTCGGTCTTCGACACCACGACGCTGGTGGATGTCACCAAGCCCGGCTACATCGCCGTCTACAACCTGCTGTTCGGCATCGCCGTCTTCGTGATGCTGATCTTCTTCTGCCTCCAACTCATCACCGGGCTGATCCGCCGCGACCCCACCGCCCTGACCCGCGCCGCGCTCGGCCTGGCGAAGTCCGTCCTCGGATCGTTTGTCGTCATCACGCTCACGGCACTGCTGCTGGAAGTCGTCGATCAACTGTGCATCGGGATCGTGCAAGCCGCCGGAGAGACCACCGAGTCGATGGGCGACAAGATCGCCCTCCTCGCCGCAGGGCTGGTCGGCATCAACATCGCCGCTCCCGGTGTCGGCGCCATCATCACGATCTTCATGGCTGGCCTCGCGATCACCGCCGCCGCGATCGTGTGGCTGTCCCTCCTCGTCCGGAAAGCGCTCCTGCTGGTGGCGGTCGTGTTCGCGCCGCTCGCGTTCAGCGGTGCCTCGTGGGACGCCTCGCGGGGGTGGATCGGGAAGTGGGCGATGTTCGTCGTCGCGCTGATCTGCTCCAAGCTCGTGCTCGTCGTGATGTTCCTCGTCGCGATCACCCAGGTCTCCGCACCGATCGACGCCGACCTCGCCTCGGTCAGCGATCCCATCGCGGGGATCGTGCTGATGGCGATGGCCGCGTTCGCCCCGTATCTCACGTACAAGTTCATCGCGTTCGTCGGGTTCGACATGTACCACGCGATCGGCTCCGAGCAGGACGCCAAGAGCGCACTCAACCGCCCGATCCCCGTCCCGACCAAGCCGCAAGGAGGCGGCGATCGGAAGAAGGTGCTCGACGGGAGCAGCAGTGGCGGCGGGAACGCGGGCGGAGGCTCCGGTGGAGGAAGTAGCACACCGCCACCGCCGAAGACCCCGGCACCGGCACCCGCCGCGGGTGGTGGAGGTGCCGCCGCAGGCGGGGGCGGCGCGGCCGCGGCCGGCCCCGTGGCCGCAGGGGTGGTGGTCGGGGCGAGTGTCGCCAAGGGTGCCGCGACCGCCGGGCCGAAGGCCGGAACGGCGCTGGGAACCCAGGGCGAGCACGCCGCCGACGCAGCCGCGCAGACAACGCCACCGCCCGCCGCCTCACCTGCGGCACCGCCGTCAATCTCGGCACCACGACCGCCGAGCACCGACCCGTCACCGCCGCCGAAGCAGCCCCCGCCGCCCGCGCCACGCCCACCAAAGGAGTAGATGATGAGCAGCACGAACCAGGACCGGCCCACTGCGGGTGAACTCGTGCCGGTGAAGTTCTCCCGCCTCACCCGCCGCGGCGTCCTCCTCGGCCTGTCGCTGACCCAGCTCATCACACTCGCCATCGGCGGAGCCACACTCATCGGCGCGTTCTACGCCGGAGGTGGGATGCTGCTCGCCTACAGTGCCCCGATCTGGGTACTCGCCGCCGCGCTGACTTGGATACCGATCGCGGGCCGGCCGATCGTGGAGTGGCTGCCCATCGCCTGCTGGTGGCTGTGGCGTACCACCGGCGGACAACTGCTGTACCGGCGCAGGATCGTCGTCCCGCGCCCCGTCGGCACCCTCGCACTGCCCGGCGACATGGCGCGACTGCGCGAGTACACCGACCCCGACACCGGAGCGGGGATGATCCACGACCCCCACGCCGCCACGTTGACCGTGGTGTGCGAGGTCACCCATCCCGCGTTCGTGCTCCTCGATCCCGGCGAGCAGGAACGCCGCGTCAGCTCCTGGGGCCGGGTGCTGGCCACCGTCTGCCGCTCCGGGCGGATCGCGACTCTTCAGGTCTTGGAGCGGACTCTGCCGGACTCCGGCACCGGACTGGCCGAATGGTGGGCCACCCACGGCACCCCGGACGGATCATGGGCGGCCGACACCTACGCAGAACTCATCGACCGTGCCGGACCCGCCGGCGAACGCCACGCCACCACCCTCTCGCTGTCACTGGACATGAAGACCAGCGCTCGGCAGATCAGGACCGCGGGCGCCGGGATGCGCGGTGCTGCCGCCGTGCTGCGCCAAGAGATGAACACTCTCATCGCGGCGCTTCGCTCCGCCGACCTCTCGCCGTCGGGATGGCTGACACCAGGGCACATCGCGGTGATGCTGCGTTCCGCCTACGACCCAGCGATCGCCGCCACGCTGGAACGGCACGGCAGGCTCGGCCAGTCCCTCGCGACCGCAGGGCCGGTTGCGGTCACCGAGACCTGGGGCAAGCTGCGCACCGACTCCGCCCACCACGCGGTGCTCTGGGTCAGCGAGTGGCCCAGGTCGCTCGTCTATCCGGGATTCCTGTCGCCCGTGCTGCTGTCCACCGGCATCCAGCGGTCGTTCTCGCTGATCTGCACCCCGATGCGCTCCGATGCCGCTGCTCGCGACATCCGCAGGAAGAAGGTCGAGCACATCTCCGACCAGGCCCAGCGCGCGAAGATCGGCCAGATCGAGGACGCCTCGCAGACCGCCGAGTATCACGACGTGCTCCAGCAAGAAGCCGACCTCACCGCCGGCCACGGCATCCTCCGCTACACCGGCCTCATCGCCGTCTCTGCGCCCACCGGCGAAGAGCTCGATGCCGCCGTCGCCGCGATCGAGCAGGCCGCGATCCAAGCCTCCTGTGAGACGCGGCTGCTCGTCGGCCAGCAAGCCGCCGCCTTCACCGCCGCCGCGCTCCCGCTCTGCCGGCGGGTCTGAGTTCAGCCTTCAGGGCTGACGAGGATCGTGGCTGATGGATCGACATCGGGTGCCCAAGCAAGGGTCGGCAGGTCAGCGCTTTCCAGTCCCGCGAGTTCGAGCGCAGCCTGTCCCGACAGATGCGAAGAGATGATGGACTGCCCGTTTGCGACTGCCGCGTAGAACTGTGCGGCGTAGTTGATCGCATCGGCGTCTTCGATGCTGTCGGCCATCCCGATCGCGAACGGCACGACTCGAGCCACCAGGTCGTCGATCTGGGCTGCGGAGCGACACGAGTTCAGCAGGACGAGGAGCGGAGGATCGTCGGTTGCGCTGATCGCGCGTGCGAAGGCTAGCGCCGTCACGATCACTCCCTCGTGGGGTTCGTCTGCTTCATCCTCAAAGACGATCAGGTCGTCGTTGCTGTGGCCCGAGAAGTGGACCACGTGAGGACGGAACTTCGTGATGCCGTCCAGTAGGTCAGCCGTAGTTGCTGCTGGCCGCACATCGAGTTCGATCTGGTCACGGTGCAAAGCCGACTCGACCGCTGCCCGGATGCGCTTCTGCTCCCTTCCAACGCGGAGGTCACCTTCGGCCGAAGCACCCAGCATGAGCACTCGGAGCTTCTCCGGCTTGGGCGCTGGGAGCTGACGCAGCGCGTGACTGACGGCTACCTCGGCACCGCTGATCCGCGATTCAAGCTGGGCACGTTCAGCCGCCGCCCGCCGGTCGGCACGCTGCTGCTCGCTCTTTCGGCGTCTCTCGGCGGCATCGGCCTCCGACTGTTCGGCACGGGAGAGCTTGGTCTGTAGCGCGGCCTCGTCCTTCGCGTAGCCGGCTGCCCGGGTCTGCCAGCGGCTGGCCTCCTTGCCCGCAGTCTCCGCTTCCTTCTCGCGGCGCTCGGCGTCCCGCAACTTGCTGCTGCGGGTGGAACTGCTCGTCGTCTTTGCGGCAGCCTGCCGCGCCTTGGCGGCATCGGCTCGCTTCGAGGACTCCTTCGACCGGTACTCACCCGCCTTCTTGTCCGCGTCGATCCGCTGTTTGCGCTTGCGGTCAAGCTGTCCTCGGTACTGACTTGCGCTCACTCTGTCGGGCTCCTGCCTCGTTTGCCCTCGTGTCATCTACAACGCTAGGCCGCACCACCGACATTTTCCGTTCGCTGGTGCGCACCTCCCCGTCATACGGCACCAGGAGGTCACCATGCCTACGTTCTTCGATTCGACTGCCGACGCCGCCGAGGCGTCCGAAGCCTTGCGCGGCCTCGCGCACGCGAGCCGGGGCTTCGATCAGCCCGCCGAGATGTACGGGGTGATCGGTGATCTGTCCTCGGGCATGCGCTCGCTGCGGCAGGCGCTCGACCAGATCGCCGATGTTCACGAGCGCAAGGCCGCGCACGCGTTCAACGACGCCGGAAGCCACGAGGCAGGCGTGCGGGAGGCGCTCGCTGCTGCGGAAGAGTTGCGTCAGGCCGCGAACCTCGTCGACCGGGCCCACGACCGGCTCGCGGAAGGCTTCATCGCCGCGGGGCGGATCGCCTGGCACCCCGAGCCCGCCGTCGAGGAGGTCATGCCGTCGCGGTGGGTCAGCGTGGTGTTCCTCCAGGGCGAGGAGGCCGACCGGCCGTTGCACATCCTGGGCGAGCTGGGACACGTGGATGCGGTGGACTTCCTCGCGCAGTGGGACTACGGCGACGAGACCACGCAGGCCGCGCTGGAGAACGGGTATGTCTACGACAAGCCCGGCGAGGGCACCAACGATCGGGTTGCGCTCTCGGGCGACTACGCGCTGGTCGTCAACCCGCATATCGGCTACGTCTCGCTGCTGCGCCGCTACACCGAACCAGAGGCCGAGCCCCAGGATGCCGAGCTGGTCGAACCGGCTCCGGTGCAGCCGGGGCCGGAGCTTCTGGTGTCGTACTCGTCGCCGGGCGCTCCGAAGCGAGCCGACCCGCCGACCCCGAAGCGGGATGGGTCGTGGTTCGAGCCGGCCAAGATCACGGCGGTCAAGCAGTCGCGGGGGCTGGTGCGGTGACCGAGGATCGCGCGCGGCTGCATACCGCTGTCCTGGTGGCACCGTCGAAGGAGCGGCGGAAGCTCCGCAAGCAGCGCCGCAAGGCCGAGGCCCGACTCCACGCCGAGCAGCGAAGGACCGCGCTCGCCGCCGCGAAGGCAAAGGCCGAGGAGGAGCGTGCCGAGCGCCGCGCGACGGTCTACCTGCCGAAGGCAGGCGAGTCCGGCGCTGCGCGGCTGCGCACTCCGGGCCGGTTCCATCTGACGCGGCATCAGGACACGTCGGCGACGCTGGCGGGTGCGTACCCGTTCGTCGCCGAGGGCGGTCTCGGCGCCGATGGCGTGTTCGTCGGCCAAGACCTCTACTCGGGCGGGAGTTTCGTCTACGACCCGTGGGTGCTCTACGCACGCGGCATCATCACCGCACCCAACGTGGTGCTGGCCGGGATCGTCGGCTCCGGCAAGTCATCGCTGGCCAAGTCCCTCTACACGCGCTCGCTACCGTTCGGACGGCGCGTATACGTGCCCGGCGACCCGAAGGGCGAACACACCGCCGTCGCCAACGCCGTCGGTGGACGTGCCATCGTCCTCGGTCACGGACTCAACACTCGCCTGAATCCGCTCGATGAAGGCCACCGGCCCAGCGGTCTCTCGGATGAGCAATGGGCGTCCACTGTCGCAGCCCGACGGCGTGACCTGATCGGCGCACTCGCGGAGACCGTGCTCGCGCGGGGATTGTCGCCGTTGGAGCACACCGCGATCGACATCGCCCTGACCCAGACCGTGCGGGAGAACGATGTGCCGATCCTGCCGATGGTCGTTGACCGCATCCTCGCCCCGAGCGCGGATGCCGACGGCCGGTTGGCCGAGGACGGCAGGCTCGTCGGCCACGCGCTGCGCCGTCTCGTGGCCGGCGACCTGGCCGGACTGTTCGACGGGCCTTCGACGGTCGCGTTCGACCCGTCGCTGCCGATGATCTCGCTCGACCTCTCGCGCGTCACCGAGAACTCGACGCTCATTTCGGTGTTGATGACGTGCTCGTCGGCGTGGATGGAGTCCGCGCTGCTCGACCCGAACGGTGGACAGCGGTGGGTGATCTACGACGAGGCCTGGCGGCTCATGTCCCATCCAGCGCTGCTGCGGCGGATGGATGCGCACTGGCGACTCGCGCGGCACTACGGGATCGCGAACATGCTGATCTTCCACAAGCTCACCGACCTCGACAACGTGGGCGACCAAGGCTCAGCCATGCGCTCCCTGGCGAACTCACTACTCGCGAACGCGGAAACGCGGATCGTGTACCGGCAGGAGTCCGACCAGCTCGGACCGACCGCGACCGCCCTCGGTCTGACCGGCACGGAGCAGCAGCTCTTGCCGAACCTTGGCGTCGGCCAAGGGCTGTGGCGGATCAAGGCCAGGAGCTTCGTCTGCCAGCACCAACTCCACCCCGACGAACTCGCCCTGTTCGACACCAGCAGCCGCGCCGCAGGAGGACACCGATGAACCTCACCGGCCCGCGCCGATCCACCCCGAACGAAGACGATGCCACGGCTCCCGTCGAGCTGCCGCACGTCCTCGTCACCGTCGCTGCAGACGGCACCCTCACCGCCACGGTCGATGGAACACCGTTCGCGTCGCCGGACGCGGGCGACTGGACGCGCGCGACGTTCGGGCCGCTCATGGATGCCATCACCAACGACCGCACCATCGCAGTCCGAGTCGAGGTGCGCGAGAACGACGGCAGCGTCTTCACCGACATCCTCCGCACCCGCAAACCCCGACGCGCAGTCGCACCGTCCGAGACCCCTGCGCCGGAAACTCGTCGAAGTCGCCACGCCCGACGGGTGCCGCGCTTGGCTGAGGTCACCGCGGGCGGGTTCGTGCCTGGCGAGGATGTCGCTGTCGCGACGATCGTCTCCCACACCGACGCTACCGGGACCGGCGAAGCCCGGACGCTCATCGACCTCGACGACCTACCCGACGGCACACACGAGGTGATCCTGTTCGGGCGCATCTCGGGCACGCTCGCGGTGCGGCGGCTGACATGAACCAGCGGCAGGCCGGGGGCATGGGCGACGAACTCACCAATGCCGCCCTCATTGGGCTGATCGGCATGTTCGGGATCGCCCTCGTTCTCCGCGCCGGTGGCAGTGTCGCCGCGTTCCTCACCGGCACACCCCAGCCAGACGCCGGCGCAGCGGCGGGACTCGCCGTGCTGTTCAACCCCGGCGACCCGGCAACCGCGCTCGGTGCCGACGGTCTCAACCCGGTCGCCTACTGGCTCGTCAGCGCGGCACTGCTCGGCGGACTCGCCACCGGGATCGTCTGGGTGTGGATCGTGCTGCGCCGCCACACGCGGAAGACCGAGACCGACCCGCACCGCCTTGCCGGGATCGCGACCAGCCATGAAGTCAAGACCGCAGCATCTGCGAAGGCACTGCTGCACCGCGCGGCCACACTGCGCCCCTCCTTGGAATCACCAGCCCCGCAGGATGTCGGCTACCTCCTCGGTGCCAGTCGCGGGACGGAGGTCTGGGCATCTGTCGAAGACTCGATCCTGCTGATCGGCCCACCCCGCTCAGGCAAGGGCCTACATGTCGTCATCAACGCGATCCTCGACGCACCCGGAGCGGTCGTCACCACCAGCACCAGGCCCGACAACCTCACCGCGACCCTCCGCGCCCGACGCCGCAGGGGCGGACCGGTCGCGGTGTTCGACCCGCAACACCTCGCCGAAGGCATCCCCGCCGGGCTGCGCTGGTCGCCCATTCGCGGCTGTGACGATCCGCTGACCGCGATGATCCGCGCTAACGGCCTCGCAGCCGCCACAGGACTCAGCGCCGGAGGGGTCGAGTCCGGCGGGTTCTGGGAAGGCAAAACCCGCACCGCACTCCAAAGCCTGCTGCATGCCGCCGCGCTCGACGGCCGCCAGCCAGCCGAGCTGTTCAGATGGACCCTCGACCCCAGCGCCGCGTCCGAAGCCGTCGCCATCCTCAACTCACACCCGAACGCGGCGATGGGCTGGGACGACTCCCTGGCCGCGATGATCGACGCCGACCCCAAGACCCGCGACAGCATCTGGCAAGGCGTCTCCCTCGCACTGGCCGCACTGGCCGACCCGCGCGTGCTCGATGCCGTCACGCCAGGCCCGCACGAGCACTTCGACCCCGAGACCTTCCTCACCGAACAAGGCACCCTGTACCTGCTCGCCACCGGAGCAGGAGCAGGAGCCTCGGCATCGCTGGTCGCGGCGTTCGTCGAAGACCTCATCGAAACCGCCCGCCGACTTGCCGCCCGCTCGCCCGGAGCACGGCTCGACCCGCCGCTACTGCTCGCGCTCGACGAGATCGGGAATCTCGCACCGCTGCCGTCACTGCCGACGCTCATGGCCGAAGGCGGTGGCACCGGGATCACGACCATGCCGGTCTTGCAGTCCCTCGCACAGGCTCGCGACAGGTGGAGTGAACACCAGGCCGGCGCGATCTGGGACGCTAGCATCGTCAAGATCATCCTCGGCGGCGCATCCAACAGCCGCGACCTCCAAGACCTCTCCACGCTCATCGGAGAGCGCGACGAGTACACCGACAGCGTGACACTCGGCGACCACGGCACCCGCTCCAACCAGCGCTCGATCCGCCGCGTCCCGATCCTGCCGCCAGACCGCATCCGCACCCTGCCATTCGGCACCGGCATTGCGATGCTGCGCTCCGCGCCGCCCATCGTCACCGACCTCCGCGCCTGGCCGACTCGCCCCGATGCCGCGCAACTCCGCAGCGACCGCGACGAACTCGAAACACTGCTGCGCCACCGCCCCGTCACCTGACGCTGCGTCTGGGTGCCGAAGCGCACCTGCCTGACACAGCGGCCACACACGGCTGGTCGCCCGAGTTCAGGAGGACGCCATCATGGCCATTCGTACCCACCAGTCCATCTCCGGCTTTGTCGCCTCGGACCCGCAGCTCAGCTACACCGACCGCGGCGACGCACGGCTCTACATGAAGGTCGGCATCGAGCATTACCGCAAGGAGCCCGACAACTCCTTCACGCAACTGGAGACGACGTTCCACGACCTCATTGCGTATCGCGGTGCTGCCGAGCAGGGAGCCGAGCGGCTCGCCAAGGGCGACAACATCATCGCCGACGGACGGGTGCGCGACTACTCCTACGAGCGCAACGGCCAGCGGTACGAGGGCGAGGAGTTCATCGCGACGCGCATCGGACACGACCTCGCCCGCACCCGCTACGAGGTGGATCGCAGCGAACGCACTTCCGGCCGAGACGCCGCGGCGTTCACCGGACCTCAGCAGGCCGCGCCGTCCACCGCGGCTGCCATCGGAATGTGAGCGATCCCGCCATGAGCGATCAGTTCCACCCTGAGCACGACGACATGCCACCCGAGGCAGGTCTCGCGTCCCCGCGTTTCGACGTGCCCGAGCCGCCGCATCCGGTCAACTGGAATCTGCTGACCGCCAACGATCTCGAAGCCGAGTTGCTCGAACTGAACCGTTGGGTGGACTGGCTTCGCCACACCTACGGACTTCCGGCCAGCGTCGTTCCGCCCTACTGGCACCGTCACCCCGAGCTCCTCTGGGAACTGTCGGCGCTGCACCTGCACTGGCTGTGCGCATACGACCCCGAGCAGAATGGGTCGGCACCGCTCGGCTGGCACCGCGACTTCGCCGATGCCCGTGCCCGCCTTCGTGATTGGGTGTCGGCCTGCGGTACGCGGCTCGACCGAGACCGCCCGACTCGCCAGACGAGCTGGCCCGGTGAAGACCCCACTCAGCCCATCGAGGACTCACCGATCACGGATCGCGACGAAGACTTCGTTCGGTTCGTGATCGACATGGTGGATGCGCGCCAGGAAGCAGAGGATGCCTTCTTCGCGGGCATCGACCCGGAGACGGGCGAGGTGTGAATCGTGGCGCGCCGCTATGAACGGAAGACCGGGCAGCGTCAACAGAGCGAGCGCGAGCTGACGATCCGCGCCGAGTTCCACGAGCCGCCCGACCTGGACAAGCTCTGCGAGCTGCTGATCCGCCTGGCGCTCCAACAGTCGGGAGCGTGCCGTTCGGAGGGATCGACGCGACCGAAGCGCCCTCGTGCCTCCGCGAGCGCGTCGTCGTAGAATGGAGGCATCCGTCGCGGATGGCGGATGTTGTGGTCCTAGCGCTTCGCCGCCACGGCGAGGCAAAGTAAACGTGGCCGACTCGGCCTAGTCCTACAGCCTTCGGGCTCTTCTCACGATCAACATCCGCTCTCACAAGTCCGCGTCGGCAGGACCAGTGACTGTGGAGAAGAGCCATGACGATCATCGACGCGGACCGAACCGCGATAGACAGCCTCGTAGCGCCCACCCCGTTCCCCGGATCATTCGCCGTCTCCTACCTACGGGTCTCCACGAAGGAGCAGGCGGAGAAGGGCGGCCAGGCGGAGGGCTTCTCGATCCCGGCCCAGCGCGAGGCGAACCAGCGCAAGGCCGACCAGCTCGGAGCAACGATCATCGAGGAGTTCGTCGACGCGGGCGAGTCCGCGCGCAAGGCCGACCGGCCCGAACTGATGCGGATGATCCAGTACGTCGCGAAGCACAAGACGAACTACTGCATCGTCCACAAGGTCGACCGGCTCGCCCGCAACCGAGCCGACGACGTGACCATCCACCTCGCCCTCAAGGACGCCGGCGTCACGCTGGTGTCGGCCACGGAGAACATCGACGAGACCCCGTCCGGGATGCTGCTGCACGGCATCATGTCCTCGATCGCGGAGTTCTACTCCCGCAACCTCGCCACCGAGGTCGTCAAGGGTCTGTCGCAGAAGGCCGCGCAGGGCGGCACCGTGACGAAGGCACCCATCGGCTACCGCAACGTCGGCGTGCGCGACGAGTTCGGGCGGGAAGTACGCACCGTCGAGATCGACGAGGAGCGAGCCCCGTTGGTGCGGTGGGCGTTCCAGGTGTTCGCATCCGGCGACTGGACGACGAGCCAGCTTCACCAGGAGCTCGTAGCGCGCGGGCTCACGACAGCGGCGTCGCCGCGGCGACCGTCCCGACCCATCGGGAAGTCGTCGGTGCATCGGATGCTGACGAACCCGTACTACAAGGGCAGCGTCCGCTACCAGGGCGTGACCTATGCCGGAGCGCACGAGGCCATCGTCCCCAACGAGGTGTGGGACCAGGTGCAGACCGTGCTCGGCACGCACCGCTCGGCAGCAGATGCAACGCAAGTCCACGAGCACTACTTGAAGGGGACGGTGTTCTGCGGCCAGTGCGGCTCGCGGCTACTGGTGTGCAACGCCAAGAGCAGCCAGGGCACGATCTACCCGTACTTCGTGTGCGCGAGCAGGCATGGTGGCAGAGGCGACTGCACCCGGCAGGCGATGCTCATCGAGCAGGTCGAACGGCTCATCGAGCGCTTCTATGCCAAGGTGCAGCTCGATCCCGAGACGACGCAGGCGGTCTCGGCGATGATCCATGCCCGGTTCGACGAGATGATGGCCGAAGGAGCCGCCGAACTTGCCGACCTCGCGTCCCGGAGAACCCAACTCGAAGGCGAGCAGCAGAAGTTGCTGCAAGCCCACTACGCCGGAGCCATCCCGCTCGACCTGCTCAAGAAGGAGCAGGACCGGATCACCGCGTCGTTGGAGACCATCGAGCACCGGATCACCGCTCACCACGGCCACTATGCCGACGCGCGGGCGAACCTCGACGACTCGCTGAAACTGCTGTCCAACGCTGCCGACCTCTACGAGCACGCCGACGACGCGAACCGCCGACTGTGCAACCAAGCACTGTTCAGGGCGATCTACATCGACGAGGACAACGACGTGCGCGTCGGCTACCGGAACCCGTATGACGGACTGAGCCTCTCCGGCCTCCACGCCGACGCCCTGAGCTGGGCCGCCGAGGCGAAGAAAATGGGCCAGGCGCGAACCGCGACCAAGGGTGGCCCCTTGGTCGCAAGTTCACACCTGACCCGTTTGGGGTGAGTAACGGGACTTGAACCCGCGACATCCTGGACCACAACCAGGTGCTCTACCAGCTGAGCTATACCCACCATCGTCGCCGAAGAGTCGGCGACCCGGAAAGGATAGCGCACCCGTCGGCGGCCTGAGAAATCCGCCTCCCGTGCCCGTCAGGCGGTGGGGGTGGGCGCCTCGCCGACGTTGCCGGTGAGCGCGCCGCGGTGCTTCGCGGCGATGACGCGCAGGTCCTCGGTCGCGGGACCGGGGGCGGCAACGAACATGGCCTCGCGGTAGTAACGCAACTCCTCGATGGACTCCTGGATGTCGGCGAGCGCGCGGTGGTTGCCGGTCTTGGCGGGGGACTGGTAGTGGATCTTCGGGAACCAGCGCTTGGCCAGTTCCTTCAGGCTGGAGACGTCGACGTTGCGGTAGTGCACCCACTGCTCGAGTTCGGGCATGTCGCGGGCGAGGAACGCGCGGTCGGTGCCGATGGTGTTGCCCGCGAGCGGCGCCTTGCGCGCGATCGGCACGTACTGGCGGATGTAGTCGAGCGCCGCGGCGGTCGCCTCCTCCATCGTCACGCCGTCGGCGAGTTCATCGAGCAGGCCCGACTTGGTGTGCATGTCGCGCACGAAGTCGCCCATCGCCGCCAACTGCTCGTCCGTCGGCTTGATCAGGACGTCGACGCCGTCCCCGAGGACGTTGAGATCGCCGTCGGTGACCAGCACCGCGACCTCGATCAGGGCGTCGTTGACCAGGTCGAGGCCGGTCATTTCGCAGTCGATCCACACCAGGTTTTCACTCATGGCGACCAATTTAGGCGTCAGGTGGTCAGCAGTGCCACCGGGCTATGATGTTGGCCGCCAGCCCCTGTGGCGCAATGGATAGCGCAACGGCCTTCTAATCCGTCGGTTGCAGGTTCGAGTCCTGCCAGGGGCGCCAGGCTCCATCGACGCGACACGGAGGCCCGAAGTGAGCGCAGGCGGATCGCGGACGCTGGCAAGGGTCGTGCTTGTTGCCCTGCCGCTGCTCGCGGGGCTCGTGCCGCTCGGCCTCGCCATTGTGGCCTGGGTCCTCGGCTGGCCCCTCATCTCCCTGGTACTCGTGCTGGTCGCCTACCTCCTCGTGCGGGCGGCCCTCCGAGGGCCGCGTCACCGCGTCGGCGACAGGAGACGCGCGGTCGACCTGCCGACCAGCGGGCACCCCGAACTGTGGCGACTGGTGCGCGACGCGGCCTCCGACGCCAAGGTCGTGCCGCCCATGTCGCTCGCGCTCACCGACAGGGCCGCGATCGACTACGACGAGCCTCAACGCACGCTGACGCTCGGCTACGGGGCGCTTTCCCTGCTCGACCCGCGCGAACTGCGCGCAGCCGTCGCCCACGAACTCGTGATGGCCACCGGCCTGCCCGCAGAGGTGCGCCAGCAGGCGCCGGCCGCCACGAAGGACGCCGACCGACGCGGGTGGGGCCGCCTCCGCGCCGGCCTCTACCGGGCTGCGCACTCGATGGACGACGTCGAGGCGGCCGCCGCGAAGGCAGGGTCAAGGGCCGGGGGAGCGACGGCGCTCAACGAGGCGCGGGCGAGCCTGGCCGCCTCCGACCTGCTCGGCTTCGAGATCGAGGACCTGATCACGGTGATGTCCGACGCGGGGCTGCGCGGGCCGATCGACGAGGCCTGGCGCCGGTTCGCCGCCGTCCACGGCCGCCCGCGCCCGGCGGGCCTGGTGCCAGCCGCGACCCTGCTCGACGAGCCGTTCGCGGTCGAGGACGAGTGGCTGCTTCCCTCGCTGCCGCGGGGCACCTGGGAGCAGATCGCCGTGGCCGCCGCCCCGAGGCAGATGGCGTTTGCGCTGTTCGGCGAGACGGTGCCCGAGGTCGACCCGACGCCGCGCGGTCTTCTCGACCAGGAGGACGGGGGAGACGACGTCGACCCATGGATCCTGCTGCTCGCCGCCCGCGTCGCGCTCGGCGTCCCCGCTGTCGGGCTCGCCTGGGGCCAGGACGACGAGATCCTCACCTTCGCAGACCCCAACGCGCTGGGCGACGCCGTCGGCACGGCGGTGGAGCGCGGTACCAGTCAGCCGGTGCGCGACCTGATCTCCTCGCTGGGCGGCGACCTGGACCGGCGCCTGACGCCGGGTCGGGACCGCTACCTCGGCACCCTCGCGGGGCTCGTCACCGAAGGCGCCCTCGTCGACCTGCACCTCTTCGGCGACGGGGTTCTGATCGTTCAGGCGGAGCCGGGGCGAGACGCGTGGGAGGCGGCGCGCGACGTCGCCCGGTCCGACGACCCCCGCGCCGCAGGACGATGGGTGCCTGCCGAAAGGATCAGGGGCGCCCGCGACGTCACGTCACTGGAGTTGCTGATCGACGGCGCCTGGGAGCGCTTCGACGACGGCCCCGAGCCCGCGACCCTTCCCATCCGGTTCGTCCCCAAGACCCGCTTCGCCGAGGCGCTCGTGCGACACGGCGTGCGGGTCGAGGACATCGACGACCTCATCTAGCGCTCAGAACTCCCAGTTCGCCAGTTCGGTCCAGTCGAACGTGCCGACCTCGGGTCGCATCGTCACCGACACCAGGTGGACTCCGCGGATCGGCACGGTGCCGAGCTCCGGGGCGTCGGCCAGCCGTGCCTCCAGGTCCGCGTCCGGCACCTCGTCGACGGCGTAGGCCAACGCCACGTGCGGCGCGTGCGGGCCCGCGGGCAGTTCCTCCTCGGGGAAGGCCTCGACTGCGGCACCCCGGACGGCGGCCACCAGGGCGTCCCATTCGGGGGAGGGCTCTGCGGTACAGCCGACGGCGTTACCCATCGCGCGCGGGGCGCCGACGCGCAGGTCGAACGGGCCGACGGCGGCCACCCGCGCGCCGATCGCGTCGGCGAGCCGGGTCAGGTTCGCCTGGCCGAGGTCGTCGAACTGCGCCAGTCGGCTGATGGTGAAGTGCAGCCAGGAGCGCGGCATCCGGGGGAGCTCGGGGACGCCGTCAATGCGCTCCGACAGGGACTCCAACCGGTCGGCGACCCCCTCGTCGGGCAGCGCGTACACGTGCAGCGACCCGTCGTTGCGATCCCAGGCGTCGATGCCGTCAAAGAAGCTCTGCATGCCCCAACCGTATCGGCGGGGCGCGGTCCGCATCGACCGGTAGGCTTTGCCCATCATGAGTGAAGCCAGGATCTCCAACCGCCTCCGGCTGCTGAACGGCCTGCCCAAGGCCGCGCAGCCGGGACGCGCGCGTCGCCCCTGGTACGCCGACGCGCGGGTGTGGGGCTCCTTCGTCGCGCTGGCCGCGATCGTGGTGTGGGCGCTGTTCGTGGCGCAGTGGCGCAACTGGATCATCGAGCGCCCCGTCGTGTGGGTGCCGATCGTGCTGGCCGCCGTCGCGCTCGGGTTCTTCCTCAACTTCACCCGCGCCGGCCGCTGGACCCGCGACAAACCCATCTTCTGGCTCACCATCGTGCTGCTGCCGCTGTACTTCGCGGGCCTCTACAACGAGTACTGGGTGCTGCACCCCGACACGGTGTTCGAGGACGGCTCCCGCTCGCTCGGCATCTCCAACGAGGCGATCCGCAAGGGCGCCTTCTACGCCATGTGGACGGCGGCCGCCTACAGCCTGCTGTTCATCTGGCTCGACCGGTTCCGCCCAAGCCAGCCGCTGGTGTGGCTGCTCACCTTCGGGTGGGGCGCCGCGGCGTCGACCTGGTTCTCGATCCACGTCAACACCTGGGTCGGCCAGGCGATGGCGACGCGCGAGGCCAACGCCGACTCCGGCTCGCGGGCGGCCGTCTTCTCCGCGCCGTTCGTCGAGGAATTCGCCAAGGCGACCATCCTGATCCTGCTCGTGGTGCTGTGGCGCAACAAGATCGTCTCGCGGCTGTCGATGGTCGCGCTCGCGGGTCTGTCCGCCGTCGGCTTCGCGTTCGTGGAGAACATCCTCTACTACTCGCGCGTCTGGATGCAGGCCACCCACGACATCACCATTGCCAAGCCCGACGAGGTGATGCTGGAACTGGTCATGTTGCGCGGCGTCTACACCTCGTTCGGCCACCCGCTGTTCACGATCATGACCGCGAGCGGCCTGGTGATCGGGCTCGGCGCGCGCAGCAAACTGGTGCGCGTGATGGCCCCGCTCGGCGGCTTCATGATGGCCTGCTTCGGGCACATGCTGTTCAACGGCCTGTCCTCGACCAACCCCATCGAGAACCTGATGCGCCCCTGGTACATGGCGCTCGCTGTGGTCGGCATCCTGATCATTTCCCTGATCGTCAGCGTCGTCGGCAACGGCCAACTGCTCAAGGCGCGCCTGACCGACTACCAGCGCGCAGGCTGGATCACCCCGCGCGAGGTGCAGGTCTTCGGCGGCCCGCTGCGCCGGATGAGGCTGCTGTTCTACTCCATCTTCCGCGGGCCGAAGACCTGGTGGCGCACCACGAAGCTCGTGCGCCGCTACACCGAGTTGGCCTACCTGCGTAACCAGATGACCCGCGGCACCGTCGGCGCCCCCGGCGACGACAGGGCCCACGACATCCTGCACGAGATCGAGACGCTCCGCGGGATCGCACTGACCGACTACGCGGGCGCCCGGCTGATCCCGCCGCGGAAGAAGAAGGCCGCGCCGCTCGAGGTGCCTGACGGCGAGAGCCCCGGCCCGCTGACCTCGAACTATCCGCCCCCGAGCGTGCCCGGCCCCGCCGGCGTCGGAGGCAACTGGCCGGCGCCGAGATGAACGGGGCCCAGCAGCTCGTCGAGGCGTTCAAGAACCTCGACGCGACGGTGCCCGTCGCGCAGTTCCCGCTGCCGCTCGACGGCGCCGAGTCGCTGCGCTCGCTCGCCGGTTCGATCAGCCACCAGGTCCGCGACTACCTGCTGCCCCGGGCGACCCGCCTCGACGCACCCCTGCTGGCCGTGGTCGGAGGCTCGACCGGCGCCGGCAAGTCGACGCTTGTCAACTCGCTGCTGCGCGCCCAGGTCACCAAGCCGGGCGTGCTTCGCCCCACCACCAAGTCGCCGGTGCTGGTGTGCCACCCCGACGACGAGGCGTGGTTCCGCTCCGAGCACGTGCTTCCCGACCTGGTGCGCACCGACACCCAACTGCACGACTCCCGCGCGCTGCACATCGTGGCCTTCCCCGACCTGCCTCCCGGCCTCGCGCTGCTGGACGCGCCCGACATCGACTCCATCGACGACGCCAACCGCTCGCTCGCACGGCAACTGCTGCTCGCCGCTGACCTGTGGCTGTTCGTCACCTCCGCGGCCCGCTACGCCGACGCCGTCCCGTGGGGCTACCTGGCTTCCGCCGCCGAACGCAACATCGTCGTCAGCGTCGTGGTGAACCGCTGCCCGCCCGGTGCGATCACCGACGTCGGCAGCCACCTGGCGCAGATGCTCGCCGAACGTGGGCTCGGCTCCGCCAAGCTGTTCGCCGTCCCCGAACGGGCACTGACGCCCGACGGGCTGCTCCCGATGGGCGATGTCTCCGGCATCCGGCAGTGGCTCGCCCACCTTGCGGCCGCGTCGGAGGCGCGCGCCCAGGTCGCGGTCCAGACCCTCGCAGGCTCGGTCCGCTCGCTCGGACCGCAGCTGTCCGAACTGATCGACGGCGTCGCGCGGCAGGACGAGGCGCTCGCCGAACTGCGCGCCCAGTCGGTGGCCAACTACCGGCTCGCCGCCGAGGAGGTCGCCAAGGCCGCGAGCGACGGCACCATGCTGCGCGGGGAGATCCTCAGCCGCTGGCAGGACCTCGTCGGCACCGGCGAGTTCATGCGCAGCATCGAGGAACGCATCGGCATGATCCGCGACCGGATCTCCGGCTGGCTCCGCGGCGAGCCGAAGGCCGAGGCGGTGCAGGTCGCCATCTCCGACAGCCTCTCCGCCGTCCTCGTCGAGGCCGGGGAAGCAGCCGCCGAGTCGACGGCGGTCGCCTGGTCGCGCACCCGGTGGGGCCGCGAGATCATCGCCGCCGAACCCTCGCTCGCGCGCGCCTCCGATGCCTTCCCCGAGGCCGCGGCCGAGGCGATCAGGGCGTGGCAGTCCGACGTGCTGCGCCTCGTCGAGGAGGAGGGCCGCGGCAAGCGCCGGAAGGCCCGCTTCCTCGCGATCGGCACCAACGTGGCGGGCGCAGCGCTGATCATCGTCGTCTTCGCGGCAACCGGCGGTCTCACCACGGCGGAGGTCGGCATCGCAGGCGGCACCTCGCTGCTCGCGCAGCGCCTGCTGGAGGCCGTCTTCGGGGAGGACGAGGTCCGCAGGCTCGCCGTCGAGGCGCAGCGCCTGCTGCGTGACCGCGTCGACGCCGTCCTCGCGGGCGAACTGTCCCGCTTCGGCGCGATCCTCGACGCGCTGGCCGTCGACGCGCAGGCCCCGGCAAAGCTCGCCGAGGCCGCCGACCAACTGCGCTCCGCCGCGCGGGCCGCCTTCGACGACCTGACCGCCCCGGAGCTTTCATGACGACAGTGGCTGACCGACTCGACACGCTCGCCGAGGTCGTCGACCTCGTCGAAGGCCGGGCTCCGGCCGACGTCGAGGAACAGGCGCGCCACCTGCTCGCGCATGCGTCGCGTCGGCTCGCAGCAGGGGCCCAGACGACGGCGGCGCTCGCGGGGGCGACCGGCTCCGGTAAGTCGAGCCTGTTCAACGCGCTGAGCGGAACCCGGCTCGCCGAGCAGGGCGCCAGGCGCCCCACCACGTCCAAGACGCTCGCCGTCAGCTTCTCGGCGACCAACCCCGAACTGCTCGACCTGCTGGGCGT
The DNA here is from genome assembly GCA_027658995.1 of Propionibacteriaceae bacterium AM104-82. GTDB lineage: Bacteria > Actinomycetota > Actinomycetes > Propionibacteriales > Propionibacteriaceae > Arachnia. The sequence continues at coordinate 76,605 of JAQDQK010000001.1, forward strand.
CGAACGCCGCTACGAGGCGGAGCCGCCGACGCCGCAACTGGCCGACCTGGTGCTGCTCGACCTGCCCGACCACGACTCGACGGCAAGCGCGCACCGCGACGAGGTCGACCGGATGGTGGGCCTCGTCGACCAGTTCATCTGGGTGCTCGACCCGCAGAAGTACGCCGACGCCGCCATCCACCAGCGCTACCTGAGGCCGCTTGCCAAGCATCGCGACGTGATCACAGTAGTGCTCAACCAGGCGGACCTGCTCACCCCCGAGCAGTTGCAGCAGTGCCTCGCGCACATCCGCCGCCTGCTGGAGGCCGACGGCCTCGGCGGCGTCCCGCTACTGGCCACCAGCGCCGTCACCGGGATGGGGATCGACGACCTGCGCGCCCGGCTCGGCGCCCTCACCAGCGGCAAGCGGGCCGCCGCGCAGCGCCTCGAGGCCGACGTCGCCGTCGTTGCCGCCCGCCTCGACGAGTCCGTCGGACGGGGCAAGGCGGGCAAGGTCGGCAAGGACACCGTCACGACCCTGACGCAGCAGCTGGCGGCCGCCGCGGGCGTTCCCGTCGTCGTCGACGCCGTGCGCGACTCGGTGCGCCACCGCGGCCAACTCGCCACGGGATGGCCGCTTGTGAAGTGGATCGGCAGACTCAAGCCCGACCCGTTGAAGCGGCTCAGGCTGGGCATCGGCGGTTCCAAGGACGAGCCCGAGACGCCCGCGCTGACCAGGAGTTCGCTTCCCGCGCGCTCGGCCGCCGCGAACGCGCACATGTCGACGGGGCTGCGCGCTTTCTCGCACGACCTCGGCGACGGGCTGCCCGCCGTGTGGCAGGAGTCGATCAGCCAGGCCGTCTACTCTTCCGAGCGTCGACTGCCAGACGACCTGGACCGCGCCGTCGTCGGCGCCGACCTGCGGGTCGCCAAGCCGCCGGTCTGGTGGGCCGTGATCCGCGGCCTGCAGTGGCTGCTGATCGCCGCGGTCGTCGTCGGCCTCGGCTGGCTGACGCTCAACATGCTGCTCGCCTACTTCGGGATGCCTCCGCTCGGGGTCGTCCCGATCGGGCCCGAGGGTGGCTTGCAGGTGCCGCTCCCGACGATCCTTGCGATCGGTGGGCTGCTGGCGGGCATCGTCTTGTCGGTGGTCTCGCAACTGATCATCGGCGCGACCGCCCGCGGGGCCGCCCGGAAGGCCCGCAAGTCGCTCGAGGCCGCCGTCCGCGAGATCGCCGTCGACAAGGTGGTCGCCCCGGCCGAGGCCGAGGTCGAGCGCTACGCCAAGGCCCGCAAGGCCCTCGACCGGCTCATCTGAGGCCCCGCCTGACCGCTCCGCTGGCCGCTCGGGTCGGTAGGGAACTTGAGCATGTTTGGTAACTCGTTGCGGAAATCGCCGCTTTTGAGCGTTCAAGTCGAAACGAGCATCCAAACATGCTCAAAGCCCCACCCACCCCCAGCCGGCGTCCCGACGCTTTCGGCTCCGCGGCGGCAAGCTGGCATACTTGCACGCGGTCAACGCGAAAGGGTCTCCACACAGTGGCCGAGTTCATCTACACCATGTACAACGTCCGCAAGACGGTCGGGGACAAGGTCATCCTCGACAACGTCACGTTGTCGTTCCTCCCCGGCGCCAAGATCGGCGTCGTGGGGCCCAACGGCGCGGGCAAGTCCACCATGCTCAAGCTGATGGCCGGGCTCGACAGGCCCAACAACGGCGAGGCGAACCTCGGCAAGGGCGCGACCGTCGGCATCCTGCTGCAGGAGCCCCCGCTCGACGAGGACAAGACCGTCATCGAGAACGTCGAACTCGCCGTCCACGAGACCAAGGCGATGCTCAAGCGCTTCGACGAGATCGGCATGGAGATGGGCGAACCCGACGCCGACTTCGACGCCCTGATGGCCGAGATGGGCGACCTCCAGACCGAGCTCGAGCACCGCAACGCCTGGGAGATCGACTCGATGCTCGAGCAGGCGATGGACGCGCTCCAGTGCCCGCCGCCGGACACCCCGGTCAGCGTCCTCTCCGGTGGTGAGCGGCGCCGCGTCGCGCTCTGCAAGCTGCTGCTCGAGGCCCCCGACCTGCTGCTCCTCGACGAGCCCACCAACCACCTCGACGCCGAGTCCGTCGACTGGCTCGAGAAGCACCTCAAGAACTACCCCGGCGCCGTGCTCGCCGTCACGCACGACCGCTACTTCCTCGACAACGTCGCGGAGTGGATCTGCGAGATCGACCGCGGCCGCCTGCACCCCTACGAGGGCAACTACTCGACCTACCTGGAGACCAAGCGTCAGCGTCTCCAGGTCGAGGGTAAGAAGGACGCCAAGCGCGCCAAGATCCTCGAGAAGGAACTCGAGTGGGTCCGCTCGAACCCGAAGGCCCGCCAGGCCAAGAGCAAGGCCCGCCTGGCCCGCTACGAGGAGCTCGCCGCGGAGGCGGAGCGTAACCGCGCCGTCGACCTGTCTGAGATCAACATCCCGCCGGGCCCGCGCCTCGGCTCGGTCGTGCTCGAGGCGAAGAACCTCAAGAAGGGCTTCGGCGACCGGGTCCTGATCGACAACCTGTCCTTCACGCTGCCGCGCGCGGGCATCGTCGGCATCATCGGGCCCAACGGCGTCGGCAAGACCACCCTGTTCAAGACCATCACCGGCATCGAGCAGGCCTCCTCCGGCGAGCTCAAGGTCGGCGAGACCGTCTCGTTCAGCTACGTCGACCAGAACCGCTCCGGCATCGACCCGAAGAAGAACGTGTGGGAGGTCGTCTCCGACGGCCTCGACCACATCAAGGTCGCCAACTTCGAGATGCCCTCGCGCGCCTACGTCGCGTCGTTCGGCTTCAAGGGCCCCGACCAGCAGAAGCTCGCGGGCGTGCTCTCCGGCGGTGAGCGCAACCGCCTGAACCTGGCGCTGACCCTGAAGCAGGGCGGCAACGTGCTGCTGCTCGATGAGCCCACCAACGACCTCGACGTCGAGACGCTCCAGTCGCTCGAGGACGCGCTCCTCGACTTCCCGGGCTGCGCCGTCGTGATCTCCCACGACCGCTGGTTCCTGGACCGCGTCGCCACCCACATCCTCGCGTGGGAGGGCACCGACGAGGATCCGGCCAACTGGTTCTGGTTCGAGGGCAACTTCGCCGACTACGAGGAGAACAAGATCGCCCGCCTCGGCCCCGAGGCGTCGCGACCCAAGTCGTCGTCGCACCGTCGCCTCACCCGCTGACCGCGCAGAGACGCCCCTCCACGCAACGTGTGGAGGGGCGTTTCGCGTTCCCGCCGACCCGCCGTCCGACAGTCGCTTCGACTGTGGCTGCGACCGGCGGGGCGCAAGGGTGGATAGTCTCAGGGCCATGACGACCGAACCCATCCCGCGCTACCGGCTGGGTGAGGTGGCCTATCAGGGCCTGTGGTGGGCCGCCCTAGCGCTGCCCGCCCTGGTGGTGCTGATCAGGGTGGCGACCACGACGGTGTCTGGCATCTTCTTCCTCTACGTGGTGATCGGCATCCCCGCAACGATCGTTGCCCAGGTGATGGCCGGGCTGCTCGCCTGGACCTACCGGAAGCGGCAGTGGCGCCACTTCCTGGGGGCGGTCGCCTCGATCGGCTCCTTCGTCTACTACGGCATGTGGGCGCTGCTCGCGCTGACCCTTCCCGAGGTGGCGGGCACCGAGCCGACGTCGCTTGTCGGACGACTGCTCGGTGACGGCGCGGCCGACGCGCTCAGCGTGGTGCTGCTCGTGGCGGTGCCCTCCACCTATGTCGCGCTGCTTGTCGCGATCGTGGTGGAGGGCACCCGGGCCGTGCGCCGTCTCGGCGCCGAGGTCGGCTAGCCTGCCAGCCTCTCTGCCATCGCGTCGGCCGCCGCAAGGGCCGGGCACTGCGCGGCGTTGCCGTCGTCCGGGGTGAGCGAACAGTTGTAGTCCTGTCCCTCGAAGGCCTGCGACAGGAACAACACCCGCGACCCGGTCTGAATGATCACGACGTCGACCCACTGGCCGAGCTCGAGCGACGCGTCCCCTGCGGGGAGGCCGACAGCGAGGACGTTGGCGAACCGGGCATCCGGTGCGTTGGCCGGCGGCGTGAACGGGATCTCGTCGGTGTTCTCGCGCGCACCCGAGTCGCGCCACCCCTGCGCGTCCAGTCGCTCCCCGCAGTCGAGCGACTGCTGCCGGAGCGAGTCGAACGCGGCGCTCGCCTGTGCCTCGTCGTCGTAGCCGAAGATGGTCGCGACGTAGAGCGTCGGCCATTCGTCGCCCTCAAGGCCCATCTCGCGGGTCAGGATGGTGCTCGGCTCGCCGGGGATCTCGCTCAGGCAGATGCTCGGTGAGGACTGGCCCTGCCCCTCGAACTCGTCCTTGACGGCGCCGGGAATGTCGCCGTAGATGAAGAGTTGGTCGGGGGTCGGCATGTTGTCGAACGTGGGGGCCTTCACGGCCTCTCCCGGCGCGTCGGTGGGCGTCGGGGTCGGCTTGGCCGTGGCGTCCGGCGTCTGGGAAGGAACCGGGTCGGGCGACGTCGGGGCGCTGGGGCTCGCCGTCGACGAGATGCTCGGCGTGGGCGTCACCGGCTGGGGGGTCGCCCATCCCGGCTCCTGCCGGCCCGTGACCTGCGCGATGCCGAAGCCGCCGACCGCGAGCAGGGCACACGCCCCCAGCACGCCGACGGTGCGTCGGGTGGCCCGGCGACGGTTGCCGCGCCGTCGGATCTCTGATGCGGGCAGCACGGGAACCTCCTTGGCGGTAGCTGCGAGGCGGTCGAGTTCGGGAATACGGTCAGGCATGACGCACCTCCAGATCGGTGTTGAGCAGGCGGGCGAGGGTGGCTCTGCCCCGTGAGAGGCGGGCCTTGACGGTGCCCGTCGGGGCACCGACCTCGGTCGCGACGTCGGCGACGCTCAGGTCGCACAGGTGGTACAGCACGATGGCCCGTCGCTGGTCCTCGGGCAGTTGGGCGAGCGCCTGTTCGAGGGCGACCCGCTCGGGCGTCGGCTCGGCGGATGGCTTCATCTCGAGCGCCCGGTCCGGTTGCCGGAAGGCCCTTCTCGCGCGACGCCAGCGGCTGATGGCCAGCCGGTACGCGGTCGTCCTGACCCACGCCTCGGGGCTGTTCGCCGTGTCGAGTTTGTTCCTGTGATCCCACGCCCTCACGAATGCCTCCTGGACGCAGTCCTGCGCCTCAGCCATCGATCCGCACATCGCGTAGATGTGGCCGACGAGCTTCGTGAAGGACGCGGCGTAGAACCGGTCGAACTCGTCCTCGGTCACTGTCCCTCCCGTGATCTCGGTGGCCCGTGTCGGGCCGTTCGTGGTGAATACGCCCGGGCGGAGGCGTTGGTTGCATCAGAACATCACAGGGGAACTTTCGGGCGGCTGTCGCCATGCCAGCGTCGCACGGAATCGCCGCGAGGTCGCACGGATCCGCGTGTGCTCTCACCTCGCGAGGTTCGCGCCATCCTGGGCGTGGCTTGGGCTGTCGGGTGCGAGAGGTTTCGACCGAAGAAGTCCGCTGACGCGTCCTTCTTGGCTCAACCAGCGGCTCTGATTGAGCCAGCGGCGGCGAGGTCGCCCACGCTGTGGCGAAATCGGGCTCGCCTTCGCGCGTTCCCTGGCGTGGTTTGGGTTGTCGGGTGCGAGAGGTTTCGACCGAAGAAGGCCGCTGACGCGTCCTTCTTGGCTCAACCAGCGGGCGCTGACGCGTCCTTCTTGGCTCAACCAGCGGTGCCTCGCGTCTTCTTGGCTCAACCGGCGGCGCCTTGCGTCCTTCCTGGCTCAACCAGCGCTTGTCAGTGGGTGGCCAGCAGTTCTGCGAGCGACATCGAGGAGCGGTCGGCGAGCGAGGTCAACTGGGTCTGGCACGAGAAGCCGTCCGCGAGCACGATCGCGTCCGGGTTCGACTCCACTGCCGGGCCCAGGTCGTGTTCGAAGACCTTCACGCTGACGTCGTGGTGGCCGCGCTCGACGCCGAAGTTGCCCGCGAGGCCGCAGCAGCCGCCGACGACCACGAGGTTCGCGCCCGTCTTCTCCAGCAGCGCCCTGTCCTTGCCCCAGCCGAGCACCGACGCGTGGTGGCAGTGCGGTTGGGTGACGATCGTGTGGCCGCTGAGATCGGGGGCGACGAAGTCCGCATCGCGCTCCAGGAACTCGGCCAGCGTCAGGACCGAACCATTCAGCGCCGCCACGTTCGCGTCGTCGGGCAGGAGTTCGGGGGCATCGCTCCGCCACACCGCCGTGCATGACGGCTCGACGCCGATGATCGGCACCCCTTCGGCGACGTAGGGCGCCAGCACCGCAGCCGCCGTCGTGAGTTGGCGGCGGGCGCCGTCGAGTTGACCTGTCGAGATCCAGGTGAGTCCGCAGCACGCAGTCTTGTCCAGCACCTCCGGCTCGTAGCCGAGCCGCACCAGCAGTTGCGCCATCGCCGCGAACGACGTCGACTCGAAGCAGTCGGAGAACGAGTCGACCCAGATCAGCACCCGACCCTTCGAGCCGCCCGACGAACGCTCCAGCCGCGACCTGGCGGTGCGGGAGGCGAACTGCGGGATGGCTCGACGGTGGTCGACGCCCGCGCCCCAGCGCAGCGCCCTACCGAGCCCAGGCGTGCGGCCGACCAGATTGACCAGCCTGCCGAGCCCGGGAACGGTCGTGATGAGGCGGCCCCAGCGCGGCAGCCAGCCCAGCGCGTAATGGTTGCGGGGACGCAGCCGACCCTTGTACGTCTCGTGCGTGACGCGCGCCTTGTACGCGGCCATGTCGATGCCGGTGGGGCAGTCGCGGGCGCAGCCCTTGCACGACAGGCACAGGTCGAGCGCCGCGTGCACCTCCGGCGAGCGCCAGCCCTTGCTGATCAGCGAGCCGTTGACCATCTCCTGCAGCGCGTGGGCGCGGCCGCGCGTCGAGTCCTTCTCGTCGCGGGTCGCCTGGAACGACGGGCACATCACGCCGCCGGAGGAGGTCGTGTTCGCCAGGCACTTGCCGACGCCGGAGCACTGGTGGACCGCCTCGACGAACTCGGCGTCGGTCGCGGCCAGCGGGGAGCGGCTGACGGCGACCATCCGCAGGTCCTGCTCGACGGGGGCCGGGTCGACGAGCACCCCGGGGTTGAGCAGCCCGCGGGGATCGAAGAGCCGCTTCACCTGGCCGAACAGGTCGATGGCAGCCGGGGAGTACATGTGGGGAAGCAGCGCCGAGCGGGCCCTTCCGTCGCCGTGCTCGCCCGACATCGATCCGCCGAACCGGGCGACCAGGGTGGCCGCCTCCTCGACGAACGCCTTATAGCGCTCCGCGCCGTCGGGGGTGGTCAAGGGGAAGTCGATGCGGCAGTGCACGCAGCCGTCGCCGAAGTGGCCGTAGGGGAGGCCCTGCAGTTTGTGGCGCTCCAGCAGCGCGTCGAACTCGCGCAGGTACTCGCCGAGATGCTGCGGCGGGACCGCCGCGTCCTCCCAGCCGCCGTAGGCAGGCTTGGCGAAGCTGACGCCCGCCAGGCCTGCGCCGTCGGCGCGGATCTTCCACAGTTGCGCGGCCCGGGCTGGATCGTCGACGACCCATCCCTCCGTCGCTGCGGAGGCCTCCACGATCGCCTCGGCCCGTGCGCGGAGTTCGGCCGGGTCCTCGCCGACGACCTCCAGGAACATCCAGCCGTCGCCCGCGGGCAGGTCGCCGACGCTGTCCGCGCCGTTCTTGGCGACCACGACGTCGACGATGCGCCGGTCGAGGCCCTCGCAGGCGGTGGGGGAGAAGCGCAGCAGGTTGGAGATGTCGTCGCCAGCGTCGGGCATCGTCGGGTAGCCGAGCGCGACCATCAGCGAGTGCGGCGCATCGGCGACGAGACGGACGGTCGCCCGGACGATCACGCCGAGCGTCCCCTCGGTGCCCGCGAAGAACTTGGCGACGTCGAACTTCTTCTCGGGCAGCAGGTGCTCGAGCGAGTAGCCGGAGACCTGTCGGATGAAGGTGCCGAACTCGGTGCGGATCACGCCGAGGTTGGCCGCCACCAGTGAGCGCAGTTCCGGCAGGTCGTCGACGCCCAGCGTGATCATTTCGCCGTTGCCGGTGACCACGTCGAGGCTGACGACGTTGTCGGCCATCCGCCCGTAGCCGAGCGCGCGGGGGCCGCAGGCGTTGTTGCCGATCATGCCGCCGACGGTGCAGCGGTTCGAGGTCGACGGGTCGGGGCCGAGACGCAGCCCGTGCGGACGGGCGGCCTGCTGGAGTTGGTCCTGCACGACGCCGGGGTCGATCACCGCGGTGCGCGTCTCCGGGTCGATTGAGTGGATCCGGTTCAGGTGGCGGGAGACATCGATCACGAGACCCGGGCCGACGGCGTTGCCCGCGCACGAGGTGCCTGCTCCGCGGGCGGTGATCGGGACACCCGCGTCGAGGGATGCGCGCACCAGCGTCACCAACTCGTCGGTGGTGCGGGGATGGGCCACGGCCGCGGGGGCGACCCGGTACAGCGACGCGTCGGTCGAGTAGAGCGCGCGGGTCAGCGTCGAGTCGTCGATGATCTCCGCGAGGTCGCCGAGCCGATCAATCAGTTGAGCGTGGGGCGAGGCCGCGGAGATGGTCACCGTCCTAGTTTGCCACCGCCAGTGAGGCCTGCATCGCACGGCCCAGCGCGGTGAAATCGCCCGGCTCGATCGCGTCGACGAAGACGCGTCGCACCGAGTCGACGTGAGCGGGCGCGGCCCGCTGCAGCAGGTCGAAGCCCTTCTGGGTCATCTCGGCCTGCACGCCGCGCCCGTCTGCCGCACAGGAGGTGCGGTTGACGTAGCCGGCCTGCTCCATCCGCTTGATGGTGTGCGTCAGGCGGGACCTCGAGTGGCCGACCGACGCGGCGAGCTCGCCCATCCTGATCGTGTGATCGGGTGCCTCGCTGAGGCGGACGAGCAATTCGTACTCTGACAAGCTCAGATTGAACTGGCGCAGCTCGGCGTCCAGGTACTCTTCGATGTGCGTCTTGGCCAGGAGGTAGCTCCGCCAGACGCGCTGCTGACTCTCGTTGAGCCAGCCCGCAACTGGTTCAGACATAAGGGTCATCCTACCACATGCTTTAGATTTCAAGCATGTCTCCCCAGTTAAGCGTTCACCCGTTAGTCTTGCGGGAACCCCAGGAACGGAGAGCAACGGTGTCCATTCGCGAAGAGCTGCTTGCAGATGCCCCCCAGAACGTTGGACAGATGCTGCGCCAGAGGGTCGAAAAGACCCCTGACAAGCCGGCCTTCATGTACCCGGACGGTGCCGCCGGCGTCAACACGTGGACCACGCTGACGTGGCGCGAGACCAACGACAACGTCGACCGGCTCGCCGCGGGGCTGCTCGCCCGGGGCCTCGGACACGAGGACCGGGTGGCCATCTGCTCTACTACCCGCGTCGAGTGGATCTTCATGGATCTGGCCATCGCGGTCGCCGCGGGCGCGACCACCACCGTCTACCCGAACACCGGCGCGGAGGAGGTCGACTACATCCTGGCCGACTCCGGCTCCAAGGTGCTGATCGCCGAGGACGCCGTCCAACTCGCGAAGGTCATCGACGACCCGCAGTTGACCGAGCAGATCCACACCATCGTCGTGATCGACACCAGCGGCGTCACGCTCGACGACCGGATCATCTCCTACCAGAAGCTGATGGAACTGGGCGACGCCTACCTCGCGGAGCACCCGGACGCGCTCGAGAAGTCGATCGCAAGCACCAACCGCGACACCCTCTCGACGCTGATCTACACCTCCGGCACCACCGGTCGCCCCAAGGGCGTTCGCCTGAACCACATCTCGTGGGTCTACGAGGGCGTCGCGACGCGCTACCTCGACCTCATCGAGGAGGACGCGCTGCAGTACCTGTGGCTGCCGCTCAGCCACGTGTTCGGCAAGGCGCTGATCGCCTGCCAGCTCAGCTACGGCTTCGCCTCCGCCGTCGACGGCCGGATCGACCACATCGTCCAGGGCCTCGGCGAGGTGCACCCCACCTTCATGTGCGGCGCCCCGCGCATCTTCGAGAAGGTCCGCGGCGCGGTGCTCACCGGCAACAAGGGCCTCAAGGCCAAGATCGCCCGCTGGGCGTTCTCCGTCGGCTACGACACCATCGACGACCGGCTCGCGGGCCGCGAACTCAAGGGCCCGCTCGCGCTGAAGTACAGGATCGCCGAGAAGCTCGTCTACTCGAAGCTCAAGGAGAAGCTCGGCGGCCAGATGCGCTTCATGATCTCCGGTTCGGCCAAGCTCAGCCCGCAGGTGCAGAAGTGGTTCTACGCGGCAGGCATCCTGATCGTCGAGGGCTACGGCTCCACCGAGACCTCCGCGATCGCCGGCGTCGACATGCCCGAGAGCCCGCATCTGGGCACCATCGGCAAGCCGCTGCCCGGCGTCGAGGCCAAGATCGCCGACGACGGCGAACTGCTGCTGCGTGGGCCCATCATCACGCCCGGCTACCACAACCTGCCCGAGCAGACCGCCGAGGCGTTCACCGACGGCTGGTACCACACCGGCGACATCGGCCAGATCCTGCCGACCGGGCAGATCAAGATCACCGACCGCAAGAAGGACCTGTTCAAGACCTCGGGCGGCAAGTACGTCGCCCCGCAGAAGGTCGAGGGCGCCATCCAGGCCAACATCCCCTACATCGCGCAGTCGATCGCGGTCGGCGACGACCGCAAGTACGTCTCCGCGCTCGTGGTCCTCGACCCGGCGCTGCTCCAGAAGTGGGCGGACAAGCGCGGCATCACCGGCTCCTACGCCGAACTGTCGCAGCGCCCGGAGATCCGCGAGTCGATCGAGAAGTGGATGGAGCGCGCCAACTCGAAGCTGGAGCGCTGGGAGACCGTCAAGAAGTTCACGATCCTCGACCACGAGTTGACCGTCGAGAACGCGGGCGTCACCGCCAACATGAAGATCCGTCGCAACGTGGTGGCCGAGAAGTACTCCGATCTCGTGGACGCGATGTACCCGCAGGAAGACTGAGTGTTCGTCTACGCGTGCCCCCTTCGCTGGTCCGATCTCGACGCGCAGGGGCACGTCAACAACGCCGTCATCGTCGACTACCTGCAGGAGGCGCGCGTCGCGTTCCTGCGCGAGGGCCCGGCCTCCGAACTGCTGGACAGCGGCGTGGTCGTCGTGTCGCACGAGGTGGAGTACCACCGTCCGATCGAGTACTCCGACGACCCGGTGACCGTCGAACTGGGGATGGCGAAGGTCGGCGCCTCGCGCATCGAGATCGCCTACCGGTTGCTGCAGGATTCCGCGCTCGCCGTGGTCGCACGGACGGTGCTGTGCGCCTTCGACTTCGACGAGCAGCGCCCCGTCCGGCTCCTCCCGCAGCACCGGGCCTTCTTCCAGGAGCACCTGATCGACGCGGAGCCGCTGCGCCGGATCCCGGCTCCGGACCTGGAGGGCAGGGGCGCGTCGGTGCCCCTTGCGGTGCGCTGGTCCGATCTTGACTCCTACGGGCACGTCAACAACGCGGTGCTCTTCGACTACATCCAGCAGGCCCGAGTCACGGCGACCACGCTGTGGGACCCGACGATGGCGCGGGCGGGCACCAAGGGCAGCGAGCGACTGTGGCTGGTGGTGCGCCAGGACGTCGACTACCTGGTGCAGTTGTCGCACCGGATCGCGCCGTACGCGCTGCTGGTCGCCCCCGTGAAGTTGGGCGGCACGTCGATCACGCTCGCGACCGAGTTCGTCGACCCTGGGACCGGCCTGGTCTTCGCGAGGGCGAGGACGGTGCTGGTGTGCGCCGACCTGTCCGGTCGTCCCGTCGACCTGGGCGATGCCACCCGGGCAGCGCTGGAACCTCACCTGGTCTGAGGCGCCTCGGGCGCTGGGGTTGGGTGGTGATTTGAGCATGTTCGGTTGCTCGTTGCGGTCTGAACGTTCACATCGGCGTGAATCGCGAACGAGTTACCAAACATGCTCAAGTTCTCAGTCAGCCAAGCGCTGGCAGCGGGGGCACCACCAGATGATCCGCTCCATACCCGCGCGGGGGTCGGCGACGCTCTCGGCGCCGCCGAGCGTCGACTTCTCGATGGCGGTGCCGCAGCGCAGGCACGGGCGGTGCGCGCGGCCGAAGACGAAGGTGGTGTGGCCGCGACGGTGGTCGCCCGTGAAGGTGCGCACCGGGCTGGTCAGGTTGGCGTGCATCAGTTTCCACGCCAGGTCGACGACCGCCTCGACGTCGACCGCGCCGATCCGTGACGCCGGGTGCAACCCCTGCAGGAAGCAGACCTCGGCGCAGTACTCGTTGCCGATGCCCGCGAGGTTGCGCTGATCCAGCAGCGCCTCGCCGAGCGTGCGATCGGGGTCGGACGCTAGTCGGCGCAGCGCCTCCGCCCGGCCGGACGGTCGCCAGCGCGGCCCGAGCGCACCTCCCGCGACGGCGGCGGGTTGCCCTCCGGCCTGTCGTTCGTCGTCGGGTCGTGGGGTCTCGGTGGAGCCTTCTCTCTGGGCGACCTTCCGATGGGCGTCGTCCGTTCGTGGGGCCTCGGGCGAGGGTTCTCCGTGGGTGGCTTCCCGGGGCGCGTCGTCGGGTCGTGGGTTTTCGGGTGAGCCTTGTCCGTGGGTGGCTTCCGGAGGCGCGTCGTTGAGATCGACCACGATTGACCCGTCGGCCCAGTCGTCGGCGAGGAGGTCGGGGCCGAGCCAGCCCATCCGGGAGTCGTACTCGCGCGCGGGCCACAACTCGACGATGCCGAGGTCGTGCCCGACCAACTCGACGCCTCCCTCGACGCGCACCACGATCCGCGCCGTGTGCGCGGGGGCCGACCACCGGGTGCCCTCGGCGTGGATCCGCCAGATCCCGTCCATCCGCAGGTGCGTGTGCAGCACCCGCTCACCGACCAGCCAGAACAGGTGCTTGCCGTGCGGCCACACCCGCTCGATCCGCTCGCCCGCGAGGTCGGCCGTGGCCAACTGCGGCACGCGGAACTGCGAGTAGGTGATCTCCCTGCCGACCAACGGTTGCAGGCGCTGCGACAGGCGCCAGACGGAGTCGCCCTCAGGCATGCGTCGCCTCGATCGTGACGCCCTTGGGAGTCAACCGGGCGCCTGCCGCCAGCAGCGTCGACTCCAGCCCGCTCGACCCGACGCGCTCCCCGTCGACCTCCTCGATCCGCAGCCTGCGCATCCGGCCCTCCGCCACGGCCGACCTGAGCGCAGAGACCACCAGCGCGGCCGTCTCCTCGCGGTCCCCGCCGAACAGCGTCAGGACGCGGCCGCCGCGCGTCAGGTGAGCGAGCAGCACGCCGTCGGCCAGCACGACGATGGCCCCTGCGGCGCGCGACGGGCGGGCGCTGTCGTGCTCGGGCCAGGCCAGCACGCTGCCGTACGGGTTGGCGGGATCGAGCGCCGCCAGCACCACCGGCACCGGTTCCGTCGCGCCGGAGGGCCAGCGACCCTGGTCGGGCGAGTCCGCGTGGGCCCGCACATCGGCGATCACGTCCTGTGTCGAGAACTGCGCACCGCCGAGGCCCTCGACCAGGTAGCCGCGCAGCACCTTGCCCGCCTGCTCCAACTCGGCGAGCAACCGGTAGGCCGCCGCGAATCCGCCGGGGGTGCCGTCCGCCGTCACCCCGCCGCGCGTGATGACGCCGAACCGGGCGAGCCACGACGACGCGAGCGCCAGCGCCTTCTCCGCCGCGGGAGCGCCCTCGTCGCGGACCCGGTACCAACGACCGGCAACCGACGGGGTCGACGGGCCTGCCGACAGCGGCGTCCGGCCGAGCCTCGGGATGCGGGCCCGCCGACGCGGGCTCGGCCGGGCCGTCTTGTGCGCGCCGCGCGTCGACCCGCCGATCCTGGCGCGGACGGGGGCCATCGACATCGGCGCGATCACGCCCTGCTCGGCGGCCCGCCACCACGCCTCCTCCGAGCGGTCGAGGTCGGAGGGCACCGAGCCGACGGTGCCGTCCCCGCGCCCGAGCGCCTCGGCCAGCGCGACCGCGTCGGCATCGGGGGCGTGATCGGGCTCGGCGAGCAGGTCCAGGTCGTCGGCCGGCACCAGCGCGACAAGCGGGTCGTTCGGCCCGGCCGATCCGCGGAACCGGACGACGACCTCGCCCTCGGCGAGCAGCGCGTCCAGGTGCGCGGGGGAGTAGCCCCTCAGCCGGGCGGGCAGCACGTGCGTCTCCCACGCCGACGCGGGCAGCGCGACCCCAGCCAGTCGCTGCAGCGCGAGCAGCACCTCGTCCGGGCCCGACTCCGGCCGGTCGGTGACCTGGTGTGCCGCGGCGAGGTAGCGCGCGTAGCCCGTCTGCGACACGGGTTGCAGTTCGGAGCGGGCCTTGGCGAGCGAGCGGGTCCGCAGCCGCCGCAGCACCTCCGGGTCGACGTACTGCACCTCCTGGGACGTGAACCGGCCCAGCGTCAACCGCCGGCCCGACGCCTCCCGCTCCAGCACCAGCGATGCGGTCGCGGGGCCGAGCCCGAACGCCTCGGCGGCCTCCACCGCCGTGAACGGGCCGTGCGTCCGGGCGAACCGCGCCAGCAGTTGGGTCAGGGGGTCGCGTCCCTCGGTCGGTGGAGCGGAGTGGCCCGCGGGCACCGGGATGCCGAGGGCGTCGCGGAGCAGCCCGAGGTCGGTCGCGGCGACCAGGTGGTCGACGCCCGCGAGCCGGACCTCCGCGACCCGTGACCCCAACGCTTCGACGGCGTCCTCGACGCTCACGCCGTCGAGATGGGAGGGCAGCGCGGCGACCGGGATCGGGCCGAGCAGTCGCAGCAGGTCGGCGACCTGCTCGGGGGACCGTGCTCGGCGCTCCTTAGTGAGGTGGCGCAGTTCGGCGACCACGGCGTCGACGACGTCCGCGTCGAGCACCTCGCGCAGGTCGAGCGTGCCAAGGGCCGCCGCCAGCAGGTCGGGGTCCATCGCCAGCAGCGCGGCCCTGCGCTCGGCGAGCGGGATGTCGCCGTCGTAGATGAACGCGCCGGGGTAGCGGAACAGCAGGCTCGCGGCGAACGGGCTGGGGTGTTCGGTGACGACCTCCACCAGCCGCATCGAGCCGGAGCGCAGCGCGCGCATCGTCTCGACGAGCGAGGGCACGTCGTAGACGTCCTGGGTCACCTCGCGGATTGTCTCCAGCACGATCGGGAACCGCGGGTAGTGCCGGGCGACCTCCAACAGTTGCGCGGCTCGCTGCCGCTGCTGCCACAGCGGGGCGCGCTTCTGCGGGTTCGGCCGGGGAAGCAGCAACGCCCTCGCGGCGGCCTCCCGGAACCGGCCCGCGAACAGCGCGGTGCCCCCGACGTGCGTGGTGACCAGGTCGACGACCTCGTCCGGGTCGACGACAAGCAGGCCGGCCAGCCGGTCGACCACGTCCGAATCGGGCAACCGCAGCACGATGCCGTCGTCTCCGGCGACGGGCTGCACGTCTACGCCCGCCTCCGCGGACAGCACGGCAGCCACGATCGTCGCCCACGCGCCCAGCACGCGGCGGCCGAGCGGCGAATGGATCACGACGCGCCAGTCGCCCAACTCGTCGCGGAACCTCTCGACGACAACGGTCCGCTCATCGGGGACGACCCCGGTCGCGGCCCGCTGCTCCCGCAGGTAGGAGGCGAGGTTGGTGCGGGTGTTGGGGTCGAGGTAGCCTCGCTCGAGGCGATCTGCGTCGCGGGAGGCCTCCCGCTGCAGGCGCCCGATGCCCCGGCCCAGTTCGGTGGGGCGACCCTCGTCCTCGCCGCGCCAGAACGGTAGCCGCCCCGTGTTGCCGGGCGCGGGGGAGACGCGCACCTGGTCGCGGGTGATCTCCTCGATCCGCCACGACGAGGCGCCGAGCGTGAACACGTCGCCGACCCGCGACTCGTGGACCATCTCCTCGTCCAGTTCGCCGACGCGGCGCGCGCCCTGCTCGTCGCCGACAAGGAAGACGCCGTAGAGGCCGCGGTCGGGGATGGTGCCTCCGGAGGTGGCGGCGAGCCGTAGCGCGCCCGGCCTCGGGTAGAGCCGGTTGTCGTCTCCCATCACGAGCCGCGCCCGCAGGTTCGCGAAGTCGGCGGACGGGTAGGCCCCGGTCAGCAGTTCGATGACGGAGTCGAGCAGTTCCCGGCGCAGACCCGCGTAAGGCTGGGCGCGGGTGACGGTCGCAAACCACTCGTCGACGTCGAGGCCGTCCTCGCCAGCCGCTGCGGTCGCGGCGACGGTCTGCTGCGCCAGCACGTCGAGCGGGTGCCGGGGGATGCTCAACTGTTCGATCTCGCCGGAGAGCATCCGCTCGGTGGTGACGACGGCTGCCGCGAGGTCGCCGCGGAACAGCGGGTAGACGTCGCCGTTCGACACCGCCCCGACGACGTGGCCAGCCCGGCCGACGCGCTGCAGCGCGCTGGCGATCGACGGGGGCGCCGAGACCTGGATCACCCGGTCGACCGCGCCCATGTCGATGCCGAGTTCCAGCGAACTGGTGGCGACAACGCAGCGCAGTTCGCCGGCCTTCAGCGCCGACTCGATCTCGGCGCGCTGTTCCTTGCTGACGGAGCCGTGGTGCGCCCGGGCGATCACCGGCGGCGCGCCGCGCACCGTGTCGACGGGAGCCATCACCTGCGCGGGCGGCCGGGCGGGGATCGGCGGCAGTGTGTCCGGTGCGTGTTCCTCGGCCCACATCTCGTTGAGGCGACCCGTGAGCCGCTCGGCTGTGCGCCTGCCGTTGGTGAAGATCAGCGTCGACCTTCCCTCCTTGACGCGGGCATAGACCTTGGCCTCGACGTGCGGCCACAGCGAAGCTCCGCCGGGGGAATCGACGGTGACGGTGTCTGTTCCCGGCCCCGCGAGCAACGGGTCGACGCTGGCCGCGGCTCCCGGGCCGGGGCCGGGGTCGCTCATGTCGGGCACCGGCACCCGGACGGTGACGTCCCACAGTTTCTCGGCGGGCGGCGCCACGACGGTGACCGGCCGGTCGCCGCCGAGGAAGGCCGCCACCTTCTCGATGGGGCGCACCGTCGCCGACAGCGCGACCCGCTGCACGTCGTGGCCGACCAGGGCGTCGAGTCGCTCGAGGCTGAGCGCCAGGTGGCTGCCGCGCTTGGTGCCCGCGACCGCGTGGATCTCGTCGACGATCACCGTCGAGACTCCCGCAAGCGTCGCGCGGGCGCTGCTGGTCAGCATCAGGTACAGCGACTCGGGGGTCGTGATCAGGATGTCGGGTGGATGGCGCAGCAGCGCCGCGCGCTCCCGCGCAGGCGTGTCACCGGAGCGGACCCCGACAGTGATGGGCTGCAGCGTGACCCCGAGGCTTTCGGCGGCTAGCCGGACCCCCGTCAGCGGGGCGCGCAGGTTGCGTTCGACGTCGACGCCCAGCGCCTTGAGCGGGGAGATGTAGAGCACCTTCGTGCCCGGGGTGCGCTCGCCCGCGTTGGCGAGCGCGTCGATCGCCCACAGGAACGCGGCAAGGGTCTTTCCCGAGCCCGTCGGTGCGACCACCAGCGAGTTGCGCCGCGAGGAGATCGCGGCCCAGGCCTCCTCCTGGACCGCAGTCGGGCGGGGGAAGACGCTCGAGAACCACTGCCTGGTCGGGGCGGAGAACGGCGCCAGTGGGTCCTTCATGGGGCAATAGTGCCACCCCCCACTGACGCCGCCGTCTCATGGGAGCCGACAGAGCGCCTGGATGATCTCCCGCTCCTCGGGGCAGGTCGCCGGGCCGCGTCGGGTGGTCGACAGGGCACCCGCGATGTTGGCCCAGCGCAGCGCCGTCGGCAGTTCCTCGCCACGGGCCAGGGCCGCGCACAGCACACCGCTGTGGGCGTCTCCTGCGCCGTTGGTGTCGATCGCCTCGACGACGATCGAATCGATGTGCTCCGGTTCCCCGCCGAGCGAGTACCAGGCCCCCGCGTCGCCCGCGCGCACCAGGGTCTCGCCGAGTCGCCCGGACAGCCCGGCGCACAGTTCCTGCGGGGTGTCGCCGTCGACGCCCAACCGGTCGGCGAGCAGGCGCGCCTCCCGCTCGTTCATCGACCACAGCGGGGCGAGCGAGCGCAGCGCCTCCAGCGTGCCAAGCGACGCGGTGCCCACCATGGGCGACACGTCCAGCAGCACCCGGCAGACGGGGGTCGCCGAGGCTCTCGACGAGCCGCAACAGGGCCGCCTCGTTCTGCGGTGAGGCCAGCGAGTAGCCGCTGATGTAGATGACGTCCTCGGGCCGGGGCAGCAGCGCGTCGAACGCGTTGACCGGGTCGCGCGTCTCGGCGCCGCGGGTCGAGATGAAGGTGCGTTCGGCACTGTCATCGGTGATGGCGACGCAGTAGCCGAGATCCTCTGGACGCGTCACGCCCGAGTGACGCACGCCGATCCTCTGCAGCCCCGCCCGCGCCGCGTCCGAGAAGGTGCCGGTGCCGAGCGTCCCGCAGAAGAGCGTCTCGACGCCGAGCTGGCGGCTGGCGAGCAGCACGTTGAAGCCGCCGCCGACGTGGATGCCGCCGTCCTCCGCGAAGACGTCCCCGCCGGGCGCCGGCATGGCGTCGAGTCGAAGGGCGAGGTCGATGACGACCTGGCCGGTGTGCAGGACCCGGCCGCTCATCGTCGTCCTCCGACACGAGCGCCGCCGAGGACCGCGTAGACCACGCCGGCCGCGGCCAGCGCGACCAACCAGGCCAGGCCGTTGGTCCCGATCCAGGTGTCGGCGAGCGGGCCGGCGAACCAGACGACGGACTCGGAGACCTGCGCCTTGACGAACAGGTAGCCG
The DNA here is from genome assembly GCA_027658995.1 of Propionibacteriaceae bacterium AM104-82. Taxonomy (GTDB): domain Bacteria; phylum Actinomycetota; class Actinomycetes; order Propionibacteriales; family Propionibacteriaceae; genus Arachnia. Next base: position 95,237 of record JAQDQK010000001.1, read on the forward strand.
AGCACGACGGCCACCAGCCAACTGCCGAGGGCGCGCCATTCGACGCCGCCGCGGTACCAGTAGGTCGATCCCGGGGCCAGGTCGAGCAGTCCGTCCGCGTCGTAGGAGGTTCGCCGGATCATGTCGACCAGGAAGACGCCGATCCACGCGGTCAGCGGCACGGCCAGGAAGGAGATGAACGCGATGAACGGGCCGTAGAAGCCGTCCGAGATGAGCATGAAGTAGATCGAGCCGACGATCATCACGACCACGTCGAGGACGACGGCGTAGACGCGCTTGACGCGGATGCCGAGCGTGATGGTCGCCATGCCTGCGGAGTACACCGACAGGTGGTTCGACAGCAGCAGGCCGCCGAAGGCCGCGATCAGGTACGGCACCGCGACCCAGACGGGCAGCGCGTCGCGGACGGTGGCGATCGGGTCGGCCGCGGTGGCGATGCTGGAGTCGCCAGCGGTCAGGGCGCTGCCGAGGCCGATGACGATCACCAGCGGGATGCCCGCGCCCGCCGCCGCGCTCAGCACCAGGGACAACGCGGAGGTCGCCCGGCGCTGATACCGGGCCATGTCCGCCCCTGAACTCGCCCAGCCGATGCCGGTGCCTGCCGCGATGGTGCCGATGCCGACGATCATCGCCGTGACGGGACCTGCGGGGGCGTTGATGAAGGTGGACCAGTCGACGGTGGTGGCCAGGTAGATCGCGATCAGGATCGTCAGGCCGCCGAAGACCCAGGTCGCCCACTTCTGGACCTTCAGGATGAACGCGTGACCGGCGGCGGCCACGACCATGGTGCAGGCCACGAAGATCAGGATGCACACGACCGTGAGCAGGGGAGCCGACTTGGCCTCCGACGGCGTGCCGAGCAGGAGCGTGCTGAGCGACAGCAGCGCGAAGGCTCCGGTGACGGTGTTGACGGTCTCCCACCCGAGCCGCGAGATGAGCGTGACAAGCGTCGGGGCCATATTGCCGCGGACGCCGAACACGGCCCGCGAAAGCGCGAGGGTCGGGGCCCCGCCGCGCAGCCCGGCGACCGAGATCAGCCCGACGACCGCGAAGGAGCCGAACGAGCCGATCAGGGCGACGATGATCGCCTGGAACAGGTTGAGGCCGAGCGCCATCAAGGTGGCGCCGAGCGGGATGCCGAGGATGGAGATGTTGGCGGCGAACCACACCCAGAACAACTGTCCTGGCGTGCCGTCGCGTTGGTCCTCGGGTACTGGTTCGAGGCCGCGCTGCTCGATCTTCGAGAGCACGGCGGTGCTTTGGGGCGCACTGGTGCGCCCAGCGTCGTTGCTGGTCATATCTGTGGGTCCTTGGACGTTCGGGTGGTGTCTGTGGGTGAGGGAGGAGCGGCTAGCGGCCGCGGAGTTCCAGGAGTTGCTCGGCCAGCGGCGCCAGGTCGAGGCGGGAGACCCGCTCGATGGTCGCGATGGCGTCGGCGGGGAAGGCCGTCGTTCCGTGGCAGGCGCCGAGGATTGCTCCTGCCATGGCGGCGATCGTGTCGGTGTCGCCGCCGAGGCGGGCGGCGGCGCAGAGGCCCGCGAACGGGTCGTCGGCGTAGGCGAGGGCGAGGCAGAGGGCGGCGGGGATCGATTCGGTCGCCTCGACGGAGGTGCCGACCACGGTGCGGATCCGCCGCTCGAGGGCGGGGCCGTTGAGGCGCTGCAGTGCGGAGAGCGCCTCGCGGGACCGGGCGAGCACCGAGGCGCGTCCCGTCCAGTGGCCCCTGCCCGGGAGCGAGCCGACCAGGCCGACGGCGGCCTCAAGGGCGTCCCGGACGCCAGCACCCTCAATCCCGGCGCTGACCGCCGCCGCCACGAGCGCCGCGGACTCCCAGCCCTGCTGCGTGTCGTGGGTGACCTGGCAGGACTCGTGGACGGCATCGGCGAAGGCGTCTGGCCGGTGCAGCGAGAAGGCGATCCCGATGGGCGCGACGCGCATGGCCGCCCCGTTCGTGGCGCCGAAGCGCCCCGTCTCGCGCGGGTCCTCGCCCGCCCTGACGCGTTCGAGGGCCGACTTCGTGGAGGGGCCGAGCAGGTCGAGCGAGCCGCGGCGGATCATGTCGTCCTCCCACGCGAGCAGCGAGGTGGCGAGCGTCAGCGGGTCGAGGTGCCCGCCACCCTCCACGAGCAGCCGGCCCACGAGGAGGGCCTGCTCGGTGTCGTCGGTGACGGAACCGGCGGGCATCGACGGCGCGATCGGCTGGTCGGCGACGGCGTCGAGCAGCGAGGTGACGCGGCCGTAATGGCGCTCGATCTCGGAGGGGCTCATCGACTGGGTCGGCATGCCGAGGGCGTCGCCCAGGGCGAGTCCGCGCAGCGCGGCGAGCGCCCGGTCAGGGCGTGAGGTGGTCATGGTCATTCCTCGAAGTCGAAGTGGAGGGTGAAGTGGTCGGGGTCGAGCCACGACTCCACGAACTCGACCAGTTGGTCGTCGGAGTCGAGGCCGAGGCGTTGGGTGATGATGACGCGAGCGTCGATCGGCATCCGCAGCAGGGCCGCCTCTCCCGCGCGCAGTCGGGCGGCGGAGACCTCCTGGCGGCCGTGGGTGACCTTCATGCCCGTGGCCCGCAGCGTGGTGGAGACGGAGCCGCCGAGCAGGCCGTGTTCGAGGACGGCGCGGATCCGGTCGTTGGCGGGAAGCGTCGAGATCTCGAGCGACAGGGGAGCGCCGTGCAGGGTGCGGACCCGCTTGATCCGGTAGCACTGGGGCTCGGCGCAGCAGCCCGCGACCTCTTCGGGGGTGTCGATCAGGTCGACCGAGAGCACCTCGGTGCTGGTGGGCAGCCCGACGGTCGCTGTCGCGGCGGTCCAGCCCTGCGGGCCGGACAGGTCGACGCCATGGAAGGCGACGTAACTGCCGGAGCCTGCCCTGGTGTGGACCAGGTCGGACTCCTGGAGCATCGCGAGGGCGCGCCGGATGGTGCCCCGGGAGGCGTTGAACTCCTGGGCGAGGGAGTGCTCGGAGGCGAGGCGCTCGCCGCGTTGGACCTGTCCCGCGGTGATCCGCTGGGTCAGCGTCGCCGCGATCTTCTCTGCCTGCGTGTAGCCGGTCTTCGGTGACTGCACACGAACAACGTAGGACAGGTTCGGACAGGTAAATACCTCTCAATGGGTAGTCCTCGATCTCTGTCCCTTGGGGTGAGGCGCGGCGCAAAGAGAGGTGCCGGACGGACGAAAAAAGGGGCCGCCCCGATGGGCGGCCCCTCTCTGCTTTGGCGGTGACTCAGGCGGTCTGCTCCTCCGACCCGTCTGTTGACCAGTTGATGTGGAACGAGCCGTCCCTGTCGACCCTGCGGTAGGTGTGCGCGCCGAAGTAGTCGCGCAGGCCCTGCGTGAGGGCCGCGTTCAGGCGCGGCGCGCGGGCCTGGTCGTAGTGGGCGAGCGCGGCGGAGAAGCCCGGCACCGGGACGCCCGCCTTGACGGCGACCGCGACCACGTCGCGCCAGCCGTCCTGGGCCTCGGCGAGCCCGGCGGCGATCGACGGGGCCTCCAGCAGCGTCACCAGGTTGCCTGCCGCGTACTCCGAGCGGATCCGCTCGAGCAGGCGGGCGCGGATGATGCACCCGTCGCGCCAGATCTTGGCGACATCGCCGATGTTGATGTCCCAGCCGTACTCCTTGGCGCCCATCCGGATCTCGTCGAGGCCCTGCGCGTAGGCGACGATCTTGCTGGCGAGCAGCGCCTGGCGGATCGACTCGATGAAGGCGTCGCGGTCGGCGACCTCGATCCGGCCGTCGGGCCCGGAAAGGGCCTTCTGGGCGGCGGCCCGCAGTTCGGGTGCCGACGAGATGGCGCGCGAGAAGACCGACTCGGCGATCGCGTTGACGGGGGTGCCGAGGTTCAGGGCCGACTGCACAGTCCAGGTGCCGGTGCCCTTCATGCCTGCGGCGTCGACGATGACCTCGACCAGCGGCTTGCCGGTGGCGTCGTCGACCTTGCGGAGCACCTCGGAGGTGATCTCGATCAGGTAAGAGTCGAGGTCGCCGGTGTTCCAGGCGGCGAACACGTCGGCCATCTCCGGGTAGCTGAGCCCGAGGCCCTTGAGCAGTTCGAAGGCCTCGCCGATGAACTGCATGTCGGCGTACTCGATGCCGTTGTGGATCATCTTGACGAAGTGGCCCGCGCCGTCGGTGCTGATGTAGGTGCAGCAGGGCTCGCCGTCGACCTGCGCCGAGATCGACTCGAGGATCGGGCCGAGCGCCTCGTAGGACTCCCTGGAACCGCCGGGCATGATCGACGGACCCTCCAGTGCGCCGACCTCGCCTCCGGAGATGCCCGCGCCGACGAAGTGCAGGCCGAGGCCGCGCAGCTTCTCCTCGCGGCGACGGGTGTCCTCGAAGAACGCGTTGCCGCCGTCGACGACGATGTCACCCTCCTCAAGCAGGGGGATCAGCGAGTCGATGGTCGCGTCGGTGCCAGCGCCCGCCTGCACCATGATGATGACGCGACGCGGCCGCTCGAGCGAGGCGACGAAGTCGGCCAGTTCGTGCGCGGGACGGAAATCGCCCTCGGAGCCGTGCTCGGCCATCACGGCGTCGGTCTTCGACCCGGTCCGGTTGTAGATGGCCACCCGATGGCCCTTGTGAGCGAGGTTCCGGGCCAGGTTCGAGCCCATCACCGCCATGCCCACCACGCCGACATTCGCCAGGTCCGTCATTCTTGTCACTCCGATCGTTTGCCTACGTCGGGAGCCTACCGGCGGGTGCGGCGTTCGCACGCCGTCGACCGAGGACCGGGCAGGCACGATCACAGGCCGAAAGTCACGACCAGGTCACGAAATGGACAGAGTCGGCGAGCGATCCGAGCGGAAATGTTAACGCTGACAAGGGTGGGTTGGATCGACGAAATTGGCCCGTGTAACGTCCCTGTGGATAGCCCTTTCACACGTAGATCCGGAGGATCCATGACTGTCCCGTTCACGAGGTACCTCAAGGCGACCGCGCTTCTGTCGGTCGCCGCTGTGGGCCTCACCGCCTGTGGTGGAAGCTCCACCCCGGCCGCCACCGACACCCCTGCTGGCTCGACGCAGAGCCCCGCGGCCCCCGCCGAAAAGGTCGAGATCTCCTACATGCACCGTCTGCCCGACGGCAAGGACATGACGAAGGTCGCCGACATCGTCGCGCGCTGGAACGAGGAGAACCCGAACATCCAGGTCACCACGACCAAGTTCGACGGCGCCGCCTCCGAGATGATCACCCGTCTCGACACCGACATCGCCGCCGACAACGGCCCCTGCCTCGCGCAGTTGGGCTACGGCGAGGTCCCCGAGATGTTCGTCAAGGGTCTCGTGATGGACGTGACCGACGAGGCCGCCAAGTACCAGGACCAGTTCGGTGGCGCGTTCGGCCAGATGAGCGTCGGCGGCGTCACCGTCGGCCTGCCGCAGGATTCCGGACCGCTTGTCTACATGTACAACGAGGCCGAGTTCAAGAAGCTCGGCCTCGAGGTGCCCACCACCGCTGACGAGTACGCCGCCGTCGCCAAGAAGGCGGCCGCCTCCGGCAAGTACGCCACCGTCTTCCTGCCCGACGAGGCCCACTACTGGCTCTCCGGCCAGGCCGCCGGCGCAGGTGCCGTGTGGTACTCGGCCGCCGACGACAAGTGGAAGGTCGACACCTCCGACGCGGGCACCGCCTCGGTCGCCTCCTTCTGGCAGGGCGTCATCGACGACAAGTCGGCGCTCGTCGTGAAGCGCTGGAGCGAGCAGTGGGACAAGGCCCTGGCCGATGGCACCATCATCGGCTACACCGCCGCCGCCTGGGAGACCGGCTTCGCCCTCGACTCGCTCGACGGCACCCCCTTCGAGGGCCAGTGGCGCGTCGCCCAGATGCCCAAGTTCAACGACTCCGACAAGACCGGCCCCGATGGCGGCTCCGGCGTCGCCGTCATGAAGGGCTGCGAGCACCCAGCCGAGGCGATGCAGTTCAACGCCTGGTTCAACACCCAGGTCGACGACCTCGCCTCGCAGGGCCTCGTCCCCGCCGCGACCGCCGTCGCCAAGATGCCAGAGAAGATGCAGCGCCAGTTCGGCGGCCAGGACGTGATGGCCGAGTTGAAGACCGCCAACGAGCGGATGAGCGCCGAGTGGTCCTACATCCCGGGCTTCTCGTCGGTCGGCCCGAAGATGGTCGAGGCTGCCTCCGCCGCTGGCGCAGGCTCCGGCAAGGTCGCAGACGTCTTCACCGTCGCCAAGGAGGCCTCCGTGGCGTCGCTGAAGGACGCGGGCCTGCCCGTCGCCGAAGGCTGATCCGTGTCGCGCCGGGCCCGTCGCTGACGGGCCCGGCGCCCACGCCAGTCCCACCCAGTACGGCACACGAAAGTCATCCCCATGAGCACAGCCACCGCACAGACCTCGAAGCCTCGCAGGAGGTGGAGCAGGCAGGCGCGCCACGAGGCGGTCAGCGGCTGGGCGTTCTCGCTGCCGTTCTTCCTGTGCTTCATCCTGGTCTTCATCGCCCCGATCGTCTCCGCCATCCGGGCCAGCCTGTTCAAGCAGCAGGCCGCGGGCGGCGGCCTCTACGGCAACGCCGGGGGCGAGGGCGGAAAGGTCGACGTGTTCGTCGGCCTGGAGAACTACGTCGTCGCAGGCACCGACCCCGAGTTCTGGAAGGGCGTCGGGCGCGTGATGCTGTTCGGCATCGTCCAGATCCCCATCATGATCGGGCTGGCGCTCGCGCTCGCGCTGCTGCTCGACTCGTTCCTGGTGCGCCGCAAGACCGTCTGGCGGCTCGGCTACTTCCTGCCCTACGCCATCCCCGGCCTGATCGCGGCGATCATCTGGGGCTACCTGTACATCCCCGAGGTCTCCCCGTTCGCGGACTTCTTCCCGGACATGGAGGGCAACCCGTTCTTCCTGGCGCCGAGCATCGCGCTGTGGTCGATGGCCAACATGACCACCTGGACCTACACGGGCTACAACATGCTGATCTTCCTCGCGGCGCTGCAGGCCATCCCGCGCGACCTGTACGAGGCGGCCCGCATCGACGGCGCCTCCGGGTGGAAGATCACCACCCGGATCAAGATCCCGATGGTCAGTTCGGCCGCGCTGCTCGCGGTGCTGCTCTCCATCGTCGGCACCATCCAGTTGTTCAACGAGCCGACGGTGCTGAAGAAGCTGACCAGTTGGATGCCCAACACCTACACGCCGATGTTGATGGCCTACCAGACCTCCACCGGCCTCCTGACGCCCTCGGGCACCGGCCCCGCGTCGGCCATCTCGATCCTGATGGCGCTGATCGCGGGTGTGCTCGCCGTCGCCTACTTCTTCGCCCAGCGGAAGGTGAACCAGTGAGCACGCTCAAGACCACCGTCGACGGCCTCGAGTACCGGCCCTCCATCGAGGGGCAGCCGCCGCGCTCGATCGCGCCGAGCGCCATGGCGCGCACCATCACCACGACCCTGCTCGTGGTCGCGCTGATCTACTTCCTGTTCCCGGTGCTGTGGGTGTTCTTCGCCTCCACCAAGAACAACCACGACATCGTGTCGACCTTCGGGTTCTGGTTCGGCGACAAGGTCGACTGGTCGGGCAACTGGGCGCTGCTGACCGGCTGGCAGCCGATGTTCCTGCGCTGGGTCGGCAACTCGATCTTCTACTCGACGGCGGCCGCCACCATCGGGACGCTGCTGTCGGTCTCGGCGGGCTACGCGATGGCGAAGTTCCGCTACCCGGGCCGCTCCGTGATGCTCGGCACGATCATGGCCGGGCTGCTGATGCCGGTGGCGATCCTGACGATCCCGATGGTGCTGCTGTTCAGCCAACTTGGGCTCAACAACACCATCTGGGCCGTGATCATCCCGTGCATGGTCTCGCCGTTCGGCGTGTTCCTCGGCAACGTCTACGCGACGACCTCGGTGCCGACCGAACTTCTGGAGGCAGCCAGGATCGACGGGGCGGGGGAGGCGCGGATCTTCTTCACCATGGTGATCCGGCTGCTCGCGCCCGCGATGGTGACGATCTTCCTGTTCATCTTCGTCGGCACCTGGAACAACTTCATGCTGCCCTTGATGATGCTGAGCAGCCCCGAACTGAAGCCGGTCACCGTCGGCCTCTACGGGATGATGAGCTACTACGAGCCGCAGAAGGGCGCCGTGATGATGGGCGCACTGATCGGCGTGCTCCCGCTGATCGTGCTGTTCATCTTCCTGCAGCGCTACTGGCAGTCGGGCCTGGCGGCAGGCGCCGTCAAGGGCTGACCTCTCGCATCACTGCTCGAGGCCAGACCCGACCCTGCTCAGCGGCGGTAGGTCTGACGGCCCCGCAGGAAGGTCGCCTCGACGGGGTCGGGGAGCGAGCGGCCGTGGTACGGGTTGTTGCGCGACAGCGACGCCGACGCGGCCCGGTCGACCGTCGCGACCCGCTCGGGGTCGATGAGGACGACGTTGCCGGGCTCTCCGACGGCGAGGGGTCGCCCCTGGCCGCTGAGCGAGGCGATCCGGGCGGGCGCATGGCTCATCCGGTCGGCGACGCCTACCCAGTCGAGTCGGCCGGGCGTGACCATGGTCTCGATGACGACGCTCAGCGCCTGCTCCAGGCCGAGCATGCCGGGCCGCGCGTCGACGAAGGCGTGGTCCTTGTCCTGCGCCGCGTGCGGGGCGTGGTCGGTGGCGACCACGTCGATGGTGCCGTCGGCAAGCGCCGCGCGCACCGCCTCGATGTGCTCGTCGGGGCGCAGCGGCGGGTTCACCTTGTAGGTGGTGTCGTAGCCCATCAGTTCCGCGGTGTTCAGCAGCAGGTGGTGCGGCGTCGCCTCGGCGGTGACGCGGATGCCGCGGGCCTTCGCCCAGCGGATCACGTCGACGCCCTCGGCGGTCGAGACGTGGCACACGTGCAGCCGTGACCCGGTGGCCTCGGCCAGCTGCACGTCGCGGGCGATGATCGTCGACTCCGCGACGCTCGGCCAGCCGCCCAGGCCGAGCCGGCCCGAGATCTCGCCCTCGTGGCAGCAGGCGCCGGGGCCCGCCAGGTTCGAGTCCTGCGCGTGCTGCGCGATGACGCCGTCGAACGGCTTGACCCATTCCAGGGCCCTGCGCATCAGTTGCGGGTTCATCAGGCAGAAGCCGTCGTCGGAGAACATCGTGACGCGGGCAGCGGAGGTGTGCATCAGCCCGAGTTCGGCCAACTGTTCGCCCGCGAGCCCCTTGGAGATCGCGCCGATCACCGTGACGTCGACGAGGCCAGCGCGCACGCCCAGGTCGTGGATGTGCTCGGCCTTCTCCGCCGTGTCGGTGACCGGGGTGGTGTTGGCCATCGCGCACACCGCCGTGAACCCGCCGCGCGCCGCGGCCTGCGAGCCGGTGAGCACCGTCTCGGTGTCCTCGCGGCCGGGCTCGCGCAGGTGGGTGTGCACGTCGACGAGGCCGGGCAGCGCGATCAGGCCGTCGCAGTCGACGACCTCGGCGCCGCCGGGAGCGTCGTCGACGAAGACGCCGTCATCGGAGATGGTCAGGTCGGTGCGCGTGCCGTCGGGCAGCGTCACGCCGCGCAGCAGGGTAGCCACGGTCAGTCCCTTCGATCGGAGCCGGTGTCGCCGGCCAGCAGGTGGTACAGCACGCTCATCCGCACGGCGACCCCGGAGGACACCTGGTCGAGGATGATCGACTGCGATGCGTCGGCGGCCGCCGACGAGATCTCGAGCCCGCGGTTCATGGGGCCGGGGTGCGCGATGCAGGCGCCGGGCTTCAGCCGGGTCAGGCGCTGCGCCGTCAGGCCGTAGCCCGCGATGTACTCGCGCTCTGAGGGGAAGAACCCGCCGCTCATCCGCTCGCGCTGCACGCGCAGCATCATGGCGACGTCGACCTCGGGCAGCACCTCGTCGAAGTCGTAGCTCAGTTCGACGCCCCAGTTCTCGACGCCGGGCGGCAGCAGGGTCGGGGGAGCGACCAGCACCACGGAGGCGCCCAACTTCTGCAGCAGCAGCACGTTGGAGCGGACCACGCGCGAGTGCAGCAGGTCGCCGGTTATGGAGACGCGCTTGCCCTCGATGTCGCCCAGGTCGTTGGCCCGCAGGTGGCGTCGGATGGCGTGCGCGTCGAGGAGGGCCTGCGTCGGGTGTTCGTGCATGCCGTCGCCCGCGTTGATCATCGACGCCCGGACCCAGCCCGCCGCCTGCCGGACCGATCCGGAGCCCGCGTGGCGCATGATGATGGCGTCGACGCCCATCGCGTCCAACGTCATCAGGGTGTCGCGCATCGACTCGCCCTTGCTCACCGAACTGCCCTTCGCCGACACGTTGATCGCGTCGGCCGACAGCCACTTGGCGGCGAGTTCGAACGAGGAGCGGGTGCGGGTCGAGTCCTCGAAGAACAGGTTGACGACCGTGCGACCCCGCAGCGCGGGAAGCTTCTTGATGGGCCGCGACTGCACGTCGTGCATCTCCTCGGCGGTGGCGAGGATCATCTCGATCTCGTCGCGCGACAGGTCGGCGATGCCGAGCAGGTGCTTCACTTGGCGCCCCTTTCGATCGTGACGAGGTCCTCGCCGTCGGTCTCGGTCAGCGCGACGCGGACCCGTTCGGAGCGTGCGGTCGGGATGGCCTTGCCGACGATGTCGGCCTGGATCGGCAGTTCGCGGTGACCGCGGTCGATCAGCGTGACGAGTTGGATCGCGCGGGGGCGACCCAGGTCGGCAAGGGCGTGCAGCGCCGCCTGGATGGTGCGACCGGAGTACAGCACGTCGTCGACGAGCACCACGGTGCGGTCGTCGATGTCGCACGGCAGGATGGTGCGTCCGACGGTGCGGGTCGGGTTGGCGCGCAGGTCGTCGCGGTACATGGTGATGTCGAGTTGGCCGACAGGAAGGTCCTGGCCGTCGCGGGCCGCGATGGCGGCAAGCCGCTTGGCGAGCGGAGCCCCACGGGTGAGGATGCCCAGCAGCACGACGCCGTCGGCGCCGTGGTTCCTCTCGAGGATCTCGTGGGTCATGCGGGTCATCGCCCAACTCATGTCGTCGGCAGACAGCATCGCGCGCGTGGTCTCGTCCATCGGTTCCCTTCCGGAGTCCGAGGCGAATCTACCGCAGCGGCGCCTCCGTGTCGGGCGCTGCCCGTCGGTCGCCCAAGGGGCTGTGGGTCGGCGTGGGCGGCACGGGCTTGGCAATCGAGCGCTTTCCCCATGCGCTTCGGTAGCGTGTCCACAAGCTCGGACGGCCTACCAGGGAGACCTCCCCGGCCGGCACCCCGGTGAGGCTCGCTCAGTGGCCGCCCTTGGCGAGGCTCGGTGGGACGGCGTCAGGACGGCCAAGGTGGACCATCACCTGGGCGGCATCGAAGTACAGGGCATCCTCGGGCGAAACGATCCTGACGTCCTCGTCCGGATACGCGAACTCGGTCGTCTGGATGTGTTGCGGCGTCACGGTCAGCTCGACGAGGGCGATGCGCCCTGCGGAGTCCAGCCGGAGAGCGTATTCGGCACCCGCGAGCCCCGTGGCTCCGGCGCTGGCCTCAAAGAGGTGCCAGCTGTCCTCGAGCCCTGCCCGATCGGCCGCGTCGGCCATCTCAATCGACCTCGCCCGGTCCAATGCGCCGCGGACGGTTCCCGAGCCGTCCTGTGCCGCCGAGGTCGCACCGAGCAGCCAGTACAGGGGAGTCTGCGGCCCGGAGGCCGGGAAGTCTGGGCCCTGGAACCGGAGCCAGTCGGCCTGGTCCGGGATGGCCAGCGGATCGCCGTCCCCGTCGCCTTGGCCGACCCACATGTACGCGTCGGTGCCGATGGAGATGACCCTCTGCCACGACGACTGTTCGCCCGCGTCGCCCGCGAGGACGGTGTTGACGAGCATGGCGACGCTTCGCTCAGACGGGTTCATCGTGAACCGGGTGACCCCGCGATGTCCCTGCGCGCTCAGCCAACTCTGACCGGTGATGGCCGGACAGCGGAGGCTCTTGGCGGCAGCCGTGGCGATCGAATCTGCGTCAATCATGATTCCCTCGATGAAGTCCCTGGCAGGAGGATGGGCCCTCGCGGTCGCGAGGCCTGTGGGCATCGACGCTATCGCTGACGTTGGTTGCCTTGTGATGGAACCTCCCATGTGTGGCCTAAGAGTGGTGCTGCCGACTGGGGCCGAGTTCGGCGCGGTGGGTCGGCTCCCGGCTTGTGTCCGGTTGGGTCGCGGCAGGCGAGGGGCCCCACAGGCTCGTCGCGCCGCCCGGGTCCTAGACGTAAGGCGTACCGTCGGCGAAGGCCACTGGTACGCGCAGACCTCCCGGCGGTGGTGCGGACATCGGTTGAGCAGCATTGTGGGTTCGTTGTGCGACACGCCGCTTCCCGTGGGCGTTGTGGTGATCGAGTGTGGATTGCTGCTCAACGCGGGCCGCCGCAGGCGAGGGGCGACCGCGTCGCCGCAGTGGAGGGTGACGGCGTCGGCGGGCTGTGCCAACCACCAGGCGCGCCCTGGCCGGGTGGACAGGGGCTGGCGATGCCGTTTCGGCACGACGCGCGGAAGCCCTCCTCGTGCGTGCCGCCCTCCTGCTCCGGGATTCCAGCACGGCCGCGTCGGATGCCGCCCGCCGCGGCCCGCCATTTCGGCTAGAGTGCCGACCATGAATCTGCTGCCCCTCGAGGTCCTGCCCGGCTGGCCTGAGCCGGCCCCGATCTCCGACCTGCACATGTGGCTGTTGATGATCATCGGCCCGATCGCCTTCGGCCTTGTCGTGACGCTGATCGCCTTCGCGCCCCAGTTGGCCCGCGGCGGTCGCGAGAAGACCGACGCGGAGTCCAGGGAACTCGAGGCCGCGCGGCACTGACCGCAGCGCGCTGACGAGGGGACGGGCCGGGTGCCCGTCCCTTTCTGCGTGCCCGTGGGGTGCGCGGTGAGGGGCCTGCACTTGAGCATGTTTGGTAACTCGTTGGCCCTGAAGCCGTTCGAAAAGGTTTGCGACGCGAACGAGCAACCAAACATGCTCAAACTCCCACCCAACCACGGCCCCAGGACGCCCCGCGCGATTCGACGCCCGACAGGGCGGCAGCCAGGGGAATAGTGGGCGCCATCAGGTGGTTCGGGGTAGATTGAACCGGCTCGGCGTGGAGCCTTCAGCACGATCACATGAAGGGTCCACGATGAGTGAGTTGTCCACCCGCAGGCGGCGCGCGGCGCTGCTCGCGCTAGCGCTCGGCGGCTTCGGCATCGGCGCGACGGAGTTCGTCGCGATGGGCCTGCTGCCGCAGATCGCCCGGTCGCTGCTCCCCGAACTCTGGGCCTCCAACCAGGAGGCGGCGCTCGCCCGAGGCGGCCTCGTCGTCTCCGGCTACGCGCTCGGCGTCGTGATCGGCGCATTCACCGTCGCCGTCGCCACCGTCCGACTGCCCCGCAAGGTGGCCGTCACCGGCTTTGCGGTCGCCTTCACGATCGGCTCCCTGCTGTCGGCCGCCGCGCCGACCTTCTGGCTGCTCGTCGCCGCCCGCTTCGTGGCTGCGCTCGCGCACGGCGCCTACTTCGGCTTCGCGTCCCTGATCGCCGCCGCCATCATGGGCCCCGGCAACCGCGGCAAGGGCATCGCCATGGTGCTGTCGGGCCTGACGGTGGCCAACGTGATCGGCGTGCCGCTGATCACCATGCTCGGCCAGCGCACCAACTGGCGGATCGCCTATCTCGCCGTCGCGGTGATCTTCGCGATCGCGACCGTCGCGATCGCCGTCGCCGTGCCCCGCCAGCCCGGCAACCCGAACGCCAGCATCCGCGGCGAACTGCGCGTGTTCCGCCGGCCGCAGGTCTGGCTCGCGCTGGCGATCGGAGCCATCGGATTCGGTGGCTTCTTCGCCGTCTACTCCTACGTCTCGCCCATCGCCACCGAGTTGGCGGGCCTCAGCGAGGGCTGGGTGCCGATCGCGCTCGTCGTGGTCGGCGTCGGCATGACGCTCGGCGTGCAGGTCGGCGGACGACTGGCCGACCGTGGCGCGCTGCGGGCGCTGGTCAACCTGTACCCCGCGCTGGTCGTGCTCGCGCTGTTCGCCTCCGAGCCGTGGGTGCTGCTTGTCTTCCTGTTCCTGATGGCCGCGCTGTCCTCGGCGATGATGCCCGCGATCCAGACCCGCCTGCTCGACGTCTCGGGCGACGCGCAGACGCTCGCGTCGGCGCTGAACCACGCCTCGCTCAACATCGGCAACTCGCTCGGTGCGGCGCTCGGAGGGTTCGTGATCTCGATCGGCCTCGGCTTCTCCGCCCCCGCCTGGGCAGGCGCGGCGCTTGGCGTCTTCGGCCTGCTGCTCGCGCTCCTCTCGGGCCTCTTGGAGCGGCGCGGCGTGCGTTGAGCCAGGACGCCAAAAGGCCCGGCACCCCCGAAGGGGCGCCGGTCCTTCCACTGCTCAGGCCTGGCGGCTGCGTTCCTGCGCCCGCAGCGCCCTGCGCGACTCGTCGAGGCGCTCGGTGACGGCGCGGCGAACCTGCTCGCTCGGCTCGTTGTCCTCCAGCCAGGACGCGACGGTCGCGACGAGGGAGTCGGTGATCAGCGGCGTGGGGAACAGCCAGCGGAGCGCCGTCCCGATGGCCGCGTAGCCGCGCGACTCCCAGATGCCCTCGCGGCGCGAGATGCGACCAAGCAGGTCGAGGTAGGCGGCCGGGTACGGCTCCAGCACCTCGTCCTGGCCGTAGCGCCAGAACCCCATGCAGATCGCCCGGTGCGTCTCGTTCGGCACGTCCGGGTCGTCCGTGGCGAGCGTCCACGCCTGCGCCTTGGAGTCGGCGTCGGGCAGTGCCGCCGCGGCGCCCGCTGCCGACTCGGCCCCGGCCGACGTGTTGTCGCGGTCGAGTTCCTCGCCGATCTCGTCGTGGCCGATCAGGCCAAGCTTCGCGAGCGCCGTCACGATCGACCAGCGCATGCCGGTGTCGATCGCGAGCCCCGCCGGGACCTCCTCGTCGACGAGCCAGCCGCGGATCAGTTCGGCGCTCTCCGCGGAGCGGGCCGACGCGATCAGGGCCTTGGCCGCGAGCACCTGCTTGTCCGACCCGGGCGCCGCGTCCTTCAGCAGGCGCGCCAGGCCGGTGACCAGCTTGGTGTTGAGGTCGGCGCGCAGTTCCGGCGCGGTGAACGCCAGCGACGCGTTGCCCGCCTGCGCGAGCAGCGTCGACACCGCGGCCATGTCCTCCTCGCTCGGCAGCCCGGCGAGCACCAGCGCGACGTAGTCCTGTGCGGCCAGTTCGCCGTCGCGGGTCGCCTCCCAGAACGACGTCCACGCCACGGCCCGCGCGAGCGGATCCTTCAGTGCGCCGAAGTTCTCGATCAGCGTCCGGGTGGAGGCCTCGTCGAGGCGGATCTTCGCGTAGGTGAGGTCGCCGTCGTTGAGCAGCACCAGGTCGCCGCGCTCGACGCCGATCAGGTCCGCGACCTCGGTGCGTTCGCCGGTGACGTCCAACTCGACGAGCGTTCCGCGGGTCAGCACGCCCGCCTCGTCGAGGCGGTAGACGCCGATGCCAAGCGGGTGCGTGCGCAGCGTCGGCCACTCCTCAGGGGCCGTCTGCACGACCTCGAAGCGGGTGAAGCGGCCCTCGTCGTCGACGTCGAAGTCGGCGGAAAGGGTGTTGACGCCCGCCGTCTCCAGCCACTCGGTGGTGTACCAGGACAGGTCTCGCCCGGAGGCGGCCTCGAGCTCGACGAGCAGGTCGTTGAGCTCGGTGTTGCCGTAGGCGTGCTTCTCGAAGTAGGCGTGCACGCCCTTGGTGAAGGCCTCCTCGCCGACGACGGAGACCAGCAGCTTCAGCACCGAGGCGCCCTTGGCGTAGGTGATGCCGTCGAAGTTCTGCTCGACCTTCTCCAGGTCGGACATGTCGGCCGCGATCGGGTGCGTCGTCGACAGTTGGTCCTGCAGGTAGGCCCACGCCTTGCGCTCGTTGCTGAAGGAGGCCCACGGCTTGGCGCCGGTGTCGTAACGCTTGGCGATCTCGTCGTTGGCGTAGTGCGAGGCCCACTCGGCGAACGACTCGTTCAGCCACAGGTCGTCCCACCAGCGCATCGTGACGAGGTCGCCGAACCACATGTGCGCCAACTCGTGCAGGATCGTGTTGTCGCGGGCGTCCATCTCGCGGGCCGTGACGCGCGAGCGGAACAGGTACTCGTCGCGGAAGGTGACGCAGCCCGCGTTCTCCATGGCGCCAGCGTTGAACTCGGGGACGAAGACCTGGTCGTAGGTGCCGAACGCGTACGGCACCCCGAACGCCTCCTCGAACACCTCGAAGCCGCGCTGGGTGGTGGTCAGGATGCGGTCCGCGTCAAGGTACTGAGCAAGCGACTGGCGGCACGCCACCGACGCGGGCACCTCGCCGGCAGCCGACTCGATGGTGCCGCGCACCACGTGGAAGTTTCCGGCCACGAGGGCGGTGATGTAGGTCGACATCTTCTTGGTCGGCTCGTGCTCGAAGCGGCCGAACCCGTCGCCGATGTCGGTCGGCTCGACGCTCGGGGCGTTGGTGAACACCAGCCAGTCCGACGGCGCCAGCACCGTCAACTGGAACGTCGCCTTCTGGTCGGGCTGCTCGGCGCCCGCGTACATGCGGCGCGCGTCGGCCGTCTCGAACTGGGTGTAGAGGTAGGTGCGCTGGTCGACGGGGTCGACGAAGCGGTGCAGGCCCTCGCCCGAGTTCGAGTAGCGGCACACTGCCACGACCGCGACCTCGTGCTCGCCCTCGCTCAGTTCGGGCAGCGGCAGCCGGTAGCCGTCGAAGGCTGAGGTGTCGAAGGGCTCACCGTCGAGGCTGGCCTCGCGGATCTCGTCGGCGATCAGGTCCAGGTGGGTGCTGCCTCCGGTCGAGGTGAGCCCGAGGACGGTGGTCGACAGGAACTGGCGCTCCGGTTCGGCGACCTCACGGCCCGTCAGATCCACCGTGACCTCGTAGGACCGCGTCGAGATTATCTCGGAACGGGCCGCCGCCTCGTCACGAGTGATATTGGCCGTGGCCATGTCGTGCTCCCTTGTCTCTGCTCGCGCACGGATGTGCGTGTGCTCCAACCTCCCCATTGTTCTACGGCTGCCCGAAATTGCGTAGGATTTCGAGCGCCAGTCGCCAAGTCCGTGCCTTGTGGAACGATTGGGCACATGACTGAGCCGAGTGATGCCGAAGCCGGAGTGACCTCACCAGAACTCCGACGCCGGTGGACCGACCTGAACAACCTCCTGACGGAGGCGCAGGAGGCCTACTACGGCGCGGACGCCCCGACACTGTCGGACGCGGCATACGACGAGGCGATGCGCGACCTGCAGGCGCTCGAGGACGCGCACCCCTCACTGGTCAGCCCCGACTCCGCCACCCAGCGCGTCGGCACCGCCACCATCACCGAGTTCCAGCCCGTCACGCACCTGCGGCGGATGCTCAGCCTCGACAACGTGTTCAGCGACGAGGAACTGCAGGCCTGGCTCGCCCGCACGCCAGCCAGTCGGTACCTGTGCGAACTGAAGATCGACGGCCTCGCGGTCGACCTCGTCTACCTCAACGGACGGCTCTCGGTCGCCGCGACCCGCGGCGACGGCAGGGTGGGGGAGGACGTCACCCCGAACGTCGCGACCATCGCAGGCATCCCGCACCGGCTCAAGGGCGACGCGCCCGCCGTCCTGGAGGTGCGAGGCGAGGTGTTCTTCCCCGTCGCCGGGTTCGAGGAACTCAACGCGGCGCTCGTCGAGGCTGGCAAGGCGCCGTTCGCGAACCCGCGCAACGCTGCCGCGGGCTCGCTCAGGCAGAAGAACCCGGCGGTGTCGGCGTCGCGGCCGCTGCGGATGCTGGTGCACGGCATCGGCCAGATCGACGGCGAACACTTCGACAGCCAGTCGGGCGCCTACGAGAAGATGCGCGCCTGGGGGCTGCCCGTTCCCGACACGTTCCGGGTCGTCGAGGACCCGGCCGAGGTGCTGAAGTTCGTCGAGCACCACGGCGAACACCGTCACGACCTCAGCCACGAGATCGACGGGATCGTCATCAAGGTCGACGACCTTGCCCAGCAGGACCGGCTCGGCGCGACGTCGCGCGCCCCGCGCTGGGCGATCGCCTACAAGTACCCGCCGGAGGAGGTCAACACCTTGCTCCTCGACATCCAGGTCAACGTCGGCCGCACCGGCCGGGTCACCCCATTCGGCGTGATGGAACCGGTCTTCGTGAGCGGCTCCACCGTCGAGATGGCGACGCTGCACAACGCGTTCGAGGTGGAGCGCAAGGGCGTCCTGATCGGCGACACCATCGTGCTGCGCAAGGCGGGCGACGTGATCCCCGAGATCGTCGCGCCCGTTGTCGCGCTGCGCGACGGCACCGAGCGGGCGTTCGTGATGCCGACCAACTGCCCCTCGTGCGGCACGGAACTTCGCCCCGAGAAGGAGGGCGACAAGGACATCCGCTGCCCCAACTCGCAGAGTTGCCCCAGCCAGTTGCGCGAGCGGCTGTTCGGGCTCGCCTCGCGCGGGGCGCTCGACATCGAGGCGCTCGGTTGGGAGGGCGCGAGCGCGCTGCTCGCTTCCGACCGGCTCACCGACGAGGGTGACCTGTTCACCCTGACTGCCGACGACCTGCTGCAGACCGACTTCTACACCCGCACAGCCAAGCAGGCCGAGCTGGCCGACGACGCCGTGCCGGTGCGCGACTCCCGCGTGCTCAACTCGGTCGGCCAGAAGTTGCTCGCCAACCTGGAAAGCGTCAAGGAACAGCCGCTGTGGCGGGTGCTTGTCGCGCTGTCGATCCGACATGTGGGGCCGACGGCGGCCCGCTCGCTCGCCGGACACTTCGGCTCGCTCGACAAGATCCGCGCCGCATCGGCCGACGAGTTGGCCGGCGTCGACGGCGTCGGCTCCGTGATCGCGGAGGCGGTGCTGAACTGGTTCACGGTCGACTGGCACCGCGCCATCGTCGACAAGTGGGCCGCGGCGGGCGTGCGGATGGCCGACGAGGTCGACGAGTCGACGCCCCGCACGTTGGAGGGCCTGACGGTGGTCGTGACCGGATCGCTCGACCGGTTCAGCCGCGACGGCGCGAAGGAGGCGATCCTGTCGCGCGGAGGCAAGGCGGCGGGCTCGGTCAGCAAGAACACCGACTATGTCGTGATCGGCGCCAACGCCGGGTCGAAGGCCGCGAAGGCCGAGGCGTTGGGGCTCACCATCCTGGACGAGGCAGGCTTCGAGAGGTTGCTCAACGAGGGGCCGTCCGGGCTGGAATAGTGGGGGCATGCGCATCCACATCGCCACCGACCACGCGGCATTCGAACTGAAGCAGTACCTCGTCGAGAGGCTGACCGAGGACGGCTTCGAGGTGGTCGACCACGGCGCCTCGGCCTATGACGCGGCCGACGACTACCCACCGATGATGATCGCCTGCGCGGAGGCGGTCGCCTCCGAGGTGGGCACGCTCGGCATCGTGCTGGGCGGCTCAGGAAACGGCGAGCAGATCGCCGCCAACAAGGTGCGCGGCATCCGCGCGGCCCTGGCCTACAACGTCGAACTCGCGGAGCTGGCCCGTCAGCACAACGACGCCAACGTCGTCGCGCTCGGCGGCCGGATGCAGACGTTGGAGGAGGGCTACGACATCGTGCGGACCTTCCTGGACACGCCGTTCTCCGAGGAGGAGCGGCACGCGCGCCGGATCGCGATGGTGGAGGCCTACGAGGCCGAGCGGTCCTGACGGCGGGTCGTTCGTCCGCGGCCGACGGTGGCCGGGGCTGGGCGTTCGGGCGTCGGTGGGTTTCGACGCAGCCGGTGGCGACTTCGTCGCCCGGCTGGCTCAACCAGCATGACTTCGTCGCCCGGCCGACCCAGCCGATGGCGCTCGGCAGGCGATAGTGTTACCCCGTCCCCGATTGGAGGAGAGCTATGTCGGCTCCCTTGCCCGTTCCCCAGCCGTCCGAGCCGTCCTGGGAGCGCTTCACCGCAGACCCGCGCAGGCCGCGCAACGCGCCGGTGCGCGTCGGCCACGCCGACCGTGACCTGCTCGCCGACATGCTCGCCGACGCCTACGCCTACGGCAGGCTCGACACCGACGAGTACAACGACCGGCTCGACAAGGCCATGGAGATCAAGACGGTCGGCGAGATCATGCCGCTCGTCGGCGACCTCGCCACCACCGGCTCGAGGAACTCGCCCAGGGACGCAGGACGCGGCCGCAAGCTCGCCTCCAGCATCCTTTACCTGATCGCCTTCTCCGTCGTCGCCATCAACGTGGTGATCTGGGCGCTGGCGAGCGCGTCAGCGGCGCAACTGCTCTACTTCTGGCCCATGTGGGTCGCCGTCGGCATGCTGGTTCCCGTCATCATCGCCTACGCCCTCGGACGCTCGAGCGACTGAATCGGGGACGCGGCGCGGCAGCAGGCGCGCCCGGATCGACCGGTCCCTGTCGACAAGGCCCGAGACCCCATCCCGGCCGAACTCCCGCGGTGCTTCGCTCATGGGGCCCATCCTACGGACGCGCTAGATTGGCCCGATGCCCGAGGGTCACGTCATCCACCGCCTTGCCGACGCCGTCACCGACACCTTCGCCGACCGGAGCGTCGCCGTCAGTTCCCCGCAGGGGCGCTTCGATGTGAGCAGCCTCGTCGGCGTCCCCATCGAGCGCGGCGAGGCGGTCGGCAAACACCTGTTCATCGACTTCGCCGACGGGCAGGTCGTCCACATCCACCTCGGACTGATCGGCAAGTTCGGCTTCGTACCGCACGCCGAGCCGTGGGGCGAGGTCCGGTTGCGGATCACGGACGGGGTCACCGACGCCGACCTGCGCGGCCCGCAGTGGTGCCGCATCATCACCACCCCCGAGAAGGACGCGGTGGTTGCCGCCAGCGGGCCCGACCCACTGCGCCCCGACGCGGACCCCGACCGTGGATACGCCAGGGTCCGACGCTCGGGCAAGTCGATCGCTGCGCTGCTGATGGACCAGAAGGTCGCGGCCGGCGTCGGCAACATCTTCCGCGCCGAGGTGCTGTTCCGGCACCGCATCGACCCGACGACCCCCGGCCGCGAGATCGACCAGCGCACCTGGCGGGTGCTGTGGGACGACCTCGTCGACCTGATGTCCTACGCCAAGGTGCACGGCCGCATCGACACCGTCCGCGACGAACACTCGCCCGAGGCGCAGGGCCGCCCCGCCAGGGTCGACCGGCACGGCGGCGAGGTCTACGTCTATCGGCGGGCCGACCTGCCATGTCACGTGTGCGGCACGCCGGTGCGTTCCTCGACGCTCGAGGGCCGCAACCTCTACTGGTGCCCGAAGTGCCAACGCCGCAAGTCCGCCCCTCGTGCGTGACGGGCGTAATAGTCTCGATGTTCATGGACTGGAGCCGCTATTCAGCCGTCCTCTTCGACCTTGACGGCGTCGTGACCCCCACCGCGCTCGTTCACATGAGCGCCTGGCATGAGATGTTCACCGCCTTCCTGGCGGGCCGCGCCGACCAGGCTCCCTATACGGACGAGGACTACTACGCCCACGTGGACGGGCTCCCGCGCGACGACGGGGTGCGGGGGTTCCTCGCCTCCCGCGGCATCACGCTGCCGGAGGGATCACCGGACGACCCGCCAGAGGCCGAGACGGTCAACGGGCTCGGCAACCGCAAGAACCAGGCATTCAACGCGATCCTCGCCCGCGACGGGGTGACGCCCTACCCGGGCACCGTCGAGGTCATCCACCTGCTCGCCGACGCAGGCATCCCGATGGCCATCGTGTCCTCGTCGAAGAACACCCCCGCGGTGCTGCGCGCCGCGAAGCTGAGCCACTTCTTCTCCGTCGTGGTGGACGGCAACGTTGCCGAGGCCGAGTCGCTGGCGGGCAAGCCCTCGCCCGACACGTTCCTGCGGGCGGCCCAGTTGCTCGGCGTCGCGCCCGCGACGGCGGTGGCGATCGAGGACGCGATCTCGGGGGTCGCCGCAGGAGCGGCAGGAGGCTTCGGGCTCGTGATCGGCGTCAACCGCGGCGCTGGCGAGAAGCAGTTACGCCTGGCCGGAGCCGGTGTCGTCGTCGACGATCTGGGGGAGCTGGCATGATCCGCGACGTCACCTCCGACCCGCTCAACAGGTCCCGCTTCCCGCACCAGGAGTGGTGCCTGAAGGAGGTCGAGGGCAGCGACACCGACGTCGGCCTGACCGAGACGCTGTTCTCCGTCGGCAACGGCTACCTCGGGATGCGCGGCAACCCAGAGGAGGGGCGCACCTCGTTCGCGCACGGCACCTTCATCAACGGCTTCCACGAGACGTGGCCCATCAAGCATGCGGAGGAGGCGTTCGGGTTCGCGCAGACCGGCCAGACCATCGTCAACGTCCCCGACGCCAAGCTCCTGAAGCTCTACGTCGACGATGAGCCACTGACCCTCGCGGTGGCCGACCTCGACTCCTACGACCGCACGCTCGACTTCCGCACCGGGCGGCTGACCCGCACCGTCGTGTGGCGCACCCCGGCGGGCAAGCGGGTCCGGGTCGCGAGTTCCCGGATGATCTCGTTCACTGACCGGCACCTGGCGTTGATGGAACTCGAGGTCACCATGCTCGACGGTGACGCGCCCGTGGTGATCAGCTCGCAGGTCGTCAACAGGCAGGACGGCTACACCGACTACCGCGCGACCCCGACGCCCGAGGAGGGCTTCGACCCCCGCCGCACCGCCACGCTGAACGAGCGGGTGCTGCAGCCGCGGCTGTCCTGGCACACCGACCGCCGCATCATGCTCGGCTACGAGACCACGCGCTCCGGCATGACGCTCGCGGTCGGCGTCGACCACGAGATCGACACGGACAACCCGGTGGAGATCGTCACGATCAGTGAGGCCGACCTCGGCAAGCAGGTCTTCCGCGTCCAGGCAGCAGAGGGCGTGCCGATCACCGTCCGCAAGGCCGTGGCGTACCACGCCTCGCGCGGAGTGCCCGTCGGCGAACTGGCCGACCGCTGCAAGCGGACCCTCGACAGGGTCGCCGAGCAGGGCTTCGACCACTTCTACGACATGCAGCGGGCCTGGCTCGACGAGTTCTGGCTCGGCGCCGACGTCGTGATCGAGGGCCAGCCAGCCGTGCAGCAGGCGGTGCGCTGGTGCCTGTTCCAAGTCGCACAGGCCGCGGCCCGCAGCGACCAGTTCGGCATCCCCGCCAAGGGCGTCACCGGCTCCGGCTACGAGGGCCACTACTTCTGGGACACCGAGGTCTACCTCGTGCCGTTCCTGATCTACACGGCCCCGCACATCGCCCGCAACGCGCTGCGGTTCCGCGTCAACCTGCTGCCGCAGGCCAGGGAGCGGGCGGCCGTGATGTCCCAGCGGGGGGCCCTGTACCCGTGGCGCACCATCAACGGCGAGGAGGCCTCCGCCTTCTACGCGGCGGGCACCGCGCAGTACCACATCGACGCAGACATCGCGTTCGCCTTCTCCAAGTACCGCGACGTGACGGGCGACCGGCAGTTCATGTACCGCGACGGCGCCGCCGTGCTTGTCGAGACGGCCAGGATGTGGGCCGACCTCGGCTTCTGGCGCG
Source organism: Propionibacteriaceae bacterium AM104-82 (assembly GCA_027658995.1). GTDB lineage: Bacteria > Actinomycetota > Actinomycetes > Propionibacteriales > Propionibacteriaceae > Arachnia. The sequence goes on from JAQDQK010000001.1 coordinate 118,630, forward strand.
TCGAGGGTGAGGGCGTCAAGATGTTCCACATCCATGGCGTGACGGGGCCGGACGAGTACACCGCCGTCGTCAACAACAACCTCTACACCAACGTGATGGCGCGGGCGAACCTGCGCTCGGCCGCCAACCTGATGCGCGAGATGCAGGCCGTCGAGCCCGACTCCTACGAGCGGGTGGTGCGCTCGCTGAACCTCGAACCGGAGGAGATCGACGACTGGGAGGAGTGCGCTGACCAGATGGTCGTGCTCTTCGACGAGACCTTCGGCATCCACCCGCAGGACGAGAAGTTCCTCACCTCCGAACTGTGGGACCTCGCCAACACCCCCGACGACAAGCGGCCCCTGCTGCTGAACTTCCACCCGCTGGTCATCTACCGCTTCCAGGTCCTGAAGCAGGCCGACGTCGTCCTGGCGCTGCTGCTGCAGGGCAACCAGTTCACCCGCGAGGAGAAGCGCGCCGACTTCGAGTACTACGACCCCATCACCACCGGCGACTCGTCGCTGTCCGGCGTGGTCCAGTCGATCGTCGCCGCGGAGGTCGGCTACCAGGACATGGCCATGCAGTACTTCCTCGGCGGGCTGTTCGTCGACCTCGCCGACCTGCACAGCAACGCCCGCGACGGCGTGCACATCGCCTCTGCGGGCGGCGTGTGGAACGCGCTGATCTACGGCTTCGCGGGCATGCGTGACTACGGCGGCGACATCACCTTCGACCCGCGGCTCCCCGTGCAGTGGCCCGCCATGGAGTTCCCGCTGCGTGTCCGCGGCGCGCGGATCCGTGTCCGGCTCGAGCCGACGTCGATAAGGTTCGAACTCGAGGAGGGCGATCCCGTGGAGGTGACAGTGCGAGGCCAGCGAGTCGACGTCGGAACCGACGGCGCCGTCTCCGTCCCGCTGCACGGCCAGGGCGAGCGGTTGCCTTCGCTGCAGGGCACCCACCCGATCGTCGGCGTGCACCGCGAGGACGGGTCGATCGTTCGCGCAGTCCTCCCGGAGGCGCACCGCCAGGACGCGGTGGAGTTGGGCTGATGAGTCTGGAACTGGTGGGACCCGTTGCCGAGCACTTCGAGTCGAGGACCACGCCCGACGGCGTCGAGATCCTCGGCGTCGGCCGGCTGCGCGCCCTCTCGGTCTCCTTCCCCGGCTGGCTCACCCCGCGGCCCATCGACGAGGCCACCGGCATCGACGTCGAACACGAGTCGGGCGTGACGGGGAGGGTCAGGATCCGCTCCGGGCAGCGGTTGCGGATCGAGATCTCGCTGGAGTCCGACAGCGACGACCTGGTGGTCGTCCCAGGCCCGTTGCTCAGCGTCACGGGCACGCGCCCCGCGGTGTCCTGGTTCGCGGGCGCCTCTGGCGAGATCCTGCTGCCCTCCGAGGAGGGCCCCGGCCTGTTGACGCAGCGTCGCGGCCTCTGCACGCCCGCGGGTGAACCGGGCGTCGGGTTCCCGCTCGAGGAGGAGGTCACGCTGCGCGCCAGGCACGCGGCGAGCGCCGCCTGGACCTACGAGGCCTTCCCTGGCGACCTGCTCGACGTGCCAGCCGAGCCGTCGTGGCTGCCGTGGGTGCGCTACGTCGAACGCGGCTTCCCCGTCGAGATCGTCGCGCCCGACGGCGTCGTGACCGCAGGCGATGAGACCCGCATCGACGAGGTCGACGACGAGTTCGAGGTGTACCCGCACGACGGCATCTCCACCGTCGGGCTGTGGGGAGCGGGTGGACAGACCACGCTCGAGATCGGCGCCTACCGCGAGCTTCCCGCGCTGCGCGCGATGGTCGCGCGCGAACACCCGCACACCGACACCTGGTGCTACGTGGCGCTGCGCCACATCCTGGAGTCAAGCGACGACGACGCCCTGCTGGACCGCGTCGACTTCGTGCTCGGACAACTGGAGGAGGAGCCCACCGCCTGGTCGGCCGCGGCCTGCCAGTTGGCGACCCAGGTCGGCCTGCCGCTCGGCGAGCAGGCGCAGGAGTCGGCAACCCGGGTGCTCGCAGGGGGCCGCGCCGACGACGTGCTGCTGCTCGCGCTGCACCACCTCGTCCCCGTCGACATCTCGTCGGGACTGTGGCCGATCGGCGACTTCGAGCGGATGGGCATCGAGGCGGTCGCCGCGCTCAGCTACGGGCGGATCACCACCGACGACCGGCAGGAGAGCGGCCGCGACGTCGCCGTGGCGAAACTGTTCGCCGCGGGGCTGGGGGAGTCGGAGCGTGGCCTGCACGCCGCCGCCTGCGCCCAGGTCGCCGAGGGTCGCCTGCTCTCCAGCCTGACGGTGCGACCCAACCCGACCGACGTGGCCTGGCTGTCCATCCAGTAATCGGATCCGTTCGCGACGGGCGGTGATTCGCGTCCGGCGGGGCCCTCAACCTGGGGTAGGGTACTGGAAACAAAGCTTCCAGAAGCTTCTGGGGAGGACCTTCAATGATCAAGACCAAGCCGGGCGTTCCGAGCCTGCTGCGCGAGCTCAACGACTCGGCGGTGCTGCGCCACATCATGGAGGTCGGGGCGGTGACCCGCTCGGAACTCGCGGCGCACACCGGGCTCTCCCGCGTCACCAGTAGCCAGGCGCTGTCGAGGCTACAGGCATTGGGCGTGGTGCGCATGCACGGCACGCGCTCGGGTGCGCGCGGCCCGGCTGCCGAGCTCTACGAACTGGTGCCCACCATCGGAACCGCCGTCGGGATCGCCGTGTATGCGGACCTGATCCGCGTCCAACTCTGCGGCCTCGACGGGGTCCCGGTGGCCTCGCTCGAGGCGCCGCTTGGCGAGGATGTCGTCGCCTCGGTCGCCGAGGCGTGCCGGGTCGTGTGCGAGCAGGCGGGGGAGATGCACGGGTCGCTGCTCGCCGCGGCGCTCGCGACGCCCGGCGTTGTCGACCCCGCCACCGGCGATCTCTCCTTCTCCTATGACCTGCGCGACGGCGAGGCGCTGCGCGCAACCCTCAGTGACGCCGTCGGCGTGCCCTTCGTGCTCGGCAACGACGTCCACCTGGCCGCGCTCGCTGAACAGGCCGAGGGGGTCGCGCAGGGGGAGCAGGACTTCGTGCTGCTGTGGATCGGGCGCGGCCTCGGCATGGCCAGCGTGATCGGCGGAAAGGTCAGGGTCGGCAGCAGCGGTGCCGCGGGCGAGATCGGCTACCTGCCGGTGCCGGGGGTCCCGCTGCCGAGCAAGGTCGACAACATCCAGCAGGGCTCCTTCCAGCGCCTCGTCGGCATGGAGGCCGTCCTTGATCTGGTGCGCGCCGAGGGCGTCGAGAACCTGCCCGCGCGGTTCTCCGAGGCCGTGGTGACCGAACTCGGCCGCCGGTTGGCGCTGGGTGTCGCGGCTATCTCGACCATCCAGGACCCGGGCCTGATCGTCCTGACGGGCGAGACGGTGCAGCGGGCGGGTGACGAGTTGCCGCAGCAGGTCGCCGAGGCGACGTCGCTGGTGACCCCGACCCATCCGCGCGTGGAGAGGTCGCCGCTCGGCGTGCTCGGCCCCGTCGGTGGGGCCCGCCTCAAGGCCGTCGAGGAGGCGCGTGCTCTGGTGCTCGCACGGGTGACCGATCAGATGTGATCGAACCGTTATCAAATATGGAAGGTTCTTTCTGGAAAGCTTCTTGCGAGTAGTGTAGGTTGATGTTCATCGAGGGCCAGCGCGAACTTGCGGCCCTGCAAACCCAATGGAGGGAGTCAACCGTAATGAACACTCGACGATGGCTGAGTGGGGTCGCAGTCGCGGCTCTGTTCCTGGCCGGCTGTGCAGGCGGGACCAAGGAAGCAGACCCGGAGATCAGCGCACCGCCGACCGACGCGTCAGGCGAGATGACCGTCTGGCTGATGGACGGCAGCCAGCCCGACACCGTGGTGGACGCGGTCAACAAGAAGTTCAATGAGAAGTACCCCAACGTCAAGGTCAACGTCGAACTGCAGCAGTGGGCTGGCGTCCAGGACAAGCTGACCACGGCGATGAACACCGCCGAGACCCCGGACGTGGTGGAGATCGGCAACTCGCTGACCGCCAAGTTCGCCGACGCGGGCCTGCTCGCCGATCTGACGGCCTCGGCCGACGACTTCGGCAAGGACAACTGGCTGCCCGGCCTGATCCCGAGCGGTGAGCTCGACGGCCAGCGCTACGGCATCCCGTACTACGCGGGCGTCCGCATCGTGATGTACAACAAGGCGCACTTTCAGGAGGCGGGCGTCGAGGTTCCCAAGACCCTCGACGAGCTCGAGCAGGTCGCCGCCAAGCTGTCTGAGAAGAAGGGCACGAAGGCCGACGGCTACTCGGCGTTCTACTTCCCGGGCAAGTTCTGGTACGGCGCGCTGCCGTTCATCTGGTCCGAGGGCGGCGACATCGCCGTCAAGGACGGGGACAACTGGACCGGCAAGCTCGACTCCTCCGAGTCGAAGTCCGGCCTCGAGCGCCTGAAGCGACTGGTCGACACCTACTCGACCGCGCCGACCGACGGCAACGAGGTCCAGAACTGGGAGGTCTTCCAGGACGGCGACATCGGCATGGTCATGGACTCCTGGTGGGCCCCCGGCGCCATCGTCGGAGCCAACGAGGAGTTCGCGCCCAACGTCGGCGTGTTCGCCCTTCCCGGTGTGACCGCAGACAAGACCGCCCCGGCGTTCCTCGGCGGCTCCGATCTCGCGATCCCCGAGAAGAGCGAGCAGAAGGAACTGGCGGCCGAGTGGGTCAAGATCATCACCGGCACCGAGATCCAGACGCAGCTCGCCAAGGAGGGCGGCGTGATCCCGAACAACGAGGCGTCGTTCGCAGGCCACGAGGGCAACGAGTTCCTGCAGGTCGCCGACCAGGCCGCGAAGGTGTCCGCCTTCACGCCTGTCAGCCCCAACTGGGGCAACGTCGAGTCGGAGGCCGTCCTCCCCGACATGCTGGTGAAGATCTTCTCCGGCACCGCGTCCATCGATGACGCGACCAAGGACGCCAACGCGAAGATCGTCGATCTTCTCAACGGCTGAGCGTGAGGCCCGCGGCGCCGTGAAAGGGCCGGCGCCGCGGGCCCACCTCTCATCTTTCTTCTCTTTCTTCTTTTTCCAACCTTCAGAGGGTGAACCATGTCTACAAACGTGATCGCCCCGAGCGGTCAAGGCGCCGCCGGGGCAGCGGCACCTCAGAGGAGGGCGCGCGCTCTGCCGTACCTCCTTCTCGCTCCCGCGGCGGCGATCCTGCTCGTCGTCCTCGGCTACCCCGTCTACCGACTTCTCGGCCTGAGCTTCTCGCAGGCCAAACTGCGTGACTTCGTCAAGGGCACGGAGCACTGGAACAACTTCGCCAACTACTCCAAGATGCTCTCCGACGGAGCGTTCTGGGCCGCGATGGGTCGCACCATCGTCTTCACCGTCGCCTGTGTCGTCGCCACCATGGTGATCGGGACGCTGCTCGCGCTGATGATGGTCAAGCTCCGCAAGGGGATGCGTCTCCTGCTGCTGGTCTGCCTGCTGCTCGCCTGGGCGACCCCGCAGGTCACCGCGACCCAGGTCTGGCAGTGGCTGTTCGACACCCGCTACGGCCTCATCAACCACCTGCTCTCCAGCGCAGGGCTCAAGCAGTTCGAGAACTACTCCTGGCTCGCCAACCCGGCCTCCCTGCTCGCGGTCGCAGGCATCATCGTCGTGTGGGGCGCCGTCCCCTTCGTGACGCTGACGATCTATGCGGGCCGCACGCAGGTCTCCGAGAGCCTGTACGAGTCCGCCGGCCTCGACGGCGCGGGTGGCTGGCGTTCCTTCTTCAGCATCACGCTTCCCATGCTCGCCCCCATCTTCACGATGCTTGCCGCGCTGAGCACCATCTGGGACTTCCGCGTCTTCACCCAGGTCTACCTGCTGCAGATGGCGGGCGGCATCACGTCCGAGACCAACCTGATCGCCATCTACGCCTACCGCACCTCGTTCTCCGGCAACGATTTCGGCCTCGGCGCCGCCATGGCGATGGCCATGATCGTCGTCCTCGCGGGCCTCAGCGTGTTCTACGTCCGCCGGATGCTCAAGGAGGTCCAGGCATGACCAACCGTGCCCGCAAGCAGTTCAAGCGCGGCCTGCTCAACGTCATCACCGTCATCGTGGCGCTGTTCACGATCTTCCCCGTCTACTGGATGGTCACCACGGCGCTGAAGCCCAAGCAGGACGTGTTCACCCAGAACCCGATCATCGTGCCCCGGCGCCTGACCCTCGAGCACTTCCAGCGGGTGCTCTCCGACGACGGCTTCCTCACCTTCGCCCGCAACTCGCTGGTCGTGACGCTCGTGGTGGTCGCCATCACGATCGTGGTCGGCTTCCTCGCGGCCACCGCGATGGCCAGGTTCAACTACCGCGGCCGCCACGCGAGCATCATCATCATCCTCGCGGTGCAGATGATCCCCCTCGAGGCGCTCGTCATCTCGATGTACGTGATGCTCGACTCGATGGGCCTGATCGACCGCCTGCTCGGCGTCATCGTCGCCTACATGGCCTTCGGCCTGCCGTTCACGATCTGGACGCTGCGCGGCTTCGTCGCCAACATCCCGGTCGAACTGGAGGAGGCCGCCATGGTCGACGGCTGCTCCAGGATGCAGAGCTTCTGGCGGATCCTGCTCTCGCTCGTGATGCCCGGCCTCGTCGCCGCAAGCGTCTTCGCGTTCATCCTCGCCTGGAACGAGTTCATCCTCGCCAACGTGGTGCTGCTGTCCAGCAAGAGCCAGACGCTCCCGCTGTGGCTTGCCAGCTTCCAATCCTCCTTCAAGGAGATCGACTGGAGCGGCCTGATGGCCTCCTCGAGCCTGTTCGCGCTCCCCGTGATCGTCTTCTTCGTCATCGTCCAGGGTCGCCTGCACGAGGGCGCAGCGGCTGGGGGTGTGAAGGGATGACCGGAACAGTCAGAAGGCTCGCGCTCGGCGTCCTGCTCGCAGGCTTCGAGGGTGACACCGTCCCGCCGGAGTGGCTCACCGCGCTTGCCGCGGAGGGGCTCGGGGGAGTGACCCTTTTCGGCCGCAACGTGGTCGACGACGACCCGGTCGGCGCGCTGTCGCGGCTCACCACCGAACTGCGTCGCGAACGACCCGACCTGTTGATCTGCATCGACGAGGAGGGCGGCGACGTCACCCGGCTCGAGACCCGCAGCGGTTCCATGACGCTCGGCCAGGCCAGCCTCGGCGCGATCGACGACGTCGACGTCACCCGCCGCTCCGCAGCGCTGCTCGCGGCCCGGCTCGCGGCCGGCGGCGTCAACGTGAACTTCGCTCCCGTCGCCGACATCGCGAGCGAGCGCAACAACCCGGTGGTCGGCGCGCGGTCGTTCTCGCACGACCCGGACGTCGCCGCGCGACACGTCGCCGCGTCGATCCGCGGCCACCTCGACGGGGGAGTCTGCCCCACGGCGAAGCACTTCCCGGGCCACGGCGGCACCGTCGACGACTCGCACCTGGTGGTGCCCGTCGTCTCTGCCGACGCTGGACTGCTGCGTCGCCGCGAACTGGTGCCTTTCCAGGCCGCGATCGCGGCGGGGGTGCCGATGATCATGACGGGCCACCTGCGGGTGCTGGCGCTGGACCCGTACCAGCCGGCCACGCTGTCGCGCGTCATCATCACCGACCTGCTCCGCGGCGACCTCGGCTTCGGCGGCGTTGTCGTCACCGACGGCATGGACATGCACGCCATCAGCCGCGGCGTCGGTCGCCCCGAGGGCACCGTGCAGGCGCTCCTGGCTGGCGTCGACCTGATCTGCATCGGGGGAGACTCCGTCACCCTTGAGGCGGTCGAGGACATCGTCTCCGCCGTGGAGAACGCCGTCGCGCAGGGTCGGCTGCCGCTCGACCGGTTGGTCGAGGCGCAAGGGAGGGTCGCCGCGCTTGCGCGCCGGTTCTGGTTCAACACCGACCCGGCGCCGATGCCCGAGACCGACGAGGTCCTGGTGGCCGCCGCGCGCCGCTCGCTGCAGGTCGTCGGGAACCCGCACCTCGACTCGGTCGCCGCGGTGGTCGAGTTGTACAACGAGCCCACCATCGTCGCCGGCGAGATCGCCTTCGGCGTCGGCCGCCACCTGGCGGCGCTGTCCGAGGCGCCGGTCGAGGTCGTCCGGTTGGAGGAAGGGGCCCCGCTCCCGACGCTTCCCGACGGAGGCCTCGTCGTCTCGGCCCGCGCCAGCCACCTGCACCCGTGGCAGGTCGAGGCGGTGCGGCGGATGAGGCTGCGCCACCCCGACCTGGTCGTGGTCGACCACGGCGCAACCGGAGGCACCGACCTGCTGGGTGACCGCGCGGTCATCGCGCACGACACCTCGGCGATCGCGGCCCGCGCCGCGGCAGGACTCCTGCTGGCGGGCTAGTCATCCCGTCATGAGTCCCCACCCGACGGTGCGCGTCGGGTGGGGACTTTTGCCGCGCCGCGGTCGCGGCGCGGCAGTGGGCGAGCCATCCTCGATGGGTTGCCTCGCAGTGATACCAGAGTGATACCAGGGGAGTAGAGTTGTGGCATGGCGATGACACTGCGGCTGACGTCCGAGGACGAGCGGGTCCTGTCCGAACTTGCTGAGGCGGAAGGCATCAGCAAGCAGGAGGCGACGGTCCGCGCGATCCATGAGGCGCACGCACGGCACGGGCATCAGCAACGGGTGGATGAAGCCTCCGCCTGGGCGCGTGAGCGCTACGCCGATGTACTGCGGCGGCTCGGGGAGTGACCCGCCGGCAGGGTGAGAGGCGCCGTCGTGGAATACCTTGCCACTGAAGACCTGCTGAGACTGGCGAATCAACTCGGAGTCGGGCCGGTGCGAGACTTCGGGCTACTCGACTCGGCTGCCTACCGGCCGCGATCATCGCTGTTCGGGCAGGACGCCTACCCCGACCTGGACGTGAAGGCGGCAAGCCTGCTGGAGTCCATCGTGCGAAATCATCCACTGGTGGACGGCAATAAGCGGCTCGGCTGGCTGGCCACCCTCGCGTTCTACTACATCAACGGAATCAGGCTGAACGCCCCCGACGACGAGTGCTACGACCTGGTGATTGCGGTCGCGTCCGGGCAGCGGAGCGTCGCGGCCGTCGCAGAGGAGCTGGCGCGCTGGCACTGATCGGCTGCCTCAACCGGCCCTGGCGGCCTAAGCACAGACAGAAACAAGGCCTCGCGGGTGATGTATCGGGCGGGGCCTTGCTTCAGAAAATGCTTTGCGACAAAAGCAGGTTCAGTTTCTCGCCAGGCGAACAGTTCGTGCTTGCTCTGGCTAGACGGTATCGCCAACCGAAGGGTCCAGGTGGCGGCTGGGTGTCGTGCATTTGCGCACGTACTCGGTACGGGGTCGGGCGTCAGTGACCGATATGTCGCGAACCTCAGCTTGGACTACGCGCAGTGGCGAACCGCAAATACGGCAGGGCCCAATGGCTTCCAGTTCGGATTTGGTTGGCATTGCTTCTCCAATCGTCGGACTTTCAGAATCGCACGCATGAGTCTGTGCCGACCGGGCGGGGTCGTCAGTGCCAGCAGCCCCGTCAAAAGCGGTGTCGGAGTGATGCGCGACACATGCGCGTTGACAGGCTCGGGTAGCTCGACGCCCTGGGTGACAACCACCCATCGCCGCGAGGGCGCCTGGGCAGCGCCTGTCGGGAACGCTTCTGGCACGAAACTGGCACGTCAGCCCTTTTCGGGGCTCCAGTTGCGGGTTGGCTGGGGGTTTAAGTGGTCGGGGCGACAGGACTCGAACCTGCGGTCTCCTGCTCCCAAAGCAGGCGCGCTAGCCACTACGCTACGCCCCGTGGTGCGGCGGAGGCCCGTCAAACGGTGTCTGACAAGGCCTCCGGCGCATCGAGCGGATGACGGGAATCGAACCCGCGTAGCTAGTTTGGAAGACTAGGGCTCTACCATTGAGCTACATCCGCAGAACCGCGGATCAGTGTATCAGCGATCCGCCGCATCCTCATTTTTGCAGTCCCGGCCCTCAGTCGAGGCCCAGGAAGTCGCGGATCTGGGGGAGCTGCCTCGTCGCCTGGCGGCGGCCCGCGTCGAAGACGCCGCGCAACCTGGTGAGGTCCCGCTCCGAGTTCCTGATGGGCATCTCGTCGGGGAAGATCAGGAACGCGCGACCCTCGCGCTCCAGGTCGAGCAGTTCGTCGAGGCTCCTGTTGTAGTTGTCGGGCCGCTCGAGGATGCCCCGGGCGACCGCCGGGTACCTGCGAAACAGCGACCGGTACGCGGACGACAGCCTCGACCTGCGCTTGCGGTAGCCGCGCTCCCGCGTCATCACCACCAGGAACCGCTCGAAGCCCGCCTCCTTTGCCGCGTCGTGCGCGAAGCCGCCGGTCGGGCCGAGGGCGCCGTCGCAGTAGTCGACGCCGTCGATGGTGGTCAGCGGCATCAGCAGCGGCATCGTCGACGACGCCCGCACCCGCTTCATCAACGCGGGCAGTTCGGCGACGTCGTCGCGGCCCCAGTAGACCATCTCGCCGTCCTCGCAGCGGTAGCCGCCGAGCGCCACCCGTGCCGGGTTGGCCGTGAACGCGTCGAAGTCGAACGGCATCACCTGGTGCGGCAGCGCCGTCTGCTCGTAGATCCACTCGGCGTTGAAGACGCCCTTGCCGCGCAGCCAGGTGCGCCAGTCGCCGAACTCGGGTTCCGCGGCGAAGTCCACGAAGGAGCGCTCCGCGCGGGCGGGGTCGCGCGAGACGTAGTTGGCGAGGCAACTGGTGCCCGCCGAGATCCCGCCGACCCAGTCGGCGTGGATGCCCGCCTCCAACAGCGCCACCAGCACCCCGGACGAGAACGATCCGCGCATGCCCCCGCCCTCGAAGACGAGGGCGGTGTCTGTCACGTTGTTGGTCAGGAGGGTCGTCACATCGGCCCATGCTACGACGCAGCCAGGCGAGGCCCTGGGCAGGCCTCGCGCGTAGCCGGGCGCGCGATTGGTGGCTGAGGCGCGGACGGTTAGACTGGCGGGCGAACCTTTTTCAACTTCAGGAGTCCATTCGTGCCTAGCACCGTTGAGAAGCTGAGCCCGACGCGGGTCAAGCTCACCGTCGAGATCCCGTTCGCCGACCTTCAGCCTTACCTCGATAAGGCGTACAAGGAGATCGCCGAGCAGGTCAACATCCCCGGTTTCCGCAAGGGCAAGGTGCCCTCGACGGTGATCGACCAGCGCTTCGGCCGCGGCGTCGTGCTGCAGGAGGCCATCAACGAGGCCATCCCCGTCGCCTACAACGAGGCGATCGACGAGGCCAAGGTGTGGCCGATGGCCCAGCCCGAGGTCGACGTCACCAAGCTCGAGGACAAGGAACTCGTCGAGTTCACCGCCGAGGTCGACGTGCGTCCCGAGGTCAAGCTCCCCGACTTCAAGAAGGTCAAGGTCACCGTCGACGCTCCCGAGTCGGCCGACGACTTCACCAACGAGCGCCTCGAACTGCTGCGTGAGCGCTTCGCCACCACCAACGAGGTCGACCGTGCGGCCAAGGACGGCGACGTCCTCAGCCTCGACCTGGTCGCCACCCAGGACGGCGAGGTGCTGCCCGACGCGACCGCCGACGGCATCGCCTACAAGGTCGGCCAGGAGCGCAACATGCTCGAGGGCCTCGACGAGGCCGTCACCGGCCTGAAGGCCGGCGAGTCGAAGAAGTTCACCTCGACGCTGGTCGGTGGCCAGTTCCGCGGCCAGGAGGCCGACATCGAGGTCACCGTGCAGTCGGTCTCCGAGCAGGAGCTGCCCGCCCTCGACGACGAGTTCGCCCAGATGATCTCCGAGTTCGACACTGTCGAGGAGATGAAGGAGGACCTGCAGAAGGCCGCCGAGCAGCAGGTCAAGGCCGAGCAGCTCGCCAACGCCCGCGACAAGGTCCTTGAGGCCGTCGTCGAGAAGACCAAGTTCGAGCTCCCCGAGGCCGTCCTGAACGGTGAGAAGGAGGCGCGTCGCGCCGACATCGAGCGTCAGCTCGCCCAGGGTGGCCTGACCGTCGAGGCCTACCTCGAGCAGGCCGAGGATGAGGACGCCGAGACCGCGGAGGAGTTCTGGGCCTCGATCGACGAGCGTTCCGAGCAGGCCCTGCGCGCGCAGGTCATCCTCGACGTGTTCGCCGACGAGAACAAGATCGACGTCTCGCAGCAGGAGCTGACCGAGCTGATCTTCCGTCGCGCCCAGCAGAACGGTTCCTCGCCCCAGGACGAGATCAACCACATGATGGAGCACAACCACATGCCCGAGTGGATGCAGGAGATCCGCCGGGGCAAGGCGCTTGCCGACATCTGCGCCGCCGCGACCGTCACCGACACCGACGGCAATGCCGTCGACACCTCGCTCCCCACGCCGGAGACCGCCGAGGACGTCGCCGACGAGGTTGAGGCCGAGGAGGCCGAAGAGGCCAAGGTCGACTGACCCGAGCAGCCATCAGGAGGCCGCCGTCAGTTCCCGACACGGGAACGACGGCGGCCTTCGTCGTCCCTGCGGGGGATAGACTCATCGCCGCACGAGGAGGACGACCGTGAGCCAAGACCACCACGACGCACCCGAGGTCGACGAGACCGCGGCTGAGTCGAGCAAGGCACCGCAACGCGCGGAGGCGACAACGGTCGCCGAGCCAGAGCCAGCGGCGGCGCCCGCAGCCGGGCCCGACGCCCTGCCCGCGCCGAGCGCGCACCTGCACGACGAGACCCCGCCGCAGGACGTGGGCGCCGAGGGCGTGCACCGCCCGGGTCTGCCCCGACTCGGCATGGTGGCCATCGTCATCGCCGCGATCGCCGTGTCGCTGTGGCTGCTGCAGAGCCTGTCGAGCACGGTCGCACCGATGTTCCTGGCGCTGAACCTGCTGATCGCCGCCTACCCGATCTACACGGGCCTCACCCGGATCAAGGCGCCCAAGATCCTGGCCGCCGTCGTGACGATGCTTGCAGTCTTCGTCCTCCTGATGCTCGGCATCGGCGCCATCGTCTGGTCCGTGACCCAGGTCGTGACGGTGCTGACGCAGTACAGCGACCAGTTCGTCACGATGTACACCTCAGCGATCGACTGGCTCGCCCAGTTCGGCCTCGACCAGGAGGGCCTGCTCAACTCGCTGAAGACCATCTCCCCGTCGTCGGTGATCGACTTCGCGGGCGGCATCCTGTCCAGCACCTCGGCCGCCAGCGGCATCGTCGCCGTGATGGTCGTCGGCGTCGTGTTCATGACGATGGACATCCCCTCCATGCAGGAGCGCCTCGGCATCACGCACCGCCAGCACCCCGGCCTCACCGACTCGATCTCGGCCGTGACCAGCGGCGTGCGCCGCTACTGGGTCGTCACCACGCTGTTCGGCCTGATCGTCGCGCTGATCAACGGCGGCATCATCGCGGTGCTCGGCGTCTCGCTGCCGCTGGTGTGGATCGTGCTGACGTTCATCACCAACTACATCCCCAACATCGGCTTCGTCATCGGCCTGGTGCCGCCCGCGCTTCTCGCCCTCGTCGAGAAGGGCCCGGTGACGGCGCTGATCGTGGTGATCGCCTTCAGCGTCGTCAACTTCATCCTGCAGTCGCTGATCCAGCCCAAGTTCACCGGCGACGCCGTCGGCATCACGCCCGTGATCTCCTTCATCTCGCTGCTCGTGTGGGCGTGGGTGTTCGGGCCGCTCGGCGCCCTGATCGCGCTGCCCGCGACGCTCACCGTCAAGGCCCTGCTGATCGATCCCGACCCGAAGCTGCGCTGGGTCAACGCGTTCATCAGCAACGATCCGAAGACTGCAGAGGGCTGAGCCCGTTCACGCCTCCGGCGAACTTGGCGACCACCTGCTTGGGCGCTTGCAATTAGCCGGTAGGTTAGTGGGGTGACTCAGACTCCAATTGACGCAACCCGCATGGCCGGTCCCGGGGCCTCCGGGCTCGGCATGACCGACAACGTCTACGCGTCCCTGCTGGCCAACCGGATCATCTTCCTCGGCTCCGAGGTGAAGGATGAGAACGCCAACGCCATCTGCGCGCAGATGCTTCTGCTGAATGCGGAAGATCCCGAGAAGGACATCTACCTCTACATCAACTCGCCCGGCGGCTCCGTCGACTCCGGCATGGCGATCTTCGACACCATGCAGTGGATCAGCAACGACGTGGCGACCGTCGCGATGGGCCTCGCGGCCTCGATGGGCCAGTTCCTGCTGTCGGCAGGCACCCCAGGCAAGCGCTTCGCGCTGCCGCACAGCCGCATCATGATGCACCAGCCCTCCGGCGGCCTCGGTGGCACCGCCTCCGACATCCGCATCCAGGCCGAGCAGTCCCTGCACATCAAGAAGACGATGGCCGAACTGATCGCAAAGCACACCGGACAGAGCATCGAGCAGATCGAGGCCGACTCCGACCGCGACCGGTGGTTCACCGCCGAGCAGGCGCTCGAGTACGGATTCATCGACCACGTCTTCGAGCGCGCGTCCCAGATCAAGTCGGAGGCTCCGAACCAGTGATGATCAACACCAGCACCCTGCCCCAGGGCACCGCTCCCGCGGGCATGGACATGAACTACTACATCCCGCAGTGGGAGGAGCGCACCAGCTACGGCGTGCGCCGCGTCGATCCGTACACGAAGCTTTTCGAGGACCGGATCATCTTCCTCGGCACCCCGATCAACGACGAGGTCGCGAACGCCGTGATGGCGCAGTTGCTGTGCCTGCAGTCGATGGACCCCGAGCGTCAGATCTCGATGTACATCAACTCGCCCGGCGGCTCGTTCACGGCCCTGACGGCCATCTACGACACGATGCGCTACATCAAGCCCGACATCCAGACGGTCTGCCTCGGGCAGGCGGCCTCCGCCGCCGCCGTCATCCTGGCTGCTGGCACCAAGGGCAAGCGCCTCGCACTGCCGAACTCGCGCATCCTGATCCACCAGCCTGCGACCGAGGGCGGCTACGGCCAGTCCTCCGACCTGGAGATCCAGGCCAAGGAGATCCTGCGCATCCGCTCCCTGATGGAGGAGATGCTCGCAAACGACACCGGCCAGGACGTCGCGAAGGTCAGCAAGGACATCGAACGCGACAAGTTCCTCACGGCCCAGGAGGCCGTCGAGTACGGCATCGTCGACGACATCCTGCCTTCCCTGAAGGAACTGGACTGAGCAAGCCGAAGGCGTCGTCCCCGAGCATCCGGGGGCGGCGCCTTCGGGCTATCTCAAGCACTGCTTGAGGGCCCGGCGGGTCGGCTGGGAGTGTCGCCAGACGCCTGACCCGGCCGCAGGTAGTCTGTGAGATGAACAGCAGATGACAACATTTTCGAGGGGGTGGACGGCGTGGCACACATCGGTGAATCCAGCGACCTGTTCAAGTGCAATTTCTGCGGCAAGAGCCAAAAGCAGGTCAAGAAGCTGATCGCCGGCCCAGGCGTCTACATCTGCGACGAGTGCATCGGGCTCTGTAACGAGATCATCGAGGAGGAGTTCCCGGTCCAGACCGACGGAACCCTGTCGACCGACCTCCCCAAGCCCCGCGAGATCCGCGATTTCCTCGACACCTACGTGATCGGCCAGGACGGCGCCAAGAAGGCCCTGTCGGTGGCGGTCTACAACCACTACAAGCGCATCCAGTCGGAGCAGAACCCGCACGGTCGCCGGGCGGAGGGCGACGACGTCGAGGTCGGCAAGTCCAACATCCTGCTGATCGGCCCAACGGGCTGCGGCAAGACCTACCTGGCGCAGACCCTCGCACGGATGCTGAACGTGCCGTTCGCGATGGCCGACGCCACCGCCCTGACGGAGGCGGGCTACGTCGGCGAGGACGTCGAGAACATCCTGCTCAAGCTGATCCAGGCGGCAGACTTCGACATCGCGAAGGCCGAGACCGGCATCATCTACATCGACGAGATCGACAAGGTGGCCCGCAAGTCGGAGAACCCGTCGATCACCCGCGACGTCTCAGGTGAGGGCGTGCAGCAGGCCCTGCTGAAGATCCTTGAGGGCACCGTCGCGAGCGTCCCGCCGCAGGGCGGCCGCAAGCACCCCCACCAGGACTTCCTGCAGATCGACACCACCAAGGTGCTGTTCATCGTCGGTGGCGCCTTCGCCGGCCTTGAGGAGATCATCAACCAGCGTGTCGGCAAGCGCCCGCTCGGCTTCAACACCGGCGCCTCCGCGAAGGTCGAGGCCGTTGTCGACCCCTTCGCGCAGGTGCGCCCCGAGGACCTGCACAAGTTCGGCCTGATCCCCGAGTTCATCGGCCGTCTTCCCATGATGACGTCCGTCAGCCCGCTCGACCGTGAGTCCCTGGTGCGGATCCTCGTCGAGCCCCGCAACGCGCTGACCCGCCAGTTCCAGAAGCTTTTCGACCTCGACGGCGTCGAACTGGAGTTCACCGACGAGGCCATCGAGGCGATCGCCGACCTGGCCCTTGAGCGCGGCACGGGTGCCCGTGGCCTGCGCGCCATCCTTGAGGAACTGCTCCTCGACGTGATGTTCGAGGTGCCCTCCGAGGACGACGTCGCCCAGGTCGTGATCACCCGCGAGGCCGTCGACGGCACCGCGGCGCCGACGATGGTGCCCCGCGCGAAGCTGGCCCGCCGCCGCGACCTGTCCGCCTGACGGTTCGCCGCGATTGCGCCCATTCCGAGGGCGCAGTTGACGGCTTTCCGGGCGCGGTAGGCTCACCCTCATGGCCTATTTGCGTTACCCCCATCTGCACGGAACCGACGTTGTGTTCGTGGCCGATGACGACCTGTGGCTCGCCTCCCTCGACGGCGGCCGCGCCTCCCGGCTCACCTTCGGTGAGGTGGCCGCACGCAGCCCCCGATTCTCGCCCGACGGCTCGCGGGTCGCGTTCGTCTCCGCCTCCGGCGGGGGCAACGACGCCTACGTCGTCGACCTGGACGGCACCACCACCCGGCTCACCTGGCTGAGTGCCCGCCGGCTGCAGATCTCGGGCTGGCTGGACGACGAGCACATCCTGCTGGCCTCCGACCACCAGGGCATCCACCGCATCGACGCGTCCATGTACTCGCTGTCGCTGTCGGGCGACCTGGAGCGGCTGCCCTACGGCGTGGCCACCTCCGCCGCCGTCGACAAGAAGGGGCGCGTGGCCGTCGCCACCTCCAACTTCCGCGACCCGTCCGGCTGGAAGCGCTACCGCGGCGGCATGGCCACCCGCCTGTATGTGTCCAACGGCAAGGGCGACTGGACGCGGATCCTGCCTCAGGAGGAGGCCAGCCTGTTCGGTCCGACCTGGGTCGGCGACCGGATCGTGTTCACCTCCGACCTTGGCGACGGCCCCGACGTGCAGGCCCAGGTCTGGTCGGTCAACGCCTCGGGCAAGGACCTGCGCCAGCACACCTCGCACACCGAGGCCGAGGGATACGTCCGCGACGCCGCCAGCGACGGCAAGGGCATCGTCTACCACGCCCATGGCCAGCTCTACTGGCTCGCAAGCCTCAAGGCTGAGCCGCAGCGACTCGACATCCAGGTGCCCGTCGGTGAGCCCCGGCCCGTCACCCTCGCCCCAGGCGACCGCCTTGAGCAGGTCGTGCCCGACCAGGGCGCCGACGGCTCCCTGCTGGAATGGCGCGGCGCCGCGTACTTCCTGACGCACCGCGGCGGCCCCGCCCGCGCCCTCGCCGACCAGCCGGGCGTGCGGATCCGTGAGCCCCGCTTCCTCGGCGGCACGGGCAAGGCCGTGTGGGTGAGCGACGCAGAGGGCGACGACTGCCTTGAGATCCGCCAACTCGACGGCGACAAGGCGCCCCGCAGGCTCGCCGCAGGCCGGATCGGCCGGGTGCTGGCGCTCGAGCCAAACAAGGCGGGCACCAAGGTCGCCGTCGGCAGCCACGACGGCGCGATCCACCTCGTCGACGTGGCGCGCGGCTCCGTGAAGAAGATCGGCGTCTCCGAGGGAGGCGAGCCGACCGGCTTCGCCTGGTCGCCCGACGGCCGCTACCTGGTGTGGCGGCAGGCGATCGCCAACGAGGGGACGCTCGGCCGCCTCGTCGGCTACGACCTGACGGCGGACAAGGCGTTCACGCTGACCCGCGGCCAGTTCAACGACTTCTCGCCGGTGTTCACCCCCGACGGCAAGCACCTGTGCTTCCTGTCGAGCCGCACGATCGACCCCAGCTACGACGAACTGACCTTCGACCTGTCGTTCAGCAACACCGTCCGGCCCTGGCTCGCCCCGCTCAGCGCGAGCGAGCCCGCCCCGTTCGGGCCCGCCGCCGACGGCTGGCCGATCAGCGAGCCCGCAGAACGCGACGACGCGAAGGCAGAAGACAAGCCCGACAAGCCCGAGGGCGAGGCCAAGGAGGAGGTCGCCATCGAGTTCGACGTCGACGGCTTCGAGGACCGGATGGTGTCCTTCCCGGTGCCGTCGGGGCGCTACGCGTCGCTGCAGGCGACCAAGGACGGCCTGCTCTGGGTGTCGCTGAAGTCGGCCGGAGAGTTGGGCGCCGTCCGCGCAGGCGTCGAGGGCGAGATCAAGGACCAGGTCGAGCACTTCTCGTTCAAGTCCCGCAAGGTCTCGGTCGTCGTCGACGCCGCAGACGGCGCCGCGGTCTCCGGGGACGGGGAACGGTTGCTGGTGCGCAACGGCGAGGACCTGTGGGTCCAGTCCGCCGAGCAGGCCCCGGGCGATGACGACGACGCCAAGACCCACGTCGACCTCTCGCGGCTGCGTCGCGAACTGTCGCCGCGGGCCGAATGGCGCCAGATGTACGCCGAGAACGCCCGCATCATGCGCGACCACTACTGGCGCGACGACTTCGACGGCACCGACTGGGACGCCGTCGTGGCGCGCTACGCGCCGCTGGTGGAGCAGATCGCAACCCACGACGACCTCGTCGACGTGCTGTGGGAGACCGTCGGCGAACTGAACACCTCGCACGCCTACGTGATGCCGCCGGCGGCGCACGACGACGCGCCCCGCGTCGGCTTCCTCGGGGCCGAGTACCGCCGCAACGCCAAGCGTGAGGTCGTCATCTCGCGCGTGCTGCGCGGCGAGAACTCTGACCCGGGAGCCCGCGCGCCGCTGCGCGCCGCGGGCGTGGCCGCCGAGGCAGGGGACGTGATCGTCGCCGTCGACGGCAAGCCGACCGGCGACGTGCCCGACCTGGGCGAACTGCTGCTCGGCTCGGCGGACAAGGTCGTCGAACTGACCCTTGCAAGGGGCAGGCAGAAGCGCCGCGTCGCCGTCGTGCCGACCGCCAGCGAGTCGGCCATGCGCTACCACGAGTGGGTCGCGGGCCGCGTCGAGTACGTGGAGAAGCATTCCGACGGGCGGCTGGGCTACGTGCATGTGCCCGACATGGTGGCCAGCGGCTGGGCCGAGTTCCAGCGCCTCGTCGACACCGCCATGCGTCACGAGGGCGTCATCGTGGACGTGCGCTTCAACGGCGGCGGTCACACCTCCGAACTGATCCTCGAGCGGATCGCCCGCCGCGCGATCGGCTGGTCCGGGGCGCGCCACATGGGCGTGCTCGGCACCTACCCGTCGCAGGCCCGTCGCGGCCCCGTGGTGTTCGTCACCAACCCGTACGCGGGCTCCGACGGCGACATCGTCACGGCGGCGGCGCAGAACATGGGCCTCGGCCCGGTCGTCGGCGAGCGCAGTTGGGGCGGCGTGGTCGGCATCGACGGCCGGTTCACCCTGGTCGACGGCACCGAGGTCACGCAGCCGCGCTACTGGATCGCCTTCGACAAGCAGGGCTTCGGCGTCGAGAACCACGGCGTCGACCCCGACGTGGTCGTCGAGGTCGGCCCGGGGGAGTGGGAGTCCGACCGGGACATCCAACTCGACAAGGCCATCGAGATCGCCCTGGAGGGCCTGTCCGCGACCCCTGCCTCGGTGCCGCAGGAGTTCCAGCCCCCGCGCTTCACGCGCGGCTGAGTGGGCCTCCCCGCCTAACAGGAATCGCCCCGACCAGATGCTGGTCGGGGCGATTCTGTCTCTGGCGGCGTCGGCGTCAGTCGGCCTCGACCAGGTCGACGGCGACGGACAGCGGTTCCGTCGACTCCGACCAGGTCACCTCGCCGGTAATCCGGCCGACCGCGCGCAGGTCGGGCTCGATGGCCTGGAGCCTTGCCACCACGTCGGCCGGGCCCGAGAAGTCGGCGCGCGACACCTCGGTCTTCATGGAGACCTTCGCGTTCGACTTGGCGCCGCGGATCGCGATCAGGGCCTGCGCGACGTCGTCGAGAAGCACCGGCTCGCCCGCCACGTCGAGTTCGGCGGCGGTCGGCCATGCGGAACGGTGGACGGAGGTGTCGTTGGTCCAGCGCCACACCTCCTCCGTGACGAACGGCAGGAACGGGGCGAACAGCCGCAACTGGACGCCGAGCGCGATGGCGAGCGCGGCCTGCGCGGAGGCGCGCTCCTCATCGGAGCCGGTGTAGGTGCGCTCCTTGACGAGTTCGAGGTAGTCGTCGCAGAACGCCCAGAAGAACGTCTCCGTCTTCTCCAGCGCCGTCGTGTAGTCGAAGTCCTCGAACGCCGCGGTCGCCTCGGCGACCACGCCAGCAAGCGCGGCGAGCATCGCGGCGTCGACGGGGTTGGTGACCCGGTCAAGCGAGCCGGGCTCCTCGGCGAGCGAGAGCACGAACTTGCCCGCGTTGAGCACCTTCATGGCGAGGCGCCTTCCGACCTTCATCTGGGTCTCGTCGAACGGCGAGTCCATGCCGGGGCGGGCCATCGCGGCGCGCCAGCGCACCGCGTCGGAGCCGAACTTGTCGAGGACGTCGGTGGGGACCACCACGTTGCCCTTCGACTTGCTCATCTTCTTGCGGTCGGGGTCGACCACGAAGCCGGAGATGGTGGCGCGCTTCCACGGCAGCGAGTCGTTCTCGAAGTTCGCCCGCACGATGCGGCTGAACAGCCAGGTGCGGATGATGTCGTGCGCCTGCGGAGCGATGTCCATCGGGAACGTCAGGTTGAACAGTTCCTCGTCGCGCTCCCAGCCCGTCGCGATCTGCGGCGTGAGGGACGACGTCGCCCAGGTGTCCATCACATCGGGATCGGCCATGAAGCCGCCCGGCTGATTGCGCTGCTCCTCGGAGAAGCCGGGCGCGGGCGCCGACATCGGATCGACGGGGAGCGCGGCCTCCTCAGGCACGATCGGGTGGTCGTAATCGGGCTCGCCCTCGGCGTCCAGCGGGTACCAGATCGGGAACGGCACGCCGAAGAAGCGCTGCCGCGAGACGAGCCAGTCGCCGTTGAGGCCGCCGACCCAGTTCTCGTAGCGGTGCCGCATGTGCTCGGGCGACCACTCCAACTCCTCGCCGCGGGCCAACAGGGCGGCCTTCAGTGCCTCGTCGCGGCCGCCGTTGCGGATGTACCACTGGCGGGTCGCGACGATCTCGAGGGGCTTGTCGCCCTTCTCGTAGAAGTTGGCCTTGCGGGTGGTGGCCTTCGGTTCGCCGTCGAGGTCGCCCGTCTCGCGCAGCGCTGCGACCGTGGCCTCGCGCGCCGAGAACGCCGTCTTGCCTGCGAGCGGCTCGTAGGCCTCGGTGTTGACGACCCACTCGGGGGTCTCGGCCTGGAACCGGCCGTCACGGCCGATCACGGTGCGGGTCGGCAGGTCCAGTTCGCGCCACCAGGTGACGTCGGTGAGGTCGCCGAAGGTACAGCACATCGCGATGCCAGCGCCCTTGTCCGGCTCGGCCGCCGGGTGGGCGAGCACCGGGATCTCGACGCCGAACAGCGGCGAGGTGACTGTGCTTCCGAACAGGTCGGTGTAGCGCTCGTCGTCGGGGTGGGCGATCAGCGCGCATACCGAGACCAGCAGTTCGGGGCGGGTCGTCTCGATGTAGACGGGCTCGCCGCCCTCGCGGTGGAACGCCACGCGGTGGTAGGCGCCGGGATAGTCGCGCGCCTCAAGCTCGGCCTGCGCGACCGCCGTCTGGAACGTGACGTCCCACAGCGTCGGCGCGTAGCTGAGGTAGGCCTCGTCGCGGGCGAAATTGCGCAGGAACGCCATCTGGGCGATCGCCTGCGACGACTCCGAGATGGTCGCGTACAGCGTGTCCCAGTCGACCGACAGGCCGAGCTGGCGCCACAGGTCCTCAAACGCCTTCTCGTCGACCGCCGTCAGCTCGTGGCACAACTCGATGAAGTTGCGCCTGCTGATCGGCACCTGCCGCTTCGGGTCGGGCTTCGCGGGCGGCTGGAAGTCCGGGTCGTAGGCGACCGACGGATCGCAACGAACGCCGTAGTAGTTCTGCACGCGGCGCTCGGTCGGCAGGCCGTTGTCGTCCCAGCCCATCGGGTAGAACACCTGCTTGCCGTTCATCCGCTGGTAGCGGGCGATCGTGTCGGTGTGGGTGTAGCTGAACACGTGGCCCACGTGCAGCGATCCCGACACCGTCGGCGGCGGGGTGTCGATGGAGAACACCTGCTCGCGGCTCTCCGGCCGGACGAACGCGTAGGTGCCCTCGTCCGCCCATACCTGTCCCCACTTGGCTTCGAGGCCTTCGAGGACGGGCTTGTCGGGGAGGGCGCGCTGCTGCGCGTTCGGTGCAGTCATGGCCCCGATCTTAGTTGGACGCCCGACGGCGGCGAAACCTAGCCGTCGAGCGTCTTGCCGCCCTTCTCCCACGCCTCGGTCACGGCCGCGAGGACGCCCTCAGGGGTGCCGTCCATCGGGGCGTCGGTCGAGGCGATCGGGAGGTCGACGCCGCTGACGACGTACTTGGGGACGGTCTGGAGTCCCGCGGCGAGCGGCGCCTCGCCCTCCTCGGTCACCCACGCCTCGTAGTTGGGCGCGGCGTAGAGGGCCTGGAACTGGGCCAGCGTCTCGCCCGTCATGCTCGCTTCCTGAGGCAGGGTGGTGCTGAGCGCCTCGTCGTCGAACGGCACACCCATGTTCTGGCTCTCCATCAGGGCGCGGTGGTAGTTGTCGAAGAAGCCGAGCAGGTCGGCGTTGGCGGCGCCAAGCGCCGACTTCATCGACCACTGGTTGCCCTTGTTGGTGTCCATGAAGTGCAGCGCGCGCACCTCTGCGGTGATCTTGCCCTCGCTGACGAGTAGCTCGATCGAGTCGAAATAGGTCGCCGACGCGGCGGCGCAGTGCGGGCACTGGTAGTCGACGTACATGATCAGGTTGGGCGTGCCCTCGCGCGGCTGCTTGCCCTGCAGCGCGATGCCGTGGCCGGGGGTGGCGTTCGGGGGAGCGTCCGAGGCGTCCGGCAGGTCGACGGTGGGCGTCGCGGCAGTGGTGGCCGGGCCCGCAGCGGTGGGGGCCGGCTGCCGAGGGGCGTTGGCGACCACGATGCCGGCCACGATGGCGGCGGCCGCGCCGATCAGGAGAAGAACCCCGAGCACGATCCCGACGACGATCGCCACGACCTTGCCGCTACCGGACTTCTTGGGCTGCTGCCAACCGGGGCCGCTCGGCGGACCCTGCCACTGGCCACCGTTGGGAGGGCCTTGCCACTGGCCGTTCGGGGGACCCTGCCACTGGCCCCCGGGACCGGGCTGAGTCGGGCCGTTCGGCTGCCCCTGGGGGCCGGGCTGTCCGGAAGAACCAGGACCCCCGGGGCTGCCCTGAGAGGGCTGCTGCCGGGGGTCGAAGTTGGGTGGCTGGCTCATTCGACGAGCCTAACCGCTTGTTGGATCAGCTCTCGATCTTCTTGCCGCCGGCGTTCCAGGCCTCGGTGACGGCCCGCAGGAGGTCGGCCTCGGTCGGCTGGATGAGCGCCTCGCCCGCGTCGGTGGCGAACTTCAGTTGCTGGCCGCTGACGATGTAGGTGGGCGTGCCGGTGATCTGGTCCTCGTCGAAGCGCTTCTGCGCGTCGCGCACGAACGTGTCGTAGGCCCGCTCGTTGTACCTCTTCTGGAACTTGGTCAGGTCGTCGCCCTCGATGCCGGCCTCCTTGGCGAAGTCCTCGCGCAACTGCTGGTCGGTGTAGCCGACGCCCTCGGTGGGCTGGTTCTTGTAGACGACGTCGTGGTACTGGCGGTACTTGCCGACCTCGTCTGCCGCCGCGGCAGCGATCGCCGCGCGCTTGGACGGGCCGTCCTCGACGCGGGTGCCGTCGAGCTTCTTGCCGTCGAGGAAGTAGACGCTGCGGACCTCGACCGTGATCTTGTCCTCGGCGACCAGCTTCTCGGTCACCGGGCCGTAGTACTGCTCGCGGACCTTACACGCGGGGCACTGGTAGTCCTCGTAGATCACCAGGTGCGGCTTGTCTGCGCTCGGCTGCTTCGCGTCCATCAGGACGCCCTTGCGGTCGGTCGCGTTCGGAGGGGTGAGCTGGTCTGCGGTGATGCCCTGGGCCTTGGTGAACGCGGAGACGGCGACGAAGCCGATCACGATCAGGACCACCGCGACCGCCAGGCCGATGCCCGCGAACGCGATGCGCTTGTTGCGCTTGGAGCGCTCGTCCTGCTCCTGCTGCTGACGCAGTGCTGCGCGCTTGCTCAGCGACGAGTTGTTGGCCATAGGGGAGCGCTCCTTGAGTTCCGGGTCAGGGTGCCGACCCTCAGCTCGGGCGCGGCGGTTCCATCGTAACCGGTGACCAAAGAGATCCCATATTCAACTACCCGTCGGATCAGCGGGCTGCGGCCTCAATGGCCTCCAGTAGCGCCTCGGGGGAGGCGAACGAGGGCTGGCCGCCCGGCCCGAACAGTTCGAGGTCGACGCCGTCGACCTGATAGGACGGCGTGCCCTGGATTCCTGAGGAGAACAGGGCGGCGTTGGCGTCGGCCGTGAACTGCGCGAAGGTGCGCTCGTCGTAGGCCCGCCGGAACGTCTCAAGGTCCGATCCGGTGATGCCCAGCCGCGCCGGGAGTTCCTCGCGGAGGAAGGCGTCGGGGAAGCCGTTGCCCATGGCCTCGTAGAGGGCCACGTGGTACGCGTCGAAGCGCCCGACGGCGTCGGCCGCCGCCGCGGCCATCGCTGCCCGCCTGGACGGCCCGAACTCGGCCTTCCCGTCCCGGAAGTGGGCGGTGCGGACCTCGGCCGTCAGGCGTCCGTCGTCGACCAGGCCGATGATGGCCTCGCCGTAGGCGTGCTCGGCGACAGCGCAGTACGGGCACTGGTAGTCGCCCCACATCACCAGGTGCGGCACCCCGTCGACCGGTGCCTTGCCCGCCACCAGGATGCCGTGGCCTGCCGTCGCGGCCGGCGGCCTTCCCTGTTCCGCGGCGGGCTCGTCCGGGCTCAACGAACGGACGAGCAGGAGGGCGAGCACCCCGACGACGGCGACCGTCACGATGGCGACCGCCGCGATCGCGATCCGCCTGGTCCGCTTGGCCCGTTCCTCCGCCAGTTGCTGCTGGCGCAGTGCGGCGCGTCTGCTCGACATGCGTGCCCTTCCGCAGGTGGGTCATCACACTAACCGGCGCCAGCAGGCGGCGCGGAGGCGCCCCCGCGCAGCGTCGACCAGTACCCTGAAGGCACCATGAGTCACACCACACATCAAGAACTGACGGCGGCACTTACCGCCAGGTGGCCGGAGCATCGCGTCGCGCCGAGCCTGAGTCGCGTCTCCGCGCTGATGGAACTGCTGGGCGACCCGCAGCGCGCCATGCCGGTGATCCAGATCGCGGGCACCAACGGCAAGGGCAGCACCGCCATCATGATCGACACGATCCTGCGGGCCGCGGGGCTGCGCGTCGGCAGGTTCGCCAGCCCGCACCTGAGCGACGTGCGCGAACGGATCGTGATCGACGGCGAGCCGATCAGCGAGGAGCGCTTCGATGAGGTGTGGGCCGACATCGCCCCCTACGTCGCCATGGTCGACGAGCAGCAACTCGACGGCGTCGACATGACCTTCTTCGAGGTCATCACCGGCATGGCCTACGCGGCCTTCGCCGACGCGCCCGTCGACGTCGCCGTCATAGAGGTGGGCCTCGGCGGACGCTGGGACGCCACCAACGTCGCCGACGCGGCCGTCGCGGTCGTCACGCCCATCGGGCTCGACCACACCCACATCCTCGGCGACACCATCGCGGAGATCGCGGGGGAGAAGGCAGGCATCATCAAGCACGGCTCCACCGCCGTCCTCTCCGGCCAGGACCCGGCGGCCGCCCGCGTGCTGCTGGAACGCGCCGTCGAGGTGGGTGCACTGGTCAAGGCCGAGGGGCCCGACTTCGGCGTGATCGACCGGCAGTTGGCCGTCGGGGGCCAGTTGCTGCGACTCGAGACCCTCACCGGCCCGATCGGGGACGTGTTCCTGCCGCTGTACGGCGAGCACATGGCCCGCAACGCGGCGCTGTCGGTGGCCGCCGTCGAGGCCTTCCTCGGCTCGAAGCCGCTCAACCCGGAGATCGTCGTCGAGGGACTCGGCGCGGTCGAGGCCCCGGCGCGGCTGGAACTGGTGCGCACCTCGCCTCCCATCGTGATCGACACCGCGCACAACCCGCAGGCCGCCCGCGTCACCATCGACGCCGTCAACGAGAGCTACGACTTCGACCCCGTCATCGGCGTGGTCGCCATGATGCAGGACAAGGACGCGGAGGAGGTGCTCGGCATCTTCGCGGAGAAGATGGACCAGGTCGTCATCACCAAGACCTCGACGAGCCCCCGCGCCCGTTCCGTCGACGACCTCGCGGCGCTCGCCGAGACGATCTGGTCGACGCACCAGGTGCACCGCGCCGCGACCATGGCCGAGGCGCTGGACCTCGCGGTGATGCTCGCCGACACCTCCACCGCGCAGGCGGGCGTGCTGGTCGCGGGTTCCGTGATCGCCGCGGGCGAGGCCCGCGACCTCCTGAAGAAGGGGGACCAGGAGTGACGCTCGCGCCAGACAACCCGATGCGGATGCCCGCCATGTCGACGCTGATCCTGCAGATCATCGTGGTCTGGCTCGGCTACATCGGCATGATCCAGGTCTCCGGGATCCACCTCGGCGTCGCGGCACTGTGCTGCGCCGTCGTCACCCTGCTGTGCCTCGCCGGGAGCGCGGGGCTACGGAAGCGCTGGGGTTACCTGGTGGGCTGGGCCGCGCAGGCCGCCACCATTGCGCTGGGGCTGCTCACGCCGTGGATGTATGCCATGGGTATCATCTTTGCGTTGATCTGGGTGACGTGCGTCGTACTAGGAAAGCGCATCGAAACCCACCGCAGCCGAGAGGGAAGCGCTCAATGACCGCGCGCACATTCGCCATCATCAAGCCAGACGCAGTCGAGGACGGCAACGTCGGAGACATTCTGTCGCGTTACGAGCACGCAAAGTTGCGGCCCGTCGCCATGGACCAACGCACCATCACCCCGGCGTTCGCAGACCGGCACTACAGCGAGCACGTCGGAAGGGACTACTACCCGGCGCTGCGCGACTTCATGACAGAGGGCCCGCTCATCGCGCTGGTGCTCGAGGGCGAGGAGGCCGTCGCCCGGGTGCGTGCGCTCAACGGCGCCACCGACCCGGCGAAGGCCGCGCCCGGCACCATCCGCGCCGACTTCGCGCAGTCGGTGCGCCGCAACGCGGTGCACGCCTCCGACTCGCCCGAGACCGCCGCCTCCGAGATCGCCCTCTGGTTCCCCGACCTGTGACCGATCCCCAGGACCCGCAGGGCGCGCTGGCCGACCCGAACGAGCCCTGGTCGCCGCGGTGGGAGCCTCCCGCCGCGCCGCAGTCCTGGGAGCAACAGCAGTCCTGGGAGCAGCAGGGCGAACAGTGGCCGCCGCCCATGGCCGAGCAGGGGTCGTGGGAGCAGCAACGCCAACAGTGGCCGCCGCCCGTCGTCGGGGGGCCCGAGCCCTACCTGCCGCAGCAGCGGCCCTCGCTGATGCCGGTCGAGCCGACCAGTTACCAGCAGTTCTGGCGCGCGCCCGGCATCAAGCCCGCGATCCCCATCATCGCGACGGTGCTGATGGGCGTCGTCTTCGTGGCGCTGTCCACCCTCATCCTGCTCATCGCGGTCTTCGCGGGAGGCATGCCCGACGAGGCGGCCCTCGAGGCACTGACGCAGGGCTCGCTTAGCCCCACCATGGTGCTCGCCAACAGCATCTCGATCGCGCTGGTGCTGCCGATGGGGTTCGTGGTGGTGCGCCTGATCGGCCAGCCGCCCGGCTACCTGTCCTCGGTGGTGGGGCGCTTCCGGTGGGGCTTCTTCCTGCGCTGCGTCGGCGTCACGGCCGCGGTGTTCCTCGTCTACACCGCGGTCAGCGTGCTGATCGACGGCGTGGACGCGCTCGGGCTCGGCGTGCGCGACTACACGTGGTGGCTGCTGATCGGCCTGATGCTCGTGACCCCGTTCCAGGCCGCGGCGGAGGAGTACCTGCTGCGCGGCTTCGTGCTGCGCACCGTCGGATCCTGGTTCGCGGCACCGCTGACTGCGGCCCTGGTCGGCGGCATCGTCAACAGCCTGATCTTCATGGGCCTGCACGCCTCCACCGACGTGTGGCTCAACCTCGTCTACTTCTCGATGGGCGCCGTCGGCACCTACCTCGCGTGGCGCACCGGGGGCCTCGAGGGCGCCGTCGCGATCCACATCGTCAACAACATGATCGGCATGGCGCTGCTGTCCTTCCAGGACATGGAGGCGCAGTTCGACCGCGCCGCAGGAGCGGGCGGCCCCGAGGTGCTGCTGCAGGTCGCCACGACCGTTGCCGCAGGCGCCCTGATCCTGTGGGTCGCCAAGCGGCAGAGGATCGTCACCGTCGGCCCGCCCGAGCGGGTCGAGCAGACGGCGCCTCCCGCCCCGTGATGACGCTGCCGCCCGGCTTCGAGCCGGCAGGGGAGGCGACCTTCCGCGACGCCCCTCCAGGCGTGGCCGCCGGCCCGAAGGTCGCGCTGTACCGCGGCTTCGGCGCGGAGTTCGTCCTGGTGCCCGGCGCCGAGGTCGAACTGGGCTGGGTCGCGCCGGGGCGCGGCGTGTTCGACGCGATGCCCGGGGACATCGTCGACTCCATCGAGGCCGACCTGTTCGCCATCGCCCACCCGTTGGAGGGCGCGCTTCGCTGGCTCGCCACCGCGGAGGCGGAACCCGACGTCGATCCAGCCGTCCTCGGCTTCCTGCGCGCCCGCGTCGAGGGGCTTCGTGACTACCCGGAGGCCGAGCCCGAGGTGGCCGCCGAGTTCACGATGAGCGCCTACGGCGCCCGCGTCGCCGAGGCGCTCTCACCGGTGCGCACCGTCACGATCGCCCCGATGCTGGTGGAGCGCGTCCCACGGCCCATCGGTCGGCGCTACGTGGGCAGCTACGACGACGCCAGCGGTGCCGTCGATCTCGACCCCGAGCACGCCGACCGCGCGCTCGACGGGATCGCGCGACTCGGCGAGATCGCCCCGAACGGGAACGCCCGGCTCGTCGGCGTCGTCGACCTCGTCCGCCAAGAAGGCGGCGACCTCGCCGTCTACCTCGAGGAGCCGACGACGCACGCGCGCCTCAGCGCCGACGTCGAGGCCGAGGGTTTCGCGCTGCCGTCCGAGGACGAATGGGAGTACCTGTGCGGCGGCGGATCGCGCACACTGTTCAGGTGGGGCGACGACGACCCGGGCGACATCGGCTACGGCTACGGCAGCGAGCCGGACGTGCTTGCCGAGCCGAACCGCTTCGGGCTGCGGATCGCCTGGGACCAGTTCAAGCAGGAGGTCACCGCCGACCCGAGGATCGCCAAGGGCGGCGACGGCGGCGTGTCGCTGCACGACTCGATCGGCTGGTTTCACCAGAGCCTCCCGCTGTCCACGTTCTACCGCTCGTGGGCCTCGGAGGAGTGGGACAAGGACCTGGCGTCCGGGTACCACGTGTACCGACGCATCGTGCGGCTGTGAAGCCCTGGACAACCGCAACGCCCTAGGGAAATCGCCTCCCCGCCGGTTATTCTGGGCGGCGCTATGACTATGACGCCAGCGCTTCCAACCCATTCGGTGTTCGACCGGCTCGAGCCGCTGCTCGCGCAGGTGAGCAAGCCGATCCAGTACGTCGGCGGGGAACACAACTCCGTCGTCAAGGACTGGGACTCCGTCGACGTGCGTTGGTGCCTCTCGTACCCCGACGCGTACGAGGTCGGGCAGCCCAACCAGGGCGTGGCGATCCTGTACGAGGTGCTCAACGAGCGCGACTGGATCCTCGCGGAGCGCACCTACTCGGTGTGGCCGGACATGGAGGAGCAGATGCGCTCGCACTCCGTCCCGCAGTTCACGCTCGACGCGCACCGCCCCGTCGGCCTGTTCGACGTGCTCGGAGTGTCGTTCTCGACCGAGTTGGGCTACACCAACCTGCTGAACCTGATCGACCTGTCGCAGCTCAGCCTGCACGCGGCCGACCGCGGCGAGGACGAGCCGCTGGTCATCGCGGGAGGCCATGCGGCGTTCAACCCGGAGCCGATCGCCGACTTCATCGACGTCGCGGTGCTGGGCGACGGCGAGGAGGCCTCGCTGCTGATCTCCGACATCATCCGCGAATGGAAGCTTGACGGGCGCGAGGGCGGCCGCGACGGGCTGCTGATGCGGCTCGCGCTGACCGGCGCCTTCTACGTGCCGCGCTTCTACGACGTCGACTACCTCGACGACGGTCGCATCCAGCGCGTCGCCCCCAACCGCGCGGGGGTGCCGCACCAGGTCCGCAAGCACACGCTGATGGACCTCGACCAGTGGCCCTACCCCAAGAAGCCCATCGTGCCGATGGCCGAGACGGTGCACGAGCGCTACTCCGTCGAGATCTTCCGCGGCTGCACCCGCGGCTGCCGGTTCTGCCAGGCGGGCATGATCACCCGCCCGGTGCGCGAGCGCAACATCGAGACCATCGGCGCCATGGTGCAGGGCGGCCTGCAGGCGACGGGTCTCGAGGAGATCGGGCTGCTGTCGCTGTCGTCGGCCGACCACTCCGAGATCGCGGAGGTGACCCGCCAACTCGCGGACCGCTACGAGGGCACCAACGTGTCCCTCTCGCTGCCGTCGACCCGCGTCGATGCCTTCAACATCGACCTGGCAAACGAACTGAGCCGCAACGGCCGTCGCTCCGGCCTCACGTTCGCGCCCGAGGGCGGCTCGGAGCGGATGCGCAAGGTGATCAACAAGATGGTCACCGAGGACGACCTGATCGACACGGTGGCCGCGGCGTTCTCGTCCGGGTGGCGCCAGGTGAAGCTGTATTTCATGTGCGGCCTGCCGACCGAGACCGACGAGGACGTGCTGGCGATCGCCTCGCTCGCGACCCGCGTGATCGAGACCGGCCGCAAGGCCTCAGGCACCCGCGACATCCGCTGCACCGTCTCCATCGGCGGCTTCGTGCCGAAGCCCCACACGCCGTTCCAGTGGGCGGCGCAGGCCAGCGCCGAGACGATCGACCGGCGCCTGATGCTGCTGAAGGAGACCATCCGGCAGGACCGCAACTACGGCAAGGCCATCGGCATGCGCTACCACGACGGCAAGCCGGGCATCATCGAGGGCCTGCTGTCGCGCGGCGACCGTCGCGTCGGCCGCGTGATCGAGCGGGTCTGGCGCGAGGGCGGCAAGTTCGACGGGTGGAGCGAGCACTTCAGCTTCGAGCGGTGGACGACCGCAGCCAACGAGGAACTGGCCCTCGACGGCATCGACCTTGACTGGTTCACCACCCGCGAGCGCGGCTACGAGGAGGTCCTGCCGTGGGACCACCTCGACGCGGGCCTCGACCGCGACTGGCTGTGGGAGGACTGGCAGGACGCCGTCGACGAGCGCGAGGTCGAGGACTGCCGCTGGACGCCGTGCTACGACTGCGGCGTCTGCCCGCAGATGGACACCGAGATCCAGATCGGCCCCACGGGTCGCACGCTGCTTCCGCTGTCGGTCGTCAAGCCC
Organism: Propionibacteriaceae bacterium AM104-82; assembly: GCA_027658995.1. Taxonomy (GTDB): domain Bacteria; phylum Actinomycetota; class Actinomycetes; order Propionibacteriales; family Propionibacteriaceae; genus Arachnia. The sequence continues at coordinate 150,237 of JAQDQK010000001.1, forward strand.
GACCTGGCCTGATGGGCCCACGCTGAGCTGGACCCACCCGGGGGTGCGGTGCGGGTGGCTCGTTGAGCATGTTTGGTAACTCGTTTCAGATCTGATCGTTAAAACCCGGCGTGTCGCGCAACGAGCAACCAAACATGCTCAAGCCCTCACCCAACCCCAGCGACCCGGGACCGGCGATAGGGCGGGACAGGCTCAGCGTGAGACGAAGACCGGTTCGCGCTGCTGCAGCATCTGCTCCGCGAGGGCGGGGCTCGCGCCCTCGGCGATGTCGAGCGTGACGATCCCGACGTTGCCCTTCGCGGTGACCGATGCCACCGACAAGCGCTCCGAGATCGGGGTCTGGGTCGTGAACATCATCCCGTCGCGCCAGACCGCCTCCAGGGCTGCGGTGTCGGGCTCCTCGGCGAACCGGTACGCGACCACGACCTGACCGCGCTTCCACCCGAGCCCGACCGTGTCGAACGGCGCCGGCGGCGTCGCCTTCTCCAGGGCCTCCATCTGCTGGGCGGCCGACTCGGGCGTTGCCATCAGGTCGGGGGCCATCGGCATCGCGTCGGTCAGGAGCGCCGAGAACACGTCCTCGCCGTCGAGCGCCTTGGCGACCTCGACGAGTCCCTCGTCCTCGGCCAGCGTGGGGGCGTCGCCGCCCAGCCAGTCGGTGACAAGCGGTGTGCTGGTGCTCATCGCGATCGCGTTCTCCTTCGCCGCGAACCGGACCGGCCGACCGATCGGGTCGATGCCCTCCCTGGCCATGTTGGCGGCCCCGTCCTCGCCGTCGATGTCGCTGCGGATCCCGTCGCCGACGTCCGTGAGGGAGTCCGGCAGCGTGTCGGGACCCAGGTCGCCCATGACGACCGTGAAGGGCTGCTCGCCGAGCCCGTTGGCGACGAACCGGTCGGCTTCGAGCAGGTCGAAGCCCGACAGTTCCTCGAAGACCGCCGGATCGGAGCGGACCGGCAGGTCCGGGAACGGCACGTAGACGGGGGAGTTGACGCCGAGCAGCCTCTGGGCGTTGCTTTCGTCGTGAGGGTCGAAGCCCCCGGCCTTGCCCGCCCCCTCCAGGTCGCCCGCGACCACGAAGCGCGGCGTCCCGATGGCGTCGGCGGGCACCTGCTCGAGCGACGCGGCAACTGACCATTTGCTGTCGACGTTGACCCCGCCGGTCGAACAGCCCGCGAGGGCGAGGCAGGCGATGGCAACGGTTGCTGCGGTGGCGCGGAGGGAGCGGCGCATGGAAAACCTCTCGTCGGAAGTCGTCAGGCTAACAACGGTGCGGGGTCAGGCGTTGAGCAGCATCCGTGCCTCGTTGACGATGCGAGCGCTAACACGCGTCCCTACGGCGCACGAACATCGACTACTGCTCAACGCCGGGACCTCACCGAGCGTCGGGGCCCGGTGCCTGCTCCGTGACGGCGGTGTCGGGGACCTCGCCGTCGGGGACCTGCGGGACGGTGCCATCGGCGACGTCCTGAGCGTCGCCCTCGGGGGTCCAGCCGTCGGCGTAGGTGCCGGTGGCGTAGTCGTAGTCGACGGGCTGACCCTCCTCGTCGGTGCGCTGGTACCAGTCGGTGACCTTCGCGTCGTGCGAGTCGAAGTCGGCTCCGGCGCCCTCGCCCTCGGGGGCGCGCTGCACCGCGAGGCGGAAGTCGTCGCCGTACCGGTCGACGCCCTTCTTGACGGCGTCGCGCAGCGCCCAGGTGGCGTAGGCGCGGCGGATCACCAGCGGGTCGGAGCGCAGGTCCTTGGCAAAGGAGATCATCATCGCGACCAGGATCGCCGCGAACGGGATGGCCGTGACGATGATCATGTTCTGCAGGCCCGACAGGGCGTCGCCGCCGCCGATCAGCAGCATCACCACGGCGATGCCCATCATGGCGAGGCCCCAGAAGATCGTCACCAGCTTCGCGGGCTCCGAGTTGCCGCGCTGCGACAGCGTGCCCATCACGATGGAGGCCGAGTCGGCAGAGGTGATGAAGAAGATCGCGATGATCACCATGCCGAGGATCGGCGTGACCTGCGCAAGCGGCAGCGTGCTCAGCACGTGGAAGAACATCTCCTCGGGGTCGCCGTCGGCGGAGATCGGGTCGCCCTGGCTGCGCAGCCAGATGCTGCTGCCGCCGAGGATGCCGAAGGTCATCACGCACACGAGCGTCGGCATCGTGATCACGTACAGGACGAACTCGCGCAGCGTCCTGCCGCGGGAGATCTTCGCCAGGAAGATGCCGACGAACGGCGACCAGGAGATCCACCACGCCCAGTAGAAGACGGTCCAGGTGCCGGTGAATGTCGCGGCTTCCGCGCCGTAGGCGGGGCCGAGGCCCAGCATGTGGAAGAAGCTCTGGAAGTACTCCATGATCGCGGCGGGCCACAGGTTCAGGATGAACAGCGTCGGGCCCGCGATGAAGATGAACAGCGACAGCACAAGGGCCAGCACCATGTTGATGTTGGACAGCCAGCGGATGCCGCGCCCGACGCCGGAGACGGCGGAGGCGATGAAGCAGGCGGTCAGCACCGCGATGATCGCGATCAGCGCCGCGTTGGGGAGCTTGCCGATCCCGCCGACGATCTCGACCCCGCGGCCGATCTGCATGGCGCCGATGCCGAGCGAGGCGGACGTGCCGAACAGCGTGGCGACGATGGCGAACATGTCGACCATCCGACCCGCGATGCCGTCGGCGCGCTTCTGGCCGAGCAGCGCTACCAGGATCGAGCTCATCAGGGGCACCCGGCCGCGGCGGAACGCGCCGTAGGCCACGGCGGCGCCGACCAGGCCGTAGATCGCCCAGGGGCCGATGCCCCAGTGGAAGAAGGTCTGCGCGAGGGCCTTGACGGCGGCCTCGGGCGTCTCGGGGGTCGCGGCGTCGGGGGCGGGCGACTGGTAGTAGGTCAGCGGCTCGAGCGGGCCGAAGAAGATGATGCCGATGCCGATGCCCGCGGAGAACATCATGGCGATCCACGAGAACTTGCGGTACTCCGGCTTCTCGTCGTCCTTGCCGAGCGGGATGTTGCCGTAGCGGCTCATCGCGATGAACAGCATGAACAGCAGGATCACCGCGACGAGGCCGGTGAACAGCCAGCCGACGTGGGCGAGCGTCCACTCCAGCGCGACCTTCGAGGCGGACGAGAGGGTCTCGGTCGAGACGACACCCCAGGCGATGAACGCGATGATCAGGACGGCGGTGACGCCGAAGACGACCTTGTCCGTTCCGTACCGGTTTCGCTGCTCCTCGACGCCGATGCCAGGCACGAGGGCCGGGTGGATGCCGTGGGGGTAGGTCTCGTCGACCTGCTTGAACAGGCGTCGGGCCTTCGGCCCGATGCCCTCCTTCTGCGACCGGTTGTGATGGTCGGACTGCACGCGGTTCTCCTCCGCAGGGGCCAGGGACGATCTAGCACCTTACCCGCTGAGCGGTCAGCGACCACCTTCAATGCTTGTCAGAGACCCGCAAGAAACGCGTCGACGGCGGAGAAGTAGGCCTCCGGGCGATCCCGCCTGACGCAGTGCCCGGCGCCCTCGATCTCGACGCAGCGCACAAGCGGATTGCCGATCAGCGCGGGATCGGGCGCCATCTCCCCGTCGATGGGAGTGACGATGAGCGTCGGCACCGTAAGTTCGCTGAACAGGCCACGCTCCCACGGCCCGGACATGAGCCGGAGCCCTTCGCGCAGGTAGACACGGTCGACGCGCGGCTTGGAGTCGGCCCACGCCTCGATCTCAGTGCCCGTCCACGGCGTCTCGCGGCCCATCCGGGCGACCTCGTCCGCGCGGCGCGACGTGACGGCCTCCACGAAGGCCACCTGCTGGTCGCGAAACCCGGTCAGGTCGAAGTCCGGGTCGTCGACGGGCGGGGGCTTCGCCGGGTCCTCCAGCACCGCCGCCCTGACGAGGTCGGGCCGCTCCAGCGCGATCCGGGCCGAGAGGAAGCCGCCGAGCGAGTGACCCACCAGCACCGCCGGCGCGCCGAGAGAGGCGAGCACCTCCTCGACGTCGCGCTGCATCACCGTCGAGGCGGCGGCCAGTTGCGAGGCCTCGAAGCGCGGCGAGGTGCCGTGGCCGCGGAGGTCGACGGCGATCAGGTCGTAGGTCCCGCGCCAGTGCTCGACCGCGTCGGGCCAGTTGGTGCCGTCGTCGGTCAGGCCGTGCACGAGCACCATCGTCGGCGCCCCGCTCGTGCCGAGACGATGCAGAGTCAACTCAGTCATGCCGGGATGTTAACAACCGCATGGATGGGGGATTCATGGGGGCGGCACGATACGATCGACCTCCGTGACGCGCAACGTTGGTTTTGACCGGGAACGCTATCTGGCTCTGCAGTCGGAGCACATCAACGAGCGGCGGAAGCGCTTCGGCGGCAAGCTGTATCTGGAGTTCGGCGGCAAGCTTTTCGACGACCACCACGCGTCGCGCGTCCTGCCCGGCTTCACACCCGACAACAAGATCCAGATGCTGGAGACCATCAAGGACGACATCGAGGTCGTCATCGCGGTCTCGGCGCACGACCTGGCCCGCAACAAGGTCCGTGCCGACCTCGGCATCACCTACGAACTGGACGTGCTGCGCCTGATCGACGAGTTCCGCTCCTACGGCCTGTTGGTCGGCAGCATCGTCATCACGCAGATGACGGACGAGCACCGCCAGGCCCGCGCCTTCAAGCGCAAGCTGGAGCGCCTCGGCCTGAAGGTGTACCGGCACTACCCGATCAAGGGCTACCCCAACGACGTCTCCCTGATCGTCAGCGACGCGGGCTACGGCCGCAACGACTACATCGAGACCGAGCGCGACGTCGTGATCGTGACCGCGCCGGGCCCCGGCAGCGGCAAGATGGCCACCTGCCTTTCGCAGCTCTATCACGACCATCAGCGCGGCATCAGCTCCGGCTACGCCAAGTACGAGACGTTCCCGATCTGGAACCTGCCGCTCGACCACCCCGTCAACCTCGCCTACGAGGCCGCCACCGCCGACCTCGACGACGTCAACATGATCGACCCGTACCACCTTGCCGCCTACGGCGAGCAGTGCGTCAACTACAACCGCGACGTCGAGATCTTCCCCGTCCTGAAGCTCCTGCTTGAACGCCTCACGGGCAGCTCCCCCTACGAGTCGCCCACCGACATGGGCGTCAACATGGCCGGGGTGTGCATCTCCGACGACGAGGTGTGCCGCGACGCCGCGAAGCAGGAGATCATCCGGCGCTACTTCAAGGCATTGGTCGCCGAGCGGCGCGACGAACTCGAGCCGACCGTCTCTGACCGGATCGCGCTGACGATGAGCCAGGTCGGCATCGCCCGCGAGGACCGCCCGGTGGCGGGCCCCGCGCTGGAGGTGGAGCGGCGCACCAAGGCGCCCGCAGCGGCCATGGAACTGGCCGACGGCCGGATCATCACGGGCAAGACCTCCCCGCTTCTGGGAGCCTGCTCCGCGATGCTGCTCGACGCGCTCAAGGAGTTGGCAGGCATCGACCCGAAGGTGCGGCTGCTCTCGCCCGAGACCATCGAGCCCATCCAGACCCTCAAGACGGCGCATCTGGGCAGCCTCAACCCGAGGCTGCACACCGACGAGGTGCTGATCGCGCTGTCGGTCAGCGCGACCTACGACCCGAACGCGAAGGCGGCCCTCGAGCGGCTCAGCGAGTTGCGCGGCTGCGACGTGCACAGCAGCGTGATCCTCGGCTCGGTGGATGAGGGGATCCTGCGCAACTTGGGCGTCAACGTGACGAGCGAGCCCGTCTACCAGTCGAAGAAGCTCTACAAGAAGCGCTAGTCGCCCAGTTCGTCCTCGACGAGCACGGGCCGGCAGGCGTACAGGCCGGCGAGCAGCATCGGCGCCACCAGGAACAGTTGCAGCGCGATCGGCGCAGTCCAGCCTCCCGTGACGGAGTGCAGCACCCCGAACGACAGTGGGCCGAGCGTCGCGATGACGTAGCCGACCGACTGCGAGAACCCGCTGAGCGCCGCGGTGGCCGCGGGCGTCCGTGCCCGGGTGCCGAACAGCGCGAGCAGCAGCGGGAACGACGCGGTGCCGAGCGCCAGGAAGATCGCCCACAGCCACGGAAGGCTCGACGGCGCAAGCATCAGCCCGAGGTAGCCGGCGACCAGGAACGCGAGGATCGACAGGAAGAGCACCGTCGGGTTGCGGGTGCGCGCCACGTAGGCGGGGATCGCGAAGGCGGGGATCAGCCCGACGCCGGTGGCGATGCCGAGCATCAGGCCCGCCTGCACCTCGTCGAGGCCTGCGGAGCGGTAGACGCTGGGCAGCCACCCGAAGATCGAGTAGGCCTGCGCCGACTGGATACCGAAGAGCACCGCGAGCGCCCAGCCGAGCCGGGTCCGGGCGATCTGGCCGAGCGTGACGCGCGGCTGCCCGTCCGTGCGGCGCTGCTCGCGGGAGCGAAGCAGCGGGAGCCAGGCGACAAGGGCCGCCGCCGCAGCCACCACCCAGACGGCGAGCGCCGCACGCCACCCGCCCATCGAGTGCGCGACGGGCACGGTCGCCACGCTCGCGGTCGTGACGCCCACCGTCAGGGTGAACGAGTACAGGGCCGTCGCCAGCCCGATCCGGCGCGGATAGTGCTGGCGCACCAGCGACGGCATCAGGACGTTGGCCTGCGCCATGCCGGCAAGCGCGACCATCGACAGCAGCAGGAACGGCACGGGGGAATGGACCAGCAGGCGGCCGACCTGCCCAACGATCAGCACCCCGAGCGCGAGAGCGATGGCCAGGTGGTCGCCGAGCTTGCGCGCGATGGTGGGGGCGAGCGCCCCGAAGCTCGCGAAGCAGATCGTCGGCAGCGACGTCAGCAGGCCGGCGGTGGTGCCGGTCAGCCCGATGTCGGCGCTGATCTCGGAGAGCACGGGGCCGACCGCGACCGCGACGGGGCGCAGGTTGAACGCCAGCGCGAGCAGGGCGACCAGCGGCCACCAGCGGCGGAGGTGTTCGATCACGGTCAGGCCTTTCTCATTGGCCCGCACACGATACCCCGCCTTGGCGTCGCCGTCCCTCAGTCGCTCAGCAGCCCCCGGTCGACGGCGGTCGCCATCGACGGCGCGAGCGGCAGTCGGGGGATCAGCGTCGCCTGCACCGCGTGGTACAGGTCGGGCTTGCCCGGCCACACCGTGTCTGTGGGGCGGTTCGACGGATCCAACTGGTGGAACCAGGAGCCGTGGCGCAGGTCGCGGAAGCAGGCATCGACGTGGTCCCACCAGCGGGCGTAGTCGTCGGCGTAGCGCTGCGATCCGGTGCGCTGCAGCAGCGCGGCGGCGGCGCCGACGGCCTCCGCGGCGACCCAGTGCATCCGGTCGCGGGTGACGGGGGTGCCGTCCCAGCCGGTGGTGTAGACGAAGCCGTCGGCGCCGTCAGCGGCCCAGCCGTCTGCGACGGCACGGTCGTACAGCGCCTCCGCGGCCTCGGCCCAGCCCGCGTCTGCGTCGCCGAGCGCCGCCTCCAGGTGCAGGAACAGCCGGGACCACTCAAGGCCGTGGCCGACGGTGGCGCCGTAGGGGCGGAACGGGTCGTCGGGCCGGTCGACGTTGTATTCGAGTTGGGCGACCCAGGTGTCGTCGTAGTGCTCGGGCAGGCGCCACCCGTTGGCCTCCGCCTGCGAGCGGGCGAACCGGGCGATCCGCTCGGCCCGGCGCAGCCACAGGTCGTCGCCCGTGACGTCGGCCGCGGCGAGGAAGGCCTCGACGGTGTGCATGTTGGCGTTGATGCCGCGGTACGGGTCGGTGCTTGAGAAGTCGGCGGCCACGGCGTCGGCGACCAGGCCGTCCTCCTCGAGCCAGAACCGTTCGATGACGCGCAGCGCCTCGTCAAGCAGTTCGCGGGCGCCGTCGAGCCCTGCGAGCGTCGCGGAACTGGAGGCGAGCACCACGAACGCGTGGTCGTAGGCCTCCTTGGCGCCCTGCCTGCGCGAGTCGTGGAACCAGCCGCCGTGCTCTGCGTCGCGCAGCGGGCCGCTGATCAGCCCGTCGAGTGCGCCCTGCGCGACGGCCCGCGAGCCGGGCCGGCCCATCAGCACGCCGAGCGAGTAGACGTGCACCGTGCGGCAGGTGATCCACGCCTCGATGGCGTGGCCCGGCTCCGGGTCGCCCGAGGCGTCGAGCCAGATGGCGCCCTGGCCGGGCAGCACGGCCCGGGTTCCGAAGCTCATCAGGCGCTCGGTCTCCGACTGGAGCCAGGAGCGGTGTTGGGCGATGGTTGGCCAGGGCAGCATCTGGTGTCCTTCTGTGGATCAGGCCCGCGCGAGCGCGGACAGGTCGTTGGCGGTGCGCAGCACCGGTGCAACTCTAAACGCCTCCGCGACGCCGCGTTCAGCGGTGTGCACGTTGATTGACCGGGAGGCCCCCGCGGGAAGCGTGACCAGCGCGTCGTCGGCGACCGCGTCGGCCGCGACCCGGTCGGCGAGCACCGTCAGGTCCTTCACAAGCGAGCGCGCCGTCACGTCGATCCGGTAGCCCTTCGCGGTCTCCGCGACCCGGACGTCCACCGCGTCGGGGGAGAGCCGGGCGTCCTTGACCTCGGCGAACAGTTCCACGACCCGCTCGGCGCCCAGTCCGACGACGAGAGCCTCGCCCTCCGCGTCGCCGGGGGTGACGAGGGGGGCCGACAGCGGCAGCCTGAGCACGGAGCGCGCGGGCACCGAGACCGGGGCCGAGTCCTCGGCGAGGAGTCCTCCGTCGAAGGTCTCGCGGCGTGCACGCAGCTCGTCCTCCCATGCCTGGTCGGTGTCGTTGACGGCGGTGACGCTCCAGCCGTCGGCCTCCTTGGCCACGACGAGCCTGCGCGGGGCGTAGGCCTGGCGCAGCGCGTACCACAGCGGCTTCCTGCGTTCCTCGTAGTCGATGGCCGCCCAGGACGTGACCGGCCAGCAGTCGTTGAGTTGCCACACGATGGAACCTGCGGTGCGCGGCCAGTGGCTGCGGTAGTGGTCGACGGCGTAGGCGACGGCGTGGGCCTGCTGCAGTTGGGTCGCCCAGTGCCAGTCCGCGAAGTCGGTCGGCACGCCCAGGTGCGGCGCCATCCCGTCGTCGAGTTTGCGGTTGCCGCCGTCGGCCTTCTGGTGCTCGAGGAAGACCGCGGTCTCCTTCGCGCCCGGCACGCTCGTGATGGGCTGGCCGTCGACGTGCAGCCAGTCCTGCAGCGTGCGCCAGGCGGGGGGCGCCTGGTAGCCGAACTCCGAGGCGAAGCGGGGGATGTCGTCGCGGTAGTGCGTGTAGTCGATCCGGTTCCAGACCTCCCACTGGTGATGGGTGCCGTGGTCGGGATCGTTGGGGTGCACGCCAGTGGCGGAGGCGCCGGGGGAGTAGGGCGAGTTCACGCTGTACGGCACGCCGGGGGCGAGTTCGGCCGCCACCGCCGGGAACAGTTCGGCCGCGTACCAGCCGCCCCAGCTTCGGCCGTCGAGCAGTTCCTTCCAGCCCCAGTCCTCGTAGCCCCACACGTTCTCGTTGCCGCCGTTGAGGACGGCGAGGCTCGGGTGCGCCACGAGCCGGGCGAGGTTCTCGCGGGCCTCGGCCTCCATCTCGGCGCGGAGCGGGGCGGCCTCGTCGTAGGCGGCGCAGGCGAGCAGGAAGTCCTGCCACACGAGCAGGCCCAGTTCGTCGCAGGCCTGGTAGAACGCGTCGTCCTCGTAGATGCCGCCTCCCCAGACCCGCACCAGGTTGATGTGCGCGTCGCGCGCCTGCACCAGTCGCCTGCGGTACCTGTCGGCGTCGATCCGGGAGACGAAGTGGTCGTCCGGGATCCAGTTGACGCCCTTGGCGAAGACGGGGACGCCGTTGACCATGAGCGTGAACCGGGTGCCGAACTCGTCGGGGGAGCGGTCGACCTCGACGGTGCGGAAGCCGACCCTGCGCTCCCAGGCATCGAGCGTCGCGTCGTCGTCGGAGAGGGTGACGCGCAGCGGCCAAAGCGGTTGGTCGCCGTAGCCGACGGGCCACCAGAGCGCCGGGTCGTCGACCTGGACCGTCAGGCTCGCCCGGCGTTGCCCGTGGGCGACCCGCACCTCGGCGCGCCGCCCGGCGATCTCGGCCGTCAGCGTCACATCGCCTTCGGAGGCCCAGTCGAGGGCCGTGGTGAGTTCGACGATCCCGACGCCGTCCTCGACGCGGACCCGCGGGACGACCTCGGCGAGCCGGGCGTGGCGCCACCGCTCGACCCGGGCCGGACGCCAGATGCCGGACGTGCGCAGGTCGGGCCCCCAGTCCCAGCCGAAGCTCGCCGCCATCTTGCGCACCGCGTTGAACGGCGTCGGGTAGGCGCTCGGCCGGTGCCCTTGACGCTCGGCCTCCGCGTCGGCGATCCGGGTGGGGGAGGCGAAATCGACCCGCAGTTCACGAGCGGGGAGCAGGTCCGTCACGTCGACGCGCAGCGCGCGGTGCATGTTGGCGCTGCTGCCGACCACCCGGCCGTCGACGGAGACCTCCGCGAAGGTGTCGAGCCCGTCGAAGACGATCTCGACCCGCTCGCCGTCGGCGGGCGCCTCGACGTCGGCGAGGTCGCGGACGTAGCGCCAGTCGAGGTCGAAGAGCCAGGCCTGCCCGCTCGCGTTGGTGTCGAGGTACGGGTCGGCGATCGCCCCTGCCCGGAGCAGGTCGGTGTGGACGCAGCCGGGCACCTGCGCGTCGAGGCGCTCGGGCAGCAGGGCGGAGCCCTCGCCGAGCGGGTGGAGCAGCCATCCTGAGTCGAGTCGGGTCACGCTGCGATCCTTGCGTCGGTCGGCGGTGTCGGTGGTCGAAATCGTCGAGGTCACTTGGTAGCTCCTGCGGCGAAGCCGCTGTAGATGTAGCGCTGGAGGAAGAGGAAGGCGAGCAGGGTCGGGATCAGCACGATCAGGATGCCCGCGCAGATGACCTCCCACTGGGCGCCGTAGGGGCCCATGAAGCGGAACAGCGAGGTCGAGATGACGCCGAGGTCGCGCGAGGGCATGTACAGGAAGGGTGTGTAGAACTCGTTGTAGATGCCGATCCCCTTGATGATGACGACGGTGGCGATCGCGGGCTTGAGCATCGGCAGGATGATCTGGAAGAAGATCCGGACGTGTCCCGCACCCTCCAACGCGGCGGCCTCGTCGAGTTCCCGCGGGATGTTGCGGATGAACTGCAGGAAGATGTAGATGCTGACGATGTCGGTGCCCATGAACAGCAGGATCGCCGCCCCCCTGGTGTTGAAGATGCCGAGCGAGTTGACGATCTGGAAGGTAGCCACCTGGGTCGTCACGGCGGGCACCAGGGTGGCGAGCAGGAACAGGCCGAGCACCACGGCCCTGCCACGGAACTCGAAGCGGTCGATCGCGTAGGCGGCGAACGCGCCGATCAGGACGGTGCCCGTCACGGACACGACCAGGATGATCGAGGTGTTCGCGAAGGCCTGGAGCATGCCACCGCGGGTGAAGGCGGTGACGAAGTTGGAGAAGTTCAGCCAGTTCTCCGGCAGGTCGAACGGGCCCGACTTCAGGAACTCGCGCTTGCCCTTGAACGCGCCGATCACGATCAGCGCGATAGGCAGCATCATCGCCACCGCCGCGACGGTGAGGGAGAGGTACTTCAGCGCGGTCAGCGTGCCGCGCAGGATGCGTCCGGTCATTTCGAGGCCTCCTGTGCCTTCCTGCGGGCGGCCCGCCTCGCCGTCTTGGCGTCGGGGTCGTCCGGGATGAGGGTGCGCTGCGCCCAGGTGATGACGAGCACGATCAGCAGCAGCACCACGGCCATCGCCGAGGCGAGGCCGACGTGGTTGAGCTGGAATGCCGTGTGGACGGTGCGGATCACGAAGGTCTCGGAGCCGTTGGCGCCGCCCGTCATGATGAACGGGATCTCGAAGACCGACAGCGCGCCGGAGACCGCAAGGATCGCCGACAGCCCCACGATCGGGCGGATCGACGGCAGGATCAGGTGCCGGAACTGCTGCCACCGGTTGGCGCCGTCGAGCGCGGCCGCCTCGTACTGTTCGGCGCCGATCGACTGGATCGCGCCCAGGAAGAGCACGAAGTTGAGCCCCATGTAGCGCCACACCGACACCGAGGCCAGCGTGTAGTTGACGACGTCCGGGTTGCCGGTCCACTGCAGGATCAGGTCGTCGAGCCCCATCGAGAGCAGCAGCGAGTCGAGGCCGCCGTCAGGGCGGAGGAAGTTATTGAAGATCAGCCCGATGGCCACCCCGTTGATGAGGTAGGGGAAGAACAGCAGGCCCTTCCACATGTTGCGGAAGGCGGTGCTGAAGCTGAGCACGGTGGCGAAGTACAGCGCGAGGCCCATCTGGGCGAAGGCCCCCACGAAGTAGAACAGCGAGACGTAGAAGACCCGCAGGTTCTCCGGCTGGGTGAACACGCTGACGAAGTTCTTCAGGCCGACGAAGTTCTTGACGGGGTCGAGGCCGTCCCAGTCGGTCAGGGAGTACCAGAACATGTTGGCGACGGGAAGGTAGGTGAGGAGGCCGAGCAGCGTGAGGGGAAGCAGCAGGAACAGCCAGGGGGTCGCCTTCGACCTGAGGGTGCGGTGCGGCCGGCGGGCCGGGGAGGGCTCTGCGGTGAGCCCTTCCCCGGTCGCGGTCGACGCCTTCGGGGGCGCCTGGGTGAGGGTGCTCATCGCGATCAGCCGACCTCGGCGCGCGCCTTCGTCCACGACGCGTTGAGGGTGTCGAAGAGTTCCTGCTTGGTCGCGGTCTTGTTGCGCGCGGCGTCGACGACCCCCTGGCGGAGCTTCGGCGTGTCGAGGCCGACCTGGGCGGTCTTGTCGATGTCGGTGAGCAGCGCCTCCTCGCCCTCCGCGGGCGGGTTGAGCGTGATCAGTTCGACGCCGGTCGCCTCGAAGTCCTTCAGGGTGGCGGGCAGTTCCCCGTCGACCTGCGGGGTGAGGCCGTCCTGCGAGATCGCGTAGCCGGACTCGTCGATGAACCAGTCGAGGAAGGCGCGCGCGGCGGCCTTGTTCTTCGAGTTCTTGTTGACGGCCAGGTTGTAGTCGCCTGCGGCGACCGCGTGCAGCGTGCCGTCGACGGCGGCGGGGAACGGGATGTAGCTGATGTCGTCCGGGTTGGCACCCATGTCCTCGGCGGCCTGACGCATCTGCGGGATCGCCCACGAGCCGAGGAACATGGCCCCGACCTGGCCATCCGCGATCATCGTCTTGGACAGTTCCCAGTTGGTGCTCGTCGGGTCGGCCTCGGTGAGTCCCTCGGCGACCAGGTCGTAGAGCAGGCCGTCGATGACCGCGTGATCCTTGCCTTCGGCCCAGGGCGCGTCCTCGTGGGCCATGGTGTTGACGACGTCGACGTCGTCGGTGATGGCGCCGCGGTAGTACTCCCACGCGGTGAGCGGCCAGCCGTCCTTGTAGTTGGTGTAGACGGGCGTGACCTCGGGGTCGGCCGCCTTGATCTTCTTCATGGCGGCGATGAACTCTTCGGGGCTGGTGGGGGTGTCGGTGACGCCTGCCTCCGTCCAGACGCGCTTGTTGATCAGGACGCCGTTGGCGTTGCCGATCACGGGGATGCCGTAGGAGGTGCCCTCGAACGACTTGTCCTTGAGCCAGCGGTAGGTGGCCGACATGTCGTCGGTCTTGCCGAGCGGTTCGAAGAAGCTGGGCAGTTGGTCGCGGGTGACCGAGTTGGGGATGGCGAGCACGTCGCCGTAGTCCTCGGTGTTCATGCGGGTGCGGACCTCACCCTCGTAGTCGGTGATGCCCTCGAAGCTGACCTTCACGTCGGGGTACTTCTCCTCGAACTTCTTCGCGAAGCCGTCGAGGGTGCCGTCCTCGAGGAGGTCGGTGCGCCAGGTGAGCACGGTGATGTCGCCTGCTACGGCGTTGGGGTCCTCGTTGGCTGGCGAGGTGGAGCCGCAGGCGCTCGTGGCGAGCAGCATGCCTGCTGTGGCGATGCCGACGAATCGGCGGAGGGGGGTGGTGAACATCCTTGTCCTTTCGGGTGACCTGAAACTAACTTAGATAAGTTCCCGAAGTAAGTCAAGGACGTGATCGTGTCGCGATTGGCGGGGGTTGACTCAGGTGCTCTCGGCGAGCCTGACGGTGGGCGCGGGGACGGTGTAGACGCGCGGCTTGGCCCCCGTGATCGCGTCGAGCGTCGCGGTGCCGAGCGTGCTGCCCAGTTCGAACACGTCGATCGCGACGACGCTCAGTGGCGGGGTCGACAGGCGGGCGTTGGCGGTGTCGTCCCAGGCGATGACTGCAAGGTCGGCGGGGACCCGGCGGCCGAGTTCAGCGGCCACGGCGATGCCCCCGACGGCCATCAGGTCGTTGTCGAAGAGGATCGCCGTCGGCGGCACCGGACGCTCGAGCAGCGCGCGCACCGCGTCGCCCCCGGAGCGCTCCGAGAAGTCGCCGTAGCCGAGCACGACGGTGAGGCCCAGTTCGTCGGCGACCCGGTGGAAGGCCTCGTCGCGGGCTTGAGTGTGCAGCAGATTGCGTGGTCCGCCGACCCGGGCGATGTGGCGGTGGCCGAGGTCGGCGAAGGTGATTGCCGCCGCCCGTGCGCCCTCGGCGTTGTCCACGTAGACGTGGCTGAGGGGCAGGGAGGGGGAGTCGCCGCCGAGCAGCACGACCGGGATCGGCAGTTCGGCCGCGAGGCCGACGCGCGGGTCGCCCTCGTGGTGGTCGGTCATGATGATCGCGTCGACCGCGCGCTCGTCGGCCCAGCGTCGCCACAGCCGTGGCTCCTCGGCTGGGTCGCTGACCAGTTGGATCAGCAGGCTCGTGTCGCGCCCGGCGAAGGCCGCCTCGATGCCCTGGGCGAGGTCGGACATGAACGGCTGCATGCCCTGGATGGGGGCAGGGCGCACCAGCACCATGCCGACGACCTTCTCCGTCATGAGGCAACCTCCTCGTTTGCTGAGTGGCACCGACTATATTCACTGAACGAACAATGAGGAGGGTGGCGTGGCAGACTCAGGAGGCTTCGCGCGGCTACCGATGTCCAGCAGGGCCGTCGCGGTCGAGCACATCCGCAACCACGGCACCCTGAGCCGCGTGGAGTTGACCCGGCTGATGGGGCTGTCCGCCCCGGCCGTGAGTGCCATCGTCCGCAAGTTGATCGACGACTCGCTCGTGGAGGAGACGGGGCGAGGGGAGTCCTCCGGGGGCAAGCCGCGCACGCTGCTGCGGCTCAACCCTGTCGCCCGCTACGTCGTGGGCCTGCACCTGAGTTTCCACTCCATCACCTATGTGCTGATCGACTTCGAGGGCGACGTCGTCGCGCGCTGGCGGCGGCCCAACCCGCTGCAGGGCTCCGACCCGAAGAACGTGGTCGCCCGGATCGTCGACCAGGTCGGCGACATGCTGGAGGCCGTCGACGTGGCATGGGGGAGCGTCATCGGTCTGGGCGTCGCGGCCCCCGGCCCGCTTGCGCGGGACCACGGGCTGCTCTCGGCGCCCCCTGACATGGCCGGCTGGGCGGGCTTCGAACTGCGCCAGGCGCTCGAGAGCAGGCTCCGCCTGCCGGTGCTGCTCGACAACGACGGGACCGCCGCGGCCGCGGGCACCCGGCTGTCGACCGAGCACTCGGAGAACTCCGTCGCGGTGCTGTTCATGAGCGACGGCATCGGCTCGGGGTTGCGGACGGGCGCCGACGTGTTCGCAGGATCGCACGGCAATGCGGGGGAGGTCGGGCACCTGTGCGTCGACGTCGACGGCCCGCAGTGCTGGTGCGGGGCAAAGGGCTGCCTGGAGGCTGTCGCGGGCCCCTCCGCGATGATCCGCGACGCGAGGGGGCTCGGCCTGCTCCCCGAGACGGCCGACCCGTCGAACCTCGCGTCCTTCTCGCTGCTCGCCAGGCTCGCGCTCCGCGGCGACCGCCGCGCGCTCGAGATCATCGACCGGTCGGCCCGGTACATGGCGCTCGGCGTGCAGGCCGTCGCGGCCATGTTCGACCCGCAGTTGCTCGTCCTCACCGGGCCCAGTTTCGCCGTCGCCGGGACGCTGTACCTGCCCGCCGCGCGCAGCCGGATCGAGTCCTCGGCCTTCGGCCGCGCGACGGGGTTGCGGGTCGTGATGGACGAACGCGGCTTCGACTCGGCGGCCATCGGCGCGGCCGACATCATGCTGCGCTCGGAGACGGCCGCCTCCTGAGCCCTGCGGCTAGACTGCGCGCCGTGGGAAACCGACAGCCGCCAGTCCAGCAGGCGCCCCCTGCGCAGAAGCTCCGCCTGAAGTACGCCAAGCGAGGCCCGGGCCGGTTCACGTCGCACCGCGACTTCGGCCGCGCGCTGGAGCGGGCGCTGCGCCGCGCCGAGATCCCGATGGCCTACTCGTCAGGATTCTCTCCCCACCCGCGCATCTCCTACGCCAACGCGGCGCCGACATCGGCCGCCTCGGAGGCCGAGTACGTCGAACTGGGGTTGAAGGAGGTCTGCGCGCCCGCGAAGGTCGTCGAGGCCCTCAACGACGTGCTTCCGCACGGCTTCGTGGTGCTCGACGCCGCCGACGCCGTCAGCGCCTCCCTCGGCGACCTGCTGCAGGCCTCCGACTGGGTGCTGCGGGTCAGCGACGCCGGTGAAGGGGTGCTCGCGGGCGCCGTCGACGACCTGATGGGGCGCGACGAGTCCCTGGTCGAGCGGATGACCAAGAACGGGATGCGGACCTTCGATGTGCGCTCCGCCGTGATCTCGCTCGAGGTGAGCGACGACGAGACGCTCGCGCTGCGGTCGCTGCACCAGACGCCGCTGGTGCGTCCGGATGACGTGCTGACCGCGCTGCGGATGATCGACGAAAGGGTGCCCGCGAGGGCGTTGCTGACCCGGCTTGCGCAGGGGCCGCTGAAGGACGGGGAGATCGGCGACCCGCTCAGATAAGCCTTGGGCATAATGCCCGCGTTTTTGGATACCTGTGCGAGAATAACGGTTAGGTCACGGCGCCGCCGGTGCCAACCGGGTGCAGCGAGTTGCACCGCGGCAATTCTGCCGCGACTCCTCGTAGCCCCGGCCGGCCTTCTGTCTTAGCGCACAGTTCGCTGTGCCTGTCCGCGCTACGCGCGTTAAGGAGCCGCATGCTCGACATCGAGAATTCCAGCGAGTCCAACGAACCCACCGAGGCCACCAAGCCTGCAGCGGAGAAGGCGCCCACCCGCCGCCGCAGGGCCGCGTCCCGCCCGGCCGGAACCCCCGAGGCGACCCAGTCCGCCGAGACCCCCGCAGCCGAAACCCCGGCCGCGGAGGCCGCCTCGGAGTCGGCCCCCGAGGCCGATGTGACGCCCAAGCGTCGCCGCGCCACCACGAAGCCCGCAGCGGAGAAGGCGCCGACGCGCCGCCGCAAGGTCGCCGTCCCGAGCGAGGGGGCCTCGGAGGCCCCCGTGACCGAGGCGCCCGCCGTCGAGACCCCCGCCGCCCCTGCAGAGCAGCAGGCCGAGGAGCCCACCAAGCCGGTGCGTCGCCGCGCCACGCGCAAGACCGCTCCGCCCGCAGAGGTCGCATCGCCCTTCGCCGAGCCCGCCACCGAGGCGCCCGCAGCTGAGGCCGCCCCCAAGACCACCCGCCGCCGCGCGACCAAGCCGAAGGCCGAGCCGGTCGCCGCCGTCGAGGCCGCCGTCGCCGAGACCGGTCCTGTCGCTGAGGCCGCGCCGGTCGAGGCCGCCCCCGTCGAGCAGGACGAGGCCCCCATGGCCCCGGTGCGCCGCCGTCGCGCCACCCGCGCCGCCGCGGCCCCCGTGCACGTCGAGGCCCCCGCAGCAAAGGCCGTCGAGGCCAGCGCCCCCGCTCCTGCCGTCGAGGCCGGCGCCCCCGCTCCTGCCGTCGAGGCCGGCGCCCCCGCTCCTGCCGTCGAGGCCGCCCCGGCCCCCGCGGAGATCGCCCCCGCCGAGCAGGCCGAGGCCCAGGAGGAGGAGCCCAAGGCTCCGGTGCGTCGCCGCCGCGCCACCCGCGCCGCCGCCGCCCCCGCGCCCGTCGAGGCCCCGGCCGTCGCCCCGGCCCCCGCTGCCGAGGAGGCCCCCGCGGAGGAGCCCGAGGCCGTCCAGGCCGTCGAGGAGCAGGCCGTTCAGGAGGCGCCCGAGCCGACCCAGCCGCGCGCCCGCGGCCGCCGCAGGGCCACCCGCCCCGCAGCAGCGCCCACCGAGGCTCCTGCCGACGAGGACGACGATCCGATCGGCGCCGCCCTGCGCGCGGCCGAGGATCTCGCCGAGGCCCGCAAGTCGGTGCTCGCCGATCCGTTCATGACGAAGGAGGCCCGCGACGCCCAACTGGCGGCGCTGGCCGGTGCCATCGCCGCCGACGACGCGGCCGAGGACGAAGAGGATGAGGACGACGAGGAGTCGACCCAGCCCGAGGACGCCGAGTCCCACGAGGACGACGAGACCTCCGACGACGAGTCCGGCGACGACGACTCGGGTGACGACGACTCCAGCGACGAGGACGGGGACCGTCCGGCCCGCCGCCGCCGTCGCCGCGGTGGACGCCGCCGCCGTCGCGGTGGACCCCGCGACGAGGACGACAACGACGAGCAGGGCGAGTCCAACGGCGAGGAGGAGTCCCACGACGAGGGCGAGGAATCGACCTCCGACGACGACTCCGACGACCATGACCACAGCGAGGGGGAGGGCGACTCCTCGTCGACCACCCGTCGCCGTCGACGCCGCCGCCGTCGTGGCGACTCCGACAAGGAGGGTGCCTCCGACAACGACGAGGTGACCGGCATCGAGGGCTCCACCCGCATGGAGGCCAAGCGCCAGCGACGCAAGGAATCCCGCGCCGCGGGCCGCCGTCGCGCGCCGATCCTCAGCGAGGCCGAGTTCCTGGCCCGCCGCGAGAGCGTCGACCGCACCATGGTGATCCGCCAGTCCGAGGACTACACGCAGTTGGCCGTGATTGAGGACGACATCCTCGTCGAGCACTACGTCGACAAGGCCTCTGCCACCTCGCTGATCGGCAACATCTACCTCGGCAAGGTGCAGAACGTGCTGCCGAGCATGGAGGCCGCCTTCATCGACATCGGCCGAGGCCGCAACGCCGTGCTGTACGCAGGCGAGGTCGACTGGGCCTCGTTCGGGGTTACCGGCGAGAACCGCAAGGTCGAAAACGTCCTCAAGTCGGGCCAGAGCGTGCTCGTCCAGGTCACCAAGGACCCGGTCGGCGCCAAGGGTGCCCGCCTCACGTCGCACATCTCGCTGCCCGGCCGCTACATCGTGTACTCGCCCGGCGGCCACCTGAGCGGCATCTCCCGCAAGCTTCCCGACAGCGAGCGTCAGCGCCTGCGCAGCGTGCTCGGCCACCTGATCTCCGACGAGGAGTCCGTGATCGTGCGGACCGCCGCTGAGGGGGTCAGCGAGGACGAACTGGTCCGCGACGTGAACCGCCTCAAGGCACAGTGGGAGGTCATCGAGAAGAAGTCGAAGCAGGGCGGCGCGCCGCAGGCGCTGTACGCCGAGCCCGACCTGACGCTGCGCATCGTGCGCGACCTGTTCACGGAGGACTTCGGTCACCTGATCGTGCAGGGCAACGGCGACCAGGACGACGCCTTCGACGCGATCTCGGCCTACGTCGGCCACGTGGCCCCGCACCTGCTCGACCGCGTCGAGCGCTTCGACGGCGGCGACGACGGCAAGGACGTGTTCTCCAAGTTCCGCGTCGACGAGCAGATCGCCAAGGCGCTCGACCGCAAGGTCTACCTGCCCTCCGGTGGCTCGCTCGTGATCGACCGCACCGAGGCCATGACCGTCATCGACGTCAACACCGGCCGGTTCACCGGCTCGGCGGGCAACCTCGAGGCGACCGTCACCAGCAACAACCTGGAGGCGGCAGAGGAGATCGTGCGCCAACTGCGCCTGCGCGACCTGGGCGGCATCATCGTGATCGACTTCATCGACATGGTGCTTCCCTCGAACCGCGACCTGCTGCTGCGCCGCCTCGTCGAGTGCCTCGGCCGCGACCGGACCCGTCACCAGGTCGCAGAGGTCACCAGCCTCGGCCTGGTGCAACTGACCCGCAAGCGGATCGGCACCGGCCTGCAGGAGGCCTTCACCGAGCAGTGCGAGCACTGCCACGGGGCCGGCTATCTGCGCTTCGGCGAGCCCGTCGACTCGCAGGCCCCGGCGGACGGTGGCGACCGCAGGTCGAACGGTCGGCGCAGACGGAAGTGACCGGTTTGGTCAATCCGAGACCTGCGGGTTAATATTGTGCGGTTGCCTTCTTCGGAGGGCGCCCCTCGAACCAAACCTGGGCTTCAGCCTGGGCACGAACTACAAGGAGATTCCAGTGGCTGCCAAGTGTGACGTTTGCGCCAAGGGACCTGGGTTCGGTCACAACGTGCCGTGGTCGAAGAAGAAGACCAACCGTCGCTGGAACCCGAACATTCAGCGCGTCCGCGCCACCGTCAACGGTGTCCCGCAGCGCGTCAACGTGTGCACCTCCTGCCTGAAGGCTGGCAAGGTCGCTCGCTGAACCCGAGCAAGTCTGTAAGAGATCGGCGGTCCGCTTCTGCGGGCCGCCGATCTTTTCTTTGCGTCGGTGGGGGTCGCTAGGGTTGCCCCATGGCGAACTGGCGCACCCCGATCTACCGCGAACTGGCGCGCCGCCTCGTCGACGTCGTCGGAGGCAAGACGGCGGGGGAGTTCGCGAAGCTCGGCATCATCACCGTCGACGACCTCGTCCGGCACGTGCCGCGCCGCTACATCGCGGGCACCGAGATGACCTCCTTCGACCAACTGCAGGTCGGCGAGGACGTCGCGGTGATCGCCAAGGTGGTCCGCTCCGAGATCAAGCACAGCCGCGGCACCGGGCGCGTGCAGGCCAGCCTCACCGACGGCTCCGACTACCTCTCGCTTTCCTTCTTCTCCAAGCGCAACCACCTGCTCGAGTACTGGGCGAAGCAGTTGGCGCCCGGCTCGCGCGGCATCTTCGTCGGGAAGGTCGGCGCGTTCAACGGGCAACTGCAACTGACCCATCCCGACTACGTGATCCTCGACGGCGCCCGCGTCACCGGCGGCAAGAACTCGCCCGCGCGCGAGGCGATGGAGCGTCAGGTGCAGCGCGCCACCCTCGTCGGCCTGTACCCGGCGTCGTCGAAGCTGCCGACCTGGGTGATCGCCGACTCCATCGAGATGGTGCTTCCGTCGCTGCACGGAGACACGCTGCCCGAGTGGATCGTCGAGCGGGCCGGCGTGCTGCCCTTCGAGCACGCCCTGACCGCCGTCCACGAACCTACCTCGATCGAGCAGGCGAAGGTCGGCGTCGACCGGTTGCGCTTCGATGAGGCCTTCGGCATCCAGTTGGCCATGGCGACAAGGCGCCGCGAGTTGGCGGGGCAGAAGGCCACGCCGAGGCCGCGCAGGTCGGGTGGCATCCTTGAGGCGTTCGACGAGCGGCTCCCGTTCACGCTGACGCAGGGCCAGCGCGACGTCGGCGACCTGATCTTCGACGAACTGGCCGAGTCCTCGCCCATGAACCGGTTGCTGCAGGGGGAGGTCGGCTCGGGCAAGACCATCGTCGCGCTGCGGGCCATGCTCGACGTGGTCGACGCGGGCGGCCAGGCCGTGCTGCTCGCCCCCACCGAGGTGCTCGCCAAGCAGCACTACCACTCCATCACCCGGATGCTGGGCGACCTGGGTGAGGGCCGCCAACTGGGCGCCCACCCCGACGCGACCGGGGTCGTGCTGCTCACCGGAAGCCGCTCCACGGCGGCCAAGCGTGAGGCCCTCAACGACATCGTCACCGGCGACGCGGGCATCGTGATCGGCACCCACGCGCTGCTCAGCGACCCCGTCACCTTCTTCGACCTCGGGCTCGTTGTCGTCGACGAGCAGCACCGCTTCGGCGTCGAACAGCGCGCCGCGCTCTCTGCCAAGGCCGAGAACAAGCCCCACACGCTCGTCATGACGGCCACCCCGATTCCCCGCTCGATCGCGATGACCGTCTTCGGCGACCTGGAGGTCAGCGAACTGCGCGAACGCCCGGCGGGCAGGCAGCCCGTCCAGACGGTGTTCGTCAACACCATGAAGCACCCCACCTGGGTCGACCGGGCGTGGGAGCGGATCCGCGAGGAGGTCGCGGACGGGCGCCAGGCGTTCGTCGTGTGCCCCGCGATCACCGGCTCGCAGGTCGAGGCGGGCATCGAGGCCGACGGCGAGCGGCAGCTGGCCGCCGTCGAGGACCTCGCCCCGCAACTCGCGGCGGGCCCGCTGAAGGGCCTCAAGATCGGCGTTGTGCACGGCAAGCAGAACGTGACCGAGCGCGATGACACCATGGCGGCGTTCGCGGACGGCACCCTCGACGTGCTGGTGGCCACCACCGTCATCGAGGTGGGCGTCGATGTCCCCAACGCGTCGGTGATGGTCGTGATGGACGCCGACCGGTTCGGCCTCAGCCAGTTGCACCAGTTGCGTGGCCGGATCGGCCGCGGCGAGCACGCGGGCCTCTGCCTGCTGCTCGCCCCCGTCTCCGAGAACCTCGACGCCGAGACCCGGCTCGGCGCGATGGGCGCCACCGACGACGGCTTCGAACTGGCCGAACTCGACCTCACCCTGCGCCGCGAGGGCGACGTGCTCGGCGCCAACCAGTCCGGTCGCGGCTCCCTCAAACTGCTGCGCGCGCTCACCGACGCCGACGTGATCCGGCAGGCGAAGGTGCTCGCCGAGGAGGTCCTCGACGACGAGCGCGCGGCCACCGACCCGCTGCTAGCCGACCTGATGACCAAGGCGGAGGAACTCGCGGCAGGCGAGTGGATGGAGAAGTCGTGAGCCGGATCATCGCGGGCAGCGCAAAGGGGCGAAGGCTCGCCACCCCGAAGGGCGCCAACACGCGCCCCACCACCGACCGGACCCGCGAGGCGCTCTTCTCGGCGCTGGTGAGTTGGTTCGACACCACCGACGCCGAGCCAGGGGCCCAACTCGCGGGCGTCGCCGTCCTCGACCTGTACGCGGGATCCGGGGCGGTCGGGCTCGAGGCGGCGAGCAGGGGAGCGGGTCCCGTGGTGCTCGTCGAGGCGGACCGCCCGACGGCAAGGCTGATCGAGTCGAACGGGCGCGACCTGGGGTTGAGCGTCGACGTGCGCGCCGCGAAGGCCGAGGCGGTCGCGTCGGGCGCTGGGAGGGCGTTCGATCTGGTCTTTCTCGATCCTCCCTACGGCGTGCCGACCGAGACCGTCGAGGCACTGCTCGCCTCGCTGGCCGAGGCCGCTGTCGCGCCGCGCGGGCTCGTGGTGGTGGAACGCTCCGCGCGGGACCGGGCGCCCGAGTGGCCGGAGGTGTTCACGGACACGTGGGAGAAGAACTACGGAGAGACGACGCTCTACTATGGCTCGGTGGACTGACGCGCTACCCGACCACGCCCAGTTCGTAGGCGCGGATCACGGCCTGCACCCGGGTCGCGGCCCCCAACTTCGCGAGCACCCGTCCGACGTGCGCCTTGACCGTCGACTCGCTGAGGAACAGTTCCTGGGCGATCTCGGCGTTGGTCAGCCCCCGGCCGATCAGCACGAACACCTCCCGCTCCCGCTCCGACAGGGCGCCGAGCGCGGCCTCGGCGTCCGTGGCGGGGGAGCCTGCACCCAGATGCGGGACGGCGACCTCGATCAGCTTCGACGTCACGCGGGGCGAGACGACGGCGTCGCCGGAGTTGACGGTGCGCACCGCGGCCACCAGTTCGTCTGGCCGGGTGTTCTTCAACAGGAAGCCCGCGGCGCCGGCCTGCAGCGCGCCGAAGGCGAACTCGTCGCGGTCGTAGGTGGTCAGCACAAGCACCCTGGTCTCCGGGTGGCTTGCGTGCAGGGTGCGGGTCGCCTCGATGCCGCCGACGCCGGGCATCCGCACGTCCATCAGCACCACGTCGGGGTCGAGCAGGTCGACCATCCGGATCGCCTCCGCGCCGTCGGAGGCCTCGCCGACCACGACGATGTCGTCCTGGGCCTCCAGGACCAGCCGGAACCCGTAGCGCACCAACTCCTGGTCGTCGACCAGCAGCACCCTGATCCGGTCGCTCACTTCTCGCCGCTCCTCACCGGCAGGCGCACCAGCACCCGCCAACCGCCCCCGTCGCGGGGGCCGGACTGCACCTCGCCATCGTAGAGCGCGGCCCGCTCCCGGATCCCCACCAGCCCGCGGCCGGGATCCGACGCAGCGGCGGCGGCCTCTGAGGCATCCTCGACGAGGATCTCGACGTCGTCGCCCAGGTCGACCCGGACGAGGACCTCCCGCACGCCGCGCGCGTGGCGCAGCGCGTTGGTCAGCGACTCCTGCACGATCCGGTAGATCGTGAGGCCGAGCGCCGGGTCGTCTGGGATGCCGCCGGAGAGTTCGAGGCGGACCGGGAGGCCCGCGTCGCGGAACTCGTCGATCAGGCCCGACACCTGTGCCACGCCTGGCTGCGGCACCTCGCCGGGGCTGACGTCGTCCCCGCGGACGCGGCCAAGCAGCCTGCGCACCTCGCCGAGCGTGCGCCTGCCGGTCTCCGCGACCCGGCCGATCGCCGCTCGGGACTCCTCGGGCCTGCGCTCAGCGGCCGCCTCCGCGCCGTCGGCCAGCGCGATCATCACCGACAGGCTGTGGGCGATCACGTCGTGCATCTCCCGGGCGATCCGCTCCCGCTCCTCGGCTACTGCGATGCTGGCCCGCTGGTCGCGCTCCCTGCGCAACTGCTCCGCCCGGTCGACCAGCGCCGCGATGTTGCGCCGCCGGTGCCCGACGTTGACGCCGAGCAGGGTCGCGATCAGCGCGGCGGCGGCGAGCAGCAGGAAGAAGTTCAGCCACTCCGTCGCCCAGTCCGGCGCCCCGACCCGCAGGCCGAGGCCGAGCAGCGGAGGCCCGTTGTGCAGGCGGTACACCAGCACCGCCGCGCCGATGGCGTCGACGACGGCCGCGGCCGCTAGCCACATCCACGCCGCCGCAGGGCGCAGGATCAGCCCCGCCCGGTACAGCAGCGGGATCACCAGGATGGCCTCCGCCCCGCTGCCGACCGCGAACGACGCCACCATGCAGGCAAGCGACGCCACGAAGGCAGCGAGCGGGAACTGGTGCCGGACGGCGAGCGTCGCGACCCCGGCCGCGGTCAGCAGCAGCATCGGCCACAGGGGAGTGGCGATGCTCGACTCGACCGAGAGGTAGATCATCCCGGCCGACAGCAGCAGGTAGGTGGCGCCGAGCACCAGATCCGACGGCGAGCCGCGCCGCCCCCGCGCGACCGCCGTCACGTCCTGGCTACCGGTGAGGCGTCTCATGCGTCCCTTCGTAGCAGAGCCACCGCCCCGCAGGCCAGAGCCAGCGATGCGCTGACGGTGGCGATCAGCCACCCGGCGGCCGGGCTGATGTGGCCGCTCCACAGGGTCAGGAACGGTGCGTCGGGCAGCGGGACCCGCGCCATCGCGTCGCCTGCGTTGCCGATCAGCAGCAGACGCACGACCCGCGAGACGATGCCGTAGGGGAGGTAGGTCGACAGGATCGGGCCGAGCATCGTCGCGAAGAAGACCAGGCAGGCTCCGGCGGTGGTGGAGCGCAGCAGTGCCCCGAGGCCGAGGCCGAACACGCCGCACAGGCCCAGGTAGCCGGCCGCGCCGAACAGCGACGAGATCACCTGCGGCCCGAAGGCCGCCTGCAGGCCGAACTCCGCGTAGAAGGGATATGTGGCGGCCCAGGCGAGAGTCACGGTCACCAGGCCCGTCGCGGTCAGCACCGCGAACAGCAGGACCGCCTTGGCAAGCAGCGCCCTGAGCCGGGTCGGTGCGGCCAGCAGCGTGGAGGTGATGGTGCCAGAGGAGTACTCGGAGCCGATGCAGAGCACCCCGATGATGCCGGCCATGATCTGTCCGAGGAGCACGGTGACCATCGTCACGTCGCCCATGGTCGTCTCGATGTTGAAGGTGGACGGCGGGATCGACGACTTGAGGGTGATCGCCAGGAACATCGAGCCGCCGAACCCGACGACCGCGAGCGCGATCAGCGTGAGGTACATCGAGGGCAGGCTGGTGAACTTGATCCATTCGGAGCGCAGCAGGTGGGCGAAGCGCGGCTCCCGCGTGACGCTGGTGGCGCGGGCCGGGGCGGTCATGGTGGTCATCGGGTTGCTCCCATCTCGAGGGTCTGCGAACGGTAGTCGACGGCGCCCGTGGTCAACGCCAGATAGGCGTCCTCGAGCGAGCCGGTGAGGGTGGAGACCTCGTACAGCACAACGCCGGCCGCGGAGGCGGCCTCGGCGACCTGCTCGGCTCGTAGTCCCGTGATGTCGACGGTGTCGTCCGGGCCCGTCGTGATGGTGACGTCGGGTCCGGCGATGGCGGAGGTCAGGCGCTCGATGTGCCTGGTGCGGACGCGGACCGTCTCGTGCGTGACGCCGTCGATCACCTCCCGCAGCGGCCCGTCGGCCAGGATCGTGCCTTGGCCGATGACGATCAGGTGGTCGGCGGTCTGGGTCATCTCGCCCATCAGGTGCGAGGAGAGCAGCACGGTGCGGCCCTCGGCGGCGAGCCGCCGCAGGAGCGAGCGCATCCACATGATCCCGTCGGGATCGAGGCCGTTGACGGGCTCGTCGAGGATGACGGTGCTCGGGTCGCCCAGCATGGCTGCCGCGATGCCGAGGCGCTGGCCCATGCCGAGGGAGAAGCCCCCGACGCGCCTGCCAGCGGCCGACTCGAGGCCCGCCAGGGCGATCACCTCGTCGACGCGCGAGGCGGGGATGCCGTGGGTCGCGGCGATGCCGCGCAGATGCTTGTATGCGGTGCGGCCCTTCGCCGCGGCGCGCCCGTCGAGGAGCACCCCGACCTCGCGCAGCGGGGCGTCGAGGTCGCGGTAGCGCCTGCCGTTGACCTCCGCGGTCCCCGAGTCGGGCCGGTCGAGGCCGACGATCATCCGCATGGTCGTGGACTTGCCCGCCCCGTTAGGGCCGAGGAAGCCGGTGACCTTTCCCGGCTGGACGGTGAAGTCCACGCCGTCGACGGCGAGGTGGTCGCCGTAGCGCTTGGTGAGAGCGTGTGCTCGGATCATGTCATCACACCTTTCGTTCGTCATCGACGCTACGAAGAGGTGGGTGCTGCGACAACGGTTCCCAGGTGCCGTCCGGATGGGTGACCAGTACCAGGGTCCTACCGCAGGCGGGTGCTCAGGTGCCCATGCCCCGGTGTGCGCTCCAGCGGCGCCCCGCCTCGTCCGCGGCCATGTCGATCAGGTCGCGCAACTCCGGGCGGTCGGGCACCGCGAAGGAGACGTAGCCGCCCCGACCGCCTGCGACCGGCCGCCCGTACGCCTTCGCCGCGAGCGTGCCGTCGGGCAGCATCCGCACCGTCAACGACTGCAACTCGAACTCCTCGCCGCGGCGCGAGTCGCGCCAGCGCAACTCCTCTGGGATCGCGACGTTGATCGCAAGGGCACTGACCGCGGACTCCTGAGGGCTGGACATGCCCCGATCCTCGCACACCGCCCAGACGGTAAACTCAAAGCTGGCTGACAAGGAGGATCGATGCCCCACTGGCTGATCTCGCGAAGCGTCCGGAAGCGGTCGTGACCGGCCTCCTCGCGCTGCTCTGCCTGTTGGCGCTCGTCGGCGGGTTGCTGGTCGCTGGCGCCCAGGTCCGGGCCGACCAACACTTCTTCCGCTCGCGCGACCGGCCGCGCGAACTGTTCTCCCAGCGCGATCCGAAGGGCCCTGTCGGCGGCCTGCCCCACGAGTGGACCGTCGACGACGCCAGATACCGCGAGCAGAGGCCGCTTCCTCCCCGCTTCCCGACGAGGCAGGCGTCGCTGCGCCGCGTGCAGGAGGTCAAGGCCCGGCTCGGCGCGCTGCGCACCGACCTGGTGTGGGTGATCGAGCACCCCTCGCTGTTCGACGGTGCGACCCCGGCCTCCAGCGCCATGTTCGAAGCCATCGCGCGCTGGGACGACGAGTTCGAGCACCTGTCCGACCGCGAGGCCGACCTGGCCGCGGGCCAGATCGAGGACGCCTTCACCACGGCACGGCGCGCCGCCGAACGCCTCGGGCTGGGCTTCTACGCGGAGGCCGACCGCGGCGAGGCCGAGATGGCGCTGAAGTTGGTCAGCAAGGCCCGCTCGACCACGGGTCCGGAGGCCGCGGCGCTGATGGACAAGGTGGCCGAGATCCTCACGCGACTGCTGCCCTTCGATCCCCAGGCTGCGCTGCCGCGGGGCAGGACCCCCGGCGCTCCTCCCGCCTGAGCGCTCCGCGACTCCGCGGCGCGGTACTCTCGCCTGAACCACCTGCGGAGGAGCAACGTTGAAGGTTCTGTGCCCCGGGTCGTTCGACCCGATCACCGTCGGACACCTCGACATCATCAGGCGCGCACACGCCCTGTTCGGGGAGGTGGTCGTCGCGATCGGGAACAACTCCACCAAGAGCTACCTGTTCGACTTCGATGAGCGCGTCGACCTCGTCAAGGGGGCCACCTCCGACCTGGACGGCATCACCGTCGAGGCGATGGACGGCCTGCTGGTGGACTTCTGCAACGACCGGGGGATCCCGGCCGTCGTCAAGGGGCTCCGGTTCGGCGCCGACTTCGACTTCGAACTGCAGATGGCGCACATGAACCAGGAGATGGGCGGCATCGAGACCGTGCTGCTTCCCGCGGCCCGCGAACATGTCACGCTGAGCTCGACCATCATCCGACAGGTCGTGCGGCTCGGCGGCGACGTCAGCCGCTACGTGCCAGCCAACGTTCAGGCCGCGCTCGCGGCCCGGTTCCCCGGATGACCCTGTGGAACTGATCTTCCCGATCCTGATGGGGCTCGTGCTGCTGGTGGTCGCGATGGGAACCAGGGTAGGGAGAGGGGGCCTCGGCCGCTACGGCATCGGGAACGACCGACTGGAACCCTGGGTGGACAGGCCCGCGGCCCTCCCGCCGATGCCCGTCGTGCCCCGCTTCCCGGCCAAGGAGGCCTCGACGGCGCGGATCGAGGCCGTCAAGGAGCGCCTCGGCGAACTGCGCGCCGACCTGGTCTGGGTCATCGAGCACCCCTCGCTCTTCGACGGCGCGACGCCCGAGTCCGCCCTGATGTTCGAGAAGCTCGCGGCCTGGGGCGACGAGTCCAGGTACCTGTCCGACCGGGAGGCGCACAACCTGGCGGGCGCCGTCGAGGACGCGTTCACCTCCGCGAGGCGCGCGGCAGAGGCCCTCGGGCTGGACTTCTACGACGAGTCGGGCCGCCAGGAGGCCGACGTCGCCGTCAAGCTCGTCGCGAAGGCCAGGTCGACCAGCGGCGCGGAGGCGAGGCTGCTGATGGACAAGGTAGCCGAGATCCTCGCCCGGCTGCTTCCCTTCGACGTCCCCGAGGCGATCACCGCCGCGCGCGAGTCGGACGAGCCCGGGGTTCAGGCCCCGTAGCCGGTCGCCTCGCTCGGCGCGTCGATGTCGCGCGGGTGGCGGCCGGGCAGCAGCGCGATCTTCTGCCAGATCTCGCGGCCCATGCCGCTGGTGAGGTCCTCGATGCTGTCGACGGTCTGCAGCACGGTGTTGTCCTGCGAGTGCTCCGCGAACAGCGCCGCGGTCTTGCCGACCAGCGACAGCATCTCGGAGCAGTAGTCCAGGTAGTTGCTCAACTCGCCCGCAGTCATGTGGATGTCGACGCTCTGGCTGGTCGGCCGGAAGTCGGCCCGCAGCCGGTCAGGGTCCTTGGTCAACTGGTGCATGTCGATGACGTGGGCAAGCGATCTGAGCTTGTGCAGCGCCGCCAGGTCGTGGGCCCGCTCCCAGCGCAGCGGCAGTTGCCACAGGAAGAACACGGCGATGCTGACGAACACGATGTCGTTGATCACCGACTCGACGATCTGGACCCACTCCCAGACGCTGCCCGGCTGCCGGTCGTCGGCGGCCTGCCCCACCAGCACCACGAGCGCGATCACCAGCACCGCGATCAGGACGACGACAGCCGCGCGCGAGGCGACCCGCAGCCACGCGTACCAGCGGGCGCGCGGCCGCAGCAGCAGTTCGTCGATGGCGCCGGAGAGCGACTGCGACACCTCGCCCAGATTCCGGTCCGGGAATCGCGCCCTGATCCGCTGGGTGAGGCGGTCCACCGTCGCCTGCACGGCGAGGGCGTCGAGGCGCTGATAGTCGCGTGGTTCGGCGGACATGGCGGTACCCTAGCGGCGCCCCCGCTCAGCGGGCGCAGGGGATTTGGCCGCGCAGTCCCGCCACGGTAGAGTTGGCGGTCGGTCATGACGAGATTCATGGACGGTCTACGAAGGAGATCCGACGTGTCACCCGTGCATTCCCAGCCAGATCGGCGCTCGCCCCTCGTTTTCGAGGTGCACGAGCTCGGTCGACGCGCGGGGGCGTGCAAGCGGATCGACACCACGGTACCTGCGCCGGCCGACCTGGGCATCGAAGTGATCGGAGTGCCGCAAGATTCCGACATCGAGCTCGACCTGATGCTCCAGTCGGTCTCGGAAGGCGTCCTGGCCTCGGGAACCGCGACCGTGCAACTGCACGGCCAGTGCGCCCGCTGCCTGGACGACATCGAAGACGAGGAAACCTTCGATGTGCAGGAACTCTTCTTCTATCCCGGACGGGAAATGGAGGAGGACGAGAGCCTCGTCATCGACGAGACGATCGACCTTGAGGAGGTCCTGCGCGACGCCGTGGTGCTCGAGTTGCCGTTCACGCCTCTGTGCAGTCAAGATTGTCTGGGCCTGTGCCCCGAATGCGGTGTCAATCGCAATCTCGACCCTGACCATGGGCACGGAGAGAAGATCGACCCTCGCTGGGACAAGCTCTCCGAGCTGACCGGGGACACCCCAAACTGAGTTTGAGTCGCAAGACATAAGGAGAAGATCGTGGCCGTTCCGAAGCGGAAGATGTCGCGCAGCAACACCCGTTCGCGTCGGGCCCAGTGGAAGACGTCCGTCGTCCCCACCGTGGTCTGCGCCAACCCGGCGTGCCGTGAGCCCCACCTCCAGCACACCGCGTGCCCGAGCTGTGGCCAGTACGGCCCCCGCGGCGAGCGTCGCCAGGTCCTCGAGGCCTGAGCACAAAGCTGGCACCCCGCGAAATGACGCGGGCGAGTAGGCTCCAAAACCGGCTGAGAGAGCTGGGCGTCGAGGTCGACGCCCAGCTCTTTGAGTTGTCTTTTACCCACCGCAGCTATGCCTACGAGCACGGTGGCATCCAGTCGAATGAGCGGCTGGAGTTCCTGGGCGACGCCGTGCTGCAGATTGTCGTCACGGAGCACATCTACCGCACCTATCCCGACCTCAGCGAGGGCCAGTTGGCCAAGCTGCGCGCGAGCGTCGTCAGCTCGGTCGCGCTCGCGGAGGTCGCCAAGACGCTCGACCTCGGCCAGCACATCCTGCTCGGCAAGGGCGAGTTGGCAACGCATGGCACCGAGAAGACCTCGATCCTGGCCGACACCATGGAGGCCGTCATCGGCGCCATCCACCTGTCGGCAGGCGCGGACGCGTCGGCGCTGTTCGTGCACCGCACGTTCGACCCGCTGATCGCGGCCTCCGAGGCGACCGGCGACTACGCCGACCACAAGACCGTGCTGCAGGAGATGTGCGCGGCCCGCGGCTGGGGGCTGCCCCGCTACGAGGTCACCGGCGCAGGCCCCGACCATCAGCGGGTCTTCACCGCGAGCGTCATCGTCGACGGCAAGTCCATGGGGGAGGGCACCGCGCCGAGCAAGAAGCGCGCCGAGCAGATCGCCGCGCGCCTCGCCGTCCGGGAGCTCGCAGGTGCCTGAGCTTCCCGAGGTCGAGGTCGTCCGACGGGGCCTCGAGACCCACGCTGCAGGCAGAACGATCGAC
Organism: Propionibacteriaceae bacterium AM104-82; assembly: GCA_027658995.1. Taxonomy (GTDB): domain Bacteria; phylum Actinomycetota; class Actinomycetes; order Propionibacteriales; family Propionibacteriaceae; genus Arachnia. The sequence goes on from JAQDQK010000001.1 coordinate 181,895, forward strand.
GCGGTCACCGTGCTGCACCCCCGCCCCGTCCGCGCGCACCCTGTCGGGCCGGACGCGTTCGCGGCCGATCTGACCGGCCGCGCCATCGACGCCGTGCGACGCAAGGGCAAGTACCTGTGGCTGGTGCTCGGCGACGACGCCGTCATCGTCCACCTGGGGATGAGCGGCCAGTTCCGGATCGGCGACGCCGCCGACGACCTGCTGCGCAACACCCGGCTGCTCTTCGACCTCGACGACGGCAGGCAACTGCGCTTCGTGGACCAGCGGATGTTCGGGGGCCTCGAGATCGTGCCGGGCGGCGCGGCCGACCCGGTGCCGCACATCGCCCTCGACCCGTTCGACCAGCGCTACGACGAATCCGACGTGGCAAGGCGACTGAGGGCGCGGCGCAGCACCGTCAAGCGCTCGATCCTCGACCAGTCGCTGGTCAGCGGCATCGGCAACATCTACGCCGACGAGGCGCTGTGGCGCGCCCGTATCCACTTCGAGCAGCCCACCGCAGAGCTTGGCCCCCGCAAGGCGCTCGCCGTGCTGCGCGCCGCCCGCGACGTGATGGACGAGGCCCTCGCGCAGGGCGGCACGTCGTTCGACTCGCTGTATGTCGACGTCAACGGCGAGTCAGGCTACTTCGCCCGCGGCCTCGACGCCTATGGTCGGGAGGGACAACCCTGCGGCCGTTGCGGCGCGCCCATCGTGCGTCGCAGCTTCATGAACCGCAGCTCATACCTGTGCCCGAGGTGCCAACGGGCCCCGAAGGGACATCGATGATCAAGGACCTGACCGCCAAGTACGGCAACACGATCCGCCAACTGTTCAAGTTCGGCATCGTGGGCGGCTCCGGCGTCATCGTCAACATGATCGTCGCGGTCGTGATGAACAAGCTCAACGGCGGCTCCGCCAACGCGCAGGACGTGCTGTTCGGCATCGGGAACACCCAGTTCAACTTCCGCTTCAGCATGCTGGTGTGGATCGTCGCGTTCCTGATCGCCAACCTGTACAACTTCCAGCTCAACCGGTGGTGGACGTTCAAGTCCAGCAAACACGCAGGCTGGTTCAAGGAGTTCTGGCCATTCCTCGCCGTCGGCTCCGTCGCCGCCCTCGTCGGCATGTTCCTCAAGTGGGCCATGACCAACCCGACCAGCCCCGTCTACCTCCCGGAGCCGTTCTTCCACGAGGAGACCGGGCTCCGCTCCCGCGAGTACTGGTCGCAACTGATCGCCATCATCATCACCATGCCGATCAACTTCATCGTCAACAAGCTATGGACGTTCAGGGCGGTGCGCGCAGGCCACCAGGCCCACCACGACGCGCCCGAGGTCGAGGCCGCCGAATAAGCCATGTACCTGAAGAAGCTCACCCTCCGTGGGTTCAAATCCTTCGCGTCAGCGACGACGCTGCTGTTTGAACCGGGCATCACCTGCGTCGTTGGGCCCAACGGATCCGGAAAGTCGAACGTCGTCGACGCCCTCAGCTGGGTGATGGGCGAGCAGGGCGCCAAGACGCTGCGCGGCGGCAAGATGGAAGACGTCATCTTCGCGGGCACCACCAAGCGCGCCCCGCTCGGCAGGGCAGAGGTCGAGCTGACCATCGACAACTCCGACGGTGCGCTGCCGATCGAGTACACCGAGGTGACCATCACCCGGACGATGTTTCGCAGCGGCGGCTCCGAGTACGCCATCAACGGCGCCTCCGCCCGGCTGCTCGACGTGCAGGAACTGCTCAGCGACTCGGGCATCGGCCGCGAGATGCACGTCATCGTCGGGCAGGGCCAACTCGACGCGATCCTGCAGGCCACCCCCGAGTCGCGCCGCGGCTTCATCGAGGAGGCGGCGGGCGTCCTGAAGCACCGCAAACGCAAGGAGAAGGCGCTGCGGAAGCTCGACGCGACGAAGGCCAACCTGGAACGCCTCCAGGACCTGGTCGCCGAACTGCAGCGCCAACTCAAGCCGCTCGGGCGCCAGGCCCAGGCCGCCAGGAAGGCGGCGGTGATCCAGGCGGAGCTCCGCGACGCCAAGGCGCGACTGCTCGCCGACGATCTGGCCACCGAACAGGCCAAGCTCGACGCGGAACTGGCCGACGAGGCCGCCGCGGCCGAGGCGAAGGCGCGCGCCGAACGCGCCGTCGCCGACGCGCAGGCCGCCGAGGAGGCCGCCGAGCGCCGCCTCAAGGCCGCCGCGGCCGACTACGACAGGGCCCAGGAGCAGTGGTACGCGCTTGCCGGGCTGCGCGAACGCGTCACCACCACCATCTCCATCTCCGCCGAGCGGATGCGGGCGGGGGAGAACCAGCCGACGCTCGACGTCGGGGGCCGCGACCCGGAGGCGCTCGAGGCGGAGGCCGCAGAGGTCAGGGCACGGGAACAGGCGCTGCGCCAGGCGGCCGATGAGGCCAACGGGGCGCTCACCGACGCCACACTCAGGCGCAACGGAGCCGAGCAGCAGCACGGGGCCGCCGAACAGGCCTACGCCGCCGCGCTGCGCGCCATCGCCGACCGCCGCGAGGGCCTCGCCAAGCTGACGGGGCGCGTCAACTCCATCACCTCACGCCTGGAGGCCTCCGACGAGGAGGTCGCCCGGCTCGGCGCCCGCCGGGACGAGGCGCTCGCCCGCGCGGAAGAGGCGGCCCGGCAGTTCCACGGCACCGAATCCTCGCTCGCGGGGCTCGGCGCCTCCGAGTCCGACCTCGACCGGCTCTTCGAGGAGGCCTCCGACGCGGTCGCCGAGGCCGAGCGGCAGGCGGCCGACCTGAAGGCACGCGAGACGGAGACCGGAAGGCAGCGCGCCGCGCTCGAGGCGAGGATCGAGGCGCTGCGCCTGCTCAGCGAGGTCAAGGACGGCACCGCCGACCTGCTCGGCGCGGGCCGCGACGACGTCGTCGGACGCCTGGGCGACCTGATCGCCGTCCAGCCTGGCCACGAGCGGGTCGTGGCGGCCGCGCTGCGCGGGATGGCCGAGGCGGTCGTCGTCGACGGCCTCGACGGGGCGCTCTCCGCCGCGGGCTTCCTCGCCGACTCCGACCTGGGCCGCGCGCCGCTCGTCGTGGCCGGGGCACCGACCGCGTCGCACTCGCGCCCGGCAGGGGTGCCGGTGCGTGACCTCGTCACTGCCCCAGACCGGCTGGCGGGCGCGCTCGACCGGCTGCTGGCCGGCGTCGTCGCCGTTGACGGTCCCACCGAGGCGGCCGCGGTCGTCGCCGAGCATCCCGACGTGGTCGCCGTCACGCCCGATGGTGACCTGTACTCGTCGTGGCTGGTGGAGTCCGGGTCCGCCGCGGCGCCGTCGCTGCTTGAGGTGCAGGCCCAACTCGCCGAGGCGCAGGAGGCGCTGGAGGCCGCCGTGCGCACGGCGGAGGGGCTGCGGTTCGAGTCCGGCGCCGTCGCCGCCCGACTGGACGACGCCCGCGCCGCAGAGCAGGACGCGCTCGGCCAGTTGCATGCCTCCGACGCCCAACTCGCGGCCGTCGCCGACCAACTCAACTCCTACCGGCAGGGCCAGGCGACCGCCACCCGGGAGGCGGAGAGGCTCGCCGAGGCCATCGAGGCGGCACGGGCCTCGCGGGTCAGCGACGAGGCGTCCCTCGCGGAACTCACCGCCCGCCTGGAGGCCGCCTCCGCCGAGGACGACCTCGCCGAACCCGACCCAACCGAGCGCGACACCCTGGCTGCTGAGGCCCGCCGCGCCAGGCAGGCCGAGATGGACGCCCGGCTGGCGCTGCGCAGCGTCGAGGAGCAGGCGAAGGCCATCGCGGGTCGGGCCGACTCGCTGCAACGCGCCGCCCAACACGAACGGCAGTCCCGCGCGAAGGCGCAGCAGCGCGCCGAGCAGTTGCGCAGGGAGGCGCAGGTCGCCCGGGTCGTGCACGAGGCCGCGCTGGTCCTCGCCGACCGCGTCGAGGGCACCAGGCAGCGCGCCGCCGCGCAGCGCGACGCCGCCGAGCAGGCCCGCCGCGAGGCCGAGTCCGGCACCACGCAGGCTAGGCACGCGTCAAAGGCGGCGGCGACCCGGCTCGACGAGATCGTCCGCGGCGCCCACAAGGACGAGATGGTGCGCATCGAGCACCGGATGCGGATCGAACAACTCGTCGACCGCTCGCTCAGCGAACTTGGCCTCGACCCGGAGCAACTCGTCGCCGAGTACGGGCCCGAGCAACCCGTCCCCGTGCTGACCCGCCCCGACGGCACCGCGCTCACCGACGAGGACGAACAGCCAGAGCCCGTCGCCTACGACCGCGACAAGCAGACCTCCCGGCTCCGCGCCGCCGAACGCAACCTCGCCGTCCTCGGACGGGTCAACCCGCTCGCCCTGGAGGAGTTCGACGCCATGACGGCGCGACACCAGTTCCTCGCCGAGCAGTTGGAGGACCTGCGCCAGACCCGCGCCGATCTCATCGACATCGTCGCCGAGGTCGACAAGCGCGTCCAGGAGGTCTTCGAGGCCGCCTACCTCGACGTCGAGAAGAGCTTCCGCTCCGTCTTCTCCCGCCTGTTCCCCGGCGGCGAGGGCAAGCTGATCCTGACCGAACCGGGCGACTGGCTCACCACCGGCGTCGACGTCGAGGCGCGCCCCGCAGGCAAACAGGTCAAGCGCCTCTCGCTGCTCTCCGGCGGCGAACGGTCGCTGGTGGCCGTCGCGTTCCTGGTGTCGCTGTTCATCGCCCGGCCCAGCCCCTTCTACATCCTCGACGAGGTGGAGGCGGCCCTCGACGACGCGAACCTCGGCCGACTGCTCGGCATCTACGAGGAACTGCGCGCCAACTCCCAGTTGCTCATCATCACGCACCAGAAGCGGACCATGGAGATCGCCGACTCGCTCTACGGAGTCACGATGCGCGGCGACGGCATCTCGACGGTCGTGTCGCAGCGTCTCGCCGAAGGGTGACGCGCCGCGCCGGATAGTGGAGATACCGAGGATCGCTGGCACAATGGGTGACGCTTCCCCAGCGTCTGTGAGGTTCTCCCATGATGTTCGCCGCGTCCATCACGCTCCTGCTCATCCTCGTTGCCGCCGCCGCGGTCTTCCTCGTTGTCGGCGTCGCGTCCGGCAACGTCCGGGTCAAGCACCAGCGCGTCGAGCAGATCGCGCTCGAGGCGAACCAGCGCCTCAACGGCAGGGGAGAGGTTCCCCAGTTCCTGCAGCGCCTCGACAACCGGCGCTGAGCACCCGGGCCTCCGATGCCCGCCGCTGACGGCGGCCCCGACAACGGTGGGCGCCGTCGACGCGACCCGTCGGCCGCCCTCTGAACACCTGCCCTGTGGCCGGCCCCGTAGCGCCCGGGTCGCTGCGCTGCGTCGATGCAGGCCCCTCGGCCTCGCCTCGGTAGGATGAACGGCGTGTGGATTTTCTGGACAGTAATCGCGATCGTCGGCCTTGCCATCCTGATTGGCGGCGTCGTCGTCTACCTCGACGGACGCAAGCAGCGTGAGCTCGAACAGGCCGAGAAGGGCGAACTGGAGGCGGCCACGGGCGACGAGGACGTCGTCGTCGCGCCGCCGCTGTCCGAGTTCGACGACCCGGAGCCTGCAGGCGTCGGCGTCGACACCCTCGAGCGGCCCGCCGAGCCAGAGGTCGAGGTCGAGACGGTCACCGTCGAGGAGCCCGTCGCCCCCGAACTCGACCGCCCCGAGGCGCCGCTCAGCCGCTGGGCGCGGCTGCGTCGCCGGCTGTCCTCCAGCAACAACGCGCTGGCCCGGGCGCTGGCCGACCTGCTCTCGGTCGACAAGATCGACGCCGACGTCTGGGACGACTTCGAGACAACGCTGATCACCTCCGACCTCGGCGTCGGCCCCGCCACCGAGTTGACCGACGCGCTGCGCAAGCGGCTCGCCGTCGACGGGGTCGCCGACCCCGCAAAGGCGAAGGAGGTCCTCACCGAGGAACTGCTGAAGCTGGTCGACCCGACCCTCGACCGCTCGCTGAACCTCACCCCCGCCAACGAGGGCGACCCCGCCGTCGTGCTCGTCGTCGGCGTCAACGGCACGGGCAAGACCACCACGGTCGGCAAGCTGGCACGCGTGCTGGTCGCCGACGACAAGTCGGTCGTGCTTGGCGCAGCAGACACCTTCCGCGCCGCCGCGGCCGAGCAGTTGGCCACCTGGGGTGAGCGGGTCGGCGTCGAGACCGTCCGCTCCGACGTCGACGGCGCCGACCCCGCCTCCGTCGCCTTCGACGCGGTCGCCAAGGGCGTCGACACCGGGGCCGACGTCGTGATCGTCGACACCGCTGGCCGCCTGCACACCAAGACCGGCCTGATGGACGAACTCGGCAAGGTCAAGCGCGTCATCGAGAAGAAGGCCCTCGTCACCGAGGTGCTGCTCGTCCTCGACGCGACCACCGGCCAGAACGGCATGACGCAGGCGCGGATCTTCGCGGAGGTCGTCGACGTCACCGGCATCGTGCTGACCAAGCTTGACGGCTCCGCCAAGGGCGGCATCGTCGTCCAGGTCCAGCGCGAACTCGGCGTGCCCGTCAAGCTCGTCGGCCTCGGCGAGGGTGTCGACGACCTGGCCCCGTTCGACCCCGAGGGCTTCGTCCAGGGCATCCTCGGCGAGTAGTCGTCCCCGCCTGCCCGACCGCCGAGGCGGTCAGGCCACCGTCGCGAGCGCGAGCGGCAGGACGGCGTCTGCCCCCGCCAAGCGAAGCAGTCGGCCCGCCACCGTCATGGTCCAGCGCGAGTCGATCAGGTCGTCGACCAGCAGCACGGGGCCGCGCAGCGAGGCGAGCCGTTCCGCCATCGCGGGCGGCACGCTGAACCGCGACCACAGGTCCCTGACCCGGAACGCGCTGTTGGCGGCGGCGTCCATCGCCCCCTCGCGCAGCGCGAGCGGGCCGAGCGGTTCGAGGCGCCCAGCCCTGGCGATTCCAGCGCCGAGCGACTCCACCAGCCCCGGCCGGTCCGCGCTCGGCACCCAGGCCACGGCCACCGGCCGCTCGTCCCAGTCCCACTCCTTCAGCACCCGCAGCACAGCGGAGGCCAGCGCGGGCGGGAGGTCCCGGTCGACAGGGCGACCGTCGCGGTCGGGGGCGAACAGTTCGCGCAGCGTGTTGCCGTAGCCCAGGTCGGTCAGCCTCGCCACGACGCGGCCCTCCGAGACCTGCTCCTCCGCGGGCAGTTTGCCCTTGACGGGCTTGCCAGCGATCGTGACGCCGACCCGGTCGAGCCCCTGCGGCCACATGGCGCGCACCGGCACCTCGACGCCGACGCGGTCCAGCGTCGCCTGCGCGCCCTGCTCCATGTCCAGGGACACCTCGCTCGGGTACCACTGGCCCGCGCACCGGTCGCACCGTCCGCACGGCGCGCTCGCGGGGTCGTCGAGCGAGCGGGTCAGGAACGCCATCCGGCAGTCGATGTCGCCCTGGTACTCCAGCATCGAGCGCTGCTCGGCGACGCGCGCCTCCGCGATCCGCTCGTAGCGGTCCCGGTCGTAGGTCCAGGGTTGGCCGGTCGACGTCCAACCGCCCTGGCCGTACTCGACGGCACCGTCGACCGCGAGCACCTTGAGCAGCAGTTCCAACTGGCCGCGCCGCAGGTCGACGCGGGCCTCCAACGCGGCGGCCGACAGCGGCCGGTCCGAGGAGCGCAGCGCCTCGAGCACCGCGTCTGCGCGCGCCTGGGTCGGCATCGCGTTGGTCGCGAAATAGTGCCAGATGTCGCGGTCCTCAAGGCCGGGCAGCAGCAGCACGTCCGCGCTGTCGGTGGCGCGGCCCGCGCGGCCGACCTGCTGGTAGTACGCCACGGGCGAGTTGGGCGACCCGAGGTGGACGACGAAGCCGAGGTCGGGCTTGTCGAAGCCCATCCCGAGCGCCGAGGTCGCCACAAGGGCCTTGACCTCGTTGTTCTTGAGCGCCTCCTCGGCGGCCAGTCGTTCGGCCTGGTCCGTGCGACCGGTGTATGCGAGCACGGTGTGCCCGGCCTTGCGAAGCAGCGCCGACGTCTCCTCGGCGGAGGACACCGTCAGGCAGTAGACGATGCCGCTGCCAGGCAGGTCGTTCAGGTGCTGCGACAGCCACGCCAGCCTGCGCCACGACGTACCGAGTTCCAGCACCCCGAGCCGCAGCGACTCGCGCCCGAGCGGCCCGCGCAGCGTGAACACCTCGTGCCCGCCCGCGGCCATCTGCTCGGCGACGTCGTGCACGACGCGTTCATTGGCGGTGGCGGTGGTCGCAAGGATCGGCACGTCGGCGGGCAGGTCGGCGATCAGGGTGCGGATGCGTCGGTAGTCGGGCCTGAAGTCGTGGCCCCAGTCGCTGATGCAGTGCGCCTCGTCGATGACCAGCAGCCCTGCCGTGCCGATCAGGCGGGGGAGTTGCTCTGCGCGGAACCGCGGGTTGACAAGCCGCTCGGGGGAGACGAGCAGCACGTCGAGGGCGTCGTCGTCGAGCATGGCCTCGATGTCGGACCATTCGGTGACGTTTGCCGAGTTGATCGCGGCGGCCCTCACCCCGGCACGCTCGGCCGCGGCGACCTGGTCGCGCATCAGCGCGAGCAGCGGCGAGACGATCAGCGCGGGCCCGGCGCCCGCGCGGCGCTGCAGCAGCGCCGCGATGAAGTAGACGGCCGACTTGCCCCAGCCGGTGCGTTGCACGACGAGCGCCCTGCGGTGCTGCGCCACGAGGGCCTCGATGGCCTCGAACTGCCCGGGATGGAAGTCCGCCGCGGCGTTGCCGGTCAGCGCCCGCAGGATACCCAGGGCCTCCTCGCGCAGGCCCTCGGTGCCCCGGTCGACGGCGCCGCGGGTCGGGACGGGCACGCTCGCGCGGGGCGCCGCGACGGCCAACTGGAGGTCGGCCGGCGGCTCGTCCCACGGGTCGGGCGGGAGTTCGTCGAAGTCCGGGGGCGGTTCCTGGTCCCACGCGTCAGTCATGCCCCCTAGCCTTCCACGCCCTGCCGACACGTTGCGATCGGTGACCGGCGGGGGCTTTGAGTATCCTTGGGTTCGATCACGCACATCTGCGAAGGGTAAACCCAGTGTTCGACACGCTGCAGGACCGGCTTTCGACGGTCTTCAAGGGGCTGCGCTCCAAGGGACGCCTCACCGAGGCCGACATCGACGCCACCATGCGGGAGATCCGCATCGCGCTGCTCGAGGCGGACGTCAACCTCGGCGTCGTCAAGGAGTTCGTCGCCTCGGTCAAGGCGCGCGCGCTGGACGCCGAACTGTCCAAGGCGCTGAACCCGTCGCAGCAGGTCATCAAGATCGTCAACGAGGAACTGGTCTCCATCCTCGGCGGCGAGGCCAGGGCGATCCGGTTCGCCAAGCGTCCCCCGACCGTCATCATGCTCGCCGGCCTCCAGGGCGCAGGTAAGACGACCCTTGCGGGCAAGCTCGGCAAGTGGCTGCGTGACAACAAGCACGCGCCGCTGCTGGTCGCCGCCGACCTCCAACGCCCGAACGCCGTCAACCAGTTGCAGATCGTCGGCGAGCGCGCCGGGGTGCACGTCTTCGCGCCCGAACCGGGCAACGGCGTCGGCGACCCCGTCGACGTGGCCCGCCGCGCGATCGCGCACGCCGAGGCGAAGCTGTACGACGTCGTCATCGTCGACACCGCTGGCCGGCTCGGCGTCGACCAGGAACTGATGCAGCAGGCCGCCAACATCAAGGCGGCCGTGGAGCCAGACGAGACGCTGTTCGTCGTCGACGCCATGATCGGCCAGGACGCGGTCAACACCGCGAAGGCGTTCGACGAGGGCGTCGGCGTGGACGGCGTGGTGCTCACCAAGCTTGACGGCGACGCCCGCGGCGGTGCAGCGCTGTCGATCGCGCGGGTGCTCGGTAAGCCCATCATGTTCGCCTCCAACGGCGAGGGCCTCTCCGACTTCGACATGTTCCACCCCGACCGGATGGCCTCGCGCATCCTCGGGATGGGCGACATGCTCACCCTCATCGAGCAGGCCGAGAAGACCTTCGACGCCGAACAGTCGCGCGCCGCGGCCGAGAAGCTGATGGGGAAGAACCAGTTCGGCCTCCAGGACTTCCTCTCCCAGATGCAGCAGTTGCGCAAGATGGGACCGATGTCGAAGATCCTCGGCATGCTGCCCGGCGCCGGCCAGTTCAAGCAGGCGATCAACGAGATCGACGAGAAGGAGATCGACCGGATCGAGGCGATCATCAACGCCATGACCCCGAAGGAGCGCGACGACGTCTCGATCCTCAACGGGTCGCGCAGGGCGCGCATCGCCAAGGGCGCGGGCGTCCAGGTCTCCGACGTCAACAAGTTGGTCAACCGCTTCGTCGAGGCCCGCAAGATGATGGAGTCGCTCGCGGGCGGCGGCATGCCGGGGATGCCCGGGATGCCAGGCATGGGCGGCGGCCGACGCGCAGGCTCGAAGAAGCAGCAGGGCAAGAAGGGACGCAAGTCCGGGTCCCGCCCGAACCGGCCGCAGCCGGTGCAGCAGGCGCCGAAGGCCCCGCAGCTTCCCCAGTCGATGGACGAGTTCGAACTTCCCCCGGAGCTCGCGAAGATGTTCAACGAGAACAAGCCCAAGTTCTAGAGGCTTCCTGCCTGCCGACCCGACCCGGGGCGGCACGGACCCGGTGACTAGGCTGGTGCCATGACCTCACTGCACCTGCGCGGCATCCTTCTTCCAGACGGCGAACCGGGCGAACTGTGGGTCCGCGACGGCGTCCTCACCGACGAACCGGCCGCCGACGCGACGACGCTGGAGGGCTTCCTCATCCCTGGCCTTGTCGACGCGCACTGTCACCTTGGCCTCGGCCCCGACGGCGCCGTCAGCCCCGAGACCGCGCGCAGGCAGGCGCTCGACGACCTCGCCGCGGGCACCATGCTGGTCCGCGACGCTGGCTCGCCCTCGGACACCCGCTGGATCCAGGGCGAGGACGACCTGCCCCGCCTGCTGCGCGCCGGTCGTCACGTGGCCCGCCCCAAGCGGTACCTGCGCGGCCTCGGCGCCGAGGTGGAGCCCGAGGGCCTGGTCGAGCAGGTCCGCCACGAGGCGCGCTCCGGCGACGGCTGGGTCAAGCTGGTGGGGGACTGGATCGACCGCTCGGTCGGCGACCTCTCGCCCCTGTGGCCCGCCGATGTCGCCGCGCTGGCGATCGCCGCGGCCCACGAGGAGGGCGCCCGCGTCACCGCCCACTGCTTCGGCGAGCAGTCGGTCGCCGAACTCGTCGCCGCAGGCATCGACTGCATCGAGCACGGCACCGGGATGAGCGACGACGTGATCGCCGAGATGGCCCAGCGCGGCACCGCGCTCGTGCCGACCATGATCAACCTGGCCCGGTTCCCGATGTACGCGGCACCCGCCAAGGACAAGTACCCGACCTACTTCGCCCACATGACCGACCTGTACGCGCGCCGCAAGCAGACCATCGGCAAGGCCATCGACGCGGGCGTGCAGGTCTACGCGGGCACCGACGCGGGAACCGTCGTGCCGCACGGCCAGATCCGCTCCGAGATCGAGGAATTGGCGGAGGTCGGCGGCAACGACTTCGCGCTCGGCGCCGCCAGCTGGCGCGCCCGCGGCTGGCTCGGCGCGGGAGCGCTCGCACCGGGCGACAGCGCCGACCTGATCGTCCTCGACGCCGACCCGCGCGAGGACCTGTCGAGCATCTACCGTCCGAAGGCCCTGATCCTGCGGGGCAATATCCTCGGTATCTGAGCCCGACAAACGGCCTGAGACCCGACCCCCACCGAAAGGCCTGGACCTCATGGACAACGACCCGGACCTGACCTCCTTCCCGCCACCGCACCCGCGCGACCAACGCGTCGACCACGTCGACACCCCACAGCAACGCCCCGAACCGGCCAATCCCGGCCCGCCGCCGCCGCCCGTGGCGTCGCTCGAGAGGAAGCCGCAGGGCACCTTCGCCCGCGGCTTCGGCTGGGGCACCGGCATCGCGACCGGCGTCGCGGTGGTCGGCACCGCGCTGAGCCTGCTCAGCCTGGTCGGCCTGTGGGTGATGGCGGCGGCGCTGCTGGCCACCGGAGGCCAGCAGAGCGAGCAGACCACCGTCGTGTGGGGCAGCGGCTCCGACCGGCTGCGCGCCATCGAGATCTCCGGCGCCATCATGGCCGAGTCGAGCGACGGGTCGCTCCTGTCGGCCGGCACCTACGGCTACGAGGTCGCCCGGGAACTCGACGGCCTCAGCAAGGACGACGGCGCGGGCGTGGTGCTGCTGGTCAACACCCCTGGCGGCAGCATCGCAGGCTCGAAGGCGATCTCCGACGCGATCGAGCGTTACCAGGAGCGCACCGGCCAGAAGGTGCTCGTGCACATCAGCTCAATGTCGGCCTCCGGCGGCGTCTACTCGACGGCGCCCGCGGACGAGATCATCGCCGACTACGGCTCGCTCGTCGGATCGATCGGCGTGGTCTTCGGCCCGTTCACGCACTACCAGGACGTCACCGGCACCACCGGCACCCTGCTGGAGTCGGGCGTCACCACCACGGGCGGCGTCACGCAGGAGTACCTCAGCCAGGGAACGGGCAAGGACTTCGGTAACCCGTTCCGCGCCATGACCGAGCGCGAGCGCGAGGTCTACATGGGTGGGCTGAAGCGTGAGTACGACGCGTTCGTCTCGCACGTCGCCGAGCACCGCGGCATCGAGCCGAAGACGATCGTCGACGACCTCGGCGCCTTCATGTTCGACCCGGTCACCGCGCAGGAGAAGAAGCTGATCGACTCGGTGATGGGCCGCGAGGAGTTCTTCCGGCACGCCGCCGAGACCGCTGGCCTCAATCCGGACAACACCAGCGTGGAGGCGCTCAGCGCGCCGAGCGGCCTCGAGACGCTGCTCGGCGTCGAGCGCAGGCTCGGCCTCGCCCCCGCGGCGACGCAGGGCGACGGGGTCACCCCGGTGCTCAGCTCGGCGATCTGCGGAGGCGGCCAGCCGCTGGTCCTCGCGGGCGACCTCCGCGCCCTCTGCGGCTGACGTTGACGGCGGGCCCGTCCGGCGGGCCCGCCGGTCAGCCCCAGCCCAGCTCGTGCAACTGCTCCTCCTCGATGCCGTGGTAATGGCCGAGTTCGTGCACGAGCGTGATCCAGATCTCCTCGTACAGCTCATCCTCGGAGGCGCACATCCGGCTGAGCGGCCCCTGGAACAGCACGATCCGGTCGGGCAACTGCCCGTAGCCGTACGCCTCGCGCTCAGTCAGCGCCGTCCCGTCGTAGACACCGAGAGTGTCGGAGCCGTCCTCGGGCTCGTCCTCGACCACGAAGATCAGGTTGTCGAGGTGCTCGGTCAGCTCCTCGGGCAGCGCCTCGAGGGCCTCCTCGACGAGGGCCTCGAAGTCGTCGGCTGAAATGTCCATCGCGCCAAGCCTATCCATCCGGCCGAAGCCGATGTTTGGGCGCTGCGGGGGCGATCTGGCACAATGGCGGTTGCACTTCTTCGTCTGTGCCCTCTCACGCGGGCGGAGAGGCCCCTAGGTTTGCGCCGACCGTGCCCCACACGCAAGGTGCGTCCATCCAGTTCGTCTGCCCGGCAGACACCTTGAGTAACAGGAGACACCACACTCGTGGCAACCAAGATTCGCCTGAAGCGTCTCGGCAAGATTCGCTCGCCCCACTACCGCATCATCGTCATCGACTCGCGCGCCAAGCGCGACGGTCAGGCCATCGAGGAGATCGGCCTGTACCACCCGAAGAACGATCCCAGCGTGATCCGCGTCGACTCCGAGCGCGCGCAGTACTGGCTCTCCGTCGGCGCCCAGCCCACCGAGGCCGTCGTCGCGATCCTCAAGCGCACCGGTGACTGGCAGAAGCACACCGGCGACAAGACGCCGGCGGGCATCGACCCCCAGCCCGAGCGTCGCGACCGCGAGGCCGCCTTCGCCGCCGCGCTGGCCGAGGACGCGAGCGCCGCCGCTCCGGCCATCTCGAAGGCCAAGAAGAAGGCCGACGAGGCCGCCGCCAAGAAGGCCGCCGAGGCTGAGGCTCCCGCCGAAGAGGCTCCTGCCGCTGAGGCCGAGGCTCCCGCCGAAGAGGCCTGAGCGTGCTTGCCGACGCCCTTGAGCACCTCGTCGCGGGAATCGTCTCGAACCCCGACGATGTGACGGTCAAGGACAAGGACCTGCGTCGCGGCCGACTCCTCGAGGTGCGCGTGCACCCCGACGACGTCGGCAAGGTGATCGGCCGCCAGGGCCGCACCGCGCAGGCCCTGCGCACGGTCATCGGAGCGCTGGCAGGCAAGGAGAGCGTCCGGGTCGACTTCGTCGACGTGGATCGCCCCCGCCGCCGCTGAGCACACACATACTGATCGCCGGTTGAGAGCATCCGCCCTCAACCGGCGATCTGCATCTTCACACAACGACATGCACGACAACGACATGAACGGGAGCCCGATGGGCGAGTTGGTAGAGGTCCGGGTCGGAAAGGTCGGCCGAGCGCACGGGCTCAAGGGCGACGTCGCCATCGACCTGCGCACGGATGAGCCCGGCCGTCGGTTCACGCCCGGAGCGAAGCTGACCCTCGGCGATGGCGGCAGGAGCGTCGAGGTCGCATCCACCAAGTGGCACAAGGGCCGCCTGATCGTCACGTTCGTCGGCTACCCGGATCGCACCGCCGTCGAGACCATCACCGGCCAGTGGCTGAGCGTCAAGGTCCCCGCGGACGAGCGGCCGAGCGAGCCCGAGGAATACTTCGACCGGCAACTGGTCGGCCTCGCGGTCCTCGACCACGCGGGGGAGCGGGTCGGCACCGTCGCCGAGGTGCAGCACATGCCCGCACAGGACCTGCTGCACGTCGACGTCGACGGCTCGATCCGCCTGATCCCGTTCGTCTCGGCGCTCGTGCCCGAGGTCGACCTGGCCGCGGGCACCATCCGCCTCGCCGACGTGGGGGGACTGCTGGAGGACGACGAATGAGGCTCGATGTCGTCACGATCTTCCCCGACTACTTCGCGCCGCTCGGCCTGAGCCTGGTCGGGAAGGCGATCGCGTCGGGGATCGTGGAGGTCGGCGTGCACGACCTGCGCGACTGGACCCACGACAGGCACCACACCACCGACGACACGCCCTACGGCGGCGGCGCGGGCATGGTGATGAAGCCCGAGCCCTGGGGTGAGGCGCTCGACGCCCTCGAGGGGATCTCCGACGCGCCCATCACGATCGTGGTGCCGACCCCGGCGGGTCGGCCCTTCACGCAGGAATTGGCATACGAGTTGGCGGGGCGGGAGCGACTCGTGTTCGCGTGTGGTCGCTACGAGGGGATCGACCAGCGCGTCATCGACCACTGCCGCGACCGGTACGAGGTCGTCGAGGTGAGCCTCGGCGACTACGTCCTCAACGGGGGAGAGGTCGCGGCGCTCGCCGTCATCGAGGCCGTCGTCAGGCTGCTTCCCGGCGTCATCGGCAACCCGGACTCGCTGCTCGAGGAATCCCACTCGGAGGGCAACGAACAACTCCTCGAATATCCGAACTACACCAAGCCCGCGGTGTGGCGCGGACGGGAGGTCCCCGAGGTGCTGCTCAGCGGCAACCACGCACTGATCGCCAAGTGGCGCCGGGAACGGGCGATGGAGCGCACGAGGGAGCGTCGACCCGACCTCCTCGCCGACGACAATTCGTAACGGTTTCCGCGCGTAAATTCGCTGGTGAACACGCTGTAGAGCTAATCAGCCCCCTCGCCAAAGAAGGGGGTCCCGTTGGCTAGAGTGTGGCCGTGGCAACAACACTCACCATTCATCAACGAGCGGTGCGATCTACCGTCGTCAAGAAGGTCATCATGGCGGTGACCGGCTTGATCATGATCGGCTTCCTGCTCATGCACATGTACGGCAACCTGAAAATGTTCATGGGTGCCGATGCATTCGACCACTACGCGCACTGGCTGAAGGGTGCCACCGATGACGGCGGCATCATGTATCCGATCCTTCCCGCGGGATGGTTCATCTGGATCTTCCGGTTCGCCCTCGTCCTGGCAGTGATCCTGCACATCTGGTCGGCGTACGTGCTCTCCCGCAAGACCCTCACGGAGCGCGGCGACAAGTACGTCAACTACAAGCGTCAGGTCCAGACCTACTCCGCGCGCACCATGCGCTGGGGCGGCGTCATCGTGCTGGCATTCCTGATCTTCCACCTGATTCAGTTCACCATTGCTCCCGGATCCATGGGCGGCGAGGCCAACGAGCCTCACACCATGGTGCTTGCCGGCTTCCAGCAGTGGTGGATGGTGGTCATCTACGCGCTCTGCATGGTGCTGGTGTGCATGCACATCAGGCACGGCTTCTACAGCGCCTTCACCACGCTCGGCGCCAACACAAGCAAGAAGGCCTACAAGGTGCTCAACGTGCTCGCGATCATCGTCGCCGTTGCGCTGTTCGTCGGCTTCATGTGCATGCCCGTGGCCGTTCTGACTGGAGTAATCAAGTGACCGACACCATCACCAACCCCGAGATCACGGGCGAGGCGAACCAGTTCTGGAACGTCGGCGAGGAGATCGCCGACACCAAGGCACCTCAGGGCCTCGACATCGACAAGGTGTGGAAGACCCGCCAGTTCCAGGCTCGTCTGGTCAACCCCGCCAACCGCCGCAAGCTGAGCGTCATCATCGTCGGCACTGGCCTCGCAGGTGGCGCCGCCGCCGCGACGCTCGGTGAGGCCGGCTACAACGTCCTCAACTTCTGCTACCAGGACAGCCCGCGTCGGGCCCACTCGATCGCCGCCCAGGGCGGTATCAACGCTGCGAAGAACTACCGCAACGACAACGACTCGACGTTCCGCCTGTTCTACGACACCGTCAAGGGCGGCGACTACCGCGCCCGCGAGACCAACGTCTACCGCCTGGCCGAGGTGTCGGCCAACATCATCGACCAGTGCGTCGCTCAGGGCGTCCCGTTCGCCCGCGAGTACGGCGGCCTCCTTGACACCCGCTCCTTCGGCGGCGTGCAGGTGCAGCGCACCTTCTACGCCCGCGGCCAGACGGGTCAGCAGTTGCTGATCGGCGCCTACCAGCAGTTGGAGCGCCAGGTCGCGGCGGGCACCGTCAAGATGTACACGCGTCACGAGATGGTCGAACTGATCGTCGTCGACGGGCGCGCCCGCGGCATCGTGACCCGCAACATGATCAACGGCAAGGTCGAGACCTGGACGGCCGACGCGGTCGTGCTCGCCACCGGCGGCTACGGCAACGTCTTCTTCCTGTCGACCAACGCGATGGGCTGCAACGTCACCGCGACGTGGCGCGCGCACCGCAAGGGCGCCTACTTCGGCAACCCCTGCTACACGCAGATCCACCCGACCTGCATCCCGGTGCACGGCGAGACCCAGTCGAAGCTGACGCTCATGTCGGAGTCGCTGCGTAACGACGGCCGCATCTGGGTTCCCAAGGACGCCGCGGACTGCACCAAGGACCCGCGCCAGATCCCGGAGGAGGCCCGCGACTACTACCTGGAGCGGATCTACCCGGCGTTCGGCAACCTGGTTCCCCGCGACATCGCGTCGCGTCAGGCGAAGAACATGTGCGACGAGGGGCGCGGCGTCGGCCCGGCGGTCGCCGAGGTCGATTCGGACGGCAACGAGCGCCTGGTGCGCCGCGGCGTCTACCTCGACTTCTCCGACGCGATCAACCGCCTCGGACAGAAGGCCGTCGAGAACAAGTACGGCAACCTGTTCGACATGTACCAGCAGATCACCGGCGAGAACCCGTACGAGGTGCCGATGCGCATCTACCCGGCGGTGCACTACACCATGGGTGGCCTGTGGGTGGACTACGACCTGCAGTCGTCGATCACCGGCCTGTACGTCACCGGCGAGGCGAACTTCTCCGATCACGGTGCGAACCGCCTCGGCGCCTCGGCGCTGATGCAGGGCCTCGCCGACGGCTACTTCGTGCTGCCGAACACCATCAACGACTACCTCGCCGATGCGCCGTTCGACAAGCTCCCCGAGGACCACCCGGCGGTTGCCGAGGCCCGCGACTCCGCTCAGGCGCGCATCGACAAGCTGCTGTCCATCCAGGGCACCCGCTCGGTCGACTCGTACCACAAGGAACTCGGCCACATCATGTGGGAGTACTGCGGCATGGAGCGCACCGAGGAGGGCCTGAAGAAGGCCATCGGCCTGATCCAGAACCTCCGCGAGGACTACTGGAGCAACGTGCGCGTCACGGGCAAGAACGAGGACTTCAACCAGGCCCTCGAGCGCGCCGGTCGCGTCGCCGACTTCATGGAGCTCGGCGAACTGATGTGCGTCGACGCTCTGCACCGCCGCGAAAGCTGCGGTGGTCACTTCCGCGCCGAGTCTCAGACCCCTGAGGGCGAGGCCCTGCGCCACGACGATGAGTTCCTCTACGTCGCGGCTTGGGAGTGGGGCGGCGAGGGCAACAAGCCCGTGCTGCACCGCGAACCCCTCATCTACAAGGCAATCGAACTCAAGCAACGGAGTTACAAGTGAAGCTCAAGCTACGTATCTGGCGTCAGGCCGGCCCTGAAGCCGCCGGCCGGATGGTCGAGTACGACCTGGACGGTGTGTCGGAGGACATGTCGTTCCTGGAGATGCTTGACCTCCTCAACGAGAACCTCACCGAGCGCAACGAGGAACCTGTCGCGTTCGACCACGACTGCCGTGAGGGCATCTGCGGCATGTGTGGCGTCGTCATCAACGGCATCGCGCACGGTGGCTCCGCCACGACCACCTGCCAGTTGCACATGCGGTCCTTCTCGGACGGCGCGACGATCGACATCGAGCCTTGGCGTGCGGGCGCGTTCCCGGTGCTGAAGGACCTCGCCGTCGACCGCACCGCGTTCGACCGGATCATCGCCGCCGGTGGCTTCATCTCGTCGAACACGGGCTCGGCGCCCGAGGCCCACTCGACCCCCGCCCCGAAGCGCGAGGCAGACAAGGCGTTCGACAACGCCACCTGCATCGGCTGCGGCGCGTGTGTCGCGGCCTGCCCGAACAGCTCCGCCATGCTGTTCACCTCGGCGAAGATCACGCACCTGGCGATGCTTCCCCAGGGTCAGCCTGAGCGCTACCGTCGCGTCAAGTCGATGGTCGCCCAGCACGACGAGGAGGGCTTCGGCAACTGCACCAACATCGGTGAGTGCGCGGCCGTGTGCCCCAAGGGCATCCCGCTCGAGTCCATCGCCCAGTTGAACCGCGACCTGATCTCGTCGCTGTTCAAGGGTGACGGCAAGTAGGCCACACACCACTGTGGGAGGGGCGGCGCTTCGGCGCCGCCCCTTCTGCGTCCGCCAGCCGCCCCGCCCGCTGCGGGTGGAAGGTGGTCCCTTGAGCATGTTTGGCTGCTCGTTGACTCAGGGCCCTCGAAATCACGGCGTGTCACGAAACGAGACACCAGACATGCTCAAGGGAGTGTCGGGGGCTGGTTCGAGGGTTGAGCATGTTTGGTAACTCGTTGTGACTTGGCACGTTCAAATCGCGTCCTCGCGCCAACGAGACACCAAACATGCTCAAGGCAGACCCTCGGCCAGGGCAGGATTTCGCCGGGCGGCGAACCCCTGCAATAATTGGCAGTCGTTGCCCACACCTGGGCGACTCCATCACGCGCGGCTCCTGCCACGGGGGGAAAGCCCGCGCCGACGTGGACCACAACAACCCCGCGGTGACCTGTGGCACTGACGGAAGGGTTCATCATGACCAACAAGCTGATCCAGGAGATCGACAAGGCGTCGCTCCGCGACGACATCCCCGAGTTCCGCGCCGGCGACAACGTTCGCGTTCACGTCCGCGTCATCGAGGGCAACCGCTCCCGCGTCCAGGTGTTCGCAGGCGTCGTCATCGCCCGCAACGCCGGCGGCATCCAGGAGGCCTTCACCGTCCGCAAGGTGAGCTTCGGCGTCGGCGTCGAGCGCACCTTCCCGCTGCACTCCCCGATCATCGAGAAGATCGAGGTCGAGCGTCGCGGCGACGTGCGTCGCGCCAAGCTGTACTACCTCCGCGGCCTGCGCGGCAAGGCAGCCAAGATCAAGGAGAAGCGCTCCTGAGCGTCCGCTCCCCAGAAAACCGTCGGTCGAACTTTCGGCCGGCGGTTTTCTCTTGTCCGACGGATCGCGCCCACGCGATAGAGTTCGAGGCGCCACCGCGCGAAGGGGGAGGCTGATGGCACGCACGCAGCCCGCGAGGGCCGCAGGGCCCGTTCCCGGCCCCGGCATCGGCCGCCGGCTCGCGGGCTGGGCGTTCGAGGCGATCGTGGTCGCCGTCGGCGCCCTCGTGGTCGCGGTGCTGCTGCGCACCTTCGTGGCCCAACTGTTCATCATCCCCTCGGTGTCGATGGAGAACACCCTCAAGGTCAACGACCGCGTCGTGGTGTCCAAGTTCGGCGGCTTCACCCGCGGAGACGTCGTCGTCTTCGTCGACCCGGGCGGCTGGCTGCCCGAGAAGCCACGCACCACCGACCCGGTACGGCTGACGCTTGAGTTCGTCGGGGTGCTTCCCGACTCGAGCAACGAACACCTCATCAAGCGGGTGATCGGCATGCCGGGCGACCACGTCAGGCGCGGCGACGACGGCCGGATCGAGGTCAACGGCACCCCACTCGACGAGGGCGACTACCTGTACGAGAACGACGGGGTCCGCGTCGCCCCCGCACGGGTCGCCTTCGACGTGGTGGTGCCCGCCGACCACATCTTCGTGATGGGCGACCACCGCGACAACTCCGACGACTCGCGCTGCAAGCTCGGCCGCGACGACCCGCAGGGCGCGTTCGTCCCGGTCGACCGGGTCGTCGGGGCCGCCGTTGCCATCGTGACCCCCTTCGACCGGCTCACCACCTTCCGCGTCCCAGACACCTTCGACGGCGTGCCTGCACCGACCGCGCCCGCGCCGTCGGTCGGCGAACTCGTGCACACCGAACCCGGCTGCTGAACCCGGGCCACGTCCGCCGGGCCGCGTTGGGCCGCGGCGGTATGCTCGGACAGTTGAGACCCGAGCCAAGGAGGCCACAGCGTGGAAGCCACGACGTCCGACGCGACAGCCGACGGGGCGAGCGAGAAGGCACCGCCGAGCCTCGGCCGCCGGATGCTCGGTTGGCTCACCGAGGGCGTCCTGATCCTCGTCGGGGCCATCATCATCGCGACGCTGCTGCGCAGCTTCGTCGGCCAGATGTTCATCATCCCGTCCGGCTCGATGGAGAACACGCTGCAGGTCCACGACCGGGTCCTCGTCGCCAAGTTCGGCGGCTTCCAACGCGGCGACGTCGTCGTCTTCGAGGACCCCGGCAACTGGCTTGCCCCGAGCAAGCAGAGCGACAACGACTTTCAGCGGGTGCTCGAGTTCATCGGCGTGCTGCCCAACTCGGGCACCGAGCACCTCATCAAGCGAGTGATCGGCATGCCGGGCGACCACGTGAAGCTGGGCGACGACGGCCGGATCGAGGTCAACGGCTCCGCCCTCGACGAGACCGCCTACCTCTACTCGGAGGACGGCGTCCAGGTGGCCCCCGCGACGGTGCCGTTCGACATCGTCGTGCCGGAGGGCCGGATCTTCGTGATGGGCGATCACCGCAACGCCTCGAACGACTCCCGCTGCCGACTCGGCAACGTGTCCTCCACGCCGGGCGACAGCGCCTTCGTGCCTGTCGACAAGGTCGTGGGCGCCGCCGTCGCGATCGTCTCGCCCCTGGACCGCCTTGCGACCTTCACGGTCCCGGAGACCTTCGCCCAGGTGCCCGCGCCGACCGAACCTGCGCCGGAGGAACCCAAGCTGATCCACGTGGAGCCGGGCTGCTGATGATCCGGCTCGGCCGCGGCGCCTACAGCTACGAACGCGCGCTGGCGCGGGCGGGGCTCGGTCCCGTCGCGGGCGCCGACGAGGCGGGCCGCGGTGCCTGCGCGGGGCCACTGGTGGCGGCGGCCGCGATCCTCGACCCCGCCAAGCCCATCGCCGGGCTCGACGACTCCAAGGCCCTGACGGTGGCCGCGCGCGAGCGGCTCTACAAGGAGATCACGAGGCGCGCCGTCGCGATCGCCGTGGCGATCATCGAGCCAGAGGAGTGCGACGACCTCGGCATGCACCAGGCCGACCTGCACGGCCTGCGAAGGGCCGTCGGCAGGCTCGACGTCGCCGCCAACTTCGTCATCACCGACGGCTTCCCCGTCGACGGCCTCGGCGTGCCAGGGGTCGCGATGTGGAAGGGGGACAAGGTCTCGGCCTGCGTCTCGGCCGCCTCGATCGTGGCGAAGGTGACCCGCGACGCGATCATGACCGACTATCACGAGCGCTATCCCGAGTACGGCTTCGCCATCCACAAGGGCTATTGCACCTCGGTGCACCAGGAGGCCCTTGACGCCGTCGGCCCGTCGCCGATCCACCGCTGGTGCTTCGACAACGTCGCGCGGCTGGCTCCCGGCGGTAGGGCCTCGCTTCCAGCGCGCCCGCTGTGAGGGCGCGGGGCGAGGGGATAGAGTTGGCTCACCATGAGCGCCGATGACCTTGAACAGTACGAGAGCAAACTCGAACTCGACCTGTACCGCGAGTACAAGGACGTGGTCGGCATCTTCACCTATGCCGTCGAGACCGAGCGCCGCTTCTACCTGTGCAACGCGGTCGACCTGAAGGTCCGCACCGAGGGCGGCGACGTCTACTACGAGGTCTCGATGGGCGACGCCTGGGTGTGGGACATGTACCGCCCTGCCCGCTTCGTGAAGTCGGCGAAGGTGCTGACCTTCCGCGACGTGTCGATCGAGGAGATCGTGCACTCCGACCTCGAGGTGCCCGACCGGGAGACCGGCCGCTGAACAACACCTGTGGACAGGTGAGATAGCGCGGGTCCCGCGGCGAACCATCTCTATGGAGGTGGTCGGCGATGACGGACACGACACAACGGTTGGGCAGGCGCGGCGAGGAGCACGCCGCCAGATTTCTTGAGCGCCTCGGGTGGCGCATCCTCGAACGGAACTGGCGAACCAAAGACGGCGAGGCCGACATCATCGCGCTCGACACCGAGTGCGGCGCGCTGGTGGTCGTCGAGGTAAAGACCCGCTCGGGCGAGGGCTACGGATCACCCCTGGAAACCATCACGTACGCGAAGGTCCGCACGCTGCGCCACCTTGCCGCGAGCTACGCCAGGGAGCGCCGCAGCACGGCCCGCCTGCTGCGGGTCGACGCGATCGGCATCCTGTGGCCGTACGGGGCCGAGCCGAAGGTCGTCCACGCGCGCGGGATCGAGGAGCGATGAGGGCCTCGACGTGGTCGGTCGCGCTGACCGGCATCGAGGGCGTCGTGATCGAGGTCGAGGCGGCAAAGGGCGGCGGCCTGCCACGCACCCAACTCGTCGGGCTGCCGGACAAGGCGCTCAGCGAGGCCAAGGACAGGGTCAAGGCGGCCGTCGCCGCGTGCGGCCTGCCATGGCCACCGCAACTGATCACCGTCAACCTGTCGCCCGCGAACCTGCCGAAGACCGGGTCGCACTACGACGTGGCCATCGCGATCGCCGCGATCGCGGCGGAGGGCGGCATCAGGCCGGGGCTGATCGGCTCGACGGTGCTGTTCGGCGAGTTGAGCCTGGACGGCCGGATCCGCAACGTCCGCGGCGTGCTTCCCGCGATGCTCGCCGCGGCGCGGGCGGGCTTCGAGCGGGCCATCGTGCCGAGCGCGCAGTGCGACGAGGCGGCGCTGGTGCCGGGGCTGACGGTGTGGGGCGCAGGCCGGATCGACGAGGTCGTCGACATCCTAATGGGCCGACTCGTGGCGAACCCGACGCCGTCGGCGCCCAGTTCGTCGCTTCCCCCGGTCGAGGCAGAGGCGGTCGTGCCCGACCTGGCCGACGTCGTCGGGCACCTCGATGGCAAGTTCGCGCTGGAGGTGGCCGCGGCCGGTCGCCACCACCTGTTCCTGCACGGCGCCCCAGGGGTGGGCAAGACGATGCTCGCCGCCCGGCTCCCGTCGCTGCTTCCCGACCTGAGCCAGGAGGAGTCGCTGGAGGTCTCCGCGATCCACTCCCTCGCCGGCCACCAACTCTCAGGGCTGATCCAGCGGCCCCCGTATGCCGATCCGCACCACTCGGTCACCCCGGTCGCGCTGCTGGGCGGTGGCTCCGGGGAACTGAAGCCGGGCGCGATCTCGCTCGCGCACCGCGGAGTGCTCTTCTTGGACGAATGCCCGGACTTCGGGCCGAAACTCGACGCGCTGCGCACCCCGCTGGAGAACGGCACCATCACCATCAGCCGGGCAAGGGCGACCGCGCTGTTCCCGGCCCGGTTCCAACTGGTGCTGGCGGCGAACCCGTGCCCGTGCGGCATGTGGGGCGTCGCGGGCGCCGAGTGCCGGTGCGACTCCGTGAAGGTGCGCCGTTACCAGGAGCGGATCAGCGGCCCCATCATGGACCGCATCGACATCCGCCACCAGATGATCGGCACCAACCGGATCCTGCTCGACGTGGGCACCGCGCCGCCCGAGCCGAGCGAGGTGGTCGCCGCCCGGGTCGCGGAGGCGCGCGACAGGCAGCGCCGCAGGCTCGCCGACACCCCGTGGTCGACCAACGGGGAGGTGGCGGGCCCGCACCTCAGGAAGCAGTTGCCGCTGCCGTCCGACCTGTCCCTGCTCAACGCCGCGCTCGAGCGGGGTGCGCTCAGCCTGCGGGGAGTGGACAAGGTGCTGCGGGTCGCGTGGACCCTTGCCGACCTGGCGGGCCGCGATGCCATCACGGCGCGCGAGTTGCGGGCCGCGCTGCGGTTGCGGCAGGGCGACCAACTGCAGGCGGCGTGATGACCGGCGAGAGGGAGGCGCGGATGGCGCTGGCGGCGCTGGTGCCGTCGGGGGCGGTGGCGTTCGCCCGCGCCCTGCTGGAGTTCGGGCCGGTCGCGCTGTGGGAGGCGTTCGTCTCCCAGGGCGAGGCGACGTCCTGGGGGCGGCGGGCGCTGCGGGTCGACCTGCCTGCCCTGCTGCGTGCCACCGAAGCGTGCGGGGCGCGGTTCCTCATCCCAGGTGACGACGAGTGGCCCGCCCCGCTCGCCGCGCTGGACGAGGTCCAGGTCGGGCAGCAGGCGGGCCAACCGGTCGGGCTGTGGGTGCGGGGGCACCCGCTGCGCGCCGACGGGCAGGTCGCCATCGTGGGAGCGAGGGCGGCCTCCGGGTACGGGGAGCAGGTCGCCGTCACGCTCGCAGCCGACCTGGCCGCGGGCGGGCGCGGGGTCGTGTCGGGGCTGGCCTTCGGGATCGACGCGGCGGCCCACCGCGGTGCGCTGGGGATGCGCGGCCTGTCGACCGCGGTGGTGGCAAGCGGGGTCAACGAGCCGTACCCGGCGGCGCACCGCCACCTCGCCGACACGCTGATGGGCTCGGGGTCGCTTGTCTCCGAGGTCCCGCCCGGCGAGCGGCCCACCAGGCACGCGTTCCTGGCCCGCAACCGGATCATCGCGGCGCTGTCGGAGGCGGTGGTGATCGTGGAGGCCGCCGCCCGGTCAGGGGCCAAGAACACCGCGTCGTGGGCCAGCGCGCTGGGTCGCCCGCTGCTCGCGGTGCCGGGGCCGGTCACCAGTTCGCTGACCGCCACCCCGCACCGGCTGATCCGCGACGGGGCCGCGATCCTCTGCACCGGCGCCGCAGACGTCGAGGAGGTGCTCGGGCCGCCCGGCGCGGTCGCAGAGCCGGACGGGAGGGGAGAGCCGCGCCCGGTCGACGCCCTGACCGACGGCCTGCTCGAGGTCAGGGACGCGGTCGGGGCCGGGGAGGACGTGCCCGTGGCGGTGCTCTGCCTGCGCACGGGCCAGCCGATGGTGGAGGTGCTGGCCAACGTGTCGGAACTCGTCGAGAGGGGGTGGTTGGAGGAGAACCCGGACGATGCGACGGTCCGGCTGCCCCGGCGGCGGGGGCGCTAGGGTGAGGGGACTCGTCACCAGCGAAAGGTCATCCATGCCAGCAGCCATCGTCTTCGACCTCGACGGAACCCTGTCCGACACCGAGGCCCTGTGGGACGAGGTGCGCAGGGGCCTCGCAGCCGCGGAGGGCATCGCGTGGCCCGACGGCGCGACTCAGGCCATGATGGGCATGAGCACCGGCGAGTGGAGCCGCTTCCTGTCGGAGGAGGTCGGGCTGCCGTACCCGCCCGAGGAGGCAGCGGCCCGCACCATCGGCGCGTTGGCCGATCGCTACCACCACGGGATCCCGCTGCTGCCGGGCGCGCTGGAGTCGGTGCGCCGGATGGCCGAGCGCTACCCGGTGGGGATCGCCAGTTCCTCGCCGAGGCTGCTGATCGACACGTTCATCGAGGTCAACGGGCTGGCCGACGCGATCACGGCAAGCGTCTCGACCGAGGAGGTCGACCGCGGCAAGCCAGCACCCGACGGGTTCCTGCGCGCCTGCGAACTGCTCGGCGCCGACCCGGGGCAGTGCATCGCCATCGAGGACTCCACCAACGGGATCGCCTCCGCGCTGAACGCGGGCATGACGGTGGTCACCGTCCCTCCGCACTTCCACCCGCCGACGGCCGAGGTGCTCGCCAGGACCACCGTGCTCGATGGCCTGGACGAGCTCAGCTACGACCTCGTCGAGGGGCTCATCCCAAGCGCCAGGTGACCTGCCGCCCGATCGTGCCGACCAGGTGGTCGGTCGCCTCGGGACCCTCCGCGGCGTCCAGCTTGGCCTGCATCGCGGCGATCCTGTCGGCGATGCCCAGGCGCTGCGCGGCGTCGGCGTTGATCTCCTCCTCGATGAACCGGGTCATCGAGGCGACCGAGCGCGACGCGTGGGCTGCGTCGGCTGTGGCCTGAGACGCGAGGCGCTCGCGGTACCACCCTGAGGCCAGCACCTCCTCGCGGTCGAACATGGCGCGGAACCGCGGATCGTGCAGGGTCAGCCCCTCGGACGAGTGGCCGGTCGCCATGATCTCGAGCAGCGCGCGAATCGGGGGCACGGCCAGCGCGATGGTGCCGTCGCTGAGATACGACTCGGCCACGCGCTGATGCGTCGCCACGATCGTGCGCACCGACTCGGCGTAGGCCTCCGAGTCCTGCAGTTCCGGCCTCAGCATGTTTTCCGAGAACACCACGTGTGGGTGCATGAAGATCCGCCCGAAGTACTTCGACTGGAACTTGGCCGTCATCCGGTAGCCGAGCCTGCTCGCCTCGATCGTGACGCCGTCGACGTCGAAGTCCTCGATCCGCTCCAGGGCACCCTCCGCGATCAGGTTCGACGCCTCGCGCTCCTTGGCGCTCATCCGGCTGAACAGTTCGGGCACCAGCAGCGAGATGTCGTGGTCGACCCGGACGTTGGGGCCGATCACCCCAGCCGAGGACAGCCAGCCGTCGTAGCCGGTCAGCGCGAAGTCCAGGAACGCGGCGTTCAGGTCGATCACGGAGGGCAGCGCGTTGAACGGCCCCTTCGTCATGGCGCCCTCTGAACCCGCCCCCGTCGTCGACGGCGACTTGCCCGTCATCGAGGAGATGAACTCCATGAACAGTTCGGGTAGCTCCATGTAGTGCAGCGGAGCGTAGCAGCACAGGGGTGGCACACCCTCCTCGGCCGGGTTGTTCCTGCGGCCGGCGGCGACCACGTCGACGGGCAGCCGGAGCGCGGCCCGCATCGGGAGGCGGCGCTTGAGGCGTGAGACCATCTCTGCGATCGCGGTCTCGCGCGGCTTGGCGATGTCGGGACGCACCTGCAGGTAGCGCGGGTTCTTCGACCTCGCGCCGTTGATGACGCGCGGGTTGGCGGAGGAGACGAAGTAGTCGGCCTGCGACTCGTCGCCCTCGGCGACCCGGGCGATCAGCGACTGCATCGGCTCGGAGAACCTGGAGAAGCTGACGGCGTCGTCGACGATCGTCTGCGCGTCCTTCCTGGTCAGCGGCTCGAAGTTGCTCAGGAACGCGCCCGCCGCGATGTCGACCTCGGTCTGCTTGTCGTAGCCGCGGTGGATCGCGTCGTCGGGGCGCTGGAACAGCAGTTGCTCGCAGTTGGTGACGTACTTGCGCGACAGCGAGTCCGTGCGACCCGCGACCGAGCCGGGCACCACGATGCTCGCGGTGATGTCGTCCTCGGTCTGCACCTTCATGGCGGGGTGGAAGTCGTGGCGCAGCCCGAACAGCCGCCAGGAGCCGTCCACGGCGAAGCCGACGCGCAGCATGTTGACGGTGATCTTGTCCCCGTCGAGGCGCAGCGCGTGCCCGGCGCGGCCGTTGATCCGGCCGACCGAGAAGTGCACCGGCCACTCGTCGCCCCACTCGGGGCGGTAGAACCGCTTCACCACGAAGACCAGTTCCTTGATGTGGTGCGGGATCGCCTCGACCCAGGCGTTGTATTCCGGGGTGTAGTCCTTGCTCGGCGTCAGCAGTTTGATCACCGAGCCGACGCTGCGCTCGTCGGAGAGCAGCGCGCGGTCGTCGCACGCGTCGGGGTCGGCGAAGCGGACGGAGTAGTCGTGGTCGATGATCGCGGCGACCTGCTCCATGTCGTCGACGAAGTCGTTGACGTAGGCGTTGCCGATCACGAAGGCGTCAGTGATGGACTTCGAGATCTCCGACTTGCCGCCGCCGGAGACCGTCGCGGGCTTGTGCGCGGAGGTCGCCTCGGGTGAGGTGCCCAGCAGCGTCCACTGCTCGCCGTCGGCGGCGAGGTGGGTCAGGTCGACGATGTAGCCGTCTGGGCCGACGTAGCGGGTCCTGGCGCGCAGCGGGATGGACCTGGTCTCACCGTCGATCGTCCAACTCACCGTGCTGTCGCGCAGCGAGTAGGTGGAGCGCTCCGGCACCAGGATCACGTTGTCCTGTTCGGCGTCGACGGCATGGCCCTCCGGTTGCTGGATGAAGCGCTCCGGGTCCCGGGCGATCACGTCGGCGATCCGGTAGTCCGGGTCGGCGTAGGTGTCGGTGAAGGCCTGCCCGAGGTTGTAGCGCGGGAACGCGGCCGCGCCGCCCGCGTGCTCCTCCTCGACCATGCCGAGCAGGTTGGCCGAGTAGCTGATCTGCGCCTTGACCTCCTTCTTGCAGTAGCCGAAGTAGTTGTCGGCGATCACCGTGACGATCACGCCGCGCTCGTCGCGCGCGCAGGCCTTGAACGCCGAGCCGCCGTTGTAGCGCTCGTCCTCCTCGGTCCAGCACATGCCGTCGCGGCGCTGCCGCTCGGTGGCGTCGTCGAAATGGGGGAGGCCGAGTTCCTTCTTGGTGAGCTTGGTCAGGTGGGGCGCGAGGACGACCATGCCGGTGTGGCCGGTCCAGCCCTCCGGGTCGAGCGAGGCGTCGTGCTCGGGAAGGTACGGGTCGCCCCCGTTGCCGAAGATGCCCTCGACGAAGTCCAGGTTGGCCATCAGCGTCGCGGGCGCGAAGAAGCGCGTCTCCATCCGCCGCTCGACGGTGTAGCCGGGCACCTCAGGGACGACGATGGGGCGCAGCAGCAGCGACACCCAGCAGCGGGGCGGCTCGGGCTGCTCCGAGGTGTAGGGCAGCACCATGGCCTCGGCGGGCGGCGCGAACGCAGCCTCCAGCAGCCGGCCGAAGACGGCGCGAGGCACCTCGAGCTTGTCGTCCTGGACGGGGAGGCCTCCGTCGGCGATGTGGAAGACGCCCTTGGTGGTGCGACGGTCGTTTGCCGGGTTGTGCAGGATGCCGTTGACCAACCGGTAGGAGGTCAACTGCTCGGAGACGAAAGTGTCGGCGGCCACGGGAAGCGACATCTCGCGCGCCAGACCGGGCTGGTCGAGCACCAGCGTCTGGCGGGGGAGCTTCGGGGCCGCCCCGGTCTCGGCGAGGTACGCGTCGAGGAAGGTCTGGATGCGCGTGTCGACGGCGGGTAACCGGTTCTGGAGCCGTCGGTTCAGCTCGCGTTGGCGGGCGAGCACCGGGCGGACCAGGTCGACCGCGCCGCTGTCGGGCAGTGGGATCCCCAGCAGGCCGAGTCGGAGGTTGATAGCTGCAGTTTCCGCAAAAGACGCCATAGTCCACTATCTACGCAACCCGCCCCGGCCCAAACGCGGGGTGCCGAAGTGGTGCAAACGGCGCGCCACTACGATGCCCACGCCGGAGGGCGGTGGCTACTGGGTGCGGATCGCTGCGAGCGGCGAGAGCCGCGAGGCCCGGATCGCGGGAGCCAGCCCCGCGACGGTGCCGATCAGGGTCGCGAACGCGACCGCCCCGATCATCAGCCACGGGGGGATGATCGAGATCGCCCCGGTGCCGCCCATGGCCCCGCCAAGGAAGGCGTTGGCGATCGCGGAGCCCACCATGCTCAGCCCCAGCCCCAGCAGCCCGCCCAGGAGGCCGATGCTCGCCGACTCGAAGAGGAACATCTTACGGATGTCTCCCAGGCCCGCGCCCAGCACCTTCATCACGCCGATCTCGCGGGTGCGCTCGTAGACGCTCATCATCATCGTGTTGGCGATGCCGATCGCCGCGACGAGCAGCGAGACGAGCCCGATGCCGCCGAAGACCGCCTGGATGAGGGCGCCCTGCTTCTGCGCCTCCCTGATCCACTCGATGTCGGCCTGCGCGTCGTACCCGTCGGTGCGCAGCGCGGTGAGCAGTTCCTCGGCCGCCTCCGGGCTGGGCGTCTGAAGCCGGATCATCGAGTACACGAACCCCGGCTTCGGCTTGCCGTCGGAGGTGGCGGGCTGGTTCGGCAGCGCCTTGCCGGGCATCGCCTTCTCCAGGGCCTCGACCATGGCCGAGAACTCGGCGTAGACGACATTGGTGTACTGGCCCCACGGCTGGTCCGGGTCGCCCTGGAGGACGCCCGCCACCGGCATGATGATCTTCTTCGGCTTGGGCGCCTGGCCTTCGTCGCCTTCGCCTTCGCCTCCGCCCTGCGGGACGGGCCCGTACATGCTTGACGTGTCGAAGTCCAGGAACAGCGTCTCGGTGGAGAAGTCCACCTGCTTCACCTCGCCGGTGGTCTCATTGAAGAAGTTCAGCGGGATCTGGTCGCCCACCAGCAGCCCCGGGTTCGCCGCGGACGGCGCCGAGCCCCAGGCGATGGGCTGGTCGAGCGAGGCGATGACGTCCGCCGGGACCGCGTTGATCTGGAAGTACTGGGAGAACGCGCCGACCCGTCCGAGGGCCTCAATGCTGTAGATGGGCCAGGCCTTCTCGACGCCCGGGTAGTCCTTCATGAGGGCCACGAAGTCGTCGTTGAGCGCGGTGGGCAGCCCCCGCTCGACCGCGTCGACGGGGACGTTGTAGATCTGCACCTCGCGCAGGCTCGTGTTGGCCGCGATGGAGTCCAGGTAGCTCTGCGACATCCCGATGCCGAGCGAGACCATCACCACGACCGAGGTGGTGCCGATCACCACGCCCAGCACGGTCATCAGCGTCCGGAACGGCCGCTGCCTGAGACTCGAGAACGAGGTCGCGAGCAGGTCGGAGAAGCGCATCGCTCACTGCCAGTCGTCGCCGACGAGGTTCTCGCCCGCCAGCGCGGCGAGGGACGCCTCGTCCTCCCGTGCCGCCCTGCGCTTGCGGGCGGAGCGCACGATCAGGAACGCCGTCGCGGCGAGCAGCAGCACGGCGGCGCCGATCCCGACGGGCAGCAACGGGAAGCCGCCCTCCTCCGGCGGGGGCTGCATCGACGGGTCATCCTCCGGCATGGTCGGCGGGACCGCCTCCTGGACGGGCACCTCCACCTGCTTCTTGACGGTGAACAGTTGGCCCCGCACGTCCTCGTAGGTGATGACGACCTCGACCGGCCCGGTGGCGGGCTGCGCGGCGGTGACGGTCATGTCGACCGCCCCGCTGGTGCCCGGTTCGACGCCGCCGACGAAGGCCTCGGCCGGTGCGAGCGCCTGGCCCTCCGGGATGGTGACCTTCGCGTTGAACAGCTTCGACTTGCCCTGGTTCTGCACCGAGAACGTCATCGAGCCCTGCTGGCCGATGTTCAGCACCGCGGGCGTCACCTGCGGCGTCGAGGCGTCGGCGCGCAGTTCCTGGTTGACCTCGATCGCAAGGGTCTCGCTGGAGGAGTAGGCGTTGGCGGACGGGTCCTCGTACTCGACGGCGATCACCAGTTGGTACGGCTTGGCCTCGAGCGAGGGGAGCGCGCGGAAATTCATGGTGTGGCCCGAGACCCGCTCGGCGCGGATCCGTGACACGTACAGCGACGAGGAGCCGTCGATCGGGAGGAATGCGGCATCAGGCGAGGACACCGTCACCTTCAGGTTCTGCACCTGCGTCTTCGTGGAGGTGTTGCGCAGCGAGAAGTTCACCGTGAAGTCCTGGCCCGCGAAGATCTTCTGCGGCGCGATGCTGAAGCCCTCCACCATCACGCGGGGCACCGAGACTCCCGCAGGCCCTTGCGTGCCGGGGTCGCCGCCCGGCGTGCCACCCCCGGTTCCGCCCGTGCCGCCACCGCCTGTGCCGCCGCCCGTGCCGTCCCCGGTGCCCGAGCCGCCGTCGCTCCCGGATCCCGAGCCGCCGGGCTGGGAGGTCGAGCCGCCGTCGTTGTCGCCCGCCGCGCTGGCGATCGGCACGAAGCAGAGGCCGAGGATCAGGATCAGCAGCGCTGGCAGTCGGGTTCTGAGCTTCATGGCTGGACCACCTTGTCGTGGATGTTGTGTGTGATGCCCGAGACGCGGCCGTCGGAGATGGAGACGACGGTGTCGGCGAAGGAGGCGATGTGCTGGTCGTGGGTGACCATGATCCAGGTCTGCTGGAACCGCTGGATCAGGGTGCGGAAGAGTTGCAGAGTGCGCTCGGAGGTCTTCGAGTCGAGGTTGCCGGTCGGCTCATCGGCGAAGACGAGCGTCGGCTGGACGGCGAGCGCCCGGGCGATCCCGACGCGCTGCTGCTGACCGCCCGACAGTTGCGCCGGGCGGTGGTTCAGGTGCCCCTCGAGGCCGAGTTGGGCGAGCACCGCCTTGGCCCGCGCCCGGCGTCTGGCCTTCTCCATGCCCTGGAAGGACAGCGGGAGCGCGACGTTGTCGAGGGCGGTCAGCGAGGGGATCAGGTTGAAAGACTGGAAGATGAACCCGACCTGCTTGCGCCGGTAGGCGACCAGTTGGGACTCGCTGAAGGTGTGCACGGCCTGCCCGGCGACGTTGATCTCGCCCGCGGTCGGCCGCTCAAGCCCGGCCAGCATGTTCAGCAGCGTCGACTTGCCGGACCCCGAGGTGCCGACGATCGCCGTGAAGGAGCCCCTCGGCACCGTCAGGTTGACGTGGTTGAGCGCGGCGATCCGCGACGTGCCGACCCGGAACAGCTTGCTCAGGTTGCGGGTCTCCACCAGCGTCTCGCCGACGGGCGGAAGCTCACGGCTGGTCGTCGTCACGGTGGACCTCTCGGCTCGATCCCGGTCCGTCGTCGTGACCGGTTGGTGCGACCATAGGTCACGCGCGCCCCGACTACGGTGAAGGCGTGACTGCGCTGGCCCAAAGTCGGGGGCGCCATATCCGTGCGGCGTACTGCGCGACGTCAATCTCAGACCACGGTGTGACGTTCAGGTGCCGCGGATGTGCTGTGCGGCAGGAGGGCCGTCGCCGATTGGTAGCCTGACGGCGGACGGAGGGCGAGCACGGGAGGCGAACATGGGAAGCCGCGCGCGCAAGACAGGCGAACGGACCCACCCGCGGATCGAGCGCGTCGGAGACCTGTGGCGGATCCGCTCGCTCGAGGCGGCCCGGCAGGTGCTCCGGGCGCGTCACGCGACAACCCAGGCCGGGTTCACCGCCGAGTACATCCCCCAGGGCGTCCTGAAACACCACCCGATCCTCATGTCGGACGGGCCCCTCCACGACGAGCAGCGCTCCAAGGTGGGACGCTTCTTCGCGCCGAAGGTGGTCCACGAGCGTCACGGCGACCACATCGCGCGGGCGGCGGCCCGTTACGTCGACTCGCTGACCGGGGAGGTGGCATTCGACGACGTGGCACTGTTCTACAGCGTTGAGGTGACCTCGGAGATCGTCGGGCTCACCGAGTCGCCGGTTCAGGCTCGCTCCGGGAGGCTCGTCCAGTTCTTCCGCCAGCCCCCGCTCGACATGACGCGCAGGGACCTCGGCCGGAGCCGCAGGCAATGGATGCAGGCGGCCTGGCGGGGCCTCGTCCCGGTGGCCAGGTTCTACTTCTCCGACGTGCGGCCGGCCATCCGCCGCCGACGCAGGCAGCCGATGGGCGACGTGATCAGTCACCTCCTCGCCGAGGGCTACACCGACGTCGACATCCTCGTCGAGTGCGTCACCTACGGGACCGCGGGCATGGTCACGACGCGGGAGTTCATCACCATGGCAGCCTGGCACCTGCTCACCACACCCGACCTGATGGGCCGCTACCTGGCCGCGGAACGCCACGAGCGACACGCGATCCTCAACGAGATCATCCGGCTCGAACCGGTGGTCGGGCACCTGTACCGGCGCACCAGGGAAGACATCGTGGTGACCGACGGCGATCGGGAGTTCACGATCCCCACCGGTCACCTCGTCGACGTCTGCGTCCGCCAGGTCAACACGGATCCGGAGGCGGTGGGGGAGAGCCCCGAGGCGGTGTGCCCGGCCCGCGAGTTGCCGGCAGGGGTCGACGCATCTGTGATGACGTTCGGCGACGGCGCTCATCGGTGCCCCGGCCAGCCGCTGGCCATCTTCGAGACCGATGAGCTGCTCACCCGTCTCCTGGCGCGCCAGCCACGGCTGGTGCGCGAACCCGGCATCGCCTGGGACGACCTCATCGAAGGGTACGTGCTCCGCGGCCTCCGACTCATTGTATAAAGTTTGTCTAACCTCTAGGCTGACGGTGATGGACAGCTACCAGTACCTGATCCTGATGGCCGCCTGCGTGGCGATCACCCTGCCCCTCGAGTTCGTGCTGCGTGCCCGCGTGTACCGCCGCCCGGTGCGGCTCCTGCTTGCCATGGCGCCGATGCTCGTGGTCTTCGTCGCGTGGGACCTGTTCGGGATCGTGCGCGGCCACTGGACCTACAGCGAACGCTTCACCTCAGGCATCATGCTGGGCATCATGCCGATCGAGGAACTCCTGTTCTTCCTGGTCATCCCGTTGTGCGGCCTGCTCACCTACGAGGGCGTCGGCTATGTGCTCGGACGCCTCCGCGGCAGGAACGACGATGCCTGAGTACACCGTCCTGACCATCGTCGGCATCCTCGCCGTGATCGCCATCGAGGTGTTCTGGCTGCGCACGGGACTGTTTCGCAGCGCCCAGTACTGGATCTCCATGGCCATCGTGTTCTTCTTCCAGATCTGGGTCGACGGCTGGCTCACCAAACTCTCGGACCCCATCGTGGCCTACGACCCGGACGAGTTCTCGGGCATCCGGTTCCCCTGGGACATCCCCATCGAGGACTTCGGGTTCGGCTGGGCGATGCTGACCCTCACGATGCTCGTCTGGGTGCGCCTCGGTAAGCGACGGGGGGAGGCCCGATGAGCCTTCGGGAGGCGTTCGACCGCGGCTCCGCCCGCTACGACCTCATGGTCGCCCTCAACCCCGGCTATCACCGCGAGCTGAGGCGTGCCGCTGATGCCCTCATTGAGCGCCTCGCCCGGACGCCCCAGAACCTGATGGACCTGGCGTGCGGCTCCGGTCTCTCGACAAGGGCCCTCGTTGAGGCTGCCCCGCCCGGCTCCCGGGTGCTGGGGATCGACGCCTCGCCAGGCATGCTCGAGAGGGCCCGCGCCAAGGACTGGCCGGTGCAGGTGCACTTCGAGCGCGGCGTGGCGGGGCGGCTGAACGTGCAGCGGTGGGGCACCGGGTCCTTCGACGGGGTCCAGGCCTGCTACCTCTTCCGCAACATCGCTCAAGGCAGGCGCGACGCCGCCCTGGCCGAGGTATTCGACCTGCTGAGGCCCGGGGGTTGGCTGTGCGTGCAGGAGTACTCGGTGTCGGGCAACTCCGCCGCGCGACGCGTCTGGGACCTTGTCAGTCACGCCGTGATCATCCCCCTCGGGGTCGTGATCGACCGGAACCCGGGCCTGTACCGCTACCTGTGGCGAAGCGTCGTCGACTTCGATTCGGTGGCGACCTTCACCGATCGCCTGAGCCGGGCCGGTTTCGTCGACGTCGCACACCGCACCGCGACCGGATGGCAGCGCGGGATCCTGCACACCTTCGTCGCCCGGCGACCCGAGGAGCCCCGATGAGCCAACCTCCAGGCACGGACCGACGCGCGGTCCGCCATCCAGGGGCGCCAGGGGCCCGGCGCGTTCAGGGGGAGCGCAGTGCGCTGGTGGTCGGCGGTGGGATCGCCGGGCTGGCCGCAGCCACCGCCCTCGCCGAGCGAGGTGTGCGCGTCACCGTCGCCGAGTCCGGCGACCGGCTCGGCGGCAGGGTCGCGGCCTGGCCGGTGGGGGAGCAGCGCACGATGAGCCGCGGCTTCCATGCCTTCTTCCGCCAGTACTACAACCTGCGCAGGCTCCTGCGCCGAATCGACGTGGACCTGTCGTTCCTCGTCCCCGTCGACGACTATCCCCTCCAGCGACCAGATGGCCTGCGCGACTCCTTCACTGGCCTCGTCACCACACCTCCATGGTCGGTGCTGCAGTTCGTCGCCCGCAGCCCCGCGTTCACCGCCAAGGGCCTCGCCGGGGTGCACATCCCCTCGGCGCTTGAGTTGCTCAAGGTCCGGTTCCCTGACACCTACGAGGACTACGACGGCGAGTCCGCCGCCGCATTCCTGGACCGCCTGCGGTTCCCAGCCGGCGCGCGTGACCTCGCGTTGGAGGTGTTCGCGCGCTCGTTCTTCGCCGACCCACGCGAGTTCGGCGCGGGCGAACTGGTTGCCATGTTCCACACCTACTTCCTCGGCTCGGCCGAGGGTCTCCTGTTCGACGTACCCGACGACGACTACGACACCGCGCTCTGGCGCCCGCTCGCCGCTCGTCTGGACGGCCTCGGCGTCGATCTCAGGCTCGACTCCCCGGTCGACTCCATCGAGGTCGGAGACGGCGGCGTCGCCGTGAGTATCGGGGCGCATCGGGTGGAGGCCGACGCGCTGGTGCTCGCGGCCGGTCCGCGCGCCTCGCGGGAGCTTGCCGAAGGCATCCCGGGAGACCACCTCGCGGCGTGGCGCGAGTCGGTGGCCGCCACCTTCAACGCCCCGCCGTTCGTCGTCGTGCGGCTCTGGCTCGACGCACCCGTCAACGCGTCCCGCCCGGCGTTCCTCGGCACCTCCGGCTACGGGCCCCTGGACAATGTCTCCGTCCTGGAGCGTTTCGAGGACGGCGCCGCACGGTGGGCCGACAACCGGCGCGGCTCCGTCGTCGAACTGCACGCCTACGCCTGCGATGCCTCGATCGTGGACGACCAGGCCGCGGCGTCCTCCGTTGTCGACAGGCTCGAGGCAGAGCTGCACCGCGTGTATCCCGAGACGGTGACGGCGGGTGTCGTGGCCCGCGAGGTTCTGGTGCGCGACGACTGCACGCTGATCGGCCCCACCGGGTGGGCCGGACGACCAGGGGTCGACACCCCCGATCCGAGGCTGGTGCTGGCCGGCGACTGGCTGCGATGCGGCTACCCGGTTGCGCTGATGGAGCGCGCGGCGACGACGGGGTTCCTTGCAGCCAACCGCCTGCTTGGCCGATGGGGTGCTGCGGGTCATGACATCTGGACCGTGCCGATGCGCGGCCTCCTCGCGGGTCGCAGGGTCAGGCCAACTTCGGGCGGGGCAGCCCGATCGTGAGGGTGCGCGCCACGACGCCGACCTTTTCCCGCGCGGGAACCCGCACCCTCCCCGCGAACACGTCGTAGCCGCGGGCCTCGATGCGCTCGAGGATCCGGCTGTACAGCACGAGCGCGGTGCCGACGCACCGCCTCGAGGGCGGCGGCAGCAACGCGAGCCCAGCCATTGCCTCCGCATAGAGGCCGCGGTTGCGCTCGATCTGCTCCGCCATCATGGCGCGCCACTGCGGCGTGACCCGCCGCAGCCATGGGTCGGCGCCGTGCCGGGCCAGGTCGGCCTGCGGAAGGTAGATGCGGCCCCGGTCCAGGTCCTCGTCGACGTCGCGCAGAAAGTTGGTCAACTGGAAGGCATGGCCCAGGGCGCGCGCTGGCCCCCGAGCCTCGTCCGAGGTGGGCTCCAGCACCGGCAGCATCATCTCGCCGATCACCGCGGCCGAGCCCTCCATGTAGCCGTCGCGCAGCCGTTCCCAGGTGGGCCAGGTGGCGGTGCCCAGGTCAAGAGCCATCGCGTCGAAGAAGCGCTCGAAGCACTCGGGGTCGGTGCCGCGCCTGCGGACGCTGTCGACGATCGCGGCCATCACCGGGTCGGGTGCCTCACCCGAGGCGAGCGCTGAGAAGAACAACGCGCGGAATGCGTCGAGGCGTTCGGCGGGGCCGCCGTGCTGAGGCACCGCGAGGTCGACCCGTTCAGGCTCGTCCACAATGTCGTCGGCCAGCCTGCACAGCGCATAGACCGGGTAGACATCGCGGCGCTGGCAGGCGGGCAGCAGCATGGCCCCCCAGTAGTAGGTCGTTCCGTAGCGCCGCGTCAGCTCGGCGCAGCGGCGGTACCCGGCTTCGAGGCCGCTCATCGCAGCTCCTCGACGCGACGGGCGGCGAGTTTGCCCGAGATCAGCACCATCGGAATGCCGACGCCCGGCGTGGTTCCGGACCCCGCGAAGATCAGCCCCTTGACGCGCCGGTCGACATTCTTCGGGCGGAAGGGGCCGGTCTGCGAGAAGGCGTGCGACAGCGCGAACGGGCTGCCCGCGGCCATGCCCTTGGCCGCCCAGTCCGCTGGGGTGACGAGTTCCTCTGTCACGACATCGACCGGGTAACCGGCGCCCTGCAGGAAGGACCGCATCCGCTCGCGCAGGCGGGGGCCCTCGCGGTCCCAATCGAGCCGACCCGCCTGCAGGTTGGGCACCGGTTCGAGCAGATACAGCGTGTGGTGACCGGGCGGGGCGGCCTCAGGGGCGTGCACCGTCGGCGCGGCGACGTAGCGCGAAGGGTCGGCCATCGGGACGCCCCGTTCGAGCAGGTCGTCGAAGGCGTCGTCCCAGGCATCCCCGAAGTGGATGTTGTGGTGGCCGGCGCTGTCCGGAAGCTCTCCCTTGACGCCCAGGTGCCACACGAGGGCCGAGGGTGAGAACCGCCCCCTCCTGGCGAGCCGGGGCGCCCGCAGTTCTGGCAGCAGCGTCTCGTAGGCGACAGGGAGGTCGGCAGTCACCACGACGGCGTCGGCCGATAGCGTCTCGCCGTCGGCGAGTCGCACCCCGGTCACCGCCTTGCCAGGGCCGTGCAGGACGCGTGCGACATCGGCCCCGTAGCGGATGTCGACCCCCGCGTCGGCGGCGGCCGCCGCCATCGCCCGTGGCACCGCGTGCATGCCGCCCTCCGGGAACCAGACCCCCTCGATCGAGTCCATGTAGGTGATTACGGCGTACAGCGCCAATGCCTTGGCGGGTGCCATCCCGGCGTACATCGCCTGGAAGCTGAAGGCCCGGTGCAGGCGGTCATCGTCGAAGAACCGTGAGACCGTGGGTCCCAGCCTGCCGAACCCACCCAGCCGCACAAGTTCGAGGGCCGCCTTCGGGGCCCGGAGCAGGTCGAGCGGCGAGTCGAAGTTTGCGTCGATGAAGTGGGGGACCTCGACGTCGTAGAGCCTCCGCAGCCAGGCGACGAACCTGTCGAAGGCCGCCGCGTCCCGTGCACCGCACTCGCGGAGGATCTCCTCGCGCATCGGCTCGTGGCCGGGGCGCACCAGCAGGCGGGACCCGTCGGAGAAGAACGCGTGGTAGGCAGGGTCGAGCAGGCGCATGGAGACGTAGTCGCGGGCCGAGCGGCCGACTGCGGCGAAGGCCTCTTCGAGGAGATTGACCATGGTGAACACGACGGGACCGCTGTCGAACCGGAAGCCGTCGCGCTCGATGATGCCGTTGCGCCCACCCGGCACCTCCTCGCGTTCGAGCACGGTGACGCGGTGTCCCGAGCCAGCCAGGTGAAGGGCGGCGGACAGGCCGGACAGGCCAGCGCCGACGACGAGGACGCTGGTCACGACTCCCGCCAGGCGATCGCCAGGGCCGTCTCCCGCAGGCCCTCGACCCCGGCGGGGGAGAGGTCCGCGCCCTCAAGGTAGGCGAGCGCCGCGGCGAGGTCATCGCGGATCATCTGCTCGAGTTGAGTGTCGACCCCGGCCTCCCGCATCGCCGCGGCCAGGCGCGGCGCGTCGTCGCGGCCGAACCGGTCGGTTCCGAGCCTGTCGAGCAGTGCGCGCCCGGAGTCATCGACGCGGTCGCGTGCGATCGACACAAGCATCGTGGCCTTGCCGTCGACGAGGTCGTCTCCCGCTGGCTTGCCCGTGACCGCCGGATCTCCCCAGACGCCCAGGTAGTCGTCGCGCAGGGCGAAGGCGCGGCCCAGCAGCTCGCCGAAGCTCAGCAGGGCACGCTCGGACTCCGCAGACGCGCCCGCAGCGATCGCCCCGAACTGGAGGGGACGCAGGACCGTGTATCGGCCGGTCTTGAGCCGGGCGACCGCTTCGGAGTGATGCTCGTCCCAGCGCCCGGCGGCGGCTCCGGTCAGGTCGGCGCGTTGGCCCGCGATCAGCTCGACGGAGAGCTTGAACCAGGTCTCGCGCAGGCGACGAGGCAGGGAGTCGACCAGTCGGTCGGCGACGGTGTGCGCGAGGTCGCCCAGCAGCACGGCCAGGTTCTCGCCGAAGCGCTGCGCCTGTCCGAGGGCCGCGCCGTCGCGGTGCCAGGCCGCCGCCTCCACGTGCGCCGAGGGGTGGCCGCGGCGTGAATCGGACTCGTCCATCACGTCATCGTGGATGAGGGCGAACAGGTGCAGCAGTTCCAGTGCGGCGGAGATCCGCAGCAGCCGCAGGTAGGCGTCGCTGCCGTGCGCGCCGCCGGCGGCGATGAAGCCCCAATAGGCGAGGCGCACCCGGATCCGTTTGCCGCCCGAACTGTGCCCCGCCAACCACTCGGGCAGGTCGAGCGCCAGGACGTCGACCCCGAGGTCGCCGATCAGGCCCTGCCATTCGGTGGCGAGCGCATCGAGTTCGGCGGAGATCAGGTGGTCGACCTCGGCCACGGCGGCGTCCGCATCGACGGGGGTGCGGCGCTGGAAGGCGCAGGCTCCTGGGAAGAGAGCGTCGATCTCCGGCACCTGGAGAGCTGCCCACGGGCTGTAGACGTGAGGTGTCGACTCGATGGCCCGGTGTAGGTCGGCCCACTCGACCCACGTCCATTCGGCCACCTCGCTCGGTTCGGCGACCGGGTCCTCGTCGCCGACGAAGGCGGCAAAGACGGGGCACACCTCGTTCTCGACGACCCCTGACTGGTCGATGGCGCGGTAACGGAACGTCGGCAGCAGCGGGATCAGCGGGCCGACGTGCAGGCCGATCTCCTCACGGATCCGGCGCCGCGCCGCGTCCTCGATGTCCTCGCCCGGTTTGGGGTGCCCGCAGCAGGAGTTGGTCCACACGCCCGGCCAGGTCCGCTTGGACAGTGCCCGGCGGGTGACCAGGACCTGGCCGGCCGCGTTGAAGAGATACGTGGAGAACGCGAGGTGCAGCGGGGTGGCGGTCGAATGGATCGTCAGCCGGTCGGCCGACCCGACGGGGCGTCCTGCTTCATCGAGCAGAACCACCTCGTCCCGTGAGTTCTGTGAGGGCCGGGGGGCTGGAGTGTGAACTGTCATGAGCGGCCCGTCCAAGGTTTGTTGAAGGTTTGTGCAACGATAACCCGCGCCTGACGCTGAGGCAAGGGCGGTGTGCAAGGTTTGTGGAATGCTTGCTAGCGTTGCCCCAGCATTCGATTTCGGTCTGGAGGTGTGGGTGTTCACGATCAAGCAGGTCGCTGGCCTCACCGGCGTCTCGGAGGCGGTGCTGCGTGCGTGGGAGTCGCGCTACGGCGTGGTGACGCCCGAGCGCTCGGCCGGCCGGTACCGGCTCTACAGCGACGCCCAGATCGCGGTCCTGCGGGAGATGGCGGCGCTCGTTGAGGCGGGCATGCCGCCGTCCCGGGCCGCGGCGGTCCTGCTGGCCGCCAGTCATCCGATGGGTCCCGCCACCGTGCGCGCAATCTCCTCGGGGCAGAGCGGTGAAGGCGCCGCGCTGATCCGTGCTGCCGCAAACCTCGACCCCGTGCAGTTGGACGCCGCGATCGCGGCGGCGGAACCCGGGCGGTTCGAGGCCTTCGCCGATCGCTGGCTTCCAGGCCGGTTGCGTGAGCTCGGCGATGCTTGGGCGGCGGGAGAGGTTGGCGTCGCCGGGGAACACTTCGCAAGCGCCGGCCTGATGCGCGCGATCGCCGCGGCGTTCGACGATGCCGGGCCGGTCGTGGTTCCCGGGCGGGTGCTCGTCGGACTGCCCCCGGGGGCGCGCCATGAGGTGATGCTGTTCGCCTTCGCCGCCTGTCTCAAGCGCGCCGGGGCCGATGTCGTCTACCTCGGTGCCGACGTGCCCGCCTCCGACTGGGAGCGTGCCGCGAGCGAGCATCGCGCCCGCGCCGCCGTCATCGCCGTGACCAGCTACCGGCCCCGCACCGGGTCGGCGCAGGAGGTGGTCGATCGGCTCGCGTCCCTCGTTCCTCCGGTCGGGATCTGGGTCGGAGGGTCGCGTCGCTCCGACGTTACCGGAGGGCGACCGCTGCCAGACGCGCCGTCCGAGGCGGCCGCCGTGGTGAGGAGGAGCCTGCTTGCAGGCGGCGCGTGAGACGCGGAAACCTTGAACAAACCTTAGACAGATCGCCTCGCGAGGGCTAGCCTGGGTCGAAAGCAACTCTCGTGTGAGGAGTCCTCGTGAATCGCGATCTACTGCGCCAGGTCTGGGTGAGTGCCTCGGCTGCGCTCTGCGTGTACGGAACGCTGCTCGGCTTCGGGGTGATCGGCACCCCCGTCGAGCAATCGGCAGGCGGGGCGCTGTCGGCGGACGCGACGCTGCTCGCTCCCGGCGGGCCGGCGTTCTCGATCTGGTCCGTGATCTACCTGGGGCTCGCCGCCTACACGGTGTGGCAGTGGCTCCCCTCCAACAAGGAATCCGAGCGGGCGCGGGCCACCGGGTGGTTGGCCGGGTTGTCGATGCTGCTCAACGCCGCCTGGATCACCGTGACCCAATGGGGATGGATCTGGGTCAGCGTGGCCGTGATCGTGGCACTCGCTCTGACGCTGGGGCTGATCGTGCGTGCCCTGACGCTCCTTCCCGCGCAGGGCCGCGTGGAACGCGTCGTCGTCGACGGCACCTTCGGGCTCTACCTGGGCTGGGTCACCGTCGCCACCTGCGCGAACATCGCCGCAGCGGGCGACACGGCGACCTTTCCCGCCCCCAACGTCCTTCCCGTGGTCGCCATGGTGGTGCTCGCCGCCGCGGCCGGGCTCGGTGTGCTCTACGCCCTCAGGTTCGGAGGTCGCCTGGCCGTCGCCGTTGCCGCGGCGTGGGGGCTTGCCTGGATCGCGGTGGCGAGGCTGACCGACCAGCCGCAGTCGACCCCGGTGGGGGCGGTGGCCGTCGTGGCCGCGCTCATCGTGCTCGGTGCGGCGCTCGCGGTTCGGGCGCGGACCTCGGGCGTGCGGGTCGCCGCAGCCTAGCCCGCGGCGCGGTGCACTGCCTCGATCTGGGCGACCACGACCGTGTTGAGGCTGGCCAGGTGCGCGAAGTCCTTCGGCGGCTCGCCGCGGTACAGCGGACGGACGGTGGTGAGCACCTCGAACAGTTCATCCTTGGTGAACTCCGGCTTGCGGGTGAGCAGGCGCAGGTCGCCGCGGGCACTGCGCAGGTCGCGGAGCCTTCCGCGCCAGCCGGGGTTCGACATGGGGGAGTCGGCCTGGTCCATGGCGTCGGCCAGTTGCCCGAGCGCGTCGATCAGCGCGTCGACCTCACCCTTGACGGCGGCGCAGTCGAAGGCGGTCGTGGTGGCCGGCGCGTCGT
Source organism: Propionibacteriaceae bacterium AM104-82 (assembly GCA_027658995.1). Lineage (GTDB taxonomy): Bacteria > Actinomycetota > Actinomycetes > Propionibacteriales > Propionibacteriaceae > Arachnia. The sequence continues at coordinate 225,542 of JAQDQK010000001.1, forward strand.
CGCGCCCGAAGAACCTGCTCAAGATCCCCATGGGGGTACCGCCTTTCGTCGCTGAACAGCAACACTATCTGCCTTCATCCCTTCGCACCTGATCGGGCCACTCGTAGCGCCGCGGGGCCACCCGAACGGATGGCCCCGCGGAGTGCCGCGTGGGAGTGCTCAGCGCAGCGTGAAGGTGTACTCCTGGGAGTTGCCCGCGACGTCGAAGACCACCAGCGTGTTGGTGCCCTTGACGGCGCCCATCACGCCCGGCTTGAGGAAGTTGACGTCGGACCACTGGTTGTCGGTCAGGTCCTTCTCGACGCCGTTGACGGTGACGCGGTCAACCTTGCCCGCGTCGTGCAGTTTGAAGCTGATCACCTTGTAGCCCTTCTTGCCCGTCTTGTGGGTGAACGGCTTGCCCTCCTTGACGGTTGCGGTGGGGGCGGTCAGGTCGATCGTGAACGGCGCGGTGCGGGTCGCAGAGATGTTGCCCCACACGTCCTGGGCGTTGTAGCGGATCGTGTAGTCGCCCTCGGGGAGGTCGAGCGTGGCGCTGTGCTCGCCCGCGGTGGCGCCGTCGATGGCGGTCTGGGTGCTCTTCACGAGGCGGTCGCCGCTGTAGATGTTGGCGACGATGCGCTTCAGCCCGCGGTCGTCGGTCGCCGAGACCAGCAGTGACAACTGGGTGGCGGGGCCGGCATCGGTCGGCTGCACCAGGCTCACCTCGGGCCGCGTGGTGTCGGGCACCTGCTTGTAGACGGCCTTGAGCCCCTTCATGGGCACGGTCATCCCGGAGATGTAGTCCTCCTGGTTCCTGGAGGTGAGGTTGTAGGTGACGAGCGCGCCGTAGCCCTCGTCGACGGTGCGCTGCGCGTAGCCCGCCGCGCGGGCGGCGCCGGTCTGGGACAGGTCGACCGCGCCGGGGGAGAGTTGGTCCTTCGTCATGCCGTCGATGCCCGGCGGGCTCCAGGTGCCGTAGTAGGGGTTGTAGGCGTAGTCGATGTAGTCGGCGCCGTTCTCCCCGCCGTAGACCAGCGAGTTCATGGCGGGCCCGATGTTGTAGAAGGTGATCAGCTTCTCGTCGCCCAGACGCTCCCGCAGTGCCTTGACGAGGTACAGGAACGAGTAGGCGTTGGGCTGCGGGGTGCCGTTGACGCCGTACCTGGACCACTCGTCATCGAAGTCGATGCCGTCGAGCCCGTAGGTGTCGACCACCTGCTCCAGTTGGGCCGCGAACGCGTCTGCCTCCTCGTAGCTCTGGAAGTTGGCGATGCCTGCGCCCTGGTGGTTACCGAGGATGGAGAGCAGCACCTTGGTGCCCTGCGCCTGCAGCGGCCGGACCTGGTGCTCGGCGTCGGCGAGGGTCTCGGTGACGCGCTCGTTGAGATGCAGGTAGGCCTTCTCCCCGTCCCAGTTGATGTTGGCGGCGAAGATGTTGGCGATGTCGAACGCGGGTCGAGTGGTGTTCTCGAGCGTGTAGTCGGCGACGTTGGCGAGGTTGTTGGAGTTGACCTCCACGTAGACGACGGTCCTGGGTTCGGTCGTCTCCTCGGCCCGCGCCTCTGGCGCGGCACCCAGGGCGCCGAACGCGAGGGCGGCGGCCGCCAGCGTCGCGGTGGCCCTGGCGCGCCACCTGATCGGTCGAGTCATGAGTTGTCCCCTTTGTTGGACGGCTTCGTTGCTGTTCGTCGCAGGGAGCGACCGTCTCACTGTAGCGCTTAAGTTGCGCAATCTGGAGAGTTGTGAAGGAATACACGGCTGATATTCCCCGTCGCCTTGCAAAGGGGCCCCAATGTGGCGCGATACAACTTAACCGCATGAGTGGGGAAGCGACGAGGCCCCGCCGCGCATTTCGCATCGGCGGGGCCTCGTCGGAGGATCGGGTCAGCCCTTCAGCGCGCCCTCCTGGACGCCCTTGAAGAAGAACCGCTGGGTGAAGGAGAACATCACGATGATCGGGATCAGCGCGATCATGGTGCCCGCAGCGATCAGGCGCGGGTCGACCGCGAAGTTGCCGTTCAGGTAGGCCATGCCGACCGTCAGCGTGTACTTCGACGGATCCGTGAGCACGATCAGCGGCCACAGGAAGTCGTCCCAGGCGCCGATGAAGGCGAAGATCGCGACCACGGCGACCATGCCGCGGATGTTGGGCCAGGCGATGTGGCGGATCCGCTGCCAGGTCGTCGCCCCGTCGACCGTCGCGGCGTCGAGGACGTCCTGGGGGATCATCCGGCAGGCCGTCGCGATCAGCAGGACGTTCATGGCGCCCACGGCGCCGGGCAGGAAGACGCCCCACAGGGTGTCGGCGAGGCCGAGCATCCTGATCGTCAGGAAGTTGCTGGTGACGGTGACCTCACCGGGAAGCAGCAGCGTCGACAGCAGGATCGCCATCGCGATGATCTTGCCCTTGAAGCGCATGCAGCCCAGCGCGTAGCCGGCGAAGGTGGAGAGCACCACGTTGCTGATCACGGTTCCCATCGACACGAGCAGCGAGTGCCACGCGTAGGTGTAGACGGGGACGATGTCGGTGACCTTCTGGTAGTTCACCAGCGTCGGGTCCTGCGGGATCAGGTTGGGCGGGAACGAGTAGATGTTCTCGTCCGCGCTCTTCAGTGAGGTGGACAACTGCCACAGGAACGGGCCGACGACGATCGCCAGCATCGCGAGCAGCAGCGCGTAGCGCCCGATCAGGCCGCCCAGCGACGGCTTCGAGAAGTCGCCAGAGCCGCGCTTGCGGTAGATCCGCTCCTTGGTGGGGGCGATGGGGGCGTCGACGGTCGTGGTGCTCATGCTGCCTTCTTCTCACGGTTCATGAACGCGATCGCGATCAGGGGGACCAGCGTCAGCAGGAACAGCGCAACGCTGATGGCGGAGGCGTATCCGACGTTGCCCGTCAGGCCGGAGCCGACCTGGCGGATCAGCATCACCAGCGACATGTCGTAGCCGCCGGGGCCGCCGGTGCCCTTGGAGAGCACCTCCAGTTCTGTGAACACGCGCATCGCCGAGACCGCGATCAGCACGCAGATCAGCAGCATCGCGCCGCGCACGCCCGGGATCGTGACGTGCAGGAAGCGGCGGAAGCTGCCCGCGCCGTCGAGCTGGGCCGCCTCGTGGAGTTCCTTGCCGACGTTACCCAGCGCCGCCAGGTAGACGACCATGTAGTAGCCGAGGCCCTTCCACACCGTCAGCAGGATGGAGCAGCCGAGCAGCAGCCAGCGGTCGACCAGGAAGGGGACCGGCTGATCGGTCAGCCCCAGGAAGTCGAGCGACTGGTTGATGATGCCGCGGCTGTCGAAGAGCCACTGCCAGATCAGCGCGACCACCACGACCGAGGCGATCACGGGGAAGTAGAAGGTGGTGCGGAAGAACGAGATGCCGGGGATGACCTTCTCGACGAGCAGCGCGAGAAGCAGCGGCAGGATCGTCAGCAGCGGCACGCAGGCCACAACGTAGATCAGGCAGGTGACGATCGCGTTCCAGAACATCTCGTCGCCGAGCATCCGCTCGTAGTTGCCGAGGCCGATGAAGGTCGGAGGCTTCAGTGGCCGGGCGTTGGTGAAGCTCAGGAAGACCGTGTTGAGAAACGGCCAGAGCGAGAACACCAGCACCCAGATGATGGCGGGAGCCACGAGGAGCCAGGGGGTGAACCACTTATGGGACCTCATGACAGTCCCTCCTATCCGGGTGCTGGTGTCTTGGGTTGGTTCCTACTGATCGACCCGGTTGTCGTTGGCGTACTTGACGATCTTGTCGAGCGTGTCCTTCGCGGGGGCCGAGCCGTTGATCGCGAGGGCCATCTGCTGGTTCATGTAGGTCGTCATGTCGCCGGTCCACTGGAACGGGAGGGCCTTGGCGTCCTTCATGGCGCCGAACACGACGTCGATGGCGGCGAGCTGCTTCGGGTCGGTGATCGACGAGGAGATCGCCTCGACGACCTGGTCGCTTCCCTCAGCGGTGCCAGGGGCGGTGCCGGTGGCGATGGTGGAGAACGCGACCTGGTTCTCGACATTGGTCACGTACTCGGCGAAGGCGAGCGCGGCCTCGGGGTTCTTGGACTCCTTCGAGACGTTGATGCCCTGCACGTACAGCGGAGCGACGCCGAGGCGCGGGGTCGCGACGGTGTTCTGCAGCAGCTTCGGGGCGTCCTTCGCCAGGTCGGTGCTGAAGCCGGTGCCGCCGGTGGTGAAGGCGACCTTCTCCTGGATGAACGCCTGGGCGTTGCCGCCGTAGGAGCCGGTCAGGGCCTCCGCGGGCATCGCGCCCGCCTTGTACGCGGCGGCGTACTTCTCGACGAGCGAAACGGCCTCGTCCGAGTTGAAGACGAACTCGCCGTCGGCGTTGATGAGCTCGATGCCCTCCGAGGCGAACGCGTCGAGGGTCGGGATCGAGCTGATCAGCTGGACCTTGCCCTTCGATTCCCCTGCGACCTTCTCGGCGAGCGTGAGCAACTCGTCGAGCGTCTTGGGCAGATTCTGCTCGGTCACGCCGTAGGGCTGGAGCTGGGCGAGGTTCCACCACGAGGCGTCGCTGGAGAGGTACCAGGGCAGGCCGTAGGTGCCCTCGACGCCCGGGTACTGCGAGTAGGACTCCCAGCCGCCGGCGTTGTACTTGGCCTTCAGCTCCGGGTCGGCCGTGTTCAGGTCGAGGAGCTTTCCTGCGGAGACCAGCGGGTAGGCGATGTCCGGCGGCAGGTTCAGCACGTCGGGCAGCGTGTTGGAGTTGGCCTGGCTCAGGATCTTGTCCTGGTAGCCGTCGCCGGGCTGGTCGAGCCACTCGACCTTGACCTTCGGGTTCTCCTTCTCGAAGTCGGTGATCAACTTCTCGAAGTAGGGGGTGAACTTCTCGTTCTTCAGCGACCAGGTCTGGAACTGAATGTTGCCGCTGAGCTCGCCGCCCTTGTCGATGGCGCTGCCGGTGGGCTTGGGGTCCTCGGTCCCCGGGCCACCGGTGGCACCGGTGCAGGCGGTCAGGGCGAAGGCGCCTGTGAGCGCCAGGGCTACGCCCGCGAACCAACGCTTGGATTTTGTCATCGTGCACTTCCTTGAGCCGAACGTCCGCTGTGTCGCAACCTCATCAACTACAGCGCTTTAGTTGGATTAAACGAAAGGCTGGGCCCGTATCAAGCCGGGTGATCAAAACGTTATCTTGGTGCAGCGGTTGATTCGCGCTGTACGACGTGCATCTCCATGGCCGCCGGGGCGGTGTTCTCGTGGGCGAGGAGCTCAAGCATCTGGCCGGCGGCCACCCTGCCGAGCGCGACGGCGTCGCGGTTGAGCGCGGTGAGCGTCGGATGCAGCACCTGGCACGTCGTCGAGTCCTCCCAGGACACGATCGACACGTCGCCCGGGATCGAAAGGCCGGCCGCCGCGGTCGCCCTCATTCCCGCGAGCGCCATCACCTCGGAGTCGTAGACGATCGCAGTGGGCGGCTGCGGGGCCGCGAGCAGTCGCGAGGTCGCGAGCCTTGCCAACTCGGGATCGAAGTTGCCAGACAGTGTCTGGCCCCAGATGCCGTGGTCGATGCAGAACTGCGCGAAGGCGTCCATCCGCTCCTGCGTGTGCCGGAAGCTCTGGTCGCCGGTGATGAACGCGATCCGGGTGTGGCCGAGCTCGTCCAGGTGCTGCACGATCAGCCGCATGGCGGCCCCGTTGTCGACCCGGATGCTCCGCATCCGTTCGGTGTCGATGTCGCCGCCGACGATGATGGTCGGGGCGTCGAGGGTGGTGAGGGTCTGGGCTCGCGGGTCGTTGATGCGCGGGTCGAGCACCAGGATGCCGTCGACGCGTCCGTCGCTCATCCATGCCTGGTGAAGCGCGATTTCGCTTGCCATGTCGGTGGCCATCTGGAGCAGGAGCGAGTAGCCGTGCGGGCTCAGTTCCGCCTGGACCCCCGCGATGAGCTTCGCGAAGAAGATCTCCTCGCCGATCACCTCTGCCGGACGGGTCAGCACCAGCCCGATGGCCTCGGCGTTCTTGCCCATCAGCGTCTGTGCCGCGTGGCTCGGGCGCCAGTTGAGCTCCTTGGCGACCGCGAGGATCCTTGCCCTCGTGGCGTCCGAGACGCCCCGCTTGCCGTTGATCGCCATCGATACTGCGCCGCTTGTCACCCCGGCGCGCTCGGCGATGTCGGCGATCGTGACGCGCTTCTTCTTGCGCCCCGCCGACGGGGTTGCGCTGTTCTCGGCCATGGTGCCTCCACTCAACTTCTTCAGCGAACCATACCGGGCGCCGTCAGAACTGGGGGATTGGCATCGCCCCGTAAAGCGCTATAGTGATCCGAACCGGCCCACGGGCCGAACAGAAGACGGTCGCCCCAGGCAACGAGGCAGAGGCATGAAATTCGGAGTCAACTACACCCCGCGAGTCGGCTGGTTCCACCACTGGGTCGACTACGACCCGGGCGAGGTCGCGCGCGATTTCGACACCATCAGGGAACTGGGCGCCGACCATGTGCGGGTCTTCCCGCTGTGGCCGGTGTTCGAGCCCAACCCCACCTATGTGAGCCCCATCGCGCTGCGCAGGCTCGCCGAGACCATCGAACTCGCCGCGGAGCGGGGCCTCGGCGTCGCCGTCGACGGGCTGCAGGGGCACCTGTCGAGCTTCGACTTCCTCCCGTCGTGGCTGCTGACATGGCACCGCAGGAACCTGTTCACGGACCCGTTCGCCATGGAGGCGACGCACCGCTACCTGCGCGAACTCGCCGAGGTGTGTGCCGGGCACGACAACGTCTTCGCGCTGACGATCGGCAACGAGTTCAACCAGTTCACGGGCTCCGTGCACCCGGAGCCGCACCCGGCCACCTCGCGGGACATCACCTTGTGGCTCGACACGATGCTGTCGGCGCTGCGCGAGGGCGCGCCTGGTAAGGACGTGCTCCACTCGTGCTACGACGCGTCCTGGTACGACGACGCGCAGCCGTTCACGCTCGAGCACGTCGCCCGGTGGGGCGACATCACGGCCGTGCACGCCTGGGTGTTCAACGGCACCGCGCAGCGTTTCGGCCCCGACTCGTTCGAGACGAGGGCGCACGCCAGGTACATGGTCGAGGTCGCCCGCGCCTTCCAGGTCGACCCCGAGCGGCCGATCTGGCTGCAGGAGATCGGCGCGCCGCGCAACGTGCTGCCGGAGGCCTCCGTGGAGCCGTTCATCCGCGAGACCGTCGCTCAGGCGGCCGGTGCCGGGCTGAGCGGCATCACCTGGTGGTGCTCGCACGACGTCGCCCGCGGGCTCGGCGACTACCCCGAACTGGAGTACGACCTCGGCCTCATCGACGAGACCGGCCGGATCAAGAGGGAGGGTCGGATCGTCGCCGAGGCGGTCGCGGAGGCCGCAGCGACTCCCGTCGAGCGGAGCACCGCGTCCCTGGCGCTCGACCTCGCCGACCACGGGGGGCGCGCGGCGCTCGCCCCGGGCGGTAGCTTCTGGAATGACTACATGACCACCGCCCGCACGTTCGGGCACCCGCGCATCACGCTCGTCGGCGATCGCGTCGGACTAGGAGGACTCGCACATGCATGAGAATCAGACGCTCACGATCGGCCGCGTCAAGCGCGTCCTCGACGAACGGCTCCGGCCCGCCGTCTACTCCGATCCGCACCCGCTGAGCATCGCCAGCCATGTCGTCGACGGTGAGCCGATCCCGGTGAGCGAGGGCCTCGCCGCCGAGTACACGCCGACCGAGGTCGGGCAGCGCTGGGGCCGCGCGTGGGACACCACCTGGTTCCGCATCGAGGGCGAGGTGCCCGCCGCGTTCGCGGGCCGCCGCGTCGAGATCGTCGCCGACCTCGGCTTCGACATCAACATGCCCGGCTTCCAGTGCGAGGGTCTCGTCTACCTGGCTGACGGCACGCCGGTGCGTTCGCTGAACCCGCGGGCCCAGTGGATCCCGGTGTCCAAGCACGCCGACGGCGGCGAGCCGCTTGAGTACTTCATCGAGGCCGCATCCAACCCGGTGCTGCTCGACTACCACCCGTTCCTGCCGACCGAGCAGGGCGACGTGCTCACCGCAAGCCAGGACGAGCTGTACCGGATCCGGCGCGTCGACGTGTGCATCTTCGAGGACGAGGTCTTCGAACTGGTCCACGACCTCGAGGTGCTCGTCCAACTGGCGGAGCAGCTTCCGGAGGAGTCGGCGCGCCGAGCGCAGATCCTGCGCGCGCTCGACCAGAGCCTGAACCGGGTCAACCTGCAGGACATCGCGGGCACCGCCGCGGCGGGCCGCGCCGAACTGCGCGATGTGCTCGCCAGCCCGGCCGAGCCGAGCGCGCACCGGCTGACCGCCGTCGGCCACGCCCATATCGACTCCGCGTGGCTGTGGCCGCTGCGCGAGACCGTCCGCAAGGTGGCGCGCACCAGTTCGTCGATGGTCACGCTGCTCGAGGAGGACGAGGACTTCGTCTACGCGATGTCCAGCGCCCAGCAGTACGACTGGCTCAAGCGCGAACGCCCCGAGGTGTTCGCCCGCGTCAAGAAGGCCGTCGCCGACGGCCGCTTCGTGCCGATCGGCGGCATGTGGATCGAGCCGGACGCGGTGCTTCCCTCCGGCGAGAGCTTCATCCGTCAGATCAGCCACGGTCAGCGGTTCTTCCGTGACGAGTTCGGCGTCGAGTGCAAGGGTGCCTGGCTGCCCGACAGCTTCGGCTACACCGGCGCGCTCCCGCAGTTGCTCGTCGGCTCGGGCTTCGAGTGGTTCCTGACCCAGAAGATCTCCTGGAACCAGGTCAACCGGTTCCCGCACCACACGTTCTGGTGGGAGGGCATCGACGGCACCCGCGTCTTCACGCACTTCCCGCCGATGGACACCTACAACTCCCAGTTGAGCGGCGAGGAGGTGGCAAGGGCCGCGCGCCAGTTCAAGGAGAAGTCGGTCGCCAAGTCGTCCCTCGCCCCGACGGGGTGGGGCGACGGTGGCGGTGGCACCACCCGCGAGATGCTCGCCCGCGCCAAGCGGATGGCCGACCTCGAGGGCAGCCCCCAGGTGGTCCTCGAGTCGCCCAACGACTTCTTCGAGCGGGCCATGGCCGAGCTTCCCTCGCCCGACGTCTGGCGCGGCGAGCTCTACCTCGAACTGCACCGGGCCACGTTCACGACGCAGCACCACACCAAGCAGGGCAACAGGCAGAGCCAGCGGCTGCTGCTCGAGGCCGAGCTGTGGGCCTCAGTCGCCGCGATCCGAGCCGGCTTCGACTACCCGTACGACGAGTTGGACGAGCTCTGGCGCGAGGTGCTGCTGCTGCAGTTCCACGACATCCTGCCCGGCACCTCGATCGCGTGGGTGCACCGCGAGGCGGAGGAGAGCTACGCCAGGATCGCCGAGCGGCTGGAGGCCATCGTCTCCGGGGCGCTGGCCGCGCTCGGCGTGACGCTGGGGGAGGGTGGCCTCGTCGTCAACGCCGCCCCGGTCCCCGAGCTGTCGGTGCCCGCCGCGTCCGTGGCGGAGGCGGGTGCCGCCGTCGCGTCCGAGGCCCGCGCCGAGGGTGAGACCTTCGTGCTGTCCAGCGAACTGGCCCGCGTCGAGATCGACGGGGCGGGGCACGTCGTCTCGCTCGTCGACCTGCGCACCGGCCGCGAGGCGATCGTCGAGGGGGAGCGCGGCAACCTGCTGCAGCTTCACCAGGACTTCCCCAACATGTGGGACGCGTGGGACGTCGACGCGCACTACCTCGACATGCGCGAGGACCTCGACGGGCCCGCGGAGGTCTCGGTCGACGGCGCGAGCGTCGTGGTGCGCCGCACCTTCGGTGCCTCCAGCATCGTGCAGCGCCTCGGCCTCGACGCGACGGGCAGGCTGCTCACGATCGACTGCGAGGTCGACTGGCACGAGGAAGAGAAGTTCCTCAAGCTGGCCTTCCCCGTCGACGTGTTCGCCGACGAGGTGCTCGCCGAGACCCAGTTTGGCTACCAGCACCGCGCCAACCACACCAACACCTCCTGGGAGGCGGCCCGCTTCGAGACGCACGCCCAGCGCTGGTTCCTGGTGCAGGAGCCCGGCTTCGGCGTCGCCTTCCTCAACGAGTCGAGCCACGGCTTCGACGTCGCCCGGGTGCACGGCGAGCACGGCGTCGGCAACCTTGCCCGGTTCTCGCTGCTGCGCGCCCCGAAGTTCCCGGACCCGCGCGCGGACCGTGGCAGGCACACGCTGCGGCTCGGCGTCCTGGTCGGCGCGGACGTGGCTGACGCCACGACGGCCGGCTGGGCCCTCGAGCACCCGAGCCGGACGGCCTCCGGCGAGCCGGTCGCGCCGATCGCGACGTCGAGCAACCCCGCGGTGATCGTCAGCGCAGTCAAGCTCGCCGACGACCGCTCGGGCGACCTGGTCGTGCGACTCTACGAGTCGCGCGGGGGCCGCGCCAGCACCCGGATCGCGCTCGACGTGCCTGGCCTCGGGGCGGTCACCCGAACCGACCTGATCGAACGCGAATCGGGTCAGACGATCGACGTCGTCGATGGCACGGTCGAGCTGGTGCTTCGCCCGTTCGAGGTCGCCACGCTGCGCGTTTCGAGCTGAGGGCCCGCGCTCACGTGACGCGGCCGGGGTCAGGCGAAACGCCTTGGCCCCGGCCGCAGTCATTTGAGGGTCAGCTGTCCTTCTTGATGGACGGTGCGGGAAGGGCCAAGGTGACGAGCCATGCTGCCGCCAAGATGCAGATCGAGATCCACATCGCGGTTGAGTAGCCGCCGGTTGAGCTCGAGCCAACGGCCGAACCGGAGGTGATGGCTTGGCCAAGGATCGTGAAGCTCAGCCCGGCCCCGATGCCGAAAGATGCTCCGTTGAGGCCAGGGAGCAGCCCTGGCGCATTGCTCGGGGACAGCAACACGCCTAGGCCATTGAGCATCACGTTGGTGATGCCGCCGTAGGTGATGCCGAGGGCGAAGATCAAGACGCCGAACACCACGGCGTTGTGCATGCCGACCAGCACCATCGCGGCCACGATCGCGGCGGAGGAGAGGATGCCAACCTGCAGGAGCCGCACGTAGCCGACCCTCGGCGCCATCCGGCCTGCGAACGGCCCCACGAGCCAACCGACCAGCGCGTACGGCGCCATGAACAGGAGCGAGGCGCTGGTGGCGCTCATGCCCCAGCCGGCGGTCGGGTTCTGCGCGAACGACGGCACGAGCAGGTTGACGATGGCCATCACTCCGGTCAGGGTCAGGATCGTCGTCAGGGGCATGGCCCAGATCGCCCGGTTGCCCAACTCATTGGAGGGGATCAGGGGATTGGGTGAACGGCGCTGATGGGCCACGAACAAGAGCCCCGCGACGATCACCGCGATGCCGTAGCCGATGCTCCAGGCGCTGGGGAACCGATGCCCGAACGGGTCGCCGCCGACGGTCCAGGTGAGACCGATCACGACGATCGTAATGAGGACGACGCCGAGCCAATCCATCTTCTCGCCCTTGGACGGCGCCGATTCTGGCACCCAGCGCAACGCGGCGACGAAGGCAATGATCGTCGCGACCAGCGCGAAGACCAGGATGGAGCGGAAGCCCCAATGGTCCGCCATCCAGCCGCCGAGGATGACGTCGACGCCTGCGATGCCGCCGTTGATGGCGATGATGATCCCCATCTTGGTGCCGTACTCCTTCTCGGAGCGGGTGGCCTCGCGCAGGGTGAGCAGCGCGATCGTGAAGACCGGGCCGCAGGCGCCTTGAATCGCCCGGCCCAGGTAGAGCCAACCGACGGTCGGCGCGAGCATCGAGATCACTGTGCCCACTGTCAGGATCCCGAGGGAGATCAGAAGGATTCTGCGCCTGCCGACCATGTCGGACAGTCGTGGCATGAAGACCTGGAAGATGGCCTTCGAGAGGAAGAACATCGCGGTCGTGAAGGCGATCTGGGCGGTGGTCGCGCTCAGCTCGTTCTGCATGTGCTGCACCGCGGGGTTCAGCATGGTCGCGTTCAGCTGGAAGGCGACGACCGACAAGATGAGCCCAGCCAACAGGGTTGAGGTGGTGGTGCGCACCGCGGTCTCGGTGCGGGGTGACGTTGTGGTCATGGACGGGTCCTTAGCGTGTGAAAAGGGTACCGATGAGTCGTCGGTGACTCGGGGGTCTTCAGGGAAGGGTGGTCAGGACGTCGACCAGGTGCGGCGCGACCGGGGTGCCGATCTCAAGCGCGACCGAGCAGTGTGCGTCCTCTTGCGCTGGGAAGCCGCGGTGCATGCCGCCGAGCGCGCAGATCGTCTGGCCGCGCCCCGGGCCGAACGTGTCGTCGACGTCGACGGCGACCGTCGGCGCGAGCGTCGGGACGATTCCGCCAGCCGCGATCGCCGCTGCTAGGGGGTCATGCAGCGCCGAGCAGCGTCGCCCGTAGACGTCGATGTGAAAGTCGAAGTAGAAGTCGAGTACGTCGGCGAGGTGGTGTGCTGACCGGCTACCCGACGCGCGCAGCGCCTCGCGGTGCTCCTCCTCGAAGGTGTTGCGCATCGTGACGTCGAGTCCGACCATGGTCAGTGGCCAGTCGGCGGCGAACACGATTCGGGCCGACTCGGGGTCTTTGCCGACGTTGGCCTCCGTCACGGGGGAGATGTTGCCTGGATGGAGGGCGGCGCCGCCCATCAGGGTGACTCGACGCACTAGTCGCGGCAGGCGCGGCTCAAGCGCCAAGGCCTCGGCGAGGTTGGTCAAGGGGCCGACCGCAACGATCTGGAGCTCGCCCTCGTGACGATGGGCCAAGTCCACGAGCAGCTCGGCGGCCGAGCGGTCGACCGGGGTGCTTCCTGACTCTGGGAGCGTCACGGTTCCTGTGCCGTGGTCGCCGTGAATCCAGGCGGCGCCCCCATGGAACTCGCCGTTGCTCGGCTTCTTGGCTCCGATGGCGACGGGGACATCGCCCGCCCCCATGAGCGCGAGCCAGTCGCACGCGTTCTTGGCGCCGGTCTCGACGGCCGTATTACCGAACACGGTGCCGACGCCGACGAGGCGCACTGCCGGGCTGGCCACGAGGTAGCCCAGCGCTAGCGAATCGTCGACTCCCGGGTCGCAGTCGAGGTAGATGGGGTGGGGGTTTGGCGAGTTCATCGGCACTCCTCATTGAATCCGTGCCCGTTCGGGCCTGTGGTGGCTCCTAGTCGTCGGCGGCGTGAGGGCCGCGTCGACGCGACCTCAGTCACCCATGCACCTCTGCTACTAGGTGAGTATGATGTTATACCTCTCGATACTACAGTGTAACACCCAGGTTGTGCCCGTGGTTGAATAGGCCCATGGCATCGTCGGTTGAAGAGTTCCTGGCCGTCCCGCTCCTCGTGCGGACCGGACAGCCCCTGCGGGTCGCCCTGTATGCCAGGATCGTCGAGGGTATCCGGTCGGGTGTCTTTCCCCTTGGCACGATGCTTCCGCGGGAGACCGAGCTCGGGGTCGCTGTCGGGGCGTCGCGCACTGTGGTGCGCGAGGCGTTGATGCTCCTGGAGGAGGACGGTTTGGTCGTTACCCGACGTGGCGTGGGGCGGTTCGTGGCGGACAAGCTGCCAGAGACCGGGCTCGAGGAGTTGCGACCGTTTGAGGATGTCCTCGCCACGCCAAAGGCACCCTTAGCCGTGCGTTCCGGCACACTGTCGCTTCAGGCTGCAACCCAGTACACGGCAGGCCACCTCGGCGTCGATGACGCGGCGAACACCTGGTTCTGCGAGAGCGTCCTGGTCTCCGATGGTCGGCCCGTTGCCATAGTTCAGGAGCATCTACCTGCAGGCAGGTATCTGAGCGATGTGAGCCCCCTCGTTGCCGCCAACCTCGACGCGGCACATGCAGACGGCAGGACCATCTTTGCTTCCCTCGTCCAGCGGTGCGGTCCGATCTTCACATCGGGGGTGTGCGAGGTGACCGCCAACGTCGTGGGGACCTCCCGCGGAAAGCTGCTGAACTTGAGTGCTTCGTCCCCGGTGCTGATCCTCACGCAGACGGCGTCGGTGAACAACCGCCCCGTCTACCTGGCCAAGTGCATCGTCTCGTCGGAGGTCGGCAACGTCAAGATCGTGCAGTCCCTGCCGACCCTCTGACTCAGCACCTCTCGGACCGATGGGTGCGGCCGTGTCAGCGCTGAGCGCGCTGATGGTGCATCACCATTGGCCGTATGCGCTGCGCGACAGAAGGAAGCCGTGTCCCGTGGAGGTGTTCCAGCAGGTCAGGCCCGACTGGCTGACGGTGCAGGCCCGATCGTCAACGACGGTGATCTGGCCATACTGCAGTGTTGCGGCGGTGCTCATCCACATCGGCGCGTCGCCGTGGCAGTAGACCTCGGCGGCGTCGCCCAGCGAGTAGCCGTCGCAGCGGGTGTATTCGTCCTTGACCTCGTCGGCCATCACCGTCTCCATGGCGGTGCAGGTCAGGCGGCCGTCGTACAGGTCGCAGCCCGCGTTGCCTGACGGCGTCTTGAACGCCTCGCCCGGGAACGGGACGGTCGATCCGGTCACCGGAAGGCAGGCCGACGGGTCGACGCCGTTGGGAAGCACGATCCCGTTGGGGCAGCCCGCCTGAGGCTGTTGCGGTGGTTGGGAGGCCGGCTGTTCGGCAACGGGTGTGGCGGGCGGCTGCGACGCCGCGGGCTCCGGGGCGACCTCGGTCGCCTGCGGGGTCGGCCCGGCGGTCGGTTCCTCCTGCTCGGCGGACGGCGACCCGGCAGCCGACGAGGCTGGCAGGCCCGTCAGGCCACCGCTCTTCGTCGGCGCCGCCGTCGAAGCGCAGCCGACAAGGGCGAACAGTGCGACCACCGTCAGCGCCAGCCTGAAGCGTGTACCCATCTTTCCCCCGATCGCGGACCTTGGCACACACTAACGGGAGGGGCCGTCCACTTCGGGCGGCCGCTTGACGTCGGCTAATGTCGAGGCGTGCACGAGCCGACGGAACTGGGCGCGTCGACCCAGGACGGGACGCCGCGCGTCGAACTTCCCGTGCCCACCGAGCCGCCCGTCTACCGGGCCGTGTCCACCAAGCCGGTGGCGGCGACCAAGCGCAGGGTCAGCGACGTCTTCGACGCCGTGTTCATCATCATCGCGCTGGTGTGCGTGGGCTGGCTCTCGGTGCGCCTGCTGATCGCCAGTTTCCAGGTGAGCTGGGTGAGCTTCGTGCCGGTGCTCGGCTTCTACGCCGTGGTGGCCTACGTGCTGCTGCCTCGACTGCACCAGGTCTTCACGAACCTGTACGTGCCCGACTACTTCATCGGCCGCACCCGCACGGGCGACGGGCTGCTCGGCGACCCCGTCAACCTCGCCTTCGACGGCAGCGAGGCCGACCTGCACGCCGCGATGCGAGCCGCGGGCTGGAGCCTCGCCGACGAGATCACCATCGCCTCGAGCTTCAAGATGATCGTCTCGACGCTGTTTCGGCGCACCTACAAGGAAGCGCCCGTCTCCGACCTGATGCTGTTTCGCAGGCGCCAGGACTTCGCTTACCAGCAGGAGGTCGGGGGCGACGCGTCGAAGCGCCACCATGTGAGGTTCTGGAAGGTGCCGGACGGCTGGCTGCTTCCCGGCGGCGTTGAGGTCGGCTGGGTCGCGGCAGGCACCTACGACCGCCGCGTCGGGCTCTCGCTGTTCACCGGGCAGGTGACCCACAAGATCGACCCGGACACCGACGCCGAACGTGACTACATCGTCGACACGGTGCGCTACGCCGACCCGAAGGTCGGGCTACGCGTCATCGACGGCTTCTCGATCGCCTACCACAGCCGCAACGGCGGGGGAGACTCGATCCGCACGGACGGCGACCTGCCGATTGTCGATGCCACGGGGGCCTCGGAGCGCTCACCCGGCCCGCTGCCGGTGCCGGTCTCGGAGGCCGCGGCGATCACGGAGCACCACATCCCGCCCGCAGGGCTGCTGTTCGCGGGCCTGCTGGTGCTGCTGCGCTCGATTCAGACGGTGGTGCTGCTTCCCCTGGTCGCCCGGATCGTGCGGGCGGAGGTCGGCGAGACCTGGATGGTGGTCCTCGGCTGCGCCGCGTTCATCTCCTTCCCGCTGTTCTACCTGGCCCTGTGGCTGCTGACGCTCGCGAGGCGCAGGTGGGCGCGGACGCTGTTCATGGTGACCCTGAGCCTCGACGCCGTGTTCTCGCTCCTGGAGGCCACCCCGCACGGCGCGATGCGGATCGTGACGCTCGCCGGGGTCGCGCTGTCGGTGATGACGCTGCTGATGGTCAGCGGCACCGCCGCCCGCACCTGGGTCGACGACCGCAAGCAGCCAGGGCCGGGGGCTAACGCCGCTTGACGTCGTTGCGCGATCCGCCCGCTTCCCGGTGGACCGGCTGCCGAAGATCGGCGAAAGCGGAAACCCCGCCTGAGCTTGTCAGACGGGGTTCCTGCGTTGTGTCCGAGAGAAGACTTGAACTTCCACGCCCTATACGGGCACTAGCACCTCAAGCTAGCGCGTCTACCTATTCCGCCACCCGGACGAGTGGACTCCCCTGGAGGAGTGCGACACGCAACTTTAGCAGGCATCCAGGTGGGGAACGCAAATCGGCCAGCCGTCGATCGCCACGAGGCGGCGTCCTCCCCAATTAGGCTGGGGGCACCGTCGTCGAGGAGGACCACCATGACCCGCGCAACGTTCGAGATCGAGATCACCCCCAACGAGACCCCGCTGCTGCCCGGAGTGGGGCGATTCGACTTCCAGAAGGTCTGGGACGGTGACATGCAGGGCAGGAGCATCGGGCTGATGCTGTCGGCAGGCGACCCTGCCTCGGGAACCGCAGGCTACGTCGCCATGGAGGTCTTCGAGGGCACCGTCGACGGGAAGAAGGGCACCCTCGCCTTCCAGCAACTCGGCACCATGGACGGCGGCAACCAGGGCCTGCGCTACATCATCGTGCCCGGCTCGGGCACCGGGGAACTCGAGGGCGCGATCGGCGTGCTCAACCTCACCGTCGACGAGAAGACGGGCGAGCACTCGGTCCTGCTGGAGATGTCCTCAGACCGCTGAGGCGCCGCGCAGCGCGTTGGGGCCGCCCGAGATGTCGTCCAGGGCGGAGACGATCGGGGCGACCAGTTCCTTGCCCTCGGTGCCCAGCAGTTCGACCAGTTGGTCCACGGTCCTCGGGCCGACCAGGGCCGAGGCCACCTGTGGCGCGTCGCGCGCCCACAGCAGCGCCACCTGAGGGGCGGTGAGGCCGAGGCCCTGCGCGGCGTGCGCGACGGCGTCGACGATGGCCTGCGAGCGGGGCTGCAGGTAGGGCTCGAGGAACCAGCCGAAGTGCTCGGACGCGGCCCGCGAGTCGCGCGGCAGCCTTCCTCCCTGGTACTTGCCCGTCAGGGCGCCACGGCCCAGGCTCGACCATGCGAGCAGGCCGAGGCCGTGGAACGCGGCGGCGCCCACCACCTCGACCTCGGCGCGGCGGGCCAGCAGCGAGTACTCGACCTGGATGCTCGACAGGGGAGTGCGCGCCCGGTCCGCCTGCTGCCAGGTGGCGGCCGTGGCGGTCTGCCAGCCGACGAAGTTCGACACGCCCACGTAGCGGGCCATCCCCCGGGCGACCGCGGTGTCGAGCGCGGACAGCGTCTCCTCGATGGGTGCCGACCCCCAGGCGTGCACCTGCCACAGGTCGACGTGGTCGGTCTTGAGGCGCCGCAGCGACGCCTCCAGGTCGTCGAGCAGGGCGCCGCGCGAGGTGTCGATGACGCGGCGCGAGTCGCGCACCACGAAGCCGGCCTTGGTCGCGATCGCCAGCGACTCCCGCGGCAGGCCGGCGGCGAGGGCCTTGCCGATCATCCGCTCCGCGACGCCCGCGCCGTAGGCGGGGGAGGTGTCGACGAGGTTGCCGCCGGCCGAGACGAACTCGTGCAGCAGATCGCGGGCGGCGGGCCACTCGACGTCGCGGCCCCACGAGATCGTGCCGAGGCCGAGCCGGGAGACCTGCAGGCCGGAGGATCCGAGCGGTCGAAGCAGCATGAAGTGGGGCTCCTAGGCGACGAGGACACCCGCCAGGATCAGCGCGGCGACGATGGCCGCGATCACCAGACGGTAGACGACGAAGATCGTGAAGTTGTGGGTGGAGATGTAGCGCAGCAGCCAGGCGATCACGGCGTAGCCGACGACGAACGCCAGCACCGTCGCCACGATGGTCGGCCCCCACGCCGTCGACGGGTCGCCGCCGATGTCCTTCAACTTGTACAGGCCCGAGCCGAACACGGCGGGGATCGCGAGCAGGAACGCGTAGCGGGTGGCCGCCTCACGGGTGTAGCCCAGGAAAAGGCCGCCGGAGATGGTGGCGCCGGAGCGGGAGACGCCGGGGATCAGCGCCGCGGCCTGGAACAGGCCGAACAGGATGCCGTCGCGCCAGGACAGGTCCTTCAACTCGCGGGTGTTGCGGGCGCCGTAACGGTCGGCCAGCGCGAGCACGATCGCCACGCCCGCGAGCATCGCGACGGTGATCCACAGGTTCCGCAGCGTCGAGTCGATCGCGTCCTGAAACAGCAGGCCGAGAACCACGATCGGGATCGAACCGATGATCACCAGCCACCCCATCCGCGCATCGGGATCGCCCTTCTCGACCTTGCCGGTGAAGGAGCCGAACCAGTGCGTGATGATGCGCCAGATGTCCTTGCGGAAGTAGACGAGCACCGCGGTCTCGGTGCCCAACTGGGTCACGGCGGTGAACGCCGCTCCCGGGTCCCTCCCCTCGAAGAAGAGTTGCCCGACGATCGAGACGTGGGCACTGGAGGAGATGGGGAGGAACTCCGTCAGTCCCTGCACGATGCCGAGCACGATGGCCTGTAGCCAGTCCATTCCGGTCTTCCTCTCGGTTGGCGAAATCAGCGCAACTGTACTCCGGGCCCAGATGGGGCCGCGTTAGGCTTGCCGCCATGACGAAGGTGGTCCTGATTCGCCATGGACGCTCCACGGCCAACGCCGACGGGGTACTCGCTGGCCGCGCCCCCGGGGTGGCGCTCGACGACGTCGGCCGCTCGCAGGCTGAGGCCCTGGCCGCGATCTTCGAGGGCGTGACGGTCGCCGCCGCGTTCACCTCACCGGTGCAGCGCTGCCGCGAGACGGCCGCCCTGGCAGGCTTCCCCGACGCGACCGTTGTCGACGGCCTCAGCGAATGCGACTACGGGGCCTGGACGGGCGCCAAGTTGGAGGCCCTGCGCGACGAGGACGTGTGGGGCGACATCCAGGTGGCCCCCTCGCGCGTCACGTTCCCCGACGGCGAGTCGATGCTCGAGATGTTCACACGGACCACGGCCGCCGTCCGCGAACTCGCCGGCAGCCACGCCGACCACGACACCGTCGTGGTGTTCTCGCACGGCGACCCCATCAAGGCGATCCTCGCCGACGCGTTCGGCATGCGCCTCGACGACTTCCAGCGCCTACACGTCAGCCCGGCCGGTGTCAGCATCGTCGAGTACCACGGCGACCGCCCGCTCGTGGTCTGCGTCAACGCCGGGGGAGACCTCACCAAGCTGCTCAGCGCCCACAACGCGCCCGCCGTGGGCGGCGGCGACGTCGCGAAACCCGCGTAGGCTGCAAGCCATGATGCTGGAGTTTGATCGACCGGACAGGTGCGTCGTCGGCACCGTCGGCCAGCCAGGCAACCGCCTGTTCCTCATCCAGGTCGCGCAGGGCGGCAAGTTGGCCGCCGTCGCGGTGGAGAAGCAGCAGGCCCAACTGCTCGGCGTGCGCGTCGGTGAGGTCCTCGACCAGCTTGCCGACCTCGGCCACGACGTGCCCCCGGAGCAACCTCCCGCAGACATGGGGCCCCTCGACGCGCCCGTCTCGGTCGACTTCCGGGCCGCCGCCATCGGGCTCGCCTGGGACGCCGAGACGCAGCGCCTCGTGCTCGAACTCTTCTCCATCGAGTCCGACGACGACTCGGGCGAGAACTCGCTGCTGCAGGTCCGCCTCACCCCTGCCATGGCCCGCGAGTTCTCCGGAAGGGCCGCCCTGATCGTCGCCTCCGGCCGGCCCGCCTGCCCCGCGTGCGGCCAGCCCCTCGACCCGGGGGGCCACATCTGCCCCCGGTCCAACGGCTACCGGGGCGACCTGTTCGCATGAGCGGCCCCGTCGGCGACCTGAGCCTCGTCGGCCGCCTGGTGGACGCCTCCAACGGCACCTTCCTCGGAGTCGACGAGGACCACAACGCTTGGGTCTACAAGCCCGTCGCAGGGGAGGCGCCGCTGTGGGACTTCCCCGCGGGCACCCTGAGCCGGCGCGAGGTCGCGGCATACGAACTGTCCAGGTACCTCGGGCTGGGCCTCGTGCCCCTGACGGTGTGGATCGACGGGCCGCTCGGCGAGGGTTCCGCGCAGGCGTGGGTCGAGGGCGAGGCGACCGACCTGATCGACCTGATCGAGCCCGAGGCCGTCACCGAGCAGTGGCTGCCGATCCTGGGTGCCACCACCCAGGACGAACGGCCCGTGGTGCTGGCGCACCGCGACGACCCCAGGCTGCGCGAGGTGGCGCTGTTCGACGCGCTGCTCAACAACTCCGACCGCAAGGCCAGCCACCTGATCGCTGATGGCGAACAGTTGCGCGGCGTCGACCACGGCGTCAGCCTGCACGTCGACGACAAGCTCCGCACCGTCCTGTGGGGGTGGGCGGGGGACCCGCTGACGCCCGAAGAGGCCAGTCGCGCCGCGGTGGTCGCGTCGCTGGCGGCCCCGCTGTCGCCCGGGTTGAGCGACGAGGAATGGGACGCACTGAGGGGGCGCGCGGAGGCGATGCTCGCCTCCGGGTGCCTGCCGCAGCCGTCTGGCAGGTGGCCAGGAATCCCGTGGCCGCCGTTGTAGGCGCTAAATTGGCCGCATGTATGCGTGGGCCCCAGTCGCCGTTCCGACCCTGAAGCCATCCGCGGGCGGTGAGCGGCTCAGCGTGTTCGACAGCCGCACCCTCGGCCAGTTGCAGGTCGGCCCCGCCGACGGCGGCGAGGCGCGGATGTACGTGTGCGGCATCACGCCCTACGACGCGACCCACCTCGGCCACGCCAACACCTACGTCACCTTCGACCTGATCAACCGCGTCTGGCGCGACCTCGGGGCCCAGGTCAACTACACCCAGAACGTCACAGACGTCGACGACCCGCTCCTGGAGCGCGCCGCGCAGACGGGTCAGGAGTGGGAGGAACTCGCAGAGGACCAGACAGAACTGTTCCGCAGCGACATGCAGGACCTCCGCGTCATCCCGCCCGAGCACTACGTGGGTGCCGTCGAATCCATCGCGCTGGTGGTATCCCTGATCGAGGAGATGCTGCCAACCGGGCTGGTCTACCAGTTGGACGACCCCGAGCACCCGGACTGGTACTTCAACACGGTCGCCGCGCCCGGCTTCGGGGAGATCAGCCATCTTGACGAGGCCGAGATGATCGCCAAGTTCCGCGACAACGGCGGTGACCCCGACCGGGACGGTAAGCGCCACCCGCTCGACTGCCTGGTGTGGCGCTACGCCCGCCCCGACGAGCCGAGCTGGACGTCCTCGCTTGGCGCGGGCCGCCCCGGCTGGCATATCGAGTGCACCGCCATCGCCCTGAAGTTCCTGGGCCGCGACTTCGACGTCCAGGGCGGCGGCTCCGACCTGATCTTCCCGCACCACGAGATGTGCGCCGCGGAGGCCATCGTCGCCTCGGGAGAACCCCTCGCGAAGGCCTACGTGCACTCCGGCCTCGTCGGGCTCGACGGCGAGAAGATGAGCAAGTCGAAGGGCAACCTCGAACTGGTCAGCAGGCTCCGCCACGGCGGCGCCGACCCGATGGCGATCCGGCTCGCGCTGATGAGCCACCACTACCGCGAGAACTGGGAGTGGACACCCGACCAGTTGGACGCCGCCACCCGGCGGCTCGCGCTGTGGCGCTCGGTCCTCGACCTGCCGGGCGCGGTGCCCGCTGCCGAGACCATCGAGGCGATGCGGGCCGCGCTGCGCGACGATCTGGACACCCCGACGGCGCTCGCCGCGGTCGACACCTGGGCAGCCGCCTCGCAGGCGATCGACCAGGACGATCCCGCCGCGATCGTCGAGATGACCACCGCCGTCGACGCGCTGCTGGGCATCGCGCTGTAACGGGTAGGCTGCCGACCGTGAAAACGTTCGACGAACTCTTCGAGCAGCTGTCCGAGACCAAAGAGACCCGCCCCGAGGGGTCGGGCACCATCGCGCGCCTCGACGCCGGCGTCCATTCGATCGGTAAGAAGATCGTCGAGGAGGCGGCCGAGGTGTGGATGGCCGCCGAGTACGAGACGAAGGAGCAGGCGGCCGAGGAGATCAGCCAACTGCTGTACCACGCTCAGGTCATGATGCTCGCGCTCGACCTGAAGCTCGAAGACGTCTACCGCTACCTCTGAGAGAAACTGGCCCATCGTGACCTCTGAACGCCTGCTTCGCATCGCCGTCCCCAACAAGGGCGCGCTCGCCGAACCCGCCGCCGCCATGCTGCGCGCCGCCGGCTACCGGCAGCGCACAGACGCCAAGGACCTGACCCTCATCGACGCCGACCACAACGTCGAGTTCTACTACCTCCGCCCCCGCGACATCGCCGTCTACATCGGCCGCGGCCACCTCGACCTCGGCATCACCGGCCGCGACATGCTGCTCGACTCGGAGGCCGACGCCACCGAGATCATGCAGCTCGGCTTCGGCGGCTCAAGGTTCAGGTTCGCCGCCCGCGGCGGTGCCGTGATGTCCGTGTCCGACCTGCAGGGCAGGCGGATCGCCACCTCCTACCCGGGGCTGCTGCAGACCTACCTCGCCGACCAGGGCATTGACGCGGAACTCGTCAAGCTGGACGGCGCCGTCGAGTCGGCCATTCGGCTCGGGGTCGCCGACGTGGTCGCCGATGTCGTCGATACGGGCACCACGCTGCGCCGCGCGGGCCTCGAGCTGTTCGGCGACGCAATCTGCACCTCCGTGGCGGTCCTGATCCAGCGCAACGGCGGAGGCGACCTGCCCCCGCAGGCCGAGGCGCTGCGCACCCGCCTGAACTCGGTGCTCGTCGCCCAGAACTACCTGATGCTCGACTACAACGTCGAGCAGGCCAACCTCACCACCACCATCGACCTCGCGCCCGGCGTCGAGGGCCCGACGGTGTCGAACCTCGCAAAGGAGGGCTGGTGCGCCGTGCGCGTGCTCGTCCCCCGCAAGGGCGTCCACCTCCTGATGGACCAGTTGTACGAGGCGGGGGCCCGCGGCATCCTGCTGACGGAGTTGGCGGCGTGCAGGCTGTGAGGGACGAGCAGAGCACCCCGACGCCGTCCGAGGTTCCCGAGCGGCTGGCCTACACCAGCCCGCCCGCGCTGATGACGGCCGTGGTGCTGTCGATCGTGCTGCTGTCGTTCTCGATGTTCGGCTGGTGGGCGCTCGGCAAGGAGATCCGCAACCAGGTGACGTGGCTGCAGGCCGCGACGCTGCTGTTCTTCGTGTTCGTGATGATCGGCGTGATGCTGTCCGTGGGCTACTCGCGGCTGTGGGCCAACGAGCAGGGCATCACGGTGCGCAACGGCCCGATCCTGCGCAAGTACCCCATCGACCAGATCGCGGGCGTGCGGCTGCGCAAGGGCGACCCCTGGAGCTCGCTGCTGCTGAAGGGCGACGGCGAACTGAAGCGTAAGCCGGTGCTCGCCATCCAGTCCCTGGAGGGTGAGGCGGGGGAGCGCAAGCTGATCGAACTGCGCCGCTGGCTGGTCGAGCATGGCGCCACCTCCCGCGACGTGGTGATCCGCGACGCGGACGAGCCACCCGTCGAGGACGACGATCCCCGCTGAGGCCGCCGTCGGCATGACGGAGCAGTGCGTGGACGGACTGCCTGTCCGACTTCGCGCGACGCACGACCTCGGCTTCCTGGGGCGCTGGGGTCGCGTCGTGCGGGTCTTCGATGATCAGGACTCGGGCAACCTCTGTTTCGGGATGTCCGGGCCGGACGGGCCGCTGTTTGTCAAGTACGCGGGGGCGCCGACCCGCCGTTTCGAGGGCCGGCCCGCCGACGCTGTCGCGGCACTCAGGGCCGCGCGCTACATCTACGAGGAACTCACCCATCCGGCCCTGATCGCGTTGCGGGAGGCCGTCGAGGTCGGTGAGGGATGTGCACTCGTGTTCGACTGGTTTGACGGCGTCAGCCTCGGTGCCCAATTCGAGGAGCGCGGGCGCCTCGGCGATCCATCGCCCGGGTTCCGGTCCTCAGTGGTGCGGCAGTTGTACGACTTCGGGGCGAGCGTCGCTGCGCAGGGTTTCGTGGCGATTGACCTGTACGACGCCTCGCTGCTGGTCGACCCGATGACCGGAAGGCTCGCGGTGTGCGACATCGACTACTTCCGTCGGGCACCGGCCGTCAACGACATGGGACGCATGTGGGGTTCCGCCCGTTTCATGGCCCCTGAGGAACACGTGCTCGGCGCCGTGCTTGATGAGGTGACTAACGTCTTCACGCTGGGAGCGCTCGCCCACACCCTGCTCGGAAATGACCGGTCGAAGGGGCGTGCCGCGTGGCGCGGAACAGTGCGGCAGTGGGAGGTCGCCAAGCGCGCGATGGAACCGCAGCGGCATGCGCGGTGGCAGAGCGTCGCCGAACTGGCCGAGGCATGGCGCCGGGCCGGGTGAGTTTCGGGAGGGGCGGTCACATGATGCCGCGCTTGCGCAGCAGGGCCTCGATCTCGGCGTCCTCCGCGTCGAGACCCTTCTGCTGGGGCTGTGCCGTGCCCGCTGGCTTGGCCTGCGCGGCTGCCGCGGGGGCCGGGGCAGCCGGAGTCGTCCTGCCCGCCGCGATCGACGGCTTCGGGGCAGCGTCACCCTTGGTAGGCACAGCCTTGGGCTGCTCCGGCTGAGCGACGGGCTTGCGTCCCTTCGGCAGGAACGTGCCGATCACGAACAGCACCAGGCCGCCGGCCGCCAGCCCCAGGCCCCACGCCGTCAGGTTGGTGAAGGGTGTGCGCTGGAACCAGTCGACCAGGCTGCGGATGCCGTTGATTGTCAGGTCGGTGACGCCCGTCAGGTACAGCCCGACGGGGATCGCGCCGAGCCCGATGCCCATCACCAGGGCGCGGACGCTGCGGTGCCGCGCCATCAGACCCGCCGCGATCGCGAGGATGACGATGGAGAGGCCGACGGTGATGATCAGCGAGGTTGGCATGGGTCCAAGTCTGTCACATGCCGGTGGCTGGCCCTATGGGCGCTAGTGTCGTGACCCATGAATGAGCTGCGTTCGCTTGCCCAGCCCAACTCGCGTTTCGCGGGTGACGACGGGTCGCCCGATCCGCTGACCCGCGAGGCCCTCGGCCGTGTGCGCGACCACAAGAGCTATATCCGCGCGATCGTCGCGCTGTGCACCAGCAGGCTGCTGATGCCGATCGTCGCGAGCGGTGACGAGTCGATGGACGGGCCTGACCCGGACAGGCACGCGGAGATGGCCGCCGTCACGCTGACCGACGACACCGGCAGCTATCTGCTCGGCTTCACGGGCATCGATTCGATGCGGCAGTGGAACGCCGACGCCCGCCCCGTGCCGTGCCTGCTCGACGAACTGTGCGCCACCGTCGAGGCGGCCGGCGCCGAACAGTTGCTGCTCGACGTCGCGGGCCCCGTCCCGTTCGTGATCTCGGGGGAGGCGCTGCGGCTGCTCGCCGACGGCAACGCCCTCGTCGAGTTCGAGGGCGAGGACTTCGCCTGGGTGAAGTACGCCGAGGCCGAGGCGGATACAGACCCCGAGACGGAGTCCGAGCCCGAGGCCTGATCGGGCGCGGTGCGGGTCCCGACTTGAGCATGTTTGGTAACTCGTTTGCCGACACGCCGCGAAAACGCGGCGTGTCGCGCAACGAGCAACCAAACATGCTCAAGCAACCGCCCGGGCCCAGCCAACCACTCCGGTTTGGACATCGAAGTCCAAGCCCGTAGACTGGCACGCGTTCATCGGCGGCCTCGGCTGCCCAGCAAGCGGAGATCACCCTCCCACCCGAGCAGCCACCGGTAGCCGGGTCACCGAACGGGCACGATCCGTCGTGCGCTGCTTCAGTGTCAGGGCCTCCGCATGCGCGGGGGCCTTTCGTCGTTGGACACGAGAAACTCACACACTGGAGGACCCATCAGCACTGAACCGCGGATCAATGATCGCATCCGAGTACCCGAAGTCCGGCTCGTCGGCCCCAACGGCGAGCAGGTCGGCATCGTGCGCGTCGAGGACGCATTGCGTCTTGCGGCGGAGAACGATCTGGATCTCGTCGAAGTCGCGCCGATGGCACGCCCGCCGGTCGCGAAGCTGATGGACTACGGCAAGTTCAAGTTCGAGGCCGCTCAGAAGGAGCGCGACGCGCGACGCAACCAGTCGAACGTCAGCACCAAGGAGATGAAGCTCCGTCTCAAGATCGACAACCACGATTACGAGACCAAGAAGGGCCACGTCGTCCGCTTCCTCAAGGGCGGCGACAAGGTCAAGATCACCATCATGTTCCGCGGACGTGAGCAGTCGCGTCCCGAACTCGGCATGGACCTGCTGCGCAGGCTCGCCGAGGACGTCGCCGAGTTCGGCTTCGTCGAGTCGGCCCCCAAGCAGGACGGCCGCAACATGCTGATGGTGCTCGGCCCGACCAAGAAGAAGACCGAGGCACGCGTGGACCAGGCCGCCGACCGCGACCGCCGCATGGCGCAGCGCAAGTCGAACGCCGAACTGGACAGGGCCGCCGAGGCCGAGATCCGGGCGTCCCACTCGTCCGACACTCCCAAGAAGAAGCGCGGTCCTGCAGACAACATGGACCCAGACATCGATCTCTGACGAGATCGAGACGAATAAGTAAGAAAGCGAGCCAAACAATGCCGAAGATGAAGTCGCACTCCGGCGCGAAGAAGCGGTTCAAGACCACCGGAACGGGCAAGCTCCTGCGCCGCAAGGCCAACCTGGGCCACCTGAACGAGCACAAGTCCTCGCGGCGCATCCGCAGCCTGCAGGGCGACGAGGCCGTGGCCCCCGCCGACGCCAAGAAGATGCGCAAGCTCCTTGGCAAGCACAAGGGCCGCTGAGCCCTCACCCTCCCGTCCCACATCCACCCGTCGGAGAACCGACACACCCACTAGGAGTTATCCATGGCACGCGTGAAGCGTTCTGTGAATGCGAAGAAGAAGCGTCGCGAAGTACTTGAGCTCGCCTCCGGTTACCGCGGCCAGCGTTCGCGTCTGTACCGCAAGGCGAAGGAGCAGATGCTCCACTCCGCCACCTACAGCTACCGCGACCGTCGCGCCAAGAAGGGCGACTTCCGCAGCCTCTGGATCCAGCGCATCAACGCCGCTGTCCGCGCCGAGGGCATGACCTACAACCGTTTCATCAACGGCCTGAAGAACGCCGGCGTCGAGGTGGATCGCAAGATCCTGGCCGAGCTGGCCGTCAACGACGTTGCCACGTTCAACGCCCTGGTTGCCGTCGCCAAGGACAACCAGCCCGCCGCTGCCGCCTGAGGGGCGCGACAGTGACTCACGAACCGAACGCCGCCCCTGGCCTCAACGCCTCGGTGCTGCGTTCGGTTCGTCGTCTGACGCAGCGCCGTGGCCGTGATCTCACGGGCAAGTTCCTCGCGGAGGGCCGCCAGGCCGTTCGCGAGGCGCTCGCCACCGACGACCTCGTTGAGGAAGTCATCGTGATTGACGCCGACCGGCACGCCGACCTGCTCGAAGGGGTCGACCTCCCGATCTGGCAGGCCACGGAGCATCAGATGCGCCAGCTCAGCGACACGGTGACCCCGCAGGGGATCATCGCGGTCTGCAGGCAGTTGCGCTACGACTGGGATGCCCTCGACGGCGCCCGGCTCGTGGTGATCTGCGCGCAGGTCCGCGACCCGGGAAACGCGGGCACCGTGATCCGCTGCGCCGACGCGTTCGGCGCCGATGCGGTGATCCTCACCGCTGGCAGCGTCGAGATCTACAACCCCAAGACGGTGCGATCAACCGTCGGCAGCCTGTTCCACATGCCCATCCTGACCGGCATCCCGCTCTCCGAGGCGGTCGACCGGGTCAAGGAGATGGGCATGACGGTGCTTGCGGCCGACGGCGTCGGCGCACCCCTCGACCTGCTCGCGGCCGACGGCGGCCTTGCCGGCCCCGTCGCCTGGATCATGGGCAACGAGGCGTGGGGACTGCCCGACGAGGACGCCCAACTGGCCGACCAGATCGTGGCAGTCCCGATGTGGGGAAAGGCGGAGAGCCTCAATCTCTCCAGCGCCGCGGCGGTGTGCCTGTACGCCACCGCCTCGGCCCAACGACGACAACGGTGAAGAGGGAGGGTCCCATGTCAGGGCCTAACGACAACTTCGATCCCAAGCAGGTCGCCGCGCTCGATCCGGCGCAGATCGACGGCTTCGTGACGGAGGCGCTTGCCGCGATCGAGGCCGCCTCGACGACCGCGGAACTGAAGCAGGCGCGCCACGACCACGCGGGTGAGGTCTCGCCGCTGGCGCTCGCCAACCGCGAGATCGGGGCGCTGCCCCCGCATGCCCGCAAGGAGGCAGGCCAGCGCGTCGGGCAGGCGCGCGGCAGGCTGAACCAGGCGTTCGCCGCCCGCCAGGAGGCCCTCGCGGCCGCCGAGGAGGAGGCGACCCTGATCGCCGAGCGCGTCGACATGACGCTGCCGGTCGACCTCGGCCCCCGCGGTGCGCTGCACCCCGTCACCAACCTGATCGACGAGATGATCGACGTCTTCGTCGCGATGGGCTGGGAGGTCGCAGACGGCCCGCAGGTCGAGTCGGAGTGGCACAACTTCGACGCCCTCAACCTCGCCCCCGATCACCCGGCCCGCGCGCTGCAGGACACCCTGTGGATCGATCCGCCGTCGGCAGGCAAGTTGCTGCGTACCCAGACCTCGCCGGTGCAGATCCGCGCGATGCTCGAGCGGGGCGTCCCGCTGTACATCATCAGCCCCGGGAAGGTGTTCCGCGCCGACGAGTACGACGCGACCCACCTGCCTGTCTTCCACCAACTCGAGGGCCTCGTCGTCGACAAGGGCATCTCGATGGCCGACCTGCGCGGCACGCTCGACCATCTGGCGCAGGCCATGTTCGGCGACGTCCGCACCCGGATGCGCCCCCACTACTTCCCGTTCACGGAACCGTCGGCCGAGGTCGACCTGCAGTGCTTCGTGTGCCATGGCGAGTCGGTCGGAAATCCCGATCGGCCCTGCCGCACCTGCCGCTCCGAGGGCTGGATCGAGTGGGGTGGCTGCGGCGTCGTCAACCCCCGCGTGCTCGCCGCCTGCGGCGTCGACCCCGAGGTCTACTCGGGCTTCGCCTTCGGCATGGGCGTCGACCGCACCGTGATGTTCCGCACCGGAGCGCCCGACCTTCGCGACTTCGTCGAGGGCGACATCCGCTTCAGCCGTTCGATCCTTGGAGGTGCCCGATGAAGGCCCCGATCTCGTGGTTGCGTGACCTCGTCACGCTCCCTGCAGACACCGACACCGCGCGGCTCGCCGATCAGTTCACCAAGGTCGGCCTGACCGTCGAGCACATCGAGCAGACTGGCTCGCCCGTGACCGGCCCCCTCGTGGTCGGCCGGGTGCTGAGCCTCGTCGAGGAGCCGCAGAAGAACGGCAAGACGATCCGCTACTGCCGCGTCGACGTCGGCGAGGAACTCAACGACGACGCGACCGACGAGTTCCCAGCGAGCCGCGGCATCGTCTGCGGCGCCGACAACTTCGCCGTCGGCGACCTGGTCGTCGTGGCGCTGCCCGGCTCCGTGCTCCCCGGCGACTTCTCCATCGCGGCCCGCAAGACCTACGGCCACATCTCCGACGGCATGATCTGCGCCGAGGACGAGCTGGGTCTGGGTGAGGACCACAGCGGCATCATGGTGCTCGCCGATGGCACGGCCGAGCCCGGCGCCGACGCGATCGACCTGCTGTGGAGCGCCGACGAGGTGCTCGACATCGACGTGACGCCCGACCTGAGCTACTGCCTGTCGATGCGGGGCCTGGCGCGAGAGGCGGCCATCGCCAACGGGGTCAGCTACGAGGACCGCTACCGGGCGCACCTGCCCGAGCCGGTCGACGGCGGCCACCCGGTGGCGCTCGAGTCGGACCGCTGCTCCGCGTTCGTCGCGCTGACGATCCAGGGCATCGACCCGACCGCCGCGTCCCCGTCCTGGATGGTCGACCGGCTGCGCGCCTCCGGCGTCCGCTCGATCTCGCTGCCCGTCGACGTCACCAACTACGTGATGCTCGAGTCCGGCCAGCCGCTGCACGCCTACGACGCCGCCAAGCTGTCCGGCCCGATCGTCGTGAGGCTCGCCCGGGAAGGCGAGACGCTGCGCACGCTCGACGGCCAGGACCGCGACCTCGACGCCGACGACCTGCTGATCACCGACGACTCCGGCCCCATCGGGCTGGCAGGCGTGATGGGCGGCGAGACGACGGAGGTCTCCGACGCGACCACTGCCATCGTGCTCGAGGCGGCCAGCTTCGCGCCCGCGTCCGTGTCGCGCACCTTCCGTCGTCACGGGCTGCCTTCCGAGGCGTCCAAGCGCTTTGAGCGCGGCGTCGACCCGCAACTCGGCTACGCGGCCGCCAAGCGCGCCGCGAAGCTGCTGATCGCCAGCGGCGGGGGACAGGTGACCGCAGAGACGGTCGTCGGCTCCGCGCCCGCCACCAGGCACATCTCGCTGCGTTCCGGCCTCGTGTCGGCGGTGCTCGGCACCAAGGTCGAGCAGGACGAGATCACCCGGCTGCTGCGCGCCGCCGCGATCCCGGTGACGGTGCTCGGCGACTCGCTGACGGTGGACGCGCCGAGCTGGCGCGGCGACCTGGTCGACCCGTACGACGTCGTCGAGGAGATCGGCCGTCACATCGGCTACGACCGGATCGGCCTCAGGCTGCCCGTTCCGCCGGTGACTCGCGGCCTCGACCCGCTGATCCGCAACCGGCGGGCCGCGCTGCGCGCGGTCGCCGCGCTCGGCTTCACCGAGGTGCTGTCGCTGCCGTTCGCCTCGACCGAGGAGCTCGACCAGTTGGGCATCCCCGAAGCCGACCCGCGCCGCTCGCTCGTCAAGCTGGCCAACCCGCTGTCGGAGACCCACGCCTACCTGCGCACCTCGCTGCTGCCCGGGCTGTTCGCCGCGGTCGCCAGGAACACGAGCCGCAGCATGGGCGACCTGGCGCTGTTCGAGCAGGGGCGGGTCTACTTCGACCGCGGAGACGCCGTCGCGCCCCGCCCGAGCGTCGCGCACCGGCCCAGCGATGACGACCTTGCCGCCATCGAGGCCGCGCTGCCCGGCCAGCCTGAGACCATCGCCGCCGTCGTGACGGGCAACTGGCGTCCCGCCGGCTGGTGGGGCCCCGCTGTGCCGGCCGACTGGACGCACGTCGTCGCGTTCGCGGAGCGCGCCGCGGCGGCGGTCGGGGCCAGCCTTGACCGCCGCAACGTGTCGGTCGCGCCGTGGCATCCCGGCCGCTGCGCGGAGCTTTCGCTCGGCGGTGTCGTGCTGGGCCATGCGGGCGAACTGCACCCGGCCGTCGTCAAGGCGTTCCGGCTGCCCGAGCACGCGTGTGCGGTCGAGTTGAACCTGGAACTGGTCCTGAAGCTCGCCACCGACGGTGGCCGGATCGGCACCCTTTCGGCGTTCCCGCTGGCGAAGGAGGACGTCGCGCTGATCGTCGACGCCGATGTCGCCGCCTCGGACGTCCAGGCGGCGCTCGCCGAGGGCGCAGGGGACCTGCTGGAGTCGATCTCGCTGTTCGACGTCTACACGGGCGACCAGGCGGGCGAGGGCAAGAAGTCGCTGGCGTTCGCGCTGCGCTTCCGTGGCGACACGACGCTCACCGACGCCGACGCCGCCGCGGCCCGCCAGAACGCGGTGGCTGTCGCGGTCGAGCGTTTCGGGGCGGTCCAGCGCGCCTGACCGGACACCCAGAACGACGGACGCCCGACCTGATGGTCGGGCGTCCCTCGCGTTTCGGTGGGATCGCTCGTCGAGCTTGTCGAGACGTCCGAGACCACATGCGGTTCCGCTCGTCGAGACGTCCGAGACCGCATGGAGTCATGGCGTGACCCCCGGGTCTCCGAGGGCGCTGTGGATCCGGTCCGAGTGGTCATCGCGGGGGATCAGGTGGTGTGCGTTGGTGGCACTCGCGTGGTGCTTTCGGACCCCTCGACGGGCTCGGGGATCGTTCGTCGAGCTTGTCGAGACGTCCGAGACCACATGCGGTTCCGCTCGTCGAGACGTCCGAGACCGCAGGGGTCTTGGCGTGACCCCCGGGTCTCCGAGGGCGCTGTGGATCCGGTCCGAGTGGTCATCGCGGGGGATCAGGTGGTGTGCGTTGGTCGCACTCGCGTGGTGGTTTCGGACCCCTCGACGGGCTCGGGGATCGTTCGTCGAGCTTGTCGAGACGTCCGAAACCACAGGTGATCCGGGGTGTGACGACGTTCGAGGCGTCCGAGGCAGGTGGGGTCCGCGCGTGACTGGCTTTCGAGGGTCTGGGGTCGTGTTCGTTGGCGGATGCTGCGTGATGGTTACGGACCCCTCGACGGGCTCGGGGATCGTTCGTCGAGCTTGTCGAGACGCCCGATACCACAGGTGATCCGGGGTGTGACGACGTTCGAGGCGTCCGAGGCAGGTGGGGGTCCGTGCGTGACTCTCGAGTTGTGCGGGTGGTGTTCGTTGGTGGTGGTTGCGCGGTGGTGTCGGACCCCTCGACGGGCTCGGGGATCGTTCGTCGAGCTTGTCGAGACGTCCGAAACACACGCGAACCGGTGTGCGACGGCCGTGTCCCCAGGGGAATGGAACCGTGGGAAGTCGGCCGGTCGACGGCGAAGCATGGGGCATGGCATGGATCTATATCTTGAGGTGCGCCGACGGCCTCTACTACGTCGGCAGCGCCAGGAATCTCGAGGCCCGAATGGATGGCCACCTGGCAGGCAGGGGAGCGAAGTTCACCCGCAGACGACTGCCGGTGGAACTCGTGTATGCCCAGGAATGCGACAACATCGGTGAGGCATGGTCGCTTGAACGCAAGGTGCATGGCTGGAGTCACGCCAAGAAGGAGGCCCTCGTCAACGGGGACTTCCACCTGTTGCCGGGACTGGCACGGGGGAAGCGACGGTAGGGGAAGCGCGCGACAAGCAGCATTGGCGCTGTGGTTGCGGACGTCTCGACAAGCTCGACGACCGACGGTGACGCGGCCTGTCGCCGGAGCGGGGAGCCTCCGGAGCGCTGTGGTTGCGGACGTCTCGACAAGCTCGACGAACGGGGCGCGTCCCTCGCGTTTCGGTGGGATCGTTCGTCAGCGGCGCCGCTGACGCAACTTCTCCAACTCGGCCCGCTCCTGCTTGGTCAACGAGTGGATGCCGCTCGCGTTGATCTTGTCGAGTAACTGGTCGATCCGCTCGTCGTCGGAGGCGCGCCTGTCCGCGTGGCGCTGCTGCGTCCGGCTCGGCTGGTGCGTGCGGGGGCGGTGCTGGGTGCGGCTCGTTGTCTTCTTGCGTCGACCGCCGGGGATCCAGGAGTACTGGCTCAGCAGGCCGACGCTGCGGGCCGCGATCGCGACAAGCACCAGCGAGAGCAGCAGGCCGAGCAGGTTGCCCCAGGCACGGAAGGCCAGCATCGGCAGCACCTGGAGCGCCAGCACGACCAGCCCGAAGACCCACGCGGGGATGTTGAAGAAGAAGCGACGGGTCGGCCATTCGGCGATCCACAGCAGCAGCAGGCAGAACTCCACCATCTGCAGTCCGGCGATGGCCGAGCCGGGCACGACGATCGCGACGAGCGTCGTCGTCAGCGTCAACGATCCCCAGATGCCAAGGAAGAGCAGCGCCATCTGGCTGCGGCCGATCTGCGCCTCAAGGTCGCGCCCGAACAGCCACAACAGGGCCAGATTCAGGATGCTCCACAGGCTGATGCTGTCCGCGATCGGCCACGTGAACAACCGCCACACCTCGCCGCCGAGCATCTGCTGCGGGGCGTAGATGAGCCACTGCTGCAGCGACGGGGCGAATACCCAGGCGAGCATGCCGATGGCGCCGAGCAGCGCCACACCGACCGTCGTGGTGACCTCGAGGCGCCCGATCTTGAACCAGGGCTCGCTCTGCTGCTGATAGGAACTCACACACCAAGCGTGCCAGACGACTAAAGGACTTGACGATCCGATCGTCAGCCCGGTCAGGGACTCACCGGTGGTCGACGGCGTTCCCGGTGACCCACGCCCGGCCCCACTGGCGCAGCATCGACGGCCAGACGATGAGCAGCCGGAAGGGCCGGATCAGGGCCATGTAGGCCCGACCCCACCGACCGTTGGCCGAGGTGTAGACCGCAAGTTCCAGCGCGTAGCAGTCCCCGTCCGGCACCCAGCCGTAGTGCATGGCGCCATGCACCGTCGCGTTCGCCACCTCGGCCGCCATCTCCATGGGGCGCACGTAGACGG
The DNA here is from genome assembly GCA_027658995.1 of Propionibacteriaceae bacterium AM104-82. Taxonomy (GTDB): domain Bacteria; phylum Actinomycetota; class Actinomycetes; order Propionibacteriales; family Propionibacteriaceae; genus Arachnia. The sequence continues at coordinate 259,813 of JAQDQK010000001.1, forward strand.
GGGTCAGGAACCCGAGGTCGACGACGTCCGGATCGGCCCGCTGATCCTCGGGCAGCCTGTCGCGCAGCGTCTGGACCCTGGCGCCGAGGCCGGAGGACTTCCTGTCCCAGCCGAGCCACGCCCCGAGCCTCCAGCGCACGGCGAACAGCAGGCGGACAAGCGCGGGCTGTCGCGCGCCGTGCTCGTGCACACGCGCGCGATGAACGTCTGGAGGTCGTCGGCGGTCGAGCCGGGGGCGGGGATCCGCCAGACGTCCTCGAGCGTGAAGTCGGGGGCGAGGTCGTGAAAGATCCACGGCCGGGCACGATGCTCCGAGGGTGGGCGTCGAGACACGAGGCTCCCAAGTATTCGGTGGCGTACAGTTGGTCCCATCGTACGGCGACAAGGGGAGATGGGCAATGGCGAACCAGAAGCTCTCGCGGGGTGACTGGATCGACGCAGGTCTCGCGATGGCGGGGGAGGCGGGCGTCGATGCGATCCGGGTCGAGCCCCTTGCGCGCCGCCTCGGCGTCACGAAGGGGAGCTTCTACGGCTACTTCGCGACGCTGGAGAGCTTCCTCGCGGAACTGCTCGCCGTCTGGGAGAGGGAGGTGACGGAGGGCGTGCGCGCCCAGGTAGGCGCAGAGGGCGACCCGCGGGGGCGCGTGCGCGAGATGGCGAGGGCGCTGGTCGCACATCCGCACCGCACCATCACGACCGAGTTGGCGATCCGTTACTGGGGTCGCAGGGACGCGCAGGCGGCGGCCGCGGTTGCCCGCGTGCAGGCCGCCCAGCAGCGACTCCTCGTCGACCTGTTCGAGGAGTTCGTCGACCCCGACGAGGCCGCGTACCGCTCGGTCGTGGCGATGTCGGTGCGACTCGCGACCCCCTTCCTCGAGCCGAAGGACGACCACGCAGCCGCCCGGATCGCTCTCGTCGTCGACCGGCTCACGAGGTGAGCCTCCCGCGGTCGCCCGGACGCCGTTAAGCTCGGCCCATGCCACGGGTGATCCATACGGGCCAGGCGCTCGTCGACGCGACAGCGCAGGTCGGCTCGCTGCCACAGCGCGGCCAGAACGTGATGGCCGAAGGGTGGGGCCAGGCGGCAGGGGGAGCGGTCAACATCCTCGTGGCGGCCACCCGCTCGGGCGCCGACTGCGTGCACGCGGGGGCGATCGGGACAGGCCCCAACGGCGACCTTGTCCGCGAGACCCTCGAGGCCGAGTCGATCGCCTACAGCGCGCCCGCCGTCCCCGACGCCGACACTGCGCTGTGCGTCGTGCTCGTCGAACCCAGCGCAGAGCGCACCTTCATCACCATGCAGGGCGCCGAGCGGCTGCTGAGCGTCGAGGCCCTCGCCAGTTCGGATCCGCGCCCGGGTGACCTGGTGTGCGTCACGGGCTACACGCTTGCCGTCGACTCGACCCGCCTGCCCCTCCAGGAATGGCTGGAGGACCTTCCCGAGGGCGTGCACGTCGTGCTCGACCCAGGGGCAGCCTTCGCCGACCTCCCCGACGACGTGCGCGACGCGATGCTCGCCCGCACCACGGTGTGGACCTCCAACCAGGAGGAGGCCGAGGCGCTCTGCCGCACCACGACCGGCGGCCCGTCGACCATGGCCGAGGCCGCCGAGCGGGTCGCCCGACTGCTGCCAGAGGGCGCCGTGGTGATCGTGCGCGACGGGCCGGCCGGCTGCGCCGTGTGCGTCGACGGAGTCGTCACAGAGGTGCCCGGCTTCCCGCAGAAGCCGGTCGACACCAACGGGGCTGGCGACGCCCACACGGGCGTGCTCTGCGCCGAGATCGCCCGCGGCACCGACTGGGTCACCGCCTGCCGCAGGGCCAACATCGCCGGCGCCATCAAGGTCACCAGGCGCGGCCCGGCGACCGCCCCGACGCGCACAGAGATCGACGCGTTCGAGGCGCAGGCCTGACGACGGTGCCACACTGGCGCCATGAGCGCTGAACCCTGGCTGATCGTCATCGACGCACAACGCATCTTCGCCGACCCCGAAAGCGACTGGGGCTCACCCATGTGGCCGGGCGCCGTCGAGTCGATCCTGCGCCTGCTGCCCCACTTCGAGGGCCGCACCATCCTGACCCGCTGGGTGCCGCCGTCGGCCGACGAGCGGGCAGGCTCGTGGACCGACTACATGGCCGCGTGGCCGTTCGCCGACCGCCCGGCCGACGACCACTACTTCGACCTCGTCGACGAACTCAGGGGTCTGGACGCGCCGGTGCTTGACGCGCCGACCTTCGGTAAGTGGGACCGGCTACGCGACCTGGTCGGGGAGGCCCCGAGTCTCGTGGTCACCGGCGTCTCGACGGACTGCTGCGTCATCTCGACGGTGCTGCCCGCGGCCGATGCGGGGGCCCGCGTCACTGTGGTCACGGACGGCTGTGCAGGCTCGACGCCGGAGAACCAGGCGGCGGCGCTTGCGGTGCTCGGGCTGTTCCCGCCGCAGGTGGAACGGCGCACCGTCGACGAGGTGCTGGCGAAATGATGGTGGCCGGACCGCGGAACGCCTCTCGGCGCGTGGCCGCTCATAGCGGCAAATAGTGGAGCCCGGGGTTACCACGGCCCGACCGATGACGATTCTAGCGGCTGACCCAAGGCATCAGTGCAACGCGCCCTCGCGCCACAGCGTCGCGGCCCTGGTCAGCTCGGCCGAGACGGCCTCGTAGCCCTCGCGTCGGCGGCGCTCGTCGGCGACCCGCTCGTCCGACCCTCCCTCGGTCACCAACTCCGACGACCCGACGGCCATCACCCGCGCGAACGCGGCGGCGCGCTCAAGGGCGACGGCGAAGTCGCCCGTGAAGGCCCCCCGCAGGATCTGGGTCGACAGGACCACGACCTCTTCGGGCGACGGCGCGCTTCCGGACCCGGCGATCGCCTGCCCGACGGTGTCCACCTCGACGCCCCGCTTGAACCGGTAGCCCGCGGCCGACGGTGCCTCGCGCACCGCGTGGCGCAGCAGGTACAGCCGCCACAGCGCCCCCGGGAGGGAGTCCGCGGGAGCCTCCGCCCACATCTCGGCGAGGTCCTCGATGCCCGCCCCGTCGGCGAAGGCGATCACGCGGTCCACCACCTCCGGGTCCGGCGCGCGGCGCACCCGGTGCAGCAGTGCGGCCGCGGTGTCGTGCGCCAACTCGCCCAGGTCGGCGGGGTCTCCGCCGCCCCCCATCATCTCGATGACGTCGCCGGGGCGCTTGACTGGCTTGTGGAAGTTCGTCACGGGCCGATCCTACGTCGCGCCGCTACGCTGGGCGCGTGTTGATCTCCCGCCAAGAGCCTCCCGCCGACGAGGGCGGGCCGGGTTACGAGCTGTACGAGTTCGACGCCCGCGAGTGGGACGCCGTCCTTGAGGACCTCTTCGGCACCAGCCTGCTCGGCCAGTCGGCGCGGCGCCGCTGGGCCGAGGGCCTCGAGCCGTCCATCACCACGCACCTGCTCGTGCCCGCACGCGAGGACGGCGAACTCGTCGGCCTCGCGCTGCTGGAACTGCCCCAGCGCGACAACACCCACCTTGCCTTCGTGTCGATCGTCGTGCCCGCGGCGCACCGTGGACGCGGCATCGGGGCGGCGCTGTTCGACGAGGCGGCCGCGATCGCCGAGGCCGACGGCAGGCCCAACCTCGAGATCTGGACCTGGGACGCCCTCGTCGAGCCCGGCCCCGGCACCATCTCGGCGCGACAGGGCGACGGGGCAATCGACGCCGCGGCCCCGGGCGCCCGGTTCCTCCTCAAGTGCGGCTTCCAGCTGGTCCAGGTCGACACCATGTCCGGTTGGGAACTGCCTCCGCAGGCCGAGCTGGACGCGACCGCTGCCGAGGCGAGCGCGGCGACGCCCGATGGCTACCGCCTCGTCCACTGGCGCGGCGACACCCCTGAGCGTTGGCTCGACGACGCGGCGCTGCTGCAGGCGGCCATGAGCACCGACGCGCCGACGGGGGACTCCGACCTTCGCGCGGAGGTCGTCGACGCCGACCGGATCCGGGCAGTCGACCTCGGCAGACGCATCGGCGGCCTCGACCAACTGGTGACGGCCGTCGAGCACGACGGCACCCTCGTGGCCATCACGCGCCTCGTCCACGACGGGGAGCGCCCCCAGGTGGGCGACCAGTGGGACACGCTCGTGCTCGGGCCGCACCGGGGCAACGGGCTCGGCTGGCTCATGAAGACCGCCAACCACGCCGCGATCCGCGCGGCCTGGCCGGAGGTGACCACCCTCGTGACGGGCAACGCGTCGGAGAACCGGTGGATGCTTGCCATCAACCGAAGGCTCGGCTACCGACCGATCGCCGCCTCCGGGTGGTTCGAGCGACGCGCGGGCGACGATGGCGCTCAATAGGCGGGCCATCGTCGAGGCAGGGCTCGGCATCCTCGACGCGTACGGGCTCGGCGACCTCAGCATGCGCCGGGTCGCCGACATGCTGGGCGTGCAGGCCGGGGCGCTGTACTACCACGTGCCCAACAAGCAGTCGCTGCTCGCGGCGCTCAGCGACGAGATCCTCTCCGAGGTGTCCGACCCGCCGGCCGGGGCTGCGGTCGCGGACTGGCTCGTCGAGTGGGCCGGGACCCTGCGTCGGGTGCTGCTCGGCAGGCGCGACGCGGCGGAACTGGTCGCCTCGTCCCTCGCGCTCGGCCTCGGCGCCGTCGACCCGGCCGCCTCGGGCCGGGAGCGGCTGACGACGGACGGCGTCGAGCAACCGGAGGCGAGCATGGCGGCGCTGCTGCACTTCGTGCTCGGCCACGTCGTGGAGGAGCAGACGCGCGCCCAGATGCACGCGCTCGGCGTCCTGGCCGACTTCGACGCGGCCGGGTCAGAGGCCCGCTTCGACTGGGGGCTCGGGATGATTGTGCGTGGCGTGAAACAAACCGTTCCCACAACGCCTGGATGAGAGTTAGGCTGACACCATGCATCGGCAAGGTCGTCGGTTCGCTGCGGTAGTGGCCGCAGTGGTGTTGCTCGCTCTCACTGGCTGTGGAACCCGCCAGGTCACACCCTCGACGTACGCCGGTTCCCCCGACTCTCCCGACGTGGTGCTGCTCGTCGAGGCGTCCGAGGATGCCAGGATCGCGGAGGCCCGCGTCACGCAGGAGGACGACCAGCAGGTCGTCGTGGAGGTCCGCCTGGACGGCTCCGCCGAGGGCAAGGACGCGACCATCGAGGTGCTCGAGGCCGAGGTGCGCCTCGACAAGCCGCTCGGCGGCCGCCAGGTCGTCGACCAGGAGGGCCGGGCGATCCCCGAGTCCTAGCCGGCCTCAGCCCCGCTCGGACTCAGGAGCGGGCGGCTTCTTGGTCATGGCGGCCACCGAAAGCGCGACCACCGACACCGCGACCATCCCCAGCAGCCACCACGGCACCTGCGCCGTCCACTCAAGCAGCGACGCGACCGCCCCGTCCGCGAGTTTCCCCGTGACGGCGCCCTCGACGGAGTCGGCGCGCGGCATCCGGAACCGGCCGAGCGCGAACCTTCCCGCGACGACGCCCCCCAACCCGAGCAGCGCGGCCAGGATCGCCGCGACCCACCGGCCGCGCCGCGAGCCGATCAGCAGGCCGAGGACCCCGAGCAGGGCAGCCGCCACGAACATCCACCTCCAGTGCTGGGCCATCGCGATGGTCTCGCTCGCGAGGTTGGTCATGGTGGCGTCCGGGCGACCCAGCGCGACCCGGACGTCCTTGTCCCACGCCAACTGCTCCAGGTACGGGCGCACCGTCTCGTCGGCCGCGGCGAGCAACTTCTCCCTGCCGAGCGTCACGAACGGCGAGAGGTCGAGCCAGATCGTGGGGGTCTCGGCGGCGTCGCTGCGGTACGCGTCGAGGTCCTCCACCAGCGCCACGCGCGAGGTCGTGATCGTGTGCTTCCAGGCCTCCTCGACGCCCGGGTCCTCCAGGGCGGTGTCGACGGCGGTGGCGAGCAGCGCCTCAAGCGTCGCACGCAGATTCGGGATCTGGTCGACCGCCTCGGGGATCTCCCGCTTGGCGGTCGTCTCCAACTCCGCGGCAAGAGCGGAGCGCACGGAGCGGTCGGTGGCCAGCGGCGCGACGATCGCCTCTGCGGGTTCCTGCGTGCGGGCCACCGCGTCGACCCAACGGGCCCCCACTCCCGCGATGGCGGACGCGACGGCCCCGAGCAGGATCACGAATGCGAGGAAGGAGCGGACTGCGCTCACGATGCCTCCAAACTCTCCGGTGCCGCGGCGTTGCGGTTGCCGACAGAGTAGCCGGGTCCGACAATTGAATATCTATTGTGAATGTGGAATAGTTTCGACCATGACGTACAAGGTGGCGGTGGCCGGATGCACGGGCTACGCGGGCGGCGAGCTGCTGCGCCTGCTCCTGCAGCATCCCGAGGTGGAGATCGGGGCACTGACGGGCAACTCGAGCGCGGGGGAGCGGCTCGGTGCGCTGCAGCCCCATCTCGCCCCGCTGGCCGAGCGCGTGGTCGCGCCCACCACGGCCGAGGAACTCTCGGGCCACGACGTCGTCTTCCTGGCGCTGCCGCACGGCACCTCTGCCGCGATCGCGGAGCAACTGGGCGACGCGGCGCTGATCGTCGACGCGGGCGCCGACTTCCGGCTCAGCGACGCCGAGGAGTGGGAGCGGTTCTACGGCTCGCCGCACGCGGGTACCTGGCCCTACGGCCTGCCGGAACTGCCCGGCGCCCGTGAGGCCCTCGCGGGCGCCCGGCGCATCGCGGTGCCCGGCTGCTACCCGACCGCTAGCACGCTTGCGCTGCTGCCTGCGGTCGCCGCGGGCCTGATCGACGCGACCCAGGTCTCGATCGTCGCCGCGAGCGGCACCTCCGGCGCGGGGAAGGCCGCCAAGCCGCACCTGCTCGGCTCCGAGGTGATGGGCAACATGAGCCCCTACGGCGTCGGCGGCGTGCACAGGCACACACCGGAGATCACCCAGAACCTCCGCTCTGTCACCGACGGCGACGTCACCGTCAGCTTCACCCCGCTGCTCGCGCCGATGCCCCGAGGCATCCTGGCGACCTGCTCCGCACCCATCGCCGGCGAGGTCACCACCGCCACCGCGCGGGAGGCCTACGCCGCCTTCTACGCGGACGAGCCCTTCGTGACGCTGCTCGACGAGGGGCAGTGGCCCCAAACCGCAGCGATCGTCGGGTCCAACCGCGCCACCATCCAGGTCGTCGTCGACGAGGCGGCGGGCAGGCTGATCGCCATCTCCGCCATCGACAACCTGACGAAGGGCACCGCGGGCGGCGCCATCCAGTCCATGAACATCGCCCTCGGCCTGCCAGAGGCCACCGGGCTCAGCACAGTAGGAGTCGCGCCATGAGTGTCACAACACCCAAGGGGTTCGCTGCCGCCGGGGTGACCGCGGGCCTGAAGCCGAGCGGGAAGCCCGACGTCGCCGTCGTCGTCAACCAGGGCCCCGACCAGGCGGCAGCCGCCGTGTTCACCACCAACCGCGTCTTCGCGGCGCCGGTGAAGTGGTCGCGCGAGGCGGTCGCCGACGGTCAACTCAACGCCGTCGTGCTGAATTCGGGCGGCGCCAACGCCTGCACAGGTAGCGAGGGCTACGCCGACTCGGCCGCGACGGCATCCCGGGTCGCCGACCGGCTCGGCCTGATCATCGACAACGTCGCGGTGTGCTCCACCGGGCTGATCGGCGTGAGGCTCCCGATGGACCTGCTGCTTCCCGGCGTCGACGCGGCCTGCGCGGCCGCCTCCCCGGACGGCGGCGCCGCGGCGGCCGAGGCGATCATGACCACCGACACCGTCGCGAAACAGGCGAGCGTCACCGTCGACGGCTGGTCGATCGGCGGGATGGCGAAGGGCGCGGGCATGCTCGCGCCCGGCCTTGCCACCATGCTCGTGGTGCTCACCACCGACGCCGTCGTTGACGCCGGGGCCCTCGACGCCGCGCTGCGGGAGGCGAGCCGGGTCAGCTTCGACCGCGCCGACTCCGACGGCTGCATGTCGACCAACGACACCGTCATCGCGATGTCCTCGGGCGCCAGCGGGGTGACGCCCGACGCGGCCACCTTCCAGGAGGCGCTGACCGGCATCTGCGTCGACCTCGCCCGCCAGTTGATCGCCGACGCCGAGGGCGCCTCGCACGAGATCGCCATCGAGGTGACGGGCGCCGCCTCCGAGCGCGACGCGGTGGTCGTCGGGCGCGAGATCGCCCGCTCCAACCTCTTCAAGTGCGCCATCTTCGGCAACGACCCGAACTGGGGCCGGGTGCTCTCCGCCATCGGCGTCACCGATGCGGCCTTCCACCCCGACGAACTGGACGTCTCCTTCAACGGCGTGATGCTGTGCCGCGGCGGGCAGATCGGCGAGGACCGCTCGAACGTCGACCTCAGCCAGCGCTACGTGCGCGTCACCGTCGACCTGCACGCCGGGCAGGACAGCGCGACCATCCTGACCAACGACCTCACCTACGACTACGTGAAAGAGAACGCGGAGTACTCCACATGAGCCCCAGAACCGTGACGCAGCGCCACCCCGAGCTGCTGGCAAAGGCCAACACGCTGATCGAGGCCCTTCCGTGGCTCGCGGAGTACGCGGGTGAGACCGTCGTGATCAAGTACGGCGGCAACGCCATGACAGACGACGCGCTCAAGCGGGCGTTCGCGGAGGACGTGGTGTTCCTGCGCCGAGTCGGGCTCAAGCCGGTCGTGGTGCACGGCGGCGGCCCGCAGATCTCGTCGATGCTCGACAAGCTGCACATCGACTCCGAGTTCCGCGGCGGCCTGCGGGTCACAACGCCCGAGGCGATGGACGTGGTGCGGATGGTGCTCGTCGGCCAGGTCGGCAGGGAACTGGTGAACCTGATCAACCAGCACGGGCCGTTCGCGGTCGGGATGTCCGGCGAGGACGGTGGGCTGTTCACCGCGCGGAAGCGGGGCCTTGTCGTCGACGACGAGGAGGTCGACCTTGGGCTGGTGGGCGACGTCAAGAAGGTCGACCCCAGCTCGCTGAACGACCTGATCGCCGCGGGCCGGATCCCGGTGGTCGCGACGGTCGCGCCCGACGCCAACGGGCAGGTCCACAACGTCAACGGCGACACCGCGGCGGCGGCGCTCGCGGTCGCTCTGAAGGCCAAGCGCCTCGTGATGCTGACCAACGTGGCGGGCGTCTACGCCAACTACCCCGACGAGGACTCGATCATCACGCAGATCAACACCGAGGAGGTCCGCGGCCTGCTGCCGAGCCTCGACTCGGGGATGATCCCCAAGATGGAGGCCTGCCTGCGGGCCGTCGAGGGCGGCGTCGCGTCCGCCACCGTGATCGACGGCCGCGTCCCGCACTGCCTGCTGCTCGAGATCTTCACGGACGAGGGCGTCGGCACCATGGTCACCAACGAGGAGTACGCATGAGCCAGGCCGACCTGCAGGGCCGCTACGCGGCCGTCATGATGAACGCGTTCGGTGCCCCGAAGCGGGTCTTCGCCCGCGGTGAGGGCGTCCACCTGTGGGACGAGGACGGCAACCGCTACACCGACCTGCTGTCGGGGCTCGCCGTGACGGGGCTCGGCCACGCGCATCCCGGCGTCACGGCCGCGATCGCCGGACAGTTGGGATCGCTCGGGCACGTCTCGAACTTCTTCGCGAGCGAGCCACAGGTGCGGCTCGCCGAACGCCTCGCGGCGCTCACCCTCGACCCCGGCGCGCGCGTCTTCTTCACCAACTCCGGCACCGAGGCCAACGAGGCGGCGTTCAAGCTGACCCGGCTGACGGGCCGCACCAAGGTGATCGCCATGGAGGGCTCCTTCCACGGCCGCACCATGGGCGCCCTGGCGCTGACCGCCAACCCCAAGTACCGCGAGCCGTTCGAACCGCTGCCCGGTGAGGTCGTCTTCGTGCCCTTCGGCGACGAGGCGGCGCTGCGCCAGGCAGCCGACGACCGGACCGCCGCCATCCTGATCGAGACCGTGCAGGGCGAGAACGGCGTGGTGCCGGTGCCAGAGGGCTACCTGCAGGCGGCCCGCGGGATCGCAGACGAGGTCGACGCGCTGCTGTGGATCGACGAGGTCCAGACGGGCCTCGGGCGCTGCGGCGAGTACCTGGCGCACACCGCCGACGGCGTCACGGCCGACCTGATCACCCTCGCGAAGGGCCTCGGCAACGGGTTCCCCATCGGGGCGTGCATCGCGACGGGCAGGGCCGCGGACCTCCTGCAGCCCGGCCAGCACGGCACCACCTTCGGCGGCAACCCCGTCGCGGCGGCCGCGGGCAACGCGGTCCTCGACGCCCTCGAGGCGGGCGCGTTGGACAACGCGCGCGAGGTCGGCGCCTGGCTCGCCGCGGCGATCGAGGGCCTCGGCCACCCGCTCATCGGGTCCGTCCGGGGCAGGGGCATGCTGCTGGGGGTCGTGCTGACCTCCGACGTCGCGCCCCAGGTCGCAGACGCAGCGCTCGACGCGGGTTGGGTCATCAACGCGCCCCGCCCAGGGGTGCTGCGCCTTGCCCCGCCGCTGATCGCCACCAGGGACGACCTGCAGGGCTTCATCGACGCCCTGCCCGGACTCCTCGAAGGCCATGCCTAGCCCGACGCGGGCAGGCCGCCTCGCGACGCTGCGGCAACTGCTGGGGGAGGCCTGCTACACCTCGCAGGCCGAGTTGATGGACGCGCTCGCCGAGCGCGGCATCACCGTCAGCCAACCGACGCTGTCGAAGGACCTCCTCGAGTTGGGGGCCGTCAGGCAGCGGGCCGTCGGCGGGGCGCTGGTCTACGCGGCCGCCGCGGAGGCGGGGGAGAACGAGGCGCTCGACAAGTTGGCACGGCTGTGCGCCGAGTTGCTGCAGTCGATCCGCCACGCGGGCACCCAGATCCTGGTCAAGACGCCGCCAGGCGCGGCCCAGTACTTCGCGTCGTACCTGGACCTGGCGGGCCTGCCGGGAGTCCTCGGTACGATCGCGGGCGACGACACCGTCCTGGTGATCGCCACGGACAACGAGGCAGCCGACCGCACGGTCGGCAGCATCTCGGAGATGACGAAGACCGGCAAGCCGGCAGTGAGGAAGCATTCGTGAGCACAGGACGACTCTGGGGCGGCCGGTTCGAGGGCGGGCCGAGCGAGGCGATGTTCGCGCTGTCGAAGTCGACGCAGTTCGACTGGCGGCTCGCGCTGCACGACATCGCGGGCTCCCGCGCCCACGCCAAGGCGCTGCGCGCCGCGGGCTACCTCGACGACGCGCAGGCCTCCGCCATGGACGAGGGCCTCGCCGAGTTGGCGCGGCAGGTCGAGGCCGGTGAGTTCGTCGCGGCCGAGACCGACGAGGATGTGCACGGCGCCCTCGAGCGCGGCCTGAAGCTGATCGTCGGAGACGACCTCGGCGGCCGGATCCGTGCGGGCCGGTCCCGCAACGACCAGATCGCCACGCTGATCCGCGGCTACCTCCGCGACGAGATCCGGCTGATCGCCCTCGACGTCGACGGCGTCATCGAGGCGCTGCTCGCCCAGGCCGACGCCAACCTCGGCGCCGTGATGCCGGGCCGCACGCACCTGCAGTCGGCCCAGCCGATCCTGCTCAGCCACCACCTGCTCGCGCACGCCTGGCCGCTGGTGCGCGACATCCAGCGCCTGCGCGACCTCGACGCCCGCCTCGCGGTCAGCCCGTACGGCTCGGCTGCGCTCGCCGGCACCTCGCTCGGCCTCAGCCCGGAACTGGTCGCCTCGGAGCTCGGCTTCGCGTCGTCGGTGCCGAACTCGATCGACGGCACCGCCGCCCGCGACCTGATCGCCGAGGCGGCATATGTGCTCGCCCAGATCGGCGTCGACCTCTCGCGGCTCAGTGAGGACGTCATCTTGTGGTGCACCGCCGAGTTCGGCTTCGCGACACTGCACGACGCATGGTCGACGGGAAGCTCGATCATGCCGCAGAAGAAGAACCCGGACGTCGCCGAGTTGGCCCGCGGTAAGGCGGGTCGCCTGATCGGCAACCTGTCCGGCCTGCTCGCCACCTTGAAGGGCCTTCCGCTCGCCTACAACCGCGACCTGCAGGAGGACAAGGAGCCGATCTTCGACGGCATCGACCAGTTGCACGTGCTGCTTCCCGCGGTCGCGGGCATGGTCGGGACCCTGACCTTCCACGCCGACCGGATGGCGGAGGTCGCGCCAAAGGGCTTCTCGCTCGCCACCGACATCGCAGACCACCTCGTCCGGCAGGGCGTGCCGTTCGCCGTCGCCCACGAGGTCGCGGGCGAGTCCGTGCGCTACTGCGAGGGCAGGTCGATCACGCTGCAGGACCTGACGACCGCGGATCTGCCATCGATCTCGGAGCATCTCGACCCCGGCGTCCTCGACGTGCTGACCGTCGAGGGCTCGGTCGCCTCTCGTGACGGGCGCGGCGGCACCGCCCCCGACCGGGTCCGCGAACAGGCCGACGAACTGCGCGGCGAGCGGGCGCAACTGCGCGCCTGGGCTGGTGCCCCTGCCTGAGCCGACGGGCCTTATCGCCGGGCGATCAGTATGCTGTGGCGCGTGAATGCACTGCTTGATGACCTTCAATGGCGTGGGCTGATCGCCCACTCGACCGACCTGGACGCCCTCGGGGCGCACCTGGACGAAGGACCCGTCAAGTTCTATGTGGGCTTCGACCCGACCGCCCAGAGCGTGCACACCGGCAACCTCGTCCAGATCCTGCTCGCCAAGCGCCTCCAGGACGCAGGCCATCAGCCCTTCCTGCTGGTGGGCGGCGCGACCGGCCTGATCGGCGACCCGAAGGAGTCGGGCGAGCGGGTGATGAACTCCAAGGAACTCGTCCACGAGTGGGTCGACAAGATCCGCTCGCAGGTCAGTCGGTTCGTCTCCTTCGAGGGGGACAACGCCGCGACGATGGTCAACAACTACGACTGGACCGCCGAGATGTCGGTGCTCGACTTCCTGCGCGACGTCGGCAAGCACTTCCCGGTGAACCGGATGCTCGCCCGCGACGTAGTGGCGCGCCGCCTGGACGCGGGCATCTCCTACACCGAGTTCTCCTACGTGCTGCTGCAGTCGATGGACTACCGCGAGCTGAACCGCAGGCACGGCGTCACGATGCAGACCGGCGGCTCCGACCAGTGGGGCAACATCGCCGCCGGTGTCGAACTGCTGCGCCGCAGCGACCAGGTGAAGGTGCACGCGATGGCGACGCCGCTGCTCACGAAGGCCGACGGCACCAAGTTCGGCAAGACCGAGGCGGGCACCGTCTGGCTCGACCCGAGCCTCACCTCGCCCTACGCGATGTACCAGTTCTTCCTGAACGCGGAGGACGCGAAGGTCGTCGACTACCTCAAGGTGTTCTCGTTCCGCAGCCGCGAGGAGATCGAGGCGCTGGAGCAGGCGACGCTCGAGGCCCCGTTCAAGCGCGAGGCGCAGCGGGCCCTTGCCGACGACGTCACCGACATCGTGCACGGTCGAGCGGAGCGTGAGGCCGCCGTCGCCGCCTCGGCCGCCATCTTCGGTCGCGGCGAGTTGGGTGAACTCAGCGAGGCGACCCTTGCGTCGGTGCTGCGGGAGGTGGGCGGCTCGCAGGTCGCCGCGGACGCGACCGTCGTCGACGCGCTCGTCGCCGCGGGGGTTGTGGAGTCCAAGGGTGCGGCGCGTCGCGCCATCGCCGAGGGCGGCGCCTACCTGAACAACGAACGCATCGAGGACGCCGACCTGGTGCTGAGCCCCGAGGCACTGCTGCACGGCAGGTACGCGGTGCTTCGCCGGGGCCGCAAGACGGTCGGCATCGCCGAGCGCGTCTGAGGATCAGCTCCGCTCGGTCAGCCCCTCCACGTGGAGGGCGTTGACGCGGGCACGGGTACGGGCCGCCGACTCCACCATCGCGTTGGAGCCGGCGGCCCCCTTCTTCACCTCGTCGGGGATCAGCAGCACCCTGGCGGGCCTGCCTCCACTGCGCTTGGTGATCATCGTGGGGGCGTACTCGGCCTCGGTCGCGACGAAGCGGCCGTCGGCTCCCTGGGTGAAGCGCACCTGCGCCACGTACCCGTCATAGGTATAGGGCTGTGAAGGCCCGCTCGCGGCGATCAGGTTGCCCATCCCGTAGAAGACCCACTTGCCGTTGACCCGGTCGACGGGTTGCACGACGTGGGCGTGCTGGCCGAAGACCAGGTCGACGTCTGGTGAGGCGGTGACGACGGAGGCGAAGTCGGTCTGTTGCCTGTTGAGGGTGGCGGAGTACTCCTCGCCGGCGTGCATGTGGACGGTCACGATGTCTGCGCCCGCCTCGCGCGCCTTCCGCGCCATCGCGAGCGTCGCGCCTGCATCGAGGAGGTTGACGGCCCACTCCCGCCCCTTCGGCCGGGCGATGCCGTTGAGGCCGAAGGTCTGGCTGATCACCGCGATCCGGACGCCGTCCTTGGTGGTGAAGATCACGGGGGTGCGGGACTCGGCCTCGGTCGCGAAGCTGCCGCTGGTCATGATGGCGTTGGCGTGGTGCACCTCGAGGGTGCGCACGAGGCCGTCCCATCCGGCATCCATGGTGTGGTTGGACGCGGTGGTGCACAGATCCCATCCGGTGGCGGCGATGCCGGCGGCGACCTCCGGCGGAACAGCGAAGGTCGGATAGTTGGAGAAGGGGCCGCCCGGGGGAGCGAACGGCACCTCCGAATGGCACACCGCCAGGTCCGCGGCACTCACGTAGTCGCGAAGGCTCGCGAGCTGGGGCGCGAAGTCCATCCGCCCGCCGCCATCTGCCTTGGCCTGCTGCCACAGGGTGTTGTGCCACAGCAGATCGCCGCTGATGTTGATGGTGGCCGTGCGTGGCGCCTCAGGCTCCGTCACCGCCACCGACCCATCGGCCCCGCCGGGTGAGCCGGCACCAGGTACGGACGCCGAGGGAGAGGGCGGCCACGGAGGCAGGGGGAGAGCCTCATCCCCTGGAGGGGAGAGATCGGGGGCGCACGAGACGGTGACGGCCACGGCTATGACGGCGACCAGCGCTCGTGACGGGGACCAGATCCTCATGGCATCACCCTAAGGGGCGCCCCGGCTAGGCCCGATGGAGGGGTGCGGAGCGCCCAAATGCTGTCTGACAAGGGTGACTGCCACGACGGCGACCACGATTTGCGGGGCCCTCGAGGGCTGTGTATAGTTTCTCAAGCTCCCTCGGTGAACCGGACGGAAACGGCCGGACCAGGAGCCACCACCCCATCTCAATGTCGCGGGCGAGTGTGCGTTCGAAATGAACCCGCTCAAGGTCCGGGCTACGAGCATGGCCTCAGCAGGGCCGATTTGATCGGCAGGCAGGGGAACGGTAGTGTTAGCCAGGCTGCTTCGGCAGTCACCAACAACTCAACAGCGGTCGGCCTCGAACCAGCCGGTTTGACAAGCCGAGATCGACAAAGTAAAGTTGGTCAGGTTGCGCCAAGCAACAGACCAACGGTAAAACACCTAGTCAACTAGGGTTTCACCACTACTTCGGAGCAT
Source organism: Propionibacteriaceae bacterium AM104-82 (assembly GCA_027658995.1). Taxonomy (GTDB): domain Bacteria; phylum Actinomycetota; class Actinomycetes; order Propionibacteriales; family Propionibacteriaceae; genus Arachnia. The sequence goes on from JAQDQK010000001.1 coordinate 275,194, forward strand.
CTCAGCCACGTCGAAGCGATTTGACAGGCCGAACGCCAGCAAGTAAAGTTGGACGAGTCGCCTAGCGACTCAAACACAACTCAACGGAGCTAGCGGGAATCAAGCGAGTTTGACAAGCGAGATTCAAGCAAGTAAAGTTGATCGAGTTGCCCCAAGCGGAAAACGAGCGAAAAACAGCTCGATGGAAGCGCGGGACGCACCCGAAACTTGAGAACTCAACAGCGTGCTTAAAGTCAATGCCAAATACAATGCACATTGCAAGGCTTGCCTTGCAGTTGCGAACCCGTCTACATGATGCAAATCATGTAACGGATTCCTTTGAAAATATTGATAGATCCAGCAATGGAACTCTGTCAGTATCAAACTAAGTTGATGGTTAAGCGGTCTCTTCGGAGTCCGTGCCAATAATTTTTCAACGGAGAGTTTGATCCTGGCTCAGGACGAACGCTGGCGGCGTGCTTAACACATGCAAGTCGAACGGTAAGGCCCCTTCGGGGGTACACGAGTGGCGAACGGGTGAGTAACACGTGAGTAACCTGCCCTTGACTCTGGGATAACACCTGGAAACAGGTGCTAATACCGGATACGAACCTCCTCGGCATCGAGGAGGTTGGAAAGCTCCGGCGGTCAAGGATGGACTCGCGGCCTATCAGCTTGTTGGTGAGGTAACGGCTCACCAAGGCTCCGACGGGTAGCCGGCCTGAGAGGGCGACCGGCCACATTGGGACTGAGATACGGCCCAAACTCCTACGGGAGGCAGCAGTGGGGAATATTGCACAATGGGCGAAAGCCTGATGCAGCAACGCCGCGTGCGGGATGACGGCCTTCGGGTTGTAAACCGCTTTCAGCAGGGACGAAGCGAAAGTGACGGTACCTGCAGAAGAAGCACCGGCTAACTACGTGCCAGCAGCCGCGGTGATACGTAGGGTGCGAGCGTTGTCCGGATTTATTGGGCGTAAAGAGCTTGTAGGCGGTTTGTCGCGTCGGGAGTGAAAACTCAGGGCTTAACCCTGAGCCTGCTTCCGATACGGGCAGACTTGAGGAAGGTAGGGGAGATTGGAATTCCTGGTGAAGCGGTGGAATGCGTAGATATCAGGAGGAACACCAGTGGCGAAGGCGGATCTCTGGACCTTTCCTGACGCTGAGAAGCGAAAGCGTGGGGAGCAAACAGGCTTAGATACCCTGGTAGTCCACGCCGTAAACGGTGGGTACTAGGTGTGGGGAACATTCCACGTTCTCCGTGCCGCAGCTAACGCATTAAGTACCCCGCCTGGGGAGTACGGCCGCAAGGCTAAAACTCAAAGGAATTGACGGGGCCCCGCACAAGCGGCGGAGCATGCGGATTAATTCGATGCAACGCGAAGAACCTTACCTGGGTTTGACATATGCCGGAAACACCTAGAGATAGGTGCCCCTTTATGGTCGGTATACAGGTGGTGCATGGCTGTCGTCAGCTCGTGTCGTGAGATGTTGGGTTAAGTCCCGCAACGAGCGCAACCCTCGTCCTATGTTGCCAGCGGATAACGCCGGGGACTCATAGGAGACCGCCGGGGTCAACTCGGAGGAAGGTGGGGATGACGTCAAGTCATCATGCCCCTTATGTCCAGGGCTTCACGCATGCTACAATGGCCGGTACAAAGAGCTGCGAACCTGTAAGGGTGAGCGAATCTCAAAAAGCCGGTCTCAGTTCGGATTGGGGTCTGCAACTCGACCCCATGAAGTCGGAGTCGCTAGTAATCGCAGATCAGCAACGCTGCGGTGAATACGTTCCCGGGGCTTGTACACACCGCCCGTCAAGTCATGAAAGTCGGTAACACCCGAAGCCGGTGGCCTAACCCTTGTGGAGGGAGCCGTCGAAGGTGGGACCGGTAATTAGGACTAAGTCGTAACAAGGTAGCCGTACCGGAAGGTGCGGCTGGATCACCTCCTTTCTAAGGAGCCTCTGGCAGGAGCGCATAGCGCTGCTGTCCAATGCTTGGTTCCGAAGCAAACGTCTTCGGCCAGGCAGGCACCGGAATGTGGAACATTGACCTAAAGTCGATCAGAAACCATCGTTAGTACAACCCGAGCAATCGGGAGTGGAAAGTCGAGGGTGAAAGAGAAACCCGAGCACGCTGTTGGGTCCTGAAGGGTCGGTTGCGCAAGCAACGCCTTCAACGCGGACCAGCGCCGAAGGATGTCGAATCAGACCTCTAACGACCTGGGCCCGCCCGTATCTTGAGAACTTCACAGTGGACGCGAGCATCTTTGTAGAAATAACAAGCTACTAAGTGCAATCGGTGGATGCCTTGGCACCAAGAGCCGAAGAAGGACGTTGTAACCTGCGATAAGCCACGGGGAGCTGGTAAACGAGCTTTGATCCGTGGATTTCCGAATAGGGAAACCTTGAAATACCGGAGTCATGTCCGGCAACCTCTGCCTGAACACATAGGGCAGTTGGAGGGAACGTGGGGAAGTGAAACATCTCAGTACCCACAGGAAGAGAAAACAACAGTGATTCCGTAAGTAGTGGCGAGCGAACGCGGAAGAGGCCAAACCTCATTTGTGTGATAGCTGACAGGCGTTGCAGATGGGGTGTTGAGGGGCCGCTCAGACTGAGCTGTCAACCAGTCAGAGAGTAAGAAATGATCAATGAAGTCGAAGTACGCTGCGAAAGCTACAGCAAAGAAGGTAAAACTCCTGTAGACGCAAGTTGATCACTCTCGAGCGTTACCCCAAGTAACACGGAACCCCTGAAATTCCGTGTGAATCTGGCGGGACCATCCGCTAAGCCTAAATACTCCTTGGTGACCGATAGCGGACAAGTACCGTGAGGGAAAGGTGAAAAGTACCCCGGGAGGGGAGTGAAATAGTACCTGAAACCGATTGCATACAATCCGTCGGAGCCTTACTTTTGTAGGGTGACGGCGTGCCTTTTGAAGAATGAGCCTGCGAGTTAGTGGTATGTGGCAAGGTTAACCCGTGTGGGGAAGCCGTAGCGAAAGCGAGTCCTAATAGGGCGTTTGAGTCGCATGCTCTAGACCCGAAGCGGAGTGATCTATCCATGGCCAGGTTGAAGCGACGGTAAGACGTCGTGGAGGACCGAACTCACTTGGGTTGAAAACCGAGGAGATGAGCTGTGGATAGGGGTGAAAGGCCAATCAAACTCCGTGATAGCTGGTTCTCCCCGAAATGCATTTAGGTGCAGCGTCGCGTGTTTCTTACCGGAGGTAGAGCACTGGATGGTCTAGGGGGCCCACAAGCTTACCGAAATCAGCCAAACTCCGAATGCCGGTAAGTTAGAGCGCGGCAGTGAGACAGTGGGGGATAAGCTTCATTGTCGAGAGGGAAACAGCCCAGATCATCAGCTAAGGCCCCTAAGCGTTAACTAAGTGGAAAAGGATGTGGAGTTGCGGAGACAACCAGGAGGTTGGCTTGGAAGCAGCCACCCTTGAAAGAGTGCGTAATAGCTCACTGGTCAAGTGATTCTGCGCCGACAATTTAGCGGGGCTCAAGTTAACCGCCGAAGCTATGGCATTCGTACAAATGACGGTAACGTCGTACGGATGGGTAGGGGAGCGTCGTGTGCGCGTTGAAGCGGCGGGGTAACCCAGCCGTGGAGAGCACACGAGTGAGAATGCAGGCATGAGTAGCGAAAGACGGGTGAGAAACCCGTCCGCCGAATATCCAAGGGTTCCAGGGTCAAGCTAATCTGCCCTGGGTAAGTCGGGACCTAAGGCGAGGCCGACAGGCGTAGTCGATGGACAACGGGTTGATATTCCCGTACCGGCAAAATATCGACCGTGCTGAACCGAGTGATGCTAAACATGCAAGGTCAAAGGAAGTCTTCGGACGGATCTTGACTGAGTCTGTGACCCGAACTCGTATTAGGCAAGCTGCGGAGGGACGCAGGAAGGTAGCTCTTCCCGGTTATGGTTATACCGGGTCAAGTGTGTAGGGCGAAACGTAGGCAAATCCGCGTTTCACATAGCCTGAGACATGATGTGTCGTCAGATTACTGACGTAAGAGTGATCCTATGCTGCCTAGAAAATCTTCGTGAGCGAGATATTAGCCGCCCGTACCCCAAACCGACACAGGTGGATAGGTAGAGAATACCAAGGCGATCGAGAGAATCGTGGTGAAGGAACTCGGCAAAATACCCCCGTAACTTCGGAATAAGGGGGACCTGAGACGTATTAGAATTTACTTCGAAAGCGTCGAGGGTCGCAGAGACCAGGCCCAAGCGACTGTTTACTAAAAACACAGGTCCGTGCTAAGTCGAAAGACGACGTATACGGACTGACTCCTGCCCGGTGCTGGAAGGTTAAGGGGAAGGGTTAGCTTCGGCGAAGCCTTGAACTTAAGCCCCAGTAAACGGCGGTGGTAACTATAACCATCCTAAGGTAGCGAAATTCCTTGTCGGGTAAGTTCCGACCTGCACGAATGGAGTAACGATTTGGGCGCTGTCTCCACCACGAACTCGGCGAAATTGCACTACGAGTAAAGATGCTCGTTACGCGCAGCAGGACGGAAAGACCCCGGGACCTTTACTATAGTTTGGTATTGGTGATCGGTGTGACTTGTGTAGGATAGGTGGGAGACTTTGAAGCTTGGACGCCAGTTCAGGTGGAGTCATCGTTGAAATACCACTCTGGTCACTCTGGTTATCTAACCTAGGTCCATTATCTGGATCAGGGACAGTGCCTGATGGGTAGTTTGACTGGGGCGGTCGCCTCCTAAAAGGTAACGGAGGCGCCCAAAGGTTCCCTCAGCCTGGTTGGCAATCAGGTTTTGAGTGTAAGTGCACAAGGGAGCTTGACTGCGAGAGAGACATCTCGAGCAGGGACGAAAGTCGGGACTAGTGATCTTCTGGTGGCACATGGAAGCGCCAGGACTCAACGGATAAAAGGTACCCCGGGGATAACAGGCTGATCTTGCCCGAGCGTCCATAGCGACGGCATGGTTTGGCACCTCGATGTCGGCTCGTCGCATCCTGGGGCTGGAGTCGGTCCCAAGGGTTGGGCTGTTCGCCCATTAAAGCGGCACGCGAGCTGGGTTTAGAACGTCGTGAGACAGTTCGGTCCCTATCCGCTGCGCGCGTAGGAGTCTTGAGAAGAGCTGTCCTTAGTACGAGAGGACCGGGACGGACGAACCTCTGGTGTGCCAGTTGTTTACCAAAAGCACGGCTGGTTGGCTACGTTCGGAAGTGATAACCGCTGAAAGCATCTAAGCGGGAAGCACACTTCAAGATGAGGGCTCCCACAGAATAATCTGGTAAGGCCCCCTGTAGACCACAGGGTTGATAGGTCGGATGTGGAAGTGCAGCAATGCATGGAGCTGACCGATACTAATAGGCCGAGGGCTTGTTTCTACAAAGATGCTACGCGTCCACTGTGAGGTTCCCGAGATACGGTCGGGAGCACGATATAACTGAATGTCTGTGCCCTGACGCTATCTCAATAGTGTTTCGGTGGCCATAGCGAGAGGGAAACACCCGGTCCCATCCCGAACCCGGAAGTTAAGCCTCTCAGCGCCGATGGTACTGCAGCGGGGACGCTGTGGGAGACTAGGACGCCGCCGGACTTCTTACAAAAACCCCCCGACTTATGTCGGGGGGTTTTTGCATTTCCGGGGCCTTTTGCCTGCCTCGAGGACGTCCGGCGTGGAGCTGGTGAGTTAGGTGATCCGCTGCCGGTTTGGGATGATAGGCAGCATGTCTGAGCAGAACGATTCCAACCAGGGCCGGCCCTCGTCGAGCGGTGGTCGCGGCGACGACCGGAGGCCCTACAACCGGGATCGGCGCGACGATGACCGTCGCGGCCCTCGCCGTGACGACGATCGCAAACCCTTCAACCGTGACCGCCGAGACGATGACCGTCGCGGCCCCCGGCGCGACGATGACAGGAAGCCGTTCAACCGCGATCGTCGCGACGATGACCGTCGCGGCCCGCGCAGGGACGACGACCGGAAGCCGTTCAACCGCGACCGCCGCGACGACCGCGGCCCCCGTCGGGACGACGATCGGAAGCCGTTCAACCGGGATCGTCGCGACGACGATCGCCGCGGCCCCCGTCGCGACGACGACCGTCGAGGTCCCCGTCGAGATGACGAGCGTCGCCCGTACAACCGCGACGACCGCGGCCCCCGCCGCGACGACGACCGGAAGCCGTACAACCGTGACGACCGTGGCCCCCGCCGCGACGACGACCGCAGGCCGTTCAACCGTGACCGTCGTGACGATGATCGTCGCGGCTCGCGCCGGGACGACGACCGTAGGCCGTTCAACCGTGACGACCGCGGCCCCCGCGGAGATGACGATCGTCGTGGCTGGCGTGGCGAGGGGGAGGAGCGGGAGCGCCGCTTCCACCCGGGCACCGAGGCGCGCGCCGACGAGCCCGACACCCCGCAGGACTACGTGGAGAACGAACTGCCGTTCGGCGTGCGCGCGGAACTGAAGAGTCTGCCGAAGGACCTGGCCGACATCGTGGGCGCCCACATCTGGGCCGCCGGTCACCTGATCGACGAGGACCCCGACCTCGCCTTCCGCCACGCGGAGGCCGCGCGCCGCAGGGCCGGCCGACTGCCGATCGTCCGTGAGGCCGCCGCGGAGACCGCCTATGCCGCCGGGGAGTACGCCATCGCGCTGCGCGAGTTCCGCGCCATCCGCCGGATGAGCGGCGGCGACGACCTGCTGCCGGTGATCGCGGACTGCGAGCGTGCGCTCGGCAGGCATCGCGACGCGCTGGCCGTGCTTGCCGAACTGGACCCCGCGACCCGCAACATCGAACTGCGGATCGAGTGCCTCCTGGTGGAGGCCGGGATCCGTGACGACCTGGGCCAGCGGGCCGAGGCACTTCGCCTGCTGAAGGCGGCCATCGGCCGCAAGATCGGCGCGCCCGGCGCGCAGGCGCGGCTTCGCTACGCCTACGCCGACCTGCTCGAGCAGCAGGGCGACCTTGAGGGCGCCCGCGAGTGGTTCACCTCCGCGGCGGCCCTCGACAGGCATGCCGACCTCGACGTGGCCGATCGGATCGCCTCGATCGACGGCGTCGTGCTGCCCGACTTCGCCGAGGACGAGGACGATCTCGAGGAGGACGAGGACCTCGACGAGGAGGACGAGGACCTCGAGGAAGACGACGAACTCGAGGAAGACGACGAACTCGAAGACGACGAGGACGACTCCGACGAAGAGGACCAGGAAGAGGACCTCGACGAGCAGGACGGCGACTCCGACGAGTCCCTCGAGGACGAAGAGGACGACCAGGCCGAGGACGACGACGCGACCCCGGTCGCCGAGGACGAGGCGGCCGACGATAGCCTGGAGCCGACCGACGACGAGGGGGACGAGCGGGAATGAAGGCTCTTGCACAGGACTACGACGCTGCGCTGTTCGACCTCGACGGGGTGATCTACCTCGGCCCGTTCGCCATCGACGGCGTCCCTGAGGCGCTTGAGGAGTTGAGGTCGCGCGGCAACCGGCTCGGCTTCGTCACCAACAACGCTGCCCGCACCCCGGCGACCGTCGCCGAGCACCTGGTCGAACTCGGCATCGAGGCGGCCACCGACGACGTGGTGAACTCCACCATGGCGACCCTGCGGATGCTGGGCGACGATCTGGAGCCCGGTACCCGGATCCTGGCCGTCGGCACCGACGCGCTGCGCGAGCAACTGCGCGGAGCGGGCTTCGAGGTCGTCGACTCCGTCGACGACGAGCCGGTAGCGGTGGTGCAGGGCTACAGCCCCACCATCGAGTTCCCCAAGCTGGAGGAGGCCGCCCTGGCCGTCCAGCGCGGAGCCGCCTGGTACGCGACCAACCCCGACATGACCCGGCCCTCCGACCGCGGCCTGGTGCCTGGCCTCGGCGCCCAACTCGCCGTGGTGCGCGCCTGCGTCGGCATTGACCCGCAGATCGCGGGCAAGCCCTACCGGCCGCTGCTCGATGAGACGGTGCTCAGACTGGAGGCCGACCACCCCATCTTCGTCGGCGACCGCACCGACACCGACATCCTCGGCGCCAACAACGTCGGCATGGACTCGCTGTTCGTCTTCACCGGAGCCCACGGCAAGCACGACCTCGCGGTCGCGCCGCCCGACTACCGGCCGACCTACATCGGGTACGACGCAAGCGCGCTGCTCGAGCCGCCCCGCGTCGCCGAGTTCCACGGCCAGCGGTTCGTCTGCGGGTACCAGGAGGTCGACCTCAGCGACGACGCCGCCTACCTCTCCACCCGCCCCATCACGCGCGACGAGCAACTCGACGCGCTGTGGGCGGGTCTGCAGGCGGCGTGGCGGTTCGACCTGAACATCGACGCGGTCCTCAACTCGATCGACACCCTTCGATGAGCCTCCCGACGCCCCGCAGCGCCGCCCCCTCCGACCAGCGCCGTCAGGACCTGGTCGCCGAGGCGATGGCCGCGTTGGAGGGCGTCGAGGAGCTTCCGCTGGAGGAGCAGACCGCACGGCTCACCGAGGCACAGTCGGTGCTGGCGGGGGTCCTCAGCAACGACCCCCTGACGATGCAGCGCGGCCTGCCCGGCGTCACCACGTGAGGCTCGACCTCGCGCTCGTGCGCCGCGGCATCGCGCGCTCCCGGGGGCACGCCGCGTCCCTGATCGGCGAAGGCAAGGTCCTGATCGACGGAGTGCCCGCGACCAAGGCGTCCCAACCCGTCACCGACGATCAGGAACTGAGCGCCGACGTCGACCCCTGGGTCTCGCGCGCCGCCCACAAACTCCTCGGCGCCCTCGACGCCACCGGCATCGACGTCCACGGCCGCGTGCTCGACGCGGGCGCCTCCACTGGCGGCTTCACGCAGGTCTGCCTCGAACGCGGCGCCGACCTCGTCTACGCCGTCGACGTCGGCCACGACCAACTCGCCCCAGAGGTCCGCGGCGACCCGCGCGTGCGCGTCGCGGAGGGGCTCAACCTGCGCGACCTCACCCTCGACGACGTCGACGGCAGCCCCGTCGACCTGATCGTCGGCGACGTGTCGTTCATCTCGCTGACGCTGCTGCTCGAACCCCTGCTCGGCGTGCTCGCCGACGACGGTGAGGCGCTGCTGCTCGTCAAGCCCCAGTTCGAGGTCGGGAAGGGCAGGCTCGGCGCGGGCGGGGTGGTGCGCGACCCGAGGCTGCGCCAACGCGCCGTCGACGCCGTCGTCGCGAAGGCCGCCGACCTGGGCTGGGTGGAACGGTGGCGCGGCGAGTCCCCGCTGCCCGGCTCGGCGGGCAACGTTGAGTTCTTTGTCCGCCTGACTCGGTAGTCTGGGGCCGTGAAGCAGCGAACCGTCGCCGTGCTCGTGCACCCAGAGCGCGAGGAGGCAATCGTCAAGGCCGTCCAGTTCATGGAGGCCCTCCACGCCATGGGGTTCGGCTTCCTCGTCTTCGAGAGCGACCTCGAGCGACTCTCCGAACGTGTGCCCGACGCCCACATCACCGACCTCGATCACCGGCCCGCGGAACTGGCCGTCGTCTTCGGCGGCGACGGCACCATCCTGCGCGCCGCCGAATGGTCCCTGCCGCTCGGGGTGCCGCTGCTGGGCGTCAACCTCGGCCACGTCGGCTTCCTCGCCGAGATGGAACCCTCCGACCTTGAGGAACTGCCCTCCGTCGTAGCAGAGCGTCGCTACGACGTTGAGGAACGCACCACGCTGAAGGTCGAGGTCCGCGACGCCGAGGGGAACCTCACCTGGGCCTCGCCCGCCGTCAACGAGGTGTCGCTGGAGAAGCTCGCCAGGGAGCGGATGCTCACCGTGCTCGTCAGCGTCGACGACCGTCCGCTGTCGCGGTGGGGGTGCGACGGCGTGCTCGTGTCCACCCCGACCGGCTCGACCGCCTACGGCTTCTCGGCAGGCGGGCCCGTCATCTGGCCCGACGTCCAGGCCATGCTGGTGGTCCCGCTGGCGGCGCACGCGCTGTTCAACCGGCCCATGGTGCTCAGCCCCACCTCCAAGGTCACCCTCGACATCCCGGAGGACGCAGGCACCCAGGGCATCCTGTGGTGCGACGGCCGCCGCAGCCACGAACTGGCGCTGGGGGAGAGCGTCACGATCGTGTCCAACTCCCAGAAGGTGCGCATCGCCCGGCTCGGCGAGCAGCCGTTCACCACCCGACTCGTGAAGAAGTTCGCGCTGCCCGTCAACGGCTGGCGCGAGAGGCGAGACCAGTAGTGCTGACCACCCTGAGGCTCACCGCCTTCGGCGTGGTCGACGGGGCCGAGTTGGAACTCGGCCCCGGCCTGACGGCACTCACCGGCGAGACCGGAGCGGGCAAGACCATGATCGTCTCCGGGCTCGGGCACCTGCTCGGCGCGCGGGCCGACGCGGGCATCGTGCGGCGCGGCGCGGACAAGGCCGTCGTCGAGGGCCGCTGGGTCGTCGACGACCAGGTCGCGGGGCGCGTCGGCGACGCGGGAGGCGACGTCGAGGACGGCGAACTGATCACCCTGCGCCAGGTCGGCGCAAACGGCCGCTCGCGCGCCGTCGTCGGGGGAGCGGGCGTGCCCGTCTCGACGCTCGGCGAACTGCTCAGCGACATCGCCACCATCCACGGACAGTCGGGCCAGATGCGGCTCTCCACCCCCGAGCGGCAGCGCGAACTCCTCGACGCCCGCGCCCGGCCAGCCGAACTGCCGCGCTACCTGGAGAGCTTCGCGGAACGGCGCGCCGCGGCAGCAGAACTCGACCGGCTCGAGTCCGAGGCCATGGCGCGGGCCCGCGAGGCCGACATGCTGCGCTTCGGCCTCGACGAGATCGCCGATGTCGCACCCCAACCCGGCGAGGACGACGCGCTCGCGGCCGAACAGGCCAAGCTGATGGACCTCGACGAGCTGCGCCGCCTGGCAGGGGGCGCCCACGAGGCCCTGAGCGGCAGCGAGACCGACTACGACGCACCGAGCGTCGTCTCCCTCGTCGGCACCTCCCGCAAGCTGCTGGCCGAGCTCGCCGACCGCGACGAGACCGCCCGCGAGCTGTCCTCCCGCGCCACCGAGCTCGGCATGCTCGCCACCGACCTCGCGGCGGAGGTCGCGGGCTACGTCGATGACCTGGTCGCCGACCCGCTGCGCCTCGAGGCCGTCGGGGAACGCCGCCAGCAACTGGCAGGGCTGACCCGCAAGTACGGGGCGAGCATCGACGAGGTGCTCGCCTGGTCAGAGTCCTCCGCGGCGCGGCTCGCCGACCTCGACGGCAGCGACGAACGGATCGGGGTGCTTCGCCAGCGGATCGCCGAACTCGACGAGCAGCTTGCCGCAGACGCCGCCGCCATCTCCGCGGCCCGGCACCGGGCAGCAGACGAACTGGCGACCGCGGTGAAGGCCGAACTCGCCGCCCTCGCCATGCCGCACGCCGAACTGCGCTTCGACGTCACCGACGCACCCATCGGCCCGCACGGCGCCGACCGGATCGAACTGCTGTTCTCCGCCAACCCCGGCTCCGACCCCGCCCCGCTCGGCAAGGTCGCCTCCGGAGGCGAACTGTCCCGCGTCCGGCTCGCCCTCGAGGTGATCCTCGCCGAGGATGAGCGCGGCCACACCTTCGTCTTCGACGAGGTCGACGCGGGCGTCGGAGGCGCCGTCGGCCTCGAGATCGGCAGGCGGCTCCAGCGACTCGCGGCGACGAGCCAGGTGATCGTCGTCACGCACCTGGCGCAGGTCGCCGCCTTCGCCGACGTCCACTTCGTCGTCGCGAAGGCCAGCGACGGTCAGGTCACCACCTCGGGCGTCCGCCGCCTCGACGACGACGAGCGCGAGGTCGAACTGGCCCGCATGATGGGCGGCAGCCCCGACTCGGAGGCGGGCGTCAGGCACGCGGCCGAACTGCTCGCAGGCTCGCGTCGCGCGCAGTAGTGGCCGGTCGTGATCCGCAGCGGCGATCGGTGGCTGGCTGTAACACGATGGCAATTTTGCGGGCGTAGGCTGAAGGTCCGTGGATAACTCGAAGGTCACCAAGCACATCTTCGTCACGGGAGGCGTCGTCTCCTCCCTCGGAAAAGGCCTCACGGCCTCCAGCCTCGGAAACCTGCTCGTCGCGCGCGGTCTGCGCGTCACTATGCAGAAACTCGACCCGTACCTCAACGTCGATCCGGGCACCATGAACCCCTTCCAGCACGGCGAGGTCTTCGTCACCGAGGACGGAGCGGAGACCGACCTCGACATCGGCCACTACGAACGCTTCCTCGACGTCGACCTGAGCCGCGACGCCAACGTCACCACCGGGCAGGTCTACTCGACGGTCATCGCCAAGGAGCGCCGCGGCGACTTCCTGGGCGACACCGTCCAGGTGATCCCGCACATCACCGGCGAGATCCGCGACCGGATGCTCTCGCTCGACACCGGCGACGTCGACATCGTGATCCACGAGATCGGCGGCACCGTCGGCGACATCGAGTCGCTGCCCTTCCTGGAGGCCGCCCGCCAGGTCCGCCACGAGATCGGCCGGGAGAACGTCTTCTTCCTGCACGTCTCGCTTGTCCCATACATCAAGCCGTCCGGCGAGATGAAGACCAAGCCGACGCAGCACTCGGTCGCCGCGCTGCGCCAGGTCGGCATCCAGCCCGACGCCATCGTCTGCCGCGCCGAGCGCGAGGTCAGCGCCTCCATGAAGCGCAAGATTGCCATGATGTGCGACGTCGACACCGAGGCGGTCGTGTCCTGCGCCGACGCGCCGAGCATCTACGCCATCCCGAAGGTGCTGCACGCCGAGGGGCTCGACGCCTACGTGGTGCGCCGCCTCGGGGTGCCGTTCCGTGACGTCAACTGGGCAAGCTGGGACGACCTGCTCGACCGCGTCGACTACCCGCGCCACCAGGTCACCGTCGCCCTCGTCGGCAAGTACATCGACCTGCCCGACGCCTACCTGTCGGTCTCCGAGGCGCTCCGGGCGGGCGGGTTCGCCAACCACGCCCGCGTCACCCTGACCTGGGTGCGCTCCGACGACTGCGCCACCCCCGAGGGCGCCGAACGCCACCTGGGCGGCGTCGACGCCATCTGCGTGCCCGGCGGGTTCGGCATCCGCGGCGTCGAGGGCAAGCTGGGCGCGCTGCGCTACGCCCGCGAGAACTCCATCCCCACCCTCGGCCTGTGCCTCGGCCTTCAGACCATGGTGATCGAGGCCGCCAGGAACCTCGCGGGCATCGCGGAGGCTGCCTCCACCGAGTTCGACCCCGACACCGCATCTCCGGTGATCGCGACCATGGCGGAGCAGGTCGACATCGTCGACGGCGGGGGAGACCTCGGCGGCTCGATGCGGCTCGGCTCCTACGAGGCGCGGCTCGTGCCCGGCTCGCAGGTTGCGCTCGCCTACGGCGCGACCGAGGTCACCGAGCGCCACCGGCACCGCTACGAGGTCAACAACTCCTACCGTCAGGCGCTGGAGGACGCCGGCCTGGTGATCTCGGGGACCTCTCCCGACGGGAGCCTCGTCGAGTTCGTCGAACTGCCCGCCGCGACGCACCCCTACTACGTGGCGACCCAGGCCCATCCGGAGCTGAAGTCCCGCCCGACGCGCCCCCACCCCCTATTCTCGTCACTGATCGCGGCCGCACTGGCCCGCGCGGGAAGGGAGAACTAAGTGTTGCGCGCAGACACCCCGATGAGCTGGCCCGTCCTTGACCGCGAGGTGCTTGGCGAGGGGCACGTCTCGACCTTCGTGAACGAGACCATCCAGACCCCCGACGGGCAGCAGATCAAGCGCCAGTACCTGACCCACCCCGGCGCGGTCGCGGTGGTCGCCTGGCGCGAGGACACCGACGACATCGCCGTGCTGCGCCAGTACCGCCACCCCGTGCGCGCCGAACTGGTCGAGATCCCCGCCGGGCTGCTCGACCTGGACGGCGAGGCATACGTCGTGGGCGCGCAGCGTGAACTCGCCGAGGAGGTGGCGCTCGCCGCCGAGCGGTGGGACACGCTGGTCGACATCTGCACCACGCCCGGCGCGTGCGCCGAGACGCTTCGGGTCTTCCTGGCCCGCGGCATCTCCGAGACGAGCAGGCCCGAGGGCTTCGTCCTTGAGGGCGAGGAGGCCGCCATGACCTGGTCGTGGGAGCCGCGCGCCGACCTCGTCGACGCAGTCCTCCGCGGCGACAGCTCCTCGCCGACGCTCGTGGCGGGCATCCTCGCCCTCGAGACCGCCCGGCTCGGCGGACGGCTCGACGACCTGCGCCCCGCCGACGCGCCGTGGCCGCTGCGCGAGCGGTGACCTCGCCGCTTGCCGCGGCCGTCACCGACTACCTCAACCACGTCCGGGCCGAGCGCGGCCTCGCGGCCAACACCGTAGCCGCCTACCGTCGCGACCTCGGCCGCTACGTCGACTTCCTCGCCGGGCGGGGGATCGACACCCTCACCGACGTGACCGCGGTCGAGATCACCGAGTTCGTCCGCTCGCTCAGCGCTGAACAGGCCGCCTCGTCGGTGGCCCGCCACGTCGTCAGCGTCCGCAACCTGCACGCCTTCGCACATGAGGAGGGCCTCGCCCCGAACAACCCGGCGGCCGAGGTGTCCCCGCCCCGGATCGCGCAGCGGCTACCGAAGGCACTGACCATCGACGAGGTGACCCGGATCCTCGAGGCCCCCGACCGCGCGGAGGTCACCGGGCTGCGCGACGCCGCGCTGCTCGAACTGCTCTACGGCACCGGGGCGCGCGTCTCGGAGATCGTCGGCCTCGACGTCGACGAGGTGACGGCGGCGATCGCCGACCCCGACGCGGGCCTCCGACTGCTCGGCAAGGGAGGCAAGGAACGCATCGTGCCGCTCGGCAGTTACGCCGCTGCTGCGGTGGGGGACTACCTGGTGCGCGCCCGGCCGACCCTCGCGCAGGCGGCGGCCAGGCACGACCCCGCCCTGCTGCTCAACCAACGCGGCAGGCGACTGTCGCGCCAGTCGGCGTGGGCGGTGATGCAGTCCGCGGCCAAGCGCGCCCGGGTCGACGCGGACGTCTCCCCGCACTCGCTGCGACACTCGTTCGCCACGCACCTGCTCGACGGCGGCGCCGACCTGCGCGTCGTGCAGGAACTGCTGGGCCACTCGTCGGTGGCGACCACCCAGATCTACACGCTCGTCACGATTGAGCACCTGCGCGAGGTGCACGCCGCCGCGCACCCGCGCGCCAGGTGACGCCCACCGTCAGAAGGTGGCGAGGTTCTCCGCGGACTCGTCCCAGCGCAGCAGGCGGCCCAGCCGGCGCACCGCCTCGTCGGAGCCCTGCAGCACGCCGGCCTCGGCGGCCTGCGCGGCCGTGTGGTCGTTGTGCCACAGCAACGCGAGCGTGTCGATGCCAAGCGTGACCTCCGGCTCGGCGTCCGACGGCTCGGCGGTGCCGACGCCGCCCGATGCGGACAGCCGCCAGGTGCCGTCCGCGTAACCCATCGGGTCGACGACGCGCAGCACGATCTCGCCGTCGCCGTCGAAGGCCCTCCCGTCGACCGCGGCGGGCAGGTCGAAGATCCGCAGCCACACCCAGTCACCGATCCCGGTCACCTTCAACGCCCGCTCGTCTGCGAGCGAGAGCGGCAGGTGATCCGAGGGGCTCGACAGGTCGTAGGTGAGCGTCTCGATCAGGTCCATCTCGGCCAGGGCGCGCCACAGGGCCCGCTCGACCGGCGCGTCGGGAGCGCACACCTTGAGGACGCTAGCCTGCGGCGCGTCGTCCCAGCCCTTGAAGCGGAACACCGCGAAACCGTCAGGCACGCCGTCCGCGTCGAAGTGCACGACGGCCCGCAGATTCTTCGACGGGCCGCCCTCATCGGAGTCCCAGGCGCCCGTGTCGACCAGGAAGTGCGCGTGGGTGTGCCCGACGGCCCCGCGGTGCCGCTCCTGGTGCGCGGTGGTGATCCGTTCCCAGTGGTCGGCCAGGAACGACGGCTCGACGAACTCGATGGGTCCGCCCGCGACCTCGACCCCGTCGCGGTACGCGAAGCGGCGCGTGTCGATGCGCAACTGCTGCCCGCGGGTGGCCGGCGCGAAGCCGAACCGGCCGTAGATCGTCGCCTCGCTGGCCGTCAGCACCGCAACCGCCATGCCACGCTCGCGCGCCGCGTCGAGTTGGCGGCGCATCATCTCCTTCAGCAGCCCGCGCCTGCGGTGGCTCGGCAGCACCCCGATGGTGTTGACGATCAGCGCAGGGCGCAGCCCGCGGCCCTGGTTGATGGTGGTCGGCGTCACATTGAAGCCCGCCACCGGCTGCCGACCGTCCAGGCCGGGGCCCTCGGTGGTGACCATGCCGAGCACCGCGCCGTCCTCGCGGCGATGCGTGCGGAACGTGCCGACGCCCTCCGGACTCGCCCGGCCGTCGAGGAAGACGGTGCGGAAGATGTTGACGTAGGCCGCCCAGATCGGATCGTCGTCGGCCGTGTCGAGGGACAATACGTCGTAACGGTAGGGAGACTGCATGGCGCCCACGCTACATGGACCTCGGGCGCGCCTGGCGATCGATCGCGGCCGGATCCCCCTTGGCCCCGCCCGGCTTCGGCATACTAGGGTGGTTGCACGCATCCAGAGGAGGGAATAGGACGTGGCAGAAGAAGGGCTGTTCGCTCGGCCGCAGTTCGCTGTGCCGGACGCGCCAGCGTCGTCCACGCTCGTCGACACAGGGGAGCTCGGCCCGACGGGTCGCCCGCTGCCGACCTTCCCGGAGCCGGTTCCCCCGACCCCCGGGCGCGCGCACCACGCCACCATCATCTCGATGTGCAACCAGAAGGGCGGGGTCGGCAAGACGACCACGACCATCAACCTGGGCGCGGCACTCGCGGAACTCGGCTACAAGGTGCTGCTCGTCGACTTCGACCCGCAGGGTTCCCTCTCCGTCGGCCTCGGCGTCAACCCGCACACACTCGACACCAGCATCTACAACCTGCTGCTGTCGCGCGACCACACCGCAGACGACGTCATCCGCGCCTCCAGCGTGCAGGGCCTCGACATCCTGCCGAGCAACATCGACCTGTCGGCGGCAGAGGTGCAACTGGTCAGCGAGGTTGCCCGCGAGCAGACGCTGATCCGCGTCCTGAAGCCGCTGCGCACCTCCTACGACTACATCCTGATCGACTGCGCGCCCAGCCTCGGCCTGCTCACCATCAACGCGCTCACCGCCAGCGACTACGTGGTGATGCCGCTCGAGTGCGAGTTCTTCGCGCTGCGCGGCATCGCGCTGCTCACCGACACCATCTCCAAGGTGCAGGACCGGCTCAACCCCGACCTCGAGGTGCTCGGCATCCTCGGCACCATGTACGACGCCCGCACGCTGCACAGCCGCGAGGTCCTGGAGCGCGTCGTGCAGGCGTTCGGCGACGACGTCTTCCACACCGTCATCCGGCGCACCATCAAGTTCCCCGAGACCACGGTCGCGGGGGAACCGATCACCACCTACGCCTCGGCGTCGCCGGGCGCGGACGCGTACCGCCAACTCGCCCGCGAGGTGCTGTTGAGGACGACCGACGGTGGCTAAGCGCGCCTCGCTGCCCGGGGCATCCGAGCTGTTCCGGCCGACCAAGCCCGTCCCGACGCCGGAGCCTCCCGCGCCGGCCGCGGCCCCGTCACCCGAACCCGCCGCCGTCGAGGCGCAGCCCGTCGCATCGGGACGCGTCAGGCACGATCACAAGATCACCGTCTACTTCTCCGAGGAGGAGTTGCTGGCGCTCGAGGACGCCAACCTCGATCTGCGCCGCACGCATGGGATCAGGGTCGACCGGGGCCGGATCGTGCGGATCGCCGTCGCAGAGGCGCTCGCGGACCTGGCTGAGCGCGGCGCCGAGTCGCGGCTGGTGAACGAGCTCCGGCAGCAGTGAGCCGGACGAAGGCGGCACCGAAGGAGCCACGCGACTCCGTGGCAGGCTTCGAGGTGCGCCTGACGAACTTCGAGGGCCCGTTCGACCTCCTGCTCAACCTGATCTCCCGCCGCGAACTCGACATCACCGAGGTCGCACTGAGCCAGGTCACCGACGAGTTCATCGCCTACGTCAAGACCGGCGGCGAGCTGTGGGACCTGGAGAAGACCAGCTCCTTCCTGCTCGTCGCCTCCACGCTGCTCGACCTCAAGGCGGCGCGGCTGCTGCCCGGCGGCGAGGTCACCGACCCGGAGGACATCGCGGCGCTCGAGGCACGCGACCTGCTGTTCGCGCGGCTGCTGCAGTACCGCGCGTTCAAGAGGCTCGCCGAGTGGATCTCCACCACCATGATCGCGGCCGAGACCACCCACTGGCGCCCGGGCGGCCTCGAGGAGCAGTTCCGCGACGTGCTTCCGGAGGTCGAGCTGAGCCTCGGCCCCGACGACCTGGCACGGTTGGCCGCCTCCGCCATGACGCCGCGCCCCGAACCGATCGTCGAGCTGTCGCACCTGCACGGCAGCACCGTCAGCCTCAGCGCCGAGGTCGGCCACATCGCGCAACGCCTCCGCCTCGACGGCGCCGCAACCTTCCGCTCGCTCGTGGCTGGCTGCGACACCCTGACCACTGTCGTCCGCTTCCTCGCCGTCCTGGAACTGTTCCGCGCGCAGCAGGTGGCCCTTGAGCAGTTGGCGCCGCTGGCCGAGCTGACCGTGCGCTGGACCGCGGGCGACGACGAGGCCGTGCAGGTCACCGACGACTACGGACCCCAACCCGAACTGCAGGAGGACCCATGACGATCGGCCCGGCGCTCGAGGCGATGCTCCTGATGGCGACCGAACCAACCGCCGCCGACGAGTTGGCCGCGGCCCTCGACGTGCCCACCGCCACCGTCGAGGAGGAACTGGCCCGGATCGCCGACTTCTACGAGGGCAACGGGCGAGGCATCCGGCTGCGCGCCGTGGCGGGCGGCTGGAGGTTCGCCACCGACCCATCCGTTTCCGACGTCATCGAGGCGTGGCTGGTCTCCGACCAGCGCTCCCGGCTGAGCCAGGCCGCGCTGGAGACCCTCTCGGTGATCGCCTACCTGCAGCCCGTCTCGCGCGGCCGGGTCGCGTCGGTGCGCGGCGTCAACGTCGACGGGGTCGTCAAGACGCTGCTGGTGCGCGGCCTGATCCGGGAGGACGGGGAGGACACCGTCACCGGGGCCATGACGTTCTCCACCACGCCGCTGTTTCTGCAGAAACTCGGCCTGAACTCGCTGAAGGAACTGCCCGACTTGGCGCCACTGCTGCCAGACGCCGTAGCCTTGGAGGCTGAACTGGGGCAGCTCGCGGCCGCCGAGCCCGCCGACGCCCCGGCAGAGGAGGACACCCATGAGTGAAGAGGTCGAAGGCATCCGGCTGCAGAAGGTGCTCGCGTCCGCGGGCATCGCGTCGCGCCGCGCAAGCGAGATCCTGATCGACGAGGGGCGCGTCGAGGTCAACGGCAAGGTCGTCACCGAGCAGGGGATGCGCGTCAACCCCGAGACCGACCACATCCGCGTCGACGGGTCGAGGATCCCGCCGCCGCGCCGCCACATGTACATCGTGCTCAACAAGCCCCGCGGCGTCGTGTCGACCATGGACGATCCTGAGGGCCGCCAGACGCTGACCGACTACCTGCCCCGCACCAAGGAGCGACTGTTCCACGTCGGTCGCCTCGACACCGAGACCGAGGGCCTGATCGTCCTGACCAACGACGGCGAGTTCGCGCACCGGCTCGCGCACCCCAGCTACGAGGTGCCAAAGACCTACCACGTGCAGGCGGCCGGCGTGCTGGACAACCGCACCATCAAGCGGCTCGAGAAGGGCGTCACGCTTGAGGACGGCCCGGTCAAGCCTGACAAGGTCAAGCTGATCTCCAGGAGCCAGAACAAGACCCTGCTGGAGATCACGCTGCACGAGGGACGCAACCGCATCGTGCGCCGCATGATGGACGCCGTCGGTCATCCGGTCGACCGGCTGGCCCGCACCCGGATCGGCCCGATCCGGCTCGGCGTGCTTCCGGTGGGGGAAACCCGCGAGCTGACCCGTGAGGAACTGGGCGCGCTGCTCGATCTGATCCGGATGTGAGGGCTTGCGCCGCTCGGCTACCATTTTCTTTCGTGACCTCATCCTCGAAAAAGCTCCGCCGTCTCATGGTCGGAGCCGCCACGGCGGCCCTGATCACCCTCAGCGCCTGCAGCACACCCGGCGGTGAGGGGTCGCCCTCGGCCGACCCGAGCGGCAGCGCCTCGCCCGCCGCGACGGCGAGCCCCTCGGCGACGGTCAGCCCCGCGGCCGACCTGAGCGCCGTCCAGGTCACCGACGCCACCCCGCCGGTCGTGACGGTGGAGGCACCGTGGGCGATCGCGGAGACGCAGAGCAAGGTCCTCAAGCCGAGCACCGAGGCGCAGAAGATCGGCGACAAGTCGGCGGTCTCCGTCAAGTACGTCGGCGTCAACGGCACCACGGGTGAGGTATTCGAGTCCACCTTCGAGGGCGAGCCCGTCACCCTCACGATGGACCGCGTCGTGGCCGGCTTCCAGAAGGGCCTCGTCGGCCAGGCCGTCGGCTCGCGCGTCCTGATCGGCATCCCCAGCGCAGACGGCTACCCGCAGGGCAACCAGAGCGGCACCATCAAGGCGGGCGACTCGCTGATCTTCGTCGTCGACATCCTCTCGTCGAAGGACCCCGAGACCGTCACGCCCGCCGCCGGCCTGCCGACCGTCACGATGACCGACGACAAGCCGGAGATTACGATCCCGGCCGACGTGCCCGCCCCCACCGAACTCAAGATCCAGCCCCTCATCAAGGGCGTCGGCGACCCGGTCACCGCCGACTCGACCATCCAGGTGATGTACCGCAGTTGGACCTACGCCGACGGCAAAATGTTCCAGGACGCCTGGACACCGCAGGCGGGCATGATGAGTTCGCTCATCAAGGGCTGGCAGCAGGGCCTTGTCGGCCAGACGGTCGGCTCCCGCGTGCTGCTTGTCGTGCCTCCTGCGCTCGCCTACCCGGACGGTCAGCCCTCCGCGACGCCCGCGCTCGCCGCGAACCAGACGCTGGTCTACGTCGTCGAGATCGTGGACGCCGTCGCAGGCTCCTGAGCCAACCCGGCCCCGTCGAACCTGACACCCGAGAAGAAGCGCTGATCGCCAGGCATGGCGGCCAGCGCTTCTTCCGTGCTGCGGCACTGCCCGAGCCCGAGCGAGTCGCTGAGCATCGCCAGCACGTCGGCAGGGTCCATCCCCAGGTCGCGCAGGGTGACGGCGCCGTCGCGCTTGGCGAGCCGCTCGCCCCGGTCGTTGGTGACCAGCCCGATGTGCGCGTAGGTGGCGGCGACGCCGCCCAGGCGCGTCGTCAGCCAAGCCTGCCGTGGCGCGGAGCTCAGCAGGTCGGCCCCGCGGGTGATGTGGCTGACTCCCGCGGCGACGTCGTCGACCACCGCCGCGAGGTTGTAGGCGAACTGGCCGTCGCCGCGCACCAGCACGAAGTCGTCCACCTCGCCGGTGACCTCGCCGGCGTGCTCGTCGAACACCGTGAACCGCGCCCCGCCCGCGTCGACCCGGATCGCGGGGAACCGCTCCGCTCGCCTCGCCTCGCGCTGCGCGTCGGTGAGGCCGCGGCAGGTGCCCGCGTAGGCGCGGTAGCCGTCGTGCGGGGCCGAGGCGGCCTCTGCGATCTCGCGGCGCGTGCAGAAGCACTCGTAGGTCGGAAGGGACGCCACGGCGTCGCGGTAGGCGTCGACCCGCTCGCTCTGCCGCACGGGCTGGCCGTCCCAGGTGAGCCCGAGGCTCAGCAGGTCGGCCAGTTGGCGCGCCTCGACCCCGTCGGCCGCCCGCACCCGGTCCCTGTCGAGGTCCTCGACGCGCAGCAGCCACCTGCCGCCGGCGCGGCGCGTCAGCAGCCAGCCGGCAAGCGCGGTGCGCAGGTTGCCCAGGTGCAGGTCCGAGGTAGGGCTCGGGGCGTAGCGGTCGACGAACATGGCACCCATCTTGCCCGTTGGGCGCGAATGCCACCGCGCGCCCGGACGGGGACGCGGCGGTCGATCTTGTAGCCTGATCGCCATGACGCAGAGGAAGTCGGAGCGGTTGGTGAACCTGCTCATCGCCCTGCTCAGCACCCGTCGCTTCCTGACGAAGCAGGAGCTGCGCCACATCGTCGAGGGCTACCGCGACTCGACGGAGGCGGCCTTCGAGCGCCAGTTCGAGCGCGACAAGGAGGAGCTGCGCGGCCTGGGCATCGCCGTGGAGACCGGCTCGAACGACGTCTTCTTCGACGACGAGGAGGGCTACCGGATCAACCGGGCCGACTTCGAACTGCCCGAGATCGCCTTCACCGCCGCCGAGCTCTCCGCGCTTGCGCTCGCCGGGCAGGTGTGGCAGGACAGCGTCGCGGCAGACCACACCGCGCAGGCCTTCGAGGCGCTGCGCGCCGGGGGAGCCGCGCCCGACCCGTCGCTTGTGCCGACGGTGCGACCGCAGGTCAGCGTCGCGGAGCCCGACTTCGACGTCCTCTACGACGCCGTGCTGCGCCGCGTGCACGTCACCTTCGGCTACGGGGGCAAGCCCCGCTGGCTGCAGCCGTGGCGGATGCTGCAGCGCCGCGGCCGCTGGTACGTCTTCGGGTTCGACACCGACCGCCAGTCCGACCGGTTCTTCAAGCTGTCCAGGTTCACCTCGCCCGCCGCCCAGGAGGGCAAGGCGGGCGCCTTCGAGGTGCCGCCGGAGGCGCAGGCGCTTGCCGCCCGGCTCGAGCCGGTCAACGACGCGGTGGCAGTCGTGGCGCTGCGCGACGGCATCGCCCACACCTTCGGCGAGGCAGAGCCGCAGGCCTGGGACGACGCGCTCCCCGCAGGCTTCACCGCGCACCGGGTGGCGCTCGGCAGCGGAGCAGCCATCATCGACGAGGTCGCCGCGGCGGGCCCCGACGCGATCCTGCTCGCCCCTGCCGACCTGCGCGCCAAGGTGATCGAGCGGCTCCGGGCGGTGGCCTCATGAGGTCCGGCGAACAGCTCACCAGGCTGCTGCGCCTGGTGCCCTACCTGTCGTCGCGGCCAGGCATCGAGGTGGCCACCGTCGCCGAGGCCTTCAAGGTCACGCCCAACCAGATCATCCGCGACCTGGAGGTGCTCCAGTTCTGCGGGTTGCCGGGCGGCTACGTCGACGACCTGTTCGACGTCGACATCGACGCCGTCCGGGACGAGGGACACATCGACTTCCGCAACGCCGAGGTGCTGAGCCGCCCGCTGCGCCTCCGCCCCGCCGAGGCCGCGAGCCTGCTCGCGGCGCTCAGGCTGGTCGTCGACGTCGCGGGGGAGTCCGACGCCGCGGCCTCCGCGCTCGCGAAGCTGGAGGCTGCCGTCGGGGGCGACGACGACCGGGTCAGCGTCGCCGTCGCGCCGAGCGACCCCGGGCACCGCGCGGCCCTGTCCGAGGCGATCGCCGCATCCAGGGTTGTGCGGCTCAGCTACCGCAAGCCCGCCAGCCCGGGCCTCTCCGTCGCCGACGTCGAACCCGCCCGCGTCCGGCTCGTCGACGGCTACTCCTACCTGGACGCGTGGAGCAGGGCGCGCGACGCCTGGCGCAGCTTCCGGCTCGACCGGATCGCCGCCGTCGAGGTCAGCCCCGAGACCTTCGAGCAGCGCGGGGAGCCGCCGACGGGCTGGTTCGACGGCGTGCCGGACAGGCTCAGCCTCACCGTCGATCCCGCGGGCCGCTGGATCGCCGAGTACTACCCGACAACGCAGGTCGAGGACGTCGACGACGGGCTGCGCGTAACCTTCCCCGTCGCGTCGCGAGAATGGGCCATCGCGCTGCTGCTGCGGCTCGGGGAATCGGTGCGCGAGGTCTCCGATCCGGCGCTGCTCGCCGACGCAAGGGCGCGTGCGACCGAGGCGCTTGCCCACTACCGGGACAACGTGGAGTAGCATTCCGGCGTGATCTGGATCGTGATCTTCGGCACCCTGGCTCTTGCCGGGGTCGTCGCGCTGGTCGTCTACGGTGTGGGGCTTGCCCACAAGGCGGCCGACGTGCGCCACGAGATCGAGGTCGTCGGCGACCGCGCGGGACAGATCACCGCCCTGGTGGGACAGCTTGAGCTACCCCCCTTCGGGCGCGACTAGACTGATGAAACCAGGCAACGGCGCCGAGCCGTTGCAGACGAAGGGAAAAGACCATGCCACTAGGTGGTTGGGAACTGGCGATCGTGCTCGTCGTGGCGCTGTTGCTGTTCGGCGGTTCGCGACTGGCCGGCGTCGGCAAGGGTGTCGGACGTTCGATCCGCGAATTCAAGGACGAGGTCAAGGGCCCCGAGGCCCCCGCCAAGGAAGAGATCGTCGAGGCGGAGATCGTCCAGCCCGAGATCGATCGCAACAAGACCGAGAGCTGATCCATGTCGGCCGCATCCGCTGAACCGGCGGACAAGCGCCGCCGGTTCGCGTGGCTGCGGCCCCCGGAGTCCGGTCCCGGCGGCACCATGTCGCTGTTCGACCACCTGCGGGAGTTGCGCTACCGGATCACGATCTCGGCGGCAGCGATCACCGTTGGCGCCATCATCTGCGCCTTCTTCTACCAGCAACTCGTCTCGTTCGTGCTCGCCCCGTGGGTCAGGGCACGCCAGACGCTCGAGGCGAACCTCGGCGCCGAGACGATCATCGCCAACAACGGCATCACCCAGGCGTTCACCGTCGCCGTCATCCTCTGCGTCGTCGGCGGCATCTTCGTCGCCGCCCCCGTGTGGATCTGGCAGGTGTGGTCCTTCGTCGCCCCGGGCCTCGTCGCCAAGGAGAAGAAGTACTCCCTGATCTTCGTCGGCATCTCGCTCCCGTTGTTCTTCGCGGGCTGCGCGCTCGGCTACTACGTGTGGCCGAAGGGCATCGAGGTGCTGCTGAGCTTCACCCCCAAGGACCAGGGGATCACCAACATCCTCGACGTGGCCAACTTCATGGGCATGGAGATCAAGGTGATGCTCGTCTTCGGGCTGAGCTTCCTGCTCCCCGTCGTCGTGGTCGGCCTCAACATGGCGGGCGTTGTCCGCGGCTACCAACTCAAGAAGGCCCGCAAGGGCGTCATCTTCGGCTCCGTTGTGCTATCCGCGGTCGCGACCCCCACCACCGACCCGTTCTCCATGCTCGCCCTTGCCGTCCCGATCACGCTGATGTTCTTCATCGCGGAGATCATCTGCCGCACCTGGGACAAGAAGCGCGGCATCCTCGAGGAGCAGGCCGAGGAGTTCGCCATCGACCTCAACGACGGCAAGTGAGCGGCGAGGTCGCGAAACGGCGCCTCGTCAGCGTCGTGTGCAATCAGCGTTCCGGAGGCGGCAAGGCGGGCCGCGCGCTGCCGAAGGTGGCGGCCAGGCTGCGTGAGGGCCTCCCCAACGCGGAGCTTCACATCGTCACCTCCACCTCCTACGAGCAGGCCCGCGACCTGACCCGCTCCGTCGCCCTGACGGCGCGCCCCGGCGACGTGGTCGCCGTGATGGGCGGCGACGGCATGGCCCACATCGGCCTGAACGCCTGCGCGGAGACCGACGCGACGCTGGCCGTCATCCCGGCGGGCACCGGCAACGACCTGGCCCGCGGCGCGGGCATCCCCGGCTCGATCAACGAGGCCGTCGAGGCCCTTGTGCGCGGCACCACCCGCAGGCTCGACCTGTCGCGGCTGACCAACTCCAGCGGAAGCCGCTACGTCGGCGCCGTCGTCTCCAGCGGCTACGACGCCCGCGTCAACCGGGCCACCAATGACATCCGCTTGCGCTTCGGCGCCCTCAGCTACGGCTACATCGCGCTGCGCGAACTGGCCGCCTTCTCGCCGCTGCACTACCGGCTGACTGTCGACGGCGCACAGCGCGAGGTGAGCGCCATGATGGTCGCGATCGCCAACACCGGCGTGTTCGGCGGCGGCATGCAGATCGCCCCCGACGCCGACCCGACCGACGGCCTGCTCGACGTGACGATCATCCACGAGGCCTCCCGCAGCAAACTGCTGCGACTGCTGCCCAGCGTCTACAGCGGCAAGTTCGTGACCAACCCGGTCGTCGAGCGGTTCCGCGCGAGGGTCGTCGAGTTCGAGGGCGACGGCCTGTTCGTGATGGGCGACGGCGAGGAGATGGGCGAGGTGCCCGCAACCGTCGAGTCGATCCCGGGGATCCTCAACCTGATCGTC
This sequence comes from Propionibacteriaceae bacterium AM104-82, assembly GCA_027658995.1. Taxonomy (GTDB): domain Bacteria; phylum Actinomycetota; class Actinomycetes; order Propionibacteriales; family Propionibacteriaceae; genus Arachnia. The sequence continues at coordinate 301,178 of JAQDQK010000001.1, forward strand.
GGCTGAAGCGCTCACGTCAGGGCGCTGTCACCTCGACCAGGATCGGCCAATGATCGGCCCCGTCGTCGCTGCCCATGCCAGGTCCGTCGGTATCGATGTCGCGCAACACCTCGAACCCGAACCCGCCCGGCGCGTAGGGCGGGCCGACCATTGCCCGGTCGATCGAGATGCCTAGCCACTCGGGGAGCCACGTTGGCCAGGTGCTGGCAGCCCCAGCCCCGACGGCAACCGCCACGTCCGCGCATCGGCCTAGCCGACCCTCGTCCAGGTGGTTGGGCGTGGTGTTGAAGTCGCCGACCGCCAGCACGAAGTCGCTGCCCGCGCACAGCGACTCGACCCATCCGAGGTGCTCATTGCGGACGGCGACGTTGCCAGGGGATGGCTGCTGCACGTGGACGGCGACGATGAGAGGTGTCTCAGCCGACGGCCGCCGCGGCTTCACGGCGATCCCGGCCCACGGCGGATTCTCCGGAAGCAGTAGATAGCCGGCTTCGTCGGCGAGCACGTCGCGCACGAACACCGACGTCGCCTCGCTCTCGAACAACGCATGGTCCCAGCCGAGGAGGTCCAGCCGATCGGAGACGATCCGCGCGACCTCTCCGCCGGTCTCGGGCAGCACGAGGACATCGACGTCGCGCCGCACCACGACCTCGTGGAGTCGCTGAGCGATCTCGGCTGGATGGACTCCCGCGGCGTTCCAGGAGAGCACCCGCAGCGCAGACTCGCCGTGAGCAGGCACGACGGTGCCGATGCCCTGCACGAGCACCCGGCTGGTGAAGAGGCAACACACCAGCAACGCCACGACCATCAGGGCGACACGGCCGCGGCGGTTCGGCTCCCTGCGCCGCGCCGCCATCCCGGACAGGACGGCGACGGCGAGCGCGATCAACGCCGCGGGCGGTCGGGTGCGACCAGCGGGGCGACGCCCTCGACCGATCGAAGTGGCGTGAACGCGAGCACCCACAGGCCCGCGAGGGTGCCGACGATCACCCAGCCGAAAGCCGGGAGCGGCGATCTCCACATGACCCGATGCTAAGGGCACCACGCCAGCGGCATCGCTCACCGCCGGGAACCGCCGTCGGGTAGCTTTGGCTGGGTGACTGAGGCACTGCCCGACGAGGTGCGGGAATTCGCATCCCTCTACCCGTACCGACTCGACGACTACCAGATCTCCGCCTGCCGCGAACTCGCGGCAGGGGCGGGCGTGCTTGTCGCCGCACCCACCGGAGCGGGCAAGACCGTGGTGGGGGAGTTCGCCGTCCACCTCGCCGTCGAGACCGGCCGCAAGTGCTTCTACACCACCCCCATCAAGGCGCTGTCGAACCAGAAGTACCACGACCTCGTCGAGCGCTACGGCAACGAGCGGGTCGGCCTGCTGACCGGCGACACCTCCGTCAACTCCGAGGCGCAGATCGTGGTGATGACCACCGAGGTGCTTCGCAACATGATCTACGCCTCCTCGCCGACGCTGAACAACCTCGGCTACGTCGTGATGGACGAGGTGCACTACCTCGCGGACAAGTTCCGCGGCGCCGTGTGGGAGGAGGTCATCCTCTCGCTTCCCGAGTCGGTGCAGATCGTGGCCCTTTCCGCCACCGTCAGCAACGTCGAGGACTTCGGCGACTGGCTGCGCACCGTCCGCGGCCACTACGCCGTCGTGGTCTCCGAGCGTCGACCGGTTCCGCTGTTCCAGCAGGTGCTGGTCGGGCGCAAACTGATCGACCTGTTCGAGGGGGTCGCGCCCACCGCGCAGGAACTGCCGAGCGACCGGGCCGCGAAGGTCAACCACGAACTGCTGCGCGTCTCCAAGAGCGAGGCGACAAGGGTGCGCGACGACTCCCGCAACCCCCGCGGCCGCTCCGGCCGCGGCAAGCAGGGCGGCGGCGGCCGCGGCTCGGGCCAGTACGGCGGCGCGACCCATCCCCGGTTTGCGGGGCGCCCCACCAGCAGGGGAGAGGTCGCCATCGTGCTCGACCGGGCCGACCTGCTGCCCGCCATCTACTTCATCTTCTCCCGGATCGGCTGCGACTCCGCCGTCCGGCAGGTCGCCGACGCGGGCATCACGCTCACCACCCGCGCCGAGGCCCGCCTGCTCGGCGAGATCGCCGACCGGCACACCGCCGGCCTCAAGGAGGCCGACCTGGAGGCCCTCGAGTACGAGCGGTTCCGCGACGCGCTGATGGCGGGCGTCGCCGCCCACCACGCCGGGCAGTTGCCCGCGTTCAAGGCGATCGTCGAGGAGGGCTTCGCCTCCGGCGCCCTCAAACTGGTCTTCGCGACCGAGACCCTCGCGCTCGGCATCAACATGCCCGCCCGCACCGTCGTGCTCGAAAAGCTGGTCAAGTACAACGGTGAGGCGCACGTCGACATCACGCCCGGCGAGTACACCCAGCTCACCGGCCGCGCAGGTCGCCGGGGCATCGACGTCGAGGGCCACGCCGTCGTGCTGTGGCAGGCGGGCATGGACCCGCGCGCCGTCGCGGGCCTCGCGTCGCGCCGCACCTACCCGCTGCGCTCCAGCTTCGCGCCGACCTACAACATGGCCGTCAACCTGATGGCGACCATGGGGCCCGTGCGGTCCCGCGAACTGCTCGAACAGTCGTTCGCGCAGTTCCAGACCGACAAGTCCGTCGTCAAGGCCTCCCGCGTCGAGCGCGGCCTGCAGGCCGACCTGACGGCGGCACGGGAGGCCATCGACTGCCACCTCGGCGACGCCATGGAGTACGCGCTGCTGCGCGACGAGATCTCGGGCCTGGAGGCCGCCTCGTCCAAGGCGCGGAAGGCGGAGGCCGCCGACGCCGTCGCCGAGTCGATCACCATGCTGATGCCCGGCGACATCGTGCACGTCCCGCGCCAGGGCTGGTCCGTGGTGCTGCGCGTCGGGCAGAAGCAGCAGCGCGGCGGCGAGCCGTGGGTCCAGACCATCTCCGCCGACCACACCGTCCTGAAGTTGCAGCCCCACGACCTGCGCGGCCCGCTGGTCGGCGTCGGCCGGGTGCGGGTGCCGCGCGACTTCTCGATGCGCGACCGCAAGTCCCGCCGCGCGCTGCTCACGTCGATGTCGGACAAGATCGAGCAGACCGACCCAGAGATTCCCGACACCACCATCCCCACCGACGACGACGTTGCGCGCCGGATCGCCGACCTGCGCAGGCAACTGAAGGCCCACCCCGTCCACGAATGCCCCGACCGGGAGCAGCACGCCGTCGAGGCCGCCAGGATCATCCGCCTTGAGCGCGAGGCGCGCCGCCTCGAGGCGCAGACCACCGGCAGGGCCAACTCGCTCGCGGTGCAGTTCGACCGGGTCTGCGCCGTGCTCAGCGACCTCGGCTACCTCGAAGGAGACGACCTCACCGACGCGGGCCGGATGCTCAGGCGCATCTACAACGAACTCGACCTGGTCGCCGCCGAATGCGTCCGCCGCGACGTGTTCGCCGACCTCGACCCCGCCCAACTGGCCGCGGTGCTCTCCACGCTCGTCTACGAGTCGAGGCCGAGCCGCGACGCCGTCCACCCGCGGATGCCAGACGCGACCTCCGAGCGCGCCCAGTCCGAACTGCGGGCCGTGTGGCGCGAGGTCGGCCAACTGGAACGCAGCCACAAGCGTGACCGCGGCCGCGAGCCCGACATCGGCTTCGCGGAGGCCGCCTGGCGCTGGTCGAGCGGGCAGGACCTCGCCAAGGTGCTCGCCACCACCGGCATGGCCGCGGGCGACTTCGTGCGCTGGGTCCGCCAGGTGATCGACCTCGCGGGCCAACTCGCCACCGCGGTCGGCCCGGGCGACCTGCGCCGCACCTGCCACGCGGCCGCCGACTCCATGCGGCGCGGCGTGGTGGCCGCCGACATGTCGGAGGACTGACCGGTACCCTGACGCCATGTCAGTAGCTCTCAGGGTGATTCCCTGCCTCGACGTCCACGACGGCCGCGTCGTCAAGGGCGTCAACTTCCAGAACCTGCGCGACGCGGGCGACCCCGTCGAACTCGCGGCCCGGTACTCGGCGGAGGGGGCCGACGAGCTCACCTTCCTCGACATCTCGGCCTCCTCGGACGCCCGCGCCACCACCCGCGACATGGTCGCCCGCTGCGCCGAGACCGTCTTCATCCCGCTGACCGTCGGCGGGGGAGTGCGCTCGGTCGCCGACGTCGACGCGCTGCTGCGCTCCGGCGCGGACAAGGTCGGCATCAACACCGGGGCGCTGGCCAACCCGGGCGTGATCGATGAGATCGCCGCCGTCTTCGGCAACCAGGTGCTCGTCCTCTCTCTCGACGCCAGGCGCGAACCGGGGATGGCCTCCGGCTACGGCGTCACCACACACGGCGGCCGGAAGTCCGCAGGCATCGACGCGCTCGCCTGGGCGAGGGAGGCCGTCGAGCGTGGCGTCGGCGAGGTGCTGCTCAACTCGATGGACGCCGACGGCACCACCGACGGCTACGACCTGGAGATGACCGCCGCCGTCCGCGACGTTGTCGACGTCCCGCTGATCGCCTCCGGCGGCGCGGGCACCGTCGAGCACTTCGTCGAGGCGGCCCGCGTCGGGGTCGACGCCCTGCTCGCCGCCAGCGTGTTCCACTACGGGACGCTCACCATCTCCCAGGTCAAGGCCGGCCTCGCCGAGGCAGGCTTCGAGGTCCGCTGACGAAAGGAAACTCAGACATGGACTGCCTGTTCTGCAGCATCGTGGCGGGGGAGATCCCGTCGAAGAAGATCTATGAGGACGACGTCGCCTACGCCTTCCTCGACATCTCGCCCTGGCAGGTCGGCCACACGCTGGTGATCCCCAAGGCGCACAGCGTCGACGTGCTCGAGGACGACGAGGTGCTCGCCACCATCGCCCCGGCGGTCGCCCGGGTCGGCAGGCTGCTGAAGGAGCGGCTCGGCGCCGACGCGTGCAACGTGATGTCGAACGCGGGCGCCGTCTCCGGCCAGGAGGTGTTCCACAGCCACGTCCACGTGCTGCCCCGCTACGCCTCATCGCCCGGGATCGCCAACCTCAAGACACCCGTCGATGAGGATGTCGAGACCACCTGGAAGCGGATAAACTACACAACGTAGCAGAGGGGTCCCCGGAGCTTAAGGGGACCCCCTTGTTTAGGTAAGGCTCAGACTCAATAGGTGTGTGTCATCGAAAGGCGTGGACGCGCCTTTACAGAAAGAAAGGGACCTCAATGAAGGCCACCAAGATCGTCGGCATTCTGTCGATCGTTGCCGGGATTGTCATGATCGTCGCTGGCGCCCTCACCTGGGGCATGGTCGGATCGCAGCTTCAGGCTGAGAAGATCACCGTCCCCGGCGACTCCCAGTTCATGGGCGGCGCCCTCGCAGGCAAGCCGGTCGCCGGGCCGTTCACCGCTTACGCCCAGGCGGACGCCATCAACATGCACGCCATGAAGGCCTCCGACGGCAAGACCTACGCCGAGCTCGGCGCCCTGGCCACCGAGGCCAAGGAGGCGGGCGACACCGCTAAGGCCGAGGAGTACCAGGCCCAGCGCAACACCGTCATGAACGGCTCCTTCCTGCGCGCCTCGCTGTTCAGCTCCGTCATCGCCTACGGCGTCGCGGCGCTGGTGATCGGCCTCGGCCTGATCGTCGGCCTGATCGGCTGGGCGCTCACCTCGATGAAGCCCGTCGTGGCAGAGACCGTCGAAGAGGTCAAGGTCGTCTGAGGACACCCACGCGTAACCACCGGCGGGCCGGGACTCGAACACCGAGTCCCGGCCCGCCGTCTTACATTGCGGACCGCTGCCGGACAGCCCTTGACACCGGTGCGCCCCTCGGGGAAGGTGTACCCATGCCCATCGCCCGGCTCGTACTTATCTCATAGCGCTTCGGCTCAGTTCAGCTCCGAAGCGCTCCCTCGTGTGCCCCAAACGGGCGGCGAGGGTTTTTTCTTGGGTACACCACCTCAGCCGGCCGAAAAGAAGGGAGAGGCTATGGCAGACACCGATGGTCAGGTCATGACGGGGGCGCAGGCGCTCGTCGAGTCCCTCGAACGAATGGGCGTCGACGTAGCCTTCGGCATTCCCGGCGGGGCGATCCTTCCCGCATACGACCCGCTCTACGACTCGAAGATCCGCCACATCCTGGTGCGACACGAGCAGGGCGCCGGCCACGCGGCCGAGGGGTACGCCATGAGCTCCGGGCAGGTCGGCGTCTGCATCGCCACCTCCGGCCCCGGCGCCACCAACCTGGTCACAGCGATCGCCAACGCCTACATGGACTCGACCCCGATCGTCGCGATCACCGGTCAGGTCAACTCCAGCGCGATCGGCACCGACGCGTTCCAGGAGGCCGACATCCGCGGCATCACGATGCCGATCACCAAGCACTCGTTCCTGATCAAGAACGTCGAGGGCATCCCGCTCGCGATCAAGGAGGCGTTCCACATCGCCTCCACCGGTCGCCCGGGCCCGGTGCTCGTCGATATCGCCAAGGACGCGCTGGTGGCCAAGGCGCCGTTCGTGTGGCCTGAGGAACTGGACCTGCCCGGCTACAGGCCGACGGTGCGGCCCCACGCCCGCCAGATCCGGGCAGCCGCGAAGCTGATCGCCGACGCCAAGCGCCCCGTCCTCTATGTCGGGGGCGGCGTCTCGATCGCCCGCGCGCAGGAGGAACTGGCGAGGTTCGTCGAGAAGACGAGCATCCCCGTCGTCACGACCCTGATGGCCCGCGGTGTGTTCCCCGACAGCCACGAACTGCACATGGGCATGCCCGGCATGCACGGCACGGTCGCCGCCGTCGGTGCGCTGCAGAAGGCCGACCTGCTGATCGCGCTCGGCACCCGCTTCGACGACCGTGTCACGGGCAAGCTGGACAGCTTCGCCCCCGACGCCAAGGTCATCCACGCCGACGTCGACCCGGCCGAGATCGGCAAGAACAAGTGGGTCGACGTGCCGATCGTGGGCGACGTCAAGCTGACGCTCGAGGCGCTCAACGAGGCCATCGACGCCTACGACCGCCCCGACGCCGACGCGTGGCGACGCCAACTGGCCACCATGAAGGAGCGCTACCAGCCGCGCTGGGACGAGGACCCCGACGGTCGGCTCTCCCCGCAGGAGGTCATCCAGCGGATCGGTCAGCTCAGCCCGCCCGACACCATCTACGCGGCTGGCGTCGGCCAGCACCAGATGTGGGCGGCGCACTTCCTTCCGCACGAGCAGACGGGCAAGTGGATCAACTCCGGCGGCGCGGGGACCATGGGCTTCTGCGTCCCTGCGGCGATGGGCGCGAAGGTCGCCAACCCCGACACCACGGTGTGGGGCATCGACGGCGACGGCTGCTTCCAGATGACCAACCAGGAACTGGTCACCTGCGCCGTCAACAACATCCCCATCAAGATCGCGGTGATCAACAACAACGCGCTCGGCATGGTGCGGCAGTGGCAGTCGCTGTTCTACGACGGCCGCTACTCCAACACCGACCTCAACACCGAGTCGGTGCCGAACTTCCCGCTGCTCGCAGAGGCGATGGGCTGCGTCGGCCTGCGCGCCACCAACGAGGAGGAGATGGACGCCGCCATCAAGCGGGCGCTCGAGATCAACGACCGCCCCGTCGTGGTGGAGTTCGTCGTCCACAAGGACGCCATGGTGTGGCCGATGGTGCCCGCAGGCACCAGCAACGATGAGATCCAGTTCGCCCGCGACCTGGCGCCCGAGTGGGAAGAGGAAGTGCTGTGAAGAACCACACCCTGTCGATCCTGGTCTCCAACCGACCGGGCGTCCTTGCCCGCATCGCGTCGCTGTTCTCGCGCCGCGGGTTCAACATCCAGTCGCTCGCGGTCGGCCCGACCGAGCGCGACTCCATCTCCCGGATGACGGTCGTCGCGCAGGTGCACGACGACGCGACGCTCGAGCAGATCGTCAAGCAGCTCAACAAGCTGGTCGAGGTGCGCAAGGTGCTCGAGCTCGGCTCCAACGCGGTGCGCCGCGAGATGGTGCTCGTCAAGGTCCGTGCCGATGTGCACAGCCGCAGCCAGGTGATCGACGTCGTGAGCCTCTTCCGCGGAAAGGCCGTCGACGTGTCGTCGGAAACCATCACCGTCGAGGCGACCGGAAGCGACGAGAAGCTCGCAGCCCTGTTGGAGATGCTGGCGCCGCACGGCATCATCGAACTCGTCCAGTCGGGTCAGGTCGCGCTCGGGCGCGGCACGAAGATCCTCGCAGAAAAAGCTAAGTAGAAACCAAACAAGGAGAACCCACCCATGGCAGAAATGTTCTACGACACCGACGCCGACCTGTCGCTCATCCAGGGCCGTCACGTCGCCGTCATCGGGTACGGCTCGCAGGGCCACGCCCACGCGCTGAACCTGCGCGACTCGGGCGTCGACGTGCGCATCGGGCTCCGCCCGGGCTCGAAGTCGGCCGCGAAGGCCGAGGCCGAGGGCCTGCGCGTGCTGCCCGTGCAGGAGGCCGTCGAGGAGGCCGACCTGATCATGGTGCTGGCGCCCGACCAGGTGCAGCGCACCCTCTACAAGGAGGACATCGAGCCCTTCCTTGCCAAGGGTGACGCGCTGTTCTTCGCGCACGGCTTCAACATCCGCTACGGCTACATCCAGGCCCCCGAGGGCGTCGACGTGTGCATGGTCGCACCGAAGGGCCCCGGCCACCTGGTGCGCCGCGAGTACGTCGACGGCCGCGGCGTCCCCGCGATCGTCGCCGTCGAGGTCGACGCGACTGGCAACGCCTGGCAGCTCGCCCTCAGCTACGCCAAGGGCATCGGCGCGCTCCGCGCAGGCGGCATCAAGACCACCTTCACCGAAGAGACCGAGACCGACCTGTTCGGCGAGCAGGCCGTGCTCTGCGGCGGCGCCTCCGCGCTGGTGCAGGCTGGCTTCGAGACCCTCGTCGAGGCCGGCTACCAGCCTGAGGTCGCCTACTTCGAGTGCCTGCACGAGCTGAAGCTGATCGTCGACCTGATGTACGAGGGCGGCATCGCCAAGCAGCGCTGGTCCGTCTCCGACACCGCCGAGTTCGGCGACTACGTCTCCGGCCCGCGCGTCATCGACGCCCGAGTCAAGGAGAACATGAAGGCCGTCCTCAACGACATCCAGGACGGCACCTTCGCCAAGCGGTTCATCGACGACCAGGACGCGGGCGCTCCCGAGTTCAAGGAGTTCCGCGCCAAGGGCGAGGCCCACCCGATCGAGGCCACCGGCCGCGAACTGCGCGGGCTGATGAGCTGGGTCAAGAGCACCGACGACTACACCGAGGGCTCCGCCGCCCGCTGATCGTCGTCGCAGATCCTCACAGGGTCGCCACCCCAACGGGTGGCGGCCCTGTCCTCGTTTTCTGGGGACTTCCGGAGGCTTAGCGGTAAAACCAACACAAACAAAGGTGGCAATTGTTGGTTTTAGCTTGACGTTATGTGTGTTTGGCCTGAGGATGGGGGTAAGCAACCAAGGCGGTGCGAAGACGCACCGTCCGTACGACTTTGGAGGGCGACAATGACGGCGCTTCCTGACGCACGCGTCAACAAGAATCTGGAGGGCACCGGAGCACGGGCCCGCATCCAGCGTTTCGGCGGCAAACTCGCGGCCATGATCATGCCCAACATCGGCGCATTCATCGCCTGGGGCCTCATCACCGCCTTCTTCATCCCGAAGGGCTGGATCCCGAACGCAACCCTGGCCGGCATGGTCGGCCCGATGCTGTTCTTCCTGCTGCCGATCCTGATCGGCTACACCGGCGGCCGGATGGTGCACGCGCAGCGCGGCGCCGTGATCGGCGCCATCGCCACCGCGGGCGTCATCATGGGCGGCATCACCGACATGTCGAAGCTCGAGGGCACCCCGATGTTCCTGGGCGCCATGATCATGGGCCCCCTTGCCGCCTGGATCCTCAAGAAGTTCGACAAGCTGATCGAGGGTAAGGTCCGCGCCGGCTTCGAGATGGTGATCGACAACTTCTCGCTCGGCATCATCGGCATGCTGCTTGCCATCCTCGGCTCGCTCTGCGTCGGCCCGATCCTGGCAGGCCTGATCGCGATTCTCGCGGGCGGCGTCAACTGGCTCGTCTCCGCTGGCCTGCTTCCCCTCGCGTCGATCTTCGTCGAGCCGGCGAAGGTGCTGTTCCTCAACAACGCCATCAACCACGGCATCTTCACCCCGCTCGCCGCGATGGACGTGCAGGAGACCGGCAAGTCGATCCTCTACATGGTCGAGTCGAACCCCGGCGCAGGCCTGGGCCTGCTGACGGCGTTCATGCTGTTCGGCCCCAAGTCGCTCCGCCCGTCGACGTCCGGCGCGATCGTGATCCACTTCTTCGGCGGCATCCACGAGATCTACTTCCCCTACGTGCTGATGCGCCCCGTGATGCTGCTCGCCACCATCGGCGGCTCGATGGCCGGCCTGTTCGTGGCCACCATCACCGGCGCGGGCCTGGTCGGCCCGCCCTCACCCGGCTCGATCCTGGCGTACTGCGCGGTCACCCCGCAGGGCGGCTACGTCCCGATGATCCTGACCGTGCTCACCGCTGCGGGCGTCTCGTTCATCATCGCCGCCGCGCTGCTGAAGTTCGGTAAGGGCTCCGACGACACCGCAGAGGTCGCCGCCGCTGCAGAGGCCTCCGCTGCCTCCGCCGCTGCTGCAGGGCCGATCGGCGAGGTCGCCGCGGTCAACGGCACCGACATCCGCAAGGTCGTCGTCGCCTGCGACGCTGGCATGGGCTCCTCCGTGATGGTCGCGGGCCAGCTCAAGAAGAAGCTCGCCCCCTACGGCGTCGAGGTCGTCCACACCCCCGTCGATGAGATTCCCGCCGACACCACGGTCGTCCTGACGCAGGAGGGCCTCGCCAACCGCGCCGCCAAGCGCGTGCCGAGTTCCCTGATCGTCCCGTTCAAGACCTACATGGGAGACCCGGCCTTCGACCGCGTCGAGACCGCTATCCGTGAAGGCCGCGAGCTCACCTCCACCGGGCTCGGTGCGGCAACCGCCGCAGCGGCCGCGCCCGTCGCCGCCGCGGAGGCCGCACCCGTCGCCAAGAAGCGCCGCCCCAAGAAGCGCCTCGAGGCTGGCGTCCTGCCGCGCGAGAACGTCCGGCTCGGGCTGCACGCCCACACCAAGGAGGACGCGATCCGTCAGGCCGGTCAGGTTCTTGTCGACAGCGGGGCCGCTCAGGAGGGCTACATTGAGGGCATGCTCGCGCGCGAGGGCCAGACGACGACGTACCTGGGTCAGGGCGTCTCGATCCCGCACGGCACCAACGAGGCCCGTCAGTACATCTCGAAGGCGGCGCTGGGGTTCCTGCAGTTCCCCGACGGCGTCGAATGGGACGGCGAGATCGCGCACGTCGTGATCCCGATCGCCTCCAACAGCGATGAGCACGTCGGCATCCTGTCGGCGCTCGCCACCACCCTTTCCGACAAGGCCAACTCCGAGAAGCTGCGCACCGCGACCAGCGTCGACGAGGTCCTTGCCCTGCTCACCCCCGAAGACGACCAGGAGGATTAATCCATGAAGGCACTTCGCTACCACGCGCCCGGCGACGTCCGGATCGAGGACGTCGAGGAACCGGTCTGCGGTCCCGACGAGGTCAAGATCCGCGTGCGGAACTGCTCGACCTGCGGCACCGACGTCAAGATCCGCGCCAACGGACACGTGAACATCACCCGTGTGACCACCATGGGGCACGAGATCGCGGGGGAGGTGGTCGAGGTCGGCCCCGACGCGCTCGGCGACTTCGCGCCGGGCGACCGGGTCCAGGTCATCGCCGCCATCCCGTGTGGCGAGTGCCACGAGTGCAGGAAGGGCTGGATGGAGGTGTGCCAGAACCAGCTGTCGATGGGGTACCAGTTCGACGGCGGGTTCGCCGAGTACATGATCGTGCCCAAGGAGGTGCTCAAGGTCGACGGCCTCAACCGGATCCCCGAGGGCGTGGGATTCGACGAGGCCTCGGCCGCGGAGCCGCTCGCCTGCGCCATCAACGCGCAGGAGCAGATCGGCATCGAGAAGGGAGACTTCGTCGTCGTCTTCGGTGCGGGCCCGATCGGCTGCATGCACATCCGCGTTGCCCGCGGCCTGTACGAGGCGGGCACGATCGTGCTCGTCGACATCAACGAGGAGCGCCTCAAGATGTCTGCCGACGCGGTGCACCCCGACATCGTCATCGACGCCTCGAAGGTGGACGTCGTGGACGAGGTGATGAAGCTCACCGACGGACGCGGGGCCGATGTGATCATCACGGCGACGCCAGCCAACGTCGTCCAGGAGCAGGCGGTCGCCATGGCCGCCCGCAACGGCCGGATTTCGTTCTTCGGCGGTTTGCCGAAGACTAATCCGACGATCACCCTGGACAGCAACCTGGTGCACTATCGTCAGCTTCACATCCATGGAGCCAATGGGTCGGCTCCGGAGCATCACCGCAGGGCCCTGGAATACATCTCAACTGGAAAGATCCCCGTCGCAGACCTCATCACCGAGCATCTCCCGCTCGAGCGTGCGGCGGACGCGCTCGACATCGTGGCGGCCGGCGAGGCCATCAAGGTGACGATCGAACCCTGATCTCCTCTCCGGAGGCGCAAAGGCCGGGTACCTCCCTTCGGGTACCCGGCCTTTGCGCGTCTCCGAACCGTTTTCGTTGCCGGACACGAAAGGGCCGGGCACCCGAAGGGATGCCCGGCCCAGGATTGGCGACCGCGTCGCCGATCACATCAGCGCGGTGCGGGCCAACTCCTTCGCGTCGCGCGAGTTGCGGGCCTCGACGACCTTCGCCGCGACCTCGCGGCACTGGTCCATGCTCACCTTGCCGAGTTGGACGCCGACCGCCGGGATGGCGTTGGTTGCCATCGACAGCGACGAGATGCCCAGCCCGATCAGCACGCATGCGAGCAGCGGGTCGGCCGCGGCCTCGCCGCAGACGCCGACCGGCTTGCCGGCCCGCTTGCCCGCGTCTGCCGCCATCTGGATCAGCCGGAGCACCGCGGGCTGCCACGGGTCGGTCAGCGTCGCCAGGTGGCTCGACATCCGGTCGGCGGCCATCGTGTACTGCGTCAGGTCGTTGGTGCCGATCGAGAAGAAGTCGACCTCCGCCAGGAACTGGTCGGCGAGCAGCGCGGCAGCGGGGACCTCGACCATGATGCCCGGCTTGAGGTCGCGCTCGCGGCACTTGCCTGCGAACTCGAAGGCCTCATCGACCGTCGCGATCATCGGGGCCATCACCCACGGGTCGGTGACCCCGTTGTCCTCGGCCGCCTGCGCGATCGCGTCGAGTTGGCGGTCGATGATGCCCTCGTTGGTCCAGCCGAGCCGGATGCCGCGGACGCCGAGCGCCGGGTTCTCCTCGTGCTCGTGGTTGGCGAACGGGACGGGCTTGTCCGAGCCCGCGTCGAGCGTGCGGACGACGACCTTCTGGTCAGGGAACGCGGCGAACACCTCGCCGTAGATCCTTGCCTGCTCGGAGATGCTCGGCTCGGTCTTGGCCGTCAGGAAGCACAACTCGGTGCGGAACAGGCCGACGCCCTCGGCGGAGCCACTCGACGCCTTGCGGGCGGCGGCGCCGTCCTGCACGTTGGCGAGCAGTTGGACTGCGGTGCCGTCCGCGGTGGCCGCCGGGCCGCTCCAGGAGCGGATCTCGGCGTGCAGGGCCGCGTCCTCCTCGACGAGCCGACGGGCCTCCGCCGGGTCGGGGGAGGTCGTCAGGATGCCGCTGGTGCCGTCGACGAGCAGCAGTTCGCCCTCGGGGACCAGGTCGAGCGTCGCCGCTGCGACGACGCAGGGGATGCCCAACTGGCGCGCGATGATCGCGGTGTGGCTGGTCGGCCCGCCGAGCTTGGTGACGAGCGCCTTGACGAGGCTCGGGTCGAGCCCGGCCGTGTCGGCGGGCGCCAGGTCCTCGGCGCAGAGGATCACCTCGTGCGTCGGCTGCGGCACGCCCGGCTCGGGCAGGCCCATCAGCTCGGCGATCACGCGGTTGCGGATGTCGCGCAGGTCGGTGGTGCGCTCGGCCATCACGCCGCCGAGCTTCTCGAACTGCTCCACGAAGCCCTCGATGGCCTGCGTGGTCGCCGACTCGGCGGTGCCGCCAGCGTTGATGAGCTTCGTGGCGGAACGGATCCAGCCGCGGTCACGGGCCAGCGCCGCGGTGGCGCCGAGCACCTCGGTCGCGACGCCTGTCGCGGCGCTCGCGCGTTCGGTGAAGCGCTGGGCGACGGTCTCGGCTGCCGCCTTGAAGCGCTCGACCTCTGCGGGGCGATCCTCCTCAGGGACGGTGCCTGTCACCGGCGGCGGCACGGGGGCCGGCCTGGTCCATGCTGCTGGTGCGTACGCGAAACCGGAGACGACGCCGGTGCCACGGAGAGTCTGAGTTGCCATGAGGCCTCCACGGTGAGGGGGTTTCCCCTATCGTCGCGACGCCGTTGACGGAAGTCAACATGCAATCTTGGTTTTCTGTGGGATTATGTCCGTATTGGCAGCCGACGATGTGAGGTCAGTTATGTACGCAGAGGAGCGTCAGCACGAGATAGTCACGCTCGCGCGCAATCTGGGCCGGGTCTCGGTCACCGAACTCGCGAACAGGTACTCGGTGACCTCCGAGACGATCCGGCGCGACCTCGACGCCCTGTCGACCCGCGGGCTGCTGAGCCGGGTGCACGGCGGGGCGGTCCCCGTCGACAAGCTGAGGCTGACCGAGGCCTCGCTGCACGACAGGCAGGTCACCTCGCCCGAGCAGAAACTCGCGATCGCGGAGCGCGCGGTCGCGCTGCTCCCCGAGCGGGCCGAGCTCACCGTCCTGCTCGACGCGGGCACCACCACCGCGCGGCTGTGCCCGCTGCTGCCGCCATGGGTCTCGATGGTGGTCACCAACTCCGTGCCGATCGCAGGCGAACTTGCCGAGCGCGACGACCTCAACGTGCTGCTGCTCGGTGGCCAGGTCCGCGGCATCACGCAGGCCACCGTCGGCACCGAGGCCTATGCCTCGCTTGAGCGGCTGCGCGTGGATGTGGCATTCATCGGCACCAACGGCTTCTCCGTCGACCACGGCTTCTCGACGCCCGACCCCAACGAGGCTGCCATCAAGCGGGCCATGGTGGCCACCGCGCGGCACGTCTACGTGCTGGCCGACGCCACCAAGTTCGGGGCCGACTACCTCGTTCAGTTCGCGGGCCTCGGCGACGTGGACGCGTTGATCACCGACGCGCGCCTCGAGGAGGCCTCCCGGCTGGCCTTCGAACAGGCGGACCTGCACGTCGACGTCGTCTGATGTTAGTTTGTGTGGTTTTATTTCTGATTGTCTTGCCTTTGACCCGATTGCGCGGTAGTTTCTTTGGCATTCAGGCCCCTGAGTAGTGGAGGCATCCATGGCTGACGAAGTTGTCACGCTCACCGCCAACCCGAGCGTCGACCGCACCATCGTGCTGGACGGGGAACTGTCCCGCGGGCAGGTGCAGCGCACCGCGCACGTGACCGAGCAGGCGGGAGGTAAGGGCCTCAACGTCGCACGCGTCCTGGCGGGCGCCGGGCGAAGCGTCGTGGCGATCGCACCCGCCGTCGACGAGGCCTACCGCACGCTCGCCGACGAGCCGCCCTCGGGGAACCTCAGGGCGAGCGACCTTGCCGAGGGGCACCGGGTCCGGATCAACACCGCCATCACGGAACCCGACGGCACCACAACCAAGATCAACGAGGCTGGTGTGCCGCTCAGCGAGGCGGAGCGGGCCGCCACCGCCGACCTGCTCGCGAGCCAGGCTGATGGCGCGCGCTGGGTGGTGCTCAGCGGATCGCTGCCTCCGGGTGCCCCCGCCGACTGGTACCCGCAGTTGACCCGGCGCCTCGGCGACGTCAAGGTCGCCGTCGACACCTCAGGCAAGTACCTCGCGGCGGTGGTCGCCGCGCTCGGGGACGCGCCGATCGACCTGCTGAAGCCCAACTCCGACGAATTGGCGGAACTGACCGGCGGCGACGCGGAGCGCTTCGAGGCCGACGCGGCGCGAGGCGACGTCGACGCGATCGCCACGGCGGCCCGCGGCCTGGTCGATCGTGGCATCGCGAACGTGCTCGTCACGCTCGGCGGTTCGGGCGCGGTGCTCGTCACCGCTGAGGGCGCCTGGTTCGCCCATTCGCCCGAGATCGCCGTGCGCAGCACCGTCGGAGCGGGGGACTCGGCGGTCGCCGGGTTCATCCTCGCCGACCTCGCTGGCCTCGGGTCCGCCGACTGCCTCGCATCGGCCGTCGCCTACGGCTCGGCGGCCGCAGCGCTGCCGAGCACGACCCTTCCGACCCCGGCAGATGCGCAACCCTTGCTTCCGCCGGTCACCGCCGTGGGATGATCACCACAGGCACTCAACGAAACCCTCGAAGGAGACACCCATGGCTTCCAAGACCGTCATCGTCGGTTCGACCGTCGGACTGCACGCCCGCCCCGCCTCGCTCGTCGCCCAGGCGGCGGCCGAGTACGACGACGACATCACGCTGCGCCTCACCGACATGGATGTCGATGACGCGGTCGATGCCGGTTCGTCCATGATGATCATGACGCTCGGCGCGGAGAACGGCGATGAGGTCATCGTCGAGTCCGACAACGAGGAGGCCGTCGAGGCGATCGCGGCCCTCATCGAGAAGAACCTCGACGAGTGATCTGACCCACGACCACGCGACGGAGCCCCGACCCCCCAAGGTCGGGGCTCCGTCGTCGTGGGGGCCGGTTCAGCCCTGCGAGAGCTCGTCGAGCAGGGGGACCCAGGCCGGGTCGGTGAGGAAGTCGAGCACCTCGGCGTCGGTCAGGGGGAGCGATGCGCGGGTCTCGCGCCAGGACTTCTCGCCGGTGAACTCGACGTTGTCCAGGCTGAGGTAGACGCTGCCGCCCTCGGCGCGGTCGTAGGTCCACATCTTCGTGATGCCGCGCTTGCCGTCGTGGGCGCCGTCGAAGGCGTAGACCACGCCCCCGTCGACCTCGGTCGCGACGCAGGCGGGTGCCTCGCACGGGTCGGTCATCCGGGCGTCCCACACCGAGGCGACCGCGTTGACGAAGCCCTCGGCGTCGCCAGCGGTGAACAGGGCCGCGTCCATCTCGTCGAGGCTCGTCACCTGCAGTGTGAGCCGGTCCGGGAGGATCTCTTCCGCGACCGAGAACACCGCCGTGCCGTCGGCCCCTGGCGCCGACTCCGGCGTGGGTAGAGGCGTGGGTAACGGCTTGGTCGGAGTGGGCGACTTCGTCGGCCCGTCGCCGGGCGCGAGGCCCGCGTCGGGGCGGTTCATGACGCTGACGGCGCCGACGCCGAGGCCTCCGACGATCGCGACGACCGCGAGGCTGCCGATGCCGCGCCGCAGCGCCAGCGAGCGGCGGCCCTTGGCCATGCCTCGCGCGACGATCGCGCGGGTCTGCTCGTCGGTGAGGTCGCTTCTGTGCTGATCTGTGCTGCTCATGATGGGGTCCTTCGGTTCATGGGGTGAGAGTTGCGAGGTGGGGGAGGTCGCGCAGCCGGGCGAGGGCCCGGTGCGAGGTGGTGCGCACCCACCCCTCCGACCGGTCCATCAGGACGGCGACATCCGCGACGGACAGGTCGTGCGCGTAGCGGGCGACGATCACCGCCCTCTCGGCAGGCTTGAGGCTGGCAAGGGCCTCCGACAACACCAGCCGCGTCTCCGGCGTTGCCTGAGCGTCAAGCGCCTCGGGTAGGCAGTCCGAGACGATCTCCGTCGACGAGCGCCTTCGGCGGCGCGAGACGAACAGGTGGAACATCGTCTGGAGCGCGTAGGAGGTGAGGTTGCCCGCCTCGTCCATCCTGGAGCGGTGCACGTACAGCTTCGCCAACGTGTCCTGCACCAGGTCCTCCGCGCCCTGCCAGTCGGTCATGAGGTGGCGCGCGTAGCGGAAGAGCTGCGGCGTGGCCCTCAGGGCCCAGGCCTCAAACCCATCGACGTCCATCGCGACACCTCCTTCTACCTCCAGTACGCTTCGGGCCCCCAGATCCGTTTCATCACCCGGTTTCGTGCGCACAGCATCTGCGGCCTAGTGTGGTCGGTCGGGAGGTGGAAGCCATGACGAATGAGGAAGTCCTGGAGGCGCACGAGATCGCCGACCGGATCGCCCGACTCGACGACGTGGAGGCGGCACTGGAGTACCGCCGCTTACCCAAGGACCTCGGCCTCGAGGTGTTCGAGGAGCTCAATCCGTTCGACCAGCAGCGGCTGCTCTCCGGGATGCGCGACGACGCGTACCGGCAGATCCTCGAGGACATGGACCCCGACGACCGTTCCCGCCTTCTGCAGGAGGCCCCCGCGCTGGTCGTGAAGCGGGCGCTCGCCGGCCTCAGCCACCACGAACGCGCCATGACGGCGCAACTGCTCGGCTACCCGAAGGGCTCGGTCGGCAGGTTCATGACCCCCGAGGTGGTCACGCTGCGGGAGGGGCTGAGCGTCGCGGAGGCGCTCGCCACCGTGCGCGCCAAGGGCCTCAAGGCCGACAACATCTACACGCTCGCGGTCGTCGACGGGTCGCGCAGACTGGTCGGCCCCGTCGCGCTGAGCGACCTGGTGCTCTCCGACCCTGCCGCCCCGCTCGCCTCCGCGATAGACGAGGGCGGCGTCACCGTCTCGGCGACCGACGAGGCAGAGGACGCGGCGCGCCTGATCCAGGAGACCAACGAGCCCAACCTGCTTGTCGTCGACAGCGAGGGCCGCGTCGTCGGCCTGCTGTCCTACGACGACGCCATGGAGGTCCTGGAGGAGGCCGACTCGGAGGACGTCGCCCGCCAGGCGGGCGCGGAGCCCTGGGAGGGCCACTACATGTCGGTCGGCGTCGTCCGGTTGGCCCGCTACCGCGCGCTGTGGCTGAGCCTGCTGCTGATCGCCGCGACGCTGACGGTGTCTGTCACGCAGGCCTTCGAGGCGACGCTTGAGCAGGTCGCGGCGCTCGCGCTGTTCATCCCGATGCTGATCGGCGCCGGAGGCAACGCGGGCGCCCAGGCGGCCACCGCCTCGGTGCGTGCGCTCGCCGTCGGCGAGTTGCGCTTCTCCGACCTGTGGCGGGTCGTCTGGCGCGAGGTGCGCGTCGGCCTGCTGCTAGGCCTGATGCTCGCGGTGCTCGGCGGCATCGTCGGCTCGCTGTTCGTGGGCTGGCAGATCGCCCTCGTCGTGGCGTGCAGCCTGATTCTCGTCTGCGCCTGGGCGGCGACCATCGGGGGAGCGATGCCCCTGATCGCGCGGAAGGTCGGCATCGACCCCGCCGTCGTCTCGGCGCCGCTCGTCACCACGCTCGTCGACGCGACCGGCTTGGTGATCTACTTCCTGATGGCCAAGCTGATCCTCGGCGTCTAGGTCGCGGCTCCCACCTCGGGGAACGCGGTGATCGACAGCCCGGGGCTTGGCGCGCCCTCGAGGTAGGCCGGGCGGTCGTTGATGACGTGCAGCAGGACCAGCAGGTCGCGGGTGCCGCCCTCCAGGACGTAGCACGAGGGGCCCGAGGGCGTGAGGCCGTCCGCCCCGACCAGTTCGACCGACGGGCAGGTGCCGCAGCCACACTCCTTGCCGGCGGTGGCCGTCGCGAGATAGTCGAGCCAGCGCAGGCGCTGAGCGACGCTGGGGGAGGCGCCGAACGAGGCGCCGTAGCCGATCAGATGGCGCGCCCAGGCCTCCTCGGTGGGGTGCAGGGCTCGACTCATTGCGTCAGGCTATCGACGCGCCTCAGGGGCGGCGCGGGTGGGGGTCGTGACCACCCGCGCCAGGTGTGCTACGCGAGTGCGGCGGCGATCCGGTCGCCGGTCTCCACCGTCGACGAGGAGTGATCGCCCCGGGCGGCGATGTCGGCGCTGACGGCCTCGTCGATGCGCTTGGCGTCCTCGGGGCGGCCGAGGTGGTCGAGCAGCAGCGCCATCGACGAGATGGCCGCAGTCGGGTCGGCGATGCCCTTGCCTGCGATGTCGGGGGCCGAGCCGTGCACCGGTTCGAACATCGACGGGAACTCGCCCGTCGGGTTGATGTTGGCGGAGGCGGCAAGCCCGATGCCGCCGGTCACGGCCGCGGCGAGGTCGGTGACGATGTCGCCGAACAGGTTGTCGGTGACGATCACGTCGAACTGCGACGGGTCGACCACAAGGGCGATCATGGCGGCGTCGATGTGGAGGTACTTCCGCTCGACGTCGGGGAACTCCTCGCCGACCTCGGTGAAGACGCGGTTCCACAGTGACCCGGCGTTGACCAGCACGTTGTGCTTGTGTAGCAGCGTCAGGTGGCCGCGGCGGGCCTGCGCGCGGCGGTACGCGTCGCGCACCACTCGCTCGACGCCGTAGGCGGTGTTGACGGAGACCTCGGTGGCCAGTTCGTGCGGGGTGCCGACGCGCACCGCGCCGCCGTTGCCGCAGTACAGGCCCTCGGTGCCCTCGCGCACGACCACGAAGTCGACGTCCTTGCCGTCGACGATCCGCGGGGCGAGCGGGGTCGCGACGCCTGGGTACAGCTTGGAGGGGCGCAGGTTGACGGCGTGGTCGAACGCGAAGCGCAACTTCAGCAGCAGGCCGCGTTCCAGCAGGCCGCTGGGGATCGCCTTCGAGCCGGGGGCCGCCCCGACGGCGCCCAGCACGATGGCGTCGACGCCCTTCAGTTCCTCCAGCACGGTGTCGGGGAGCACCTCTCCGGTGCGCTGCCAGCGCTCGGCGCCGAGGTCGTAGTGCACGAAGTCGAAGGCGTCCTGCCCGGCGACCGCGGTGAGGGCCTTGAGCGCCTCCGCGGTCACCTCCGGGCCGATTCCGTCGCCGCCGATGACGGCAATCTTGGCTGAAGTCATGGCGGGAACCCTACGCGAGCGGCCGCGGGTGGTGCCGCACGTCTCAGGTGTCCGTCCACTGGTTGAGACGTCCGGGGAGGGGGTTCACGGCGTATTCTGCGCAGAGTTTGCCGATCGATCAGGAGTGACAATGCCGACGCTGCCCGTGCGACCCGCCGAGTTCCACGTGTTCGACACCTCCCTGCGCGACGGGGCGCAGCAGGAGGGCCTGCACCTGTCCGTGCCGGACAAGCTCAAGATCGCGGGCTACCTCGACGAGTTGGGCGTCACGTTCATCGAGGGCGGCTGGCCGGGCGCCAACCCCAACGACACCGAGTTCTTCAAGCAGGCCGCCAAGCTCGGCCTGCAGCGCTCCAAGCTCGTCGCGTTCGGCGCGACCCGCAAGGCGGGCGCAAAGGCAAGCGAGGACGCCCTGACTCAGGCCCTCGTCGACGCGGGCACCGACTACATCTGCATCGTGGCGAAGTCGCACGACGAGCACGTCACCCGCGCGCTGCGCACCACGCTCGAGGAGAACCTCGAGATGGTTACCGACACCGTCCAACACCTGCGCTCGCAGGGCAAGCACGTCTTCGTCGACTGCGAGCACTTCTTCGACGGCTACCGCGCCAACCCCGAGTACGCCATCAAGGTCGTCCAGACCGCCCACGACGCCGGCGCAGAGGTCGTCGTGCTGTGCGACACCAACGGCGGCATGCTGCCGAGCTGGATGGGCGAGGTCGTCGAGGCCGCCGCCGCGACCGGGGCCAACCTCGGCATCCACTGCCACAACGACACCGCGTGCGCCGTCGCCAACACCGTCGCCGCCGTCGAGGCCGGTGTGATGCACGTCCAGGGCACCTTCAACGGCTACGGCGAGCGGACCGGCAACGCCGACCTGTCCGCCGTGATCCCCAACCTGCAGCTCAAGTTCGGCTGGGACGTGCTGCCCGCCGACCAGCTCGCCGACCTGACGCGCGTCGCGCACGCGATCGCGCTGGTGGCGCACCAGCCGCTGCTCGGCCGCCAGCCATACGTCGGCCAGTCGAGCTTCGCGCACAAGGCGGGCCTGCACGCCTCCGCCATCAAGGTCGACGAGAACCTGTACCAGCACATCGACCCGGCGCTCGTCGGAAACGACATGCGGATGCTGATCTCCGACATGGCGGGCCGCGCCAACATCCAGATCAAGGGCGAGCAGCTCGGCTTCGACCTGGCCGACCGCGAGCAGGCGGCAAGCATCACCGAGGTCGTCAAGGCGCGCGAGGCGGAGGGCTACTCCTACGAGTCGGCCGACGCCAGCTTCGAGATGCTGCTGCGCAGCCAACTGGGCATGCTCGACCTGCCGTTCGAGGTGCACTCGTGGCGGGTCTTCACCGAGGAGCGCCACGGCGAGAACATCTCCGAGGCCACCGTCAAGCTCACCGCGAAGGACGTGCGCCAGATGGTCGTCGGCGAGGGCAACGGCCCTGTCAACGCGCTCGACGGCGCGCTGCGGGCCGCGCTCATCCCCGCCTTCCCGCAGGTCGCCGACTTCGAGCTGACCGACTACCGGGTGCGCATCCTCGATGAGGGCTACGGCACCGACGCGACCGTCCGCACCCTGATCGACACCTCCTTCGACGGGCACACCTGGACGACGGTCGGGGTCGGCACCAACGTCATCGAGGCGTCGTGGGAGGCGTTGTCGGACGCGCTGGCCTACGGGATCATGACGCACCTGCGGCACTGAGCGCGGCGGGGCCGGTGCGACTAGGCTGACGGGCATGCGTATTGCCCGTTTCGCCCTCGCAGGCCAGGATCCCCAGTACGGGATCATCGAACTCGCCATCGACGGTGGTGACAATCCGGACTCGATCGCGACCCTGACCTCCGACCCGTTGGCCGGCGTCGCCGTCAACTACACGGGGGAGCGTCACGATCTCGACGAGGTCCGGCTGCTCTCGCCCGTGATCCCTCGCTCGAAGGTCATCGGCGTCGGCAAGAACTACGCCGACCATGCCGCCGAGATGGGCGGTGAGGTGCCCGAGGCCCCGCTGCTGTTCTTCAAGCCCAACACCTCCGTGATCGGGCCGAACGAGACGATCATCCGGCCCGCGGGCGTCACCGACCTGCAGTACGAGGGCGAACTTGCCATCGTGATCGGCCGGATCTGCAAGCAGGTCCCCGTCGAGCGGGTGCCGGACGTGATCTTCGGCTACACGATCGGCAACGACGTCACAGCGCGCGACTGGCAGCGCACCGACGGCCAGTGGGCGCGGGCGAAGGGCTCCGACACGTTCCTGCCGCTCGGCCCGTGGATCAACACGCACCTGACTCTGGAGGAGGCGGGCAAGCTCGAAATCGAGACCCGGCTGGGCGACGACGTCAAGCAGCAGGGCGCCACGTCGCAGATGGTGCGCGGGATCGCCGAACTGGTGTCCTACATCACGCAGTCGATCACGCTGCTTCCCGGCGACGTGATCCTGACGGGCACTCCCGCGGGCGTCGGCCCGATGGAACCCGGTGACGAGGTGCACGTCTCTGTGACCGGCCTTGGCACGCTGTCGAACCCGGTCGCGGACGAGTGAGCGAAGTTCCCCGCCTGGTGGCGGTCGGCGACCCCGCCGATCCGCCGTCCGGGGTGAGCTACCCGCTGGCCTACCGGCACTCCGGGGCCAGCACCTTCCAGTCGGTGTTCGGCATCCTCGCCGGGTTCGCGGCCTTCGCGCTGCTCGTCCCGCTGACGGCGCAGTTCGTGCTGATGATCACGCACCTGTACCGCGGTGGCGACTGGGAGGAATACCTGGCACGCGCCGGCGCCTACGAACTGCCCGAGGGGCCCGCGTCCGGGCAGATCGGGCTTGCGCTGCTGATCCCCGTCTCGATCCTGCTGGTGCGCTTCGTGCAGGGCGTCAAGCCGCGCTGGCTCGCCTCCGTGCAGCCGGGCATGCGGTGGCGCTACCTGCTGATCGCGCTCGTCGTGGCGGCCGTCGTCCTCAACGGCGTGCTGTGGCTGTCCTTCGCGGCCAAGGGGATGCCGCAGTGGCATGCGGGGCAGGAAGGCTGGCTCGGTTTCCTGCTCGTGATGCTGATCACCTCGCCGCTGCAGGCGGCGGCGGAGGAGGTCTTCTTCCGCGGCTACCTGCTGCAGGCGATCGGCTCGGCGACAGGCAGGCAGTGGGTCGGCGTGGCCGGGTCGGCGCTCCTGTTCGCGCTGCTGCACGGGGTGCAGAACCCGGCGCTGTTCGCACACCGGTTGGCGTTCGGCCTGATCGCGGGCGCCCTCGTGGTGGTGACGGGCGGCCTGGAGGCGGGCATCGCGGCGCACATCGTCAACAACATCGCGGCCTACGTCTACGCGATGTTCTCCACCTCGGTCGCCGAGTTGAAGAAGGTCACGGCGATCACGTGGGCCGACGCCGCCTGGGACATCGCCGGATTCGCCGCCTTCGCGGCCGCGGCATGGTGGGTGGGAACCCGGTTGCGGCTCGCGACGCGGACCCCGTGAGGCAGCGCGCCGCTCGGTTTGTGGCGCACGGAATCGATGGTGTAGTGTTCTTCTTCGTGCCCGGGCAACCGGTAGCACACAGGGGTATGGGGTAATTGGCAGCCCGACGGTTTCTGGTTCCGTTAGTTCAGGTTCGAGTCCTGGTACCCCTGCGGAAGCTGCTAAGCTTCCACACGCTAGGGCCCCGTTGTGTAGCGGCCTAGCACGCCGCCCTCTCAAGGCGGTAGCGCGGGTTCGAATCCCGTCGGGGCTACAAAGAGCAAGACCCGGTCAGTCATGACCGGGTCTTTTTCGTGCCCGGGGCTGGATGGGGGTGTGTGTTTGAGCATGTTTGGTTGCTCGTTGCGCGACACGCCGAGAAATCGCGGCGTGTCGCGCAACGACTCACCAAACATGCTCAACGTCAGGCCCGAGGAATTACGCTATGGCGTGCTTGCCAAAATGCCGCTAGGGTTTTCCCGTCACCCGACGAAGGGATCCAGATGGCCTTCAGCGACGCCCGCAAGGAGCGTGGCCTCTACCGCGCAGAGGTCACCGCTACCGAGCGGATCAGCCCCCACCTGGTCCGGATCACCCTCGGCTCGCCGGACCTCGCGACGCTGCCGCGGCACGGCTTCGACCACTGGGTGCGGCTGTTCTTCCCACACCCCGAGCGCGGCGACGCCGACTACTCGCACCTTCCCGAGACCTTCGGCGTCACCGGCTACCTGAAGTACCTGCGGCAGCGCTCCGGAAGCCGCCCTGCCGTCCGCAGTTACACGATCCGCCAGCAACGCACCCACGAGATCGACGTCGACTTCGTCGCGCACGGCGACGTCGGGCTCGCCGGTCCGTGGGCGGCAAAGGCCAAGCCGGGGGAGAGGGTCGCGCTGATTGACCAGGGCCGCGGCTTCGACCTGCTGCCCGACGCCGGGCACCACGTACTGGTCGGCGACGAGTCGGCCATGCCTGCCGTCCTCGGCGTGCTGCGCGATCTGCCCGCCGACGCCCGCGGGCTCGCGATCATCGAGGTGCCCGACCTCGCCGACGCGCAACAGGCGCCCGCGCCGTCCGGCGTCGACGTGCGGTGGGTGGTGCGCGACGACCCGGACGCGCGCCCCGGGTCGGTCGCGCTGGAGGAGTTGCGCCGCCACCGTCCCGAGCGCCCCGAGCGGGTCTCGGCCTTCGTCGTCGGCGAGCAGGCCCTCGCGGCGGGCGGCCGTCGACACCTCGTCGACTGCGGCGTGCCCAAGTCGCGGATCGCGTTCACAGGATTCTGGAGGGTCGGCAGGGCGGCCGACTGAGCCAGCCATGACGTCGCGGCCACCCTTCTCGTGCCGCGACAAGAGACGAGCGGCCCGGTGCTGGACACACCGGGCCGCTCGCCGTCGTCAGATCGGTTCCCGCCCGTCAGGTCACTCGGGGGCGCCGCTGCGGCGCAGCACCTCGCTCAACCGCTCGGCAGCGGCGAGCACCGCGGGCGCGTGCAGGCGGCCGGGGGAGCGGGTCAGTCGCTCGATGGGGCCGGACACCGACACGGCGGCGATCAGCTTGCCCGACGGCGCGAGCACCGGCGCCGACACCGACGCGACGCCCGCCTCGCGCTCGGCGACCGACTGCGCCCAGCCGCGGCGGCGCACCGACTGCAGCGTCGACAGCGTGAACGACGCCGTGTCGAGAAGCTTCTCCAACTTGTCGGGCTCTTCCCAGGCCAGCAGCACCTGCGCGGCGGAGCCCGCCGTCATGGGCAGTTGCGCGCCGACCGGGACGGTGTCGCGCAGGCCGTGCGGCCGCTCGACGGAGGCGACGCAGATGCGGATGTCGCCCTGGCGGCGGAACAACTGCACCGACTCGCCCGTGATGTCGCGCAGCCGGTTCAGGATCGGCCCGGCGGTCGCCAGCAGCGGATCCTCGCCCGCCGACTCCGCCAACTCGATCAGGCGTGGCCCGAGCACGAAGCGGCCCTGCAGGTCGCGGCCCACGAAGCGGTGGTGCTCCAGCGCGACCGCGAGCCGGTGCGCGGTCGGGCGCGCGAGCCCGGTCGCCGTCACGAGGCCAGCGAGCGTCAAGGGATTGCGCTCAAGGGCGGCAAGGACCGCCGCGGCTTTGTCGAGTACGCCAACGCCTGAAGTTTCGTCCATATGGTGAGATTATCAATCCGCATAGTGGACATGCAACATGGATTCGCGCTCAGCTTGGTCATACTGAACCGCAGTTGAAAATGATTCGTCAGAAGCGAGGAGCCATGGGGAAAACCCTGAGCGAGAAGGTATGGGACGCGCACGTCGTCCGGTCGGCCGAAGGTGAGCCCGACCTGCTCTACATCGATCTGCATCTCGTGCACGAGGTCACGAGCCCGCAGGCGTTCGAGGGCCTTCGTCTCGCAGGTCGCCCCGTCCGTCGCCCGGACCTCACGCTCGCGACCGAGGATCACAACACCCCCACGCTGAACATCCTCGCCCCGATCGCCGACCCCGTCTCGAAGAAGCAGGTCGACACGTTGCGCCAGAACGCCAAGGACTTCGGCGTGCGCATCCACTCGCTTGGCGACAAGGACCAGGGCGTCGTCCACATCATCGGTCCCCAGTTGGGCGTCACGCAGCCCGGCATGACCATTGTGTGCGGCGACTCGCACACCTCCACGCACGGCGCGTTCGGCGCGCTCGCCTACGGCATCGGCACCTCCGAGGTCGAGCACGTCCTGGCGACCCAGACGCTGCCCCAGGCCAAGCCGAAGACCATGGCCGTCAACATCAACGGCGAACTGCCCGACGGCGTGACCGCCAAGGACATCGTCCTGACGCTGATCGCCAAGGTCGGCACCGGCGGCGGCCAGGGCTATATCGTCGAGTACCGCGGCGACACCATCGAGAACCTGTCGATGGAGGGCCGCATGACGATCTGCAACATGTCGATCGAGTGGGGCGCCAAGGCGGGCATGATGGCCCCCGACGAGACCACCTTCGCCTATCTGAAGGGCCGCCCGCACGCGCCCGAGGGCGAGGACTGGGACGCCGCCGTCGAGTACTGGAGGACGCTCAAGTCGGACGACGACGCCACCTTCGACATCGAGGTCGACATCGACGCGACGAAGTTGACGCCGTTCGTCACCTGGGGCACCAACCCCGGCCACGGCGTCCCGTTGGGCGGCACCGTTCCCGCTCCCGAGGACTTCGACTCGGAGGTCGAGCAGGCCACCGCGAAGCGCGCGCTGGAGTACATGGATCTCACCCCCGGCACGCCGATGCGCGAGATCGCCGTCGACACCGTCTTCCTGGGCTCCTGCACCAACGGCCGCATCGAGGACCTGCGCCTTGCCGCGTCCGTGCTGGAGGGCCGCAAGAAGGCCGACTCCGTCCGGATGCTCGTGGTGCCGGGCTCGGCCCGCGTCCGCCTGCAGGCCGAGACCGAGGGCCTCGACAAGATCTTCCTCGACTTCGGAGCCGAGTGGCGCGCCGCCGGTTGCTCGATGTGCCTCGGCATGAACCCGGACCAGTTGGCCCCGGGCGAGCGCTCCGCGTCGACGTCGAACCGCAACTTCGAGGGTCGCCAGGGCAAGGGCGGTCGCACGCACCTCGTCTCGCCCGCCGTCGCGGCAGCCACCGCGATCACCGGCCACCTGTCCGCCCCTGCCGATCTCTGAGAGTAGGAACCAGAAACCATGGAACCCTTCGTCAACCACACCGGCATCGCGGTCCCGCTGCAGCGCAGCAACGTCGACACCGACCAGATCATCCCCGCCGTCTACCTGAAGCGCATCACGCGCACCGGGTTCGAGGACGGGCTGTTCGCCGCCTGGCGCAACGACCCCGAGTTCGTGCTGAACCGTGAGCCGTTCACGACGGGCACGATCCTGATCCCCGGCCCCGACTTCGGCACCGGATCCTCCCGCGAGCACGCCGTCTGGGCGCTGCAGAACTACGGCTTCAAGGTCGTGGTCGGCACCCGCTTCGGGGACATCTTCCGCTCCAACTCGGGCAAGGCGGGCCTCCTGGTCGCCGTCGTCTCCGAGGCCGACCGCGACGCGCTGTGGGCTGCCATCGAGGCCGACCCGAACGTCGAGACCACGGTCGACCTGCCGTCCCAGACGATCACCCGGGGCGATCTGAGCGTGAGCTTCGAGATCGACGACTACACCAAGCACCGCCTGCTCAACGGCCTCGACGACATCTCGCTGACGCTGCAGCACGCCGACACCATCTCGGCCTACGAGGCGTCCCGCCCATCGTTCAAGCCGAAGACCCTCCCGGCCCGCACCGCCGGCTGAGTCCCAGACGCCGCGCACGGCCCGCCTCCGCTGGAGGCGGGCCGTTGCCGTTCCCGGCCACATGCGATGGTTCGCGAAGGGAGCGTAGAGGTCGCCCAGAGGGCCGCCGCTCTGGATTGGTTCCGGTCCTCTTGTCGCCCGGACGGGGCATTGTCGTCTCACTGCGAGGCATGAGGCAAGCATCCGGCTCCTCGTGGGCCGAGGTGAAACTGTCAGAGGGATACCCCTAGACTCCCTGGCACGCGTAGGTAGGGCGAAGTGGCTGATGCAGGGGGATATCGCGGATATGGGTCAAGAGCTGGTGGACAGGTGTGTCCGGGTCTTTAGGTTCTTGGCGGCAGCACAACAGCTACGCCACAAGCCAGTGGCCGATCTCAGCAGCTACGAGAAGACCGGAGATGTGATCTGGTTCCATCGGCTGCCTGAGGCGGAGACCGTCCGATGGGAGAGCCCAAGCGAACCGTCCGAGGCGTTCCTGGAGGTCGACCGTTTGGTCGCGCACCGGATGCCGGAGCTGCCGGAGACTCTCCGGGGGCGCGTGGAGGGCGATCTCTCCGATCCTGCGACGCGGCCAGCCCTTCAGCTCCCCACCGACGACGATGGCGTCGACGACAACCTCAGGGACGAACTCTCGTGCCGGTTTGAGCAGTGGTTGTCGACCTGGCAGGAATGGGCGAATCGCGAGGCCGAGGAGGCCCCGGTGCGCAAGCTGTACGCGCGGCTCTTCCAGGTTCACCTCCAGGCCGAGCAGAAGGCCGAGGAGATGCAGCTCGTCCTCGCGGTTGGTCTGCTCAACTGGCAGCCGCAGGTGGGAGGTCGCGTCAGGCGTCACGTCCTGACCGCGGAGGTGGGCTCGCACCTGGATGAGAAGAGCGGCCGCCTTTCCTTCCGCGTCGACGAGAGCGTCACCTCGCTGAGGGCAGAGCTCGACATGCTCGACCCCAGCCAAGTCCAAGACCCCGCGCTCGTTACGGGATTTGCCCGCGAGGCAGGCGTCGCCGGCGACAATCCGCTCGCAGAGTCGGTCGCCGATCTGCTGCGTGGCTTCGCCAACCGCCTCCATGGAGAGGCGCGCTACGAGGAGTCGCTGGAGGACGGGGTCGCCGAGCTGTCGCCGGTCGTCCGTTTCGCGCCGGCCCTGATCTTCCGCCCGAGGAGCCAGGCGGGCCTCATTCAGGCTCTCCAACAGATCGCCAGCCAGATCGAGGAAACGCAGGCCGTGCCGTCCGGCCTGATGCCGCTCGTTGACCCGAACCTGCCGCCGCAGGTGACGCACAACCCGGCGCCCGGCGCGCTCCTGCGCGTCGATGACGACGTCATCGCCCCCTTGCCCCTCAACGACAAGCAGCGTGAAATCCTGCGCCGTGTCGAGACCAATGCCCAAACCGTCGTTCAGGGGCCGCCCGGGACGGGCAAGACCCACATGGCCGCGGCGCTGATCTCTCACCTGGTTGCTCAGGGCAAGCGGGTCCTCGTCACTGCCCAGACCGACCGTGCCCTCTACGAGGTGCGCGGCAAGCTGCCTCGCGAGGTTCGCCCCCTTGCGGTGTCCGTGATGAGTGGCACTCAAAAGGACATCGCCGATCTGCAGACGGCCGTGCGGGAGATTGCACGCCGCGCAGAGTCGCACGATGCCGAGGGTAGCCGCCACAATGTCGAACGGATCCTCGCTGAGGTTGAGCAGCTTCGCGGTGAGCGGCAGGTGCTCAACCGGAGCCTGGTCCAGGCCCGCGAGAGTGAGGTCCAAGAGGTTCAGTTTGAGGGCCGGTCGGCCAGCCTCGCCGCCTTTGCGCAGGAGTTCGCCGAGCAGGTCGCCGTCCACGGCTGGGCAGATGACCTCGTGGACGGCCGCGTGGATCTCCCGACCCCCATGAGCGCCAAGGAGGCGCGAGAGTGGCTCGGCCTCCTGCGTGACACGAAGCTGACCGGTGAGGAAGAGCAAGTGCGGCGCCGGCGCCTCGATCCGGCCGGCCTCCTGACGCCGCCCGAGTTCGCAGCGGCCGTCCAATCCGAGAGCGACGCGGAAACCAGCCTCCAACGCTCCCGTCGATCGCCGCTTTCCTGCCCTCCAGCCATGGTTCCAGAGGTGGCCATCGAACTGAGGGCGAGCCTGGTGCAGGCGCAGTCCGACATCGACGCGACCCAGCAGTGGGGCGAGGGGTGGATCGCCGACGCGCTGAGGGACACCCTCGCGGGCACGCCCGGGGTGTGGGACGGGCGCGCAAGGAAGCTCGAAGCCGGTCTTGAGTCGATCGAAGAGTTGAGCGTCGCCGTCCCCTTCGGCACTCGCATCGAAGCGGGGGCGGAGCCAGACCAGTTCGTCCCCATGGCGCAGTCCCTGACCGCGCACATCGAGGCATCGGGTCCGATCAAGACGAGTGCGGACGGACACCCGAAGGTGGGCATGTTCGCCCCCCGGGTCGTCAAGGAGTGTCAGCCCTTCTTCGAGCAGGTCCGCGTCAACGGCGTGCCAGCCACGACCGTTGAGAGCCTCGCGATCTTCGTCAACCACACCAAGGCCTGGCGTCACCTCGATGAGCTGGACAAGCTGTGGCCAGCCACCACCACGATTCCCGTCGAAGACACCGTCCAGGAACGCGTCGACTGGCACAGGAGCCAGTTGCAGCGCATCGCCAACATCGCCGAGCTTGGCGCCTCCCTCGAGGAGCTGAGGCAGCGTTTCCTCGGCCACGGCATGCAGATCACTGACTGGAACGACAAGTCATTCCTGTACGATGTTCGGCATGCGCTGGATGAGCTGATCCTCACCGACGCGCTGGAGTCGTCGCGGGTGCCGCTGGGTCACCTGGAGGCCGCGCTCTCGGAATCGGTCGTCCATGGCGACGCTGCCGAAGCCATTGACGCGGCCCTCACCGCGGTGCGCGATCGCGACGTGGCCGGCTACGCGGACGCCATCGGGTCGATGCGCGCCCTCATGGTCGCCGCACAGCGCCTCGCGCGACGCGACGGCCTCTCCGATCGCCTCGGCGAGGCAGCACCCCGTCTCCTCGCGGCCATCACGGCAGACCTGGACAATCAGGAGTGGGACCACAGGCTTGCGCAGGTCGAGGGCCTGTTCCGCCGTGCCCGACTTGGGGCCTGGATCCTCTCGTGGAAGCTGACAGACTCGAACTCGATCCAGGGTCAACTGGCGGTGATCGAGGCGCGACTGACATCGCTGGCCGGAAAGGTGGCCGCGCTGCGTGCGTGGGGCCATGCGGTGAGTCCCGAACGGCTGACCCCCGGCGCCCGTGCCGACCTCTCAAGCTACGCGGACCTCGTCAAGAAGCTGGGTAAGGGAACCGGAAAGTACGCAGCGCAGCGCAAGGCGGAGATCCGCTCTGCGATGGAACGCTGCCGTCCGGCGGTCCCGGTGTGGATCATGCCGATCTACCGCATCACGGAACAGTTCGCCATGCAGGAGAACATGTTCGACGTTGTGATCGTCGACGAAGCGTCCCAGGCGGGCCTTGAGGCGACCTTCCTGCAATACCTCGCGCCGAGCATCGTCGTGATCGGCGACGACAAGCAGGTGTCCCCGGCCAATGTCGGGCTCGACGAGCAGCAACTCCGCGACCTGGCCACCCAGTACCTCGAGGACGACAAGTACAAGCCCAACTGGCAGGACCCGAAGCGGTCCCTCTTCGATGAGGCGGGCATGCGCTATCAGGGCAGGCTCACGCTGGTCGAGCACCGGCGCTGCTACAAGGAGATCATCGAGTTCAGCAACCGGATTGCCTACAAGCCAAACGGTGTCGAGCTCATCCCCGTCCGTCAGTTCGGTGCCGACCGGCTGGACCCGTTCGTCAACCGGTTCGTTCCGACGGGCAATACCGCCGAGGGCCGCAACGTCAACGTTCCCGAGGCCGATGCCCTGATCTCCGACCTGTTGCATTGCCTGAAGGACCCCGCCTTTGCTGGCAAGACCATGGCCGTCATCTCGTTGGTGGGTGTCGATCAAGCCAAGTTCATCGAGGGCAAGCTGCTGGGTCAGGTGTCCTCGGAGGAGTGGGCTCGGCGCGACCTGCGGGTGGGCATCTCGCCAGACTTCCAGGGTGCCGAACGGGACGTGGTCTTCCTCTCCATGGTTTCCGCCGTCGAACCGGGGAAGCGACTGAGTTCCCTGACCGCCGAGATGTACATCCAGCGGTTCAACGTTGCCGTGAGCCGCGCGCGGGATCAGGTGCGGCTCTTCCATTCTGTTCAGGCGTCTGAGATTCCGAACGAGGATGACGTGCGCCGCAAGCTGCTGGACCACGCATATGAGGTCACCTCGACAGGTCGGGCGCTGAGCCACCTTGGCAGCGAGCCGGTGGACGAAGACCGTCGCGTCGAGCCGTTTGACTCGCTCTTCGAGCAGCGGGTGTACAACCGGTTGGTCGAGCGGGGCTACACCGTCCTGCCGCAGCAACATGAGTTGGGCTATCGCATCGACCTGGTGGTGGTCGGGGCGCGGGGCCGCCTCGCGGTCGAGTGCGATGGGGACCGATGGCACGGGCCCGAGGACTATTCGCGAGACCTTGCCCGGCAGCGTGAACTCGAGCGATGCGGGTGGCACTTCTTCAGAATCCGCGAGTCCCAGTACTACGTCGACCCGAGTCGTTCGCTCGAGCCGCTGTGGAGGGAACTGGAGAGTCGCGAGATTCACCCCTTCGGAGACACGACGAGCGAGCCGCACGACCAGCGCGATGATCACGCCATGGAAGCCGAGCCGGAGGGTCACGCTGGCCTGGACGAACCTGTGGTGGCTGAGAGCGATCCGGCAGAGGCCGAGGTGGAGATCTCCTGGACTCCGCGACGTGCCGCAGCGGCAAGCGATGAGACTCCATCTTCAGAACATCGTGGCGGCGGCGAGGAGCCGGAGTCCTTGACCTACGGCGCCGACGTCCCGGTCTCGCCTATCAGCGCGGATGAGTGGTTCGACGAGCCCGGCGAGTTCGACGAGGCCCGCCAGGGCGCCGATCTTCATCCGTACACGGCGTTCCAGGCAGCGATGATCCCGGTCGCGGGCGCCCAGTTGAGCGAGCTCGTCGACGGCATCACCGAGATTGTGGCCGTCGAGGGTCCCGTCACCATCTCGAGGGTCAAGCGTGCCTACGTCTTGGCGTCGGGCGGACGACGGGTAGGCAGCGAGATTGGTCGGCTCCTCGACCGAGCCGTCCAGTCCGCGATCCGGAGGGGGCGCGTCCATGTCGATCCCGCGGCGCGGGGAGTGGCCTTCGAGGAGAGAACCCTCCGCCTCACGGCTGAGGTGCCCGACCGCCTCCGCGCGCTGGGCCCCCGCGACCTCGGCCAGGTGCCGCGAAGTGAGCTCGACTGGCTGGTTCGCACGGTGGCCGAGCGAGTCCCTCACGCCACGCCGGACGAGCTGATGCGAGCGACGCTTCGGCAGTACGGGCCGTTGAGTCGACTGGCTGCGAATGCACGCCGCATCCTGCTCCCGTCTGTGGTGGCATTGACAGAGCGCGATGTCGTGAACTGACCGGACGGACATGCCGCTCGCAGCTAGCGGGGTCTGCCAAGCTATCGACCGTGATGAGGAGTTTCGCCCGACGATGAGCGCACAAGTTTTCGCCCCTGGGGCCGTGGTTGTTGTCCGTGACGAAGAGTGGCTGGTCACTCAGGTGGAGGAGACCGCCGACGGGCAAGCGGTCACGGTGCAGGGGATCTCGGACCTGGTGCGCGGTCAGGACGCCGTGTTCTTCGAGTCCCTCGACGACATCGCCGTCCTCGACCCACGCAACGCCACCATCAAGCCGGACGGATCACCGCGCTACCGCGATTCCCGCCTGTGGCTCGAGTCGACGCTGCGCAAGACCCCTGTGCCGCTGGGCGACGCGGCACTGACGGTGTCGACCCGGGTGCTCTCGAACCCCCTCGGCTACCAGCAGAAGGCGGTGGCAAAGGCGCTCGACCCGGCCAACCTGCGCCCGCGCATCCTGCTTGCCGACGCAGTCGGCCTCGGAAAGACGCTGGAGATCGGCATGATCCTGGCCGAGCTGATCCGACGTGGGCGCGGCGAACGGATCCTGATCGTCACCCCCAGGCACGTCCTGGAGCAGATGCAGCACGAGATGTGGTCCCGCTTCGCGATTCCTTTCGTGCGGCTCGACTCTCAGGGCGTCGCCCGCGTCAAGCAGAAGCTGCCCGCCAACCGCAACCCCTTCACCTACTTCCGACGCGTGATCATCTCGATGGACACCTTGAAGCAGGAACGCTTCGTCCACGACCTGCGCCGTCACCACTGGGACGCCGTCGTCATCGATGAGTCACACAACGCGACGAACGCCGACACGCAGAACAACCGGCTCGCCACGATCCTTGCACCGCAAACCGACGCCCTGATCCTCGCCTCCGCCACACCCCACAACGGCAAGGCCGAGTCGTTCGCGAACCTCGTGCGGCTCCTCGACCCGACGGCCGTGTCGGTCGAGGGCGAACTGGACCTGGACCGCGTCCAGGACCTCGTCATCCGCCGCCACCGGCACAGCCCAGAGGTCGCCAACGAGGTCGGCTCCGACTGGGCCGAGCGCCGCGAGCCGGACAACCGTCTGGTGCCCGCCTCGCCCGCGGAGAACGCGGTCGTGGACGAACTGGTGCACACCTGGCTGCGCCCGGCCGCGGGTTCCTCGCCCTACTCGGGGGAGAACGGACGGCTGTTTCCGTGGACGCTCGCGAAGGCCTTCCTCAGCTCTCCCGCCGCGCTTGAGGCGACCCTCACTGACCGTCTCGCACGGCTGGGCGACACCGTGCGTGAGCGTCGGGAGGCCGACGCGCTCACGGTGCTGCTTCGGCTCAACGACGCCTGCCAAGCCTCCTCGTCGAAGTACACGGCCCTCGTCGACTACCTCCGCGAGATCGGGATCGGCCCCAAGTCCGATGCGCGCGCCGTCATCTTCTCGGAACGGGTCGCGACCCTCGACTGGCTGCGCGAGCGCCTCGCGGTCGACCTGCGGATGAGGCCCGACCAGATCGATGTCCTCCACGGCGGCCTCGGCGACGACCAGCAGCAGGGCATCGTCGAGAGCTTCAAGCAGTCGAGCTCCCCGATCCGCGTCCTCGTGACCGGGGACGTCGCCAGCGAGGGCGTCAACCTGCACAAGCAGTGCCACCACCTCATCCACTACGACATCCCGTGGTCGCTGATCCGCATCGAGCAGCGCAACGGACGCATCGACCGCTACGGCCAACTCCACTCGCCGCAGATCACGACCCTCCTGCTGTCACCCGACGACGACACGTTCGCAGGTGACATCAAGGTCCTGACGAAGCTCGTCAGCCGGGAGCAGGAGGTCCACAAGTCCCTGGGTGACGCCGCCAGCATCATGGGAAAGTACTCCGTCAAGGCCGAAGAGGAGGAGATCCTCAGGGCGCTGGCAGGCGTGAAACGCTTCGAGGATGTGGTCCCCGACGCGCCCGTGGTCGAGGCCGATGACATGAGTTGGCTGGACGAACTGCTGGGCGCGGACGCCTCCGACGTCGTCCGGCCGGACGAGGCCCCTGCCAGGCTGCTGTATCCGAGGGCCGTGGACTTCCTCAGCGAGGCGCTCGCCGCGGCATACCCGAACCCCGAAGAGGCCCCGCAGCCGGGAGACAGCGGAGGCGTCGGCTGGCGTCGCAAGGGCGCCATCGTGGAGTTCGTGCCACCAGCAGACCTGGTGCAGCGCCTCGACGTGCTGCCGCAGACCTACCTGACCGACAGGCAGGTCCGCGACAACCTCCGGTTGGTCACCGATCACGCGCTGGGGGCCGCCATCCTCGAGGATGCGCTGACCGATGCGAGCTCGTCATCCTGGCCCGAGGCGCACTACCTCGGCCCGCTGCATCCGGTGCTCGACTGGGCCGCCGACCGGGCGCTCGCGACGCTCGGCCGCAACGAGGTGTACGCCGTGCGGGGCCAGGTGGCGGCGCCAACCGTGCTGCTGAACGGCACCCTCATCAACAAGCGCGGCCAAGTGGTGGCGTCGAGCTGGCTGCTCGCCGACTTCACGGGCGAGCGACCCGCCATCCGCCCGTATCCGTCGGCGCCGGAACTCTTCGAGGCCGTCGGGGTGCTCGACCAGCAGAGCAATCCTGGCCCCGTCGACCTGCCCGAGCGTTCGCTCATCCGACCAGCGGTTGACGCGGCCACCGCCTTCCTGTCGCTCCAGATGGGGGCCGCCGAGAGCGACGCCCGGATGAGGGTGGACGAGTGGGTCGAACGGACCCAGCGCTGGCAGCACGAGGCCGACGCCCTCATCCAGCGTCACAACGTGGTGCAGAACCGGGCGTTGGTGCGTCAGCAAGAGGAGCTGAGCCGCGACATGATGCCCGACCGGCAGTTGGTCCGCCCGCTGCTTGTCGTCCTCCCAGAACAGAAGGTGAACCATGGCTGACAGCGACGCCCTGATCGTCGTCGAAGACTGGATCAGCGAGCACTACTTCACCACCGACGCCCGCAAGGAGTCGTTCCTGGGGCGCGTGCTGGACCGGGTCAAGGCATGGAAGGAGTCCGAGACGCCGACCACGAGGTCCCGGTTCACCTCCGCGCGAAGCAGGCTCGCCACCGACCTGGCCGCGCTCTACAGCTACCTGGAGCAGCGCTCCGACATCGATGAGCCAGCCGATGCCTCGGACATCCATGCGCAGCTGCGCGGCATCCTGGGCTTCGACGAGCCGGGGGCCTTCGCCACCCAGGTCGACGGCCCGCTCCGACTGGTGCGCCGCCCGGGTCTGCCCTCGGCGCTCGCCATCATCGACGCCGTGCCTGCCGGCTCGCTCGAGGAGCTGTTCGCGCGGCACGCCAAGACGCTCCCCGAGCCGTATCTCACCGACGACGAGGTCGAGATCACCTCGGCAGGAAAGCTCGTCAGCGAGGTGTTCCTGAACAATCCCGACGTCGGCTTCGCGTTGGTGCAGGCAGGCCGCTGGCTGGTCATCGCGGAGGGATCGCGCTGGCCCGAGGGCCGCTACCTCGCCATCGACATCCAGACCGTCGCCGAACGCGGCGACTTGAAGCAGGGCGGCGAGCTCGACCGAGCCCTCGTGGCGCTTGACGCCGACTCGCTCGCTCCCGATGCGGAGGGCGCGACCTGGTGGGCCGCCACCCTGGAGGCCTCCGTCGCGCACACCGTCGGCGTCTCGGCCGACCTGCGCGAGGGCGTGCGCGCCTCCATCGAGGTCATCGCCAACGAGGTCGTCAACCGGCGCCGCGACAAGGGCCTCGACGCGCTGCCCCAGGCGAGCGCGCAGCCGCTGGCCGTGCAGTCCCTGCGGTTCCTGTACCGGATCCTCTTCCTGCTGTACGCGGAGGCCTCGCCCGAGTTGGGCGTGCTGCCCGCTGGTGACCCGGACTACGCGCGCGGCTACTCGCTCGACCGGCTCCGCGAGCTGGTCCAGGTCGAGCTGGCGACACCGTCGGCCAGGAATGGCACGCACCTGTACGAGTCGCTCGGCACACTATTCCGCCTGGTCGACCGCGGGCACGCCCTCCCAGCCGACGACGAGGGGCTCGTCGAGCGCGGCCTCGAGTTCCATTCGCTGCGCGCCGACCTGTTCAAGCCGGAGGCCACCGGGCTGATCGACGCGGTCGGGCTCGGCAACGAGGCCGTCCAGAACGTCCTGCGGAGGCTACTGCTGAGCAAGGAGCAGAAGGGGCGCGAGCGCGGGTTCATCAGCTACGTCGAACTCGGCATCAACCAGCTCGGCGCCGTCTACGAGGGCCTGATGAGCTACACCGGCTCCTTCGCCGACGTCGACCTCTACGAGGTGGCGCGCGGCGGAAACACCGAGAAGGGCTCGTGGGTGGTGCCCGTCGACAGGGCCGACGACCTGGATGACGCCGACTTCGTGGTCGACGAGGATCCGGTCACCGGGGCCAAGAGCCGTCGCCGCTACACCGCCGGCCAGTTCGTGTTCCGCCTCTCCGGCCGCGAACGCCAGCGCTCGGCGTCGTACTACACGCCCGAGGTCCTGACGAAGTTCACCGTTTCCCAGGCGCTCGAGGAGCTGCTGGACCAGGACGGCACCACCACCTCAGCCGAGGAGATCCTCGGCCTGACGGTGTGCGAGCCCGCACTCGGGTCGGGAGCGTTCGCGATCGAGGCCGTCCGCCAGCTCGCCGAGCAGTACCTACGGCGCAGGCAAGACGAGGTGGGGGAGCGGATCGACCCCGACGCCTACCCGGCCGAGCTCCAGCGGGCAAAGGCGTTCATCGCCCTGCACAACGTGTACGGGGTGGACCTCAACGCCACCGCGGTCGAATTCGCGGAGATCACGCTGTGGCTGGACACCATGGCGAAGGACCTGGCCGCCCCCTGGTTCGGGCTCCGGCTCCGGCGCGGCAACTCGCTGGTCGGCGCCTCGCGCTCCTTCTACAGCCGGGAGAAGGTCGAGTCGAAGGCGTGGCTCACGACGCCGCCCGCCGCCGAGCCGCTGACCGACATCGAACGCCGGGTCGCGGAGGACCGCCCCGAGCTGAGCGGCACCGGCGGACGCATCCACCACTGGCTGCTGCCGGCCGCAGGCTGGGGTGCCACGGCCGACTCGAAGGAGGCGGCCAAGTTGGCGCCCGAGCGCGTCAAGGCACTGAAGGCGTGGCGCACGAAGCTGAAGGCCAAGCCATCCAAGAAGCAGCTCGACCGTCTCGTCAACATCTCCCACCAGGCCGACGAGCTGTGGGCGCTCGCCTACAGGCGGCTCTCCGTCGCTGAGCGGGAATCGGCGCGCGACATCCGGCTCTGGAAGCGCGACGCCGAGCCCTCGGCCGCCGGCGCGGTGAGCCGCGAACAGATCGAGGCCTCGCTCGCCGACCAGGACGGCGCCTATCGGCGGCTCCGCCGGGTGATGGACGCCTGGTGCGCGCTCTGGTTCTGGCCGCTGACCGGGGACGACGTGGCGTTGCCGACGCTCGACGAGTGGCTCGACGCTGTTGCCGCGATCCTCGGCGAGCGGGTCACCGTCAAGCAGAAGAACAGCTACGCCAACGCGCAGCCCCTCGCGCCGAGCGACGCCTGGGAGGCCCTTGCCGATCAGGAGAGCTTCGAGGTCTCGGGCGGGAACGCCCAGTCGGTGGCACAGGTGGTGCGCGACCATCCGTGGCTGCGGGTCTGCGAGCGGGTGGCGGGGGAGCAGGGCTTCTTCCACTGGCAGCTCGACTTCGCCACCGTCTTCGGGAGGGGCGGCTTCGACCTGCAGGTCGGCAACCCGCCCTGGGTGCGGCCAGACACTGACGTCGATGCCCTCCTCGCTGAGTCCGACCCTTGGTGGACGCTGAGCAACAAGCCATCTGAGTCCGCAAAGAACGAGCGCCGACCGAGGTCCCTTGCCCTGGCTGGGGCCGCACCGATGCTCGTGGATGGTGACAGCGAGGTTCTGGGACTCCGGACCTTCGTTGGAGCCGGCGTGAACTACCGGGAGTTGGACGGGCTGAGGCCCGACCTCTACCGGTGCTTCATGAGCCGGACCTGGGCCAACGGCTCGGCTCGGGGCACGATCGGACTGCTCCACCCTGAGAGCCACTTCACCGACGAGAAGGCGGGGCTGCTCCGTGCCGAGACCTATCCGCGCCTGAGGCGGCACTGGCAGTTCAAGAACGAGCTCATGCTATTCCGGGAGATTGATGACCAGGTGGTCTATGGGGTCCATGTCTATGGTCGCGCGCAGGCGGTTAGGTTTCTCAACGCATCAGGCCTCTACCACCCGGACACAGTTGGCGGCTCACTGAGACACGACGGAAGCGGCGCCGAGCCGGGGTTCAAACACGAGGGACGCTGGGATCAGCGCCCGCACCGCTCCCGGATCCAGACGGTGGATGAGCGGGTGCTCGGGGTGTGGCGGGATGTCCTCGAGGACCCCGACGCGCCAGCCTCGCGCGCCCGGATGCTTTACTCCGTCAACCGATCGTCGGCGGACGTGCTGGGGCGACTCTCGGTTTCGCGGAGAGTTGCAACGCTCGGGCTGGACTTTTCCCAAGGCTGGAACGAGACGACCGACCGTCAGAAGGGGCGCTTCGTCCAGGAGTGGGGACCGGTGGAGTCGTGGGACGACGCCATCCTCCAGGGACCGCACCTGCACATTGGCCGGCCCTTCTTCAAGAGCCCTAACTCGACGATGAAACACAATCAGGACTGGACGGTTGTCGACCTGGAGGCCCTAGCCCCGGACGCGATGCCCGTCACGTCCTACAAGCCGGCCGGCGACCGCGCTACCTACGACGCCGCCTACGGCACCTGGGACGGCGCCCCCGTCCGCGACCACTACCGCGTCGCCTGGCGTTGTATGGCAGCAAATGGTGGTGAGAGGACATTGATACCCGGAATCATCCCAAAGGGGGCGACCCACGTCGATGGCATTTTCAGCGCGGGCGGAATCGGATCGTCGGAGCTGGCGACTCTCGCGGCCGTACTGGGGTCACTGTTCTCGGACCTGCAGGTTAGGGCGGCTCCCAAGAGTACGATCCGAGCACCACAGATCGAGCGACTTGCGACGGTCGCGAGCGACACGGAAATGGGAGCACACCTTCGCTGGCGAGCGCTTCGGCTGAACTGCGTGACGAATGCCTACGCCGACCTCTGGGAGACTGCCTGGGAAGACGCATTCGTCGAGATGTCACCGTTGCTGTCGTGGCGTTCGCCCGTGCCGAATCCGGGCCGCATCTGGACTTCGGAGACACCTCTTCGCGGCGACCTTGACCGTCGTAACGCACTCGTCGAGATCGATGCCCTCGTGGCCACCATGCTCGGCGTCACGGCTGACGAGCTGTGCACCATCTACCGGACCCAGTTCGCCGTACTGCACGGCTACGACCAGAACACCTACTTCTACGACGCCAACGGTCGGCTGGTGCCGACTTCCGTGCTGCAGGTGTGGAGGAAGAAGGGTGACGCCATCACCCTCGAGGATCGAACGGCCGTCCACCCGGGCAGCGGGATCGCCTACGTCTACGAGTTGCCCTTCGCCAACCGCGACCGGGAGGCCGACTTCCGCGAGGCCATGGCCAGGATCAAAGAGCTGGGCTGAGGGCATCGATGGGGGCACCTCGGCACGGGTCTAGACCCGGGACCTCAAGCCTCAGGACCCTCGGAGCCCGGGTCGAGCAGCCCGACGCGACGAGCAATCAGCTGATCGCCGGATCATCGATGCTGAGCGTTGGCAGCTGCGCGATCTCCCTGGCGCCAATCCGATCTCAGCGCGCCAGGACCGCCAAGGAGCAGTCATCATGCGTTCGGCGCGAAATGACCTCAACCAGCGTGCGCTCGAGTCGAGACGTCACCTCGGCATTGTCCAGTTCGCGAACCGACTGGATCAGCTTGGCCGTTGCCGGGGCCAGCGAGTTGTCGGCACGGCGATGGAGCGACGCTTGCGGGCCATCCGACATGAGGACAAAGCCACTCACCGAGGCAGAGGAACCACGGTGAACTCGTCCGCGGGCCACAGCGTCTCGGGAGGTCACGAAAACGGTCTCGTTGCTGAACTCACCGTTGTCTGGCTCGCTGAGCACCCGTTGTCTTCGTGTTCCGGCCGCCTCTTCCTCGATGCCGATCACCCCATCCCCGATGTGAATGGCGAGAAATGCCTCTGGGCCGACCACAACCGCAAGGATGGTACTTGCGAGGTCGGAGCGATGGCACGGCCCGTCTACCGACAACTCGGCTGCCAGCCCATCTAGGCCGGCGAGCAGCTCTGTGACAATCCAAGAGACGACTTGTGTGTCGCTCATCCGAAGGGTCTGCGGGTAGTGGCTAAGCAGCAACCCGGCAGCTAGCGACACGACCCTCGCCGCACCATGGTGGGACAGCGGTGCCGAGCCTGCGCCATCCGCCAGCACCGCGACCGATAGGGAAGATGTGGACAGGGCTTTCACCTGGTCTTGGCACGGTGTTCCGGTGGCCGAGTGAGAAGCGCCGATGCAGCGGGCCGCTGCCACCGCCCACAGGACGGGCGGCCGACGAAAGGAAGCATTGCGCTTCGCGCGGCGGGCTATAGCTCACCCCAACCCTTGATCCCGTCGACGTCGAGGGGCACAGAGTCACCCGGTGATGACTGCGAGACCCTGCCGACGGAGGCACTGAGCCACATGAAGAACTCGCTGAACTTTAGGCCCTGCAACCGCAGCGGCGTCCGTCCAGGCGAGAACCGTGCCAGAACCTGCATGTCCGCGTCGCGTCCGATGCCGATCGGGAAGACGGTGAGTTTCCTGGACTCGACCATTTTCACGACCCTGGTGATCTGACTCTCCAGAAGCACAGCGCTTCCGTTGGGTTGGCCGTCCGTCATCACGACAAGCCAGGGCTGGTA
Source organism: Propionibacteriaceae bacterium AM104-82 (assembly GCA_027658995.1). Taxonomy (GTDB): domain Bacteria; phylum Actinomycetota; class Actinomycetes; order Propionibacteriales; family Propionibacteriaceae; genus Arachnia. The sequence continues at coordinate 343,882 of JAQDQK010000001.1, forward strand.
GTAGTCGACGCCGTAGGCTTGGTATTCGGCCTTGCGGGCATCCAGGGAGTCGAGTGCCATCTGGACCGCCTCGCCCATGGGGGTCATGCCATTGGCCGAGAGACGTGGTGGTTCGCCATTCTCAGCGACCGTGTGGAAGCCTCTGGCGAGGTTTGCTGGGCCAAACGTCACAACGCTAATCTCGGCCGACCAGCGCGCGATCTCGTCGCCCTCAATGGCTTTGTAGAAGCTGCGAACGCCCGCGTTCAGCTCATTCATCGGTGCCCCTGCCATGGAAGATGACGTGTCGAGGCACAAGCTAACGGGGACGCGAGCAGTCGGGTTCTCGACGAGGTCTGTGACCTCAATCAGACTGGTCAAGGTAGATCCTTTCGGGGATGTGGCGTTTGGTCATACGAGGAGCAGGAATAGCAGGAGGGCCACGAAGAGCACCGCTCCCATGATGAGCAAGGCCCTGATGGGGAGCCCTGCTGAGGGTGCACTGGGCACAGGGATGGGAGCGGTGGCGTGACAACGGCGGCACAGACCGTTGCGCTCGTCGTGCATCCACTTCGCTGCCGAGTATCCGCAGCGGCTGCACTTGGCGCTGGTCCAGCACGCCTTGCAGTACTCGGGGTCGCGTCGACTGGTCTGATCGCGGTAGAGGGGAAAGGTGGCCCCACATGTGGAGTTGCGGCACACAGCGGTCCGCGGCTTCGGCGCTGGCGCAGCAGTAGGCACGGCAGGTGGGAGACGAGGGCGACTCGCACGTGCAGGTGGCTGTGAGCGGGGCCGTCGGTTGCTGCTGGAGCGCGCGCAGGCATCGCACACCGGGCGGTAGTTGTCCGGGTCAGGGGTGTACGACGAGCCGCAAGTTCGGCATTCCTTTGACTTCGGACGCTTCACCCGCGTGGGGAACAGGTCCATCGCCACTGGGTCGTGCCTGACCATGTGTGGGGCCCCGGCCTGATAGGCGCGAAAGAGGGTGATCCAGTCCTTGGCTGAGTAGCGACTACTTGGCGCGAAGTGAGCTTGCCCTTGGGAGAAGGTTTCGAAGAACGCAAGCCGGACCCGATACGACATGTGGCTCCAGATGAAGCCCCAACGGCCAGGAGGGACCGCGTCGCCATCTCGCCCGAGATGCGGATATGCGAAGTTTCCTCGTTTGATGTTTTCGGCGGGGCTGCTTCCGCCAACGGCTGAGTAGGGAGGCTTGCCAGGGAGCATCACCATGAACAGCAGGGTCGCAACGGCAAATCTCTCCATCGCCTCGGTGCGCAGGAAGGTTTTGTAGTCCTTCCCGATGACTTCCGGCGGCGTGAAGTTCGCTGTCCCAACTGGGCAAGGGTATGGGCCGATCTGATAGCTGTCGCAGTCCACGAAGTACACCTCAGTGGGAGAAACCACGAGGATGTTTGCTGGATTGATGTCGCCAATGATGATGCCTCGTTGATGGAGGAAGTCGATCATGGTCAGGAGAGTGAGGCACAGCTGGATCGTGTCCAAGCGCGTCCAGTCCGGGAACTTCTGATGGAGCAGCATTGGCACGAAGACGGACTTCCCGAGCTCGTGACCGCGTGCCTCCCTCATCAGGTAGCCAACGCGCTCTCCTGCTTCGTTCAGAAGCAGGGCCTCCGGAAAGCAGATCCCGGCATGGGCAACGGGGTCTGCGATCATCAGGTCCAACTTGGCCAGACGGTTGGCGGTCAAGTGGGTGCGCTTGTAGACCTTCGCGACATAGCCTGGGCGGTCGGTGGAAAAGACCGCACCCTCGCCACCCTCACCGATCTTCTCTTTGAGCCTCACCTGCGCTTCATGCCCCGCGCCCTTCGCGCGGACCTGGATTGACAGGTGCTCACCCGTCGTCGTCCCTTCGCCGGGGAGCTTCCCCACGAGGGGCACGAGCGAGTCGTCCGCTTCAGCGGGCGCAGGTGTAGAGACACCATCAGAGATCAAGTAGTCACGTGGGGACATCGGTCACTCCCACCAAGCCGGGTCGGGCGCCATTGCAGCAGCACCCAAGTGACCGGAGTGCGCTGGCCCAGATGGAGTGTGCGCGCTAGGAAAGCGCCACCGGTGGACATGTCCAGAGCGTCCAATGCGGGAGACCACGAAGCGCTGTGGCCCGCGCGGCCGAACGGAGGCGAAGGACCCAACCGTTGTGAGGTCTTGTGCCAGCGCCCTGTCCTGTGTCAGGAACTGCAGGTGATGTTGGGTACGGAACTTCAACGCCGCCGACAGAAGAATCGCATCCGCGAAAGGGTCGTTGGCATCTCCCACGATCTGCACCTCTCCGACGTCAAAAAGAGGGGCCATCCATCGCAGCACGGCGGCGGCGCGTGAGGCGAGACCAGGTTTAGCGCCGTCTCGGTGCTTCTTCAGCTCTTCGAAGTTCCGGCGGGCGAGAACGACCGTCGAGGACACCACCAGCTGCGGTAGTTCGCTATGCCAGAAGACCGATCGCTTGGCCGGATCCTCGTCCGCGTGATCCTCGCCGTGGGCATTCCAAGCTGATACGAGAAGGCTGCTGGTGTCCAGGAAGGCGAGAGAACGAAGCCCCATCAGGCGAGATCCCCTCTGGGGCGACGGGCAGAAACCTCACTAAGGCGTTCGGCACTACTCAAGCACAGGATGCCAGGTTCGATCGAAATGCCCACCGCGCGAATCCCCCTGTGCTGAATGCCCAGACTTGGGCGATGACGGAATGATAGGGGTAAGACCAAAGCCGTGTGGCAGGCATGGAGTATTCGTGGACAACTGGTGTGCTGAGTCCCCGCCCCAGGAAGCAGTGGTGTCATCGCCGGGGTGAGCCTTCCGCTGCCACTAATCGCGCTGGAGAGTAGTCGCGAGATCGGTCAGCGGCACCAGCTCGTCGCCTCGCTCCAGCGCCCAGAACTCGAGCCCGGACAGGTGGTCGACCTCGAGGTGCCGTGCCGCCTGGTCGAGATCGTCGAAGGCGTCCAAGCCGTCGATGACCAGTTCGTTGTCCGCGGAGATGACGGCGTCGACGACCCAGTCAGGGTCGACCGGGTCGAGCAGGTCGCCGGGCCGAAGCAGGCCCGCCTCGATGAGGTCAGCCAACCCAACGGAGGCCGGCTGCGCATCTTGCGCAAAGAAGTCCCGGATCCGGCCGGCGGCGGTGCCGCTGCTGAGCCGATCGAATGCGTCCCGGATCACGATCGCCATCCGGGAGCGACGCTCGTGCAGGAAGTCGTCGTAGGACAACTGCTCCCAGCCCTCGGGCAGGGCGTGCCAGTACATCTGCCGCTCCAACTGCTCTGGGGAGAGGCGACGGCCCGCGAGCAGGGCCGGCCAGTAGCGCGCTGGCGGCTCGTCGGAGATCTGGATGTTGGTGTTCCAGTCGGTCGGGGCGTAGTTGGCGGCCTGGTTGATCCGCTTGACGTCGGTGATGCCGAGCGTGGCGTCGAGGTAGTTGCGTGGGAACAGGTGATGGCCCTCCAAGCCCTTCTGCACCGGCAGCGATGGATCCATCCACTGCGCCACCCGCATGTCGAGCATGAACATGTCGGCGTCCAGGATGTTGAGCGCGGCCAGGTAGCACTGGTAGGCGGGGGAGAGCGCCGGGCCGGACGTGTGCAGCAGTTGCGGCACGCCGAAGCGCCAGTAGTCGGCCGTCAGCTCCGAGCCGATCACCTCGTCGAGCGCCGCGACGAAGCCGTCTGCGTCACCGTCGGCGATGCCCGAAAGGAGGTCGAGCTCCTTGCTGAGCTGGGACTCCGACCCGCCCGTATAGCGGCCGGTCAACTGGGACATGAACAGCCAACGGGCGATCACGCTGCGAAGCCTCGTGAGGTCCACGTCGAAGCGGGTGCGGCCCAGCAGGAAGATGACGTAGCTGTAGATCAGGTTCAGCGTCGACGTCACATTGCGTCCGCTACGGAATCCCGCCATCTGCACCGCGTGGATGAACTCGCCCCAGTTGAGGGGGTCCGTCACGATCGGCAGCGCGCCCTGGAGCTGGGCGAGCTGCGCGAACATGCGTTCGGTGTCCGCCTTGCCGGTGCCTGGGTCGCGCGCCTGGAGCGCCGTGTACGCGTCCTGCAGCCTGGCGCGTCCCTGCCCGATCGCGACCATCGCGCGCACCAGGTGCGACGGCTCGACCTTCAGGAACGGGTTGATCGGGGTCCAGCGGACGCTCACGCCCTCCGACTCGGTCGCGCCGAGCGGGGTCATCCGGGAGCGACGCGCGAACTGCTCGATCTCCTCGCGGCCCTCCGGCCAGAACACCGACAGCCAGGTCAAGATGTAGTCGGAGGAGTTCAGCCGCATGCCCTCCGAGTTGATCCTGACGAACACGTCGGCGACCAGGCCCTTGTCGGCCTTCCCATCCAAATGGACGACGTTGAACTGGTAGTTCTTCATCTCGGAGAGCCGAGCGAAGACCTCCTCGAGGCGCTCCTCCTCCGCGTCGGTCATCTCTCGACCCTCCGCCTTCTCCCACGTCCGCTGAAAGGTTCGCTTCTCGCGGATGGTGGAGTCGAACACCTTCGAGATGTCGGCGATCCACTGCGGCGAGTCCCTGAAGGCGGGCGTCCACACCTCGAATCGCTCCGTGAACGGGTTGAAGGAGATCGCGATGTTGCGGCTGCGGTAGGCATTGTCGCGGACCGGCTGGCCCTTGATCGTCGCGTACAGGGAGGTCAGGCGCTGCTGCCCGTCGACGATCTGGTGTCGACCCCGAAGCGGGGAATCGGTCGAGATGGTGCGGGCCTCGGTCGTGTCGGTGTCCCAGAACATCAGCTCACCGACGGGATACCCGCGATACATCGAGTCGAACAGATCGCGAACCTTGGCGTTGGCCCACACAAAGGGCCGCTGCAGTTCGGGCAGTTGGATGGAACCGTCGGCGATGCCGTTGACTAGTGCATCCACCTGCCAGTTCACGGTCTTAAAGATCGAAGCCATGTCCGCATGGTAGCCACCGCGGGACGAGGTGTTTTGGGCGGCCCATTGGTCGGCGAAATCCGATAGGTTCATCCACGTCAGCAACCATCGCCGCAAGGATGCCCATGGCCGAACTACTGCCTGCCAGGCAGGCACTGCGCCTCCATGACGGACTGCTCGACTTTCTCACCACAACATTCGCGCTCGCAGACGCCCCGGCGCGCGAGGCGCTTCGAGACTTCCTCGACGACGACGTCAACGGAATGTTCAAGGGGCCCTATCTCAAGGCCGCGATGCCGTTCACGAAGGCGCCGCGCCGCGGTGTGCTGCTCGATTGGGAGTTCGACGACCGGCCACCCTATGACCACCAGGCGCGGGCATTCAGCAGGCTGAGCTCGCGGGAGGGGCGACCTGAGCCAACGCTGATCACCACCGGAACGGGGTCGGGCAAGACCGAGGCATTCCTGCTGCCGATCCTCAACCACTGCCTGGAGCAGCGCCGCAAGGGCATCACAGGGATGAAGGCCCTGATCCTGTACCCCATGAATGCCTTGGCCAATGACCAGGCCCAGCGACTCGCCACTATGCTGACGTCCGAGGACGTCTCGGGTAATCGCCCCCAGGCCTCCATCACGGCGGCTCTCTATACCGGCGAGGCCGGTCCCAAACGCACCATCGTCACGCCAGCCGATCCTGTCAACGGCATGCCCGCCAGCCTGATCACGGACAGGGCGATCATCAGGAGCCAGGCTCCCGACATCCTGCTCACCAACTACAAGATGCTCGACCAACTGCTGCTGCGCCCCGAGGACCAGCGGATCTGGGAGCAGTCTGCCGAGTCGCTCACCTATCTCGTGCTCGACGAGTTCCACACCTACGACGGCGCTCAGGGCACCGACGTGGCCATGCTGCTTCGGCGCCTGGGGATCGCGCTCAAGGCGCACTGGCCCGCTCGGGGAAGCGAGCAGGATCGGCACACCGCTGAGGAATGGGATCGCCCCCTCGGCAGGCTCACTCCGGTCGGGACGTCGGCGACACTTGGCCCGGGCGACGACGGTGAGTCGCCGAAGCGCTCCATCGTCGACTTCGCCACGCAGGTGTTCGGGGAGACGTTCGACGAGGGCAGCGTGGTCACCGAACGCAGGTTGTCTCCGTCGAGGTGGGCGGCCAGCCTCCCAGGCGCGGCTCGGCCCAAGCCGGCCGAGTCGTCTGCCGGTGTTGGTCAGGGCTTGGCCGACGTCGATCCCACCGTCCCGCTCACCACCGACGCCGTCGCGACGGCCCTTGAGCGGAGCGAGGCCGCCGCAACCCCCGACGAGGAGGCTGACGTGCTGTTCGGGGCGCTCCCAGGGGTCGACCTGCTCCGCAACCCGCTCGGCCATCCGTTCGTCGTGCGGCTCCTGGAACACACCCAGGAGGCAACCCACATCGACGACCTGGCCGACCTGATCGAGGGATCGGCAGCCAGCCGTGGCGTCCGCAAGCGCTATATCGCGGCGCTGTTCAATGCGCTCGGGCACCTGCGGGCCACCGGCGATGGCGGGAGACCGGATCGTTCCATGCCGTCAACCGAGGTTCACCTGTGGGTTCGAGCAGTCAGCCGGATCGACCGTTTCGCAGATGGTTCGGCGCGGTTCAGGTGGGGCGAGGACGGACACCTTGTCGGCGATGACGAGACCGGTGCGACCAGGATCGCCTTCCCCGCCATCTACTGCCGGTCGTGCGGAAGGTCCGGCTGGGGGATCGAACTCGCCCCGACGGGTCTCAACCTGTCCGCCAGCGACACAGACATTCGCAGGAACCACGTGTCAAAGGAGGGCCGTTTCCGTGCGCTTTTGACGGCCTCTCCGGAGGCCGATGGCGGCGATAACCTCATCTGGTTCGACCCGATGGAGCGGCGTCTCGTCCGTAGCGCTCCCGAGTCCGATCAGAGCATTCGGCATGGGCAACTGCTCCGCGTCGAGACCCACCTCGGGGCGGACGCGGACGAACTGTCGGCCAGCGATACCTGCCCCGGGTGCCATCAGCGCGACTCGATCCGCTTCGTCGGCAGCGCCATCGCGACCCTGATGTCGGTTGCGCTGGCCACCCTCTTCGGAGAACCGGCGCTCGATCCCGGCGAGAAGAAGGCGTTGGTGTTCACCGATTCGGTGCAGGACGCGGCCCATCGCGCGGGGTTCATTTCCGCGCGCTCGCAGACGCTGACGATGCGGTCGGTGTGGCGTGCCGCGGGGGCGCAACCGATGACGCTGGTCGAGTTGGTCGACGAGGCCCTGCGGCAGGGAGAGGCCGATCAGTTCGGCCGCTACCGACTCCTCCCGGCCGGCCTCGATGAGGAGACCGCGGCCGCGTACTGGCGCGATCATCGCCGCGGCGTCCGCGACAAGCTCCGCCGCCGCCTGCTGTTCGACGCGTCACTGGAGTTCGGCCTGGTCGGGAGCTACGGCCGGACCCTCGAACGGACCGCGACCATGACCGCTGCGGTCTCCGGCGACCGCGACGTCCTGCTGGCCGCGGGGCGAGCCGCGCTGGCCGAGACCGATGGCGACCTGCTCCTCGACCAAACCTCCGAGGGCCAGCTCGTCGCATGGGCCCGGGGGATCCTGGAGCGGATGCGGACCCAGGGCGCGATTCTCCACCCGTGGCTGAAGCGCTATCTGGAGGAAGACGGCAAGCGTTGGGCCATTTGGGGTGGACGCCCCGACCGTGCCTGGATGCCAGCCTTCCCAGAGGGACGATCTGCGCCGGCGTTTCCGCGCGTCGGCGGGGGAACAACCGTCGCGAAGTCGCTGCTGGATGCCGTGGCGTCGGCCCAGTCCTGGTACGCGTCCTGGACCCGCCGAGTCCTCCGCCTGTCGCCGACGGCAGGGGCGAGCCTCGGCCGGTTGCTGCTGGAGGAGCTCGCCAAGCGCGACGTCCTGGTCAAGGTGACCTCCCAGTCAGGGGCGCACATCTATGGCATCGCCCCGGAACGGATCGTCGTCTCGCCGACGACAGACGAGGACGTCACCGCGGGACGAGTGCTGCTCGCCTGCACGCAGTGCCAATCCGAGTTCCCCGTCAGCCTTCTCACCGGCGAACAGCTCGCCGGCCACTGCTGCCTCGCCGCGAACTGCGCAGGGCTCCTCGAACCCGAGGCGGGGGAGGCCGACAACTACTACCGGCGGATCTACGAATGGCGCGATGCCAGACGCGTCAAGGCCCGTGAACACACCAGCCTGTTGCCTGCCGACGAGCGCTTGGCCCACGAGAACGGGTTCAAGCAGTCAAACAGCAACCCCGCTGCGCCCAATGTGCTGGTCGCCACCCCGACGCTGGAGATGGGCATCGACATCGGTGACCTCTCCTCGGTGTTCCTCGCGTCGCTTCCGCGTTCCGTCGCCAGCTATGTGCAGCGAGTCGGGCGCGCAGGCCGACTCACGGGAAATGCCCTCGACGTCGCCTTCGCAGAGGGCAGGGGAGAGTTCCTGCCCCGACTCGGTGACCCGCTGTCGCTGATCAACGGCGCCGTCGTCCCTCCTGCCACCTATCTCAGCGCCGAGGAGATCCTGCGTCGGCAGTACTTGGCCTTCGTCGCCGACGAACAGGCGCGCGACAGCACAGCGATCCACCCTAAGAGCGCCGCAGGCGCGCTGGCGCTCCCCGGCCCGACCCCTACCTACCTGGGGCAGCTCATCCAGCGTGCGGGCACGGACTATGAGGCCAGGATCGCCCGCTTCCTCCAAGCATTCACCACCGACGGCCGTGGCACGAACGAACTCACCAACGCCGCCGTTGAGGAGTTGGTGCGGTGGAGCCGCCCCGCAGAGGGGGCATCACCGCTCGCCATCACCATCGTGGAGGCGGCGCAGGCCTGGCAGCAGGAGCGCCTCGTCTTGGAGACGCAGGTGAAGGAGCTCAACGCTCGCCTCCCCGACCTCGAGAGCCGTAGGGAAGACAGCGACGACGACGCGCGTGCCTATCGCGAGACGCAGGCAGAGATTCGGTACCTGTCCGGCCGGTTGGGAGAGGCCGCAAGCGACTTCTGGGTCGCGGCCCTGGAACGGGTCGGGCTCCTGCCCAACTACTCCCTCGTCGATGACTCGGTCGAGCTCGACGTGAACGTGAGTTGGATCGATGAGGACCGCCAGTTCCAGGCGGAGCAGGCTGGCTTCGTGCGATCGAGGCAGCGCGCGTTGACCGACTTCGCGCCCGGGGCGACGTTCTACGCGCGCGGGCTTCAGATCGGCGTCGACGCGGTAGACATCGGGCACCAGGGGAACGAGGTCCGCACCATTCGGCTCTGCCCGACCTGTGGACACGCCGCGGTCGACGCCGCGTCCCCCACAACCTGCCCCCGTTGCGGATCGGCTGGCATCGCCGACGTAGGCCAGCGCTTCGAGACCGTCGAACTCACCAAGGTGTCCGCCTACGTGCGACGGGACGAGTCGCGCATCGATGACCGCTCCGACGACCGCGTCCAGGCAGGGTTCTCGGTGGTGGCCGCGGCAGACCTCGACCCCGCCAAGCAGGTCGACGCCTGGTACACGAGCACCGACACCGGCGTGAAGTACTTCCGGGGCCTCACGATCCGATGGTTCAACCTCGGCCCCCGTCGGCACACCGCGCCCGAGGTCAACATCGCAGGTCACAAGGTCCGGGCGCCACAGTTCAGGATCTGCGCGGGCTGCGGGCACCTCGACAAGACTGGCCTCAGCAACTCCCGCGATGAGCACAGGCCCTGGTGTCGGCTGCGCACCAGCCCGACCGAGGAGACCCGGCTGGTGCTGCTGCACCGCGAGCTGGTGACCGAGGCCGCGCTCATCCGGCTGCCCTATGTCGTCGCTCTCGGTGACGATCCCTTCGCCGTTCCGAGCCTCACCGCCGCCCTGATGCTGGGGCTGAGGGAGGTCTACGGCGGCGCTCCCGACCACCTCAAGGTCGTCCCCGTTCACGATCCCAGCGGCGCCAACCGACAAGGGCTACTCGTCCACGACGAGGTCCCCGGCGGCACTGGCTACCTCGCCGAGTTCGCAAACCAGGACCAGCTCAAGGCCGTCCTCATCAAGGCGCTCGAGGTGGTCCGGGACTGCGCCTGCGTCGACGAGGGAAGGCTGAGCTGTCACCGATGCCTGCTCCCGTTCGCGGCGCCGCACGATCGTGAGCTCACGTCCCGGTCGGCCGCTGCAAAGCACCTGGAGACCATGCTCGGGCTGACGCCCTCCGATCCACCGGTGGTCGCGGTCTGGGACATCCAGAAGGAGCCGACCGTGCACGTCGATCCGGAGTCCGTACTTGAGGTGCGCTTCGGCAAGGCGTTCCGCGCGATCGCCGAGGGGCTCCAGGGCAGCGTCACCGACACTCCGGACCTGTACGGAAACACGACCCGAGTGCAGATCGGGGCACGACAGTTCAAGCTCTCTCGGCAGGTCCCACTGGGGCATACCCAGCCCGACTTTCTCCTGTCATCGGAAGGCCTGCCCGACCTCGTCATCTACACGGACGGCTGGGAGTACCACGCGTCGAACAAGCACAACAACATCGGCGACGACGCCAGGAAGCGCGAGGGCGTGCGGCTCGGCGGCAAGTTGGTGCTCGCGGTGACGTCGCAGGATCTTGACCGCTTCGACCAAGGCGAGCGGAGCCCGAGGCCCGACTGGTTCGACACCTCGCTTGCCCAGCGGCTGAACTCCGAACCGGCTCTCCAGCACAGCGCGGCGGCGCGGGACGCGCTCATGAACGGCCCGATGGCGCTGATCGCCTACTGGTTGCAGGGCCCTGATCAGGAGAACCTCAAACGGTTCGGACGCTGTGTCGCGACGCTTGTCTACGCGGCAGGTGCGCCGGCCGGGGGCAACGGGGCAGCCGGGATGAGAACCTGGAGGAACGGCCCGCTGACCATCTCCGTAGGGAGGGGCAAGCCGGGCAAGATGCACTCCAGCGCCGTCCTCGATGACACCGTCGACCTGAACACGACGGAGGCGCGCGATGCCTGGCATGGATGGTTGAACTTCGCCAACGCGACGATGTTCCTCCATCCGCTCATCGCGCGCGTCGAGGCGCTCAGCGACCAGAGCCAACCGGTCGAAGCGCCCCTGGTCGACATCGCGCCGCCGCCCCTCCAAGGCGGCTGGGCATCGATCCTCGAGGAGTTGGGCGAAGGAGAGGAACTCATCGCCGCACTCAGCGCCGCCGGGGTCGAGGCACCAGACGGAGAGATCGGGCTGGAACTCGGCGACGGTGTGCCGTTCGACCTTGTGTGGTTGGCGCGCAGGATCGCCGTCCGGCTAGAACCCGGCGAGGCGCCAGTAGTGAACGAGCCAGGATGGCAAATCTTCGGCCCGGACGCGGCCGCGATCGAGAACGCATGGAAGGGGACCACCCATGGGTGAGTGCATGATCATCTATCCCAAGCAGGACCAGCCGTTGGACAGCTCCGTCAAGCAGCGGGCGCTGACGTTCTTCGACTCGCTCACGAAGGACGACACCTCGCCCGGGCTGCACATCGAACCGGTCAAGAACTCGGCAGACCCACGGGCTCGCACCGGTCGTGTCGACCTCGAGTATCGCGCCCTGCTGTTCAAGCTGACCGGCGACGTGACCGCATACGTGGTGCACGGCATCTACAACCACGACGAGGCCTACGAGAAGGCATCGAAGGTCAAGCTGAGCCTCAACCCCATCAACGGGCTGCCGGACTTTCAGCAGGTCAGCGCACCACAAAAGTCGATCGTCTACGTGCCCGTCGCGGGCGAAGAATCTGGCCCCAAGCCCTTCCTGTCATTCAGCGCCGAAGACCTGACCGTGTCACTCGGCATCCCTCCGACCGTCGCGGAACAGGCCATCAAGTTCACCACCAAGGAGTCGCTCGAGGCATACGCCGAGTCGCTCCCTGAGTGGCAAGGCTGTGCGCTCGCGTTGGTCGCAGAAGGTGAGTCCTTCTCGGTCATCGCCGAGGAGCTGTCCCTCATGCTGGCAACACCTGCCTCGCCCGAAGAGGCGATGTCGTCCTTCGACGACCCCGCACCCGCAACCGACCAGGCCCTGCTTGAGAGCTTCGACGCGCCCGCCGCGCAGATGGGGTACGCGAAGATCTCCGGCAGCGATGAGCTGCGACGCGTCATCGGCGGCGGCAACTTCGCGGCATGGCGCGTCTTCCTGCACCCGCAGCAGAGACGTTGGGCGCAGTCCGACTGGAAGGGTCCCTATCGGCTCGGAGGCGGGGCAGGAACCGGCAAGACGGTCGTCGTGCTGCATCGAGCCTGCCGCCTTGCCCGTCAGAACCCAGAGGCGCCGATCGTCGTCACGACCTTCACCACCAACCTCGCCTCCGAGCTTGCGGCTGGCATCAAGGACCTGGACCCCTCAGTCCAGATCGCCGGTGAACTGGGTCAGGCCGGAGTCTTTGCTCGTGGCATCGACGCCGTGGCGAGCGCCGTCATCAAGAGTGCAGGTAGCGACATTGGTGTCGCGGTCGCCTCGGTCCTTGGGGTCGGGCGAACCGACGTCCAAGGCAGGGCAGGCGCCGACCAGTGGAAGCATGCCCTTCAAGTTGCTGGCTTTGAGCTGCCCGAGAACCTTCGAAGAACAGCCTTCGTCCAGGCCGAGTACGAGATGATCGTCCTTCCGCAGCGGATCACCACCGAGGCGGAGTATCTCAAGGCGGCACGGCCAGGCAGGGGAGTGCGCCTCGCGCGGGCGGCCCGGAAGGCTCTGTGGGAGGTATTCGCCGCCTATCGGTCCGCAGGCAGCCAGCGCGGCGTCATCGACTTCGCCGAGGCCGCCAGCATCGCCGCGGCCCACCTCGAGTCGCTGCCCTCGCGACCCGCACGCCACGTTCTCGTCGATGAGGGCCAGGACTTCAAGCCGTGCCATTGGCAGCTCGTGCGGGCCCTGGTGGCGGACTCCGGCAACGACATCTTCATTGTTGAAGACCCCCACCAGAGGATCTACGGACAGAGGGTTCAGCTCTCCCGCTTCGGGATCCAAACGCGCGGCCGGTCGCGGAACCTGCGCCTCAACTACCGCACCACCGCGCAGAACCTCGCCTGGGCGGTGGGCGTCCTCAAGAACGTCACGGTCGTCGACTCGGACGGCGAGAAAGACTCGACCGACGGCTATCTCTCGGCCCGGAGTGGGCCGGTGCCGGTCATCAAGGCCTGCGCCGACGCGGGTGCGGAGCTGGACTATGCGGCGAAGCTCGTCACGTCGTGGCTCGCCGACACGGAACACCCGGAGTCGATCGGAATCCTGGTGCGTGACCGGGCGTCCAGGGAACGCGTCGTGTCCGGGCTCGCTGAGCGCGGAGTGACCGTGCGCGCCCTCGACGCCGGTGCCGTCAAACCGGGTGCCCCGGTCGCGCTGACGATGCACCGGGCAAAGGGCACGGAGTTCGCGAAGGTCCTGCTCTTCGGGGTCTCGGAGAAGTCGATCCCGATGGGCGTCAAGGATTACGACTACAACCCGGACGACCACGGAGAGGCATTGCTCCGCGAGCGATCGCTCCTGTACGTGGCCGCCTCCCGCGCGAGGGACGAACTGGCGATCTCCTTCTCGGGTCCTCCCAGCCCGTTGATGCCTGGATAGCCGATGGTTGAGTGGGAGGGCGAGGCGGACGACGGGTCGCTAGACGACGAGAAGGCCTCCGAGTGGATCACGCGGATTACGCGGGTCGTTGTGTGGTCCTTCATGCTTCTGGGGCTGGGCCTGGTAGTCGCCGCGTCGATGCGGTCCGCCTGCGCCGTCTGGGACGGCGATTGCGGCGTGCCCGACGAATTGGCGGGCCTGTCGGTGGCCATCGTCGGGGTGGTCGTTGCCCTCTTCCTGGCGGTGGCGCTCTCCAGCGGGTCTCGCAAACCCTTGCCCGGAGGTTGGCTAGATGTCACCTACCTAGTCAGTCTTGTTGTGTTCGTAACCCTCGCAGCAGCCTTCTTGTGCAGCATCCTGTTCGGGTTCGCTCTCCTCGAGGGCAAGCTGCTTCCGGCCGTTGTCTGCGGTGCGTGCATCTTCCTTCTCATCGGGCTGTTCCTCGTTCAACTTCAGACCGGCTCGGAACGTCGACTCCGCCTCGCCGTCGCGAGGCGCTCGCTCCGTGCGCTTGAACTCCGAACCCTGCCACAGGAGCGGGCGGATTTTCCGCTGCTGACGATCGGAGATGGGGTCGTGGGCGCAGCCCTTGCGATGATCGTCGCAGGTACTGCCTTTGCGCCGATCACGCTTCTAGTGGCTGTGGCGACCGCATTCGGGACTCATTCGTTCTTCTCTCATCGTCCCCGCGGGTGGCCCGTGTGGGTTGGCCTGGTGGTGCTGCTGTGGGCCGGATCCATCGCGCTGGGCACGCCTCCGGCCGAGACTGCGACCGCGTGCGGGTTCGCCTTCGTGGTCTCGTACGCTCGGGGCGCGTTTCCTCTCGATCGCCCGGCAGTGGTCGTGCTCGGATTTGTTCTGCACCTGTGCGCGCTCGCGTGGTGTGTGGCTCACCTGTTTGAGCTCGCCGCGTGGCCGTCGATGGCGGGAGTGTTTGGTCTCGTGACGATTCAGGCCGTGTGCATGGTCACCCTCATCTGGGCCCTGCCTCCGGGAGGTAGTCCTCGCCGTGCCAGCCTGATCTACTTCGCAGCCTGCGCCGTGGCTGTCGGCCTTGTGTCCGTCGGATTGTCCTTGTCATCCAATCCATTGGCTTCGCTAGGCATGCTGCTTCTTGTGGTGGGCGGTGGGGTCGTGGCCTGGCGCACCGGCACGCTGGTTTGCGTCGCGCGGGCCCGGCTCCTGAAGGATCGCGAGACGGTTCAAACCGCCATCGATCGCCTCATGCGAGGCGAAGGGGTCTCGGGGCCCCCTCCGCCATGAGCCATTTCGAGCGTCTCCTGGCGGGCCCCCGCGGGCGGCGGTTCCTGCTCCAGTTCGTCCAGGCCTCCGAGTACGAAGCGGCGGGGCAGAGCGGCGACCTGCCGCTGTCCTCAGCGGTGTTTCACACCACCTACCGGATCGAGAGGAGGCTCGGCCGGTCGATCTCCATTCTCAGTTCCGAGCCCTTCACAGGGCCGCGCCTCGACGTCGGCGACGTCGTCGCGGCGCTGCCGGGCGCGCCGCTCGCCGAGCCGACCGACGAACTCCTTCTCGACGCCCTGAAGGGCAGCGTCGACGCCGCCATGTACTGGCAGGAGCCAGACGGCGACGACCTGCTCTGCGCGATCCCGGTGGTCCGCGACGGGCTCGCCCGGGTCGCCGAGCACCTCGCAGGCTCTTCGTTGCTCGAACGCTGGGCGCGGCCGATGGACCCGGCCGACCAACGCTCGCTCGTCTGGGAGGAGCAGTGGTACCGGACGGAAGCCATCGACCTGCGCCGCTGGCGCAACGACGCCCTCTCGTCGGAGCGGCGCGCGTTGACGGACCGACCAGCACGGGCCGACGCCAACGTCAGCGGCAACTGGTGGTCGTGCCCGCCCCAGGAACTGCGCAGGTCGACCGGATCGGCGCCGGACGGGCTTCCGCTCGGCATGCACCTGATCGAGGACACGCTCGGCTGGGCCGAGGCCGACGCCACCCGCCTGCGGATCGACCCGAAGGCGCGCGTCCTCGAGATCGCCTCCGCCGATCACTGGGCGCGCCTGTGCCGCGACCATCCCCTCGACGTCACGGCCAGCCGACGCCACGACTGGTACCGGACGACCGGACGCGACGGCGCCTGGGTCGTGCCCGACTGGTGCGCGGTCGCCGAGCACTACGACGGCGTCCACCTCACGATCGCCTGCTACCTGGAGGCCGCCACCACGGCGATCCCCGTCGACGGCGACCGCGCGAGCGTGATCGCGGGCTGCGACCCCGACTCCACCTGGTGGCTGAACGAGGCCGTCGTCACGCCCGAGGGCGTCGAGAGGCTGCGCATCGAAGGCGGCTAGGAGGGTTCAGTACCCTGGCCGGATGCATGAGATTGATGAGTTCGGTTGGCTCGAAGACGTCGAGGGCGCCGAGGCGCTCGCCTGGGTCCGCGACCGCAACGCCGAGGCCGAGGCCGAACTGACCGACGACGCAGGGTTCGCCGACCTCGAGGCCCAACTCAGGACCATCTTCGACTCC
Source organism: Propionibacteriaceae bacterium AM104-82 (assembly GCA_027658995.1). Classification (GTDB taxonomy): domain Bacteria; phylum Actinomycetota; class Actinomycetes; order Propionibacteriales; family Propionibacteriaceae; genus Arachnia. The sequence goes on from JAQDQK010000001.1 coordinate 359,824, forward strand.
GACCAGCAGATCCCCATGGTCACCAAGCGCGGCGACCGCTACTACAACTTCTGGCGCGACGCCGAGCACCCGCGCGGCATCTGGCGCCGCACCACCCTGGAGAGTTACCGCACCCCGACGCCCGAGTGGGAGACCGTCCTCGACCTCGACGCCCTCAACGAGGCCGAGGGCGAGAACTGGGTATGGCACGGCGTCGAGACGCTGCGCCCCGAGCACCCCCGCGTCCTGATCGACCTGTCGCGCGGCGGCGCAGACGCAGACGTCACCCGCGAGTTCGACCTGGACACCCTGAGCTTCGTCGAGGACGGCTTCTTCCGGCCCGAGTCAAAGGGCACCCTGACCTGGCGCGACCCCGACTCGGTGTTCCTGGTCTCCGCGCTCGGCCCCGACACCGTCAACCGCGCAGGCTACGCCCGCACCGCGCGCGTCTGGCGCCGCGGCACCCCGATGAGCGAGGCCGAGATCGTCTTCGAGGGCCCGGCCGACAACGTCGGCTACGGCATCCACGCCCTCCGCGACCACACGCCGGGATTCGAGCGCGACCTGCTGCTGCACTACCTCGACAACCGCGACTCCGACCTCTACCTCGGCGACGGCCACGGCGGCTACAGGCGCCTCGACGCGCCCGCCTCCGCGATCGCCCGCGTGCACCGCGAATGGCTCACCCTCGAACTGCGCGACCCGTGGACCCTCGGCGACGTCACCCACCCGGCAGGATCGCTGCTGATCGGCCGACTCGACGACTACCTGGCGGGCGGGCGCGACCTCACCGCCCTGTTCATCCCCACCGACACCTCGGCGCTGGCCGACGTCACCTTCACCCGCGACCACGTCGTGCTCAACGTGCTCACCGACGTCGCCAGTTCGCTCACCGTCGCCACGCCGACGCAGGACGGATGGGCCACCCGTCCGCTGCCGGGCGTCCCGCGGTTGGGCACCATCCACGCGGGCGCCGTCGACGACGAGGAGTCCAACGCCGTCTGGCTCGTGGTCACCGACTACCTGACTCCCACCTCGCTGCTGCTCACCGACCTCGACGCCGACCAGGCCCCCGAGACGCTCAAGTCCGAGCCCGCCTTCTTCGACGCCACCGGGCTGGCCGTAACCCAGCGGTTCGCCACCTCCGAGGACGGCACTCGCGTGCCCTACTTCCTCGTCGCCCGCGACGACCTGCCCCTCGACGGCAGCACGCCGACGCTGCTCTACGGCTACGGCGGGTTCGAGATCTCGCTGACGCCGGGCTACGCGCCCTCCGTCGGCAAGGGCTGGCTCGAGCGCGGCGGCGCCTACGTCGTCGCCAACATCCGCGGCGGCGGCGAGTACGGCCCGCGCTGGCACCAGGCCGCGCTGCGCGGGAACAGGCACCGCGCCTACGAGGACTTCGCCGCGGTCGCCCGCGACCTCGTCTCGACCGGGGTCACCACTGCCGACCGGCTCGGCGTGCGCGGCGGAAGCAACGGCGGCCTGCTGACGGGCAACATGCTCACGCAGTACCCGGAACTCTTCGGCGCCGTCGTCATCCAGGTGCCGCTGCTCGACATGCGCCGCTACAGCCACCTCCTGGCGGGCGCGTCGTGGATGGGCGAGTACGGCGACCCCGACGACCCTGCCGACTGGGACTTCATCAAGGGGTTCTCGCCCTACCACCTTGTCGACGCGGAGCGCGCTTACCCGCCCGCGCTGCTGCTGACGTCGACGCGCGACGACCGCGTCCACCCCGGCCACGCGCGCAAGATGATGGCCCGCCTGATGGACGCAGGCAAGGACGTGCGCTACTTCGAGAACATCGAGGGCGGCCACGGGGGAGCCGCAGACAACGGCCAACGCGCACACATGGAGGCGCTCTACCTGACCTTCCTGCGCGGCCAACTCGGGCTCTGAAACTGGGAGCCTGAATCCGCTCACGGCAGAACGACCCCGCCCTGCGGGGAGGGCTGCATAGGCTGGGGCAATGACGGCACCGCAAACGCCCCTCCAGCCGACCCGCCCCGCCGAAGATCCGGGTCCGCTGTGGCGTGAACTCATCGGCGGCGTGCTGCGCGAGGCCCGCCTCGCGGGTGAGCAGCGCCTCGTCGACGTCGCCCGGCGCGCCGGGGTCTCGGCCCAGTACCTGTCCGAGGTCGAGCGCGGCCTGAAGGACCCGTCCTCCGAACTGCTCGGCGCCATGGCCGGTGCCCTCGACCTGACCGTGCTCGACGTCGCCTCCCGCGTCCTCGACCGGCAGGCCGCCGCCGTAGCGGCTACCTCACCCGCGTCGCGCGGGGCCTTCTGCCTGGCGGCCTGAACGTCGCAGCGCCGGAGCGTCACGCTCAGGGCCGTGACGACAGCACGGCGTCGACGATGCCGTATTCGACGGCGCGCCCGGGCGTCAGCACCAGGTCCCGCTCGGTGTCCTCCCGGACCTGCTCGGCGCTGCGGCCGGTGTGCTCGGCGAGCAGCACCTCCAGCAGGCTGCGCGTCCGCTCGAGTTCCTCGGCCTCCAGGATCAGGTCCGGGATCGTGCCCCTGCTCTCCGCGGCCGGTTGGTGCAGGACCACGCGGCCGTGCGGCAGGATCTGCCGGTACCCCTTCGCCCCGCCCGCGAGCAGCACTGCCGCGGTCGCGACCGCCTGCCCGACGCAGGTCGTCTCGACGCGCGGCCGGACGAACTGCATCGCGTCGTAGATGGCGAGCATCGCCGTGACGGAGCCGCCGGGGGAGTTCAGGTACATGCTGATCGGCGTGTCCGGGGCGTCCGACTCGAGGTGGATGAGTTGCGCGATCACGGCGTTGGCGACCCCGTCGTCGATGGGGGTGCCGAGGTAGAGGATCCGGTCGGCGAGCAGGCGCGAGTAGATGTCGGTGGTCCGCTCGCCCCGCTCGGTGCGGGTCGACACGTAGGGAAGCGGGTAACCGGTCATGCCGCCGCCCCCAGACCGATCGCCTGGCGGGGCCGTGGCCGGATCTCGTCGAGCGTGCTCACGACCCGGTCGACGAAGCCGTAGGCGAGCGCCTCCTCTGCCCCGAACCAGCGGTCGCGCCGCGAGTCCCGCTCGACCTGTGCGACGTCCTGACCCGTGTCGGCCGCGATCAGCGAGAGCACCGTGTCACGCGTGGAACGCAGCCCGTCGGCCTGGATCGCCACGTCTCCGGCGCTGCCGCCGAAGCCCGCCGACCCCTGGTGGAGCAGCACCCGCGAGTGCGCGAGCGCGAACCGGTTGCCGGGAGAGCCGGCGCTCAGCAGGAACTGGCCCGCGCTGTAGGCCATGCCGAGGTTGACGGTGCGCACCGTGTTCGGGATCAGCCGCATGGTGTCGCGGATCGCGAGCATCGCGGGCACCGAGCCTCCTGGCGAGTTGATCCACAGGTAGATGTCGGAGGCGGGGTCCTCGGTCGCAAGCAGGATCAGCGCGGCACACAACCGGTTGCCGAGCGTCTCGTCCAGCGGTGAGCCGAGCAGCAGGGTGCGCTGCTCGAGGAGCCGGGCCGCCAGCGCGTCGTCGAGGGCGGTGAGTGGATTTTCAGTCATGCAACGATCCTGTCCCGCGCACCGCCGCGGACAAGGCGGCGCCGCCCTCAGCGGATCCGCCCAGAGCGGCGCCACTGGCCAAGCGGTCCCGGCTCCGCGGCGCGGGGTGTCGCACCGCTACCCTTGCCCCCATGAAGCTGAGCGGCATGAAGCAGAACTGGCTAGCGGTGGCGTTGATCGTGCTCGCGGGCCTGGGCGCCGTCGCCGCGACCCTCAGCATGGGAATGGTCACCGGCGACGGAGCAGGCATCCAGGTCCCGCTCGTGATCGTCGCGCTCCTCTTCTTCGTGCCGCTGTTGCTGCGCCGCCTCGCATGGTGGCCGTGGGCGGCCTTCGCCGTCGCGGCCGTCGCCGTGCTGGTGAGCCTGCCGTTCGGGGCAGCGCTGTACCTCGTCCCGTCGGCCTTCCTCGTCGTCGTCGCGGGCCTGCTCGAACTCGCGGCGCCCAAGGCCCCCGAGGGGTCCTGATGGGACTGCTCAAGCCGCACTTCGACGAGACGAACCGGGAGCCCGCGCCGCGGGCCTACCGCGCGCTCGCGGCCATCGGACGCCTCCTCGTCCCGCTGCGCGCCCGGACGCACTGGTCCGGGCAGGAGCACATCCCGGCGACCGGCCCCGCGATCGTGGTGGCCAACCACATCTCCAACGTCGACCCCATCCTGCTCGGCGAGTTCCTGATCTGGAACGGCCGCTGGCCGCGCTTCCTCGGCAAGGCAAGCATCTGGAGGGTGCCCGTGCTCGGCTGGATCATCGCGAAGGCCGACCAGATCCCCGTCTACCGCGACTCGGACCGCGCCGCGGAGTCGCTCATCCACGCCAGGGAGGCGCTCGACGAGGGCAAACTCGTCGCGATCTACCCCGAGGGCACCATCACGGCCGACCCCGACGGCTGGCCGATGACCGGCCGACGCGGCGCCGCGACGCTCGCCCTCGCAAGCGGCGCCCCGGTGATCCCGGTCATGCAGGTGGGGGCCGACCAGATCCTCGGCGGACGCTACGTGTCGCTGCGGGGCCTGTTCGGACGACGCAAGGATGTCTCGGTGACCGCGGGCCCGCCGATCGACCTGACGCGCTACCTGAGCCTCGAACCCACCAAGCAGGTCCTCGATGAGGTCACCGACCTCTTCCTGGACACCCTCACCGCGATGCGCGCCCAGGCGACGGGCCTGACGCCGCCCGCCGGCCGGTTCGATCTGAGGCAGGGGCGACGCGTCGAGCAGGTTGCGGGTCCCGGCGAGTAAAGTGTCGCGGGCTGGCGTCCCGCCGGTAGCCCAGATGAGGAGTACCCCTGTGAGTTCACGCAAGCGCGTCGCACTGATCTTCGGCGGCCAGTCGTCCGAGCACGGCATCTCGTGCCTGACGGCGTCCTCCGTCCTGAAGGCCATCGACAAGGAGCGCTTCGAGGTCGTCGGGGTCGGGATCTCCGCGACCGGACGCTGGTCGCAGGTGCCCCTGGACGTCATCGCCGACTACCGGATCGTGGACGGCGTCGCGCCGCAGGTCGCCGAACCCGACCGCGAGGCCGTCTGGATGGTCGGGGAGAACGGCTGCGAGGTCGCCACCCGCGACGGAGGGTCGCTCGTCGACATCCACGGCGTCGACGTGGCCTTCGCGCTGCTGCACGGCCCCTACGGCGAGGACGGCACCATCCAGGGCCTGTTCGAGATGATGGGCATCCGCTACGTCGGCAGCGGCGTGACCGCCTCGGCGATCGGCATGGACAAGCACTTCATGAAGGTCGCCTTCGAGGCCGCGGGGCTGCCCGTCTACCCCTACGTCGTCGCGACGGCGCTGCGCCTCGAGCAGGACCGCGAACACGTCATCGACGAGATCAACAAACTGACCTACCCGCTGTTCGTCAAGCCCGCCCGTGGCGGATCGTCGATCGGCATCTCCCGCGTCACCGACCCGTCGCAACTCGACGCGGCCATCGCCGAGGCGCAGCGCTTCGACCCCAAGATCGTCGTCGAGCAGGGCTTCATCGGCGCCCGCGAACTCGAGTGCGCGGTGCTCGGCAACCCGGACGCGCCGCTCGGCTGCGACGCCTCCGTGATCGGCGAGATCCGCGTCCAGGCCGCGGACGGCTTCTACGACTATGACGCGAAGTACTTCGACGAGGACGGCGCGGCCCTCGACGCACCCGCCGACATCCCCGAGGAGCTCTCCGAGCGGCTCCGCCAACTCGCCAAGCAGTCCTTCGTGGCCGTCGACGCCGAGGGCCTGGTTCGCTCCGACTTCTTCGTGCTCGGCGATGAGATCTACATCAACGAGGTCAACACGATGCCCGGGTTCACGCAGATCTCGATGTTCCCGACGCTGTGGCAGGAGGGTGGCATGAGCTACCCCGACCTGGTGGGCCGGCTCATCGACCTGGCGCTCGAGCGCCCCGTGGGGCTTCGCTGACGTGTCCGCCGAGTTTGAACTGATCGACCGGATCACCCGCGACCTGAGCGTCGGCGACGACGTGATGCTCTCGGTCGGTGACGACGCGGCGGTGCTGCGCTTCTCCGGGGACACGGTGGTCACCACCGACCTGCTGATCGAGAACGTCCACTTCAAGCGTCAGTGGTCCTCGGCGCGCGCGGTCGGCCGCAAGGCTGTGGCCGTCAACGTCTCCGACGTCGAGGCGATGGGCGCGCGCCCCTCGTCGGTGGTCGTGGCGCTCGCGTTCCCCAAGGACCTCGACCAGGAGTGGGTCGCCGAGTTCGAGGACGGCGTCAAGCAGGAGTGCGCGACCGCGGGCGTCAGCCTCGTCGGGGGCGACCTCAGCAGCGCCTCGGCCATCGCGATCTGCGTGACCGCCATCGGCGACCTTGAGGGTCGCCGTCCCATCACCCGCGGCGGAGCGAAGGCGGGAGAGGTGGTCGCCGTCAAGGGCAACCTCGGCTGGTCCGCGGCGGGGCTGACCGTGCTGCAGCGCGGCTTCGGTTCGCCGAAGGACATGGTCGCCGAGCACCTGACGCCGAGCGTCCCCTACGGCCAGGGCATCGTCGCCAGCGACGCGGGCGCCACGGCCATGCTCGACATCTCCGACGGCCTGCTCGCCGACCTCGGCCACCTGTGCGAGCGCTCGGGCGTCGGGATCGACGTCGACACGAGCCTGCTCGAGATCCCCGACGGCGTCGCCCGGGTCGCCGCGGCGACAGGCAAGAACCCGCTCGGGTTCGTGATCGCCGGGGGAGAGGACCACGCGCTGGCGGCGACCTTCCGCAACGAGGCCGTCGTGCCGAAGGGCTGGCGCGTCGTCGGGGCCGTCAACGACTCCGGCGCCGTCACGGTCGACGGCGAGCCATGGGAGGGCTCTGCGGGCTGGGACCACTTCGCCTGACCGGCGACGGCTAGAAGCCCGGTGCGACCTGCTCCGGGAAGCCCGCGATCAGGCCGAGCCCACCTGCGGGCGCGCCCCCGATCGAATCGGGAACCTCCAAGGTCAGCCGCATCACGGAGCCATCGACGCGCACCTCCGCCACCGTCACACCAGGGGTGACGGGGACGATGGACCTGGCGGCCTCCTCCGACGCGTCCCTGCTGGAGACGCAGGCCCAGGTCGAGGTCGATCCATCCTCGACGCTGACGGCGATCGCCGTCGGATGCTCCTCGTTGAAGGTCGACACCACCGCGACGTGGGCGCCCTCGAGACAGGGCAGCAGATCGGTGACGCCCGGAGCCTTCGAGGCGGGAGACGCGGCGCCCAGGATCTGGTCCCTCCCCGTGGAGAAGGAGACCAAGGCGTCGTCCCCGAGCACGACCTCGGGCAGTGCGAACGGCCCGTCGGCCGCGGGTGCGGGCCGGTACCTGTCGCCGTCGCGGGTGTACCCCGACTCCTCGAGCGCCGCCACGGCCTCGTCGCGGGCTGCTTCGCCGAGCGCGCCGAACACCGCGAACTGGCGGAGGCCGCCGCCGTTTCCGGAGAGCGACCAGGCGTAGTCGAGGCTCTCCGGCCCCGTCCACGCGCCCGGGGGTTGCGCGGCTCCCAGGTGCTGGGCGAACCGGAGCCAGGCGCCCGCCGCCGAGTCGGGGCGTGGCACCTCGGTCGGCGAGAAGCCCCATGCCTTCGTCGCGCCGGCTGCGTCGAAGATGAAGACCGCGAGCGGCGTCTCCGGATCGACGCCGCCCACGGCACCCAAGGCCTCGGCGGCGACATTGCCCCGGCCCGTCAGCACCTCCAGTGGGTTGGCCCCAGCGTTCGAGCAGGCGGTCAGGACGAGCAGGCTGGCCATAACAAGTGTGGTGAGACGACGCACGATCCGAGGCTATGGGCTCGTCAGCCCAACTTCGCCCGGTCGCCCGGCGTGGTCACCCACTGTTCATCCGACAGCCATTCGCGACACGCCCAAGCAGCGAATCGCCAGCGCGGCGGCGTGGGGAACGCTGCGACCGGGGCCGCGTGAGTTAGCGTTGGGCCCATGGCGTCCCGCGGAACTTCCTCCTCAGCGCGGAACACCAGCACTTCGACGCGCTCGAAAAGCACGTCCGGCGCTGCACGTTCCACCAGCAAGAAACCGGCCTCACGGCCGACGACCCGTTCGTCGTCGGCCGCGACCAAGCGCACCACGGCGCAGACGAAGGTGATGCCGAAGCAGGGCCCCGGAGTCGGAATCACGATCCTGCGCGGCATCGGCAAGGCATTCGCCGGCCTGGCGCACGGCGTCGGGTGGATCGCGCGCAGTTTCGGAGGCGCAGCCAAGGACGTCGACCCCAAGCTCCGCCGCGACGGCTGGGGCCTGCTGCTGCTCGCGCTCGGCATCATCGTCGCCGCGCGCTTCTGGTTCGCGCTGCCCGGCCCCGTCGGCAACGGCCTCGGGATCGCCATCTCCACCGTCTTCGGGTCGCTGTCGGTCGTGGTGCCCGCCGTGCTGCTCTACGGCGCCTGGCGCGTGCTGCGCCACCCGCGCGAGGTCGACGTCGCGCCCCGCACCGGCCTCGGCTGGACCCTGATCACGCTTGGCGTGCTCGGCCTTGTACACATCGCGCGCGGGCTGCCCCAACCGACCGACATGGACGCCGTCCGCGCCGCAGGCGGCGTCGTCGGCTACGTCAGTTCAAGCATCCTCACCGACCTGCTCACTGCGTGGGTGTCGGTCCCGATCCTCAGCATCCTGACGCTGTTCGGCGTGCTGATCGTGATCGGACGGCCCCTCAACGAGATCGTGCGCGGCATCGGCAGCGTGTTCGGCTCCCTCGTCGAACGCGACGACGAACCGAAGGAGAAACTCAAGCTCGGCGTCGACGTCCCCTACGACACCCCGCTCATCGAGGACCCCGTCGAGGTCGAGGACGAGGTCTACGAGCCGTCCGAGGACTACTACCTGCCCCCGGCCGAGCCGGATCCCGAGCCGGAACCCGCGAAGTCGCGCCCCACCGCCGGCCTGCCGAAGGACGAGCCGCGCGACCTTGAGCCGCCGCAGCACAGCCCAGCCCCGCCGCGCGCCGAGCAGTTGCAGTTGAGCGGCGACATCGCCTATCTGCTCCCCGAGGAGCAGCTTCTCAAGGCGGGCAGCAAGCCGAAGTCGCGCACCGAGGCCTCCGACAAGGTGGTGCGCCAGTTGGCCGCCGTCCTCACGGAGTTCGAGATCGACGCCCGCGTCACCGGCTACACCCGCGGCCCGACGGTCACCCGCTACGAGGTGGAGCTTGGCTCCGCCATCAAGGTCAGCAAGGTCACAGGACTCGCCGACAACATCGCCTACGCCGTCGGCTCCAACGAGATCCGGATCCTGACACCGATCCCCGGCAAGTCCGCCATCGGCATCGAGATCCCGAACCTCGACAAGGAGGTCGTCAGCCTCGGCGACGTGCTGCGCTCCCAGAAGGCCAAGAACGACCACCACCCCATGACGGTGGGGCTCGGCAAGGACGTCGAGGGCGGCTTCGTGCTCGCCAACATGGCCAAGATGCCGCACCTGCTGGTGGCGGGTGCCACCGGCTCCGGCAAGTCGAGCTTCATCAACTCGCTGATCACCTCGATCATGATGCGCGCCACCCCCGACGAGGTGCGCCTGCTGCTCGTCGACCCCAAGCGCGTCGAGCTCAACCAGTACGAGGGCATCCCGCACCTGGTCACCCCCATCATCACCAGCCCCAAGAAGGCCGCGGAGGCCCTCGCGTGGGTCGTGCGCGAGATGGACATGCGCTACGACGACCTCGCAGCGTTCGGTTTCCGCCACGTCGACGACTTCAACAAGGCCGTCCGCGCGGGTCAGGTGAAGGTGCCGGAGGGCTCCGAGCGGGTGCTGACGCCCTACCCGTACCTGCTGGTCGTGGTCGACGAGCTCGCCGACCTGATGATGGTCGCCCCGCGCGATGTCGAGGAGTCGGTCGTCCGGATCACCCAGCTGGCCCGCGCCGCTGGCATCCACCTGGTGCTCGCGACCCAGCGCCCCTCCACCGACGTCGTCACGGGCCTGATCAAGGCCAACGTGCCCTCGCGCCTGGCGTTCGCCACGTCGTCGATGACCGACTCCCGCGTCATCCTCGATCAGCCCGGCGCCGAGAAGCTCGTCGGAAAGGGCGACGGCCTGTTCCTGCCGATGGGCGCCGGCAAGCCGATCCGCGTGCAGGGTGCCTGGGTCAACGAGTCGGAGATCCGCGAGATCGTCGGCTTCATCAGCGAACAGTTGCAGCCCAACTACCGCGAGGACGTCACCGCAGCGGCAGGCACCGAGAAGAAGGTCGTCGACGACATCGGCGACGACATGGAACTCGTTCTCGACGCCTGCAGGCTCGTCGTCGAACTGCAACTCGGCTCGACCTCGATGCTGCAGCGCAAGCTCCGCGTCGGCTTCGCCAAGGCGGGCCGCCTGATGGACATCCTCGAGAGCAGGGGAGTGGTCGGCCCGTCCGAGGGCTCGAAGGCGCGCGAGGTGCTCGTCAAGCCGGAGGACCTGGACGACGTTCTGGCGAACCTTGCAGCCGGCTGAGGAATAATGGGTCCAATGTCTACGCCACTGAGATCCGTCCACATCGCGTCGCTGGGCTGCGCCCGCAACGACGTCGACTCCGAGGAGCTCGCCGCACGGCTCGAGCTCGGGGGCTTCGTCCTGGTCGACGACGCCGAGGACGCCGAGACGGTGGTGGTCAACACCTGCGGCTTCGTGGAGCAGGCAAAGAAGGACTCGATCGACACGCTGCTGGCCGCCGCCGACCTCAAGGACGACGGCGTCGTGAAGTCCGTGGTGGCCGTCGGCTGCATGGCCGAGCGCTACGGCGTCGAACTGGCCCAGTCGCTGCCGGAGGCCGACGCGGTGCTCGGATTCGACGCCTACACCGACATCGCCGACCGGCTCCGCTCGATCCTCGACGGTGAGAAGCCGATCTCGCACGTCCCGCGAGACCGGCGCAAACTGCTTCCCCTGACCCCGTCCGCCCGACCGGCCGCCGCCGCGGGCATCGCGACGCCGGGTCACGCGCCGCTCCCCGAGGGGCTGGCCCCGCAGAGCGGCCCTCCGACGCTGCGCCGCAGGCTGGGGCGCGGACCCTCCGCCTCGCTGAAGATCGCCTCCGGTTGCGACCGGCGCTGCGCGTTCTGCGCGATCCCGGCCTTCCGCGGCAGCTACCTGTCGCGCCCCATGGACGAGTTGGAGGCCGAGGCCCGCTGGCTCGTCGAGGACGGCGTCAAGGAGGTGTTCCTCGTCTCGGAGAACACCTCGTCCTACGGCAAGGACCTCGGCTCGGAACACCGCCTTGAGCGGCTTCTTGAGCGCCTCTCCGCGGTGGACGGGCTCGAGTGGATCCGGGTGTCGTACCTGCAGCCCGCGGAGATCCGCCCCGGCCTGATCGACGCCATGCTCGGCATCGACAAGGTGGTGCCCTACTTCGACCTCAGCTTCCAGCACGCGTCCAAGTCGGTGCTGCGCTCGATGCGCCGGTTCGGCGACCCGGACGCCTTCCTGTCGCTGATCGGCATGATCCGCTCCCGCTCGCCGCAGGCGGGCATCCGCAGCAACGTCATCGCGGGCTTCCCCGGCGAGACCGAGGCCGACGTCGAGATCCTCAGGCAGTTCATCATCGACGCCAACCTCGACGTGCTCGGCGTCTTCGGCTACTCCGACGAGGAGGGCACCGAGGGCGTCGACCTTCCCGGCCATCTGCCGGAGGAGGAGATCGAGGAGCGCCGCGCGATGCTCGCCGACGTCGCCATCGAGGTCTGCGAGGCCCGCGCGGCCGACCGGATCGGCGAGGACGTGATCGTGCTCGTGGAGGAGGCCGACGGCACCGGCCGCGCGTTGCACCAGGCGCCCGAGACCGACGGCGTCGTGACCCTTGACCTGCCCGCAGCGGTGGGCGACATCATCTCCGCCCGCGTGACCGACTCGGACGGCATCGACCTGATCGCGGAGGCGAAGTGAGCGACAACACGGTGGCGGCGAAGCCGAGCAACTGGAATGTGCCAAACATCCTGACGGTGATCCGGATCATCCTGGTGCCGGTCTACGTGGTGCTGCTGTTCATGGGGCCGGAGGTCTTCTCCTGGCGCCTCGCGGCGACGATCGTGTTCCTGGTCGCGATGCTGACGGACCTGGCCGACGGCTTCATCGCCCGCAAGTACAACCTGATCACCGACTTCGGGAAACTCTGGGACCCGATCGCCGACAAGGCACTCACGGGCGCGGCGTTCATCTGCCTCAGCATCCTCGGCGAACTCCCGTGGGCGTTCACCGTCATCATCCTGCTGCGCGAGTGGGGCATCACGTGGGTGCGTGAGCGCCTGAAGAAGTACGGCACCGTGATGGCGGCCAACAAGGGCGGGAAGGCCAAGACGGTCACCCAGACCGTCGCGCTGATCCTGTTCAACCTGAACCTGGCGTTCCTGCCCGGCCCGCTGCAGGTGATCGCCTGGGTCCTGATGTGGGCCGCGCTGATCCTGACGGTGGTAACGGGCTTCGACTACCTGCGACACGCCTGGCGGATCCGCCGCGACGCGCTCAAGGGTAAGGGCGAGTCGGTAGCCTGAACCGGGTAACGACCGAAGACCCTGGAGGAAACATGTCGCTGGCCGAAGACGTCATCAAGAAGATGACCGGGCGTTCGATCACCCTGTCGACGTGTGAATCGCTCACCGGTGGCGGCATCGGCGCCGCGCTCACCGCCGTGCCCGGCGCGTCCGCCGTGTTCCGAGGCGCCCTCGTGACCTACGCCCGCGAACTGAAGGCCTCCCTCGCGGGGGTCGACGAGGAACTGATCGCCAACGAGGGCGTCGTCAACGAACTGACGGCCCTGCAGATGGCGCTCGGCGCGCAGTCGGCGTGCGGCTCGGACTGGGCCGTGTCCACCACGGGCGTCGCCGGCCCCACCGAGACCGACGGCGCCAAGGTCGGCACCGTGTGGTTCGCCGTCGTCGGGCCGAAGGTCGGCATGTCCGACTGGCCGCAGTACACGGAACTCAAGCAGTTTGAGGGTGACCGTGAGCAGATCCGCTCCGCCGCGATCGACTACTCCATGGAGATGCTGCTGCGCGTTTTGTGAGCGTTTCGCCAGCGGGGAACAAAACCAGAATCGCTTGTGTTGTACCTGCCGACGGCGGGCATCCGGCCCGCCAGCAAGGTAGGTAGCCGTGAAGACGATTCTGATTCGTAAGGTAATGGGCGAGACTCTCCGGGAACTCCGGATGGCGGCCGGCATGACCCTGCGAGAGGTCTCCATGGCCAGCATGGTCTCACTTGGATATCTGTCCGAGATCGAGCGGGGTCACAAGGAGGCATCGAGCGAGGTGCTGTTCTCCATTGCGTCCGCCCTTGACGTGTCGCTCTCCGATCTGATGATCAGCATCAGCGGGAAGCTAGCTGCCCTCGAGGCCGAGCGCATGCCGCGAGTTGCGGCGGCCGCCTGAGGCAGAGCCCTCGTCGCCGCGAGCAGCGTCGACGACATGAACCTCGATGCCGGCGTCACGGAACGCTTCCAGTTCGTCCTCGGGTGCACCCGAATCGGTGACAAGGACCTGGAAGTCCGTGACGTCGGCCATTTTCGCCAGCGTGCGATTCCCGATCTTGCTCGAGTCGACGGCGACGATGACGCGCTGGGCGCGCTCGATCATCGCGTAGTTGGTGCGGGCCTCGATCTCGTCGTGCGTCGTGAGCCCTCCCGTGGCGCTCACCCCGTCCGCGCCGATCACAGCCGTGCCGACGTTGACCAGTTTCATGGTCGATTCCGCGAGCGAACCGACCAGTTCGAGCGAGCTTGAGCGAAGCACCCCGCCCGCGATCAACACCCGCGCCTGCCCCTGCTCGGCGGCCTCGAGGCCGATGCTGAGCGAGTTGGTGATGATGGTCAGGTCGTCGCGGCTGCGCAGCGCGCGCAGCACCTCGGCGGTGGTGGTGCCGCCCGTGAGCCCTATCGCGTGCTTGCCGTGCGGGATCAGCGACGCCACGGTGCGCGCTATCCGCCGCTTCGACTCCTGATTACGGCCGTCGCGCAGCCTGACAGGCAGTTCCCGGTTGCCCTTCATCGGACGCGCCCCGCCATGGGTGCGCTCAAGCAGGCCCTGCGCCGCGAGCAGCGCCACGTCGCGGCGGATCGTCGCGGCAGAGGCGTCGAGCGCCTCCGCCAGGTAGGAAAGCGGCAACTGGCCCCGCTCGGTGAGCAGGGCGAGCAGCGCGACCATCCGGTCGGAACGCTTGTGTGAGGGGGTTCCAGGCGCATTCATCGGGCGGGCTCCTTCGCGCGAACCGTCACTGTGAGCGCTCTGCTCACTTGGGTGAGCGATAGCTTACTCACTTCGGTCACCGTCGTGAACAGCACCTCGCCCAACCGTGCAACCGACACACACCGGGAGCGGGTACGGTAGGCGGGTGCGTGAGGTGGAGTTGTGGCAGCGACTGAACGAGGTGCTGCCCGGCGGCTATGCCGCGGCGTGGGCCGACCAGGTCGTGATGGAGTCGCTCGGAAGCCGCACCGTGCGCGAGGCGCTCGCCGCCGGGATTCCCTGCAAGCGGATCTGGCGCGCCGTCTGGGCCCAACTCGAACTCCCCGACACGCTGCGCTGAAAATATCTCGCGTGTCGCTTCCGCATTCGAACGGGTGTTCGGTAAGCTGACGCGCAGTTCTCCACAGGAACGAAGTGCCGTGAAAGAAATGTCGGTGCGTCTTCCTAGAGTGATGCACGACGACATAACTGGCCCACCCGGGCCAGCCCCAGGAAGGAAATCCGATGGCCGTTGCGGACCGTAACAAGGCGCTCGAGGCAGCGCTCGCCCAGATCGAGAAGGCCCACGGCAAGGGCTCCGTCATGCGGCTGGGGGAGGACAACCGCCAGCCGATCGACGTGATCCCCACCGGGTCGGTTGCGCTCGATGTCGCGCTCGGCATCGGTGGCCTGCCCCGCGGCCGCGTCGTGGAGGTCTACGGCCCCGAGTCCAGCGGTAAGACCACCGTCGCGCTGCACGCGATCGCCAACGCCCAGGCAGGCGGCGGCATCTGTGCCTTCATCGACGCCGAGCACGCCCTCGACCCCGACTACGCGCAGAAGCTCGGCGTCAACACCGACGAACTGCTCGTCTCGCAGCCCGACAACGGCGAGCAGGCGCTCGAGATCGCCGACACGCTCGTGCGCTCCGGCGCGCTGTCGCTGATCGTCATCGACTCCGTCGCCGCGCTGACGCCCCGCGCCGAGATCGAGGGCGAGATGGGCGACTCGCACGTCGGCCTGCAGGCCCGCCTGATGAGCCAGGCGCTGCGCAAGATGACCGGCGCGCTCAAGTCCTCCAACACCACCGCGATCTTCATCAACCAGCTCCGCGAGAAGATCGGCGTGATGTTCGGCAGCCCCGAGACCACCACCGGTGGCCGAGCGCTGAAGTTCTACTCCTCGGTGCGCCTCGACGTGCGCCGCATCGAGACCCTCAAGGACGGCACCGACATGGTCGGCAACCGGACCCGCGTCAAGGTGGTCAAGAACAAGGTGGCCCCGCCCTTCAAGCAGGCCGAGTTCGACATCATCTACGGCGAGGGCATCTCCCGCGAGGGCAGCCTGATCGACATGGGCGTCGACGCAGGCATCATCCGCAAGGCTGGCGCCTGGTTCACCTACGAGTCCGACCAGCTCGGCCAGGGCAAGGAGAACGCCCGCACGTTCCTGAAGAACAACCCCGACGTCGCCAACGAGATCGAGCGGCGGATCAGGCTCCACCTCGGCGTCGACAAGTCCGACATCCCCGAGGGCGTGAACCCGGAGACGGGCGAAGTTGACTTCTGAGCAGGGCGACGAGCGGGCCACCCAGCTTGAGGTGGCCCGCAAGATCGCGCTCGACCAACTGGCCGTGCGGCAGCGCTCCACCAAGGAGCTGCGCCAGGCGATGGCCAAGCGCAATGTGCCGACCGACGTGGCCGAGGAGATCCTCGAACGGTTCACCGAGGTCGGCCTGGTCGACGACGCGGCCTTCGCCGCCACGCTGACGCAGTCGCGCGCCAGGCACAGCCTGCGCGGCAAGGCCCGGATCCGCCAGGAACTGCGGGAGAAGGGCGTCGACAGGGAGACCGCGGAGGAGGCCCTCGCCGAGCTCGACCCCGAGGAGGAGAGGGCCGCCGCGCTCGAGCTGGCCCGCAGGAAGGCGCGCTCGATGGCTCGCCTCGAGCCCCACGTCGCTCGGCGCAGGCTCGCGGGAGTGCTGGCGCGCCGCGGCTTCTCCAGTTCGGTCACCGCGTCCGTCCTGGCGGAGGTCACGGCGGATGATCCGGTTGAGTTTTCCACAGGTGAGCAATAGGCTCTAACGCAAGGTCACAGGACCCCGCATGAACTGACGGCCAGCCCCAAGCTGGCCTGCTGAACCGAAAAATCTCTTCAGCGGCTTGTTGCCGCGCGAACATCCTTAGGCGGCGCCGTCCCCATCGGCGCCGAAGCAGTGCCCACCGCCGATGGTGGCTCGCGTCGTGGATTGTGCGTCCCCTGTGCCGTCAGGATCTGCCAGGAGGAGACGCGCGTGCCAGAACTCGGATGGTTGCTAGCCGCTCTCGCCCTCGGCTGCGCGGTCGTGCTCGCCGTGCTGCTGGTGCGTCAGGGCGGGCAGATCCGACGCGAACGCGCCGGCCTGAACGAGGCGGCCACCGCGGAGGCGACCCAGTTGCGGGCCTCTGCCCAGGCCTCCGCCGACCAACTCCGCGCCGATGCCGAGCGCAGCGTCGAGGAGTCGAGGGTCCGTGCCGCCGAGATCGTCGAGGCCGCAGAGCGGCGCCGCTCGGAGGCCGACGCGCAGCACGAGACCAAGCGCGCAGAACTCCGCGAGGAGCGCGCGGCCCAGGAGCGTCGCGAGACGCGCCTGCACGAGCGGGAGGACCGCGTCGCTGCCGACACCGAGGCCCTCGCGGCCCGCGCCGAGCGCCTGGAGGCCCAGCGACTCAGCCTGCGCGAGCAGCGCGAGGACGTCGTCGCCAAGCGCGACGCCGTCGACCACGAACTTCAGAGAGTCGCCGGCCTGTCGGTCGACGAGGCCAAGCACGAGGTGATCGCAGAGGCGGAGCGGCAGGCGAAGCTGACCGCCACCGTGATCGCCCGCGACATCGAGTCCACCGCGAAGCGGGAGGCAGACAAGCGCGCCCGCTCCATCATCGTCACCGCGATCCAGCGGGTCGCCTCGGAGCAGACCAACGAGTCGGTGGTCAGCACCGTCGACCTGCCGAGCGACGAGATGAAGGGCCGGATCATCGGCCGCGAGGGTCGAAACATCCGCGCCTTCGAGCAGATCACGGGTGTGAACCTGCTGATCGACGACACCCCCGAGTCGGTGCTGCTCAGCAGTTTCGATCCGGTGCGGCGCGAGACGGCGCGGCTCACCCTCGTCGACCTCGTCGCCGACGGCCGCATCCACCCGGCGCGCATCGAGGAGGTCTACGAGCGCAGCCAACGCAGGATGGGCGAGCGCGTCGAGCGCGCCGCGGAGGACGCGCTGACCGAGGTCGGCATCGTCGACCTGCACCCGGAACTCGTCCCGATCCTCGGCTCGCTCGCCTTCCGCACCTCCTACGGGCAGAACGTGCTGCGCCACCTCGTCGAGAGCGCCCACCTGGCAGGCGTGATGGCGGCCGAACTCGGCCTGAACATCGCGGTGGTCAAGCGCGCCGCGTTCCTGCACGACATCGGCAAGGCGCTGACCCACGAGGTTGAGGGCCCGCACGCCATCATCGGCGCCGAACTGCTGCGCAAGTACGGCGAGCACGAGGACATCGTGCACGCGGTCGAGGCCCACCACAACGAGGTCGAGCCCCGCACCGTCGAGGCCGTCCTCGTCCAGGCCGCCGACGCCATCTCCGGCTCACGCCCCGGCGCGCGCCGCGAATCGCTCGAGGCCTACGTCGAGCGGATGGAGAACCTCGAACACATAGCCACCGCCCACGAGGGCGTGGTGCGCGCCTACGCCATGCAGGCGGGCCGCGAGATGCGCGTCATGGTCGCCCCAGAGGAGATCGACGACGCGGGCGCACACGCGCTCGCGAGGGACATCGCCGCCGAGGTGGAGAAGAACCTGAGCTACCCGGGCCAGATCCGCATCACGGTCGTGCGCGAGTCCCGGGCAACCGAGACCGCGCACTGACCGGCCGCGTCACGCGACGCGGATGCCCCACACCGAGCGGGTGCTCTCGCCCGGCTCAAGCACGATGACGCCGTCGTGCGTCGGCCCCTCGTTGAACGCGTCCGGCCCGCACGTCATGGGCTCGATCGCCATCGCGTCGCGGGTGGGGGTGGTGAACACCTGCGCCCAGCGCTGCGTGTGGTCGGCCCAGAACACCACGCGGCGCTCGGGGGTCTCCAGCGTGATCTCCCAGTCGCCGATCGGGTCGACGAAGGCCGAGTCGAACACGGCATCGCCCACCACGTGCGGCTCGACGAAGTCGTGCTCGGCGCTGACCGGACCCACCTCGATCGGCAGCAGGCGCTCCGCGTCGACCGCCAGTTCGTGCTCGAAGGGCAGCGTCAGCGTCGCCGTCGCCAGGTCCGCGGCGACATAGGGGTGCGCGCCGTAGCCGTAGGGGGCGCGGGTCGCGCCGATGTTGCGCGCCTCCACCGTCACCCGGAGGCCGTCCTCGTCGACGGAATGGGTGATGTGCACGTCGAGCACTCCGGCCCAGCCTGCCTGCGGGTAGATCGTCGCCGCGAGTGTGACGGCGTCGTCGGTGTGCGACACGAGACGCCACGCCATGCCCTCGCCCAGGCCGTGCAGCGCGGTGGTGCGGGGAACCTCGGTGATCGGCAACTGGTGCGCGACGCCGTCGAAGCTGTAGCGACCGTCGCGGATCCGGTTGGGCCACGGCACCAGTTGCCTGCCCATCGAGCCCCGGGGGGCCTCGTCCTCCGCGAAGGTCCACAGCACCTCGGAACCGTCGACCGTGAGGCTGCGCAGCGTGGCGCCGACCTCGGTCACGACGGCCGCGTACCGGCCGGAGGAGATCAGGAACTGTTGCCCGGTGGGGAGAGTTGTCATGGCCCGAGCCTAACGGCCGCGCGGAGGAGTGGGCCGCCCGACCCCGCCGATCCGGACGGGGTTTCTTGGGGCGTTCCGGCGCGGGCGTCTACCATGGTCGGGCTATGACTACCGAGCGTACCTACCACGTCATCACCTACGGGTGCCAGATGAACGTTCACGACTCCGAGCGGATCAGCGGACTGCTCGAGGAGGCCGGCCTGACCAGGGTCGACCCGGCCGCCTCCGACGCGCTGGGCGCAGGCGCCGACGTCGTGGTGTTCAACACCTGCGCGGTGCGCGAGAACGCGGACAACCGCCTCTACGGCAACCTCGGCCACATGGCCTCGGTCAAGGCGCAGCACCCCGGCCTGCAGATCGCCGTCGGCGGGTGCATGGCGCAGAAGGACCGCGACACCATCCTGAAGAAGGCCCCCTGGGTCGACGTGGTGTTCGGCACCCACAACGTGGGCGCGCTGCCGCGCCTGCTTGAGCGGGCGCGCGTCGAGCACGAGGCGCAGATCGAGATCAAGGAGGCGCTCGAGACGTTTCCGAGCAACCTCCCCAGCCGCCGCGAGTCGCCGTACTCGGCGTGGGTGTCGGTCAGCGTCGGCTGCAACAACACCTGCACGTTCTGCATCGTGCCCGCGCTGCGCGGCAAGGAGGCCGACCGGCGCCCCGGCGACATCCTCGCCGAGATCGAGATGCTGGTCGCCCAGGGCGTCCAGGAGATCACGCTGCTCGGCCAGAACGTCAACGCCTACGGCGTCGAGTTCGGCGACCGGCAGGCGTTCGCGAAACTGCTGCGCGCCTGCGGCGGGATCGACGGCCTGGAGCGCGTCCGCTTCACCTCGCCGCACCCGAAGGACTTCACCGACGACGTCATCGAGGCGATGGCCGCCACCCCGAACGTGATGCCCCAACTGCACATGCCGCTGCAGTCCGGCTCGGACGCCATCCTGAAGTCGATGCGCCGCTCCTACCGGTCGCAGAAGTTCCTCGGCATCCTCGACAGGGTGCGCGAGGCGATGCCGGAGGCCGCCATCACCACCGACATCATCGTCGGCTTCCCCGGCGAGACCGAGGAGGACTTCCAAGCGACCATGGACGTGGTGCGGCAGGCCCGCTTCTCCGCGGCCTTCACGTTCCAGTACTCGATCCGCCCCGGCACCCCCGCCGCCACGATGCCGAACCAGATCCCCAAGGCCGTCGTGCAGGAGCGCTACGAGCGGCTCATCGCGCTGGTCAACGACCTGGCATGGGAGGAGAACAAGCGCTTCGTCGGCAAGGACGTCGAGGTGATGTTCGCCACCGGGGAGGGCCGCAAGGACGCCGAGACCAACCGGCTCAGCGGCCGCGCCAAAGACAACCGCCTCGTGCACGTCGCCGCCCCGGCCGATGGCGCCGAGCGCCCGCGCCCCGGCGACATCGCGACGGTGCGCGTCACGCACGCCGCCCCGCACCACCTCAACGCCGACGACGGCTTCACCGACCTGCGCCGCACCCGCGGCGGCGACGCCTGGGAGGCGGCCACGTCGGCCCCGGTCCCGGTCGGCGTCGGCCTCGGGATGCCGAGCGTCGGCCTGCCCGGCTGATCCGGCCCTAGCCGGCAGCAGGTTAGCTGCCTGAAACCGCAACGAGGGCCGCCCCCCATTGGGGGCGACCCTCGTGTCTCGGGTGTGTGGGCGCCGGTTCTGCTCGGGGCCGATGCGCCGTCGTCGGCGAGATCGTCGGGTCAGAGACGCCCAACTGTCACTGCTGGTCCTGGCCCGTCAGCTTGTCGAGCTGCTCGTTTGCAAGGTTCTGAGCCTGATCGACCTTGTCGGCATACTTGCCGCCGGTCTTCTCATCGACAAAATCTCCGGCCTGCTCAATGCCAGCCTCGATCTTGTCCTCATGCTCCTTCGCCAGGCCACCGAGATTGTCAAGAATCCCCATGTGCAGCTCCTTTCTCTAGGAAGTAGTTCCGACGATGATTGTGCCCGGTTTTCGGCCCGGTGGGAAGGACCTGATCCGGGTGGCACACTTGCCGGGTGTCCACTCCGCTGATCGTCCTCGTCGGACCCACCGCGACAGGCAAGTCCCGGCTCGCCGTCGACGTCGCCAGGGCGCTCGCCGAGCGGGGCGGGCGCGCCGAGATCGTCAACGCCGACTCGATGCTGATCTACCGCGGCATGGACATCGGCACCGCAAAGCCGACGCCCGCGGAGCGCGCGGGCATCCCGCACCATCTCATCGACATCGCCGAGGTCACCCAGACGGCCTCGGTTGCCGACTTCCAGGTGCTCGCCCGCGACGCGATCCACGCCATCCGCGGCGAAGGGGCAGTCCCGATCCTCGTGGGCGGCTCCGCGCTGTACACGCGCGCCATCGTCGACAGGTTCGAGTTCCCGGCCTCCGACGCCGCCGTCCGGGCACGGTGGGAGGCAGAGCTCGACCGGGTCGGCGCCGAGGCGCTGCACGCGCACCTGAAGTCGGTGGCGCCCGAGTCGGCAGCCAAGATCGAGCCAGGCAACGGGAGGCGCACGGTCCGGGCCCTCGAGGTGCTCGAACTCACCGGAGGCCACCAGCCCCACATCGCCGAGTGGACCTACGAACTCGACGGCGTGCACCAGTTCGGGCTCAACCTCGACCGTGAACTGCTCGACGCCCGGATCGACACCCGCGTCGAACAGATGTGGGACGAGGGCCTTGTCGACGAGGTGCGGACGCTTCTGACCCGGGGGCTGCGCGACGGCGTCACAGCCGTGCGGGCCATCGGCTACCGGCAGGTCGTCGAGTTCCTGGACGGGCATCTCACCGAGGACGAGGCGAAGGCGAAGGTCAAGAAGGCGACCAGGTCGTTCTTCCGCAAGCAACTGGGTTGGTACCGCCGCGATCCCCGGATCCGCTGGCTGGACGCAAACGACGCCAGCAACGCCGCGACCATCCTGGCCCAGGTAAGCTGAAGGGATCAGGGAGGTCGTGATGCGCAGATACAGCTTCCACAAGGGCCACGGTACGAAGAACGACTTCATCATCCTCGATGACTCGTACGGCATGCATGAGATGCAGCAGGAGTTCATCCAGGTACTCACCGACCGCCATTCGGGGATCGGCGCCGACGGGGTGATCCGGGTGGTGCGCGCGGGAAGCGTGCGCGACTGGGACGGCGACCCGCACCTGTGGTTCATGGACTACTACAACGCAGACGGCAGCGTCGCGGAGATGTGCGGCAACGGGCTGCGGGTGTTCGCGCGGCACCTCATCAACGAGCAACTGGTGGCCTCCGGCTCCTTCGACGTCGCTACCCGGGCGGGCATCAAGCACGTCGAGATATCCCGCTTCGGGCTGATCAGCACCGACATCGGCGCCGCGACCGTCAGCGACGAGGCCGTCACCGTCGACCTGGGGGAGCGGTCCTGGGACGCGACGAAGGTCGACGTCGGCAACCCGCACGCGGTCGCCTTCGTGGCAAAAGACATGGACCTCGAGGCCCTCGACCTGCACGACGCCCCCACCTGGCAGCCGCAGGGCGCCTTCCCCGAGGGCGTCAACATCGAGTTCATCCGCGTCGACTCGCCCGGCAGGCTGTCGATGCGCGTCTTCGAGCGCGGCGTGGGCGAGACGATGAGTTGCGGCACCGGCGTGGTCGCCTCCGCGGCCGCCTACCGCCGCCGCAGCGGCTTCGACGGGCCCATCGAGGTCGCGGTGCCCGGCGGGGAACTGTCGGTCACCTTCGACGGCGACCAGGCGACGCTGACCGGCCCGGCCGTGATCGTGGGCCGCGGCGAGTTCTGGATCTGACCGGCGTTTTTCCACAGGCTGAGCGCGGGCGCTTGGTCAGGTCGGTGCGGGCTGGGAGAATGAACCCCGACATGACTGAATTTGACGACACCTTCCACGACGACGACGCCGAGGAGAACTACGACGGCGACCAGGTCGACCTGGCGGCGCGCCATTCGCTGCGCCGCGTCGCTGGCATGCGCACCGAACTCGAGGACGTCACAGAGGTCGAGTACCGCCAGCTCCGCCTCGAACGCGTCGTGCTCGTGAGCGTCTGGACCAGCGGCACGGAACAGGACATCGACAACGCCATCGCCGAGCTGAAGCTGCTCGCCGAGACGGCAGGCTCCGAGGTGCTGCACACGCTGGTGCAGCGCCGCTCGCATCCCGACCCCGCCACCTTCATCGGCAGGGGCAAGGTCGAAGAGCTCGCCGAGGTGGTCCAACAGACTGGGGCCGACACGGTCATCTGCGACGGGGAGTTGGAACCCGCTCAGCTCAGGAACCTCGAGGACCGCACCAAGGTCAAGGTCGTCGACCGCACGGCGCTCATCCTGGACATCTTCGCGCAGCACGCCAAGAGCGCGGAGGGCAAGGCCCAGGTCGAGTTGGCGCAGCTTCAGTACCTCAGGCAGCGGCTCCGCGGCTGGGGCGGCAACCTGTCGAGGCAGGCGGGCGGCCGGGCCGCGGGTGGCGCGGGCATCGGCGGTCGTGGCCCAGGTGAGACCAAGATCGAGACCGACCGCCGCCGGATCAAGACCAGGATCTCGCAGTTGCGCCACAAGCTTCGCGAGATGGACGCGACGCGCGAAAGCAAGCGAGCCGAGCGGCGCCGCAACCAGGTCCCGTCCGTTGCCATCGTCGGCTACACCAACGCGGGCAAGTCGTCGCTGCTGAACCGGCTCACCGGCGCGGGCGTCCTCGTCGAGGACGCGCTGTTCGCGACGCTCGACCCGACGACCAGGCGCACCGAGACCAGCGACTCGCGGATCTACACCCTCACCGACACCGTCGGCTTCGTCCGGCACCTGCCCCACGACCTCGTCGAGGCCTTCCGCTCAACGCTCGAGGAGTCGGCGCTCGCCGACCTGCTGCTGCACGTCGTCGACGCATCAGACGCCGACCCCGAGGGGCAGATCGCGGCCGTCAACACGGTGCTCGGGGAGATCGGCGCCTCCCAGGTCCCCGAACTGCTGGTCCTCAACAAGGCCGACCTCGCCGACGAGGCGACGCTGCTCGCGCTGCGCGCCAACCATCCCGAGGCCGTCGTGGTGTCCGCGCGCACCGGCGCGGGCATCGACGAACTGCGCGACGTTCTGGAGGAGCGACTGCCCCGACCCCAGGTCGAACTGACGGTGTTGGTGCCCTATTCGCGCGGCGACCTCGTCGACCGGATCCACAAGACAGGGGTGATCGACACGCTCGAACACACCGGCGACGGGACGCTGGTGACCGCCCGCGTCCAGCCCGACCTCGCGGGAGACCTAGCCGAGTTCGTCCGTGGCTGACCACGCGAAGATCCTCGCGGCCGCCGTCGGAGACATCCACGGCCAGGCGCGCCCCGGGCAGCAGGCCATGGCCGAGTCGGTGGCGGAGGCCTTCGACGACGGCGTCCATCTGCTCGTGCAGGCGGGCACCGGCACCGGAAAGTCGCTCGGCTACCTGGCGCCGGCGCTCGCGCGCTGCGTCGAGGACGGCGAACGCGTCGTGATCGCCACCGCGACGCTCGCGCTGCAGGCCCAGTTGGCCCACAAGGACATCCCCACCGCCCTCGACGCCGTCGAGGAGGTCACCGGGACGCGCCCCAAGGCGGCCATCCTCAAGGGCCGCACCAACTACGCGTGCCTGTACCGGTCGCGGCAGGGCTCCGACCTCGACCAGGACTCGCTGCTCGGCAGCGAGGCGCTCGCCGACGCAGCGGCGACAGGCAAGGGCGACGACGTGTCGAAGTTGGGCGCCGAGGTGCTCGCGCTGCGCGAATGGGTCGAGGAGGAGGCCCAGCGCGGCGGCCTCGCCGACCGCGACGACGCCCCGACCCACACGGCGCGCGGCTGGTCCCAGGTCTCCATCCCGAGCCGCGAATGCCTCGGCGTCGCCGCCTGCCCGTTCGGAGCCGAATGCTTCGTGGAGGCATCCCGCGAGGAGGCTCGCAACGCGCAACTGGTGGTCACCAACCACGCGCTGCTCGCCATCAACGCCATGCACGGCGGCACCGCGCTGCCGGAACACTCCAGCCTGATCATCGACGAGGCCCACGAACTGGTCAGCAGGATCACCACCGCCGCGACAGACGAACTGACGCCTGGCCTGGTGGAGCGCACCGCGCGCCGCGCGCTGACCTGGCTCGACGACGATCTGGCCACCGACTTCCTCGACCAGGCAGACGTGCTGCGCGAGGCCCTCGACGAGTCCGAACTGACCCGCATCACGCAGGCCTCGGCGCCGCTGCCCTACGCGGCGGCGCAACTGCGCGACGTCTCGCGCAAGGTGGTCAGCGCGCTCGGGAAGGTCACCGACGACAACGAGCGGGTCCAGGCGGCCTCGGCCGTGAAGGAGATTTTCGACGTCGCAGAGCGGATCGCCAAGATCGCCGAGGCCGACGTCGTCTGGGTGACGCACTCCGACCTGATGGGGCGGGCCGCCTATGTCGCGCCGCTGAACGTCGCGGGACTGCTGCGCAACCAGGTGTTCGCGGAGACCACCACGGTGCTCACCTCGGCGACGCTGTCGCTCGGCGGCACCTTCGAGCCTGCCGCGGCCGCCGTCGGGCTGCGCGCGGCCGACCGGATCGAGCTTGGCGCCGAGCCGTCCGACGAGTTCGCCTGGCGCGGCCTCGACGTCGGCTCGCCGTTCGACTACGGCAGGCAGGGCATCCTCTACGTCGCCAAGCGGCTGCCTCCGCCCGGGCGCGACGGCATGAACGAGGCGACGCTCGCGGAGATCGCCCAGCTCATGTGGGCGGCGGAGGGTCGCACGCTCGGGCTGTTCGCGTCGCGCAGGGCCGCGGAGCAGGCCGCCGAGTACTGCAGGCGCGAACTGCCGAAGCAGACCATCCTGTGCCAGGGCGACGCACAACTCTCCGAGCTCACCAGGCGGTTCACGGCCGAGCCGGAGACCGTGCTGTTCGGCACCATGTCGCTGTGGCAGGGCGTCGACGTGCCGGGGGAGACCTGCCAACTGGTCATCATCGACAAGATCCCCTTCCCGCGGCCCGACGACCCGCTGATGCAGGCCCGCAAGAAGGCGGTCGACGACGCGGGCGGCAACGGCTTCATGTCGGTGGCCGCCACGCACGCGGCGCTGCTGCTCGCCCAGGGGGCAGGCCGACTGATCCGCAGGTCCGAGGACCGCGGGGTCGTTGCCATGCTCGACCCGCGGCTCGTGACGGCGCGCTACGGATCGTTCCTGAAGGCGTCGCTGCCGGACTTCTGGATGACCACCGACGGCGACATCGCCGTCCAGGCGCTGCGCAGGCTGCGCGGCCAGGAGTAGCACCGGTCAGCGGAGACGTCGGCTGACGCTCGACTCCCACGGCGCCATCGTCTCTGCCCGCCCGCCGAGCACCGGCTCCCAGGCGCCAGCGACCCGTGGCCGACGCCGCTGGCGCGGGGAGGCGTTGCACTCGACCAGGAATGCCTCTCCGGCTGCCTCCCGGATGTAGGCCAGGTAGCCCTTGAGGCCGGGCCGCAGCCACCTCAGGCTGCCGCGCGTCAGGGCAGGGTTGGCCCGCCGCAGCCCGATCAGCGCCTTGTGCCAGGAGTACACCGAGTCGTCGTCGAGCACCTGTTCCGCGGCGGAGAATCCCACCGCGTCGTCGCTGCCCTCCAACCACGGCGTCCCTGTCGTGAAGCCGCCCTCGGGGGACCAGCGCATCGGCACCCGGGCGTGGTCGCGGGACCCGGC
Source organism: Propionibacteriaceae bacterium AM104-82 (assembly GCA_027658995.1). GTDB lineage: Bacteria > Actinomycetota > Actinomycetes > Propionibacteriales > Propionibacteriaceae > Arachnia. Next base: position 386,388 of record JAQDQK010000001.1, read on the forward strand.
GATGATCTCGGCCCACGCGTCGTGCGGGCCCCTGCCCGCCGCGCGCAGTTCCTCATACCTGTTGATCGACTCGACGTCGCGCAACTGGTCGAGCCTCGTGAAGCTCTGATCGACGGCGGCCAGTTCCTGCCCCTGGAACAGGAAGGGGGTGCCACGCATCGTCAACTGCAGGGTCGCGAGCAGTTTCCCGACGGCGGTGCGGACCTCCGGGTCCGACTCGGCCCCGCCCGCGAGTTTGCTGAGCATCCGGGGGTTGTCGTGGTTGTCGAGGAACACGGCGATCCAGTCGCCCTCGCCGATGCCGGCCAGGTAGCGGCGGTAGTAGTCCTTGAGGTAGTCGGGGTCGAAGTCGTAGGCGTCCCACCTGGTGTGGCCCGGTGTGTCGAGCACGTCGAAGTTGAACACCAGGTCCAGTTCGCCCCGGTCGGAGCCGCTCAGCATCCTGCCGAGTTCGATGCCGACTCCCGGGGTCTCGCCGACCATCACGCCGACCTCGTCCGGGGCCTGCGCCTCGCCAAGCGTCCCGTCCGGCAGTCGCCTCCGCACCGTCGAGGCGGGCGCACCCCTCCTGGTGAACCCGTCGCGGCGCAGCCCGCGCAGGAACTCGCCGAGCCGGGGGCCGTAGAAGTAGTGCTCGACGCCCGCGAAGCCCATCAACTCGCCCACGAACGGGTTTCCGTCCGGCAGGCCCTCGGGCTTGGAGATGTAGTTGATGACGTCGAGCCGGAACCCGTCGATCCCGCGCGCGAGCCACCACTGCACGATGTCGGCGACCTCGTCGCGGACCGCTGGCGTGTCCCAGCGCAGGTCGACCTGGCCGTCGGCGAACAGGTGCAGCGCCCAGCGCCGCGCCTCCGGGATCCAGCGCCACGCGGGCCCGGAGAAGAACGACGTCCAGTTGTTCGGGGGGCTGGCCGGGTCGCCCGGCTCAAGGAAGTAATAGTCCCCGTAGGGCCCGTCCGGGTCTGCGACGGCGCGCCTGAACCACTCGTGCTGGTCGGAGGTGTGGTTGACGACCAGATCGAGGATGATCCGCATGCCCCGCTCGTGGCAGCCGCGGATCAGGTCGTCGACGTCGTCGAGGGTGCCCATCTCGTCCATCACGGCGCGGTAGTCGCTGATGTCGTAGCCCATGTCCTGATTGGGGGAGGCGAAGATGGGGGAGAGCCAGACGCAGTCGACGCCGAGGTCGGCCAGGTGGTCCAGGTGCCCGATGATGCCGCGGATGTCACCGATGCCGTCGCCGTCGGAGTCGGCGAACGAGCGGGGGTAGACCTGGTAGAAGACGGCGTCGCGCCACCACGGCACCGGATCCGGCGCGGGGGAGTCGACCGGCCGCTCTGGTTCGGAGTTGACCAGGTTCAGCACGCCCTCGACGAGTCCAGGCCCCGTGAAGCGCGTGGTGAGGCGCTCGATCGTCGAGATCCGCATCGGCCCGAGCGCCCTCAGCAACGGCCGTGGCAGCCCCGACTGCAGCAGCAGTTTGTCGATCGCGTCGCGGCCGACGGGCGTGGCGTAGACGTCGGAGAGGCGGTCACGCCTTGTCAATGGTCGCGGCCCCATGGCGCTCCTTCAGTTCCTGGACGATGCCAGCGTAGGTCGCCTCGTCGAGTCGGTACCTGGCGCGCATGATGAGGTAACTCGCGATCACCAGCAGCATCGGGATCACAAGCATCGAGAAGCGCAGCAGGTTCGCTCCCTCCGGGGTGACATCGGCGGCGCTGGTGGCCACGTCGATGCCGGAGAGGATCAGCGTCGCCCCGACGATGCCGCTGGCGACCGCGTTGCTGAACTTGTAGATGAACGGCTGCAGCGAGAAGGTGACCGACTCGTTGCGTCGGCCGAGTTTCCACTCGCCGTACTCAACGGAATCGGCGATGAACATCACCATCATCAACTGGATGGCGCCCTGACCGGTGAACAGCAGCACGCCCGCGACCCCGACGATCAGGAGGTTGGTGCCGGAGGCCAGGAACACCAGGTAGCCAGCGACGCACAGCACGGTCGCGATCAGGAAGATCCTGGCGCGGGGCAGTCGCTTCGACACGAGCGGGAACAGCGCGAGCGCGGTGATCTGGGTGACGCCCAGCACCGCAGCGAAGATCGGGTAGGCGCCCTCGTCGCCGAAGACGTACTTGAAGTAGTACAGGCCGAACGACGTGGTGGTGCCGTAGCCGATCATGTAGGCGACCATCGCGACGGTGACCCACAGCAGTTGGTCGTTGCGGAAGATGACGCCGAACAGTTCCCTGAGCGGGGTCGACTCGTGCGTGGTGGCGACCCGCTCCCGGGCGAAGATCAGCGTCAGCGACTGGAACGCCAGCATGATCACGACCAGGATCGTCGCGAGCACGAACCAGGCGAGCTTCGCGGAGCCGAGCGCCTCCGTCAGCGCACCGGTGACGGGGACGAGGGCCACGACCATGCTGAACAGGCCGATGTTGGCGCAGATCCTGGCGACCACGCCGATCTTCTCGCGCTCCTTCTGGTCCTGCGTCAGCGCAGGCAGCATCGACCAGAACGCGATGTCGTTGATCGTGTAGGCGATCTCGTAGACGAGGTAGACGACGGTGAACACGACGACGTAACCCCAGCCGTGCACGCCGAAGTCGAAGAACATCAGCAGCGTCGCGATGCCCCACAGCAGCGCGCCCCAGAAGATCCACGGCTTGAACTTGCCCCACCGGCTGCGGGTGTTGTCGACCACGACGCCCATGAACGGGTCGTTGAGGGCGTCGAAGACGCGCATCACGACGAGCACGACGGTGATCGCGCCAAGTTGCGCGCCGGAGATGTTCAGCACGTCGGTGAGGTAGAACAGCAGGTACATCGACACCAGCGCGGCGACCATGTCGCGGCCCAGCGTCCCCAGCCCGAACGCGAGGCGTTGGTTCATCAGTAGCCCTCAGGGGTCGGGTCGATGAAGCCGCTGATCAGGTTGCGCGAAAGGGTCTCCTGGTCCGACTGCAGCGCGCCGAGCGCCGACAGCAGGTGCACGTCGGTCGGCTCGAGGCCGTCCTCCGCAGCGTAGAGCACCGCCCGGCGGATCAGTTCCTTGAAGAACGACGCGGTGCGGGCGTCGCTGCGGCGCGCCACCTCGTTGAGCGCCGAGTCGCTGAACGAGACGCTTCCCTGGTACAGGTCGAGCAGGCGACGGCGCGACGCCTCGTCCGGCGGCGGGATCTCGACGGCGAGGTCGACGCGACCCGGTCGCTGCGTCAGGGCCTCCTCGAGCACGTCGACGCGGTTGGTGGTCAGCACGAAGGCGATGTCGGTGTCGGAGTCGAGGCCGTCGAGGGCATCGAGCAGTTCGAACAGCAGCGGGTTGCCGGACGGGTCGTAGCCGCGCTCCATGGCGACCAGGTCGCAGTCCTCCAGCACCACGATCGCGGGCTGCAGGTGCCGCGCGATGGAGGTGGCCTGGCGGACGAGGGCAAGCGTCTGGCCCGAGAGCAGGATCACGGTGTGCCCGGGCGAGGTCGAGATCAGGTGACGCACCGTGTGGGTCTTGCCGGTGCCGGGCGGGCCGTACAGCAGCACCCCGCGCTTGAGGTGCTGCCCGTAGCGGCGCAGCGTCTCGGCGTGCTCGGCGACCCCCAGCACGTGCCCGGTGATCCGCTCAAGGGTGCCCTCGGGCAGCACCACGGCCTCGGCGGGCACGTCCGGGCGGGCCAGGAACCGGAACCCGTCGCCCTCCGCCTCGTAGCCGACCATCTCCAGCGTGAGCACGTTGCCGCGCAGCAGGGACCGCTCGGTGCCGACCCTGGTGGCCTCCGCGATCAGGTCGCTTGCCACCTGGCCGTCGGGGCACAGCACCTCGATGACGCCGACGCCGTTGCCGTGCATCCGCGAGTTGCGCCTGGTCAGCACCGCAACAGGCTGGTCGCGGAATGTGAACAGCCGGATGCCGAGCGCGACCACCCGCCGGGTCGCGACCGGCCCGACCGCGACGTCGGCCCAGTCGACCTGGCCGACGGGGATCTGCTGCCAGGGGCTGCCCACGATGTCGGCGAGGGTGGAGTTGTGGCGCTGGTCGCCGCCGCCGAGGCCGATCACCTCCGCGTCCGGGCCTGCGAGGTGCTCGAGCGCGACGTCGTAGTCGGCGAAGCGGTAGCCGACGATCTCCTTGGAGACGGTCGCCACCTCGTCGGACGGACGGCCGAGGTGCCTGGTGAGCGCCTCCTTGAGGCTGTTGTCGTGCTGGTGGGAGAGCTGGTGGGACGCCTCAGACAACCGGGCGAACTGGGTGAGGAAGGCGCGCAGGTCGTCGTCGATGTCCATGGGGACACCCTAGGGCCGTCCTCAGGCGGCCGTGGGGGAGACCAGCGCGATCACCTCGACGTCGACGTCGAGGAACGCGTCCTCGACGTGGTCGGGCAGGCCGTGGAAGGCGTTGGGCCCCATCGCGATCAGGTCGGCGACGACCGCGGCGGGGATCTCGACGCGGTCGGTGAGCCGCCCGCGCGAGGTCACATCCCAGCCGGGCAGCGAGGCCGCGAGGCGCTCGGACTTGTCCTCCCCGACGCCGAGCAGGCCGTAGCGCTCGCGAAGTCCGGCGAGGTGGCCGGGTAGCGGTTGCGCCACCACCAGCCTTCCGCCGGGGCGGAGCACCCGCTCGAACTCGGCGGGGTTGCGGGGCGCGAAGACACACACGACCGTGTGGAGCGAGTCGTCGGGGAGCGGCAGTCGCGCCCAAGTGTCGGCCACGACCGCGGCGGCGCGTGGGTGTGACCGCGCGGCCCGCTTCGCGGCGGCAACCGACACATCGGTCGCGAGGCCCTCGGCGTCGGGGTGCGCGTCGAGGACGCGGGCCAGGTAGAAGCCGGTGCCCGCCCCGACCTCAGCGATCCTGGTCCCGCGCGCGGCCGCGGCGACGGCGTCGGCGATGGGGTCGTAGTGGCCGGCGGCCAGGAAGCGGGCGCGGGCGTCGAGCATTTCGGCCGTGTCGGCGTTGGCAGGGGGAGTGCGGCCGAGCAGGTTGACGTAGCCCTGCCGCGCGATATCGAAGCTGTGCCCGTCTGCGCAACGGAGGACGTGGTCGCGGCGGGAGAGCGGGAGGTTGCAGACGGGGCAGGCGGTCCAGTCGAGACCGCTCACCCGACCTCCTCCTCGGCGGGCTCAACAGCCGCCTCACCCGCGGCCTCCGCCTTGGCCTTTGCCTTCTTGCGGTCGCGCAGGTCGGCTCGGATCAGGACGCCCATGCCGATGATGCCGATCGCGGTGAACGCGAACCACTGCAGCGCGTAACTGAGGTGCGGACCCTCGCTCATGTCCGGGGTGGGGAGCGGGATCAGCAGATCGGATTCGGCGGGCTGCGACTCGATCACCGACACATAGCCGTTGACGAGCGTGACGCCCATCGCCTTGCCGAGCGCGGCGGAGTTGGTCAGCCGAACCTGGTTCTCGTGCGGAGTCATGGCGTTCTCGTCGCCGCGGTCGTTGCGGCGGACGTAGCCGGTGACGGTGACGGTGCCGTCCAGGGTGGCGGGCATCTCGCCGTCGGGGTGGCCGGGCTGACGCGTCAGGAAGCCGCGGTTGACCAGCAGCAGGTCGCCGCGGTCGGTCTTCATCACCGCGACCACCTCGCTTCCGTAGGCGCCGTCGAGCGAGCGGTAGCGGACCTGGAACTGGTCGCCGGTGTAGGTGCCGGTCGCGGTGACCCGGAACCACTGGTCGTCCTCGCCGATCTCCTTTGTCATCACGGCGCTGTAGTCCTGCACGGGGAGCGCCTCGTGCGCGAGCACCGTGGCGTTGCGCTCCCGGCGCTCGTCGAGGCGGCGCAACTGCCACTCGCCGAGTTGGATGAACGTGAAGGCGAGGATCGCGGCGAGCACGCCCATCGCGATCCAGCGCTTGACCTGGCGACTCACTTGTCGGTGTCCTCCTCGACGGTGCCCTGCACCACCACGCCCGTGGTGATGGCCTTGCGGGTCGTCGTCTCGTCCTTGGCGGCCGTCGCAGGTGGGCGATGGTCCGAATTGTTCGCAAAAAGCACGGCGAAGGCGGGCAGCAGGGCCGCGGCGCCGAGCGCCACCAGTTTCCACCAGCCGGGCACCACCAGGAAGGCCAGGAAGCAGCCGGTGCGGATGCCCATCGTGATGAGGTAGCGCTTCTGACGCTCCGCCAGCGCGAGGGACTGGCTGCGCCCCGCGTTGGTGATGAGCGTCGCGTCGCTCGTGCGTGCCATGGGCCCAGCTTAGTCCCGATCCGGCGGGGCGGATCGCGTGACTATGGTGGGTCCGTGCGGCGCAGGAGAGGGCTCTCGGCGGCGGCGTTGGTTGCCGTCGCGGCGCTCTGCGCGTCCTGCCAGCCGGCGGGTCCCGTCGACCCGGACACCCCCGCCGTACCTCCGTCGGTCGCTCCGTCGCCCGCCCCGTCACCCACGCACTCGGCCCCTCCATCGGCCACGGTCGAGGCGCCGACGACGCCGATCGACGTGGGCGCTCACCGCGTGGATGCACCCGAGGGGACCCGGGCCGAGACCCATGAGGACGGGACCGTCGCGCTGACCGTCCCTGTCCCGGGCCTTGGCACCCTCGGCTTCCTGCTCGACGCGCCCGCCGAGGTCGTCTCCGGGCGACTCGCGGGCGATGGCATCTGGCTCACCCGGCCGGTCGCCGACACAGCAAGAGGCTCCCGCAACGCTCCCTTCGAGAAGGCGCCCTCCGGGGAAGGATTCGCCGTCACGCCACCCGAGGGGGCAACCGGCCTCACGCTGCTCGCGGGGACGGCCCTTGTGGTCGATTCCAGGTGGGAGTCCTCGACGCGCGTGCTGGTCTTCCCGACGCGGCTGGCGCGCTCGCTCGCCACCGCCGACCCGATCGCGGCGGCCGCGCTTGCCCCCGACGTGATGGCGGAGGTCGTCGCGGCGCACCCGGACCGCGCGGACCTGCTCTCGACTCCGAGCGCCATGAACCAGTTGGCCTGCCACCTCGTCGGCGCGCCCGACAAGGAGAGTTGGAACCTGGAGACGGATCGGCCCGACAAGGGGCTGGTCGGCTTCATGGTCGACAGGTGCAACTGAGCCGGGCCAAGACAACCCGGGTTCGCGGCCATGGGCTGCGGTAAGTTGCTCCCCGTGGCTGAACAATCGCGCGTAGTACTCGTCACCGGTGGCTCCAAGGGCATCGGTCGCACCATTGCAGAGCAGTTCCGCGACGCCGGATACCGCGTCGCCGCGACCTACCGCTCGGGCGACGTGCCCGAGGGCGTGCTCGGCGTCGTGTGCGACATCACCGACCAGGGCCAGGTCGACCAGGCCTTCGACACCATCGAGGCCGAACTCGGCCCCGTAGAGATCGTGGTCGCCAACGCGGGCGTCACGAAGGACACGCTGCTGCTGCGGATGTCCGACGACGACTGGAACACCGTCGTCGACACCAACCTGACGGGCACCTTCCGCGTCGTGCGCCGCGCAAGCCGCGCCATGATGCGCGCCAGGTTCGGCCGCGTCATCCTGATCTCCTCGGTCGTGGCGCTGCTCGGCTCCGCAGGCCAGATCAACTACTCCTCAAGCAAGGCGGCGCTCGTCGGCATGGCGCGCAGCATCAGCCGCGAACTCGGCACCCGCAACGTGACCGCCAACGTCATCGCGCCCGGGTTCATCGAGACCGACATGACGGCGGTGCTCGCCGACGACGTGATCGCAGGCTACAAGGCACGCATCCCCGCAGGCCGACTCGGCTCCGTCGACGACGTGGCCCAGGCCGCGCTGTTCCTCGCAGGCGACCAGGCCGGCTACATCACCGGCGCCGTTCTCCCGGTCGACGGCGGCCTCGGCATGGGTCACTGAGTCACGAGTCACTGGTCACTGGTCACTGAGAAAGGCAACCACCATGGGAATCCTCGAAGGCAAGAACATCCTGGTCACCGGCGTGACCATGCGCACCTCGATCGCCTACGCCGTCGTCGACATCGCGCAGAAGGAGGGGGCCAACGTCGTCGTCTCCGCCGCAGGTCGCGCGGTCGCACCCGCGCAGCGGGCGATCTCCAAGCTCGACACGGTGCCCCCGCTGATCGAGGTCGACGTCACCGACCCCGAGCACCTCGCGGCGCTGCCCGAGAAGCTGTCCGAGCACTTCGGTGACCGACTCGACGGCATCGTGCACTCGATCGCCTACGCCGACCCGGAGACCGCGCTCGGCGGCAAGTTCCTCACCACCGGCTGGGACGCCGTCTCGACGGCCGTGCACATCTCCGCCTACTCGATGCAGTCCCTGACGATGGCAGCCAAGCCCATGATGCCGCGCGGCAGCAGCGTCGTCGGACTGACCTTCGACGCCACCGTCTCGTGGCCCACCTACGACTGGATGGGCGTCGCGAAGGCCGCCCTCGAGTCGACCTCGCGCTACCTGGCCCGCTACCTCGGCCCCGACGGCATCCGCAGCAACCTCGTCGCGGCCGGCCCGGTCGACACCGTCGCCAAGAAGGCCATCCCCGGCGCCTCGTCGTTCAACGACATCTGGGCCGAGCGCGCCCCGCTCGGATGGGACCCCAGCGATGCCGTCCCCTCGGCCAAGGCGATCGTCGCCCTGCTGAGCGACTGGTTCCCCGCCACGACCGGCGAGATGCTGCACGTCGACGGCGGCCTCCACTCCACCGGCGCCTGAGCCTCCGGCGACCATGCCCATCGTCGCCCGCGACTTCCCACCGATCGGCATCGGCACCTTCGGGTCCGACCGCTACACACCCGCGGAGGTCGGCGCCGCGGTCGCCTCCGCGTTGCGGCTCGGCTACCGGTTGGTCGACTGCGCCGCCGTCTACGGCAACGAGGCGGAGGTCGGCGCCGCCCTCGAGGCCACCGTGGCGGAGTTGGGGCTGACCCGCGACGGGTACCGCGTGATGACGAAGGTCTGGAACGACGCGCACGCCCCGGCCGACGCCGTCGCCTCCGTGCACCGCTCGCTGCGCGACCTGCGCCTGGAGAGCCTCGACGTCGTCTTCGTGCACTGGCCCTTCCCCAACCACCATGCCGCAGGCGTCAGCGTCGACTCGCGCGACCCGCACGCCAAGCCATACGACCACCAGGGGTTCATGGCGCTGTGGGCGGCGCTCGAGGGGTTGGTCGACGAGGGCATTGTCGCCGCGCTCGGCGTGTCGAACGTGTCGATCGCGAAGCTCCGGCCGATCCTGCGCGACGCGAGGATCGCACCACGCTTCCTGGAACTCGAACTGCACCCGACCCTGCAACAGGGCGAACTGTTCCAGTTCGCCGTCGAGCACCACATCCAGCCGGTCGGCTACTCGCCGCTCGGCTCGCCATCGCGCCCGGAGGGTGACCGCACCCCCGACGACCTGGTCGACCTCGAGGCCCCGGAGGTCGTGGCCATCGCCGAGGCGCGGGGTCTCCATCCGGCGCAGGTCTGCCTCAAGTGGGCAGTCGAGCGGGGCCAGATCCCCATCCCGTTCTCCGTGAAGCCCGCCCAGCAGGCCGCCAACCTGGAGGCCCTCGCCGGCCCTCGGCTGACGCCCCGCGAGCGCGACGCCCTCGCCGCGGTCGAGCGGAACAACCGCCTCATCAAGGGGCAGGTGTTCCTGTGGCCGTCGGCCGATTCCTGGGTGGACCTGTGGGACGTCGACGGGGTGATCGCGGGGCAGGACGGTCGTTGATCGGCTGAGCGGTGAGCGGGCGTGGACCGGCGTTCGGCCATGATGGGGTCCATGTCCCAGCCCTGGCAGCCTCCCCATCCGCCCCAGCCCCCTCGACGGTCCTCGGGGACCGCCGCGTGGATCGTGGTCGGGGTCATCGGCCTGGTCGTGATCGGGGGCCTGATCGCCCTGTTCGCCTTGAACCCGGGCGGGGCGTCCGACCCGGAGCCGGACTCGCCCCCTCCCGGAACACCCGGCGGGGCTCGGGCCACGCCAACACCAACACCGACTCCGAGCCCCGGCACCCCGGACGGACCGCTCCTGATGCCCGATGAGGACTACCCCGCGACCGTCGGTGAGCGTGAACTCGTGTTCGTCGGAGGGCTTCCCGCCTACGACATCGTCGGGTCGACGCTTGGTACGCACCAGCGTATCTCCGTCAGCGACTCGGGCCTCGGTCAGACCCTGCCGATCGAGGATGCGCTGAAGTACGAGGGGCGCGAGTTCGAGGAGATGCGACCCGGGATGTTCTGCGTGACGGCTGGCGAACTGCATTGCCGCAGCGAGTCCCGGTTCGGGAGGCAGTGGATGGCCTTCTCCGTGGACGGTGACGTCCCGCTGGAGGAGGTCGTGGCCTTCTTTGAGGAGTTCCTCGCCGGCACCGGATCCTGAGCGCGCAGCACTGCCACCCGCCAGCCCTGCCGCTGACCTGCCCGGGACTCCGGTAGGTTGGTGCGCATGGTGGCGGTTGCTGAACTCGCAGGTGTGTCGGTCCGACGGGGGAGCGCCGTGCTGCTCAACTCCGTCGAGCTCATAGTCGATGAACACGAACGGTGGGTCGTCATCGGACCCAACGGCGCGGGCAAGACCACCCTCCTGCAACTGCTGGGCGCCCAGCTCTACCCGAGCGACGGCGTCGTCGGCCTGCTCGGCGAGGTCGTCGGCGCGGTGGACGTGTTCGAGCTCCGCCCCCGGATCGGGCTCAGCTCCTCCGCATTCGCCGAGCGGATCCCCGCGGGCGAGCGCGTCCGCGACGTGGTGCTGTCGGCCGCCTACGCCGTCGTCGGTCGGTGGCGCGAGGACTACGACGAGTACGACCTCGACCGCGCGAACCAGTTGCTCGCCTCGCTTCGCATCGACCAACTCGCCGACCGCACCTTCGGCACCCTGAGTGAGGGGGAGCGCAAGCGCGTCCAGATCGCCCGCGCCCTGATGACCGACCCCGAACTGCTGCTGCTGGACGAGCCGGCGAGCGGGCTGGACCTCGCGGGCCGGGAGGCGCTGATCGACACCCTTTCGTCGATCTGCCTTGACCCCGCCTCTCCCGCCACCGTGCTGGTGACCCACCACGTGGAGGAGATCCCCGAGGGCATCACGCACGCGCTGCTCCTGAACGAGGGAAGCGTTGTCGCGGCGGGTCCCGTCGAGCTTGTCCTGACCTCAGAGAATCTGAGCACCACCTTCGGCCTACCCTTGAGTGTGGAGCTCCGCGACGGACGTTGGAGCGCCAGGAGTCGACGATGAACGAGTTCATGACGTGGGTGCGCGAGCATCTGTGGGCCGCCTGGGGCGTGCTCGCGCTCGGGCTCGCCGCCGCTGAACTCTTCACCCTTGACCTGACCCTCCTGATGCTCGCCTCCGGCGCCGCGATGGGCGGCGTCACGGCGTTGATCTTCCCGGGGCTGATCTGGCTGCAGGTGCTCGTCGCCATCGTGACGGCGTTCTGCACGTTGTTCCTGCTGCGCCCGACGCTGCTCGCAAAGGTCCGTAACGCACCCGGTTACCGCTCCTCGCTCGACAAGCTTGTCGGGTCCGCTGGGGTGGCCACCGCCGCCGTCACCGGCTCCGCAGGCGAGGTCAAGGTCGACGGCCAGGTGTGGGAGGCCCGCTCCTACGACGCGTCCGTCCCGATCTCCGCAGGAGAGGCCATCGAGGTGTTCGGCCTCGACGGCATCACGCTCATCGTCTATCCCACGTCGAAGCCGCTCAGCCGCTAGGAGGCAGCCATGCCAGATCCCACATTGATCCTCGTCATCGTGCTTGCGGTGGTGTTGGTGCTCGCGCTCGCCGCGACGCTGAAGATCATCAGGCAACAGCAGGTGGCCCTCGTGGAGCGGCTCGGCAAGTTCCGCAAGGCGCTCGAGCCCGGCCCGCACCTGGTCATCCCGTTCTTCGACCAGATCCGCTACACCCTCGACATGCGCGAGCAGGTCGTCCCCTTCCCTCCCCAGGGCGTGATCACTGAAGACAACCTGATGGTGTCGATCGATTCGGTCATCTACTTCCAGGTCGTCGACCCGGTGCGAGCCGCGTACGAGGCGCAGAACTACCGCGCCGCGATCGAGCAGCTCACCATGACGACGCTGCGCAACATCATCGGCGGCATGGACCTCGAGGCGGCACTGACCTCGCGCGAGGAGATCAACCAGCGGCTTCGCGCCGTCCTCGATGAGGCCACCGGCAAGTGGGGCATCAAGGTCAACCGCGTCGAGCTGCGCGCCATCGAGCCGCCGCCCACCATCCGCGACGCGATGGAGAAGGGCGCCCGCGCCGAGCGCGACAAGCGCGCCCAGATCCTGCTCGCCGAGGGCCAGCGGCAGTCCCAGATCCTGTCGGCGGGCGGCGACCGCGAGGCCGCGATCCTCCGGGCCCAGGGCGAGCGCGAGGCACAGGTGCTGCGCGCCCAGGCGGACAGGCAGGCCCAGATGCTGCGCGCCGAGGGCGAGGCGCAGGCCATCTCGACCGTGTTCGGCGCCATCCACGCCGCCGAGCCCGACCAGGCGCTGCTCGCCTACCAGTACATGCAGATGATGCCGAAGCTCGCCCAGGGCGACGCGAACAAGGTGTGGATCGTGCCGTCGGAGCTCAACGACGCGCTCAAGGGCCTCGGGCAGGTCACCAACATGCCCGAGGTGCGCGACTACGTCTCGCAGGCCACCAAGAAGTTCGCGGCCCCCGACAAGGTCGACGTGCACGCCGAGATTGAGCAGCAGGCCGAGCGGGACCGCGAGCGGTCGAACGAGACGGTCGAGAAGGCCATCGCCGACGCGCAGTCGTTGGAGAAGTCCACCGGTCGCCGCGGCGCGGGCGCCCTGCCTCCGGCGCTCGGCCAGCCGCCGGTTCAGCCGCCCGCGGCGCCCCCCGTGCAGCAGGGCATCGAGTTCGAGGAACGGCCGCCGTGGCAGCCTAACCAGCCGAACCAGCCCTAGCCCTCGTCGGTCGCGGTCCCTTCGGGGGCCTCTGACCGCAGCCGACCTGCAAGCACCGAACTGACGATCAACTGGGCCTGGTGGTACAGCATCAGCGGGATCACCAGGACGCTGACGATCGGACCGCTGAACAGCACGCTCGCCATCGGCACGCCGGTGGCGAGCGATTTCTTGGTGCCGCAGAACAGCAGCGCGATCCGGTCGCCGCGCGGGAAGCCGAGCCACCCGCCGACGTGCCAGGTGAGCCAGAACATCAGCGCAAGCAGCACCGTGACGATCACCACGACCGTCAGCAGGTCCTGGAGTTGCAGTTGGCGCCACACGCCCGAGATGCGCAGGTCGGAGAAGGCCCCGTAGACGATCAGGCAGATGATCGCCTGGTCGAGGTAGCGGAGCCTGGCCTTGTGTTTCGCCATGAACTTCGCCGTCGCGAAGCGCGAGAGTTGGCCGAGGAAGAACGGCAGCAGCAGTTGGATCACGACGTCCATCAACTGCCCGAACCCGATGCTGCCGCCGCCCGCGTCGGGGATCATCAGCATCACGAGCAGCGGGGTGAACACGACCCCGAGCACGTTCGACGCCGTCGCGGAGACCATGGCGGAGGCCACGTTGCCGCCCGCGAGCGAGGTGAACGTGATCGACGACTGCACCGTCGACGGCACCAGGCACAGGAACACCAGGCCCATCCGGATCGGGTCGGTCGCCGCCCAGTCGGGCAGCCACATCATGGGAATCGCGATCAGCGGATAGATCACGAACGTCGTGGCGAGGATCGCCAGGTGCAGTTTCCAGTTCCGGAGCCCGGCGAGCGACTCGGCCGCAGAGAGGCGGGCGCCGTAGCCGAAGAACAGCACGAAGATGCCCACCTTCGTGACGATGTCGAGCACCTCACCCGAGCGGCCGCCGACCGGCAGCAGCAGCCCAAGCGCGAGGGCGCCCAGGATGGCCATCACGTTCGGGTCGAGCTTGAGCTTCAACGGGGCTCCTCCAAGCGGGCGTCGAGTACGCCCTGGACGGCGTTGGTGACGACGATCCGGTGGGCGCGGCGGAACTGGTCGAGGCTCAGTTCGGCCTCCACGACCCGATCGGCGCCGAGCGGGCTCGGATCGGCGAGCAGCGCGGCGCGTTGCACGCCAGGCAGCAGGCCGAGGGTCGCGGGAGGCGTCACCCAGGTGCCATCCACCAGCGCAAACACGTTACACCTGCCGCCCTCGAGTACCCGACCGGCCTCGTCGAAGCCGATGGTGTCGAACGCCCCGACGGCGACGGCCCGCCGCCAGGCGTGATCGAGCGCCGCACGGTCGTCGGTCTTCATCTCGGCGTGCGGGCCGGGGTGCCACGCGGCGTCGGCAAGCAGCAGCGTGACGGTCCCTTCCTCCCGCTCCAGCGGGCGCCTGGTGACGGTGACCGCGCCGTCGGGTGCCACGTCGACGCCGACCCGCCAGTCGCCCGGAGGTGTGCCCGCGACCGCGTCGTCGATCACCCCGTCGACCGACGGGAAGCAGAGCCGGGCCGCCGCGGCGGCCAGACGCTGTGCGTGGAGGGCCGCAAGCGGCGCCTCGCCGTCGACGACGCGGAGGGCCTCCTTCAGCGAGGGTTGAGCGGCGAACCGCGCCTTCAGCAGCGACTCCGCCCACTCGTCCGCGGCGACGCTGTCGGCGACGATGCCGGAGCCGACCCCCAGCGTGGCGGCGCCGTTCCCGTCGACCTCAACGGTGCGGATCGCGACGCTAAGGCTGAGCCCGTCGGGGTCGAGCAGTCCGAGGCTGCCGGTGTAGGTGCCGCGGGGGGATGCCTCGGTGGCGTCGATGAGGCCCATGCTGGACAGCTTCGGGGCTCCGGTGATGGATCCGCAGGGGAAGACGGCGCGCAGCACGTCGCCCGTGGTGATGCCGGGGGCCAGCGTGGCCTGCACGGTGCTCGTCAACTGCCACAGCGACCCGACCCGCTCGACGTCGAACAGGCTCGGCACCGCGACCGTGCCGGGGACGGCGACCCGGCTCAGGTCGTTGCGCAGCAGGTCGACGATCATCAGGTTCTCGGCCCTGTTCTTGGGGTCGGCCCGCAGGAAGCCGCGCGGCGCCTCGGCGGGCGCGGTGCCCTTCATGGGGCGGGCCGTGACGAGGCGGTCGCGCACCCGGAGGAACAGTTCGGGGGAGAGGCTGAGCAGCCACGACGGCGCGGGCTCCGGCAGGTGCGCGAGCACCCCGAACTCGGCGGGCTGGCGCTGTCTCAATTGCAGGTAGGCGCCGACGGGGTCGCCCTCGAGGCGGCCTCGCATCCGGAACGTGTAGTTGACCTGGTAGCTCTGCCCGGAGGCGATGGCCTCCTGCAGTTGCGCGACCGCGCGGGCGTGCTTCGCCTCGTCGATGTCGGGAGCGAGGCCGGTGATCCGGCCAGGGGAGCCCTCGGGCAGGGACGTCGGGATCGACTGGTGGGCGAACCAGTACAGCCCCACCGTTGCGCCGGTGCCCGCCTCGTAGGGGAGCCATGCGAAGCACCGCCACCCGTTGGCCCAGCCGTCCGCGAGGTGCTCGTCGACGGCCTCGATGGGGACCCGGTCCACGCGGCGGAGGTCGCTCAACATCAGGAGTCGACCGGCCCGCGCATCGTCGAGCAGCACGAAGGGCCGGGTAGTCATGGCGGCAAGGCTAGCCTGGGGCGGTGCTGATCGAGGTGGACGACCGAACCGATCCGCGCCTGCGCGACTTCGCGGGGCTGCGTGACGCCCAGTTGCGCCGCGACGAGGACCGGTTCATCGCCGAGGGGCTGAAGATCATCGAGCGCTCCTTCGCCGCCGGTTGCGCCCCACGCGCCATGCTGCTGCAGCCGCGGTGGCTGGACGGCCTCGCGCCGCTGCTCGACGCCTGGCCGGACGTGCCGGTCTACGTCGGCAGCGAGGCGCTGATCGAGCAGGTGAGCGGCTTCCACGTGCACCGCGGCGCGCTCGGCTCCTTCGAGCGGCCACGGGAGGCGAGCCTCGAGGAGTTGACGGCGGGGCGACGGCTGATCGTGTGCGAGGACATCGTCGACCACGCCAACCTCGGCGCGATCATCCGGGTGGCAGCGGGGCTCGGCTGGGACGGACTGCTCGTCTCTGCAGGCTCGGCCGACCCGCTGTACCGGCGCGCCATCAAGGCGTCGATGGGCGCCTCGCTCGAACTCCCGTGGCGCCGGATGACAGGCGACGACGAGTTGGGCGCGCTGCGCGAGGCTGGCTTCCGCCTGGTCGCGGCGACGCTGGCTCCCGGGTCCGTCCCGCTGGGCGGCTACCGCCCGGGCGAGCGGATCGCGCTGCTGCTCGGCAGCGAGGGTCCGGGCCTGAGCGAGGCATGGCAGCAGGCCGCCGACGACAGGGTCACCATCGAGATGACCGACCGGGTCGACTCGCTCAACGTCGCGACGGCCGCCGCGATCCTGGGCTACGCGCTGCGCTGACCGCTCAGGCGGGCGCTGCTGCCTCGTCGTCGTGCGGTTCGTGCGTGGTGACCCACAGCCAACTGCTCACGGCAAGCCCGATGAGCAGCAGCACCGCCGTCAACCAGAACGGCCACGACCGGTTCATGCTGGAGAGCCACCCGGAGAACCAGCCGAACGGTGCGGCGACCAGCATCACGCAGGTGCGCTGGATCGCCATCACCCGGGAACGCTCCTGGCGGTCGACGTGCAGCGCGACCAGGGACTCGGCGAGCATGAAGAGGATGCCCGAGCCGAACGCGTCGAGAAGCAGGCAGCCGGCGAGCATCAGGTAGGTCTCTAGGGTCGCGGCGCCCGCTGGCACCGGCACCAACAGCAGCAGCACCTGCCCCGCAAGGTAGACCGCGAAGCCGAGCTGGGTGGGCCGCTTCAGGTTGTGGCCGCCGGTCAGCAGCGGGATCACGGTGAAGAAGAACAGCATCGACAGCAGCGAGCGCACCATCGGGAAGTACGGCAGCAGGTCGTCGGGAACGCCGAGCCGGGTGTTGATGGCGACCTGCCAGAAGGTCCCGGTCACGAGGGTGACGGCGGCCACGATCGCCGAGATGCTCAGCGAGAACAGCGTTCCCTTGGAGCGCAGGATCAGGCCGAGCACGCCCCGGTAGCCCTTGAGGACCCTCCACAGGCTGACGCCGCGCAGTTGCGCCTTGCGCTGCTCGCCGACGGCGGTCTCCTTGGAGTAGCGCCAGAGCAGGTAGACCTTCGCGGTCATCACCACGAAGGCGTTGAGATACAGGATCCGCACCGCGGGCTCGAGGCCCATCCGGGAGACGAGCAGCGCGGCGATCGGCGCGAAGATCGCCGACATGTCCGCCGCGACCTTGACAAGGGAGTAGACGTGCGGGATCTGGCGCCGGTCGACGTCCTCGACGAGCAGGCAGTCCCAGGAGTTCTGGGTGATCTGCCAGGCACCGTTGATCAGCGAGGCGACCAGGAACCACCAGAAGTTCTGTGCGAACGCCCAGATCAGGCAGGGAAGAGACCAGGCGATCAGGTCGAAGATCGCGGTGGTGTTCCTGCGCCCCAGTTTGTCGGTGATGGCGCCGCTCAGCAGGCCGAAGACGACCTGGGACAGCGTCGAGATGGTGGCGAGCAGGCCGATCTCGGAGTCGTTGAGCCCAAGGGCCAACATGAACACCGATGCGTAGGGCAGCACCAGGGCCATCGACAGGCCCCACATGGGTTCGGTGTACACGCTGGCACGCCCGTTCCCGCGTAGCGAGAGCAGCGTGCCGAGCAGCCCGTTGCGGGCTCTCTGCATGGCAATTCCTAGTACTCGGCGGCGCTCCGCGCCGGACTCAGGCCTCCACGGGCTCCGGGGTGGCGATCTTCTTCTTCGGCGTCACGGGCCAGTCGTCGGGGTAGCGGAACGCCAGTTCCGAGACCTTCTTGTCGAGTTGGCGGCGCGAGCGGGCCGAGAGCCGGTCGCCGAAGACCATCCCGTTGAGGTGGTCGGTCTCGTGCTGCAGGCAGCGGGCGAGCAGGCCGGTCCCCGTGACGGTGATGGTGTTGCCGTCGGCGTCCTGGCCGGTGCACGTCGCGTTGTCGGGGCGCGCGAGGCTCTGGTAGCCGCCGGGGTAGGACAGGCAGCCCTCCTCCGCGGCCTCCAGGTTGCGGTCCTTGCCCTCCGGCAGGCTCACCACCGGGTTGCAGACAACGCCGAGCTGGATCCGGTCGTCCGCGTCGGGGCACTCGTAGATGAACACCGCGAGGTCGACGCCGACCTGGGTCGCGGCGAGCCCGACGCCGTCGGCGGCCCGCATGGTGGCGAACATGTCGCGCACCAGCGCGTGCAGTTCGTCGCCGAAGTCGGTCACCGGACGCGTCTGGGCGTGCATGACCGGGGTGCCCCACCGTGTGATGGGCAGGACCTTGCCACCCTTTGTCAGGTCGGCATCGGTCATGGTGAACCTCCATGGGGTTGGGCGTGTGCGGCGAGGCCAAGTATGCCGCACCGCGTGTGCTGGTCGCCGCCGCATCCCGGGTGCGCAACACTGGCGTCCATGGAACCCAGCCCGGGATGGCGAGCGCTCATCGAGGAGTACGCGGCGCATCTCGACGCCGACCGCGGCCTGTCGGCGCACACGGTGCGCGCGTACACGGGCGATCTCCGCGAGCTCGCGACCCACCTGCAGCGGGAGGCCGCTGCCGTGACGCTGCCCGCGCTTCGCGGCTGGCTTGCCGACCTGACAGACGAGGGTGCGGCCTCCGCCACGATCCAGCGCCGGGTCGCGAGCGTGCGCGGCTTTTTCTCGTGGGCCGAGGGGGAGGGGCATCTCGCCGCCGACCCCGCCGCCCGGCTGAAGGCTCCGAGGAAGACGCGACGGCTGCCGAAGGTGCCCTCGGGTGAGGCGCTCAACGCGACGTTCGGCTCCGCCGAGACGCGGGCGTCCGAGGAGGGCGACGCGGTCGCGCTGCGCGACCTCGCACTGCTCGAGGTGCTGTACTCCAGCGGGCTGCGCGTCTCGGAGGCGTGCGCGCTGCGGTTGCGCGATGTCGACCGCGACCGTCGGTCCCTGACGGTGCTCGGCAAGGGTGGCAAGGAACGCACGGTGCCGGTCGGCGTTTCCGCGCTCGCCGCGGTCGACGCGTGGCTCAGCCGCAGGCCCGAGGTCGCCCGGCCGGACAGCCCCGACACGGTCTTCCTCGGGGCGCGCGGCGGCTCGATGGACCCGCGGGTGGTGCGCCGGGTGGTGCACGAGGCGACCCGCGCAGCAGGCCCCGGCGCGGAGATCGGCCCACACGGCCTGCGCCACGCGATGGCGACCCACCTGATCGAGGGAGGGGCCGACCTGCGCAGCGTGCAGGAGATGCTCGGCCACTCGTCGGTGGCGACCACCCAGATCTACACGCACGTGACGACCGAGCGGCTGCGCACCGCCTACCGTCAGGCCCACCCGCGCGCCTGAGCCGACCGGCCACGCTCAACCGCCCAGGGTCAGCGGGTCGACGAGGCGGCCGCCCCGCCAGGCCATCCAGTGCAGGTGGCAACCGGTCGACAGACCCGTCGTCCCGACCGCGCCGACCCTGCCGCCCGCCTCGATCCGCTGCCCGACGGCGACGGAGAGAGATAGCAGGTGGTTGTAGGCCGTGACGAGCCCGCCCCCGTGATCGAGGAAGACCCGCCACCCGTAGGCCGGGTTGTAGTAGGCCCGCGTCACCGTCCCCCCAGCGGGGGCGAGGATCGGGGTGCCGCACGGGGCGGCGATGTCGGTGCCGTCGTGCAGTTTCCACACCCCCGTGATGGGGTGGCGCCTCATGCCGAACGGCGAGGACAGGCGACCCGCCACCGGCAACCCGGCCACCCGCGCTGCGGGCAGCGTCGCGCCGGCGATGCGCGGCGGGGGAGCGGGGGAGGTGCCGCGCGGCACCAGCCTGATCGGCGGCGAGGCCAGGAAGCTCAGCGGGTCGGCGTAGCGTGTGCCGTCGGTCAGCCCCCAGTGCAGGCAGCCGGCCAGGCAGTGACCGGCGGCGAGGGTGCCGAGCGGCTGCCCAGCCTCGACCCGGTCGCCCTCGGCGACCGAAGCGAGGACCGGTTGGTAGGTGGTGCGCCACCCGTTGCCGTGGTCGACGCTGACGCTCGGCACACCGGCCACGTGCCCGGCGAACCGCACCACCCCGACCGCGGCCGACCGGACCGTCTCGCCGGGGCTGCCCCGCAGGTCGACGCCGCGGTGGCCCGCCTCGAACCGGCCGACGTCGTCGAAGCCGCGCCCTACGGCCCCATCAACGGGCGGCGTCAGCACCAGGCCGTCGGCCGAGGCGGTGGGTGCGGGCCAGCAGAGCAGCAGGGAGGCCGCGAGGAGCAGGGACACGAAGGTTCGCATGCCCCGTTCTTCGCCGCTGGAGCCGCCGCGTTTCACGTCGCCCACGCCCTGTGGACAAGGCGCCCCCGCCGGTTTGTGGCGGGTCGTCGCGCCGGGGTAACATGGCCGGGCAACCTTCACGGGTTGACTTCGCATGTGCTTCTGACGGGCGACCGTCGGCTCCCGCGTGGTCCCGCCTCACGGCGGGTGCGGGCGTCGGGCACATCAGGCAAAGGCCCTCTCGCAGGGTCAACGATCAACCACGAGTGGGCCCAAGCGCCCACGCTACACAGGCGGGCGCCCCCGCCGCGAAAGGAACGGCCATGGCCGTCGTCACCACCCGTCAGCTGCTCGAGGCAGGCGTCCACTTCGGGCACCAGACCCGTCGTTGGAACCCCAAGATGAAGCGATTCATCTTCACCGAGCGCAACGGCATCTACATCATCGACCTCCAGCTTTCGCTGCGCTACATCGACAAGGCGTACAACTTCGTCAAGTCGACCGTCGCCCGCGGCGGCCAGGTGCTGTTCGTCGGCACCAAGAAGCAGGCCCAGGAGGCCATCGCCGAGCAGGCCACCCGCGTCGGCATGCCCTACGTCAACCAGCGTTGGCTCGGCGGCATGCTCACCAACTTCCACACCGTCGCCAAGCGCATCCAGCGCCTCAAGGAGCTTGAGGGCATGGACTTCGCCGACGTCCCCGGCAGCGGCCTCACCAAGAAGGAGCTCCTGCAGCTCGAGCGTGAGAAGAACAAGCTGGACAAGACCCTCGGCGGCATCCGCGACATGGTCAAGGTTCCCCAGGCCGTGTGGATCGTCGACACCAAGAAGGAGCACCTCGCCGTCGACGAGGCCCGCAAGCTGAACATCCCCGTCGTCGCGATCCTCGACACCAACTGCGACCCCGACGAGGTCGACTACGCGGTGCCGGGCAACGACGACGCGATCCGCTCCGTCGCGCTGCTCACCCGCATCATCGCCGACGCCGCCGCCGAGGGTCTGATCGACCGTTCCTCCGGCCGCACCGGTGAAGAGGCCCAGGCCGAGCCCATGCCCGACTGGGAGCGCGAGCTGCTCGCCGCCGACCAGCCCTCCGCCGTCGCCGTCGAGGCGACCGACGCTCAGGCCGACGAGCTGGCCGAGGCCGCTGGCGAGACCGTCGAGGCCACCGAGACCCCCGCCGTCGAGCTGGCCGAGGCCGCCGACGCGCTCGAGGCCGAGGCCAAGACCGAGCCCACCGAAGCCAACTGATCCACCACCAACACGGGTAGAAACGAGTATCCATGGCAATCACTGCCGCTGACGTGAAGAAGCTCCGCGACGCCACCGGCGCGGGCATGATGGACGCCAAGAAGGCCCTCGTTGAGGCTGACGGCGACTTCGACAAGGCCATCGAGGGTCTGCGCATCTCCGGCCTGGCAAAGGCCGCCAAGCGCGCCGACCGTGAGGCCACCAACGGCATCGTCGCTGGCCGCGACGGCGCCCTGGTGCAGTTCGCCGCCGAGACGGACTTCGTCGCCAAGAACGCCGAGTTCGTGGGCCTGGCCGAGGAGATCCTCGCCGCGGTCCTCGCCTCCGGCGCGACCGACGTCGCCTCCGCCAACGAGGCTGCCCTGGCCTCCGGCGCCAAGGTCGTCGACGCCGTGCAGGAGCTCGGCGCCAAGATCGGCGAGAACCTGTCGGTGGCCAACGTGGCCAACTTCGACGGCGACACCCACCTGTACCTGCACCGCCGCGCGGCTGACCTGCCCCCGCAGGTCGGCGTGCTCGTCGAGTACAAGGGCAGCGAGGACCTGGCGCACCACGTCGCGCTGCAGATCGCGTCGATGTCGCCCCAGTGGGTCAACCGCGAGGACGTCCCGGCCGACCTGGTCGAGAACGAGCGTCGCATCGCCGAGGCCACCGCGAAGGAGGAGGGCAAGCCCGAGGCAGCCCTTCCCCGCATCGTCGAGGGCCGCGTCGGCGGCTACTACAAGGACGTCGTCCTCGTCGACCAGGCCGCGGTCTGGGAGGACAAGAAGTCCGTCGGTGACGCCCTCAAGGACGGCGACACCGAGATCGTGCGTTTCGTGCGGTTCGCGATCGGCGCCTGAGCGCGTTCGCTCATAGTGAAGTAGAGTTACGTGCGCCGCGACCCCTGGGTCGCGGCGCACGTGCCATGTCCACCCACAGTCAACCCAGGAGGTCTGGTGGCTTACCAGCGAGTGTTGTTGAAGCTTTCCGGCGAGGAATTCGGGGGAGGCAAACTGGGCGTCGATCCCGTGATCGTCTCCAACATCGCTGACCAGATCGCGCAGGTGGTGCGGGGCGGAACCCAGGTCGCCGTCGTCGTCGGCGGGGGCAACTACTTCCGCGGCGCCGCGCTCTCCAAGAGCGGGATGGCGCGCGACCGGGCCGACTACATGGGCATGCTCGGCACGGTCATGAACGCCATCGCCCTGCAGGACTTCTGCGAGAAGGCAGGCATCGAGACGCGCGTCCAGTCGGCCATCAGCATGGCTCAGGTCGCCGAGCCCTACATCCCGCGGCGCGCTGAGCGCCACATGGAGAAGGGCCGCCTCGTGATCTTCGGCGCCGGCTCCGGCATGCCGTACTTCTCCACCGACACGGTCGCCGCGCAGCGCGCCCTCGAGATCGGCGCTGAGGTGCTGCTGATGGGCAAGCAGGGCGTCGACGGCGTCTACAACAAGGACCCGAAGATCCACCCCGACGCGACCAAGTTCGACCGGCTCACGCACGACCAGTTCCTCAAGGAGGACCTGAAGGTCGCAGACGCCACCGCGATCGCGCTCGCGCGCGACAACAATCTCAACCTCGTCTTCTTCAGCCTCTCCGAACCCGGCAACATCGCCCGCGCCATCGCGGGCGAGCCGATCGGCACCCTCGTCACCCGATAGATAACTCACAGGCACTAGGAGCCAAGAACAAGATGATCGCCGAAATCCAGCAGGAAGCCGCCACCAAGATGCAGCAGGCGGTGGACCACGCCCGCGAGGACATGGCCACGATCCGGACCGGCCGCGCCCACCCCGCGATGTTCAACAAGATCAACGCCGACTACTACGGCGCACCGACGCCGCTGCAGCAGCTCGCGCAGTTCACCTCGCCCGATCCCCGCTCGCTGCTGATCACCCCCTTCGACCGCAGCGCCATCGGCGCCATCGAGAAGGCCATCCGCGACGCCGACCTGGGTGTCAACCCCAGCAACGACGGCAACGCCGTGCGCATCGTGATGCCGCAGCTCACGGAGGAGCGCCGCAAGGAGTACGTCAAGATGGCCAAGGGCAAGGCAGAGGACGCGCGCATCGCCGTGCGCAACATCCGCCGCAACGCCATGGACCAGCTGAAGAAGCTGGAGAAGGACGGCGAGATCGGCGAGGACGACCTCTCCCGCGCCGAGAAGGCCCTCGACGGCACCACCAAGAAGTTCGTCGAGAGCGTCGACGAGGTGCTGAAGCACAAGGAAGCCGAACTGGCTGAGGTGTGATGTCCCAGGTCGAACAGACCCCCAAGAAGGCGAAGGGGGGTCGGGATCTACCGGCCGCCATCGCCGTGGGGGTTGGGCTGTTCGCCGCGCTCGCCGTCGGGCTGATCTGGGCGCCGTGGTTCTTCGCGATCCTCGTCGCCACCGCGCTGGGGCTCGGCACCATCGAGGTGCACCGGGCCCTGCTGCGCAAGTCGATGCGCTCCGAGATCGTGCCGATCGTGATCGGCACCATCGTCAGCACGCTCGGCAGTTACGCCGCCGTGGTGGCGAAGATCGACCTCGACCCGACAACGCTGGTCATCATCTGCCTCGCGGCGACGATGATCGTGGCGCTCGCGCTGCGGCTCCGGCGCGGGCCTGAGGGGTTCGTCGGCGACGTCGCCGCGAGCGCCCTCCTGATCGCCTACATCCCGCTGCTCGGCGCCTCGGTGCCGTTGCTGCTCGCCGCCCCCGACGGCACCATGCGGATCCTCACGATCGTCGCATGCGTCGTCGCCTCCGACACCGGAGCATTCACCGTCGGGGTGCTGTTCGGCAGGCACAAGATGGCCCCGACCATCAGCCCTAACAAGACCTGGGAGGGCTTCGCAGGCGGCATCGTCTTCTCCGTCGCCGTCGGCGTGCTGTGCGCCATCTACCTGCTGCAGATCCACTGGGCCATCGGCCTGCTGCTCGGCGTGCTGCTCAGCCTCGCGGGCACCGTCGGCGATCTTGTTGAATCGTTGATCAAGCGGGACGTAGGCTTGAAGGACATGTCGAACTTCCTGCCCGGCCACGGGGGAGTGATGGACCGCCTGGACTCCATGCTCGTCGCGGTGCCCGTCGGCTGGATGATTCTGCACCTGACCATCGGCGGCTGAGACCGCCCGGAAGGACCCCGCCGTGCCCACCCAACTCCCGCTCGTCTTCGAGGCCCCCCGCAGGGGCAAGCCGCCGAAGCACTGGCTCGACCTCGCACCAGAGGAGCGCGTCGAGGCAACCGTGAAGCTCGGCCTCCCCAAGTTCCGCGCCGACCAGATCTCCCGGCACGTCTTCGACCGCCTCGAGGTCGACGCCGCGAACTTCACCGACCTTCCCGCGGCCATCCGCGCCGACCTTGGCGAACAACTGTTCCCGAACCTGCTCGACCAGGTCACCGTGCGCAGCACCGACGACGGGTCGACGCTGAAGACGCTCTGGAAGTTGCACGACGGCTCGCTGCTCGAGTCGGTGCTGATGCGCTACCCCAACCGGACGACGCTGTGCATCTCGTCGCAGGCCGGCTGCGGCATGGCCTGCCCGTTCTGCGCCACCGGCCAGGGCGGCCTGAAGCGCAACCTGTCGCAGGCCGAGATCACCGCCCAGGTGCTCGCCGCCGACCAGCAACTCGCCGGCGGGGTCGTGCCGGGCGCCAGCGGACGCCTCAACAACATCGTCTTCATGGGCATGGGCGAGCCACTTGCCAACTACAACGCCGTGATGGGCTCGATCCGCACCTTCGTCGAGCCGAGCCCCAACGGTTTCGGGATGAGCGCACGGCACATCACCGTCTCCACCGTCGGCCTCGTGCCGCAGATCACCAAGCTGACGGAGGAGGGGCTGCCGCTGACGCTCGCGGTGTCCCTGCACGCCCCCGACGACGAGTTGCGCGACGAGATCGTCCCCATCAACAACAGGTGGAAGGTGGACGAGGTCGTCGACGCGGCGTGGGAGTACGCCAGGAAGACCAAGCGGCGCGTCTCCATCGAGTACGCCATGATGCGCGACATCAACGACCAGGTCGAGCGGGCCGAACTGCTCGCGAAGGTGCTCAAGCGCCGCGGCGACTGGGGCTGGGTGCACGTCAACCTGATCCCGCTGAACCCGACGCCCGGCTCCAAGTGGACGGCGTCTCGAAAGGCGGACGAGAAGGCGTTCATCGAGACGCTAGACCGCCGCGGCGTGCCCGTCACGCTGCGCGACACCCGCGGTCAGGACATCGACGGCGCTTGTGGGCAGCTCGCCGCCAGCCAGTCGCAGGTCTGACACGCGCGCAACGCCCGGCGCGCACGCGTCCATGGATAACCACCTGAGTTGGCCGGTCTCCTCCCAGGGGTAAACTCCGCTCCGGCCCTGGCCGTCTATACGAGGAGAACAATGGACAAGCAGTTGGAGCGCGTCTACGAAGCCGTCATCGCCCGCAACCCGGGGGAGGCCGAGTTCCACCAGGCCGTCCGTGAGGTTCTGGAAAGCCTCGGCCCGGTCATCCAGCGTCACCCCGAGTACCTCGAGATGAAGATGCTCGAGCGCATCTGCGAGCCCGAGCGGCAGATCATCTTCCGCGTGCCGTGGATGGACGACAAGGGCGAGGTGCACATCAACCGTGGCTTCCGCGTCGAGTTCAACTCCGCGCTCGGCCCCTACAAGGGCGGCCTGCGCTTCCACCCCAGCGTCTACCTCGGCGTGGTCAAGTTCCTCGGCTTCGAGCAGATCTTCAAGAACGCCCTGACCGGGCTGCCGATCGGCGGCGGCAAGGGCGGCTCCGACTTCGACCCGCGCGGCAAGTCCGACGCAGAGGTGATGCGGTTCTGCCAGTCCTTCATGACCGAGCTGTACCGCCACCTCGGCGAGTACACCGACGTGCCGGCCGGTGACATCGGCGTCGGCGGGCGCGAGATCGGCTACATGTTCGGCCAGTACAAGCGCATCACCAACCGCTACGAGTCGGGCGTGCTCACCGGAAAGGGCATCGGCTGGGGCGGCTCGCTCGTGCGCACCGAGGCCACCGGCTACGGCACCGTCGTGTTCGCCGAGGAGATGCTCAAGACCCGCGGCGAGAGCTTCGACGGCAAGCGCGTGATGGTGTCGGGCTCCGGCAACGTCGCGATCTACGCCGCCGAGAAGGCCACCCAGTTGGGCGCCACCGTCGTCGGCTTCTCCGACTCGTCGGGCTACGTCGTCGACGAGGCGGGCATCGACCTCGACCTGCTCAAGCAGATCAAGGAGATCGAGCGGGGCCGCGTCTCCGACTATGTCGATCGTCGCGACTCCGCCAAGCTCGGCACCTCCGGCTCCATCTGGGACGTTCCCGTCGACGTCGCGCTGCCCTGCGCGACCCAGAACGAGCTGAACGGCGAGCAGGCCGCCACCCTCGTCAAGAACGGCGTCAAGGTCGTCGCGGAGGGCGCGAACATGCCCACCACCCCCGACGGCGTGCACATCTTCCAGGACGCAGGCGTGCTGTTCGCGCCCGGCAAGGCGGCCAACGCCGGTGGCGTGGCCACTTCCGCGCTGGAGATGCAGCAGAACGCCAGCCGCGACTCGTGGGACTTCGAGTACACCGAGGAGCGCCTGACCGACATCATGCAGAACATCCACGAGCAGTGCGCCACCACCGCCGAGAGCTACGGTCGCCCGGGCGACTACGTGCTCGGCGCCAACATCGCGGGCTTCGACCGGGTCGCCAAGGCGATCCAGGCCTTTGGTCTCGTCTGATCGACGCTCGTCTGACGGACATGTACGACGCCCCGGCCGCTTGGCCGGGGCGTCGTCGCGTTCCCGGGCTCAGGCGAGCAGCGCGGGCCAGGACTCGGAGCCGACGTAGCCGTCGACGGTGAGGCCCCGGTCGCTCTGGAAGGCGCGCACCGCCGCGGCGGTCTGCTCGCCGTAGTCGCCGTCGATGATGGTGGCGTAGCCGCGGTCGTTGAGCAGCGCCTGCAGCACCTTCACCGCCGCGCCCGAGTCGCCCTGATGCAGTTCCGGGGTGAGCGTCTCCCAGGTGGTGTCGTCGACGATGCCCGTCACGCTCAGCCCCTGCTGGGCCTGCCACTGTCGCACGGAACGCTCGGTCGCCGAGCCGAAGTCGCCGTCGACGAAGGTGCGCACCCCGTGCGATCCGAGGAGGCCCTGGAGCGCGGCGACCACGTAGCCGCCGTCGCCCCGGCCCAGCGGGTAGAACCGGTCGAAGCGCTGCTCCACGGGGGCAGCGGGTGGGTCGTCCACGATGGGCGGTTCGGGCGCCTCTGTCGGCTCGGCCGGCGGTGGCTGCGTTGACGGCGCCTCCTGGGCCGACTCTGTCGGGGCTGGGCTCGGGGTCTGCGTCACGGTCACGACGACGGTCGGCCGCGGGGCGGGCGTCGGCGTCGGCTCCGTCTTGGTCTTCGTCGGACGCGGAGCGGGGGAGGCGACCTGGGCCTGTTCGGGGCCGCCGAGGAACAGCAGCGCGAGCCCGACCGCCGCGGCAAGGCCGATCACGGCCAGGCTCGCCACCACGGCGATCCGCCACCTGCCCTCACGGCCACCGGGACCGGGCCGCGTGGAGGGCAGGGTCGCGTACGGGTCGAACTCCTCGGGGCGATCCTCAGGCCCGGGTTCGGGCTGGGGTTCCGGCGGCGGCGCAAACCAGACCGCGCAGTGCGCGCAGAACTCCTCGGCGGTCGGCGCCCCACATTGGCGACACTGTCGCATCCCAACCCCCAGGATCTCGGTTCAGCGACACGATATCCCGGCGTCGTCAGGCGTCAAGGGCGGGGTCCGGCTCGTCCCACAGCCGCCGGTAGAGCGCGATCCGCTCGGGGTCCGGCTCGATGCCGTAAGCGTCCCAGAAGGCGCGCTCGTGGCCGGGCCCGTAGTCCCACTCGAGCGACCAGGAGGCGATCGCCAGATCGGCCCAACGGTCTGCGACGCCGAGCGAGCCGAGGTCGACGTGGCCGACGAACCGGCCGTCGGCCCCGATGATCGTGTTGGGGACGCAGGCGTCGCCGTGCGCGATGACGAGTTGGTCGATGTCGGGTTGGTCGCCCACCCAGTCGACGGCGCCGAACATCGAGATCGACGGGTCGAGCGAGTGCAGCACGGCGTAGCCCTCGCCGATCGCGGCGGCCGCCCGGTCGGGGTCTGCCGTCCAGCGCGGGTCGACGGCGGAGACGCCGGGCAGCGCGCCGCTGACCAGCAGCCACTGGTCGCCCTCGTCGACGTAGTCGAAGACCCGCGGCGCCGGGTGCCTGCCGGAGAGCCAACTCATCCGCTCGGCCTCCGGCTCCAGGTCGACGGGGCTCCACTTGGCGAACAGGTCCTTGGTGTCGGGTGCACTCAGGCGGGCCGTGATGCCGCCGAGTTCGTTGCGCCACACCAGTTCCGCGACGTCGCGGCGGTGCTCGCGCGCCCACCTCGTGACGAGTTCGGGAACGGGAGTGCCTGCCGGGGGAGGAGCCGCAATAGCCATGACCCGATCGTGTCACATGGCGCAAGTTCGCCCTGCGCTGTGGACGCCTAGACTTGGCCGGTGCGCACCATCGTTCTGCTCGGCTCCACCGGGTCCATCGGTACCCAGACCCTCGACGTGATCTCGACCCGACGCGACCAGTTCCGCGTCGTCGGGCTCGCGGCCTCGGGAGGCAACCTCGAGACCCTCGTCGCCCAGATCGTCGAGTTCCGCCCCCAGGTCGTCGCGCTCGCCAAGCCGAGCGCCGCGCAGGAATTGCAGCGGCTGCTCTACGCGGCCGCCGACGGGCATGGCTGGAACCAGGGAGACTTCGCGATGCCGAAGCTGCTGCTCGGCCCCGACGCCGCAACCGAGCTTGCCGCGATGCAGTGCGACGTCGTCGTCAACGCGATAACCGGGGCGGCAGGGCTGCTCCCGACGCTCGCGGCGCTCGGCGCTGGCACCACGCTTGCGCTGGCCAACAAGGAGTCGCTGGTCATCGGCGGACGGCTCGTCACCGGCGCGGCGAGCCCAGGGCAGATCGTCGCGGTCGACTCCGAACACTCCGCGTTCGCGCAGGCGCTGCGCGCGGGAAGGGCCGACGAGGTCCGCCGCCTGATTCTGACGGCCTCCGGCGGGCCGTTCCGCGGCCGGGACCGGGCCGAACTGGAGAGCGTCACCCCCGACGACGCGATGGCCCACCCGACGTGGGCGATGGGCCGCGTCATCACCATCAACTCCTCAACGCTCGTCAACAAGGGCCTCGAACTGCTGGAGGCCGCCTTGCTCTACGACGTGGCCCTCGACGACGTCGTCGTGACGGTGCACCCGCAGTCGATCGTGCACTCCATGGTCGAGTTCCAGGACGGGTCGACCATCGCGCAGGCCTCACCGCCGGACATGCGGCTGCCCATCGGCATCGCCCTGACCTGGCCGGAGCGGCTCGCCGACGCGGCCCGCCCGTGCGACTGGAGCGCCCCCGCCGCCTGGACCTTCGAACCGCTCGACTCCGAGACCTTCCCCGCCGTCGAACTGGCCCGCTCCGCAGGAAAGGCCTCCGGCACCGCGCCCGCCGTCTACAACTCGGCAAACGAGGCCGCCGTCGACGCGTTCTGCGACGGGCGGATCGGCTTCCTCGACATCACAGACATCATCGCGGCCTGCCTCGACGAGCACCTCGCCGA
The DNA here is from genome assembly GCA_027658995.1 of Propionibacteriaceae bacterium AM104-82. GTDB lineage: Bacteria > Actinomycetota > Actinomycetes > Propionibacteriales > Propionibacteriaceae > Arachnia. The sequence continues at coordinate 416,299 of JAQDQK010000001.1, forward strand.
CGGCCACGTCGCGGACGCCGACCTCACCGTCGACGCCGTCCTCGCCGCCGACCGCTGGGGTCGCCAGCGCGCAGCAGAACTCGTGGAGGCCCGCGCATGACCGTCTTTCTCACCATCGTGTTCGCGATCCTGTTCTTCGCGCTCATCATGGCCTCGATCGCCTTCCACGAGATCGGCCACCTGGTGCCCGCCAAGCTGTTCGGGGTCAAGGTCACCCAGTACTTCGTCGGCTTCGGCAAGACGCTCTGGTCGCGCACCAAGGGCGGCACCGAGTACGGCGTCAAGGCGATCCCGCTCGGCGGCTACGTCAAGCTCGTCGGGATGTACCCGCCGGAGAAGCACGTCGAGAAGCCCAACTGGCTGACCCGGCTCGCCGACCAGGCCCGCTCCTTCGAGTACGAGGACATCACGCCCGCCGACGACGGCCACCTGATGTATCAGAAGAAGACCTGGCAGAAGATCGTCATCATGCTCGGCGGGCCCATGATGAACATCCTGCTCGCGTTCCTGATCTTCCTCGGCATCAACGTCTTCCACGGCACCTACGAGTCGACGCTGACGGTGGCAAACGTCTCCGAGTGCGCGATCCCCGCGAACCGGCCCGACCAGAAGTGCACCGCGGACGACCCGCTGACCCCCGCGAAGGAGGCAGGTGTCGAGGTCGGCGACGTGCTCGTCAGCTTCAACGGCGTCCAGTTGACCAGTTGGCTGCAGATGGGCGACCTGATCCGCGAGAACCGCGACCGGCCCGCGACCGTCGTGGTGGAGCGCGACGGCAGGCAGGTCACGCTGGCAACCGTCGACACCGTGCTCAACCACGTGCCCGACCGGATCGACCCCAGCAAGTACGTCGAGGCGGGCTTCTTCGGCGTCTCCCCGACGCAGGAACTGACCCACGGCGGGCCGGTCAAGACCGTCGAACAGATGTGGACGATGACGGAGCAGTCCGCGGTCGCGCTCGTCAGTTTCCCGGTGCGCGTCTACAACGTGGCCGCCGACCTCGTCACGGGCAAGCCCCGCGACGTGAACTCTCCGCTGTCGATCGTCGGGGCGTCGCGCATCGCCGGCGAGATCGGCGTCGACACCGAGATGTCGGCGGGCGACAAGGCCGCGACCTGGCTGTCGCTGCTCGGCTCCGTGAACCTGTTCGTGGCGCTGCTCAACCTGGTGCCGCTGCTTCCCCTGGACGGCGGTCACATCGCGGGCGCCATCTACGAATGGCTCAAGCGCAACCTCGCGAAGGTCTTCGGACGCAAGGACCCCGGCCCCGTCGACACGGCCAGGGCGCTGCCGCTGACCTATCTGGTCGGTGGCTTCCTGCTGATCGGAGGGCTGGTGCTGGTGATCGCCGACATTGTCAGCCCCATTCAGCTCTTCTAGGCGGGCCGCCGATGGCGGGAGTTCTTCCGCGCAGGTACTAATCTGGGGGGCATGTCCGTGAATCTCGGTATGCCCGCCCCTGCCCCCGTCACCCTCGCGCCGCGCCGCAAGACGCGTCAGATCAAGGTCGGGAAGGTGCTGGTGGGCGGCGACGCCCCGATCAGCGTCCAGTCGATGACCACCACCAAGACGACCGACATCAACGGAACGCTGCAGCAGATCGCGGAACTGACCGCCACCGGGTGCGACATCGTGCGCGTCGCGGTGCCGAGCCAGGACGATGCCGACGCGCTGCCGATCATCGCCATGAAGTCCCAGATCCCCGTGATCGCGGACATCCACTTCCAGCCGAAGTACGTCTTCGCGGCCATCGACGCGGGTTGCGCGGCGGTGCGCGTGAACCCGGGCAACATCAAGCAGTTCGACGACAAGGTCGCCGAGATCGCCAAGGCCGCGGCAGAGGCCAACGTCAGCCTGCGGATCGGCGTCAACGCCGGGTCCCTCGACAAGCGACTGCTCGCCAAGTACGGCGCCCCCACCCCGGAGGCCCTCGTCGAGTCGGCCCTGTGGGAGGCCTCGCTGTTCGAGGAGGTCGGCTTCTACGACTTCAAGATCTCCGTCAAGCACAACGACCCCGTCGTGATGGTGCGCGCCTACGAACTGCTCAGCGAGCGCTGCGACTACCCGCTGCACCTCGGCGTCACCGAGGCGGGCCCCGCATTCCAGGGCACCATCAAGAGTTCCGTCGCGTTCGGCGCGCTGCTCTCCGAGGGCATCGGCGACACCATCCGCGTCTCGCTCTCCGCGCCGCCTGCCGAGGAGGTCAAGGTCGGCCTGAAGATCCTCGAGTCGCTGAACCTGCGGCCCCGCAAGCTCGACATCGTCTCGTGCCCGTCCTGTGGACGCGCGCAGGTCGACGTGTACACGCTCGCCGAGCAGGTCACCAAGGGCCTTGAGGGTATGGAGGCGCCGCTGCGCGTCGCGGTGATGGGCTGCGTCGTCAACGGCCCCGGAGAGGCCCGCGAGGCCGACCTGGGCGTCGCGTCGGGCAACGGCAAGGGCCAGATCTTCGTCAAGGGCGAGGTCATCAAGACCGTTCCCGAGGACCAGATCGTCGAGACGCTGCTCACCGAGGCGCGCCGGATCGCGGCCGAGATGGGCGAAGTTGGCCAACCGGAGGTCAGCGTCTCCTAATGTCTCCCTCATGAATCCCCGACTGCATGCCCTTGGCGCCGCAGATCGGGACTCCGTGCTGGAGTATCTGGCGCGCAGCCCCGTCGAAAATCTGTTCCTCGCCTCCAAGGTCGACGCATACGGGATCGACCGTCGCCGCCTCGGCAAGCTGTACGCCTTCGAGCGCGACGGCCAGATCGCCTCGCTGCTGCTCGACGGTGGAACCCTCTTCGTGTCGGGATTCGACCCCGAGGCGCTTCCTGTGTTCGTCACGCACCTCGGCCCGATCCGGCGCTGCACCTCGATCCTCGGCCCCGCCATCTCGGTGCTCGGCCTGTTCGTCGGCCTCGCCGAGCGGTGGCGCGGCGCGTGGGGGAGCGTCTCCAACGTGCGCAGGCGCCAGCCGCTGATGCTGTTGGAGGAGCCGCCGGAGCCGACGCCGGATCCGCGGGTCCGCCGGCTCACCACCGACGACTACCAGAGCTACCTCGACGCGTCGGTGAGCATGTACACCGACGAGATCGGCAGTTCCCCCTTCAAGTACGGGCCGGGCTACGAACGCTTCGTGATGGACCGGCTCCGCGCGGGCGAGGCCTACGGCATCGTCGAGGGCGGCAAGGTGATCTTCAAGGCCGACCTGGGCCCGAAACTGCGCGACCAGGCCCAGTTGCAGGGCGTGTGGGTCTCGCCGGACAGGCGCGGCGAGGGCATCAGCGTGCCGGCGCTGTCGGGGATGCTGCGCCTCGCGATGCGCGACTATCCGACGATCAGCCTCTACGTCAACGACTTCAACACCCCAGCCATCCGGGCCTACGAGAAGTTGGGCTTCGTCGAGGTCGGCGCGCTCGCCACCGTGCACTACTGAGGCCCTGCTGAGGCACTACTGAGCCGCGCGCGGGGGACGATGGGCCCATGGCAGGAGGGCTCACGCTTCGGCGCAGGCAGTGGATCTGGGCGATCTGGACGCTGATCGTCGGCGTCGCGCTGCCGCTCCTGATGATCGTGTGGATCCCGATGGCGATCGAGGAGGGCCGCGGCTACGCGGGCGAGGGAGTGCACGGCCAGTTCGTGGCCGAGACGAAGAAGTGTTCGATCATCGCGTGCAAGGCGCGCGGCACCTGGCGCGCCGACGACGGCCGCGTGATCCTCGCGGCGGAGGCCAACGCCGACCTGTACATCGGGCGGACCGCCGAGGCCTACGGCTTCCCCGGCGAGAGCGAGACGGTCTACACCGTCTACGACCGGTCCTGGCTGCGCGTGTGGATGTGGGGATCCGTGTCGGTGCTGATCGGTCTGGTCTGCCTGACGAGCGGCATCGTGGAGGTGAGGCCCTTCGCCGGGCGCTAGAGTGAGGCCGTGATTTCCAACCTGTCCTCCCTCTTCGTCCGCACGCTGCGCGACGACCCCGCCGCCGCTGAGGTGCCGAGCCACCGCTGGCTGGTGCGCGCCGGCTACATCCGCCGCGCCGCCCCCGGCATCTACACCTGGCTGCCGCTCGGCCTCAAGGTGCTGCAGAAGGTCGAGGCGATCGTCCGCGAGGAGATGGAGGCCATCGGCGGCCAGGAGGTGCACTTCCCGGCGCTGCTGCCCCGCGAGCCGTACGAACTGACCAACAGGTGGACCGAGTACGGCGAGAACCTGTTCCGCGTCGTCGACCGCAAGGGCGCAGACATGCTGCTCGGCCCGACGCACGAGGAGATGTTCACGCTGCTGGTCAAGGACCTGTACTCGTCCTACAAGGACCTGCCGCTGACCCTCTTCCAGATCCAGACCAAGTACCGCGACGAGGCGCGCCCCCGCGCCGGCCTGCTGCGCGGCCGCGAGTTCGTGATGAAGGACTCCTACTCCTTCGACCTGGACCAGGAGGGCCTGGACGCCGCCTACCAGCGGCACCGCGAGGCCTACATCAGGATCTTCACCCGGCTCGGCCTCGAGTTCGTGATCGTGGCCGCGATGGCGGGCGCGATGGGCGGATCCCGCTCCGAGGAGTTCCTGGCCGTCGCCGAGAACGGTGAGGACACCTTCGTCCGCTCGCCCGGCGGGTATGCCGCCAACGTCGAGGCCGTCAAGGTCGCCGTCCCCGAGGAACAGGACGTGGCGCTCGCGCCTGCGATGGCGACCGTCGCCACCCCGGACGTCGGCACGATCGCGGGCGTCGTCGACCTGCTCAACGCGAACCTGCCCCGTCAGGACCGGCCCTGGGTCGGCTCCGACACCCTCAAGAACGTGCTGTTCCTGGTCACCAACCCCGACGGCACCGACTACCCGCTGGCGCTCGGCCTTCCCGGCGACCGCGAGATCGACGTCAAGCGCCTCGAGGCCGCCCTAGAGCCCGCCGCCGCGGCGCCCTTCACGCCCGAGGACTTCGCGAAGTTCCCCGACCTCAAGGTCGGCTTCATCTCGCCCGTCAGCCTCGACGGCACCCGCGTGCTCGGCGAGGAGTCGAGCACCGGCATCCGTTACGTGACCGACCCGCGCGTCGTCACCGGCACCCACTGGGTGACCGGCGCCAACGTCGTCGACGAGCACCTGAGCGGCGTCACCGCGGGCCGCGACTTCGTGGCGGACGGGGTCCTCGACGTCGCGGAGGTCCGCGAGGGCGATCCGGCCCCCGACGGCTCCGGCGCGCTGACGCTGGCCCGCGGCATCGAGATGGGCCACATCTTCCAGTTGGGCCGCAAGTACGCGGAGGCGCTCGACCTGAAGGTGCTGGACCAGAACGGCAAGTTGGCCACCGTGACGATGGGCTCCTACGGCGTGGGCGTGTCCCGCGCGGTCGCGGCGGTCGCCGAGGCCACCTGTGACGACAAGGGCCTCTGCTGGCCCGTCGCGCTGGCGCCCTACCAGGTGCACATCGTCGCCACCGGCAAGGACCAGGCGGTCTTCGACGAGGCGGCCCGGATCGCGGCCGAACTCGACGCGCTCGGCGTCGACGTGCTCGTCGACGACAGGAAGGCCAGCCCCGGCGTGAAGTTCGCCGACGCCGAGATCCTCGGCATGCCGGTGATCCTGGTGATCGGCAGGGGACTTGCCGACGGCAAGCTCGAACTGCGCGACCGCCGCAGCGGTGACAAGCGCGAGATCGCCGTCGGCGACGCGGTCGCCGAGATCAGCGCCCTGCTTGCCTGAGGCTCAGCGCACCACGCGCGCCGAGCCGCCCGAGGCGACCCGGAACACCTCCTTGGCAGTGGCCATCGAGGTGTCGCCGGGGGTTGTCATGGCGAGCGCGCCGTGCGCGGCGCCGTATTCGACGCTTGTCGCGAGGCTCTCCCCGGTGAGCTGCCCGTAGATCAGCCCGGAGGCGAACGAGTCGCCGCCGCCGACCCGATCGAGGATCTCGAGCCTGCGCTCGCTCGCCTGTACGAGCCCCTCGTCGCGGGACCAGGCGAGCGCCGACCAGTCGTTGTCGGAGGCGCTGTGCACCGCGCGCAGGGTCGTGCCGATCACCTGGAAGTTGGGGTAGGTGGCGGCGGCCTGCTCGATCATCGCGCGGAAGCTGTCGATCGGCAGTTCCGTCAGGTCCTCGTCGACGCCCTCGATCTTGAAGCCGAGCGAGGCGCTGAAGTCCTCCTCGTTGCCGATCATCACGTCGACGAGGCTCGCCAGGTCCCGGTTGACCTCCTGCGCCTTCGCCTGGCCGCCGAGGGACTGCCACAGCGAGGGCCGGTAGTTGAGGTCGTAGGAGATCACGGTGCCGTGCCGCTTCGCGGCGGCCATCACGGCCCGCGCGGTCTCGGCGGACTGCTCCGACAGCGCCGCGTAGATCCCGCCGGTGTGCAGCCAGCGGACGCCCAGTTCGCCGAACAGCCGGTCGAGGTCGAGGTCGGCGGGGGAGAGCTGCGAGATGGCCGTGTGGCCGCGGTCGGAGACGCCGATCGCGGAGCGCACCCCGAATCCCCGCTCGGTGAAGTTCAGGCCGTTGCGGGCGGCGCGGCCGATGCCGTCGAAGTCGACCCAGTGGATCAGCGACGCGTCGACCCCGCCCGCCAGCACGAAGTCCTCGATGAGCCTGCCGACCTCGTTGTCTACGAGCGCGGTCAGCACGGCGGTGCGCAGCCCGAAGACCCTGCGAAGCCCGCGCACCACGTTGTACTCGCCGCCCCCCTCCCACGCCTGGAAGGTGCGGGCGGTGCGGGTCCGCAACTCGCCCGGGTCGAGGCGCAGCATGATCTCGCCGAGGCTGACGGCGTCGTAGCGGCACTCTTGGGCTGGACGGATGGTGAGCATGGTTCCTCCTGGCTCAGTTCTGGGCGGCCTGCGCGACGGCGGTCGCGCAGAGGTGGGTGATGGTGTCGAAGTCGCCGCTGTCGATGGCCGAGGTCGGGACCATCCACGAGCCTCCGACGGCGGCCACCGAGGGCACCGCGAGGTAGTCGGCGAGGTTGGCTGCTGAGACGCCCCCGGTCGGCACGAAGCTGACGCCCCGGAAGACGGAGCCGAGCGCGGTGAGGGCGGCGGCGCCCCCGTAGACGCTCGCGGGGAAGAACTTCAGCAGGCCGAGGCCCAGGTCAAGCGCCGCCATGATCTCCGTCGGGGTCACGGCCCCCGGGATGACGGGCACCCCGCGCTCGCGCGCGGCGACGACCACGTCGCGGCTCAGGCCGGGGGAGACGAGGAAGCGGGCGCCTGCGTCCATCGCGGCGCTCGCCTGGGCGACGTTGAGCACGGTGCCAGCGCCGACGAGCAGGTCCTCACGGGTCGCCATCGCGGCGATCGAGGCGAGTGCGGCGGGGGTGCGGAGCGTGACCTCCGCGACCGGGAGATCCCCGGCGAGCAGCGCGTCGGCAAGCGGCAGTGCGGTGGCGTCGTCGTCGATGACGACGACCGGCACGATGCGCCTGGCGAACGCCCAGGCAAGGGTCGGGTCGATTGTGGGCATGACTGATAGCGCCTTCCTGGCGTTGGGGTGGTGCGGCGACGGTGCCGCCTCTGGTGGTGACTACCTGGTGCGGATCTCGTCGAGGTAGCCGTAGACGGTGACCTTCGAGACGGCGAGCCGTCCGGCGACCATGTCGACGGAGCGTTTGATGTCGAAGGCGCCGCGCTGCTCGAGCAGCGCGATCACCCGGATCCGCTCCGACTTCGACAGCATCGCGGGCGGCTTGCCCACCGCGTCGAGGGCCTCCTCGAGCATCGACTCCAGCACGGTGCCGACGTCGGGGGAGATCAACTGCTGCGTCGTGGTGGCATCGTCGCGGGCCATCACCGACTGCAGGCTCGCCATCGCGAACTGCAGCGGGGACAGGTCGTGGTTGATGCACAGCGCCGCGATCAGCCTGCCCGCCCTGTTGCGGAAGTACACCGAGGACGAGCGGAGTTCGCGGCCGTCATGGGTCAGCGAGTGGTAGCCGGACGCGTCGTGGTCGTTGGCCTCGTCGCGGATGGCGGCGAACCCGAGCCGTGTCGACGGGCTGCCTACTGTGCGACCGGTCAGGGCCCCGTTGTAGATCGCGTAGACGCTGTGGTCGAGTTCCCTGCTCGTCAGGTCGTGGAGCACCATCTCGCACTGGTTGCCGACGGCGGCGCAGACGGCCCGCATGATGGGCAGCGCGAAGCTTGCGACCTCGTCGATCGTCTCGAACGTCGGCTCGGCGGCCGGGTGGCGCGTGCTGAGCCCTGTGCTCGGGGCGATCTCGGCGTCGTGCTCAACGGCCATGGGTGGTCCTCCGGTGACTCGTGCGTCAGGCTCGATCCTGCGGAACCGCGGCGACGACGTCGATCTCGACCAGGATGTTGGCGAGCGTCGAGCCGACGGTGGTGCGAGCCGGATACGGCGCCTCGAAGAACTCGGCGTAGGCCTCGTTGAAGTCGGCGAAGTCCCGGTGCAGTTCCTGCAGGTGGACGGTGGTCTTCAGGACATGGTCGAACGTGAGGCCCGCCGCGTCCAGCGCCGCGCCGACGTTACGCAGAACCTGACGGGTCTGGTCGGCCACCCCGTCGGGCACCTGGCCGGTGACGGGGTCCTGCGGGCCGAAGCCCGCGGTGAACAGCACGCCGTTGGCGGCGGCCGCGTGGCTGTAGGGGCCGACCGGGCGTGGCGCATTGTCGGACGTGTAGGCCTGTCTGGTGGACATCGTGAAACCTCCTGGCTCGGGTGGGCGCTGCTCTGCTCCCGCTCAAGTTCTACCCCATCATAGAGATTCTGTGAAGGTTCGATAAAAAATTATGACCTTTGGGGTGAGCGAATGGCGCCCACAAGGGGGAGGCGTCAGGAGGAGCCCTCAGGCATCACGTCGGGGAGGGCGCGGCGGGCGGCGTACAGGACGAGCGCCGCGCCCACCAGCAGGCCCGCGAGCGTCACGGTGTGCTGCACGGACCAGCCGCGCAGCACGGCGGACCAGACAGCCAGGATCACGACGCCGGCCAGCGCCCACCAGGCGGGGGTCCTCCTGGCGCGCTTGACGGCGAAGCCGTACCAGGCGCCGGCTGCGGCGACGATCGCGCAGACCGCCGTCAGCGACGCGTGGAAGGCGCCGTACCCGAAGGGCATCGGCGAGAGCCAATTGTGGAAGGTGACGGGGCCGTCCGCGCCCGTGTTCGGGTCGCCCATCCAGTTCATCGGATAGGTGGGGGCGATCGTCCAGGCGACGACCGCGGTCAGAACCACCGCCGAAGCAACCTGCCAACCCAACCTGCTGCGCGCCACACTCATGCGCAGATGATGGCCCACCCGGGGCCGGGCGTCAACGGATCAGGCGGTCCAACCGGGCCAGAAGCCCAGCCTGCCGCCGACGGCCTGCACCGGGCCGACCTGGGTCAGCATCGCCGTGCGCCATTCCTCCTCGTCGGAGGAGGCGACCAGGCGTGCGTAGCCGCCGAGCAGGTTCGTCTCGAGCGCCGCCCACCCGGAGCGGATCTCGTCCGGGGTGGACATCTCGTTGGGGAGCGCGAAGGCGGCCGGCTCGTCGGGAACCTCCCCGGTGATCGCGGCGCGCAGGTCGTTGCGCAGCCCCTTGACGATGGCCAGCCGGGCCGTGCCGAGCGCGTGCAGCGGGTCCTTGGAGCCGAGCCTGCCGAGCCCGACACCCAGCCCGTAGACCAGAGCCCAGGCGTGCCCGAGCGCGATGGGCAGCGAGGCCTCGAGCGTGGTGGGCTGCAGTCTCATCGGCACGGGGCCGTCGGCCAGCGGTTCGAGCGACTGGTTCGCCAGCGCCGACGCGCCAGCCGCCGCGGAGGCGTACATCAGGCGCACGTCCCCCTCGGCCGCGGACTTGGCCGCCGCGCCGAGATCCTTGACGGCGGCCGCGACGCTCTCCGCGACCGTCGCGACGCCCGCCTCGACCGACGCGGCAGGGGTGGGGGCGGGGGTCTGCACCGCGAACGGCTCCTGGTCCTCGCCCCCGAACGGGTCGGGAAGGGCGAGCATTGCCAACTGCGCGTTGCACTGGGCGAGCGCGGCCTTCGCCCACGCCGTCGCAGTGAATCCGGGCGCGCCTGACAGTCCCTCGACCGCGGCCCGCAGGCCGGCGAGCGACGACTGCGCGGCGCTGGCCTCGGGGGCCTGGGACGGGGCGGGAGGGGTCGGTGCGACCGCGGGAGAGCCGGAGATCACGGGGCTCGCCGCGCAGCCGCTCACGCCCAGGACAAGGGTGGCGAGGGCGGCGCGACGAGTCAATGGCATTGCCCCAGACTAGTGCCCATGCGAGCGGCGGCCGACCCCGGCGGGTGCCGGTATGCTTGGCGCTCACAACAAGGCGAACAACCGGATAGGGAGTCTCGACATGCAGGAATCGCAGATCGCTGCGCTCATTGAGCCGATCCTTTCGGCGCACGGGCTGGAACTCGACCGCCTCGACGTGACCCCCATCGGTAAGCGCTCCGTGCTGAGGGTCACCGTCGACGGCGACGGACCCGATGGGCACGGCCCCCTTCTTGACGACATCGCGGAGGCTTCCTCGGCCATCTCGGCCGCGCTCGACGCCAGCCCCGCGGTCGGCAGCGCCCCCTACACGCTCGAGGTCAGCACCCGCGGCGTCTCCAAGCCCCTGACGGAGGCGAAGCACTACCGCCGCAACGCGGGGCGCCTCGTCAAGGTATGGGTGGGCGAGGAGCAGAGCATCGGGCGGATCGTCGGGGTCGACGGCGAGACGCTCACCCTTGATGTGGACGGTGAACAGCGCGAACTCGCGCTTCCCAGCATCGACAAGGCCGTGGTCCAGGTTGAGATGAACCGGGCGGCCGCAGAGGACGAGGAGAACTGAGATGGACGTTGATCTGGCTGCCCTGAGGGCGATCGAGCGGGATCGGGAGATCCCGATGGAGTACCTCCTCAAGACCCTCGAGGACGCGCTGCTGAACGCGTACCACAAGACCCCCCACGCGCTGCGCGGCGTCAAGGTCGAGGTCGACCGCCGCTCCGGCAAGGTCTCGGTGCTGGCCCCGGAGTTCGACGACGACGACGAGATCATCGGCTACTTCGACGACACCCCCGAGGACTTCGGCCGGATCGCCGCCGCCACCGCCCGTCAGGTCATCTTCCAGCGCATCCGTGAGGCCGAGGACGACCAGAAGTTCGGCCACTTCGCGGGCAGCGAGGGTGACATCCTCGTCGGCACCATCCAGCAGGACCGCGACTCCAAGTCCGTCCGGGTCGACCTGGGCGCCCTCGAGGCGATCATGCCGCTCGCCGAGCAGGTGCCGGGCGAGGACTACTCGCACGGCCGCAGGCTGCGCGTCTACGTCGTGGCCGTCCGCCGCGAACTGCGCGGCCCGCAGGTCGTCGTGTCGCGCACGCACCCCAACCTGGTGCGCAAACTGTTCGCGCTCGAGGTCCCGGAGATCGACAAGGGCATCGTCGAGATCAAGGAGATCGCCCGCGAGGCCGGTCACCGCACCAAGATCGCCGTGAAGTCCAACGACCCGAACGTCTCCGCGAAGGGCGCGTTCATCGGGCCGATGGGGCAGCGCGTTCGCGCCGTCACCAACGAACTGGGGGAGGAGAAGATCGACATCGTCGACTACTCCGACGACCCGACGAAGTTCGTGGCCGCGGCGCTGTCGCCTGCCAAGGTGCTGTCGGTGACGGTGGTCGATGAGTCGGCGCGCGCCTGCCGCGCGATCGTGCCCGACTACCAGTTGTCGCTGGCGATCGGACGCGAGGGGCAGAACGCCCGGCTCGCGGCGCGCCTGACGGGGTGGCGCATCGACATTCAGCCAGACGTGACCGCGCAGTCCTGACGCGGGGGCGCCCCGGGCGCTAGGATGCGCGTTTTCGGGGGCGGCCGGATCATCGCGTAAGATTTCACGCGATGACTGCCGTTCGCCCCACGTTCACCCAGCGTTTGCTCCACCCCCGCCATGTGTGGGGGCGGCTGATCGTGCTGCTGCTTCCCGTCGCCGTGCTCGGCGTCTGGTTGAAGTTGCTGCGGATCGGTAACTTCTTCCCCCAGGCGGGGCCCGTCGAGGTGCTTGCGAAGGTGGCCTCCGATCTGGCATTCGGCGCTGCCTGGGTGCTGCTGTGGATGCTGGCCTGCTGGTTCACCCGCGGCACAGCACGCACCGTGGTGTTCTACCTTGCACACCTGGCGACGATCGTCATCGGTGTGTTCACGGTGATCAACCACGAGTACGTGAGCCGCACCGGCAACCCGCTCACCTGGGAGGAGATGGCCTACGCGTGGCGCCAGCAGGGCGAGTTGTCCTCGCTGCTGCAGTCGCAGATGAGTTCCACCGTGATCGCGCTGCTCGCGCTCGCGGTCCTGGTGCCCGTCGTGGCGCCGCCGCTGCTCGGGCCGCTCGTCAGCAGGCTGCTGCGCAAGCGCCCGGGTAAGAAGGCGAAGTCCGCGGCAGTCGCGGTGCTCGCGTTGCTGCTTGTGCTCTCCAGTTGGAGCGCCCCGACGGTGTCGGCCGCGTTCTCGCTCGCCGCCCCCGTCCAGTTGGCCGTGACGCCCGTGCGTGAGGCGATGGCCTACCCCGAGGACCTCGCCGATCCGACGGTGCTCCCCACCCCCGACGCGACGAAACTGGTCGACAGGGACGGCAAGCACAAGAACCTTGTCGTGATCACGCTCGAGTCGCACCGGGCGACCTCGACGCTTCCCGAGACCAGGCAGAGCGTCACGCCCGTGATGGACGCGCTCGCCAGCTCGGCGATCCGGCCGGAGCGCGGCTACGCCGTGCTTCCGCACACGTCCAAGGCGCTGACCGCCGTCACCTGCGGCATCTCGCCCGCCCTCGACAGCGAGAACAGCGAGGCCGACCCGGGCAGCCTGCCCGCCAAGTGCCTCCCCGAGCTGCTGGGGGAGCAGGGCTATTCGTCCGCGTTCTTCCAGTCCGCGACAGAGAACTTCGAGCGCAGGCGCGGCACGGTCGCCAACTTCGGCTACCAGGACTTCACCCCCGTCGACGAGATGAGCCCGATCGGGTTCAGGCGCGTCAACTACTTCGGCTACGAGGACGACATCATGCTCGACCCGGCCCGCAAGTGGCTGGTCGCGCACTCGGGGCAGCCGTTCATGCTCGGCATGCTGACCGTGACGGGGCACCACGACTATGCGCTCGAGGGCTTCGACCTGATCGACTTCGTCGACGATCCGCTGCTGAACAAGTACCTCAACGGCATCCACTACCAGGACCAGTTCGTCGGCCACGTCCTCGACATGTTCAAGGAACTCGGCCTCTACGACAACACCGTCTTCGTCATCACCGGCGACCACGGCGAGGGCTTCGGCGAGCACCGGATCTTCCAGCATGACAACACCATCTACGACGAGGGGCTGCGCATCCCCTACCTGATCATCGACCCCTCCAAGGAGGGCAAGCTGGTCGAGGGACCTGCCAACCAGATGGCGGTGCTGCCCACCGCGGTCGACCTCCTCGGCTTCGACCTGGTCAGCGACACGGACTACAAGCCGTCCCTGATGAGCGACGAGCCGCAGGGCCCGGTCGTGGCCACCTGTTACGCGCGGGGTCGCTGCGCCGCCACCATGGACGGCGACATGAAGGTCATCCACCACTTCGGAGACCGGCGCGACGAGGTCTACGACCTCTCCGTCGACCCCTACGAGACCAACGACCTCGCGGCCAGCACCGACCCGGGCTGGATCTCCGAGCAGAGCGACATCGCGCTCAAGTGGTACCTGGAGGCCGAGAACGCGTACGCGGCCTACCACGAGTCCAAGTAGCGCATCCAACAAGTAGCGCCAACCAGTAGCGCCGAGGGGCCGCGGCCGGGTTGATTCCCGACCGCGGCCCCTCGTTGCCGGCTCAGCCCTTGTGGCCGCCGCGCATCGAGACGATGCCTGCGTCGAGCGCCTTCTGGACGGCGTCGGCCTCGCTCTGCGTGAGCTTCCCGTCGGTGACGGCCTGCGCGAGGGCCTCCTTCTGGTCTGCGGTGCGCTGCGCGTCCTCGGCGGCGCGAAGCTCCGCCAGGGCGTCGGTGACCTTCTGCTCGTCGAGCTTCAACTCGGACGCAAGGGCCTTGGCGAACGCGGCCTCGCGCGCGGTGCGCTCGGCCTCGGTCGGGGCGGTGCGCGTGCCCTCCTCGGGCCGGGTCGCCTCCCTTGCCGCCTTGAGGGCTTCGGTCAGGGCGGCCTCCTCGACGCCGAGCTTCGACGCGAGCGCCGCAGTGTCGAAGCCCCCACCGCGGTGTCCGCCCCGCTCGGGGCCGCCGCCCTTCTCGCGGCCGGGCTCGTCGGTGCCCCTCGCGGGGGCCTGGGAGGCGGTCGCCGACGGGGTGGGGGAGGTGGTCTCCGCATTGGCCAACGACGTGGCGCCGACGCCGATGCCCGCGGCCATCGCCGCGGCCGAGATCCCGATGATCATCTTCTTACTCATGGATGTCCCTTCCTGCTGTTCCGGACTGTCCGGATGATGACAAAGGTGACGACGCTGCCTGTGACGGCGCTGTGGCGAGGCTGGCAAAGCGCGTAGGATCGGTGCCCGTGAGCCCCGAACGCACCTGCATCGCCTGCCGAGGCCGCGCTCCCCAGTCGGAGTTGCTGCGCTTGGTGCGGCGCGGTGATCTCGTCATCGACGCCACCTCGCCGAGGCTTCCGGGACGGGGCGCCTATCTGCACCACGGCTGCCTCGACCTGGCAGAGAAGCGCCAGGCCATCCGCCGTAGTTTCGGGCCAGGGGCGGTTCTGGACCCCTCCGTCAGGGCTCTAAGTGGAAGCGCGGGCGACGGCGGGTTAAGATAGTGGGCGGCCTGCGTCCGCGCAGGTGCATCGTTCCACGCCCGAGAGGGCGGCAACCAGAAGGTGGGCTAACGCTCATGACCACTCGATGAGTACCCAACGATGACCAAGCAGAACTAGGGACCCCGGCCTTGGAGGTCGGACCCACGAAGGAGAGTAGTGGCTAAGCCTCGAGTCCACGAGATCGCCAAGGAGATCGGGATCACCAGCAAGGAACTCCTTGCAAAACTCGGAGAGATGGGCGAATACGTTCGCGGTCCGTCCTCCACCCTGGAAGCACCCGTCGTGCGTCGCATCCGCGAAGCGTTCGACGGTGGCTCCGACGCACCCAAGGCCCCCGCCGCGAAGGCGGAGGCACCTGCCCCCAAGCCCGCCGCGGCGAAGCCCGCGGCCCCGGCCGCGCCGAGCGCACCCAGCGCCCCGGCTGCGACCCCCGGCGCCCCCGAGCCGACGGCACCGCCGGCTGCTGAGGCGCCCCGACCAAGCACACCCCGCCCGGCCCCGCGCCCGGCGGCGGCCAGCGACGCGAAGCCGGCGACCCCGGCCGCGCGTCCGTCGGCCCCTCGTCCCGCGGCGCCGGCCCCCAGCCGTCCCGCGGCGACCCCCGGCCCGCGCCCCGGTGCCCCGACGCCGCGCCCCGGCGGCGGAGCCCCGACGCCCGGCCCGCGCAAGCCCGGCGCCCCGCGCCCCGGCAACAACCCGTTCGCTCCCGCTCAGGGGATGGGAACCCAGCAGCGTCGTCCGGGCAACCGCCCCGACGGCCAGCGTCGCGAGGGTGGCCCCGCACGTCCCGGCCAGGGCGACCAGCGGATGCCCCGTCCCGGTGGCACCGGCGGCGTTCCCGGCATGCCGCGCCCCAACCCGGCCATGATGCCCAAGACGGCCAACGCCGCGATCGGTGCGCGTCCGTCGCGTCCCGGTCAGGGCGGTCCCGGCCGCGGCCGCCCCGGTGGTGGCGGCGGCGGTGGTAACCGTCCCGGTGGCGGTGGCCCGCCCATGGGTGGTCCCGTCGGTGGTCGCGGCGGTGGCCGCGGTCGCGGTGGCACGCAGGGCGCCTTCGGTCGCGGTGGTGCAGGCGGCAAGCGCGGACGCAAGTCGAAGAAGCAGCGCAGGCAAGAGTTCGATCAGATGGAGGCCCCGTCGATCGGCGGCGTGCGCGTCCGCAAGGGCGACGGCCAGACCGTCCGCCTGCGTCGCGGCGCATCGCTGACCGACCTCGCCGAGAAGATCGGCGTCGAGCCGGCGTCGCTCGTGCAGGTGCTGTTCCACCTGGGCGAGATGGTCACGGCCACCCAGTCGGTCGCCGACGACACCCTCGAGGTGCTCGGCGCTGAGCTCGACTACAACATCGAGGTCGTCTCGCCCGAGGACGAGGACCGCGAACTGCTGGAGAGCTTCGACCTGGAGTTCGGCGAGGACATCGGCGACGAGGAGGACCTCGCGGCCCGCCCGCCGGTCGTCACCGTCATGGGTCACGTCGACCACGGCAAGACCAAGCTCCTCGACGCGCTGCGCAACTCCAACGTGCAGGCACGCGAGGCCGGCGGCATCACGCAGGCCATCGGCGCGTACCAGGTCGAGACCGAGGTCGACGGCAACGAGCGCAAGATCACCTTCATCGACACCCCGGGCCACGAGGCGTTCACCGCCATGCGTGCCCGTGGCGCGAAGTCCACGGATATCGCGGTGCTCGTGGTCGCGGCCGACGACGGCGTGATGCCCCAGACGATTGAGGCCCTCAACCACGCAAAGGCGGCCGATGTGCCCGTCGTGGTCGCGGTCAACAAGATCGACAAGGACACCGCCGACCCGACGCGCGTGCGTGGTCAGCTCTCCGAGTTCGGGCTGGTTCCCGAGGAGTACGGCGGCGACGTCCAGTTCGTCGACGTCTCCGCCGTCACCGGCCAGGGCCTCGACGAGCTGCTCGAGTCGATCGTGCTGACGGCAGACGCAGCGCTCGACCTGCGCGCCAACCCGGACATGCCCGCCCAGGGCGTCGCCATCGAGGCGCACCTCGACAAGGGTCGCGGCCCCGTCGCGACCGTCCTGGTGCACCGCGGCACGCTGCGGATCGGCGACTCGATCGTCGCGGGTTCGGCCCATGGCCGCGTCCGCGCGCTGATCAACGATCAGGGCGAGAGCGTCCCGGAGGCTCCTCCGTCGATGCCGGTGCAGTTGCTCGGCCTCACCTCGGTGCCAGGCGCAGGCGACAACGTGCTTGTCGTCGACGACGACCGGATGGCCCGCCAGATCGCCGACAAGCGCGAGGCGCGGATGCGTGCGGCACAGCAGGCCAAGACCAGCCGTCGCAAGACCCTCGATCAGCTCTTCGAGCAGCTCGAGAAGGGCGAGACGCAGGAACTGCTGCTCATCCTCAAGGGCGACGGCGCCGGTTCTGTCGAGGCCCTCGAGGACGCCCTCAGCAAGATCGAGGTCGGCGAAGAGGTGTCGCTGCGCGTCATTGACCGCGGTGTCGGTGCGATCACCGAGACCAACGTGTCGCTTGCCGCCGCGTCGAAGGCCGTCATCATCGGCTTCAACGTGCGGCCCACGCCGCACGCCGCCCAGCTTGCCGACCGCGAGAACGTGGACATCCGGTTCTACTCGGTCATCTACTCGGCCATCGACGAGATCGAGGCCGCGCTCAAGGGCATGCTCAAGCCGATCTACGCCGAGGAGACCCGCGGTCACGCGGAGATCCGCGAGGTGTTCCGCTCCTCCAAGTTCGGAAACATCGCCGGCTGTATGGTCTCCGACGGCGTCATCCGCCGCAACGCCAAGGCGCGCCTGCTGCGCGACGGTGTCGTCATCGCCGACACCTCGATCGCATCGCTTCGTCGCGAGAAGGACGACGTCACCGAGGTCCGCGAGGGCTTCGAGTGTGGTCTGACTGTCGCGAACTACAACGACATCAAGATCGGTGACGTCATCGAGACGTACGAGATGGTGGAGAAGGAGCGCGAATGATGGCAGGACCGCGTAACGCCAAGTTGGCCGACCAGATCCAGGTGATCCTGGCGTCCACGATCCAGAACCGGATCAAGGACCCCCGGCTCGGCTTCATCACGATCACGGAGGTGCGTCTCACGGGTGACAACCGCGAGGCGACCGCCTTCTACACCGTGCTCGGCGACGAGGAGGCCCGCAAGGGCACCGCGGCGGCGCTTGAGTCGGCCAAGGGCCTGCTCCGCTCCACCGTCGGCCAGCAATTGGGGCTGAAGTTCACGCCGACGCTGTCCTTCGTCCTGGACGCCACCCCGGACTCCGCACGCCACATCGAGGACCTGCTCGCGCAGGTGCAGGCGAC
The DNA here is from genome assembly GCA_027658995.1 of Propionibacteriaceae bacterium AM104-82. GTDB lineage: Bacteria > Actinomycetota > Actinomycetes > Propionibacteriales > Propionibacteriaceae > Arachnia. Next base: position 434,296 of record JAQDQK010000001.1, read on the forward strand.
CGACGCAGCGTCGGCCGCCGCCTCGGCGGGCAAGGAGTTCGCGGGGGAGTCCGATCCGTACAGGAAGCCCCGGGAAACCGAGGACGAGATTCAGTGAGTTCCGCCTCTGGGGTGGTGATCGTCGACAAGCCGTCGGCGGTCACCTCCCACCAGGTGGTGGGCATGCTGCGCCGCCTGCTCGGCACCCGCAAGATCGGCCACGCAGGCACCCTCGACCCGATGGCGACCGGCGTGCTGATCCTCGGCGTCAACCGCGCCACGCGGCTGCTCGGGCACCTCGCGCTGCACGACAAGCGCTACCTGGCGACCGTCAGGCTCGGCGCCTCGTCCAGCACGGACGACGCGGACGGCGACGTGACCCCCGTGGCCGACGCCTCGCACCTGACGCGCGAGGTCGTGGACGCGGCGCTCGACGCACAGCGCGGCGACATCTCCCAGGTGCCGAGTTCCGTCTCGGCCATCAAGGTCGACGGGAAGCGCGCCTACGCGCTCGCACGGGCGGGGGAGAGCGTCGAGTTGAAGTCGCGGCCCGTGACCATCTCCCGGCTCGACGTCGTCGCGGTGCGCCCCGTTGACGGGTTCCTCGATGTCGACCTCGACGTCGAATGCTCCTCGGGGACCTATGTGCGGGCCATCGCGCGCGACCTCGGCGTCGCGCTCGGCGTCGGCGGCCACCTGACGGCGCTCCGGCGCACCAGGATCGGCGGCTACAGCCTCGACGACGCCGTGCAACTCGGAGACGAGCCACCCAAGCTGATGTCGATGGCCGACGCGGCCAGGCTCAGCTTCCCCGTGCTGGACGTCACTGCTGAGGAGGCGACAGACATCGGCTTCGGCAGGCCGATCGCCCGCTCGGTGCCATCCAGCCCCACCGGCATGATCGCACCGGACGGCACCCTCCTCGCGCTGTACCAGCCCACGGACGAGGGCTCTCGGCCGCTTGCGGTGCTCGTGTGAGCGTGCCAGATTTGTCTGCTGTGGAGGACCAAGTGACCAGCACCATCGTCGTGATCGGCAACTTCGACGGCGTGCACCGCGGGCACCGTTCGGTGCTCCAGGAGGCGTGCCGCGGGGTCGACCTGCCGCTCGTGGTGGTCACCTTCTGGCCGCACCCCGTCAGCGTGCTTCGCCCCGAGTTGGCGCCGAAACTGCTGACCGACCTGCGCAGCCGGATCGAACTGCTCAAGCAGGCGGGCGCGCACGAGGTCCGCGTCATCCAGTTCAACCGCGACGTCGCCGCGCTCAGCCCCGCGGAGTTCGTCGAGCGCTTCCTGATGCCGCTGCACCCGGCCCGGATCGTGGTCGGGGAGAACTTCCGCTTCGGGCACCGGGCCTCCGGCGACGTCCGCACGCTCGCCGAGCTCGGCGAGGGCCGCTTCGAGGTGTGCGCGATGCCGCTGCAGGCCGTCGACGACGAGGTGACCTGTTCGACAGGCATCCGCGAACTGCTCGAGCAGGGCGACGTGGCGGAGGCCGCGCGTCACCTCGGTCGCCCCTTCGAGTACCGCGGCGTCGTGGTGGTGGGGGACCAGCGCGGCAGGGAACTGGGCTTCCCGACCGCCAACCTGAGCGTCCCCGGCGACCTCGCCGTCCCCGCCGACGGCGTCTACGCGGGCTGGGTCACGCGACTGGACGAGCCGGACGCCGAGCCGATGGCCGCCGCGATCTCGGTGGGCACCAACCCGACGTTCGATGGGGCGGACCACCGCGTCGAGAGCTACGTGATCGACCGCACCGACCTGGAGTTGTACGGCGTGGAGATCGCCGTCGACTTCGTGGACCGGCTCCGCGGCCAGGTGAAGTTCGACGGCGTCGATGCCCTGATCGAGCAGATGAGCGCCGACGTCGCCGCCGCGAAGCAGCGACTCGGCGTGGCCTGATCTCAGCGGACGGTCAGCGACTTCTTGTAGACGGCGTAGTGCTTGCTCGCCTGCACGTCGTCCTCGACCTGCTTGATCTCGGGATCCTCGACGAACAGATGCTCGCCCGTGGGGTGGTACTCGAGCGAGACGTACAGCGGGACGGCCTTCTCGTTGTTCGGGTCGACCGCGAGGTAGACGGCGGTGTAGCCGGCGGCCTTCGCCTCGTCCTCGATGAAGCTGCTGAGCGCGCGGCCCGCGCCGCCGCGGCGGGCCGACGGGTAGACGTACATGTTGCGCAGTTCGGGGGTGTACTCCGGGCTCTCGAGGTCGAGCAGCGCCGTGCCAACGGGCTCCTCGCCGTCGAAGGCCACCGCGAAGATGAGCGATCCGGCCTCCTGTGCCTGGAAGTGCTTGTCGACGAGATTCAGCTCCGGGCGGGCCTGTTGGGCCCGCAGCTTGTCAAGGTCGTCGGCGGTCGCTCGTCGCACGCTGATGGCCATAGCCGGTGCCTCCCTTTGGTCGCTAAGCGTCGAGGCTACCCTAGCGCCTGCCAATGCGCCGTCACAGGGGCGCAGGACTTTGGACACCCGCCGCGCCCGCCGTGGATTGGTGCGTCGCGGATGCGCGGTGCTAAAGTACTCAGGTTGCCGTCAGATCGGCCACGGCCTCGTAAGAGCCCCGAAAGCATCCGCGAGTGGGGCGCCGTGCAGCAAACGAAGGGAGTCCCGACATGGACGCCGAAACGAAGAAGAAGATCATCGAAGAGTACGCGACCGCGCCTGGCGACACCGGTTCGCCCGACGTGCAGATCGCTCTGCTGACCAAGCGGATCTCGCACCTGACCGAGCACCTCAAGCAGCACAAGGGTGATCACCACAGCCGTCGCGGCCTGATGTTGATGGTCGGCCAGCGCCGCCGTCTGCTCAACTACGTCGCGAAGAACGACGTGGAGCACTACCGTGAGCTGATCGCTCGCCTCGGCCTGCGTCGCTGACCTCTGGTCTTCCTCAACAGGGCACCCCTCGGGTGCCCTGTTTTGCGTCCTCTGAAGGCTGCGCGAAGCGAAGTTAACGTTTCGATAACTAATTCGACGGGGTGGTTGCCAGCCGCCTGTTTTACGCGAAGAATCCCAAATGTTCCCGGTCACATTTGGGCGATCGGGGGTCGCTAGGCGGGGCAGTGGGGTTCCGCCGGACTGCAAAGGAGCAATCATGACCAACCTCAACCGGCGCACCTTCCTCGGCGGACTCGCCGCGAGCGCCCTCATCGTGCCGCTGGCCGCGTGCGGCAACGACACCGACCCCGGAACCGCAGGCAGCCCGGCCGCCACCGGCGGGGGTGGCGGCGACAAGTCCGGCCCCATCGTGCTCGGCTTCTCCCAGGTGGGCGCCGAGTCCGGTTGGCGCGCTGCCAACACCAAGTCCATCCAGGAGACCCTCACCGCGGAGAACGGCTTCGAACTGAAGTTCTCCGACGCGCAGCAGAAGCAGGAGAACCAGATCCAGGCGATCCGCTCCTACATCTCGCAGGGCGTCGACGTGATCGCCTTCTCGCCCGTCGTCGAGACCGGCTGGGACGCGGTTCTGCAGGAGGCGAAGGAGGCCAAGATCCCCGTGATCCTGACCGACCGCGCCGTCGACTCGCAGGACGACAGCCTCTACGTCTCGTTCATCGGCTCCGACTTCGTCCTCGAGGGTGAGACCGCAGGCAAGTGGGCCGTCGAGCAGTACAAGGGCCAGGGCCTGAAGATCGTCGAACTGCAGGGCACCACCGGCGCCGCGCCTGCCATCGACCGCAAGGAGGGCTTCGAGAAGGCCATCGCGGGCAGCGACCTGACCATCATCGACTCGCAGACGGGCAACTTCACCCGCACCGAGGGCAAGACGGTCATGGAGGGCTTCCTGCAGAAGCACGGCGACCAGATCGGGATGGTGTTCGCGCACAACGACGACATGGGCCTCGGCGCCATCGAGGCCATCGAGGCCGCAGGCAAGAAGCCTGGCGTCGACATCAAGATCATCACGATCGACGCGGTCAAGGACGGCATGCAGGCCCTTGCCGACGGCAAGATCAACTACATCGTCGAGTGCAACCCGCTGCTCGGGCCCGACCTGGCAGACATCGCCAAGAAGGTGCTCGCGGGTGAGAGCGTCGAGAAGCGCATCGTCGTCAAGGACGAGGCCTTCGACCAGGAGCAGGCCAAGGCCGCCCTCCCGGACCGCAAGTACTGAGCAGGCATCGGCGGAAGGAAGTGGGGTAACCCATGGCGGCGGAGGATCTCGCCCGGGTGGTGAGCGATGAGCCGGTGATCTCGATGACCGGCATCTCCATCGAGTTCCCGGGCGTCAAGGCGCTCCAGGAGGTCGACTTTCGACTCTATCCGGGCGAGGTCCACGCCCTCATGGGCGAGAACGGGGCGGGCAAGTCGACGCTGATCAAGGCGTTGACAGGCATCTACGGCATCGACGCGGGGACCATCGTCGTGGAGGGCAGGGAGGTTAGCTTCTCCAGCCCGCTGCAGGCGCAGGCCGCAGGGATCAGCACGGTGTACCAGGAGGTCAACCTGTGCGAGAACCTGAGCGTCGCGGAGAACGTGATGCTCGGGCAGGAGGTGCGGCGCGGCCCGTCGATTGACTGGCGCGCCACCCGCCGCGAGGCGCAGCGCCACCTGAGCGACATGGGCCTCGACATCGACGCCAACTCCTCGCTCGGCTCGCACTCCCTCGCGGTGCAGCAGTTGGTCGCGATCTGCAGGGCGGCGTCCTTCGACTGCCGGATCCTGGTGCTCGACGAGCCGACCTCCTCGCTCGACCCCGGCGAGGTCGAGCAGCTGTTCCGGGTGATGCGCAGCCTGCGCGACAAGGGCGTTGCGATCCTGTTCGTGTCGCACTTCATCGACCAGGTCTTCGCGATCTCCGACCGGATCACCGTGCTGCGCAACGGCAGGCTGATCGCGGAACACCGCACCGCAGACCTCGACCAGGAGCAGCTCATCTCCGAGATGATCGGACGCTCACTCGCGGCGCTCGGCGACCTGCGCGTCGACGCCCGCGCCGAGGGCGCGGAACCCTATGTGCGGGCCATCGGGCTTGGCAGGACGGGCTCGGTCGAGCCGTTCGACCTGGAGGTCTACTCCGGAGAGGTGGTCGGCCTCGCAGGGCTGCTCGGCTCCGGTCGCACCGAACTGGCCCGGCTGCTCGCCGGGATCGACACCACAACCGCAGGAACCACCGCCGTCGAGGGCAGGACGGCGCGGCTCGGCAACCCGCGCGCTGCGCTCGACCGGAAGATCGCCTACTCCTCGGAGGACCGCAAGGGCGAGGGCATCATCGGCGACCTGACGGTGCGCGAGAACATCATCCTCGGCCTGCAGGCCTCGCGAGGCTGGCTCAGGAAGCTGCCGAAGGGCACCGTCGACGCCGTCGTCGCGAAGTACATCGAGGCGCTCAACATCATGCCCCCCAACCCGAACGCGAGGATCAGCAACCTCTCCGGCGGCAACCAGCAGAAGGTGTTGCTCGCCCGCTGGCTCGCGATGCAGCCTAAGCTGCTGCTGCTGGACGAACCGACGCGAGGCATCGACGTCGGCGCGAAGGCGGAGATCCAGAAGACCATCGCGGAGCTGGCCAGCGACGGCATGGCGGTCGTCTTCATCTCGGCGGAGCTCGAAGAGGTGCTCCGCCTCAGCAACCGCATCGCCGTCATGCGTGACCGGCGCAAGACCGGCGAACTCGACAACGACGGCAACCTGGAAGTGAGCGACATCGTGTCCTTCATCGCACAAGGGGGGAAGGCCTCATGAGCGAACGCTACGGCCACGACAAGCGCGTCGGGCTCGGGAAGCGGATCACCGCGAGCAACCTGTTCTGGCCGCTGGTGGCGCTGCTCGCGCTGTTCGCCGCAAACACGATCGCCAGCCCCAACTTCCTCAAGATCACCTGGCTCGACGGCCACCTGTTCGGCTCGCTGATCAACCTGATGCGCAGTTCCGCGCCGCTGATGCTCGTCGCCCTCGGCATGACGCTCGTGATCGCGACCAGAGGCATCGACCTGTCGGTCGGGGCGGTGCTCGCCATCTCCGGTGCCGTCGCGCTGTCCTACATCGCGGGCGCCCCCGACCCTGCGTCCCCGGCGACGGTCGCCGTCGCGGTCCTGATCGCGCTCGCGCTGTCCGCGGTGCTCGGCCTGCTCAACGGCTTCCTGGTCTCGGTGCTCGGCATCCAACCGATCATCGCGACGCTGATCCTGATGACCGCAGGCCGCGGCATCGCCATGCTGATCACCGGCGGCCTGATCACCACCGTCAACAGCGCCCCCTACAAGTGGCTCGGCTCCGGCTGGCTGCTCGGCCTTCCCGTCGCGGGCTGGATCGCGGTGATCGTCTTCGTCGTGCTGCTGCTGCTGACCCGCAAGGGCGCGCTCGGCATGCTGATCGAGGCGGTCGGCATCAACCCCGACGCCGCACGCATCGCTGGCGTCTGGTCGCGGCTGATCATCTGGATGGTCTACGTCCTGTCGGGCCTGTTCGCGGGCATGGCGGGCATCCTCAGTTCGGCCGACGTGATGGCCGCCGACGCCAACAACGCAGGCATGATGATCGAGATGGACGCCATCCTGGCCGTCGTCATCGGCGGCACCGCGCTGTCGGGAGGCAAGTTCTCGCTGAGCGGCACCTTCGTCGGCGTGCTTGTGATCTCCACCCTGACGTTGACCGTCACGATGCTCGGCATCTCGCCGCTCGTCACCCCGCTGTTCAAGGCCATCATCGTGCTCATCGTGATGCTGCTGCAGTCGCCGCGGGCAAGAACCACATTCGAGGCGTGGAGCAGACGCACCGCCTTCAGGAAGAAGGAGGCGGTGGCATGACCACCGATCAGTTGGTCGAGGCGCCGACGCGACGTCGGCGCGGCCTTGACGTGAGGTACCTCCCGGTGCTCGGCACCCTGACCGTCGTGATCCTGATGGTCGCGATCGGCGGCGTGCTGTACCCGAACTTCCTGACGCCCCGCACCATGGGCAACCTGTTCATCAACAACGCGCACCTGATCGTGCTCGCCGTCGGCATGACGTTCGTGATCATCACGGGCGGCATCGACCTGTCGGTGGGGGCGGTGCTCGCGCTGTCGAGCATCATCGTCGCGTCGCTGCTGCAGGCAGGCTGGAACATGTGGCTCGTGCTGCCCATCGCGATCGCGGCCGGCACGCTGTTCGGCCTGATGCACGGCGCGATCATCTACTACTTCCGCGTCCAACCATTCATCGTCACCCTCGCGGGGATGTTCCTGGCCCGCGGGCTGTGCTTCCTGATCGCGCCGCTGTCGATCCCGATCGCCAACAAGGGCTTCGACCGGTTCGTCGGGTGGCGCATCAAGCTGGGCGACTTCCGGATCACCACAGCCGTCGGGATCGCGCTGATCGTGGTGCTCGTCGCCTTCCTGGTGCTGCACTACACACGCTTCGGTCGCACCGTCTACGCGATCGGCGGAAGCGAACCGTCCGCGATCATGATGGGCCTTCCCGTGACGCGCACCAAGATCCTGGTCTACGTGATCAGCGGCACCTGCGCGGGGCTCGGCGGCGTGCTGTTCGCCATGAGCCTCAAGTCCGGCTACGCGCTGACCGGTGTCGGCATGGAACTCGACGCCATCGCTGCCGTCGTGATCGGCGGGACGCTGCTCACCGGAGGCGCGGGCTTCGTGCTCGGCTCGCTGCTCGGTGTGCTGGTGCTTGGCCTGATCCAGACCATCATCACGTTCCAGGGAACGCTCAGCTCCTGGTGGACCAAGATCGTGATCGGCGCGCTGCTGCTGATCTTCGTGGTCCTGCAGCGGCTGCTTTCCAGAAGGAAGGCCTAGCCCGGTGGCCGGGCGCGGCTAGATGCTCAGGTGCGGCGTGAGCGGGCTGGGGTGCCCGAACCGGTGGTTCGTGACGCACACCGCCTGCTCGCGCAGGTAGGGCAGCATCGCGATCCGGCCGGCGGGCAGGCTCGGCCCGTCGTAGACCGTCACCGAGATATCACCGCCCAGCGCGGAGCTCAGGTCGCGGTCGCCGAGGAACCGGATCCGCCCGGTGGCGGTGCGGTCGAACGCCGCGTCGGTGGCGACCTCCGAGGGCACACGTAGCGACTCGAGCACCGCGACGAGGCGGGCATCCGGCTCGTCGCGGAACGAGAAGGACACCGTGCCGCGCGCCGCGAGCGCCGCGGAGAGTTCGCGAAGCACGGCAGCCATCTCCGAACCCTCGACGCGCACCGTCACTGGCACGCTGCGGTAGCGCAGCACGTTGAGTTCCGAGGCCAGCGCGGACGGGTCGTGGCTCGCCCAGAAGGTGGTGCGCGCCGCGGCCTCGTCCCCGGCGACGACCGCGGCGAAGCCTTCGCCGCCAAGGTCACCGACGGTGCGCACCAGGCGCGCGAGCGCCGGGTCGGTCGCCTCGGGGCTGACGGCGCTGGAGGCCGCAGGCTCCCACCGGCCGAAGGCGGCCAGGTAGTTCGGGCCGCCAGCCTTGGTGGTTGGCCCGACGACCGAGCGCTTCCAGCCGCCGAACGGCTGCCTGCGCACGATCGCGCCGGTGATGGTGCGGTTGACGTAGAGGTTGCCCGCCTGGACCGAGTCGATCCAGGTCTGCACGTCGCGGGCCTCCAGCGAGTGGATGCCAGCGGTCAGGCCGTAGGCGGTGCCGTTCTGCCAGCCGATGGCCTCCTCGAGCGAGCCTGCCTCCATGAGGCCGAGTACTGGGCCGAAGTATTCGACCTGGTGGAACTCGCTTCCGGGGCGCACACCTGCGCGGATGCCGGGACGCCACAGCCGCTCGGACAGCTGGCGCGGCTTCAGCAGCCACGACTCGCCGGGGCCGAGTTCGGTGAGGCCGCGCAGCAGTTTCTCGCCGGGGCGCTCCGTGAGGGGGCCGAGCTCGGCGGACGGGTCGCTCGGCCACGCGACGGTCAGCGACGCGGCGGCGTCGATCAGTTGGTCGCGGAACCGGCGCGACTTCGCCACCGAGCCGACCAGGATGCCGAGCGAGGCCGCGGAGCACTTCTGCCCGGCGTGTCCGAAGGCGCTCGCGACCAGATCGGCGGCGGCCAGGTCGAGGTCCGCCGAGGGCATCACGACGATGGCGTTCTTGCCGGAGGTCTCGGCGAGCAGCGGCAGGTCGGGTCGCCAGGAGCGGAACATCTCAGCCGTCTCGGCCGCCCCGGTCAGCACGACCTGCTCGATGCGCGCGTCGGTGACGAGCGAGCGCCCGAGCGGCCCGTCGTCGACGACGACGAGTTGGGCGACGTCGCGGGGGATGCCGGCGCGCCAGCAGGCCTCCGCGAGCAGCGCGGCGATCCGCCGCGCGGGCGGGGCAGGCTTCAGGATGACGGCGGAGCCGGCGGCCAGCGCGGCCGCGACGCCGCCCAGCGGGATCGCGATCGGGAAGTTCCACGGCGAGGCGACAAGCGTCAGGCGCGGCGGCACGTGCGTCGCGCCGTCGACCTTCTCCAGCGCAAGGCCCGCGTAGTAGTGCGCGAAGTCGCACGCCTCAGACACCTCGACGTCGCCCTGGTCGATCAGCTTTCCGACCTCGTCCGCCGCCGCGGTGATCAACTCGGCGCGCGCCGCCTCCAGCTCGTCGCCGAGGCGGTGCAGGTGACGCGCCCGCTCGGCAGGCGACAGCGCCTTCCAGGCGTCCCCGGCGGCGACGCCGCGCGCGATGGCCGCGTCCACGCCAGCCTCGTCGTCGAGGGTGGCCGCCTCCAGCGTGGCGGCGCCGAGCGTCGGGGCGGGCAGCGCCGCGCGGATCGACTCGGCCCACCGCTGGTTGGTCACCAGCGCCGGGTCGGTGTCCTGCGTGTTGGCGAACGTGGCGCCGATGGGGGAGCGGTGCTGCTCGGCCCAGCCGGTCGGGCGTTGGGGGTCGCGCCCGGCGGCGGCGCGGAACCGCTGCTCCTCGCGGTCGAGGAACGCGGCGTCTGTGCCGAGGTTCGCGGCGCCGGACATGAAGTTCTCCGGGGCCGCGTTCTCCTCGAGGCGGCGCACCAGGTAGGAGATCGCGGCGTCGTACTCGTCGCGCGGCACCACCGGCACGTAGAGCCGGAGGCTGCCCGCCTCCCGCATGATGACGCGCTGCAGCGGCACCGCCATGCCCGAGAGCATCTCGATGTCGACGGCGTCGGTCACCCCGCGCGCCTTCGCCAACTCCCAGGCCGTGGCGAGCGAGAACACGTTGTGGCTCGCGACGCCGACGTTGACGCGGGCCGCGCGCTCGGGGACGAGGCAGCGGTCGAGCGCGTCAAGGAAGGAGGCGTCGGTGGCCTCCTTGGAGTCGAGCACCGGCAGGTCCCAGCCGTGCAGTTCGGCCTGCACCCGCTCCATGGCGAGGTTCGCGCCCTTGACGAGGCGGACCTTGACGGGCGCCCCGCCCTTCGCCATCCGCGCCGCGGCGAACTCGTCGATCCGGTCGAGCACAAGGGGCGACTCGCGCAGGTAGGTCTGCACCGCGACGCCCGCGCGCAGGCCGAGCAGGTCGGGCTCCGACAGCAGGCGCTCGAACACGTCGAGGGTCAGGTGCAGGTCGCGGTACTCCTCCATGTCGAGGTTGACGAACTTGCCGGTGCGGGCGGCGAGCGCAAGCAGGGGCCGCAACCGCTCGACGGCGTTGTCGACGGCGGCCGCCTCGCCCCAGGGGGCGTGGGCGCCGAGCACGGCGGAGACCTTGATGGAGACGTAGTCGATGTCGTCGCGGCCGAGCAGTGCCATGGTCGCGTCGAGGCGCCGGGTGGCGTGCTTCTCGCCGAGCACCGCCTCGCCGAGCAGGTTCACGTTCAGGTCCGCGCCGCCCGCGGTGAGCCGCTTCAGCGCGGGGCCGAGCGAGCGGCCGACGTCGACGACCAGGTCGCCGACCATCGCGGTGAACACGCGCCGCACGACGGGAAGCAGCGGGAGCGGGGCGCGCCCGACGATCTGGCGCAGTCCGATGCGCAGCGGCGCGGGCAGGAAGTCGACGCGTTGCGAGGCCAGCCTGCTGAGGGCGGCGGCGGCAACCCGGGGGTCCTCCGGGCGCAGCACCTGGTCGACGAAGTCGAGGGTGAAGCGCAGCCCGCCCTCGTGGCTGAGCACGTCGGCCAGCAGTTTCGCGGTGCGGGGCTCGGGGTAGGCGCGGCATTCCTCGGCCCAGCGCCTTGCGGTGGCGGCGGCGTCGTTGACTGTCTCGCTCAATGGACTGATCGGCATGGGGGCCATGGTATCTGCGAGCATGCGGCCGATCTTGGGGGGAACCGGTAGGATGGTGGCCGCACAATCACATATCGTTTCTAAGTTTTAGTCCAGCCGCCCATTAATCCGGTGTCCGTCTGGTCCTCGGTAGTGGTCTTCGGGTGCTCATGCCCCCGCGGATCTCGATCGAAGACCGGCAGATGCGGCGGGGAACAAGTCCCTGCGCGGGTTGGGCGCACCCAACCGAAAGGAGCCTGTCCGTGGAAGGACCAGGCATCGAATTCGCTGAAGCCGTCATTGACAACGGCGCACACGGCAAGCACGTCGTCCGCTTCGAGGCCGGCGCGCTCGCGCAGCAGGCCGACGGCTCGGCCGCGGTCTACCTCGACGGCGACACCATGCTGCTGTCGGCGACGACCGCGCAGAAGACCCCCCGCGACGCCATCGACTTCTTCCCGCTGACGGTCGACGTCGAGGAGCGCATGTACGCCGCGGGCAAGATCCCCGGCTCGTTCTTCCGTCGCGAAGGCCGCCCCGGCGAGGGCGCGATCCTCGCCTGCCGCCTCATCGACCGCCCGCTGCGCCCCGCGTTCGTCAAGGGCCTGCGCAACGAGGTCCAGGTCGTCGTGACCGTCCTCGCGCTGAACCCCGACGTCCTCTACGACGTCGTGGCCATCAACGCCGCGTCCATGTCGACGCAGATCGCGGGGCTGCCGTTCTCCGGCCCCATCGGCGGCGTCCGCGTCGCGCTGATCGACGACCAGTGGGTCGGCTTCCCGACCGTCGAGCAGTCCGCCAACTCTCAGTTCCAGATGGTCGTCGCGGGCCGCGTGCTCGCCGACGGTGACGTCGCCATCATGATGGTCGAGGCCGGCGGCACCGAGTCCACCTGGGACCTCGTCCGCGCTGGCAAGACCGCTCCCACCGAGGAGATCGTCGGCCAGGGCCTCGAGGCCGCGAAGCCGTTCATCAAGGCGCTGTGCGACGCTCAGTCCGAGCTCGCCGCGAAGCTGCCCAAGGAGACCTACGACTTCCCGGTCTTCCGCGACTACCAGGACGACGTGTTCGACGCCGTCTCGGAGCTCGCCGCCGACAAGGTGGCCGAGGCCATGAAGATCGCTGGCAAGCAGGACCGCGACGACGCCACCCACGCCATCCGTCAGGACGTCACCGAGCAGCTCACCGAGCGCTTCGGTGACCGCCTGGGCGAGGTCTCCGCCGCTCTCAAGGCGCTGACCAAGAAGATCGTGCGGCACCGCACCCTCACCGAGGGCGTCCGCATCGACGGCCGTGGCCCCGTCGACATCCGTGAACTGTCGGCCGAGGTCGCGATCATCCCCCGCGTGCACGGCTCGGCGCTGTTCCAGCGCGGCGAGACCCAGATCATGGGCGTCTCCACGCTGAACATGCTCGACATGGAGCAGAAGATCGACACGCTCTCGCCTGAGAAGACGAAGCGCTACATGCACAACTACAACTTCCCGCCGTTCTCCACCGGCGAGACCGGCCGCGTCGGTTCGCCGAAGCGCCGCGAGATCGGCCACGGCGCCCTCGCCGAGCGCGCCCTGGTTCCCGTGCTGCCGACCCGCGCCGAGTTCCCCTACGCGATCCGTCAGGTGTCCGAGGCCCTCGGCTCCAACGGTTCGACGTCGATGGGTTCGGTGTGCGCCTCCACCCTGTCGCTGCTCAACGCCGGTGTGCCCCTCAAGGCCCCCGTCGCTGGCATCGCCATGGGCCTGATGTCCGAGGACGTCGACGGCGAGACCAAGTACATCGCGCTGACCGACATCCTTGGCGCCGAGGACGCGCTGGGCGACATGGACTTCAAGGTCGCGGGCACTCGTGACTTCGTCACCGCGCTGCAGCTCGACACCAAGCTCAACGGCATCCCCGCCATTGAGCTCCAGAAGGCGCTGCTGCAGGCCCGTGACGCCCGTCACACCCTGCTCGACGTGATGAACGAGGCCATCGACGCTCCCGACGAGATGAGCCCCTACGCGCCGCGGATCATTTCGCTGCGCGTCCCGGTCGACAAGATCGGCGAGGTGATCGGCCCCAAGGGCAAGATCATCAACCAGATCCAGGACGAGACCGGCGCGAACATCGCGATCGAGGACGACGGCACCGTGTACGTGGGTGCGGAGACCGGCGAGGCGGCCGAGGCCGCCGTCGCGCAGATCAACGCGATCGCCAACCCGCACATGCCCGAGCGCGGCGAGCGCTTCCTCGGCACGATCGTGAAGCTCACCAACTTCGGTGCGTTCGTGTCGCTGATGCCGGGCAAGGACGGCCTGCTGCACATCTCGAAGCTGCGCCCGCTCGCGGGTGGCCAGCGCGTCGAGAACGTGGAGGACGTCGTCTCGGTCGGCCAGAAGCTCCAGGTCGAGATCTCCGACATCGACGACCGCGGCAAGCTGTCGCTCGTCCCCGTCGTGGAGGAGACCGAGGAGACCACCGCGGAGTGACGCGGCCTTCCAGGTCCTGAGAGAGGGCGCCGAGAGCACACGCTCCGGCGCCCTCTTCGCGTCCGCACGCCGAGAGGTTCCCAAGAGATAGGGCATTCGCCCGATGCCGTCGCGGCCCCGATGGGGTGTAGTTGACCACGAGGCCACGGCTTCTTGGGGGGTGGCGGTCCGGTTACGGCGGCTCAACCATGCCGAGCCGGACCGCCAACGCCGTCGCCTCGGCCCGCCCGCGTACGCCCAGCTTCCGGTAGATCGCGCTCGTGTGGTGCATCACGGTCTTCGGGGAGATCACCAGGTCCTCCGCGATCTCCCGGTTCCGGCTTCCCTGCGCGAGGAGGCGCAGCACGTCGCGCTCCCGTGCGGTGAGATCGACCAGGCTCCGCTGGGATGCGGGGCGCGCCCGCAGTCGGTCGGGGTCATCGACGCCGAGCACGTAGTCGACCGCCTCGACCGAGGCGACCTCCAGGCTCACGGCGGCGCCCTCGCGTGCCCGCCTGTCGAACTCGACCTCGCCCAACGCCGCCCTGGCGCGGGTTGACGCCCAGTGATAGGTGTCTGCGAGAGCACGGGGGAGTCCTGCGAGGACGAGCGCCGACCAGGGTTGGAGGCTGCCGTGCAGGTAGGCGGTCACCTCCTGGTCGTCGAGCCGGGCGGCCATCCCCATGGTCAGGACGATCTGCGGCCCCAGCGCCTGCCAGGTGCCCTTCCTGCCCGACAGTTCGTAGCGCTCCACCAGCCAGCGGGCCGCCGCCGACGGGTCGGACGTCGACAGGGTATGCAGCGCAAGCATGGTCAGCGCGAAGGACTGCAGTTGCCGGTCGTCGAGTTGTTTGGCGAAGGCCAGGGCTGTGCGCAGGATCGGCAACCCGCCCGGGCCGGTCGGGCTCGCGGAGGGCAGCCGGGACAGCAGCAGCGCTGCGTAGGAGATCGCGGTGCCGTCACCGCTGCGAAGGGCACGGGTCAGGACGGAGGAGGCCCTTTCCTCCGCGGATGCGTGGTCGCCCAGTTCGTGGCTGATGGTGGCGAGGCCCAACTCGAAGCGGTTCTGCCAGGCGGTCCTGCCGACGCGCTCCGCGAGCGCCGCGCCCTGCGTGGCTGCGCGGGTGGCGCGCTCGAAGTCCCGTAGCACCGCCAGCACCTGCATCTCCACCATCAGCGGGAAGATCCGTTGGGTCTCGTCGTGCATGCGCATCGACAGGTTCTCGCACGCGGCGAGGCGTTCCTTGATCCGGGGGATGTGCTGCACCGCATCGGGTGAGCGGGAGTCGATGAGCACCAGCCACGCAAGCGCCTCCAAGCGAATGGCGTCTGGAACCTGCCCCTGCAGGAGGCGCTCGACGCTGTGCACGACTGCCGACTCGTCGCCGCTGCGGTGAGCCTCGGGGAGCAGGTCGACCGCAAGCCGGATGGCCTCGGCGGGGGAGTGCTCGACGAACCATCGAAGCGCCGTCAGCAGGTCGTCATGGTTGCCGTCAGAGAGCGCGATGGCGGCAGCGTCGTCGCAGCCGTCTCGCTTCAGCGCCGCCCGTCGAGCAAGTGCCGCGTAGTGAAGGGCATGGCGCCGCCCCACTTCAGGGTCGGCGGGAGCCGCCGAGCGGAGGTGGTCGCGGACCAGGCGGGGTAACCGGAAACGGAGGTCGTGCGGCAGCAGCGGTGCCGAGTCGTCGACCCGGAGCAGGCCGAGCCCCAGGAGCGCCGTCAGCAGGTCGGCCACCTCCTCGGCGCTGCGGCCGGTAACGGCACAGGCCGCATCGGCGGTGAAGGCAGCGGTGAAGGTAGCGAGGTCAGCGATGATGCCGAGCCCCGCCGCGTCTGCGGTGGGTGGGGTGGTGAGAACGTCCAGCGGCGAGTGTGCGCCACGCAACCGCTCGACGAGGCTCTCCGGTGCCTCGATGCTCAGCCGAGCCGCCATCAGCCTTGCCAGGAGCGGGTTGCCTGCCGCCGACGCGCAGAGTGGCCCCACCTGGTCGGCGGGCACGCCATTGGCCCGCAGCAGCCTCGCGATCTCGTCGCCGGGGAGGGGGCCGACCCGGATCGCGGAGGATGCGTCGTTGGGCGGCCGGGTGCTCATCCTGACCACCGTGACCTTGTCGCGGGCCGCGATGGCCTCGATCTCAGACTCGTAGCCGCCCAGCAGCTCGGCGTGATCGACGAACAGTAGCTCCCTCAACCACGGGGACCTTCCAGCAGGCTCCGGGGATCGTCGCGCTGGGAGCGCCGCGATCACGGAGGCAAGCCGCGACAGCGCCGTGCGAGGTTCAAGGCCACCGAGGTCGATGAAGTGGGCACCTCCGAACCGGGGCGCCACAGCGGGCAGCACCGCGGCGGCCAGCGCCGACTTGCCGATACCGACCGGCCCGTGCAGCGTGACGAGACGCACGGCGGGGTTCACGAGGAGCGCGACGAGTTCCTCGCGCTGCGGGACGCGCCCCACAAGGCGGGGAACGCCGATGGACCTCGAACCCATGCCGAGCGACCGTTCTGTTCATGCCGATGCCCGCGGCTCTGCGGGCAGGAGGTGCCTCGAAGTCTACCGACTTGTTCGGGAGGAGATCAGCCGCGACTCATAGGCGAAGATCACCAACTGGACGCGGTTGCTCATCTGGAGCTTCGTCAGCATCGAGCGGACGTGGCTCTTCACCGTCGCCTCCGAGCAGTACAGCCGCAGCCCGACGTCGACGTTGGACAGGCCCTCGGCTACGACGCGCAGTACCTCGATCTCGCGGGCGGACAGCAGGCCGATCCGGTCGTCGCGCACGCGGCGCTGCGCCACGTACCCGCTCACGACCCGGGCCGTGACGGCGGGATCGAGCACGGAGTCGCCCGCGGCGACCCGGCGGATCGCGACGAGCAGCGACTCCGGGTCGGCGTCCTTCAGCAGGAACCCGGAGGCGCCGGCCGCCAGCGCGCCGGCGAGGTAGTCCTCGTCGTCGAAGGTGGTCAGCACCAGGCAGGCAGGGGAGCCGAGAGTCGGGTCGGCCAGGATCGCGGAGATGGCCTGGATGCCGTCGAGGTGGGGCATCCGCACGTCCATCAGCACGACGTCGGGGCGGGTGCGGCGCACCTGCGCGATCGCGGCCTGCCCATCGCCCGCCTCACCGACGACCTCGAGATCGTCGGCGTCATCGCAGATCATCCTCAGGCCGTAGCGGATCATCGCCTGATCGTCGACGATCACGACGCGAAGCGGTCGGGGTGCCGGTGTCATGGGGCGGTCCTTTCAGGGAACTCGGCAGGGAACTCGGCGAGCACGCGCCACCCGGCCCCGTGCGGGCCACAGGACAGCCGTGCCCGCACCCCGTCGGCGCGTTCCTGCATGTGGCGCAGCCCGTTGCCCTCTCGACGCTCTCCGGGCAGCCGTGGACCTGGGTCGGTGATCGTGAGCCGAAGCGCACCGTCTGCCCGGGCGACCTCGACGCTCGCCTCGCGCGCCCCGGAGTGCAGCGCCACGTTGGTGAGGGCCTCCTGCGCGATCCGCAGCGCCGCCTGGCGCACGGCGGGCGTCGCCTCGGGGGATGGCCGTGGCACGTCGAGGCGGATCGCCAGGCCTCCGCTGCGCAGCCGCTGCGCGACCCGGTCGAGCGAGGTCGCCAGGTCCTCGGTCGCCTCCTGATCGGCACGCAGCACCGAGACCATCGAGCGCATCGCCGCCAGCGATTCCTTGCCTTCCGTGACGATCCACTCCAGCGCCTCGGGCGCCTTCTCGGGCCGGGACCGGCTGACGTGCAGCGCCGCCTGCGCGCGGACCACCATCGCGGTGACGTGGTGCGCGACGATGTCGTGCAGGTCCCGCGAGATCCGGTTCCGCTCCGCCGTGACGGCGCGTTCGGCCTCGGCGCCCTGGAGCGCGACGAGTTCGGCATTGCGCTGCTCCAACTGGGAGCGGGTGACCTCCAGGCGGCACATCGTCTGGCCGAGCGCGACCGCGAAGCAGGTGACGGCCAGCAGTTGCGCCAACTCGGACGGGTCGGGCATGAAGCTCAGCGAGTACGTGAACAGCAGCAGGGTCGCAAAGGCTGCGCCGCCGAGCGCCACGTACCAGCGCAGCGCCCCGGTGCGGACCACCGCGTAGGCCGCCAGCGCGATAGGAAGGTGGTGCACCAGCGTCGGCCGGAAGTCGGGAAGCAGGTACGCGTAGGGGCCGAAGGCCAGCAGCGCGGCGACCCCCGGGGCGGCCCTGCGCAGCGCGAGCACGACCCCGAGCGCCGCGACCGCCCACAGGTAGCCCTGCAGCGTCCAGTCACTCGGATACCACCACCTGGTCTCGGAGAGTGCCCACACGACGAGGCACCCGAGCACGCCGACGGCGCCGCCGACCACCGCGTCGGTGATCGCCTGGGGTCGGGTTGGGGCAGGCACGTCGAACACTCTAGGGGGCCACAGTCTGGGCGTCCTCCGCCCTGGGGCTGGGATCGCTCTGACCACGGGGCTGATGTCGGCGCGGGCCCGCGCCGCGAGGCTGAGGGGGAACCAGTCACAGGAGGACCAAGCCATGTACAGGACGTCGAAGCGGCCGCGCGTCTACCGGAGCAGGGGCAGGCGGCGCCTGCTTGCCGCGAGGGCGATCGCCCTCGGGATCGTCGCGGCGACCATCGCGGGGACGGGACTGTTGATCGGGTCGCGCATCGCGGGCTGGGGCCCGACCGAGGAGGTCGCGCCGGTCGAGGCGACCCCGACCTCGCTCAGCCCGGAGATCGTGGCCCGATTCGACGCGGCCGCCCAGGCCGCCAGGTCGGACGGGATCGAGTTGGGCATCCGCTCCGGGTGGCGCTCCGCGGAGGAACAGCGCCGCCTCTACGACGACGCGGTCGCCGAGCACGGCGTCGAGGAGGCACGACGCACGGTGCTGCCCCCGGAGCACTCGGCGCACGTCGCGGGCATGGCCATCGACGTCACGCCGTACGCGGGTGCGACCTGGCTGGAGGCCCGCTCCGAAGAGTTCGGCCTCTGCCGCACCTACGCCAACGAGTGGTGGCACTTCGAGGTCACCGGGAAGATCGGCGAGCGCTGCCCCGACCTCAAGCCGGACGCCTCGGTCGACTGGTGAGTGGGGTCAACGTTGTCCCGCGTTCCTCGGCAGGCCGACTCGAAATCTGCAGTAAACGGGTGTTGTCAGCAGATAACAGTTCGATAAAGAACCGACAACGTTTGCTCGAACATATCTAGGATCGAAGAGCCGCCGACACCGCGGCGACTGCTACTCACGATCCAAGGGGAACCAATGAAGATCATCCCGAAGAAGCTCCTCGCAGGCGTTTTCGCCGCGGTGGTGCTGACGACGGCTGCATGCACCAACGGCGACGAGGCCAAGCCGAACGCCGGAGGTTCAGGCGGTGGCGGGGGCAAGGTCACCAAGGTCGGCCTCATGCTCCAGGACATCTCCAACCCCTTCTTCGCCGCCATGCAGACCGGCATGCAGGAGGAGGCAAAGGCGCAGGGCTTCGAGGTGAACGTGCAGGACGGACGCCAGGATCTCGGCACCCAGAACGATCAGATCGACGCGTTCATCTCGCAGGGCGTCCAGTTGATCCTCCTCAACGCCGTCGACAGCGAGGGCATCGGCTCGGCCGTGGCGCGGGCGCAAGCCGCGGGCATCGTCGTGGTTGCCGTCGACGTCGACGCGACCGGTGCCGACGCCGCCGTCACCACCGACAACGTGCTTGCGGGCAAGCAGGCCTGTGAGGCGCTGGTGGAGAAGATCGGCGGTAAGGGCAACATCCTGTTCATCGAGGGCACCCCGACCACCGCCCCGCAAGACCGGGTCAAGGGCTGCGAAGAGGTCATCAGCGCCAACCCCGATGTCAAGATCGTCGCGCGTCAGGCGGGCAAGAACGACCGCGCCTCCGGACTGGCACTCGCCACCGACATGCTGACGGCCAACAAGGACGTCCAGGGCATCTTCGCCATCAACGATCCCGAGGGCCTCGGCGCCGACCTTGCGATCCAGCAGGCCGGCCGCACAGGGATCACCGTCGTCGGCGTCGACGGCTCGCCCGAGGCCGTGAAGGCACTCGAGGATCCGAAGTCGAACTTCTGGGCGACCCCCGCGCAGGATCCGGCAGGCATGGCCAAGAAGGCCTACGAGGTCGGCAAGGGCATCGTCGAGGGCAACAAGCCCGCCGAGCGGATCACGCTGCTCGAGCCGACGCTCGTCACCCGCGACGACGTCAAGGACTACAAGGGCTGGTGATCCAGGCCCTTCGCAGGAGGAGACGATGAGCGCAACCGAGCCGCTCCTCTCGGTCCAGGGCATCAGCAAGCGGTTCGGCGCCACCCAGGCGCTGAGCAACGTGAGCTTCGATGTCCGGCCGGGTGAGGTGCATGCCCTGATGGGCGAGAACGGCGCTGGCAAGTCGACGCTGATGAAGATCATCTCGGGCAACTACACCCCGGATGAGGGCGAGATCAGGATCGGCGGGGTGCCGACGGTCCTGTCCTCGCCGAGGGATGCGATGGCGGCGGGCGTCGGCATCATCCACCAGGAGCTCAACACCCTGCCCGAGATGACGGTCGCCGAGAACCTGGCCATCGGCATCGAGCCCGTCAACGGCCTGGGCGTCCTCGACCGCCGCACCATGGTGCGCGAGGCCCGGGAGAAGCTGGACCGGGTCGGTGCGACCAGGATCGACCCGCGTCGCCCGATCGGGGCGCTCAGCGTCGGCATGCAACAGATGGTCGAGATCGCGAGGGCGGTCGCCGAGGACGTCAAGGTCCTGGTGCTCGATGAGCCGACGGCCGCCCTGTCGATGTCCGAGTCGGAGCGACTGTTCGAGCTGATCAACGAGATGCGCGACAAGGGTATGGGCCTGATCTACATCTCGCACCGGATGGAGGAGGTGTGGGAACTCGCCGACCGGGTGACCGTCTTCCGCGACGGGAAGCTGGTCGGAACCCGCGAGATGCGCGACCCGGACGTCAAGGTCACCCCCAACGACATCGTCCGGATGATGGTGGGCCGCGACGTCGAGGATCTGTACGGGCACCGCGAGCCGCACACAGGCGGGGTTCGGCTGTCCGTGCAGGGTTTGACCGGCCCTGGAGGCATCGGGCCGGTCGACTTCGAGGTGCACGGCGGCGAAATCGTCTCGATGGCCGGCCTGATCGGGGCCGGGCGCACCGAGGTCGCCCGGCTGCTCTACGGCGCCGACCGACGCACCGGAGGGCTCGTCGTCCTTGACGACCGTCCGGTCAGCGTCGGAAACCCTCGCGAGGCCGTCGCCCAGGGCATCGGGATGCTGCCCGAGTCGCGCAAGGACCAGGCGCTGTTCCTCGACATGTCGGTGCGCGACAACACGGCGATGTCGACGCTCAAGCAGTTCAGCCCCGGAGGGGTGATCCAGTTCGCCAAGATGAAGCAGGCCGTCGCGGGCGTCTTCGAGAAGCTCCGCGTCAAGGCCGCCTCGCAACTGATCGACTCGCGCAGCCTGTCGGGAGGCAATCAGCAGAAGCTGGTGCTGGGGCGCCTGATGCTCGAGCACCCGGCGCTGATGATCCTCGACGAGCCGACCCGAGGCGTCGACATCGGCGCCAAGAGCGAGATCTACCGCATCATCAACGACATCGCCGCCTCCGGGACGGCCGTGCTCGTCATCTCCTCCGACCTCCCCGAGGTGCTCGGCATCAGCGACCGCATCCTCGTGATGCGCGGAGGTCAACTGGTGGGCGAACTCGACGGGCCGAGCGCCACGGAGGAACAGGTCATGGAATTTGCAACCGGCGTGCTCGCCGACGACACCCCTAGGAACACGTGATGACCGCAACCATTACCGAGCAGCCCCGATCCGGCGCCGCGACCTTCAGTTACTGGTGGGACAAGGTCGGCATCTTCGCCGTGCTGATCCTGATGTGCGTCGTGATGGCCTTCCTCGCGCCGAACTTCCTGTCGGTGGACAACGCCGTCAACGTGGCCCGGGCCGTCTCGATCAACGCCATCCTCGCGGCTGGCATGACCATGATCATCCTGACCGGAGGCATCGACCTGTCCGTGGGTTCGACGCTGGCCGTCGCGGGCGTTGCCGGCGTCCTGCTCGCGACCAGCGGCGCCCCCGGACCGATCGCGATCCTCGGCGGGATCGCGGCCGGGGCCCTGGCAGGCCTGATCAACGGCGCGTTCGTGGCCTGGCTCGCCCTGCCGGCGTTCATCGTGACGCTCGGCTCGATGACGTATCTGCGTGGCACGGCCTACTCGTTGCTCGACGGGCAGCCGCTGGTCGCCTCCGACCTCGCCTACCGGGGCATCGGCAACGGCACCGTCGCGGGCATCCCCACCCCGGTCGTGGTGATGATCGTGGTCTACGTGATCTTCTGGTTCCTGCTGGAACGCACCCGGTTCGGGCGCCACGTCTACGCCGTCGGAGGCAACATCGAGGCCGCCCGACTTGCGGGCATCAACACCAAGCGGGTGCTGCTTCTCGTCTACACCATCGCGGGCGCGGCCGCCGGCCTCGCAGGCATCATCTTCTCGGCCCGCGTGCTCTCCGCCCAGCCGACGGCGGGCACCAACTACGAACTGGACGCCATCGCGGCCGTGGTGCTCGGTGGAACGGCGCTCGCAGGCGGCCGGGGGCGGGTGCTCGGGACCCTGGTCGGCGCGCTCATCATCGGCGTGCTGTCCAACGGCCTTGTGCTGATGAACGTGCCGTTCTTCTACCAGTTGATCATCAAGGGCGTCGTCATCGTGCTCGCCGTGACGCTCGACAGCCTGAGGCAGTTTGGCCGCAAGGGGTGAGTCGCGTCCTCCGTGGCGGCATTGTGCGGGCGACCTGACGCTGGTTGACTGGGCATTGTGAACGGAGGAGACCAATGAGTGAGATTCAGGTCGGGGTTTTCGGGGTCAGCGGGCGGATGGGCAGCGAGGTCGTGCACGCCGTCGGGCGGGCCGACGGGATGACCGTCATCGGCGGGTCCGATCTCGGGGAGCCGAGGGAGCAGGTTGAGCGCGCCCAGGTCGTCGTCGACTTCACCCACCCCGACGCCGTGATGGACAACATCGCCTGGTGCGTCGAGCGCGACATCAGCATGGTGATCGGCACCACGGGCTTCACCCCGGAGCGGCTCGACCAGGTCAGGGCGCTCGTGGCCGAGCACCCGAAGGTCGGCATCCTGATCGCCTCCAACTTCTCCATCGGGGCCGTCCTGATGATGCAGTTCGCCGCGAAGGCCGCCCCGTTCTACCCGTCGGTGGAGATCATCGAACTGCACCACCCGAACAAGGCCGACGCGCCGTCGGGCACCTCGGCGACCACCGCGCGCAAGATCGCCGCAGCCCGCGCCGAGGCCGACATGGGCCCGGTGCCCGACGCGACGGTGCACGACGATGGCGCCCGCGGAGCGGTTGTCGACGGCATCCACATCCACGGGGTCCGCCTCCAAGGGCTCGTCGCCCACCAGGAGGTGCTGCTCGGCAGCACCGGCGAGACCCTGACCATCCGGCACGACTCGTTCGACCGGGTCTCGTTCATGCCCGGCGTGGTCGCGGGCATCCGCTACATCGTCGAGCACCCCGGCCTGACTCTCGAGATGGAGCAGGTGCTGGGCATCTAGCCCCGCGAGCGCTCCATCATGAGCGCCCGCAACGCCAGGTGCAGGTCGAGCCGACCCGCACCCGCCGACCAGCCCTCCCCGAGCAGCGTCGCGATCCGGTGCATCCGCTGCCGCAGCGTGTTGGGGTGGATGAACAGCGCCGCTGCGACGGCGGGCAACTGCGGCCCGAACTCCAGCACGGCCCAAGCAGTGCGCACCAGGTCGGTGCCGTGCCCGGCGTCGTAGTCGACCAACGGGAGCGCGGGCGCCCGGACGCCACGAGGCAGGTTGCCCGCCTGCTCGGCCTCGAGCAGCGCGCCGAGCGAGCCGATGGTGTCGCCGTCGAGCACCTCGCCGCCGAGGAGTCGCAGGCTTGCGAGCGCGGTGTCCGCGCTGCGGTGCGCCCGCGGGATGTCGCCCAGCGAGCCGAGCACCCGCGACGAGCCGACCTGCGCGTCCGCGTCCTCCGGGGCGAGCGCCGCCCTCACCCGCTCCGCGCACGGCTCGGCCGTCTGCACCAGCGCGCACAGATGCCCGCCGTGCTCGGCGACCAGCGCGGGGGCATGCAGCGCCCTGCGCACCACCTGCACCGCGTCCGGCAGCGACGTGCGGATCGCCAGCACCGTCAACGGCTTGCGCGGGTCGACGCCGTGCCTGGTCATCCGCGCCCGCAGCGCGGCGCCCGGCTCCGCCCTGCCCGAGATGCAGTCGTCGAGCAGTTCGTACTGGGAGCGCTGCTCCGCGTCCGCCTCGATCCGGTCGATCAGCGCGGCGAGGCCGAGGTGCACGGCCGCATGCTCGAGGGCGTCGCGTTCGTCGACGGGGATCTCGGTGTGCACCACGACGGTGCCGTGGTGGCTGCCGCCGACCTGGGCAGCGCAGATGGTCGCCTGACCGCCGGGCGTCGACACGGGGAAGGGCAGCCCCGACGAAACGGCCGAGGCGATCGCGGCCCTGAGCAGAGGGTCGCCCGGATCGTCGGAGGGGGAGAGCACGTCGACGCGGGCGTCGTAGACCGCGGAAAGCAGCCCCACGATGCCCGCCTGGTCGCGGGCCCCCACGGCCTCGACGAGGCGCCGGTCGAAGTCGAGCAGCGACTGCATCGCGCCCATCCGGGCGCGCCCGGCGTCCTCCCGGGCGCCCAGTTCCTCGAGCGCGGCCGTCACGTGGGCGAGGCGGGCGCTGTGGTCGATGGCGACGGCGGCCTGCCGTGCGATCGCGTCGACGATCTCGCGGGTCTCTGCCGGGTAGTCGACGGGGTGCCGGTCGGCGATCAGCAGCGCGCCCTGGATGCGTCCCTGCACGTTCATGGGCACCCCGAGGATCGACCGGACGCCCTCGAGTCGGACGATCGCGTCGATCGAATCGAGGTGCACGATCGTCGGGTCGTCGACATAGTCCGACGTCGACACCACCGCCATGCCGGTGGCCGCCTTGCCGAGCACCCCGGTGCCGAGCGGCATCCGGATGGTGGCGTACTCGCGGGTCCTGACCCCGTCCGACTGGCAGATATAGGTCTCGCCCGTCGCGTGGTCGTTGAGGCTGACGTATGCCATGTCGGCGCCCGTCACGGCGCGGGTGCGCTGCGCGATGGCCGCGAGCACCTGGTCGGGGTCCGCGATGCCCGCCAGGTCGGTGGCCGTCTCGTACAGCGTCTCGACCAGCAACCGGGAGCGGGCGGCGCCTGTGCGCGTCGCCGCGATCCGCCGCGCCGATTCGGCCCCCTCGGGGGAGAGTCCCACCCGGGTGACGGCCACCTCGAGGTCCTCGGAGGCGCCTCCCTCCAGGGCATTCAGCAGCAGGGCAACGGCGTCGTCGGTCATGGCCGATTCTCACACGTCGGTGCCCCGATGGTGTGCGATCCGGACATTGAGCCCCAGTGGGGCGGCTTTCTAGAGTGACGCACATCCTTCCAGAGCCGAAAGGAGCCGGATCATGACTGATCCCATGAAGCTACACATCCTCTCGACCGGCGTCATGGAGTGCGACCACACGTGGTTGCTGCTCCAGGCCGGCAACACCATCACCGACCGACACCACAAGGACAAGCCGGCGGTGTGGGCCGAGTGCCCAACGCACGCCGTCCTGATCGAGACGCCCGCCGGGCGGATCCTGTGGGACACCGGCGTGCCCCGCGACTGGGAGACGCGCTGGGGGCCGACGGGGTTCCAGGACTTCTTCCCGGTGCAGGAGGACCCGGCAGGGCCGGGCTACCTCGACACCGCGCTCGCCGACCTGGAACTGACCACCGACGACATCGACGTCCTCGTGCTGTCGCACCTGCACTTCGACCACGCCGCCAACGCGCGGATGTTCGACAACGGCAAGACGCGCATCCTCGCCCAGGCCGACGAGATCGAGGGCGTCAAAGACCATCGACGGGTACAGCAAGGGCGCCCACATCGTCTCCGACTTCGAGGGCCTTCCGCTCGAGGCGGTGCACGGCGACGCCGAGATCGTGCCGGGCGTCTCCGTGATCTCCACGCCCGGACACACCTGGGGCACCATGAGCCTGCAGGTCGACCTGCCCGAGGGCGGCACCAAGATCTTCACCTCCGACGCCGTCTACCTCGGCGCGAGTTGGGGGCCGCCAGCGATCGGCGCGGGCATCGTCTGGGATTCGGTCCAGTGGCTCGAGTCGGTCGACAAGTTGCGCAGGATCCAGGAGCGCACCGGCGCCGAGATGATCTTCGGACACGACCCCGAGCAGCGGAAGTCGCTGACGCTCGCGCCGAGCGGCTACTACAGCTAGGGGGCGCCGTGATCATCTACGACCTGGCATGCACCGCAGGGCACCGCTTCGAGGCGCGTCTAACCTCAATGTTCGACCCCAATCCCGAGTGCGACTGCGGGGAGGCGACCTCGCGGGTGCCGAGCAGGCTGAACCTGGGCGGCGCCGCAAGCGCCGGCCCGAGCCGCGACGACATGCCCACCACGTGGCGGGGCACGGGGCAGGGCGATCCGGCGACGCTCAAGGCCTGGCACGGCGCCATGACCAGACGCGAACGCCTGGAGGAGAAGTACCCGGAACTGGCTGGCGACCGGCGACCGATCCTGGCGCACGAGGGGGCCTTCGCGGGCCGCCCGCTGCGCGCAGGCGACGACCTCGTCCCGGCCGTCGCGAAGGCGGCGTTCGGTAAGGAGGAGTCGTGAGGATCACCGGCGCGGTGCTGGAGGAGATCGGCAGACCCCGGCCCTACGCACAGTCCCAGCCGATCGCCGTCCAGGAGGTCGAACTCGATCCGCCCGGCCCCGGCGAGATCCTCGTCAGGATCGAGGCCGCAGGCATCTGCCACTCGGACCTGTCGGTGGTCGACGGCAACCGGGTGCGGCCGGTCCCGATGCTGCTCGGGCACGAGTCCGCGGGCATCGTCGAGCAACTCGGCGAGGGGGTCGACGACGTCGCGGTGGGCGACCGGGTTGCGATGTGCTTCCTGCCGCGCTGCGAACAGTGCCCCAACTGCCGCCAGGACGGCAGGCTGCCGTGCACGCCTGGATCCGCCGCCAACAACGCGGGGGTCCTGATGGGCGACCGGATCCTGCTGCACCGTGACGGCCCCGACGGGCCGGAGCAGGTCAAGCACCACCTGGGCGTCTCGGGGTTCGCCACCCGCGTCGTCGTCAACCGCGCCTCAGCCGTGCCGGTCGGCAACGACGTGCCGCCCGACATCGCGGCGGTGCTTGGCTGCGCGGTGCTCACCGGGGGCGGGGCCGTCCTCAACGCCGCCGACCCGCAGCCGGGCGACTCCGTGATGATCGTCGGGCTCGGGGGAGTGGGGATGGCGGCGCTGCTCACCGCGCTCAGCCTCGACATCGGCGAGGTGATCGCCGTCGACGCCCTCGAGTCCAAGCTCGACCTCGCACGCCAGTGGGGGGCCGATGCCGCCTACACGCCGCAGCAGGTGGCCGAGCAGGGCGTCAAGGCCACCCACGTCGTCGAGTGCGCAGGTCATCCCCGGGCGTTCGAGACGGCGTTCAAAGCGACCGGCGTCGGGGGAAGGACGGTCACGATCGGCCTGCCCGCCCCCACCGCGCTCAGCGAGATCTCGCCGCTGACGGTCACGGCGGAGGCCCGCACCATCATCGGCTCCTACCTCGGCTCTGCCGTCCCGGCAAGGGACATCCCTCGATACGCCGACCTGTGGCGCGAAGGTAAGCTCCCTGTAGAGCGGCTGATCTCCTCGCGGATCCGGCTCGATCAGATCAACGAGGCCATGGATCAGCTCGCAGATGGGCTGGCGATCCGCCAGGTGATCATGTTCGACGAGGAGGAAGCATGAACCGAGAAGACGTCCTGGCGAAGGTGCCGTTCGGGCAGTTCATCGAGGGGAGTTTCGTCTCCACCGCCGACACCTTCCAGGTGCACGACCCCGCAACAGGCGAGGTGCTCGCAGACGTCAGCGACGCGGGCCCCATGCACGCGAAGGCGGCGCTCGACGCGGCCTGCTGGGTCGCCGACGACTGGGCGGCCACCGAGCCGCGCAAGCGCGCCGAGATCCTGCGCCGCGCCTACGAGCTGATCGTGGAACGCGGCGACGAGTTCGCCACCCTCATGACGCTCGAGATGGGCAAGCCGCTGGCCGAGGCGCGCGGCGAGGTGGCCTACGGTGCCGAGTTCTTCCGCTGGTTCTCCGAGGAGGCCTGCCGGATCGAGGGGCGCTGGACCACTGCCCCGCTCGGCGGGAACCGGCTGCTCACGATGCAGCAACCGGTCGGCCCCGTGTACGCGATCACGCCGTGGAACTTCCCCCTCGCGATGGGCACCCGCAAGATCGGCCCGGCGCTGGCCGCCGGCTGCACCGTCGTCATCAAGCCGGCAAAGCTGACCCCTCTGACGATGCTGTACCTGATGCAGACGCTGAAGGACGCGGGCGTGCCGGACGGCGTCGTCAACTGCATCACGTCGTCGAACTCGTCGGGCGTGTCGAAGCCGATCATGGAGGACCCACGGCTGCGGAAGCTGACGTTCACCGGGTCGACAGAGGTCGGCAGGACGCTGCTGAAGGAGGCGGCCGACGGGGTGCTGCGCACGTCGATGGAACTGGGAGGCAACGCCCCGTTCGTGGTGCTCGAGGACGCCGACGTCGCCCAGGCCGTCGCAGGCGCGATGCCCGCCAAGTTCCGCAACAACGGCGAGGCGTGCACAGCGGCCAACCGGTTCTACGTGCACCAGTCGGTGGTGGCCGAGTTCACCGAAAGGCTCGTCGCAGAAGTGGAGAAACTGGTCGTCGGCCCGGGCATGGACCAGGCCACAACGCTCGGCCCGCTGATCGACGACGACGCCGTCGCCAAGGTCAAGGAACTGGTCGACGACGCCGTCGAGAAGGGCGCAAAGGTGCTCACCGGCGGCGCCCCCGTCGACGGGCCGGGCCACTTCTTCCAGCCGACGGTGCTCGCCGACGTGCCGCGCACCGCCCGCCTGCTCCGGGAGGAGATCTTCGGCCCGGTCGCGCCGATCGTGACGGTCGACTCCGACGACGAGGGGATCAAGCTCGCCAACGAGACGGAGTTCGGGCTGATGGCCTACGTCTACTCCCGCGACATCTCGCGGGTCGTGACGGCGGCGGAGCGGCTCGAGAGCGGCATGGTCGCCGTCAACACGGGCGTCGTGTCGAACCCGGCGGCGCCGTTCGGCGGGGTGAAGCAGTCCGGGCTCGGCCGCGAGGGCTCGCACGAGGGGCTCGAGGAGTACCTCGAGATCAAGTACCTGGGGATCGCGCTCTAGGAGACGGCGCTAGGAGATGTCGGTGTGGAGGCGCACCAGCTTCACATGGGTGCCCTCCTCATCGACGGCGACCTCCTGGTGGGCGCCGTCGCTGGCCCAGCCGCCCGCGACGAGGAACTCCCGCAGGGAGTCGTTGGCGGCGGGAACCCAGATCGTGGCGACCTCGTAGCCGTCGGTGCGCAGCGTGTCGACCGCGGCGTTGATCAGCCGCGACCCGTGGCCCTTGCCGCGCTGCTTCGGGTCGACGATGAACTCGCCGATGGTCCCGGTGCGCTCGCCCGCGTCCGGGTCGCCGCTGGGGCCGGTCACCGCGAAGCCGACCACGCCCGGGTCGCCGATCGCCACCAGCACCCGGAAGTGGGCGAGCGGGGGCCGCGCGATCGCCTCGTGCCAGGCCCGGCTCGCCTCGTCGGCGCCGGTGGCCTGCACCGCGTTTGCGAGGGACTCGGTCTCCGACCACGCCCGTCGCTGGATGCGCGCGAGGTCGACGGCTTCGGAGGGCAGGGCGAGGCGGACGGTGTCTGTGACGGACATGGCGCCCATCGTATCCATTAGCCTTGGCCCCATGACCGACGTCAAGACACCCCCCAAGCTCGCCCCCAGTACCCTGCGGATCGTCCCGCTCGGAGGGCTCGGCGACGTGGGGCGCAACATGACGGCGTTCGAGATCGACGGGCAGATCGCGCTCGTCGACTGCGGCGTGCTGTTCCCCGAGGACCACCACCCCGGCGTCGACCTGATCCTGCCCGCGCTCGACTACCTCGACGGACGCCTCGATGACGTCGTCGCCCTCGTGCTGACCCACGGCCACGAGGACCACATCGGCGCCGTGCCGTACCTGCTCAAGCGCCGCCCCGACATTCCCGTGTTCGGCTCCAAGCTGACGCTGGCCTTCGTGGCCGCGAAGCTCCGCGAGCACCGGATCCGCAACTTCAACCTCGACGCCGTCGAGGAGGGCGAGATCCTGGAGGTCGGCAACTTCGAGTTCGAGTTCCTCGCCGTCAACCACTCCATCCCCGACGCGCTCGCCGTCGCCATCCGCACCACGGCGGGCCTTGTCCTGCACACCGGCGACTTCAAGATGGACCAGTTGCCGCTGGACGGCCGGATCACTGACCTGCGCGGATTCGCGCGGCTCGGCGAGGAGGGCGTCGACCTGTTCATGGCCGACTCCACCAACGCGGAGGTGCCAGGCTTCACCACCCCCGAGATCGACGTGGAGCCCGCCATCGCGCGCGTCTTCGACGCCGCGGGAGGCAAGCTGATCGTCGCCTGCTTCGCCTCGCACGTGCACCGCGTGCAGCAGGTGATGAACATGGCGGCCAAGCACGGCCGCAAGGTCGTCTACGTCGGCCGCTCCATGGTGCGTAACATGTCGACGGCCCGCGACCTCGGCTACCTCAAGGTGCCCGCAGGCTCGCTGATCGAGTTGAAGGACATCGACAAGTACGCCGACAACGAGGTCGTGATCATCTCGACCGGATCGCAGGGCGAGCCGATGGCGGCGCTCAGCAGGATCGCCAACAAGGAGCACCCCGTCATCGAGGTCGGCCCCGGCGACACCGTGCTGCTCGCGTCCTCGCTGATCCCCGGCAACGAGAACTCCGTCTACCGCGTCGTCAACGGGCTGTCCAAGCTCGGCGCCAACGTCGTGCACAAGGGCAACGCGCTGGTGCACGTCTCCGGTCACGCGTCGGCGGGGGAGTTGCTGTACTGCTACAACATCCTCAAGCCGAAGAACGCGATGCCGGTGCACGGCGAGGTCCGTCACCTGATCGCCAACGGCAAGCTCGCCGAGAAGACCGGCATGAAGCCCGAGCGCGTGATCGTCGCGGGCGACGGCGATGTCATCGACCTCAAGGACGGCAAGGCCCGCAAGGTCGGCTCGATCGACGCGAGCTACATCTTCGTGGACGGCTCCTTCGTCGGCGACATCTCCGACTCGATCATGGACCGCCGGATCCTCGGTGAGGAGGGCTTCGTCTCCGTCATCACCGTCGTCGACCTGCACAACCGCTCGATCGTCTCGGGCCCCGAGATCCAGGCCCGCGGCTTCGCCGAGGACGACTCGGTGTTCAAGGACGTCAAGAAGCGGGTCGCCGACGCGCTGACCGACGCGATGCGCGACGGCGTCGACGACTCGCACCGCCTGCAGCAGGTCACCCGCCGCGCCGTGGGGCAATGGGTGTCCAAGTCGCTCAGGCGCCGCCCGATGATCGTGCCGGTGGTCGTCACGACCTGACCGCGGGGGCCGGTTTGACCGGCCCGCCCACGGCACGTAAAGTAGTCCATCGGTGCTTTGCCCCTGAATGTTCCGCATTCGGCTGGGGCACCCATGAACTTATTGAGAACGAAGGTAGGTCAGTCGTGTACGCGATTGTGCGCAACGGTGGTCGTCAGCACAAGGTTGCTGTCGGCGACGTCCTGGACATCGATCTGGTGTCCGAAGAGGTCGGCGGTACCGTCACCCTGCAGCCGCTGCTGCTGGTCGACGGCGACAAGATCACCTCTGATGCCAAGGGCCTCGGCAAGGTGTCCGTCACCGCCGAAGTTCTCGGGATGACCAAGGGCCCGAAGATCCGGATCCTGAAGTACAAGAACAAGACCGGTTACAAGAAGCGCCAGGGGCACCGTCAGCGGTACACCCAGGTCAAGGTCACCGACATCAAGGCCTGAGGGAGATCAGACATGGCACACAAGAAGGGCGCGTCCTCGACGCGCAACGGTCGTGATTCGAACGCTCAGCGCCTCGGCGTGAAGCGCTACGGCGGTCAGCTCGTAGGCGCAGGCGAGATCATCGTCCGCCAGCGTGGCACCCACTTCCACCCCGGCGACGGCGTCGGCCGTGGCGGCGACGACACGCTTTTCGCGCTCGTCGAGGGTCACGTGGAGTTCGGTGTGAAGCGCGGCCGCCGCGTCGTCAACATCGTTCCCGCCTGATCGCGGCAACAACCACTTATTCGACCGAGGCTCGCCCGTTGGGGCGGGCCTCGGTTGTTTCACGGATAGACTTGGCCGCGCTATGGCTATTCCCTCCTTCGTAGACCGCGTCAAGCTGACCGTCCAGGCCGGCAACGGCGGGCACGGCTGCGCCTCCATCCACCGCGAGAAGTTCAAGCCGCTCGGCGGCCCCGACGGCGGCAACGGAGGTGAGGGCGGCTCCATCATTCTGAAGGTCGACGACTCGCTCTCCACGCTCGTCGAGTACCACCGCCAGTCGGTGCGCAAGGCCACCAACGGCCAGCCCGGAAAGGGCGACTTCCAGCACGGCGCACGCGGCGAGACCATCGTGCTGCCCGTGCCTGCGGGCACCGTCGTCACCGACGTCGACACGGGCCAGGTGCTCGCCGACCTGACCACCCCCGGCGACGAACTCGTCGTCGCGCAGGGCGGAAGGGGAGGCCTCGGCAACGCGGCGCTCGCGACCGCATCGCGCAAGGCGCCCGGCTTCGCGCTGCTCGGCGAGGAGGGCGACTCGCACCTCATCCAACTCGAGCTGAAGGTCGTCGCAGACGTCGGCCTCGTCGGCTTCCCCTCAGCGGGCAAGTCGTCGCTGGTCGCCGCGATCTCCCGCGCCCGGCCCAAGATCGCCGACTACCCGTTCACGACGCTGGTGCCGAACCTCGGCGTCGTGGTGGCGGGTGACGTGACCTACACCGTCGCCGACGTGCCCGGCCTGATCGAGGGCGCCTCGGAGGGTCGCGGCCTCGGCTTCGACTTCCTGCGCCACATCGAGCGCTGCCAGGCCATCGTCCACGTCATCGACCTCGGCACATACGAGCCGGGCCGCGACCCGGTCGACGACCTGGAGGTCATCGAGGCGGAACTGGAGGCCCACGGCGGCCTCGAGGACCGCGTCCGCCTGATCGCGCTGAACAAGGTCGACCTGCCGGACGCGCACGAGCTCGCCGAGATCGCCAAGCTGGAACTGGAGCGGTTCGGCTTCCCGATCTTCGTGATCTCCACCAAGACCGGCGAGGGCCTCAACGAGCTGAAGTTCGCGATGGCCGACATCGTCGCCGCCCGCCGCGCGGCGCTTCCCCCGGCGGAGCCGCGCACCGTGGTCCGCCCGAAGCCCGTCGCGTCGAAGAAGGGCGCCGTCGAGGAGTTCACCATCGTCAAGAAGGGCGACGGTGAGGGCGGCTTCGTCTGGCGCGTCAAGGGCGAGAAGCCTGAGCGCTGGATCAGGCAGACCGACTTCAACAACGCTGAGGCCGTCGGCTACCTCGCCGACCGGCTCAACCGGATCGGCATCGAGACCAAGCTGCTCGAGATCGGCGCCCGCCCCGGCGACGCCGTCGCGATCGGCGGCGAGGACGCGGTGGTGTTCGACTTCGCCCCGCAGATCGAGATCGGCGCGGAGATCCTCAGCCGCCGCGGCGAGGACGTGCGGCAGGAGACCGAGCGGCCTTCGGTGACACGGCGCAAGAAGATGGACTCGGAGTACCACGCCGCGCGTGCCGCGGTCGACTGGGCGACCACCGGAGTCACCCCCGGGGACAAGGGCAGCGACAAGGGGCCGGATGAGGCCTGAGGTCGAGGGCGCCAAGCGCGTCGTCGTCAAGGTCGGCTCCTCCTCCCTGACCGACGCCAAGGGGCGCCTCGACCCGGACCGGATCACGCAACTTGCCGAGTTGCTCGCGGCGAGCCACGCCCGCGGCGTCCGGGTGGTGCTCGTCACCTCCGGTGCCATCGCGGCCGCGCTTGGCCCGCTCGGCCTGCGCAGGCGCCCGCGCGACCTCGAGACCCAGCAGGCCGCCGCAGCCGTCGGGCAGGGCCTGCTGGTGCGCTCCTATTCCGACGCGTTCGCGACGCACGGACTGCTGGTGGCCCAACTGCTGCTCACCGTCGAGGACGTGGTGCGGCCCAAGACCTACCGCAACGCGCTCAACACCATCTCGCGGCTGTTCCGGCTCGGCGTGGTGCCGATCGTCAACGAGAACGACACCGTCGCCACCCACGAGATCCGCTTCGGCGACAACGACCGGCTCGCCGCGCTGATCGCCCACCTGGTGCGCGCCGACGCGCTGCTGCTGATGAGCGACGTCGACGGCCTCTACACGGCCCACCCCGACACGCCCGGCGCGCGGCGCATCGACCGCGTCGAGGACATCTCCGAGTTGGACGTGGACACCTCCCGGGTCGGCTCGAAGGTCGGCACCGGCGGCATGCGCACCAAGCTGATCGCCGCCGACATCGCGACGCAGGCGGGCGTCAGCGTCGTGCTCGGCCACGCCGACCAACTCGGCCAGGCGCTCGCCGGTGAAAACGTCGGAACGTTCTTCCCCGCCCGCAGAAAGCGCCGCCCCCGCAGGCTGCTGTGGCTGGCCTTCGCCGCGGAGCCTCGCGGCTGGGTGCACGTCGACGAGGGCGCCCGCAGGGCCCTGACCACCAGGCATGCGTCGCTGCTTGCTGCGGGCGTCACCGAGGTAAGGGGAGCGTTCGCCGAGGGGGAGCCCGTCGAGATCGTCGGACCCGACGGCGAGCCCGTCGGCAGGGGCTTCGTCGGCTACTCCAGCGCCGACCTGGTCGGCGAACTCGGCCACTCCAGCGGCGAGGCGGGGCACCGCAATCTGCGCCCCGTCGTGCACCGCGACCACATGATGCTCGCCGACTGAGCACGCCTCACCCGGGGCGATTGGCCCGAGCGGGTGGGCGCCTCCTACGCTGGAGGCGTGACTGACGTTTTCGGGTGGGTCGCCGCCGCCATCGGCCTGTCCGCGGGCATCCCCCAACTCCTGCGCATCGTGCGCGCAAGCAGCAGCCTCGGCGTGTCCATGCGGCTGTGGCAGATCACCGCGGCGACCACCTGCGCGTGGGGCGTGCACGGCTTTCTGATCGGCGCACCCCAGATGCAGGTGCCCAATATCATCGGCGCGGCCATGTCGTTCTGGATCCTGATCTTCGTGCTGCGCGACAGGAAACAGGCGATCCTGCCGCAACTGGTGCTGCCGCTGCTGCTCGCCGCCGCCCTGGTCGGCGTCGAGGTGATGTTCGGCGCCGTGGTGTTCGGCCTCGTGGTTGTCGTGCCGCAGTTGATCGGACAGGTCGCCCAGTTGCGCTCCCTGCTGACCACTTCCAACCCCGCGGGCGTCTCGGCGGGCTTCCTTGCGATCTTCGTGTTCGGGCAGAGCCTGTGGTTCATCTTCGGGATCGCCTTCAACGACTGGGCCCTGATCATCTGCGCGGGCGGCATGGTCGCGATCGCCAGCATCAACCTGATCGTCTGCCTGGTGCGCCAGGCCCGCGCCAGGATGGCGCTCGCCGTCTGAGTAGTGGCCCGGCCGCTAGACTCCGCCGCATGGAATTCGTCGACCAGGCCGAAGCCGCGCGCGCGGCCTCCATCGAACTCGCCACCCTCACCCGTGACGCCAAGGACGCGGCGCTGCAGTCGATGGCCGATGCCGTAGCGGCCGCCGAGGCCGACCTGCTCGCGGCCAACGCCGTCGACGTGCAGGCCGCGCGCGACGCGGGCACCGACGAGTCGATCGTCGACCGGCTCGCCCTGACCCCGGCCAGGATCGCGGGCATGGTGCAGGGCCTGCGCGACCTCGCCGCGCTTCCCGACCCGATCGGCGACGCCGTGCGGGGCTGGCGGCTCGGCAACGGCGTGCGCGTCACGCAGGTGCGCGTCCCCTTCGGCGTGGTCGGCATCATCTACGAGGCGCGACCCAACGTCACCGCCGACGCCGCTGGCATCTGCCTGAAGTCCGGCAACGCGGCGCTGCTGCGGGGCTCGTCGTCGGCGCTGACCACCAACCGGGTCACCGTCGCTGCGCTTCGCCGCGGCCTCGAGGCGGCGGGTATCACCCCCGACGCGGTGCACCTGGTCGAGGGCGGCCGCGAGGTCACTGGCGACATGATGCGGGCCCGCGGGCTCGTCGACGTGCTGATCCCGCGCGGCGGGGCGGGCCTGATCCGCACCGTCGTGGAGGGCTCCACCGTTCCCGTCATCGAGACAGGCACCGGCAACTGCCACCTCTACGTCGACGCCGCCGCCGACCTCGACCAGGCCGTCGCGATCCTGCTCAACGCGAAGGTGCAGCGCCCGTCGGTGTGCAACGCGGCCGAGACGCTGCTTGTGCACCGCGACGTCGCGGAGGCCTTCCTGCCGCGCGCACTTGAGGCCCTCCAAGGGGCGGGGGTCACCGTGCACGGCGACGACGCCACCCGCGCGTTCTCCGACGAGGTGGTCGCCGCCACCGCCACCGAATACGACGAGGAGTACCTGTCGCTCGACCTGGCCGCGAAGGTCGTCGGGTCGCTCGAGGAGGCGATGGACCACATCCGCCGCCACACCACGGGCCACTCCGAGACGATCATCACGCGCGACCGGGACGTCGCCGACCGCTTCGTGGCGGGCATCGACGCGGCGGCGGTGCTTGTAAACGCGTCCAGCCGGTTCGTCGACGGCGGAGAGTTCGGCTTCGGCGCCGAGATCGGCATCTCGACGCAGAAACTGCACGCGCGTGGGCCGATGGGCCTGTCGGAGATGACAAGCTCCAAGTACGTCATCGAGGGCGACGGGCAGGTCCGCGCGTGAGGCAAAGTGCGCGCCCGGGGCGCACTCGTTGCTAGGATCGCGTGCCATGAGCCTTCTTCTGGAGACCGCGCCGCTCGTGCCCAGCTGGGTGATGGGCGCCATCGTGCTTGGCATCCTACTGTTCGCCCTGCTGTGGATCGTCGGCATGGGGTCGGGACGCCCGCACTCCAAGTGACCTCCACAGAACTCGCGCTCGCGCGCGCCGGCCGCAGCCGCCCGTACCGTCTGGGCGTGATGGGCGGCACCTTCGACCCGATCCACCACGGCCACCTGGTCGCCGCCTCCGAGGTGGCAGCCAAGTTCGGCCTCGACGAGGTGGTCTTCGTCCCCACCGGCGTCCCGTGGCAGAAGCGGGACCGCGACGTCTCCATGGCCGAGGACCGCTACCTGATGACGGTGATCGCGACGGCTTCGAACCCGCGCTTCTCCGTCTCCCGCGTCGACATCGACCGCCCCGGCGACACCTACACCGTCGACACGCTGCGCGACCTGCGCGCCGAGCGGGGCGAGAACACCGAGCTGTTCTTCATCACCGGCGCCGACGCGCTGCGCCAGATCCTGACCTGGCGCGGAGCGGAGCAGCTCTTCGACCTCGCGCACTTCGTCGGCGTGACCCGCCCGGGCGTGCCGCTCACCGAGAACGACCTGTCGCACCTGCCCGAGGGAAGCGTCGACCTGCTCGAGGTCCCTGCGCTTGCCATCTCGTCCACCGACTGCCGCGACCGCGTCCGGGCGCAGCAGCCGATCTGGTACCTGGTGCCCGACGGCATCGTCCAGTACATCGCCAAGCGCGGGCTGTATCCCGCCACCGACTCGAAGGTTCCGCATGACCGTTCCTGATCCCGTCCTGAGCCACGTAGGCGTCGCCGCGCAGGCGGCTGCAGACAAGCTCGCCGACAACATCGTCGCCTTCGACGTGTCGGAGCAGCTCGCGATCACCGACGTGTTCCTGATCGCCTCCGCGGGCAACGAGCGCCAGGTCGGCGCCATCGTCGACGGGGTCGAGGAGGCGCTGCTCAAGATCAAGGTCAAGCCGATCCGCCGCGAGGGCGACCGCGAGAACCGCTGGGTGCTGCTGGACTACATCGACTTCGTCGTGCACGTGCAGCACACCGAGGAGCGCACCCTGTACAGCCTCGAGCGACTCTGGAAGGACTGCCCCCAGATCCCGCTCGACATCGACGTCCCCGAGCGCGCCGACGACGAGTAAGCCGGTGGCCCACGACCCGACGACCGACCTGGTGGTGCTGCGGCACGGCCAGACGGACTGGAACGCGCAGCGTCGCTTCCAGGGGCAGGCCGACGTCCCGCTCAACGCGAAGGGCGTCGCGCAGGCCGAGGCCGCCCATGCCCGCCTCCGGGGCCACCGCTTCGACGCCGTCTATGCATCGCCGCTGTCGAGGGCGCTGCGCACGGCCGAGATCGTCGCCCCCAACGCCGAGATCGGGCTCGACCCGAGGCTGATGGAGATCGACGTCGGCACCTGGTCGGGGCAGACGTGGGACGAGATCATCGCCTCGATGCCCGGCTACGAGCAGATGTACGCCAACGGCGTCGACTTCCGCCGCTCACCGACGGGGGAGACCCTCTCCGAGGTCGTCGGGAGGGCGCTGCCCGCGATCGAGGAGATCGCGGCGAACCATCCGGGGCAGACGGTGCTGATCGTCTCGCACGGCCTGCTGCTCAACCGCGTGCTGCACGCACTGCTCGGACTGAATGGACGCGTGCTCGGCGGCCTCGGCAACGCGCACTACTCGACGCTCGGGTTCGACCACGGCGCGTGGCGACTGCTGTCGCACAACGTGGGCGCCTGACTGCGCCCGACAAACCTGCCAGGTGCCCGACCGGCTCAGACGCGCGGTTGGCGCCCGATCCACTCGGAGAGCTCGACGCGGGGGCCCGTGAAGAACGGCGTCTCCTCGCGGACGTGCAGCCGGGCCTCGACGCCGCGCTGGTGGCGCATCGCGTCGGTCAGCCGGTGCAGTTCATCGGCCTCGAAGGCCAGGATCCACTCGTAGTCGCCGAGGGCGAACGACGACAGCGTGGAGGCCACGACATCGGGGAACTCGCGGCCCGCGACGCCGTGCTCGTAGAGCATCTTGGAGCGGTGCTCGTTGTCGAGGTAGTACCAGTCGTAGCTGCGCACGAACGGGTACACCGTCAGCCACGGCCGCGGCGCGAAGCCCGCGAAGCAGCTCGGCACGTGCAGCCGGTTGAACTCGGCGGGGCGGTGCACGGCCATCACGGACCACACCGGCTCCAGGTAGTCGCCGAGCGCGCTGCGGCGCAGGGCGTGGTAGCCGGCCTGCAGGTCGGCGGGGTCGTTGGCCAGCGTCCAGACCATCAGGTCCGCGTCGGCGCGGAAGCCGCCCACGTCGTACCAGCCCCGGACGGTGACGCCCGTGGTCGCCAGGTCGTCGGCGGCCGCCGCGAGTGCGTCGGTGTCGCCCGGCAGCGGGGAGGCGGTCGCGAAGACCGAGTACATGGCATACAGCGGCATCGCGTTGATGGCCTCGAGGTCGACGTCGACGGCGTCTCGCTCGTCGCGTCCTGGATGCTTGGTCGTCATCGGGTGGCTCCTTCTGGTCGGGGCAGGCAGCAGGCACCGGTGGAGAACCGGCAGATGGTCTCGTCTGGCCGTTCACCGCGCGCGACGGCGGCGCGCTCCAGCAGCCGGTCGACCAGCAGCGAGGCGAAGCCCGCGTCGGGGCCGACCGTGGCGGCGCGCACGTAGGGAAGGCCGAGGTCGGCTGCGGTGGCGCGCGCCTCGGTGTCGAGGTCGTAGGCGACCTCCATGTGGTCCGAGATGAAGCCGATGGGGGCGGCGACGACCCCTGCGACGCCCTCGCCCTGCACCTCGGCGAGGCGGTCGTTGACGTCTGGCTCGAGCCACGGGACGTGCGGCGCGCCCGAGCGGGAGCAGTAGGTCAGGTCCCAGCCGAGCTCCTCGCCCAACTCCCGGGAGGCGAGCGCGGCCACGGCCTCCGCGACGCGCAGGTGCTGGGCGTCGTAGCGCGCGGCCGGCTCCCCGGTGGAGGAGGCCTCGTTCATGGCGATCGGGATCGAGTGCGTGACGAACAACACCCGGATCGGCGCATCGCCGAGCCCCTCGCGCAGGGTCTGGACGGCGGCCACCAGCGCGCGGGCGTTGGCCTCGGCGAACTCGGGAGCGTCCCAGAACGGGTCGACCTTGTCGACCCGCAGCGGGCTGCCGTCGGTGGCGCGGACCAGGTCCTCGCAGTACTGGCGGCAGCTCGAATAGGACTGATAGGCCGACGTCGCCAACCCGAGCACGCGCTCGTGCCCGTCGGCGACAAGCGCGTCGACCGTCTCGGCGAACAGCGGATGCCAGTTGCGGTTGCCGATCACGACCGGCACGTCGACGCCGCGCGCGGCCAGTTCGACGCGGACCGACTCCATCAGCGCCGCGTTCAACTCGTTGATGGGGGAGCGGCCACCGAACAGTTCGTAGTGCCCGGAGACCTGCACGAGCCGCTCGTCGGGGATGTTCTTGCCCGCCGTCGCGTTGCGCATGAACGGCAGCACGTCCTCCGGCTTGTCCGGGCCGCCGTAGGAGGCGAACAGGACCGCCGTGTACGGCGCGATGCTCACATCGCCTGCTGCGTCGACGGGATCGCCTCCAGGTCGCACACCTTCAAGTTGGTCACGGGGCATGACTGCTCCTCAAGCTCGGTCGGGTCGATCGGTTCGTCGCCGATGCCGTACAACTCGGCCATGGCGTGCAGGTACTGGTCGGTGCGACCCCGCTCGGCGGCCAACTTCGCCCGCGTCGACGGGATGTGGAGCAGGCGGGTCGCCAGCCTGCGCAGCGCGAGCGCCGCGTCGTCGTGGGTCAGCGCGCGCTGCGGGAGCCGGGCGACCTCGTCCTCGACCAGCCCCATCATGGCCTCGCGCAGCCCGACGACCGCGGGGTCGACCACGCGCGCCCGCAGCCGGGTGAGCGCCTCGGCGATGCCCTCGTTGACGATCCGTTGCGCGCGCCGGGTGTCCTCCGCGATGCCGGAGCCGAGCGCGTCCTGGATGGTGGCCAGGTCGACGACGGTGACGCCGGGCAGCATCGCGACGGACGGGTCGACGTCGCGCTTGAGCGACAGGTCGAGGAACCTGGCGGGCGGGGTCACGTCGTCCGCGCCGATGATCGGGGTGCCGAGCCCCCGGCAGGTGACCACCAGGTCGGCGTCGGCGACGGCGTCGAGCAGGGATGCGGCGTGCGCGATGGAGTGGCTCTCGGCGAAGTCGGCGCCGCGACCGCTTGAGGAGTGCACGCTGATGTCGCTCACGCCCCGCTGTCGGAGCGCCGCGACCACGGCACCCGCGTAGGAGCCGGTTCCGACGACAAGCACGCTCGCGCCCTCCCAGTCCGGCAGCGCGATCAGGTCGAGGCCGGCGGCCACGACCGAGCGGCCCGCGCCCTCGAGGCGCGTCTCCCGCGCGACCCGGCGCGACGTCTTCAGCGCCTCGTCGACGGCGATGGTCAGGGGGAGCGACGTGTGGCCCGCGCCCTGCGCGTCGCCGAGTGCGCGGCGCAACTGCCCTGCGATCTCGCGCTCGCCGATCACCATCGAGTCGAGGCCCGCCGCGACCCGGAACACGTGGCCGAGCGCGGCCTCGCCGAGGAACAGGTCCCAGGCGGGGGCCATGTCGAAGCCCTCGTTCAGGGCGGCCCGCAGCCCTGCGTTGGGGAGGTCTCCCTCGGTGTCGAGGAGCACCTCGACGCGGTTGCAGGTGCTCAGCACGAGGGCGCCCGTGACACCATCGCAGGCCCTCAGGCGCTCCGCCGCTCCGTCGAGCGACGCGCTGATTCTCTCGACCTCCGCGAGGCCGTGGCGGTCGTGCTGGATGGAGAAGATGCGCATCGTCACAGTGGTGCTATTCAACCACTGCCCCCGGGTACGGCAGAATCGGACTCACCATGAGTTCACTCCTCACCGCCCTCAGCGGCCACCGTCCCGCCCGTCTCCCAGTCTGGTTCATGCGCCAGGCCGGCCGTTCGCTGCCCGAATACCTGGAGGCACGCAAAGGCACCAGCATTCTCGAGGCGTGCCTGAAGCCGGAACTGGCCGCGGAGATCACGCTGCAGCCGGTCCGCAGGCACGGCGTCGACGCGGCCATCTTCTTCTCCGACATCATGACCCCGCTCGTGCTCGCGGGCGTCGACGTCGACATCCAGCCCGGCATCGGGCCCGTCATCGCAGAGCCCGTCCGCACCGCGGCCGACGTCGACCGGTTGGTCGCGCACGAGGCTGGCGACCCCTCGGCGATCGCGGAGGCCGTCCGGCTCGTCGTGGCCGAGTTGGGGGAGGAGACGCCGCTGATCGGCTTCGCGGGAGCCCCCTTCACGCTCGCCGCCTACCTCGTCGAGGGCCGCGGCTCCCGCGACCACCTCGCGGCGAGGGCCATGATGCACGCCGATCCCGAAGGGTGGAATCGGCTGCTCGGCTGGTGCGCTGACATCTCCGGGGCCTTCCTCACGACGCAGGTCGACGCGGGCGCCCGGGCCGTCCAACTGTTCGACTCGTGGGCAGGCTCCCTGACGCGCGCCGACTACTCCAACTATGTAGCTCCGCACTCCGCACGGACGCTCGCCGCGGTCGAGGGACGCGTACCGCGCATCCACTTCGGCACCGGGACGCTGCACCTGCTCACCGACATGGCAGCACTCGGCGTCGAGGCCATGGGCATCGACTACCGCACCCCGCTGGATGAGGCGGCCTGGCTGCTGCCCGGCATTCCGCTGCAGGGCAACATCGACCCGGCGCTGCTCGCCGCCGGCTGGGACGCGCTGCGGGCCCACGCCGCCGACGTCGTCGACCGGGGACGGGCCGCCCCCGCGCACGTCGTCAACCTGGGCCACGGCGTTCCCCCCACCACCGACCCCGGAGTGCTGACCGAGCTGGTCGCATTCCTGCACGAGCTGTGAGCGCCGTCATCGTCGTCGGCGGCGGGCTCGCCGGCCTGCTGACCGCCTACCGACTCACTCAGGCGGGCCACCGCGTCGCCGTCCGCGAGGCCGCGCCCCGCTGGGGAGGCATGATCGCGCCCGTCGAGGTGGCGGGCCTGCTCGTCGACTCCGGCGCCGAGGCCTACGCCACGCGCGGCGGCCATGGGCGCGCCCTCAGCGACGAACTGGGCCTCGAGGTCGCCGCGCCCGAGGGGACCCCGCACGTGTGGTGGTCCGAGCGCGCCTGGCCGATGGCCGACGGCCTGCTCGGCATCCCGGGCGACCTCGACGACCCGGCTCTCGGCGTGCTCAGCGATGCCGAACGTGACCGCCTCGCAGCCGACCTCACCATGGACCCCTCGATCGGGCACGAGGCTCACACCATCGGCGACCTGGCCCGGATCCGCCTCGGCGAGGGGGCGCTGCACAAACTGGTCGAGCCCGTCGCGACCGGCATCTACGCCACCGGGGCCGAGCACCTGCCGCTCGCGGCCGTCGCGCCCGGCATCCACGAGGCCATCGCGGCGGAGGGCTCGCTGATCGGGGCCGTCGCCAGCCTGAAGGCGCACCGCGGCTCCGCCGTCGAGCAGCCGGTTGGGGGCATGTTCCGGCTCATCGAGACGCTGGTGGATCGCGTCGAGGACCTGGGAGCCGACATCCGC
Source organism: Propionibacteriaceae bacterium AM104-82 (assembly GCA_027658995.1). Lineage (GTDB taxonomy): Bacteria > Actinomycetota > Actinomycetes > Propionibacteriales > Propionibacteriaceae > Arachnia. The sequence goes on from JAQDQK010000001.1 coordinate 477,234, forward strand.
GCGGCCGCGCCCATCGCGCACCTGAGGCGCAGCGGCCACGGCCTCGCGGCGCACACCCACGACGGGGAGAACCTGGCGGCGGACCGGATCGTGGTCGCCACCACGGCTGCCGTGTCGGAGCACCTGCTGCGCGACCTCGGCGTCACCTTCGTCGCACCGCCGGTGAACAAGGCCCGCCAGGCGATCCTCGCGCTCGACAACCCGGCGCTGCGGGAGCATCCCGTCGGCTCGGGCGTGCTGGTCGCCAGCCGCGGCGAGGTCCGTGCAAAGGCGCTGACGCACTACTCGGCGAAATGGCCGTGGGCGCGCGAGGCGGGCCTGGAGGTGGTGCGGATCTCGTACCCCGAGCATGTCTTCCCGACCAGGCAGGAGATCCTCGCCGACGCATCGAAGCTGACCGGGGTCGCCGTCAGCGACGCGCAGGTCAAGGGGCTGGCCTCGGTCGGCTGGGACGCCATGCCCACCCGCATCGAGGCCGCGAACCGGGACTACCTCGTCGAGCAGGCCGCATCAGTCGGCGTCGACCTGGTCGGCGCATGGCTCGACGGCAACGGCGTCGCGTCCGTGATCGCGGGCACCCGGCGGGTGGTCGCGTGAGGCTCCGCCTCGGCACCCGCGGGTCGGCCCTGGCCGTCGCGCAGTCCGAACAGGTCGCCGACCGGCTCCGGGCGCTCGGCCACGACGTGACGCTCGTGCGGGTCAAGACCCGCGGCGACGTCACGCAGGGCTCGCTGGCCCGCACCGGGTCGCTCGGCGTGTTCGCCGCGGAACTGCGCACCGCCCTGCTCGACGGGACCTGCGACTTCGCCGTCCATTCGCTGAAGGACCTTCCGGTCGAGCAGGTCGAGGGGTTGGTGATCGCGGCGATCCCGACCAGGGCCGATCCGGGCGACGCCCTGTGCGCCCGCGACGGCCTGACGTTCGCCGACCTGCCGCCCGGCTCCCGCGTCGGGACCGGATCGCCTCGCCGCGTCGCGCAGTTGCGGGGGCTGCGGCCCGACCTCAGCTACGTCGACGTGCGCGGCAACGTCGGCACCCGGCTGGCGCGCGTCGCCGCGGGCGACCTGGACGCCGTCGTGCTCGCCGCCGCCGGCCTGGCGCGGCTCGGCCTGTCGGAGCACGCAACCGACGCCCTCGCCATCCTTCCGGCGCCGGGACAGGGCGCGCTCGCGCTTGAGTGCAGGGCCGACCGCGCCGAGGTCGCACAGGCGCTCGCGGCGCTTGAGGACTCGGAGACGCGCCTCGCGGTGACGGCGGAGCGGGACCTGCTCGCCGCGCTCGGTGGGGGCTGCGCGGCCCCGATCGCGGCGTTCGGCCGCGACGGTCGGCTGGAGGCTGGCGTCTTCTCGCTCGACGGCGCGTCCGCCGCGCGGGTGGCGATCGATCTCGGGCCCGGTGCCGGACGGGCCGCAGCCGACCTGCTGCTGGCCGACGGCGCGGCGGGCGTTGCGAACCTCGCCGCCACCCGAGAGTCGCGCCTCGCCGACCTGCACGACGACTCCTCCCTGTGGGGTGGGCCCGCCGTGCTCGCGGGCACCAGGGTCCTGCTTCCCCGGGCCGACGGCGCGCTGGCCGACGGGATCCGCGCCGCGGGTGCCGAGGTGGTTGCCGTCCCGTTGCAGCGCACCGTCGCGATCCGACCCGCCGACTGGCCGACGGACGCCGACTGGGTCGCACTGACCTCGCCGGCGACGCTCGACGTGCTCGAAGAACTGGGGCTGCGGCTTCCAGCGGGCGCCCGGATCGCCGCGGTCGGCTCGGGCACCGCCCGCTCCGCGGCCGCGCACGGGCTCACCGTCGACCTGCTGCCAACAGGCGGGGCCGGAAGCGCCCGCGCGCTGCTCGACGCCTGGCCGGAGGGCTCCGACCGGATCCTGATTCCCAGCTCCGCGCGGGCCTCCGGGGAACTCGCCGCCGGGCTGCTGGCCAAGGGCCACGACGTCACTGCTGTGGATGTGTATACGGTGGAGGCGTTGCCGACGGCGCCCGAGGCCGTGGCCGACGAGTACCGCGGCGCGATGTTCGACGTCGTGGTGCTGACCTCCGGATCGGTCGCCGAGGCGGTCGATCTGCTGCTCGGCTGGCCCTCCGGGACAAGGGTGGTGGCGCTCGGGGAGCCGTCTGCCGCCGCGCTGGTGGCGCTGGGCGTGACGCCTGACGCCGTCGCCGCGACGCAGGACGCGGCGGGCGTGATCGCCGCGATCGCGACGACGCTGTGATGTTGACGACGCTGTGATGATGAGGAGAGAGATGCCGAGGATTCGACCGAGGAGGCTGCGCGGCACCCCCGCCATGCGCACGCTGGTGCGTGAGGTCGAGGTGCGGGGCTCGCAACTGGTGCTCCCGATGTTCGTGGGCGAGCGGGCCGCGGACATCTCGTCGATGCCCGGCGTGCGTCGCCACGACCTCGACTCGCTGCGTCGCGCCGCCGGGTCGGCCGTCGCCGCCGGGGTCGGAGGGCTGATGCTGTTCGGGGTGCCCGACGACGCGGACAAGGACGACGCCGGATCGCAGGGACTGGCGACCGACGGAATCCTGCAGCGCGGACTGAGGGCGCTGCGCGAGGAGGTCGGAGACTCCACCGTCATCATGGCCGACACCTGCCTTGACGAGTTCACCTCGCACGGCCACTGCGGCCTCCTGCTGCCCGATGGCTCCGTCGACAACGACGCCACCGTGACGTCCTACGTCGAGATGGCCATCGCGCAGGCCGAGGCGGGCGCGCACGTCGTGTCGCCGTCGGGGATGATGGACGGCCAGGTCGACGCGATCCGGCAGGGCCTCGACGAGGCGGGCCACGACGGCGTCGCGATCCTCGCCTACGCGGCCAAGTACGCCTCATCCTTCTACGGGCCGTTCCGCGAGGCCGTGACCAGTTCGCTGCAGGGCGACCGTAAGAGCTACCAGCAGGACCCGGCCAACCGCCGCGAGGGCCTGCGCGAGGCGCTCCTCGACCTGGCCGAGGGCGCCGACATGGTGATGGTCAAGCCCGCCGGCTACTACCTTGACGTGCTCTCCGACGTGGCTGCCGTCTCGGATGTGCCTGTCGCTGCCTACCAGGTCTCCGGCGAGTACTCGATGATCGAGGCGGCCGCGGAGCGCGGCTGGATCGACCGGAGGCGCGCCGTCGAGGAGTCCGTGACCGCCATCGTGCGTGCGGGGGCAGACATCGTGTTGACCTACTGGGCCGAGGAGATGGCTGGATGGCTGAAGTGACCGGCGTGACAGACCATGTGACGGACGACCTGTTCGCGCACGCCCGAGAGGTGATCCCCGGCGGGGTGTCCTCGCCGGTGCGCGGCTACGGATCGGTCGGCGGCACGCCCGTGTTCGTGGCCTCCGCGTCCGGTCCGTACATCACCGGCGTCGACGGCCGTCGCTACGTCGACCTCGTCTGCTCGTGGGGCCCGGCGCTGCTCGGGCACGCGCACCCCGAGGTGGTCGCGGCGGTGCAGGACGCGGCGTCGCGTGGGCTGTCGTTCGGCGCCCCGACCGCCGCGGAGGTCGAACTGGCCGACGCGGTGCGCTCGCGGGTGCCTGTCGCCGAGCAGGTGCGGTTCGTGTCGACCGGAACCGAGGCCACCATGACCGCGATCCGGCTCGCGCGGGCCGCCACCGGGCGCGACGCCATCGTCAAGTTCGCCGGCTGTTACCACGGCCACAGCGACGCGCTGCTCGCCGAGGCGGGCTCCGGGGTCGCGACGCAGGGCCTGCCCGGCTCCGCGGGCGTCACCAAGGCCGCCGCGGGCGACACGATCGTCGTCGGCTACAACGACCTGGAGGCGCTCGAGGCGGTCTTCGCCGAGGCTGGGGACCGGATCGCGGCCGTCATCACGGAGGCCGCGCCCGCCAACATGGGCGTTGTCGCGCCCCAGCCCGGCTTCAACGCGGCGTTGCGCGACCTGACGTCGCGGTACGGGGCCCTGCTGATCGTCGACGAGGTGCTGACCGGATTTCGCGTCAGCCCCGGCGGCTGGCTCGGGCTCGACGGCGGCTACGCGCCGGACCTTGTCACCTTCGGCAAGGTCATCGGCGGCGGGATGCCGCTCGCGGCGCTGGGAGGTCGCGCCGACCTGATGCAACTGCTTGCCCCTGTCGGACCCGTCTACCAGGCGGGCACCCTTTCGGGGAACCCGCTTGCCACCGCCGCGGGGCTCGCCACGCTGCGACTTGCGGACGACGCCGTCTACGCCACCGTCGACGCGCGCTCGCTCCAGCTGCAGGCGGCCGTCGCCGACGCGTTGAGCGCCGCCTCGGTGCCGCACCACATCTCGACGGCGGGCAGCCTGTTCTCGGTGTTCTTCCGTGAGGGGGCCGTCGCGAACTACGCAGACGCGAAGGCACAGGACCAGGCGGCGTTCGCCCGGTTCTTCCACTCCATGCTCGATTCCGGGGTGGCGCTGCCGCCGTCGGCCTTCGAGGCGTGGTTCCTGTCCGCCGCGCACGACGACGTGGCTATGGGTCGGATTGTCGAGGCTCTTCCGGGGGCCGCGCGGGCAGCCGCGCATTCATGAGAAACTTGGTCGTCGCAAGAGGGAAGGATCAATGGTGAAGCTTCGATTGGGCACGCGCGGGTCCGCGCTGGCGTTGGCACGCTCCGAGAGGGTTGCCGAGCAGTTGCGGGGCGCGGGGCATGAGGTGGAGGTCGTGCGCGTCGCCACTTCGGGCGCCGACTCGAACCACATGCCGGACGGGTACTCCGTCGTCGTGTTTGCGAAGGAACTGCGTGAGGCGTTGCGGTCGGGGGAGTGTGACGTCGTCGTCCACTCCATCAAGGACATCCCGCTGACGGACGAGCCGGACGGGCTGACCTTCCCGGCGGTGCTCGCCCGCGGGGACCACCGCGACGCGCTCGTCACCTTGAAGGGCGTCCCCCTGTCGGCGCTGCCGCGCAAGTCGCGCATCGGCGTCACGTCGCTGCGGCGGATGGCGCAACTGCGCGCGCTCCGCCCCGACCTGACGTTCATCGACGTCGGCGGCACCCTTGAGGAACGGCTCCGACGCCTGGAGCCCGGCGACCTGGACGGCGTCGTGCTGTCGGCCGCAGGCCTGAAGGCGCTCGGCCTCGAGGACCGCGTCTCCGAGTACCTGCCGATCCTTCCCGCGCCCGGCCAGGGCGCGCTTGCGCTCGAGTGCCGCGCCGACGACACCGACCTGGTCAAGGCGCTCGACGAGTTCGACGACATCGAGACCCGGATCTGCATCGACGCGGAGCGCGCCGTGCTGACCGGCCTCGGCACCACCTACGTCGCCCCCGTGGGGGCGCTCGCGTCGCGTCGCGGCATCCTCGGCCTCAAGGCGGGCGTTTTCTCCATCGACGGCACCAAGCGCGTCGTGCTGGAGATCGGCCTTCCGACCTCCGAACTGCACGCGCAGCGCACCGGCCACAACGTCGCCCACGCGCTGCTGCAGCGCAAGGCCGAGCGGTTCTTCTCGCCTGAGGCGATCGCCAACATCGACCTGTCGGAGGAGCACGACGACGAGTCGATCTTCATCGAGAGCGCCGCAGACGACGACCGCATCCGGCTCCTGCTGCCGCGCCAGGAGGGTCGCCTGGCCCAGACGCTGCGTTCCAACGACCTGCGCGTCGACACCGCGACCCTGCAGGAGGCCAAGCTCGTCAACGCCGACAACATCATGCCGTGGGGCGACTGGGTGGTCATCCCGTCGGCCCAGACGATGTGGGCGCTGCGCGAGCGCGGCTGGGACGTCCCCGAGTCCAAGAAGATCGCCGCCATGGGCAGCACGACCCGCCAGGTCGTGGAGGAGGCCGGCTACGCCGTCGACCTGAGCCCCGAGGGCACCGCGAGCTCCGTCGCGCTCGTCGACGCGTTCCCAGTCGCCGAGGGGGAGCAGCGCGTCGTGATCGTGTGCGCCGACCAACTGTCCACGAAGCTGGAGGACGGCCTGCGGCAGAAGGGCTACACCGTCGAGCGCTGCGAGATCTACACGATGGCCGACGTCGAGGAGATCTACCCGGAGCTCAAGGAGAAGTGGGACGACGGCGCCTGGGACGCGATCCTGCTCAGCCAGCCCTCGCTCGCCGACGCCTACGTGAACCTGCTCGGCCACCGCGACGACGTCTCCGTCCTCGCCTGGGACGAGCCGACCGCCGACGCCCTGAAGGCCGCTGGGGTGCCGGTCCTGGACATCGCGATGTCGAAGGACCACTTCGGCGTCGCGGCGCTTGCCCGCACCTTGAAGAAGGCCCGCGGATAGCCGATTCTGAGCGTGAAAATCGGGTCTGGGCACCACCCCAGGCCCGATTTTCCATGTCGGGCGAAGTGCGCTAGAGTTCTTCGAGTCGCCGCAAGACGACCTGGGGCTATGGCGCAGTTGGTAGCGCGCTTCCATGGCATGGAAGAGGCCAGGGGTTCGAATCCCCTTAGCTCCACCCCACGCACAAGGCTCGAACCCTTGCCAACGTCAATGTTGGTAGAGGTTCGAGCCTTGTTGGTGTCTGCGGCCCAGGTCAGTGCGTTGGCGTTGACCTGTGGGTCGAGCAGCATTTCGAAGGTCGGTTGTGCTCGACGCGCAGCTCGTTGTCCTCGTCGATGAAGACCTTGGTGAAGAACGCCTGGTTGCAAAGCCGCCGGTTCGTGTCGTCGCAGCGGGCGTATATGTCGGCGCAGTTCGCGAGGAGCCCGAGCGCGTCGTCGAGGTGCGCGCGGGCGTCGGCGTAGTCGCCGTAGTGGGCGTCGATGCGCCGGGTCACCTTGTCGCGCTCGCCCGTGATGCGGTCCTGCTCGCGTTTGAGGACGCTCAGCGGTATGGCGTCGGCATAGTGGGCCTGCATCAGCCGGTCCTGTTCGCCTTCGAGCCGGTCGCGGTTCGCGGTGAGCCGTGCGAGTTCGTCGGTTTCGGCGGCCATGAGCCGGTCGAACTCGTGATGCAGCATCCCGGCGAGCGCGTCCTGCTGGGCCGGGGTGATCTGGACTCGCTTGTAGTAGTCCTCGACGAGCTTCTCGACGTCCTCGATGAGCATAGCCTGGCGGGTGCAGTCGGTGCGCTTGGAGTGTCGACCGGAGCACACGAAGTAGCAGTACACGTTGCCGTGGCGGTTCTTCGCGTTGGAGACGATGAGCCGCGAGCCGCACTGTCCGCAATGGATCGTGCCTTTGAGGTAGTGGCCGTGCACCTGGGTCGCTTCGACGGCGCACTGGTGCGCGGTCAGCACCGACTGCACCTGGTACCAAACCTCGGCAGGGACCAGCGGCGGGTGGTTGCCCTTGTAGCGGGTGCCTCCGGCGGCGTCGGTGTGGCTCACGATGACCGCGACAGCGACATCCTCACCAGGCACGAAACCCTCGCCCTCAATCTCCATGAGCCGCGGCGCTCGCGGTGCCGCAGCGCGGCGACCTCGTCGCTTGCCCGGCACCGGTTCCTGCTCCGCGGCTCGGGCAGGTGGGGTTGGTTTGCGAGCGTGGATGATGTCGGTGAACACCCCGCCGTCACACTCGCGGACCTCGACCCGCACCGAGACGGTGCGTCCCTGGTGATCTCATCCATTAGCGGCCCGAACGTCGCCCGAGTCCGGGCCCCTGAAGCAGGTTGCGGGTGGGCGATGCCATCGACGGCTGCGGTCAGCGTGCCGTCCGCAGCGACCATGACGACCACATTCGGTAGATCGACAGGCACCTCAGACTCGTGATCGCGGGAGGGGTGTGGGCGTGAGAGGTTCATCGGCTGTCAGCACGGTTCTTCAGTGGCGCTTGGATGGAGATCATGACGATCAGGTGCGCCTGTTCCCCCTGCTTTCGCTGTGAAGCTCGCCTGGGGTGCTTGGAGGAGAGGCCTCAGTGTGGTCTCATCCAGCAGTCTGATGTGCTGCTATTCGTCAGCGACGAGGAAGCGGATGCCCTCCCGGTAGCTCGTGATTGCGAAGTCCGGGAATCGCGTCGTGAACTTGGAGGAGTCGAAGATACTGTCCCGCCGGTAGCGCGGGAGGAGTTCCTCGGCCTCCTTGACGGCAGGGTTGAGCAGCCCCCCGATGCGGAACGCCCACCTGGGCACCGTGGTGTACCCGAACTTTCGTCCGGTTGCTTCGGAGGCGATGTCGATCATCTGTCGGTAGCTGAGGCGATCGGGGTCGATGGGAAGATGCCAGGTCTGGCCGTAGGCGTCGGGAGTGTTGCCGATGAGCGCCAACGCGCGACTGGCGTCTGGGGTCCAGATCAGGCTGCGCTTCGCGTGAGCGTTCAGCGGCACGAGGGGCCGCTTGCCCTGCTTGATGCGGTTGAACACGGCTGCGTTCGTGAGGCTCTGCGTCTTGCCTGGACCGTAGAACTCGGGGGCACGGCAGATCACCGCGTCGATCGTGCCCGCCTCCATCTCCTTCAGGAGCATCGCGGCGATGTGTGCGCGTACGGTCGCCTTGCGTCCGGCTGCTTCGAACGCGGTGTCTTCGGTCTGGGGCGTGGCGGTGCGAGGGTACATGTAGGTGTTGTCAAAGAACACGAGCTTGCTGTCGTACTTCTGGCAGGCGGCGATCGTGTTCGCCATCATCGTCGGGAACTTCTGTTCCCAAAGCGTCGAGTCCATCGGTAGACCGACGGTGAGGTAGACGATCTCGCTGCCCGCGACCGCACGTTCGGCGGCCTCGGCGTCCATCAGGTCGGCGGAGACGAGTTGATCGTCGTCGTTGATCTTGCGAGGGTTGCGGCTGACAAGCCGGATGTCGCGGGTGAAGCCGCGGTGGAGTTCGCGAGTGAGTTCGTCGGCGATCTGACCGCCGGAGCCGAGCACGGTCTGCATGATGCTCTTCCGATCGTTCTGGTTTGAGTCTGTGAGGGTCACGCGCCGCGTCAGAGGAGCGCGGCGACCTTGGCGGCGGTCTCCTTGGCCGATCCGGGGTTCTGACCGGTGACCAGTCGGCCGTCAACGACGGCGTTGGATACGAACGGCAGCAGCGCTTTCGAATAGTGGGCGCCGCGCTCCCTCATGCGCTCCTCGACGTTGTACGGCACGAGCTTGGCCACCCCGGCGAGCACTTCCTCACGCCACGAGAATCCGGTGATGCTGCGTCCTGCGACCAGGTAGCTGCCGTCAGACAGCCTGGTGTCGAGCAGGCCGCAGTAGCCGTGGCAGACCGCGCCGACAACGCCGCCCCGCTCGTAAATCTCGCGGGTGATCCGCTGCAGGCCCTCGCTCCCTGGGAAGTCGAACATCACCGCGTGACCGCCGGTGAAGTAGATCGCGTCGTAATCGGCGGAATCGACCTGCTCCGGGCTCGCCGTGTTATCCAGCAGCGCCATCCGGGCTGGGGCGTCGTGCCAGGCTCTCGCGGACTTGTCGTAGTTGGGGAGCTTCAACGAGCGAGGCTCCAACGGTACCTTCCCGCCGGCGGGGCTCACGATCGTCTGCTCGAAACCGTGTTCGGCGAACAGATCGTAGGCGTGGGTCAGCTCAGACAGCCACAGGCCGGTTGGGTGTGACGGATCGGCGTCGTAGTGGTCGACGTTGGTGACGACCAGCAGGATGCGTGTACTCATGATGTCCTCGAATCAGGATCGGTTGTGGGCGGGAGGATGGCGTCGAAGGTCGAGCGGACGCGCACGTCGATCTCGGCCTGGTCGGTGGCGTGCAGCTTGCCATCGAGGTGAAGGAACGCGAGCCCGTGGGCGAGCGACCACCCGGCGGTGGCCAGTGCCACCGGGTCAGATTGCGGGAAGACCGCGGCCATGACGGATTGGAGGTAGTCGTGCAACGCTCCGGCGGCGCGCACCCTCTCGTCGTTGCTGTCATCGCAGGGCTGGCCGAACATCAGCCGGAACAACGCGGGCCTCCGCAGCGCGAAGTGGACATACCCCACGGCGAGTTCACCCACCTCGGTAGCAGACACCGGAGGCTGCGTCCCTCCGGCGAGGTCGTTCAAGAGTTCGCGCAACCCGTGAACGGCCAGCGCAGACTCCAGCGCTTCCCGATCCGGGAAATGCCGATACGGTGCGGCCGTCGACACGCCTGCACGACGCGCGACCGCACGCAACGAGAACGTCTCACCGGATTCCAGCATCTCCAAAGCGGTAAGCACGAGCGTCGCCCGCAGATCACCGTGGTGATAGTCCGGCCTGGCCGATGTTGATCCCATCCACCCCTCCACTATGTAAGCACTGCTCACATTAGCACGAATAGGCACCACGCAGGTCATCAGTCCGGGTTGAGACAAGTGGCGCGGGGCGGGGATGTCGGACAACGACACGCTCTGAGGAAACTCAAGTCCACGAAGACGGAACGAGGCACCAGCCCAGGAGGGCGGCTACCCAGATTCTCACCGAGACTGTCGATGTCAGCCAGCGCTGCACAGGCGGCCAACGGCCTTGGCGGGAACGTCGAGTTGCGCGGCATGGATCCAACAGGTTTCCGCTACTCGGTCCTGAGGGTCTTTGACCCGGCCACCCCGACCAAGGTGGTCGACGCTGCGGAGGGTCACTTCAAGCGGGCGCTCGACACTCGAGCCAACGGGCTCAATCGCAACTAGCCGCTGGGGCATCTGAGGCGGACGGCGGGGTGTCCCGGAGGAAGCGGGAGTGTGTGGCCCTCGACAGGTTCGGTCAGTGACGCGCCTGTCGCAGGTTTCTGGGCCATTCCCTCCAGGCAGTTGGGCACCGACCCGGCGTCCGCAGACGAGGCCCACTCCTGGAGCGTGAAGTCTCGGAATAAGAGAACACACTGCGGGGTTGGCGGCCTCATGCCGTCGGTGTAACGGCTAGGCGGCGGTGATGGGTGGGCCGAAGTCGAGGTAGCGGGTCTCGAGGGGCCAGCCTCGGATGGGTTGGTTCTCGGGCGGCGGGTGCGTTGGTGCCGGCGGGTCGTGGAAGAGGGTCGGCCGGATGGGGTGTCCGTAGCGACCGAGGAAGGTGAGCCCGTCCGGTGTGGTCGGGGTGCCTTCGATGGTGAAGTGCCCCTGGTGATGTTCGCGGTGGTGGCGCGGGCAGAGCGAGAGGACCGTCTCGATGTCCGTCGCGCCGCCATCCGCCCAGTGGGTCAGGTGGTGGTTCTCGAGGAACCGGGTGGTGGTGCAGCCGGGGTAGCGGCAGCCCTGGTCGCGGTCCTCGACGAGTGCGCGGGTGCGGTTCGGGACGATGCGCATCGCCCGCCCGACGGAGACCGGGGAGGCGTTCTCGAGCCAGACGGGGCGGACGGCGCCGTCGCAGGTGAGCTTCCGGAGCAGGTGTCGGGGGAGGGTGCCCTGCTTGTTGATCCAGCCGCGGCCGTCGGTCTCCAGGTGTACGAGCACCTTGTAGTGCTCGCGTCGGGAGGGCGACTCGACTGCGGTCAGGGAGCGGGAGGCTACCTCGAGGAGCGCGTCGGCCAGCGTGGCGGTGGCGTCACCCGCGGTGAACAGCGCGTCCTTGGCCTCGCGGAGGGCCGTCTCGACGAGGGCGCCGTCCAGCGGGTCGGACTCGAAGTGAAGGCGGAAACGGCCGTCCTGGGTGCCCATGCTGAGGGTGGGGCCGTCATCGATCGCCGTCACGGTGCCGGTGGGCTGCTCGTCGTCCTGGGTAGGCACGACGTCCTCGGTAGGGAAGTGGTAGCGCGGAAGAACTCGGCGCAGTTGCGGAACGGTCGCGGCCTCCACGAAACCGGTTACGGCGTGCGCGTGGCTGAGGGGGACGTGCTTGGCGACGACCGCGAGTTGGTCGACGCTGATGCTGCCCGAGTGGAGTCGCCGTTCGAGTTCCGGGAAGTCGCCTTGGCGGCGGGCGATGGTGACGATCTCGCGGGCGCGGACGGGGGAGAGCGCGCAGCGCAGCATCAGCCAGTGCTCGGGGGAGACGATGCCCTCGCCGGCCCAGGCGTTGGTGGCAATGACCTGGGCGGTGAGATCGACGAGTTCGGCATGGAGTTGCGCGAGCTGACCGGCGAGAAGCTCGGCCCGGCGGGAGGCGACCTCCCACTGCTCGATGCTCGGGTACTCCATCAGCTCCATGCTTAATCGTACACCCGTTCTATTTCTCTGACAAGGGGTTTCCCTGAGATTTCTCTCCCTCCTGGTGCGCGCCAAGGCCTCTGGGTTTGATGGTTCCTGACGGTCGTTCCCCGAGTCTGTAGCGGGGGTCCGATTTCCTGTTGGAAGCGCTGTCGCCGTGCCTCGCCGGTGTGGGTGTCGAGGCCTCGCCGTCGGTGTGCATTGTCGGCCCATCGACCATCATCCGGGCCCGGAGCGCTGAGCCCCGCCAACTGGGCGCTCGCCGTCCGTGGTGTCGATTGACAGGCAACCCCCGCGACCTAGAATGATGGATCATGCGTCATTGACTGAATATGCATGGAAGGATATTCCGTGAGCACTCCACTGGGTACGACGGCGCCAGGCGAGGGGCGACGTCGCCCCCGGGCCGACTCGATCTCCGATGCCAGGTCGCTGGTTCTGAACGGGCGCTGGCGCTTTCGGCTGTCGCCGACGGCCGCGGGCACGGGCGACGACTTCATCGAGGACACCTTCGACGACGAGGCCTGGGACCTGATCGACGTGCCGTCCCACTGGGTGCTGGAGGAGGTGACGGTTCCTGGCGCCGATGCGCCGACGGCCCTTCGCGGCACCGTCGACGGGCCCCTCTACACGAACACGGCCTTCCCCATCCCGCTCGACCCGCCACACGTCCCCGACGAGAACCCGACCGGCGACTACCGGCTCGTCTTCGACGTGCCTCCCGGTTGGGGTCCCTCCGCGCTGCGGTTCCAAGGGGTCGACTCCTGCGCGACCGCCTGGCTCAACGGCGAACGGCTCGGTTGGACCTCTGGAAGCCGGCTGCCGACCGAGTTTGACGCACGGCCGCGGCCCGGACGCAACGTGCTCGCGGTTCGGGTGCACCGATGGTCGCCCGGCACCTACCTGGAGGACCAGGACATGTGGTGGCTGCCCGGCATCTTCCGCGACGTCGAACTGATCGAGCGACCGACGGGCGCCGTCGACGACCACTTCGTGCACGCGGCCTACGACCACCTGACCGGCCAGGGGACGCTGCGGGTCGACGCCGACGTGCCCGGCCGAGTCATCATCGAGGAACTTGGGGTCGACATCGCGGTCGGCGAGAGCGCGGAGGTCGCCGTCGAACCGTGGAGTGCAGAGAGTCCTCGGCTCTACCGCGGCTCGCTCGTGGCTGAGGGGGAGTGCGTCGAGCTCTCCGTCGGGTTCCGCACGGTCGCTATCGAGGACGGGCGGTTGCTCGTCAACGGGGCGCCCGTGTTCTTTCGAGGCGTCAACCGGCACGAGCACGACTGGGACCGCGGTCGGACCCTCGACCGCGACACGATGCTGGCCGACGTGCTCGCGATGAAGCGGCACAACATCAACGCGGTCCGCACCAGCCACTACCCGCCGCATCCAGAGTTCCTGCGGCTCTGCGACGAGTACGGGCTCTGGGTCGTTGAGGAGTGCGACCTCGAGACGCACGGCTTCATCTACGCGGGGTGGAACGGCAACCCTCCCGCCGACGAAGAGTGGCGTGACGCGATGCTCGACCGGGTTCAGCGGATGGTCGAGCGCGACAAGAACCGGCCGAGCGTCGTCGTCTGGTCGTTGGCCAACGAGTCCTGGACGGGGCGCAACTTCGACGATCTCGAGGCCTGGGTCCGCGAGCGGGATCCGTCGCGCCCGATCCTGTACGAGCGTGACCCCAGCTACCGGAACTCCGATTTCTACTCTCTGATGTACCCGGACCTCGAGAAGCTCGCCGCGATCGGCCGCCGCGAGGAGGAGCGTCCCGACGGCGTGACCGATGCCGAGGATGAGCGGCGTCGAACCCTGCCGTTCCTGCTGTGCGAGTACGCACACGCCATGGGCAACGGGCCAGGGTCGCTCGCCGACTACCACGCCGTCATGCGGTCTCACCCGCGCATCTGTGGCGGATTCGTCTGGGAGTGGATCGACCACGGCTTTCGTCAGGTCGACGCCGCGGGCCGCGAGTACGCGATGCACGGCGGCGACGTGGCCGACTATCGGCCCAACGGCGGTCGCTACTGCCTCGACGGGCTGCTCTTTGCCGACAGGAGGCCATCTCCGGGGCTGGCCGAGTTGGCCGCGGTCCTCGCCCCGATCGAGATTGAGGTGACCCGGGCGGGTGTGCTGGTGCGCAACGCCCAGGACGCCGCAGATACGTCGGGGCTGTCATTCGGATGGCGCCTGGAGGTCGACGGCGCCGAGCGCGAGGCCGGGGAGCTTGCCGTGCCGCTGTTGCGCGCAGGCGAGGCGACCGAGTTGCCGCTCCCTGTCGAGGTCGGGACCGAGCCGGGGCACTGGCACATCGGGATCGAGGCCAGACTGGCCGCCGACACCCCTTGGGCCCTGGCTGGGCATGTGGTGGCGCGGCGACAAGGGCTGCTGGGCGTGGTGCCGGCCGCTGACCGGTCGAGGCGACCCTCTGGGGTGCGCCTGGACGGCGACCGACTCCTGATCGGACCAGGCGTCTTTGACGCCCGCTCCGGCCGCCTGGTCGAGTTGGGCGGCCAGCCTCTCCTCGGCCCGGTCGTGGACGTCTACCGGGCGCCCACCGAGAACGACCGGGGGCAGGGGGAGCGCAACAACCTCGCTGCCGTGTGGCAGGCTGTCGGGCTCGACCGGATGCAGGAGCGCATCGTCGGCGTCGACCCGGGAGATGAGCGCCTCGATGTCACGACTGTGCTTGCCGCCGCGACCCACCCGCACTCATTGGCAGTGCGCTACCGCTGGAGCGCGCTGGAGGACAAGCTTCTTCTTGAGGTGTCTGTGGACTTCCGCGGCCCGTGGAGCGAGACGCCGTACCAGCAGCGCGACATTGTCGTGCCCCGGCTCGGCGTCCGGATGAGGCTTCCCGGGGCATACGACGCCGTGCGGTGGCTCGGGCTCGGCCCCCAGGAGAACTACATCGACTCTCGCGCTGCGGCCTGGTTCGGCCTGCATGACGCGAGCGTCGACGACCTGCAGGTCGACTATCCCACCCCACAGGAGAACGGGAACCGGATGGGGGTCACATGGCTGGAAGTCACCGGGCCCGGCGTTGTCCCGCTTCGGGTCGGAGGCGCCCCGGAGTTGGCGTTCGCCGCGCGGCGTTGGACCAGCCGGGACCTCGAGCGCGCCCGGCATCCGCAGGACCTTCGCGACTCGGGATGGGTCTGGCTGTCGCTTGACCACCGCCAGCAGGGGCTCGGGTCGGCGTCGGTCGGCCCGGCGCTGCCGGACCGTTACCGGGTGCCCCGCGAGTCGACCACGTGGTCGATCGAGTTCTCGCTGGGTGAATAGTCGTTATTGAATCGTTACAACGATCAAACGTGAGTCGTGCTACGCTCGCCGTGTTCTGAATAGATTCTCACTGGTGAGTGTCTAAGCAACAATGTTTCATTCGTCAAGGAGGACGCCATGTCAACCATCGGAACGCGCATCGGGAAGTGGGCGCTGGTCGCCACCGCCATCGCGCTGCCCCTGACTGCCTGCGGCGGAGCGAGCGCGCCGACCTCGCCGGGTGGCGAAGGGTCCAAGCCGGCCGCCGCGACCGGCACCGACCCCGACAAGTTCACGGTGCAGACGGCCAACGAGAACCCCGCGCTGCGCGAGCAACTCGAGGCCCTCGCAGCCAACCAGTGCAAGGCCGAGAACGAGGCTCTCCCCATGGAGATGCTGACCGTCGCTCAGGCCGACACCGTGCAGAAGGTCACGCTGCTTGCCAGCCAGGGCGCCCTGCCTGCCCACACCATCGCGGGCACCGCGATGGTCCGACCCGACGGCGACCTCGGAGCGGGCAAGTTGATCGTCAACCTCAAGGACGCCATGGGCGCCTCGGGTGCGCTCGACAACGTGCTGCCGGCCGTGGTCTCCACAGAGGAGAACGTCTACGGCGGGCTCGTCTCGATGCCGTACCAGTACAACATCGAGGGCATCTTCTACAACAAGGTGATCTTCGCAGACAACGGCATCGAGGAGCCGAAGACCTGGGACGAACTGGTCGCGGCCTCCGAGAAACTGAAGGCCGCCGGCGTCACCCCGATGACGCAGGCAGGAGCGGCCGGCTGGCCCGTGACACGCCTGATCGGCATGCACGCGATGCGCGCCGTCGGGCCGCAGGCGATGGTGGACATCAAGGATGGCAAGGCCAAGCTCACCGACGAGGCCTACGTCGCCGCCGCCGATGCGGTCGCCGAGTTCGCCGCCAAGGGCTACTTCGGCGACGGTGTCTCCAGCCGCGACATGGACCAGTCACAGAACATGTTCCTCACCGGCAAGGCCGCCATGACCTACGACGGCACCTGGTTCCTGAGCGTCGTCAACGACCCCGACAAGAACACCGTCGGGGCCGAGAACGTGGGCTTCATGCCGTTCCCCGCCGTCGACGGCGGCAAGGGCAGCATCGAGCAGTACCCCGCCAACGCCGGCGCCCCCATGGTCTTCTCCTCGAAGAGCTACGGCCCCAAGGTTGACGCCTGGGTCACCTGCATCGCGGAGAACTTCGGCCAGGAGGCGCTGCAGAGCTCCGGCACCATCACCGGTTTCAAGGTCAACGGCGAGGTGACCGACCTGTCGCCCAACACGGCGGAGATCCAGAAGCGGATCGAGGGCATCAGCGAGACCGTCCTGTGGTTCGAGGCGCTGATGGACCCGAAGACCAACTCGCTCGCCTCCTCGGATGTCACCCTGCTGCTCACCGGCCAGATGTCCGGCGCGGACTACATGGCTGATCTGCAGAAGAGCATCGAAGCCAACAAGTGACGGCGCTGGGCCCGGTCGATCCGGCCGGGCCCAGACCAACTCCCCACGGCGGAGGCATCACGTGAACTCAATCTTCGGTGATCGCAAGACGATCGTCATACTGCTAGGGCCAGCGCTGCTGGTCTACACACTCCTCAAGGTCGTGCCCGTCCTGTGGTCGTTCGGCCTGTCCTTCTTCAAGGGAAACACCCTGCGCGGCTTCACCTTCGTCGGGCTCGACAACTTCGCCACCTTCTTCGGCGACGACGCCGCCATCCAGGCCGTCAAGGTCAGCGTCGGCTTCGCCGTGGTGGCAACCATCGGCCAGGTGACGCTCGGGTATCTCCTTGCCCTGCTGTACGTGTTCGGCCTCCGCAAGGGCTCGACGCTGCTGCGCACCATCGTGTTCTTCCCGGCGATCCTGCCGACGGTTGCCGTCGCTCTGTTGTTCAAGAGTTACGTGGCGGTCGGCGAGAACCAGGGCCCCGTCAATGACATCATCAACTTCTTCGGCGGCGGCTCGATCGAGGTGCTCGCGTCGACCTACGGCACGATGCTGACGGCGGTCGTCATGACGCTGTGGACCTCGATGGGCTTCTACGCGATCCTGCTCTACGCGGGGCTGCTCGACATCCCCGAGGAGGTGCTGGAATCGGCCCGCCTCGACGGTGCCACCGGATGGCGGCTCGTCCGGCACGTCGTGCTGCCCCTGTCGCTGCCGATCCTGATGAGTTCCCTGATCTTCAGCCTCAACTCGACGCTCAAGGTGTTCGACAGCCTGCTTGCGCTCAACAATGGGGGCCCCGGGACCTCGACCGCGCCGCTGACGCTCTACATGTATCGAACGTCCTTCGAGTACGCCGAATACGGCTACGGCTCGACGATCGCCCTTGTCCTGACGTTGCTGTGCCTCGTGTTCACGCTGGCCATCTTCAGGTCGTCCCGCAGTCGGATGGAGGACTGACATGACCGCCATCGCCAAAGAGCTGCCAGTGCGCCGCAGACCGCTGCGCCGCTCGATCCGCCGCTACGCGCGGCGACTGCCCATCTGGATCGGCGTGAGCATCCTGCTCGTCGTCGTGTTGTACCCCCAGGTGTGGATGGTGCTCGGCTCGTTCAAGAGCCAGTCCGAGTTCCTGTCCAACCCTGCCCTGTCGCTCCCGACCCAGTGGCGCTTCGACAACTACATCACGGCGCTGACCACGGGCAACATCGGGCTGAACTACCTCAACAGCCTCATCGTGACGGTGCCGTCGGTGATCCTGATTGTCTTCATCGGGGTGGCTGCGGGCTACGCGCTGGAGATCATGGTGTGGCGAGGCCGCGGGGGCGTGCTCCTGTACGTGCTCGCCGGCATCATGGTGCCCGGCCAGATGATCCTCGTGCCGCTGTTCATCGCCTACTTCAAGATCGGCATCACGGACTCCTACCTTCCGCTGATCCTGACCTACACGGTGATGGGCCTCCCTCTGACCACCTTCCTGATGGCCACCTACTTCCGGTCGGTGCCTCGCGAGGTGTTCGAGGCCGCGACCGTCGACGGCTGCGGACCCCTTCGCTCCTTCTGGGTCGTTGGGCTCCCCATGATGAAGAACGCGATCTTCACCATCGGCACGGTGCAGTTCTTCAGCGTCTGGAACGACCTGCTGATCGCGCTGACGTTCACGACCCGGCCGGCGATGGCGACGATCCAGGTCGGGCTGCTCAGCCTGGGAGATGAGTACGGATCGACCCAGTACGGGCCGCTGTTCGCCGCCGTCAGCCTCAACATCCTCGTGCTGATGGTCGTGTTCATCGTGCTCAACAAGCGGATCATGGCAGGTATGGCCGCCGGGTCAGTCAAGGGCTGAGGCGCCCCCGATGCGCCAAGGGCCGGGCTCCGATGGGAGCCCGGCCCTTTGTGTGGGCGATCAGATCGCGGCTACCGCCAGCCGATGCACCATCAGCCGGTGCGTGCCGGAGCCGACCGTCTGCCCCTCGATGCCCTCGATCCTCGAGTCGGGCGCCAGCGGCAGCCACAGTTCGGCGGTGCAGCCGACCGGCACCGTCAGTTCGAGTTCGAGCCGCTCGTCAACGACCGACCAGTCGATCGCCACCGTGCCGTACGCCGTCTCGATGCTGGCGCGCGCCCAGTCAATCGACGCCGTCGGTCGCGGCTCGACGATGATCCGGCGGTAGCCGGGCTCTGCAGGATCCGGAGCCAGCCCTGCGACCGTGCGGTACACCCAGTCGATCATCGCGCCGTACGCGTAGTGGTTGAACGACAGCATCGACCCGCCTTCCCGGATGTCCATCTCGCCGCCGTGGATGGAGCCGTCCGGCCTGATGGCGTCCCAGCGTTCCCACACCGTGGTGGCGCCCATGTCGACCTGATACAGCCACGAGGGGGCGTCGCGGCGCAGCAGCATCCGGTACGCCTGATCCAGGTGGCCGGCGTTGGACAGTGCAAACAGCACCAGCGGGGTGCCCAGGAAGCCCGTCTCGATCCGGCCCTCGACGGCGTCGACCCGCGCGGCCAGCGAGGCGGCGACGGAGTCGCGCTCCTCTTCGGGGCAGATCGCGAACTCGAGGGCCAGAGCGGCGCCCGTCTGGGGGGTGGCCGCCTCCGCGCCGAACTCTGCCCACGTTGCCGCGGCGACCTCGTCTGCCCGCCGGTGCAGTCGCTCGGAGCGGTCCTGGTCGCCGACCAGGGCCTCTGTCCGGGCCAGGATCCGCATGGAGTGCACAAAGAAGGCGTTGGCGACGTAGTCAGAATCCACCTTCGCGTCCCACGGCCGGTCGCCGGGGGCGTCGGGGTCGAGCCAGTCGCCGTACTGGAACGGCTCGTGCGGCAGCAGACCGCCTCCGGAGCGGCGCTCCAGGTGCTCAACCCATCTGCGCATGGAACCAAGCTGACGGCGCAGCGGCAGCGGATCGCCGTAGGACTCGTACAGGCTCCACGGGACGATGGTCGCGGCGTCGGCCCATCCGGCCCTTCCCATATCGTCGACGGGCCCTTGGCCGAAGACCAGGTCGCCTGGGGCGATGATGTTCGGCACGATCGACGCGACCGACCCGTCGGCGGGCTGATCGATCTCCAGGTCGCGCAGCCAGGACGACCAGAACGACATCGCGTGGACGAGCGTGTTGGCCGTCGGCGCGAACGCCTGCGCATCGCCCGTCCAGCCCAGCCGCTCGTCGCGCTGCGGGCAGTCGGTCGGGACCGACAGGAAGTTGTCGCGCAGAGACCACTCCACGTTGCGGTGGAACTGGGTCAAAGCCTCGTGCGCGCAGTCGAAACTCGACCGGGCGGGCAGATCGCTGCTGATGGCGATCGCGGTCGCGGCGTGGACCGTCGCGGTCGTCTCCACCTGTGCGTAGCGGAAGCCGTGGAAGGTGAACGCGGGCTCAAGGACCTCGCGCCCGCCGCCGGCCAGCACGTACGTATCCGTCGCTTTCGCGGTGCGGAGGGCGGCGGTGTGTAGCTCGCCGGAGGGCTCGAGCAGTTCGGCGTGCCGGATGGTCACCACGTCACCTGCGTTGCCCTCAACCTCAAGCCGCACCCAGCCGCTCACGTTCTGGCCCGCGTCGAACTGGGCGCCGCTTGTGTGCGAGGTGCGCGTCATGGGGCGCTCCTCGATCGTGCGGATCGGCTCCGCGAGGCGCGGCTCGAACGTCGCCAGGTCGCCGCCCCGTGCCGTGACCGGCTCCCACGACGTGTCGTCGAATCCCGGCTCGGAGAAGCCGTGTGCGACCAGCGACAGGTCGGTGTGGGTGCCGTCGTAGATGCTGGAGCTCAGCACGCCGCCGAAGCCGCCGCGCCACAGCTCGTCCGAGGCGACCGTGACCTGCGTGCCGTCGAGCAGTTCGACCTCAAGTCGGGCGAGCACGCTGAGATCCTCGCCGTACAGGCCCGTGCGGCCTGTCCAACCGATCCGGCCTCGGTACCAGCCGTCGCCGAGCCGCACTCCGATCGCGTTGCGGCCCGGACGCAGCAGGGCGGTCACGTCGTGCGTGGCGACCACGGTGCGCCCCTGGTAGCTGGTCCAGCCGGGCGCCAGATGCTCGTCGTCGGTGCGGCGGCCGTTGATCTCGCACTCGTAGATGCCCTGGGCCGAGATCCGCAGACGGGCGCGGCGGACGGGGCCAGCCAGGTCGAACTCGCGGCGCAGCAGCGGCGCCGCGCCGTGTGCGACCGAGTCGATGCCGACCAGACGCGCTCCCAGTTCGGGGCCTGGCACACCGGCCTCCAGCGACAGCGGCGCGGACCATGCACCCCAGCCCTGCGCATCGCGGAGCCGCACGGCGTAGCGGCGCACGTCGCGTGCCGCCAGGGGACCGCCAGGCGCCAGGATGCTCTGGCCGCGGGAGCCGTCGACCTCCTCGCCGGACACCCAGTCACCCTCGCCGTCGGCGTACCGGAGTTGGTAGCCGACCCACTCCGCGTCGGCCTGCCAGGTCAGGTGCACCTCCCCGAGTGGCACACCGAGCAGGCCTTCTGGATGCTGGCTGGCGAGCCGCTTGACCTGCGGGCGGCCTGCTGTGACGAAGGCGGCGAGCCGAGCGACGCCGCGCGCCGGGCTGGTCAGCACCGGGACGGGCACGGCGACCTTGGCTGCGGCGCGGGCCGCCGAGGCCTGCGCCAGGACGATGACGTCGGCCTGCGCGGCGGCCGCCACGATTGCTGCCCCGACGAGGGCGTCGTGCCGTTCGCCGTCACCCGCGACGACCGCCTCAAAGGCCCCGTCGACCAGCACCGGCTGCAGTTCGGGGGCCAGCCCCTGCAGCGCGGCGCGCTCGGCGATCAGGGCGATCGTCGGTTCCAGGGTGGTCGGCAGGGTCGCGATCACCGCGACCCGAACGTGGCCGGCGGCCTCATCGGCCATGGCCTCGTCGATGCGCAGCACGGGTAGCCCGGCGGCCTCACCGACCGATGCGGCCAAGCCGGAGATCGACGAGCAGGTGAACATGACGGCTTCCGCCCCGGCGGCCTTCGCCTGGCCTGCCAATGCGATCAGCCGCCCGGGGACCGATTCGGCAGCGGTCCCACCTGCCCGCAGGTCGGCCACGATGTCCGGGTCGAGCAGGCTGATCACCTCCGCCTCGGGCAGCGCGGTACGGGCCAGCGCCTCGATGCCGTCGATCACCACGGCCCCGGTGTGGAGGAAAGCGATCGTGGTCATGGGGAACTCCTTAGGACTTGGTAGTGGGTTCGGGGTCGAATGTGAGCGAGAACAGGTCGACGGGGCCGACCTGCCCGCCCTTGAGTAACACGCGGGCACCATCGGCCCAGGTGCCGCCCGAGAGCCTGGAGATGGGCACGTTGCCTGCCAGCACCGACTCGATGGCCAGCGTGTCGGCGCCGCTGCCGCGCACCAGCCTGCTGGACGTGTCGCCGCCGCACAGGATGACCAGCGGGTCGACGCCGGTGCGGGCCTTCCGCCACAGGGCGCCGAACAGGCCGACGATGTCGTCAAGGGCGGGGACTACCAGGTCGCGGGTGTGCAGGACCGCTCGACGCTGGGCGGCCAGTTGCTGGTCGACCCAGTGGGCGAGGGGAGTCGGGTCGGCGAGGTCTGCGGCGGTGAGGGCGCGGGAGGGCCAGCCGGCTGCGGTCGCGTCGGCGAGTTGCGCGGCGGTCAGGGGGCTCTGGCTGCCTGCCAGGACAAGTACGGAGCCGTGACGGGAGGGCGTGGAGGTCGTTTCCTCCTGGCGCCCCAGGTTTAGGCCCACGGCCCGGCTCAGCCCGCCTGAGCCGACGGCGAACACGGTCGGCTCGGCCAGCGCGAGCACGAGTGATCCGGCGTCGCGAAGGTCCTCGTCGTCGAGTGCGTCGAGCACGACCGCTCCTCGGTCGGAAGGCGCGCCTTGGCCGTAGCGTGGGCGCGGCCAGCTCGAAACGGGCAACCGGGTCTGGCGGCCGAGGAACTCGGGTAGGTAGGCCTCGTCGATGGGGGTGCTGGGGTGCCGGCTCATCGTCGGGTGCCGGTCGAGGCGGAAGACCTCGTCGCCCTGTGCCGCGAAGTGTGTGCCGAAGATCGTGTATCGCCCGAAGTCGGGCTGGGCGAACAGCAGCGGGACCAGTCCCTGGCCCAGCAGCGCCGCGCCAGCCTCGACCGCCCAGCCGATGGAGCCGAGTTCGGGCGAGGAGTCGACCGTCGAGCAGGCCTTGTACTGGAGGACACGCGGTTTGAGCGCCGCGAGGGCTGCGAGTGCCGGGCCGACCTCGGCTTCGAGTTCGCCGGTCGGCAGCGATCGTGCCGTCCCCGCCACCCCGACGACCTGGTTATCGGCGTGCCGGGCGATCAACTGCGGGTCGGGTCGGAGCAGCAGCGGTCCGTCGAGCCCGCAGCGGCGCGCCTGCAGGAGCACGTCGGTGGCACCGGTGAAGTCATCGGCGTAGAAGGCAAGCTGGACGGCCATCACCCGAACCTGTCGATGGCGTGCCTCAGCGTGGGCACCCGGGCGGCACGCTCGGCCAGAGGCTCGCCCCTGACTGCCGCATCCCATGCCTCGCGCATGCTCTCCACGCCGCCGGCGGCGCCGTCCCGGTGCCCGTGGATGCCGCCGCCTGCCAGCGTCAGCAGGTCGGTGCTGCCGACCGACGCGTACGTCTCGTGCGCCACCCCGGCCCACTGGCCCGAGGACAGCACCGGAACGGTAGGGATGGTGCCGAGCAGGGGCGTGCGCACGTCGGCGATCGCGGCCAGCACCTCCTCGTCGGACTCGTAGAACTTGTTGTGCAGCCCGTTGGTGTGCAGATGATCCACGCCCGAGAGACGGGCAAGTTTCTGGTACGCGCGAAACGCGATGCCGACCTGCGGCGAACGTGAGACGGCGCCGAACATGGTGCGGTGCCCGTGGATCGGCAGTTGGCTGTGGCGACGCAGCCACTCGACGCCCGCCAGACCAACCAAGTTGATGCACGCCATGACGCAGTTGCCGCCCGCAGCCAGGACCGCGTCGTGATTGCGGCGCATGGTGTCGAGGTCGTCGGTGATGTTGAAGGCGTACATCGGCATCCGTCCCGAGCGGTCCGCGTAGGCATGCAGGACGGGCATGACGGCGTCGATGCGGGCCTGCAGTGGGGAATGCCCCCCGTTGCCCTGAAGTTCGTCGTCCTTGATGAAGTCGATGCCTGCCTCGACGAGTTCCGCGACGACCTCGGCCAGTTCGGCCGGGGACAGGCCGATGCTCGGCTTGATGATCGTGCCGATCATCACCCCGGACGGCCGCCCCATCGCCACGCGGGTGCCTGCCAGCCCGAAGGCCGGCCCCGGATACCGCTCGCCGAAGGGGGCGGGAAGGTCGAGGTCGAGCAGTTTGATGGCTGCGAAGTCGCGCATCTCGAACAGGTTGCCTGCGACGGCCGCCTGCAGGTTGGGGATCGACGGGCCGAAGTTGTCGAGCGGGAAGGCCAGCCGTATCGTCGCGGCCCGGATCGGCGAGCCCGGCCGCGCCCCCGGCAGCGGGGTGCGGCCGCTCGGGGCGTGCTCAGTGATGTCGACCACCTGTGCGGCGCAGCGGCGACGTACCTCGTCGGTCTCGCGCTCAACCCGCACGAACGTGCCCGTCGACTGCTCGCCCGCCATGTTCTCGGCCGCCCGCTCCAGCGAGCCGCTCGTCTCGACCCAGTAGGTCGCGATCACCTGGTCCGACATCGCGTCTCCTTCCTCACCAGCGCAGCGGCAGCCACACCGACATCTCCGACGGGCCCCGGTTGGCCCACAGCGCATAAGGGATCAGCGTGATGGGAACGCGAGTCAGTTCCCCGGCAGGTACCTCGGCGTAGAGCCCCCGTGCAGGGCGTGGCCGAACCCACGCCTCGGTCGCCAGCCCGACGTCGGTGACACCGTCGACGACGATCTCGCGCTCGACGAACGCGGCATCGCGGGGGAGCAGCAGGTCGCTCGTGGCGACCCCGTCGGGAAGGTCGACCGACTCGGCACAGTAGACGACCGGGCCGCGCTGCACCGCCACCTGATTGGTCGTCTCCTCGACGAGTGGGTGGCTGACGAGCAGCCGCGGGGACAGCGGGAGGGTCAGGTCGATCGTGTCGCCGGGACGCCAGGCGCGACGCATTTGCGCGTAGCCGCCCGGCGCAACTGCAACCGGCTCACCGTTGATTCCCACTGCCGCGCCATCGGCCCAGGCCGGGATGCGGATCGCGAGCAGGCACTCGCCCGAGGGCGCATGTTCGACGGTGACGCGGACCGAGCCATGGCGCGGGTAGGCCGTCTCCTGGCGCACCGTCCAAGCCCCGGCGTCGGTCGTCACGGTGGCGGTGCCTGAGGCGAACTGGTGGATCGCGAGGCCGTCGGCCAGGCGGGAGTAGACGAGTTCCGGCAGCCTGGCGATGGTGCGGGCGATGTTGGGCGGACAGCAGAAGCACGACAGGTAACGCTGCCGCAACCGCTCGTCGGAGGGTGGCGGCGCGGGCACCGGGTCGAGGGCCGTATCGCCCGCGCGGCGCAGCGGGTAGGGCAGCGCGGCGACCTGGCGCAGCGGGTTGGTGTAGAAGTAGCCGGGCTCCCCGACGCCGATGCTGGCGAACAGCGTGTTGTTGACCGCCACATCGATCGCGTCGGCGAAGCGCACGTCGCCGGTACGCAGCAGCATCCGCCATGACCACAGGATGTTGCCGATGGTCGCGCATGTCTCGTTGTGGGCCGTGATCTGCGGCAACTGGTAGGGGCGGCCGTAGGACTGGTGGACCTTGGTGATCTGCTCCTGCCACGGGAATCCGTCGGGGGAGGCGCCGTCGTAGAGCGCCCCGTGTCCGCCCGTCAGGTACACCTTCGTCGAGGCCACGTCGTCCCACAGTCGGCCGAGCCGCGCCGCCGACCCGTCGTGCGGTGACTCGAGGAGCAGGTCGGCCAGGCCCGCGTACAGATAATTGGCGCGCACTGCGTGCCCGACGACCGACTCGGTTTCGGCGAACGGGATCCGGTCCTGGTTGTCGTCGCCCCCAAGGCCGCTGGCCGGGACACGCTCGCGCAGCGCGATCAGGTCCTTGGCGAGCGACAGGTAGCGCGCATTGCCGGTGGCCCGGTACAGCTCGACGGTGCCCATGTAGTGCGAGGGGCAGATCGCGGAGCGGGCCACGACGTCGGGGGAGTTGGCGATCAGGTCGATCAGGAACCCGGCGGCGCGCTCGGCGACATCGAGCATGGTCGTCTTGCCGGTCACGGCGTGGTGCAGGCAGGCGGCCGTCATCAGGTGCCCGAGGTTGTAGGTCTCGAAGTTGAGCCGGTCCGCCAGGGTCTCGTCGACGCCCTCCCGGCGCTGGCTGATCTGCGTCGGCGTGTGCAGGTAGCCATCGGCGCGCTGGCTGCGCGCGATCAGGGCGATCAGGTCGTCCAGTTCCGTCTCGAGGTCCGGGTCGTCGCCCTGCGCAAGCAGCGCGATCGCCGCCTCCATCCACTTGTACAGATCGCCGTCAAGGAAGGGAGGCCCCTGGTGTTCACCGTCCTGGGCGCCCTCCGCGACGCGGAAGTTGCGTACCGCGCCGCTCAGGTCGTCGTCGAACAGATCGTCGCGCATGGTGGGCACCGCGACATCGCGGACGTGTCGCCAGCGCTCGCCCCAGGACCCGTCGGCCAGTGTGGCCGCTCCCGGGTGCAGGGGCGTGGACGTGGGAAGTGAAGTTTGCGTCATCGAATCCTCCGCTGCCTATCTAACCATATATGCATGGGTATGCAGAGATCTGCCCGAAGAGTCGGCACTCTCGGTGGGACCGTGCTACTTTCGAGCGTGTCCATTCGCGAAGGTAACGAGCGCCTGCCGCTGATCGTCAAGGTCGCCCGCCTGTATCACGAGAACGGCCTGCGCCAGCCGGAGATTGCCGCCCGCCTCAACATGTCGCAGTCGCGCGTGTCGAGGCTGCTGAAGGAGGGCCTCGAGGTCGGCATCGTGCGAACCGTGGTCGTCGAACCGGAGGGCATGTTCAGCCACCTCGAGGATCAGGTCCGCGACGCTTACGGCCTGCGCGACGTGGTGGTCGCTGGCGGGATCGACGACACGTTCGAGTCGGAGGGCGCGCTGCTCAGCGCCGTCGGTAGCGCCGGCGCGCGCTACCTGGAGTCGACCATGCTTCCGACCGATCGCGTCGGCCTCTCGTCGTGGTCGACGTCCCTTCTTGCGCTCGTCGAGGCCATGACGCCGCGCACCACCCGCTCGGCGGACAGCATCGTGCAGGTGATCGGCGGTGTCGGCGAGGCACGGGCGCAGGTGCAGGCGACGCGGCTGGCCGAACGGCTGGCCCGAGTCACCGGCGCGGCGGTGCACTACTTCAACGCCCCTGGTGTGGTCGCCAGCCAGGAGATCCGCGACTCGCTGATGTCCGATCCACAGATCGGTGGCGTCAGGGAGGAGTGGGCCAACCTGACGATGGCCCTGGTCGGCATCGGCAGCGTTCAGCCCTCCGAACTGCTGCGTTCGTCCGGGAACACACTGCCCGAACGCGACCTCCAGTCGCTCGCGGGACGTGGCGCCGTCGGCGATGTGTGCCTCAACTTCTTCGACGAGGCAGGCGGCCACGTCGAGACCGACCTGGTCGGCCGGACGCTCGGCATTGACGCGGCGACCCTCAAGGCGATCCCGCGACGCATCGGCGTGGCGGGCGGTAAGCGCAAGCTCGCCGCGATCCGGGCCGCGCTGCTCGGGGGTTGGTGCGACGTGCTGATCACCGACTCCAACACCGCCGATCAGTTGCTCCAACTCGCCGCGGGAGACTGAGCGCAGCACCGTCTCGGCGATGGGCCGCGCGTCAGTGGGTGATCACGTTGCACCGGGGTCGGGGCGCCTGGCCTCGTCCTCGACAGGTGGGACCGCCCTCGACGACAGCAGTGCGCCGATCCTTTCCGCAGTCCGTAGCGTCGCCGCGACGTGGTCGCGGATGTCGCCCAGGTTCTCGCGCTTGTGCTCGCCGATGCTGACAGAGCCGACCGGGCGACCGAGCATGAACACAGGGGCGGCGACCGCGCGCGTGTTCTTGTCGTACTCGCCCTCCGAGTAGGCCCACCCCCGCTCGGCGACCTCGATCATCTGCGCCTCGATCGCCGTCGCGTCGTCCGAGGTGAGATCGCTGAACTTCGCCAACGGAATCGTGTACATCAACGCCTGTCTCGTGACGGCGTCAAGGGTCGCGAAGTAGGCCCTCGCGGTGGCGCCCGCGTGCGCCGGATACAGTTCGCCGACCAGCGGGTGGTTGCGCATCGGCCCGGCCCCACCGTCGACGGCGGCGACGCAGCGCACGTAGGCGCCGTCCGCCACCGCGAACACCGCTGTCCGCCGTGACTCGCCGACCAGCCAGGCAAGGAACGGCTCGACCAACTGGGCCATGCCGCCGCGGCGCTCCCACGTCGACGCGATCCGCCACAGCGCCGGGCCGAGGTGGTAGCGGCGCGTGGTCGGATCGGCGTGCAGGAAGCCGCGCTTGGCCAAGGTCGCAAGCAGGCGCTGCGCCGTCGACTTGTCCAGGTCGAGTTCGCGGGCCAGTTCCATCACGCCCCAGTCGGTGCGGGCGCCGGTGAACGACAACAGGATCCCAAGCGCCCGGTCGACCGTCTGCAGCGTCCCGGCGCCGCCTCGCCCCGAGGATTCGGCCACGGAGGTCTCCTTTGACTCAAACGGGTGCGCCCCTGACCGCGTCGACCCCGCGACGCACGCCTGAAGGGCGGTTTCTTTTCGTAAGTCTCTCACATACAGAGAATGCGTTGCGCTAGACGAGTTGGAAATCAATAGTTGTGCAATCTCGTCCCCCTGGTCGCCCACCACGCCGAGCGGGGAACCACTGTCCAGCGAAGGAGCAACAGTGCGCACCATTCTTCGGCGGATAGCCGCGATGGTCCCCACCCTGCTGGGCGTCATCGTGTGCATCTTCCTGATCACGCGGGTGCTGCCCGGCGACCCGGCGCGCACGCTCGCAGGGGAGAACGCCGCGGACAGCGTCGTGGAGAAGCTCCGCGAGCAGATGGGCCTCAACAAGCCGATCTGGGAACAGTTCGTCGACTACTTCGCCGGCCTGCTGCGCGGCGATCTCGGCTTCGCCTGGCACACCGGGCGACCTGTCGCAGAGGACTTCGCGCTTCGCTTCCCCGCAACCGTGGAACTCGGCCTCGCCGCCCTCGCGATCGGCATCCTCGTCGGGGTTCCGCTCGGCATCCTCGGCGCGACCCAGCGCGGCAGGCTCGCCGACCACGCGACCCGCATCATCTCCCTGCTCGGCGCGTCGATGCCGCTGTTCTGGCTCGGCCTGCTGGTCATCTCGATCTTCTACGGCTCGCTCGGCTGGATGCCTGCCCCGGTCGGGCGGATCGCCGACACGGTCAACCCTCCGACGACGATCACCGGCTTCTACGTCATCGACAGCATCCTCACCGGGGACACGGTGGCGCTCGCGAGTTCGCTTTCGCACCTGATCTGGCCCGCCATGGTGCTTTCGGTCGGCGCGACGGCGATCATCTCCCGGATGACCCGCTCGGCCATGCTCGAGGTGCTCGGCCAGGACTACATCCGCACCGCCCAGGCGAAGGGCATGGGGCAGGGCAAGGTGATCGGTGCGCACGCGCTGAAGAACGCAGGCCCGTCGATCGTCACCATCGTCGGCCTCGAACTGGGGCACCTGCTCGGCGGCGCCGTCATCACCGAGACCATCTTCTCCTGGCCGGGCGTGGGCGGCTACGTCGTGCACTCCATCGAGGCGACCGACTACGCGCCGGTCCAGGCGATGACGCTGATGGCGGCCGTGATCTACCTCGTGGTCAACCTGCTGGTCGACCTCTCGCAGCCGATCTTCGACCCGAAGGTGCGAAATGCCTGACACCGCGGCCCGCCAACGCACCACCGGCACCGGCGCCATGACGCTGCTGCTGCGCAACCCCTCCGCGATGGTCGGGGCCGCGATCATCGCGATCTGGACCATCGGCGGCCTCGTCACCCTCGTCTGGACGCCGTACCCGCCCAACGCCACCGACGTCGGCCCCCTGCTGCAACCGCCGAGCGCCGCGCACTGGTTCGGCACCGACGACTACGGCCGCGACCTGCTCTCCAGGGTGCTCGCGGGCGCGCGGGTCTCGCTCTGGACCGGCCTGATCGCCGTGGCCGTCTCGCTCGCGATCGGCCTGCCCATCGGCGCGATCGCCGGCTACGTCCGGGGCGCGCTCGGCATGGTCCTGATGCGCCTGATGGACATGCTGCTGTCCTTCCCCTCGCTGCTGCTCGCCATGGCGCTGGCCGTCGCGCTGGGCCCCGGCCTGACGTCGGCGATGATCGCCGTCGGCATCGTCGGCATCCCCGAGTTCGCCCGCATCATGTACTCCCAGACGGTGTCGCTGCGCGAACGCGAGTTCGTCGAGGCCTCCCGCGCCATCGGGTTGACCGACGCCGTGATCCTGTTCCGCCACATCCTCCCCAACGGACTGGTGCCGATCATGGTGCGCTGCGCGCTCGGGATGGGCTACGCGATCCTGACCGCCGCGGCGCTGAGCTTCATCGGCCTCGGCGCCCAGCCTCCACTCGCCGAATGGGGCGTGATGATCTCCGACGGCCGCGGCTTCATCATCTCCGGCGAATGGTGGATGACCTTCTTCCCGGGCCTCGCGATCGCCTCGTCGATCCTCGGCTTCAACCTCCTCGGCGACGGCCTCCGCGACGTCCTCGACCCGAGGCTGCGCACCTCCGCGCGATGACCGCGATGACCGACGACCACCCCAAGAGCCACCAGAAACCACGAAAGGCCACGCATATGAACACCAGGATCCGCTTGGCGGGCGTCCTCGCTGCGGTCGCGCTGACCGCCGCGGCATGCGCGCCCAGCGCCAACTCGAATCCCGAGACGACGGGAAGCGGTGGGGCAGGCGCAGAGTCGCGCCCGCTCACCATCGCCTACTCCGAGGGCGGCAAGACCCTCAACCCGTCCGAGGCCAACGACGGCACGAGCGACACCCTCGTGCTGGCCGCCTATGACCAACTCGTCACCTACGGCACCAAGGAGGAGGGCGGAAAACGGGTCTCCGACACCGCCACCATCGCGCCGATGATCGCCTCCGAGTGGAGCGTCGACGACACCAACACCGTCTACACCTTCACCATCCGCGACGACATCACGTTCCAGTCGGGCAAGAAGCTGACCACCACCGACGTCGTCAAGAGCTTCGAGCACATCGACTCGTCCGCGTCGGCCAGTTTCCTCTACGGCATGGCGGGCATCGAGTCCGTCACCGAGGGCGAGCCGGGCACCGTCGTGATCACGCTCACCTCGCCGAACCACCTGTTCCTGCAGATCCTGCCCATGTACTCGTTCTCGATCATGGACATGGACCTGGTGGAGAGCAACGGCGGCGCCGAGTGGCTCTCGAAGAACACAGCAGGCTCCGGCCCGTACATCATCGAGGACTGGGACCCCGCGACGTCGGCGAAGCTGACCCGCAACGAGGACTACTGGGGCGAGGCCCCGCCCGTCGGCGTCGTCAACATGAAGTTCATCGCCGACGCGTCCAACCGGCTGCAACTGCTCCAGAAGGGCTCCGTCGACATCGCGCTGGAGATCGCCCCGAAGGACCTGGAGGGCCTCGACGGCACAGACGGCATCGTCGTCGATTCCCGCCCGAGCAACAAGATCCTCTTCTTCGCCATGAACTCCAACGTCGCGCCGTTCGACAACCCGAAGGTGCGCCAGGCGATCACCTACGCGGTGCCCTACGACAAGCTGATCACCGACGTCATGAAGAACCAGGCCAGCCCGCTGCGCTCCGCGGTCGCCAGTTCGACCCCCGGCTTCACCGACGAGGGCTACGAGGCCACCCACGACCTCGACAAGGCCAAGGCGCTGCTCGTCGAGGCGGGCTACCCGGATGGCTTCGAGTTCGACTTCACGCTCGGCTCCGGCTTCTCCGACTGGAACGACGACGCGGTGCTGATCCAGGCGGAGCTCGCCAAGATCGGCGTGACCATGAACATCCAGAACATGGCCCGCGCCCAGTTCCTCGAGGCGCTCGCGGGCAAGAACGTGCAGTCCTACATCAGCCGCTGGACGTCCTTCGTCAACGACCCCGGCTACCACCTCGGCCTGCTGCTCAGCTCCGGCGGCACCAGCAACTACGCCAACTACAACAACGCGCGCGTCGACGAACTGTGGAAGTCGGCCGCCGCCGAACCCGACGTCGACAAGCGCAACGAGATGTACGGCGAGATGCAGCAGTTGATCAGCGCCGACGCGCCATGGGCCTACCTCTACGAGTACAACATCGCCGTCGCACACCGCGACGACATCCAGGGCTACACGTCCTACCCGGACGGTCTCATCCGGTTCTTCCAGTTGAGCACCACCAAGTAGCACCCACGCAGGCAACACCGACGCGAAAGGCGATCACATGACCACCCCCCAAGACTGGGAGCAGCGGATCCTTGCGGGCATCGACGAGACGAGCCACGAACTCCTCGACCTGGCAGGGCTCCTGATCCGCACCCCCAGCGAGAACCCCGGCGGTGACTGCACCGACGTAGCTGCGGTCATCGCCGGGTACCTCGCCGACGCCGGGCTCTCCAACGAGCGCCACGACGCGGGCGACGGGCGGGTCAGCGTGGTCGCCCATTCCGGGACAGTCGGCGAGGGCGAGCGTCACCTCGTCCTCGCCGGCCACCACGACGTCGTCCCCGTCGGAGACGTCTCCAGGTGGAGCTTCCCGCCGTTCGCCGGTGACGTGGTCGACGGATGGCTCCGCGGACGCGGCGCCAGCGACATGAAGGCGGGCCTGGCGGGCCTTATCCACGTCTACGTGCTGCTCCACCGGCTCGGCGTGCCGCTCCGCGGTCGGCTGTCGCTGACGGCGGTCCCCGACGAGGAGACCGGCGGCGACCGCGGGGCCGACTGGCTGCTCGCCAGGGGCGTCGTCGACGGGGCGACCGGGGCGATCATCGCCGAGCCCTCCGAGCGGTCCCACCCGACCATCGGGCAGAAGGGCAGCAGTTGGTTCCGGCTGACCATCCACGGCCGCCCCGGGCACGGCAGCCTTCAACCGCTGCACGGCACGAGCGCCAACCTGCTCGCCGCCCGCGCCATCGTCGCGCTGCAACGCCTGTGGGAGCTCACCCCGAACGCCCCGGCCGACGTCCGCCCGCTGATCGAGAGTTCCAAGCGCTACGCCGAGGAACGCGAGGGCTTCGGCCCCGGCGTCGGCGAGATCTTCGAACGCGTCAGCCTCAACATCGGCACCATCCGCGGCGGCACCTCCACCAACGTCGTCGCCGACACCTGCGTCGTCGAGTGCGACTCGCGGGTCCCGATCGGGCTGACCCGCGGTGAGGTCTTCGACAAGGTCCGTGCGATCCTCGCGGAGGAGGGCATCGAGGCCGACGTCGAGCCGCTCGGTTTCGCGAGCGAGGCGAACTGGACGGGCACAGACGACCCCATCGTGGCGACCCTCGTCGGGGTGCTGCGCGAACTGCAGGACCCGGAGGCGGAGGGCGTGCTGCAGTGGGCCTCCTCCGACGCCCGCACCTTCCGCGCCCACAACATCCCGGTGCTGCAGTACGGGCCCGCCGACCTGCACACCATCCACGGCTTCGACGAGCGCGCCCACGTCGACGACGTCGTGCTCGCCGCCAAGGTGTACGCCCTGACGGTCGTTCGCTACCTCGGCCTCGCCGACTGATCAAGGAGAACCCCAGATGCTCAACCACGTGCTCGACGTCGTCGACCTGCTCGACTCGCCGACGACCTCCGGCGAGGCGCTCGCCGACTATCTGCGCGCCCAGGGGGCACCGGGCGCGGAGATCTCGGTGGTCAACGTGCCCGGCAGAAACGACCTCTCCACCGACTTCGTCCGGGTGCTCGTGCCGGGCCTCCGCGGGGCGTCAAGCGGGGGAGACGCCCCGACCCTCGGTATCATCGGAAGGCTCGGCGGGGCGGGAGCCCGGCCCGAACGGATCGGATTCGTCTCCGACGGCGACGGCGCGGCCGCCGCACTGACCGCCGCGGCCAAGTTGCTGCGGATGTCCGCACGGGGCGACCGGCTCGCGGGGGACGTGATCGTCGCGACCCACGTCACCGGATGGGCGCCTACCGAGCCCCACGACCCGGTCCCGTTCATGGGCTCGCCGGTCGACATGGGAACCATGAACAGCCATGAGGTCGACCCGAGGATGGACGCGATCCTCTCGATCGACACCACCAAGGGCAACCGCAGCATCAACCATCGCGGCATCGCGATCTCGCCCACCGTCAAGCAGGGCTACATCCTGAGGGCGAGCGAGGACCTGATCGCCATGGTCGAGACAGTGACGGGGGTGCCTGCCGTGGTGTTCGCGCTCGCGACCCAGGACATCACCCCCTACGGCAACGACCTGCACCACCTCAACTCCATCCTGCAGCCTGCCGTCGCCGCGACGGTGCCCGTCGTCGGGGTCGCGATCACCACGCAGGTCCCGGTGGCCGGCTGCGCCACCGGCGCCAGCCACGCGACCGACATCGAACTGGCCGCCAGGCTGGCCGTCGAGACCGCCAAGTACTACGGCACCGGCCAGGTCGCCTTCTACGACGAGGACCAGTTCGACCACCTCGTCACGCTCTACGGCGAGGCGACCCACCTGCAGACGCTCGGGGCGGGCTGAGCCATGAGCACGCTGCTTCGGGTCGAGGACCTGCAGGTCGAGGTGCGTTCGCGGCGCGGCACCAGCCTCCCCGTCGACGGGGTGTCGTTCGACATCGCGCGGGGCGAGACGGTCGGCGTGGTGGGGGAGTCGGGGTCGGGGAAGTCGCTGACGGCGATGTCGATCATCCAACTCCTTCCGACCCGGGCCGTCTCGATGGTCGGCGGCCGGATCCTGCTCGGCAACGAGGACATGGCGGCCTTCGGCCCCAAGCGGATGCGCGAGGTGCGGGGGCGCAGGATCGGCACGATCTTCCAGGAGCCGATGACCGCGCTGAACCCGGCATTCACGATCGGCTACCAGATCGCCGAACCGCTGCGACGCCACCTGAGGCTGGGACGCGCCGAGGCGCAGGGCCGCGTCGTCGAACTCCTCGAGATGGTCGGGATCCGGCGCGCCGCGGAGGTCGCCGCCTCCTACCCGCACCATCTCTCGGGCGGCATGCGGCAGCGCGCGATGATCGCCATCGCCATGTCGTGCAAGCCGGATCTGCTGATCGCCGACGAGCCGACCACTGCCCTCGACGTGACGACGCAGGCGCAGATCCTCGACCTGATGCAGGACCTGCAGGACAGGCAGGGCATGGGGATCCTGCTCGTCACGCACGATCTCGGCGTTGTCGCGCAGTCCTGCGACCGCGTCGTCGTGATGCGCCGCGGCGAGGTCGTCGAGAAGCGCGGCGTCCACGCGTTGTTCGACTCCCCGTCGCACCCCTACACCCGGGCGCTGCTCGAATCGATGCCCACCCGCAACGCGGGCAAGGAGCGGCTGCCCGTCATCTCGGACTCAGGACTGTCGACATGAATGCACTGCTCAGCGTCAAGGGACTCGTCAAGGAGTTCCACCGTCGCGGCTCGCGCAGGGGAGCCGAACCGTTCCGCGCCGTCGACGACGTGTCCTTCGACCTGGAGGCGGGCAGGACGCTCGCCATCGTCGGCGAGTCCGGCTCCGGCAAATCGACAACAGGCCGCTGCGTGCTGCGGCTGATCGAGCCGACGGCGGGAAGCGTCGTCTACGACGGCGTCGACATCACGGCCGCCTCGCCCGCGGAACTGCGCCGCCAGCGCCGCCACATGCAGATCGTCTTCCAGGACACCTACGCCTCGCTCGACCCCCGCTGGAACGTCGGACGGCTGCTCGCCGAGCCGCTGCGCGCCCACGAGAACCTCTCCAAGGCCGAGATCGCCTCGCGCGTCGGCGACATCCTCGAACGCGTCGGCCTCGAGGCGGCGCACGCCGACCGGTACCCGCACGAGTTCTCCGGCGGCCAGCGGCAACGCATCGGGATCGCCCGGGCGCTGATGCTGCGGCCGAGGCTGATCGTGTGCGACGAACCCGTCTCCGCGCTCGACGTGTCCGTGCAGGCCCAGGTGCTCAACCTGATGAAGGACCTGCAGGACGACCTGGGGCTCAGCTACCTGTTCATCTCGCACGACATCGCGGTGGTCGAGTTCATGGCCGACGACGTCATCGTGATGAACACCGGACGCGTCGTCGAGGCCGGGCCGTGCGCCCAGGTGATCGGCGACCCGCAGGACCCGTACACGCGGGCGCTGATCGCCGCCGTCCCGATCCCCGATCCGTCCGTCAACGTCAACCGCGCCCAGCGTCGAGCGGTCATCGCCGCTGGTCTGGAGGGAAAGTCATGAGCACCATCGCGCTGGTCACCATCGGTCAGGCGCCCCGGGTCGACATCTCGGCCGACGTCCTCGACCTGCTCCAAGGCCACCTCGTCATCGAGCACGGCGCCCTCGACGACCTCGACCCCGACCAGATCGCGGCGCTCGGTCCCCTTGAGGGCGACCACACCGTCGTCTCCCGGTTGCGGGACGGGTCGTGCGCGACGATGGGGGAGTCCCGCGTCCTGCCGCACGTCCAGCGCGCCATCGACCGCGCCGCTGGGGAGGGCGCCGACACCGTCCTGCTGATGTGCACGGGCAGGCTGCCCGGGCTGAGTTCCCCGTTGCCGCTGCACACCGCGGAGGACCTGGCGCGGGAGGCGGCGCGCGATCTGGCGCGGCTTTCGCGTCTCGGCGTGGTGGTGCCTGAGGCCTCGCAGCGCGGCCCGATCCGGGAGCGCTGGCTGGCCGACCATGGCCTCGACGTGGTCGTCGTCGACGCCAACCCGTACACGGCCAGCCTCGGGGAACTCGTGGCGGCCGCGATCGTGGCGGGCGCTCAGGGCGCCGACGCGCTGTTCCTGGACTGCGTCGGCTACTCCGAACGGATGGCGCAGTTGATGTCCTCGGCCACGGATCTGCCCGTCTACACGGCGCGCTCGCTCGCGGTCAGCAGGGTGCTGGACGCCTGATGACTTGGGCGTTGCGCTCACGGCGAAGCCGAATTGGTCATATACCCCCGGGGGTATATGGTGGTTGTCATGGCAACCCGAGAAATCACCAAGGACAACCTCACTGACACCGTGTCCGACAACGACATCGTCCTGCTCGACTTCTGGGCAGGCTGGTGCCGCCCCTGCGTCTCCTTCGCCCCCATCTTCGAGAAGGCCTCCGAGAAGCACTCCGACGTCGTGTTCGGCAAGATCGACACCGAGGCGCAGCGCGAACTCGCGGCCGCCTTCGAGATCACCTCGATCCCGACGCTGATGGCGTTCCGCGAGGGTGTGATCGTCTTCGCGCAGCCCGGCGCCCTCCGAGGCCCGGACCTCGAGGAGCTCATCACCGCCGTCAAGGTACTCGACATGGACGAGGTCCACGCGCAGATCGCCCAACAGCAGCTCGCCGTCGACGGAGCAGACCTGTGAGGCTCGTCGTCGTCGGAGGCGTCGCGGGCGGCATGAGCGCCGCCGCGCGCGCCAGGCGACTCGACGAGTCGGCCGAAATCATCGTCCTCGAGCGCGGCGAGCACGTCTCGTTCGCCAACTGCGGGCTGCCCTACCACGTCGGTGGCGAGATCGTGGAGGCGGACAAGCTGCTCGTCCAGACGCCCGCCTCGCTGAAGGCCGCGCTGAACCTCGACGTCCGCACCGGCCACGACGTCACCGCGATCGACACCGGACGCCGCGTCGTCAAGGCCATGACCGCCGACGGCGAGCAGGAGATCGGCTACGACGCGCTCGTCCTGTCGCCCGGCGCCAAGGCCATCCGCCCCGAGATCGACGGGCTCGACTCGCCGCGCGTCACCACGCTGCGCACCGTCGACGACGCCGTCTCCCTCAAGGCCTCGGTCGACGAGGGTGCCCGTCGGGCCGTGGTCCTCGGGGCCGGGTTCATCGGCCTGGAGGCCGCAGAGGCGCTCGCCATCCGCGGGCTCGAGACCACCGTCGTCGAACTCGCCCCCCACGTGCTTCCCCCGCTGGAGGCCGAGCTGGCCTACCTCGTCACGCAGGAACTGCGCGCCATGGGCATCACCGTGCGCGACGGCGTCGCTGCCACCGCCATCGAGCGCGGCGCCGACGAGGACGTGGTCGTGCTGGGCGACGGCACCCGGATCGCGGCGGACCTCATCGTGCTGTCGGTCGGCGTGCGCCCCGACACCGCCCCGTTCGAGGCCGCGGGCATCGAGTGCGAGCGCGGCGCGATCGTCGTCGACGAGCACGGCCGCACCTCCGCGCCAGGCGTGTGGGCCGTCGGTGATGCCGTCGTGTCCACCGACGCCGTCACCGGCATCCGCCGCCCGGTGCCGCTCGCGGGCCCCGCGAACCGCGCGGGTCGCCTGGTCGCCGACGACATCGTCAGGCCCGGCTCTGCGCGTCCGATCCCGACGCCGGTCGGCACCGCCATCGTGCGGGTCGGCTCGCTGACCGCGGCCATGACCGGAGCCAACCGCGCCGCGCTCGACTCGGCCGGGATCGACTACCGCACACTGCACCTGCACCCGAACCAGCACGCCGGCTACTTCCCCGGCGCCAGCCAGGTGCGGCTGGTGCTGCACATCGCGGCGGGCGACGGTCGGCTGCTCGGTGCACAGGCCGCCGGGCTCGACGGCGTCGACAAGAGGATCGACGTGCTCGCCACCGCGATCCGCGCCGGGATGACCGCCCCGGAGCTGATCGACCTTGACCTTGCCTACTCGCCGCCCTACGGCCAGGCGAAGGACGGCGTGAACCTGGCTGGCATGGTCGCCTCGAACGTGCTCGACGACACGCTGCGGCTCTGGTACGCCGAGGACCTCGAAGAGGTCGCTGACGAGGCGCTGATCCTGGATGCGCGTAGCGTGCAGGAGTACGAGACGGGGCACATCCCCGGATCGCTGAACATCGCCCACACCGAGCTGCGGGACAGGCTCGACGAGGTCCGCGAGGCCGCGGCAGGTCGCCCGGTGCGCGTGCTGTGCGCCTCCGGGGTCCGCTCGGCCATCGCGCACCGCGTCCTGACGCAGTCCGGCTTCGACTCCGCATCGCTGTCGGGAGGCATCCTCACGCTGAAGGCCGCGCTGGGCGACCGGGCCGACACGGTCCTGACGACGTATGACCGGTCCGACACCGTCCTGACGAAGTAGGAGTAGACATGGCCATCACTGACGAGGCCGCGCGCAAGCGGATCCTCAACCGCCTGAAGAGGGCTCGGGGACAGCTCAACGCCGTCATCGAGTCGGTCGAGGGCGGGGGCTCGTGCCGCGACGTCGTGACCCAGTTGTCGGCGGTGTCGTCGGCGCTGGATAAGGCGGGCTTCGCGATCATCGCTACGGCGATGCGCGACTGCGTCGTCGACCCTGAGGGTGTCAATCGCACCGATGACATCACGACGGAGGAGTTGGAGAAGCTCTTCCTGACCTTGGCCTGAACCACTGGGTCGCCAGGTCTTCTGGCGGCCCCGATCGGCCGGACCTTCCGGTCACCCCTCCCGTCGCAGTCGGCGGACCAACCTCATCACCGTTGAATATCACCATCTTGAAGGAGAACATCATGTGCCGTCCCGTTGCTTGCAGGACCTGCGGAAAGACCACTTGGGCTGGCTGTGGCCAGCACATCGACGCCGTCAAAGCCACGGTGCCCGCGGGCAAGTGGTGCCCTGGCCACGCTAAGGCGCCCTCGTCCGGTGGACTGTTGGGCAAGATCTTCGGTCGTTGATCCCAGATCACTGTTGGAGCCGGGCGGCGAGGTCGCCCGGCTCCTTCTTCTTTGCTGACTGAGCCGGTGTTTGCTGATTGAGCCGGGTGCGCCGCGTAGCGGCCGCCGCCCGTGTCGAAATCCTCGTGAGGTTACCGGGGACTTGGCCCGCCAGTACCGACTGGGACTGTGATGCGGTCAGCCGGTGCCGAGAGTCGGGCGGCGTTGTCGTCGGGTTTGTCCCTCCTTGCGGGCCTGGTGCGGTGAGGGGTGTTGAGGCCGCCCGGCTCCCGTCCCCGTCTGCCCGCCTTGGTGGCTCGCGCTGGGGTCGGGTGTTGTGCACCGCGGGTTTCGCGAC
>JAQDQK010000010.1:0-127230 GCA_027658995.1 Propionibacteriaceae bacterium AM104-82
TCAGTGTGTCTGCTTCCTAATCAGGAGCCACCCCTTACACAAACCATCTGACACCCTCGCAGCTCACGGACGACCCGATCGTCGCGCTTGTCGAGACGTCCGAAACCATCAGACCCGCTTCGGTTGCGGACCCTTCGACAAGCTCAGGGAACGACACACCTGCTTCGGTTGCGGACCCTTCGACAAGCTCAGGGAACGAACCACCAGACCCGCTTCTCCTTCGGACCCTTCGACAAGCTCAGGGAACGACAGACCCGCTTCGGTTGCGGACCCTTCGACAAGCACAGGGAACGAACCACCAGACCCGCTCCGGTCACGGACCCTTCGACAAGCTCAGGGAACGAACCACAAGACCCGCTTCGGTTGCGCACCCTTCGACAAGCTCAGGGAACGAACCACAAGACCCGC
Organism: Propionibacteriaceae bacterium AM104-82; assembly: GCA_027658995.1. Taxonomy (GTDB): domain Bacteria; phylum Actinomycetota; class Actinomycetes; order Propionibacteriales; family Propionibacteriaceae; genus Arachnia. The sequence continues at coordinate 409 of JAQDQK010000010.1, forward strand.
TCCGGTCACGGACCCTTCGACAAGCTCAGGGAACGACAGACCCGCTTCGCTTACGGACCCTTCGACAAGCTCAGGGAACGAACAGCCCCGCTCCGGTCGCGGCCCCTTCGACAGGTTCAGGGAACGAACCACCAGACCCGCTCCGCACACGGACCCGCCGACCAACTCAGGCAGCGACGCAACCCCGAAGCCGGTTGGCCTCGTCTACCGTGCAGAGACAAGGGGGATTGCCGATGGCCAGGATGGATGAGGAGTTCGACGCATTCGTGCGCGCCTCGTTCGACCGGCTGACCCGGACCGGCTATCTCATCTGCGGCGACTGGCACAAGGCCGAGGACGCGGCCCAAGCCACGCTGCTGAGGCTCCACCCGCGCTGGAACCGGGTGGCCCAGAAGGAGGCCTACGCGAGGCGCGCCCTCGTGACCATTCTCATCGACGAGTCCCGCCGACCCTGGCGACGCGAGGCCCCGCAGGACGACATCCGCGACACCACCGTCTCGGACGAGGCCGGAACCATCGATGAGCGGGTCCACCTCGCCGCTGCCCTCGCGGAACTGACCCCGCGCCGGAGGGCCTGCGTCGTGCTCAGGTTCTACCTCGATGTCTCCGTTGCCGACACCGCGGCGGCCCTCGGCTGCTCGGAGGGCAACGTCAAGCGCATGACCTCGGAGGCGCTCCACGCCCTCCGCGACATCCTCAACCCGACAGGAGCCAGCCATGGAAGAGCCTGAGACCGAGGAACTCCGGTCCCTCATGCGGCGCGCGGCCGACGACCGCAGCATCACCGCCCCGAATCTGCTGCCGCTCGCAGCGAAGGCCCGGGCGCGACGGCGCATCGGCGGCGTCGCCCTCGTGACCGCCCTCACGGTAGGGGGCGTGGCCTTCGGAGCCGCCTCCATGCGTCCGGCCACCATGGTCGCCTCCCCCGCCCCCGCGACGCCCGCGCCCACCCAGGAGACCTCCCCGTCCGAGGCGACCAACCGGTTGTCGCCCGAGGCGGTGACGCAGCGTTGCCAACCGCAACTCGACGCCTACGACGGAGAACCCGGCTACGAGACTCCCTCGTGGGAGAGCGTCGCGTGGGCGATCGCGCACTCCGACCAGCGCTACTCCACGGGCGACCCGGTGCTCTTCGTCGACCCCGCGGGACGGTCGAGCGGGCGGCTCTGCATCGTGCCGGAGCCCGGCGACACGACGTCGGCGATCCCCGATCCCGCGCCGAGCCTCGCCGACCCGCAACGCCTGGCCGCGCTGTGCTCCCAGCAGTTGCGCCGCTACGACGACGCTCCGCTCGACGAGGGCGCCGGCCGTTCCTACGACTTCAGGACGCCCGACCTCAGGCCGGCGACGCTGGTCAACGCGGCGGAGAAGGACGGCATCGTCACGGCCCTCCTGCGCCTCGACGAGGCCTACTACTCCTGCGACGTCTCGGGACTCCGGCCCTACGGCATGGCGCAGGCGGCCATGGAGATCCCCACGCCGCGGCCCGGCGACGAGTTCTGGGGCATCTCGGCGAGCTATTTCCTGCCCGGAGGCGGCAAGGTGGACGACCCGAGCCTCAAGCCGTATGAGGTCGGCTCCGGGCTCGTCCCCGTCGAGGGTGCGACCAGCATGCGGGTCGACGGCCAGTACACCGTCGACCTGGTCGACGGCACCTACTCCTTCGTCGTGACGAGGCAGCCCAAGTCCTCGGGGCGACTGGTCGTCGAGTACCTGGACGCGCGGGGAGAGGTCCTCTTCACATCGGACTCGGAGGGCGGAGGTCCCTACGTCATCCCCTGATCGTCAGGGCCGCTGCCCTAGGACGAAGACCCGGTCCCTGTCCTCGCCGAGGTCGACGTAGGCCTCGATCTCGACCAGCCCCGCCGCCGCGACGGCGGCCCGCACCTGCGCCGGGTCGTGGCTGACCCATGGCGTCGTGACGTCGTGGCCGAGCCACTGCGCCGTCGTCGACACCTCCGCCCCGCCATGGACGGCGATCGCCAGGACGCCCTCCTCGTCGAGCAGGTTCGCCAGGTAGCCGACCTGGGCGGCCAACTCGGTGGGCGTGTAGTGGATCAGCGAGTACCAGGCCGTGATGGCGCCCCAACCGCCCGCCGCGGGAGGCCGCAGCAGGCGGCGCTGGTCGGCGACCGCGAAGCTGATCTCGGGATGGTCGCGCCGGGCGACCTCGACCATCTCGGGCGACAGGTCGTAGCCCGTGACGTCGCCACCGGCCCGAGCCAGGTAGGCGGTGATGTTGCCGGGGCCTGCACCGACGTCGGCGATGGGCCGCTCGTAGGCCAGGTCGACGACCCGGTCGAGCAGCCAGCGTTCGATCGGGCGCTCGTCCAGCCAGGTGCCGTACTGGTCGGCGTAGTCCTCGGCGACGACGGCGTAGGTCGCACGGATCTGGTCATCGCGCTCGCCCGCGCCCTCGGCGAGGATCTGTTCCCGGTCGACCTCGGCGACCGGACCGGGCACCGTCGGCGGCTCGCCGAGCAGGTGCGCCCAGCGCGCGTCCTGCTGCCCGGGTCGCCGCGGAAGCTCGACCACCAGGGGAGCCTCCCGCCCGGCCATCCTCGTCAGGCACGCCTCGACGGCGCCGCGGTCGGCGAACGAGTGCAGTCGGTCGGTGCGCGTCTTCAACTCGCCGGGCGCCTGCGGGCCGCGCAGCAGCAGGACGGTCAGCACGGAACGCTCATCGTCGGCGAGGCCAAGCACCTCTGCCGCGACCTGCGCGTACTTGATGGTCCGGCGACCGTGATCGGCCCAGGTGGTGCCCGCGAGTCCGTGGTCCTTCAGCCCGCGCATCGCGTCCTGGATGGTGCGCTCCTCGTAGTCGACCACCGGTTCGCGGCTGCTCGACTGGTTGCACGCCGTCTTCAGCGCGTTCATTGTCAGCGGGTAACTGGCCGGGACCGTCACCTCCTTCTCCAGGAGGCACCCGAGCACCCGTTGTTCTTCGGCGGTCAGTTTCGGCAGCGTCGACACACAGCAGACGCTACACCGCGAGGCCGCGCCCGGATGCCCCATCGGAACGCCGCTGACCTGCGGCGGCCCCTTTCCATCCTTTGGCGCGCGACCCCTCGCCCGGAAGCGGCCGGGCCCCTGCCCCGGTCGGGTCGGCTGGACGGAGTCAGCGGCAAACGGCCCGAAGAACTAGACTCGTCAAGGTTTCCCCAGGAGGTTGTTGATGGGTCGCATCGTTCAGAAGTTCGGCGGATCGTCGGTTGCGGACGCGGATTCGATCAAGCGCGTGGCGCGCAGGATCGCCCGGACGCGGGCCGACGGGCATGACGTCATCATCGTCATCTCGGCGATGGGCGACACCACCGACGAGTTGATGGACCTGGCGTTGAAGGTGTCGCCGCGGCCCAAGTCGCGCGAGTTGGACATGCTGCTGACCACCGGAGAACGGCAGTCGGCGGCGCTGCTCGCCATGGCGCTCGCCGACCTCGGCGTCGACGCCGTGTCCTACACCGGCTCGCAGGCGGGCGTCATCACCACCCCGATCCACGGCAACGCCCGCATCATCGACATCACCCCAGGCCGTGTCGAGAAGGCCCTCTCCGAGGGCAATGTCGCGATCGTGGCCGGCTTCCAGGGCGTCGCACAGACCACCAAGGACGTCACGACGCTCGGCCGCGGCGCCTCCGACACCACCGCGGTCGCGCTGGCCGCGGCGCTCGGCGCCGACTACTGCGAGATCTACTCCGACGTCGACGGCGTCTACACGGCCGACCCGCGCATCGTGCCGTCGGCACGTCACATCCGCGAGATCGGCTACGAGGACATGATGGAGATGGCCGCCTCCGGCGCCAAGATCCTCCACCTGCGGTGCGTCGAGTACGCCCGCCGCGAGGGCGTGCCGGTGCACGTGCGCTCCTCGTTCACCGACCAGCAGGGCACCTGGGTCAAAAACCAGGACGAGATCACGAAGGACGACACCATGGAAGAAGCCATCATCACCGGCGTCGCGCATGATCGCGGCGAGGCCAAGATCACCGTCGCGGGGGTTCCCGACAAGGTCGGCGAGGCGGCCCGCATCTTCCGGGCGATCGCCGACGAGGAACTCAACATCGACATGATCGTCCAGAACGTGTCGCGCCTCAGCGACACCAAGACCGACATCTCCTTCACGCTGCCGATGGCCGACGGCGCCCGCGCGATCGGCGCCCTCGAGGCCATCCAGGCCGAGTTGGGCTTCGACGAACTGCTCTACGACGACCAGGTCGGCAAGATCTCCGTCGTCGGCGTCGGCATGCGCTCGCATCCCGGCGTCTCCGCAACGTTCTTCGACGCCCTCGCGAAGGCCGACGTCAACCTGCAGATGATCTCCACCTCGGAGATCCGGATCTCGGTGATCGTCGGGGCAGATGACGTCGACCGCGCCGTCCGCGCCGCCCACACCGCGTTCGGCCTCGACGCCGAGCAGGAGGCGACCGTCTACGCGGGAACCGGACGCTGATCTGACGACCTGGGTGTGACGTGGTCGCACCCCGCGCTGCCGTAGGGTGGGCTCGTCTGTTGAGGAGCCCCATGCCACCGTTGAGTCGCCGAACCGTGCTGTCGGTTCTTGCCGTCGCGCCGCTGGCCGCCTGCACCCGCGAGCCTCAGCCGCCTCAGACGCCGTCCTCCCCAACGCCGACTCCCACCAGTTGGCCGCTGCGCCCGGGCGACGTGACGAAGGTCGATGCCGTCATCTTCGACGGCGCCTTCGGGTCCGACTACGTGGAACTGGCGGCCGAGGTGCTGCACACGACCTACCCGGAGGTGACGGCGGTCGTCAGCACCGTCAGCAACGTCTCCGAGGCCCTCACCCCGCGCTTCGCCGAGGGCGCCACCCCGCCCGACCTGATCGACAATTCGGGCGCCGACCAACTGGCGGTCGCGGAGATGGTGGAGGCCTTCCTCACCCTCGATGACGTCATCGACGCGAAGAACGCCGACGGCGAGGTCATCAAGGACACGCTGTTCGCCAACGCCCTGACGCCTGGCATCGTCAACGACAAGCTCATCGCGCTGCACTACGCGCTGTCGGTCTACGGGCTCTGGTACTCCGGGTCCCGGTTCGCCGCGGAGGGCTGGGCCGTCCCCACCACCTGGGACGAGATGCTTGAACTTGGCGACAAGGCCCGCGCGTTCGACACCTTCCTGTTCGTCTGGGGCGAGGAGGTCGCGCACTACTACCAGGAGTTGGCCATCAGTTCGGCCATCAAGGAGGGCGGCGACAAGGTCCGGATCGCGCTGGACAACCTGGAGCCGGACGGCTGGGCCCAGCCCGCCGTGCTCGGCGCGCTCACCCAACTCGAGACCTGCGTCAAGGAGGGCTTCGTGCTGCACGGAGGCAGCTTCCTCGACGCCCAGGCCGAATGGTCGAAGAACAAGCGCGCCCTGCTGTACCCGTCCGGTTCCTGGATCGCCAAGGAGATGGCGGGCGAGACCGCCGAGGGCTTCGAGATGAGCGCGGCACCCGTCCCCACCCAGACGTCGTCTCCGACCTTCCCCGCCACCGCGATCCATTCGACGCCGACCGAGGCGTTCCTGGTGCCTGCTAAGGCCGCCAACCCGGAGGGCGGCAAGGCGCTGCTGCGCGCGATGCTGACCCCCCAGGTGGCGCAGGAGTTCACCCGCACGAACCTGTTGCCGACGGTGGTGCGCAACTCGATCCCCACGGACCTGCAGTCCTCGGCGCTGACCTCGCAGACCCGCCTGCTCGCCGACGCGGGCGAGCACGTCTTCTCGTGGCGGTTCGCCGACTACTACGGCCTCGCCCCCGAGCAGGGGAAGCTGTGGAGCCAGTTCCTGTCGGCCCAGTTGAGCGCCCAGTCGCTCGCTGATCAGTTGCAGGCGATCAGCGACCGGGTCCGCAACGATCCGAGCATCGAACGCTTCACCGCGTCCTGAGCCCTGCTACTTCATCCGCGCCCAGTCGTTGGGCATCGTCTCGGCGAGCACCTGGAACGAGCCGCCCGCCCTGGCACAGATCAGGCCCTCGCCCTCGTTGACAGGCACGCCCGTGACGGCCGTGATGTTGCCGGGGTGGCCGATCAGGACGGCGACCTCGCCCCAGGGGACGCTGCTCGCGAGGCGTTTCGCGGCGTGCTCGGTGATCTGCTCCTCACGTCCCTCGGCCTCGCGCAGGTCGCGGAGCAGGTCGTCGACGGTGGCCTCCGACCCGGCGAACGCGACGTCGGCCGTCTCGAGGCAGTACTGCGCGGGAGAAGACGTGACGGTGACCTCGACGTCGAGCGCGGCGAAGGCCTCCCCCACCTCGGTCGCCACCTGCCGGCCGAGGTCGGACAGCGCGTCCCCGATCAGGCCGGGGTGGGCGAGGTAGAGGCTGACGCCGCCGGTGCGGAGCATGTCCATCACCACCGACAGCGGCCTGCTGTAGTCGGTCTCGGGCGCGCCGGTGCCCGGCACCGGTCGGGCCGAGGCGGGCGACTCTTCGTCGCGCACGCATCCCGCCAGGGCGACCAGCGCGAGGGTCCCGAACGCCCTCCTCCGCATCATCTGCTCCGGCGGCCCGTTCCGAAGATGCCGCGGATGATCTCGCGCCCTGCGGTGCGGACGAGGTCCTTGAACACCGTCGACTTGGTCACCTGCTGCACGAGGGAGGGGTTCTCCCGCTCGTACCTGCGACGGGCGGCCTCCTCGGCGCGGGCCTCGCGCTCGATCCGGGCGCGCTCCTTCTCCGCCTCGCGCTGCTGGCGCTGGAATTCCTTCTCCTGGCGGTCGGCCTCGGCCTGTGCGGCCTTCATCTGCTCGGCGCGGTCCTTCTCGGCCTGCTCGGCCTCTGCCTGCCGCGCGCCCTCCTCGAGGCGCTTGGTGAGCAGTTCGTAGGCCGACTCGCGGTCGATCGCCTCGCCGTACCTGGCCTTCAGCGGCGACGCGTCGACGATGGCCTGCACCTGCGGCTCCGGGGTGGCACCCATCTGCGAGGTGGGCGCCCAGATCTTGGTCCACGCAACGGGCGTCGGCGCGCCCTTCTCGCTCATCACCGTCACGATCGCCTCGCCGATGCCCAACTGCTGCAGGAGCTGCTCGAGGTCGTAGGCGGAGTTGGGGTAGGTCGCGACGGTGGCCTTGAGGGCCTTCGCGTCGTTGGGGGTGTGCGCGCGCAACTGGTGCTGGACGCGGGATCCAAGCTGGGCGAGCACATCGTCGGGGACATCCTTGGGGGTCTGGGTGACGAAGAAGACGCCGATGCCCTTGGAGCGGATCAGCCGGACGGTCTGGGTGATCGCGTCGAGGAACGCCTTGGAGGCGCCGTTGAACAGCAGGTGGGCCTCGTCGAAGAAGAACACCAGTTTTGGCTTGTCGAGGTCACCGACCTCGGGGAGGCTCGAGTACAGGTCGGCGAGCAGCCACATCAGGAAGGTGGAGAACAGCGCGGGCCGCGAGGCGAGCTTCGGCAGTTCGAGCAGCGAGACGACGCCGCGTCCGTCCGGCGCGACCCGGAGAAGTTCGGACGGGTCGAACTCGGGTTCGCCGAAGAAGACGTCGGCGCCCTGGTCGGCGATCGTCACGAGCGAGCGGAGGATGACGCCCGCGGTGGCGGTGCTGACGCCGCCGATGCCCTTCAGCTCGGCCTTGCCGTCGTCGGAGGTGAGGTACTTGAGCAGTTCGACCAGGTCCTTGAGGTCGAGCAGCGCGAGGCCGTTCTTGTCGGCGTAGTGGAACACCAGCCCCAGCGAGGACTCCTGCACCTGGTTCAGGCCGAGCACCTTGGACAGCAGGATGGGGCCGAAGGACGAGACGGTCGCCCGGACGGGGATGCCGACGCCCTCGCCGCCGAGCGCGTAGAACTCCGTCGGGAACGCCACCGCCTCCCACGGCTGCCCCTGGGCCTGCGTGCGGGCAAGCAGTTTCTCGCTCGGCTGCGGCGCGGTCGCCATGCCGCTCAGGTCGCCCTTGATGTCTGCGGCAAAAACCGGGACCCCCGCGCTGCTGAGCGCCTCGGCCATCACCTGGAGCGTGACGGTCTTGCCCGTTCCGGTGGCGCCTGCGACAAGGCCGTGGCGGTTGAACATGCCGAGCGGGATGCGGATCGGCAGGTCGGTGACGGGGCTGCCGCCGTCGATCAGGACACCGAGCGTCGCGGAGTCGACGTCGAAGGTGTAGCCGGCGCGGATCTGCTCGATATCGGGTGCATCGTTCACGCGCCTACCTTCCCATATCGGGCGTGACCTGCGCCCACGAACCCGCCTACTCCTCGGGCCGCGGGGTCGCCGAGGAACCGTTGCGGGTAGTCTGGCCGGGTGATCTTCAAGCGAGTAGGCGATTCCCGCCCGTACCCGGACCACGGCTACACCCAGAAGCAGTGGATCGCCATCGCGCCGCACCAGGTGCGCCTGGACGAGTTGACGACGACGAAGCGCACGCTCGATCTGGAGGCCCTGCTGGAGGAGGACTCGACCTTCTACGGCGACCTGTTCGCCCATGTCGTGGCCTACCGGGGCGAGTTGTATCTGGAGGACGGGCTCCACCGCGCGCTCCGCGCAGCGCTGCAACAGCGCCAGACAATGCACGCCCGCGTGCTCGAGTTGAACTAAGGTACTCACCACACCGACGTGGTCCGACCAGCGAAGGCAGAGACAAGCGTGCGAATCTTCAGGCTCATTGCGACACCCGTGATCCTCCTGGGGTTGCTTGGGCTGCTCGCCTGGGGAGCGCTCTGGGGCTGGAACTCGCTGACCGCGCCGTTGCCTTCGCCCTCCCCCACCCCTTGTGTGACGCAGACGTCTGCGGTGGTCACGCCGCCCCAGGTGAGCGTGCGGATCTACAACGGAGGGTTCACTTCCGGCCAGGCCAGCCGCGTCCAGACGAAGTTCCAGGAACTCGGCTTCAACGTGGTGCGGATCGGCAACACCGAGGAGCGCGTCAAGACGCTGACGGTGCGGGCCAACAAGTCCCAGCAGGCGCAGATCGACCTGGTCGCCTCGCAGTTCGTCGAGCCGACCATCGACTACGACGACCGCGTCGACGGCACGGTGGACGTGCTGCTTCCCACCGACAACCCGGTCTACAACGACAAGGCGCTCAAGGAGGTCGCCGCCGTCGACGGCGCGATCTGCGTCGTCCCGTCGAAGAGCCCTTCGCCGACTCCCACGCCGACCCCCGAGCCCTAGCCGCGGCACCCCATGCCAGATCGCTCGCGAGGTCACCGGGAACCCCCGAGGCAGCGATGGCATGGCAGTTCTGAGGCGTCGCTGCGCGTCTGCCTCTCCGTCGGAGTGATCCTCGTGCTTGGAGCGGCATGGCTCGGCCCCGGCCAGACCACGGTCCTCCGCCTTGACGAGGTCCCCGCAGACCACTTCGGCACCCTCGCGGCGCGCGCCCCCTGGTGGACCACCCTGTGGTTCGTGGTCAGCGCAATCCTCAGCCCCTGGGCGTGGCGGGTTGCGGCCATCGTGTGCGCCGTCGGCGTGTTCCTGCCGCTGCGGTTGTCGGCCGACCAGGCGCGGCGACGGGAGGCGGTGCGCCTCCCACTGCTGGTGTGGAGCGGGCTCGTCCTGGTCGGCTCGACCCTTCCGAACCTGGTCAAGTTGGCCGTGGACCGGCCCCGGCCCGAGTTGGCGTCGGTGGCGGCCTTCGGGTCGTCGTTCCCCTCGCCGCACGCGGCGGCCGTGACGGTCGCACTGATCGGCGGATGGCTGGTCTTCGCCCCGGTGTGGCGGCTGCACGGCTGGCCGGCCTGGCTCGCGGTCGCCGTGGTGGCGCTGGTGTGCTTCGCGCGGGTCGCGCTGGCCGTGCACTACGTCACGGACGTCGTCGGGGGCGTCGGGTTGTCGCTGACGTTCCTGGCGGCCTCGCTGCTGATCGTCAGCGCGGTCGAAGCACGGTCAGCGCGCGCCGCTTGACGCTCACCCTCGAGGCGATCGGCCAACTCCCCTACCTCGCCGTCCCGGGCGATCCTGCGCGGCCCGTCGAGCAGTTCGATGTCGAGGTGCGACGCGGAGGTCACCTGGTAGTAGCGGCTGCCCGCGAGCCTGCCCGCCACCAGCGAGAAGATCGCGCCCCACCGCTTGATGCCACTCGGCACGTCAAGCAGGCGCAGGTCGACGATGCCGTCGTCGAGTTGGGAGCGCATCGACGGGGCGAAGCCCTGCGGCTCGTACTGGCCGTTGCCGAGGAACAGGAGGTTGACGTCAAGTTCGGCGCCGTCGACCCGGATGCGCATCGACTCGCGCTTCCTCAGCACGCGCAGCGAGGCGAGGATGGCCGCCGCGGGCTTGCCGATCCTGCGTTGGTACTTCTCGCGGATCCGGACGAAGTCGGTGTAGGCGCCGACGCTGGCCGTGTTCACGAACAGTCCGTCGTTGACGTAGGCCACGTCGACCCGGTTGGCGCTGCCGTCCCGGATCGCCCGGATCGCGGAGCGGAGCGGGTACTGGCCGAGATCCTTCGCGAAGTGGTTGAAGGTGCCTGCCGGCAGCACCGCGAGCGGCAGGTCCTTCTCCAACGCCACCGCGGCGGCCGTCCGGACGGTGCCGTCGCCGCCCGCGACCGCCACGATCTCCGCACCGTCGGACTCGCGGCGCATCACGTCCTTCCACTCCTCACCCTTCTCCAGCGCGACGATCCGGGTGGCGGGCAGCTTGCGTCGCACCACCCTCAGGACGCGCTCCCCCTTGCCGCTGTTGGACTCGGGATTGACGAAGAGGACCACGCCGGCGCCGTCCGGCCGGGCACCCAGGTCGATCTGTCCGAGGCCCGTACGGTCGACGATCGGATCCTCCGGGACGGGCACCACCTTGGACCCCCACGCGGCGACGGAACTCCCGAGCAGGAAGCCGGCGAGCACGTCGGACGGGTAGTGGGCGCCCGTTGCGACCCGCGAGATCCCGACGGCCCCGGCAAGCGTGCTGAGCGGGACGCCGAGGCTCGGCCATTCCGAGGAGGCGCCCGCGGCGAAGGCGGCCGCCGAGGCGGCGTGCCCGCTCGGGAAGGAGGACGAGGTCGGTCGACGGCGCCCGTTGCGCCCGAAGGGGAGCAGCGAGCGGTCGGGGCGTTGGCGGTGGATGGTGCGCTTGAAGACCTGGTTGGCGAGCAGGCTGCTGACGCCGAGCGTCGCCATGCCGCGCAGCGCCGCCCTGCGTCCCCGCGCGCCGCCGGTCAGCGCAAGCAGGCCAGCCATGCCCCACCAGAGCACGCCGTGGTCGGCGATGTTGGTGAGCTTGGGCATGAAGGAGTCAAGCACCGGCCCGCGTGAGGTGGCGATGGCGTCATAGACGGCGTCGTCGACCTGATTGAGTTCGGTGATGGCGGCCTTCCAGGTGTCCTCGCGCTGCCGTTTCCTCGCCATGGGGCCTCCCGTCGTCTACAGACAACGCTACCGCCGAACGCTCAGGACCGCGGCGGAGCCACCGACTCGCCGCTGGCGCGCATGCAGGGCAGCAGGATCTGGGGCAGCGGCTGGCCCGGATCGTTGATCCGGTCGATGACGGCATCGACGCCCAGCCTGCTCAGCTCCCGCGCGGGTGAGACGGTGTGCGTCAGGACGGGATCGGTGAATGCGGCCATCATCGGTGTCGTGCCGACCGAGATAATCGACAAATCCTCGGGCACCCGCACCCCCGCGGCCGCCAACCCCAGGACGATGCCCGGCGCCGCGTGCTCGTTCATCACAACCAGCGCGGTCACGTCCGGATGCTCGGCCAACAGTCGGTTGGCGAGCCTCCTCCCATCCCACGGGGTCTCCGGGCACCGCAGCAGCACCGGGGAAGCACCGACCGACCTCATGGTCGTGACGTAAGCGTCGCGGGCGCGCATCGCCCCTGCGAACACGTTGCCCTCGGGGTCCTCACCCAGCATGAAATCGACGTAGGCGATCCGACGGTGGCCCAAGCCGAGCAGGTCCTTCATCGTGCCGACGATCGAGGCGTCGAAGTCGACATCGACCCATGCCATTCCTGTCGGATCGAGCGTGCGGCCGATCAGGGAGAAGGGAAGCCCGCTCTCCATGAGCGCGGGAACGCGGGCGTCATACAACTCGACCTCCATGAGGATGGCACCCGCGACAAGCCGCGACGCGATCAGCGACTGAACGCTGGAGGCCTGGGTGTCGAAGGGCCAGAGCACCAGCTTGTAGCCGCGCTGCAGCGCACGTTCAGCCGCACGGGTGATGAACTCCATCGCTGTGCCGCTCAGGTTGCGCTCGAGCGCGGGCGAGAGCAGCGCGAGGATGTCCGTGCGCCCCCTGGCCAGGGCGCTCGCCGCGTGGTTGCGGGCGTAGCCCAACTCGCGCATGGCGGCCTCGACCTTTGCCTGCGTGTGTGGCGCGACCCGCTTGGTCCCGTTCACGACGAACGAGACGGTGGCGATCGACACTCCGGCACGCTCCGCGACGTCCTGCATCGTCGCCATCTGTCACTTCCCTGCTCTCAAGGTTGCTGATCAGGTGAATTGTCCCATTTTTCCGCAAAGGGGGTTGACTTTGTCTCTTGGTGAACCAATACTACTGAAATCAGAGTTAAGCGCTTAACTCTAGGTCCCCACTTCATGACCGTCAAAGCTGACGGATCCCCGCGAACATGTACATCCCCGCGATCACAAGGAGTCTTTGCCATGCCCAAAACACGACACATCGTCACGGCCGGCCTCGCAGCAGCCATGTCACTCACCCTCGTCGCCTGCGGCGGTGGAGGAGGGAACCAGGGGTCGGGCGACCCGTCGACCCTCTCCGTCCTCGATTACTACAACAACGAGCCTGACAAGGAGTTCATCCAGAAGGCCCTCGACACCTGCGCAACGAAGATCGGAGTCACGCTGAAGCGCGAGACGGTGCCGGGAGCCGACCTCATCCAGGGCGTCCTGCAGCGGGCCTCGTCAAAGACGCTGCCCGACGTCCTCATGCTCGACAACCCCGACGTGCAGGAGATCGCCAAGACGGGAGGCCTTACCCCGCTCAGCGACTACGGGGTCGACACCTCAGGGTTCGCCGAGGGCATTCTGCAGGCGGCGACCTACGAAGGCGAGGTCTACGGCCTCGCGCCCACTGTCAACACGCTCGGCCTGTTCTACAACGTCGAGATGCTGGAGGAGGCAGGCGTGACGCCTCCCAAGACATGGGACGAGTTGAAGGCGGCGGCCGCCAAGCTCAAGCAGGGCGATCGGTACGGAATCGCCTTTTCCGCCATCGCGACCTACGAGGGCTCGTGGCAGTTCCTGCCGTTCATGTGGACCAACGGGGGCGACGAGACCGATCTCACCTCCCCTGAGGTCGCGCAGGCCCTGGAACTCTGGGTCGATCTCGTGAAGTCCGGGTCGGCCTCGTCGAGCGTGATCAACTGGAGCCAGGGCGACGTCAACGACCAGTTCATCGCGGGCAAGACGGCCATGATGATCAACGGTCCGTGGCAGATCCCCGCCCTCGACGAGTCGGGAGTCAAGTACGACTCGGTGCTCGTCCCCGTCCGGGAGGAGGGACAGACCCCGATCGCACCGCTGGGCGGCGAGGTGTGGACCGTGCCCGCCACGGGCGACAAGGAGAAGCAGAAGAAGGCGGCCGAACTGGTCACCTGCCTGTCGGAGAAGGACAACGAACTGCAACTCGCGAAGGAGCGCTTCACCGTTCCGACCCGCACCGACGTCCTGGAGACCTACGTCAAGGAGGTGCCGAGCATGAAGACGTTCGCCGACCAGGTCGTCACCGCACGCGCCCGCACCGGCAAGCTCGGCACGGAGTGGCCCGCCGCCGCGACCGTCATCTACAACGCCATCCAGCTCGGCATCACCGGCAAGGCGAGCCCTCAGGACGCGTTCGCGCAGGCCGAGGCCAAGTAGCTCGGCGCCACCCGGAGAACTCCATGACTTCCGCAACACATGAGGCCCCCTCGCGCCGCAACAGGCGGCGCGAGGAGCTGGCAAAGGCCATGTTCCTGGCCCCGGCAGCCATCTTCATCGCCCTGTACTTCGGCTACCCCATCGTCAAGAACGTGGTGATGAGCTTCCAGGAATACAACACCCGCACCTTCTTCACCGGTGAGGCGCCGTGGGTCGCGTTGGACAACTACTCGACGGTGGTGAACAGCCAGTTGTTCTGGCCCGCCATGCGCAACACGGCCCTGTTCACCCTCGGGTCCATCATCGGGCAGTTCATCATCGGCATGGGGCTAGCGCTGTTCTTCCAGCGCCGGTTCCCGCTCAGCGGTTTCCTGCGCGCGATGCTGCTGCTGCCGTGGCTGCTCCCGCTGATCGTGGGCAGCGCCAGTTGGCGCTCCATCCTGGATCAGGACGGCGGCGTGCTCAACACGCTGCTGCGCGCCGTCGGCCTCGACGGCGTGCCCTGGCTGACAAGCCCCGACGTGGCGCTGATCGCGGTCATCCTGGTGAACATCTGGGTGGGCGTGCCCTTCAACGTGACGCTCCTGTACGGCGGGCTTCAGGAGATCCCGACCGAGTTGTACGAGGCTGGCTCGCTGGACGGTGCCACGGGTTGGAAGGCGTTCTGGCACATCACCGTTCCGAACCTGCGGCCCGTGATCTCGGTCGTGCTGGTGCTCGGGGTCGTCTACACGCTGAAGGTCCTCGACATCATCCTCGGCCTCACAGACGGCGGCCCCGCCAACGCAACCCAGACGATCGCGGTCCGCTCGTACCAGACGTCGTTCATCGACTTCGACTTCGGGATCGGCGCTGCGTACAGCAACATCCTGATCGTCATCTCGCTGGTCTTCGCCGCCATCTATCTGCGCACCAACCGCAAAGCCGTCGACGAGTAGGAGGCCGCCATGACATCAACATCCATCGAACCCGTCGCCGCCCAGCCCAAGCTCAAGCCGCGACGCCTCATCGATCTGGCCATCGGCCTGATCCTCGTCGGCATCATGCTGTTCCCCGTCTACTGGATGATCAACGCATCCCTCCAGCCGTCGGGCAACACGCTCAACGCCGACTTCTTCCCGACGAATCCGAGCTTCGCGGGGTACGAGAAGGCCATCCACGACCAGGGCAGGAACCTGCTCACCAGCCTGATCATCTCCGCAGGCGTCGTCGTGCTGAGCCTCGCCATCGCAGCCCCGGCCGCCTACGCCCTGGCACAGTTCAGGTACCGCTGGGCCAACGCCGCGCTGCTGGTGATCCTCATCACGCAGATGATCCCCGGCATCGTCATCGCCAACGCCCTCTACGCCGCGTACAACGATCTCGGCCTGCTGAACACGCTGATCGGGCTCATCCTGGCCGACTCGACGATGGCCGTCCCCTTCGCGATCCTCATCCTGAGGGCCTTCATGATCAACATCCAGCCAGCGATCATCGAGGCGGCGCGGGTGGACGGTGCGGGCCACCTGAGGGCGTTCTTCTCGATCGTGCTTCCGGTCTCGAAGAACTCCCTCATCACCGCAGGCCTGTTCGCATTCCTGTTCGCCTGGAGCGACTTCCTGTTCGCCCTGACGCTGACCACCACGGGTGGAATCCGGCCCGTGACGCTCGGCATCTACCAGTACCTCGGCACCCAGGTGTCGAACTGGAGCGCGACGATGGCGACCGCCGTCCTCTCCTCCATCCCCGCCATCGTCCTGCTCGTCGTCGCCCAGCGCTACATCGCGGCGGGCGCCATGGGCGGGGCCGTCAAGTGACACGAACCACGCACAACAACCACAGAAAGGTCGACGAATGACCACCGACACAGCCTCCGCCCCCATCCGAGTGATCGTCTGGGGTGAGAACCGCCACGAGCAGGTAGAGGAGAAGGTCCGAGCCATCTACCCCACCGGCATGCACACCACCATCAAGGAGGGCATCGAGGAGTACCTCGGCGATGGCGCCTCCGTCTCGACGGTCACCCTCGACGACCCCGAGCACGGCCTGACCGAGGAGGTACTTGCCCAGACCGACGTCCTCGTCTGGTGGGGCCACGCGGCGCACGCCGAGGTCAGCGACGAGGTCGTCGAACGCGTGCACAGGCACGTCCTGGAGGGCATGGGCCTCCTGGTCCTCCATTCGGGCCACTGGTCGAAGATCTTCGGCAAGCTGATGGGCACGACCTGCACCCTGCGCTGGCGCTCCAAGGACGACCGGGAGATCGTGTGGACGGTCGATCCGACGCACCCGATCGCCCAGGGCGTGCCGCACCCGTTCATCATCCCGGCGCAGGAGATGTACGGCGAATACTTCGACGTGCCGATCCCGGACGAACTGGTCTTCCTCTCGACCTTCACCGGCGGCGAGGTCTTCCGCAGCGGCATGACCTACCGGCGCGGGTTCGGCAGGATCTTCTACTTCAGCCCCGGGGACCAGGACTATCCCGTGTACCACCAGGCAGAGGTGCGCCGCATCATCGCGAACGGGGTCGAGTGGGCCCGTACCCTGCGCCCCGAGCGGGAGATTCCGGTGCTGCTGCGCTACGAGGAAGAGGACTTCTACAACGGCCGTGGCTACGAGGGGGCGATGAGCAATTGAACGCGCCACAGGACCGACCGCTCCGGGTCGTGCAGGTCGGAGCGGGCGCGATGGGCCGGGCATGGGTCGGAGCCCTGAAGCGGAGCCCCGACACCGAACTCGTCGGCATCGTCGACCTCGACCCGGAGGTCGCCACCTCCCTACTGCGGGACGAGGGCCTCGACGAAGTCCGTCGCGGTGCCGACCTCGGCGCGCTGCTGGAGGAACTCCGCCCCGATGCCGTCGTCAACGTCACCGTCCCGAACGCCCACCTTCCCGTGAACGTGCAAGCGCTCAGGGCGGGGGTGCCCGTGCTCTGCGAGAAACCCGCAGCACCCGACGTCGCCTCCGCGTTCCGGCAGGCGGCGGCGGCCGAGGCCCATGGCCACCTGCTGATGATCAGCCAATCAAGACGCTACTTCGACGGCTTCGCCGCCCTTATCGGCTCGAGGGACTCCCTCGGCCAGATCGGCAGCTTGAGCATCCAGTTCTCGAAGGCGCCCCACTTCGGCGGCTTCCGCGAAGAGATGGCGCACGTGCTGTTGGTCGACATGGCGGTGCACCAGTTCGACGCAGCCCGACTGCTGCTTGATCGGGAGCCGATCGCGGTCTATGCGGAGGAGTACAACCCCGCATGGAGTTGGTTCAGGGCGGACGCGAACGCCTCCGCCATCTTCGAATTCGAAGGCGGCGTCCGGTTCACCTACGTCGGGTCCTGGTGCAGCCCAGGGCTGGAAACGTCCTGGAACGGCGACTGGCGCCTGAGCGGCAGCGGAGGAACCGCAACCTGGGACGGTGAAGCGGCCGTCACCATCGGCATCGGCGACGGTGTGGAGGCGGTCGATCTCGCCTCCGCGCCGGAGCAGATCGACGGCTCGCTCGCCGAGTTCGTCGCGGCCCTGCGCTCTGGCGCGACGCCGAGCACGAACGCCAGATCCAACGTGACGAGCCTCGCCATGGTCGAGGCGGCCGTCAGGTCGTCCGAGACAGGTCAACGCGTGACGATCGCAGATCTGCTGGCACAGGGCCTCGAATCCGCGGTTGCCCAGGAGAGCGACCCCGTCACCTTGAGGGTCCTGTCTGCTTGGCGGGACAACGACGGCTAGGCGTCGCAACGCGAACGAACCCCCGGTTTCTCAACCGGGGGTTCGTTCATCTCTTGGCGGTGATGGAGGGATTTGAACCCCCGGTAGGTTTCCCTACTCTCGCTTTCGAGGCGAGCACTTTCGGCCGCTCAGTCACATCACCGAGAGCGATTTTACCGAGTCGTGTCCGGTTTGACCAATTCGCCCCGAGCACGGTTAGGGGCCCAGACGGGGCGCGACTAGAGTGGGCCGGTGCGCGACTTTGTGGCCCTGATGAAGATTCCCGGTCTCGCTCTCGTCATTGGGACCCAACTCGCCGCCCGCTTCCCGGCCGGCATGTATTCGCTCGGCCTCCTGATGCATGTGGAGCACACCCGGGGTAACTACACGTCCGCGGGCATCGTGCTCGCGGCGTTCTCCGTCGGCATGGCGATCGCGGGCCCGATCGTCTCCCGCCAACTGAGCCGCTTCGGCACGACCCGGGTGCTGCTGATCACTCTCACGCTGTCGTCGCTGTCGTTCGCGCTGCTCGCCGCCCTCCCCTTGCCGCTCGCCGGGCAGGCCGCCCTCGCGGCGCTCGGCGGTGCGTCGATGCCGCCCGTCATCCCCGCCGTCCGCACGCTCTACCCGATCATGGCGCCGCAACGGATGCTGACGGCGCTGTTCAACCTCGACGCGGCGCTGCAGGAGCTCATCTGGGTGTTCGGCCCCGTCCTCATCACGCTGCTGGTGGCCGCGTTCGGGACGTCGACCGCCCTCCTGGTCGTGGTGGCCATCCAGATTCTCGGCGGGCTGCTGTTCGCGCTCGCCCCGCGGGTCCGACGCCTCGAGATCCCGGTGGCGACCCGCAAGCTCGGCAGGGTGCTGCAGAACCCGTCCGTGGTGCTGATGATGGTCGCCTCGATGCTGATGATCGGCTCGTTCGCCTCCATCGAGGCGGCGGTGGTCGCGACCTTCGGCGAGGGATCGATCAACGCGGGCCTCGTGCTCGCCATCTCCTCGATCGGGTCGCTGCTCGGCGGACTACTCGCGGGCAACCGCCAGTTGACGCGCTGGTCGCTGACGCTGCGACTGCTCGTCGTGGTCAGCGGCTTCGCGGTGGCGACGGCGACCTCCGGCTTCGTCGGCCTCGCGATCGCGCTGTTCGTGGCGGGGCTGGGCATCGCACCTGCGCTTGCCGCCGTGTCGTCGGTGATCGCCCGCGCCGTCGAGTTCTCCGACACCGCCGAGGCGTTCGGCTGGATCGGCACCGGGCAACTGCTCGGCACCTCGATCGGCTCGGCGCTGGCGGGCATCGCGATCGACGCGAGGGGCGGCCACGGGGGCATCCTGGTCAGCGTCGCGATCTGCTCGCTCGCCGTCATCGTCGCCGCCGTGTTCCGCAAGGCCCAGCCCGACATGAGGCTGCCCATCGAGGATGAGTTGTAGGCCCACCGGCTAGGTTGGCTCCGAGGAAGGGCGGGATGACGATGGACGACGGTTCGGGCGCGCAATGCTGCGCGGGCGGCGTCCCGCGCACATCCCCTACTGAGGCTCGCACGGTGCTGGCGGCCTCTGGCAGCGCCGAGCACCATCCCGCTGAGGTGCTCGTGGCGGCCGGGTCCTTTGAGATGGGCGACTCGTCCGGCGACGCCAACCCGGGCGACGGCGAACTGCCCATCCGACGGGTCGACGTGGCGGCCTTCGGCATCGACTCGACCTCCGTCACCAACGCGGCCTTCGCCGAGTTCGTCGCGGCCACCGGCTACGTCACCGACGCCGAGGACCTCGGCATCTCCCCCGTCTTCCACCTGGCCGTCCGCGCCGACGACCGCGACGTGCTGGGCGCGGCGACCGGCACGCCGTGGTGGGCCGTCGTGCGCGGCGCCGACTGGCGCCACCCCGCGGGGCCGCTGTCGTCGCTGGACGGCCTCGACGAGCACCCCGTCGTGCAGGTCACCTGGCGCGACGCCGCCGCCTACGCCGCCTGGTGCGGCCGCAGGCTGCCTTCCGAGGTCGAATGGGAGTACGCCTCGCGCGGCGGCCTCGACGGCGCCAAGTACCCCTGGGGCGACCGGGAGGTCGACGAGGGCGGATGGCGGGCCAACATCTGGCAGGGCCGCTTCCCCACCGTCAACACCTGCGACGACGGCTACCTGACCACGGCCCCCGTGCACACCTTCGAGCCCAACGGCTACGGGCTGTGGCAGACGGTCGGCAACGTGTGGGAGTGGTGCCACGACACGTGGCTGCCCGACGCCGACCAGGCCGACCCGGAGGCGCTGCGGGTGATGCGCGGCGGCAGTTACCTGTGCCACATCTCCTACTGCAACCGGTACCGCAACTCGGCGCGCACCTCGACCACCGCCGACTCGGCCTCCGGCAACGTGGGCTTCCGGACCGCCCGTTCCCTCTGACGGCTCAGCGGACGGTGTCGTCGAGGATCCCGGCGAAGCGCAGGTCGGCCATGCCCGGGAGCCCCTCCCAGTCGCCATGGTTGCCAAGCGCGGGCGAGGTCCGCCCGGGTGGGGTCAGCGTCGGGCGCGGAAGAACGCGTCGAGCAGCGCCGAGGACTCGTCGGCCAGGACGCCGGAGGTCACCGTCGGGCGGTGGTTGAGGCGGGGGTCGCGCACGACATCCCACAGCGACGCGACCGCGCCCGCCTTCTCGTCGAACGCCCCGAACACGAGGTGCTCGATGCGGGACGCCACGATCGCCCCGGCGCACATGGTGCACGGCTCGAGCGTGACGACCAGGGTGCAGCCACTCAGGCGCCACTCGCCGACGGCCTCCGCGGCGCGGCGGATCGCCACGACCTCGGCGTGCGCCGTCGGGTCGCCGTGCAGTTCACGCTCGTTGCCCGCGGCCGCGATGACGGCCCCGTCCGGGCCGAGGACCACCGCCCCGATCGGGACGTCACCGTGGCGCGCGGCGGCCTCGGCCTCGCCGAGGGCGAGCCGCATCGGGTCGTGCCAGCGGGTGCCCAACGTCAGTCGTCGAACGCCTCGGCGGCCCGCTCGAACTCGTCTGCGACCTTCAGCCGCTCGGCGATCCGGTGCAGCAGTTCGTCGGAGTCCTCGTCGTAGTCAGTGGCGATCGCCTCGAGTTCGAAGGCGCGGATGCCGCTTGCCGCGTACATCTCCAGGTCGCCGAGGGGGGTCGGCTCGTCGTCATCGTCGGGGAGTTCGACGCCGAGGTAGTCGACCACATCGCGGGCGATGGGCCAGTCGTTCGCGGCCGTCACGTCGGAGAGCAGCACCTCGACGGTGCGGCCCCGGACGCGGCAGATCACGAAGAACTCGCCGTTGATCGACACCCAGCCGTCGGCGCCGGAGTCGCCGGGAAGTCGGGTGAGCTGACGGATCAGTTCCTCGAGGTCGTTTGCCAGGTCGAAGTCCATCGGGACGGCGGTCGGCTTGCCGTCCTCGCGGTAGAGCGCGACGACCAGGTCGACGTCGTCCTCCGACGCATCCTCGATGTCGTCATCGTCGTCGTAGTCGTCGTCGGCGGCGTCCGCGTCGTCCTTCAGATCGAACGGCTCCGCGTCGTCATCGAACACGTCCACGGCTGGCTCCTTCCACCCGACAATTCCAGTGAGGCTCCATCCTTGCACGACACCCCTGAAGACACACCTCCTACCCCCCAACCATTCGCGCACTTGCCCGGATGTGGGAAGGTTGGGTCGTGGAAGTACGCGTCGTTCAGCACCCCCTCGTCGATCACAAGCTCACGCTGCTGCGCAGCAAGAGCACCCCGCAGCCGGTGTTCCGGAAACTGGTCGACGAACTCGTCACCCTGCTCGCCTACGAGGCGACCTTCGGCGTCCGCGTCAACGACGTGGAGATCGAGACCCCCATCACGAAGACCAACGGCACCCGCCTCGCGCAGCCTGCCCCGCTCGTGGTGCCGATCCTGCGCGCAGGGCTCGGCATGCTCGACGGCATGCTCCGGCTCGTCCCGACGGCGGAGGTCGGCTTCGTCGGCATGATCCGCGACGAGGAGACGCTGCAGCCGATGACCTACGCCGAGCGGCTCCCCAACGACCTGTCCGGTCGCCAGTGCTACGTGCTCGACCCGATGCTCGCCACCGGCGGCTCGCTGGGCGGCGCCGTCCAGTTCCTGGTCGACCGGGGCGCCGACGACATCACCTGCATCTGCCTGCTCGCCGCCCCGGAGGGCATCGCGAAGCTGCAGGGCCTGCTGGCGGACCTTCATGTGCCCTGCTCGCTGGTGGTCGCTGCCGTCGACGAGCGGCTCGACGAGAACGGTTACATCGTTCCCGGCCTCGGTGACGCGGGCGACCGCCTCTACGGGCTGGCCGAGTAACCCCTCACCGCGCCGCGTCCCACCAGTCGAGGACGCGCGTCGCGTGGAACGTCAGCCACTTCGACGGCTCACCGCCCTCGACGTCGACCTCGAACCACACCTCGCCCGGGTGCCTGCGCGCCTGCAGCCAGGTGCCGTCGGGCTGCCGGTCGGCACGCAGCACCTCGACGGCGTCGGCCAACCGCGGATCCGGGTCGACGCCATCGTGCAGCGACGCGGCCCGGAAGTAGTCCAGTGCGGTCAGCGCGTTGTAGAAGGCGCGGAACGGGTAGGCGAACTTGTCGACCCACGGAGCGATCAGTTCGCCGTCGGAGCGCCGCCACAGCAACCGCCGCTCGAGCAGGTACTCCTGGCCGCGGAGCCGCGAGTCGCGCAGCGTGTCGTCGCCGGTGCGCCGCTCGTAGTCGAGCATCCCCTTCAACGTGTTGAGGGTCGACTGGACCGAGGATCGCGTCGACCCCTCGACCCACTCGCAGTTCCAGCCGCCGTCGTCCATCTGGTGGGCCGGGAACCAGTCGCGCAGCGCCTCGACGTCGGCGCCGAGCCACGCGCCGTTGGCGAGCGTGAAGGCGTTGATGCACGCGTCGACCTCGCCTCCCCAGTAAGGAAGGTCGTCATACTCCCAGCGGCAGTTGGCGTCGAGCAGTTCAGCGGTGCCCGACAGGTGCGCTGCGTCGACGCCGTACTCGCGCAGCGTGTTCAGCGACCAGGTGGTGGCCGTCCACGGCTGCCCCTCCTCGTGTTCACCGAAGCCGAACCCCGCCGGGAAGAACGCGCCGCCGGCCCACTGCCCGTCCTCGTCCTGCAGCGCGAGCAGGCGCGCCCCGAAGCCCTCGCTCGCGACGCGGTCGCGCGTCGACTGCCAACGTTCCTGCGGTGCGCCGAGCAGGTCGCGCTCGACCTGCCAAGCCAGCGCGGGGTCGGAGTCGAGTAGCCAGGCCTTGAGATCGTCCATGTCAGCAGCCTAAAGACGGGGGCCGACATCCGGACCACATTGGGTGATCAGATAGCGTGGCCGTGTGGCGAAGTCGACCGGGTGGGTGCCCCAGCAGCACGGCGCGTGGGCCATGATCGTGGTCCCGTACCTTGCGGGGCTTGCCATGGCGTACCGCGTCCGGCCCCTCGACCTCGGAGACCTGTTCCTCGGCCTCACGTGGCTGGTCGGCTACTTCGCGTTCAATGCCGCGACGCTGACGCTCAAGTCGCCCGCCAAGCGGCGCTCCCGCTACTACCCTCCCCTGGCCGTCTACGCCGCATGTGCCGGGGCTTTCGGGATCGCGACGCTTGTCGTCAAGGGTTGGCCCCTGCTGTGGTGGGTGCCGCCGTACGCGGTGGTGCTCGGCACCTCGCTGTGGTTGGCGGCGAGCAAACGGGAGCGCAGCCTCGCCTCCGGCGTGCTCACCGTGGTCGCGTCGTGCGGCCTGATGGGCGTGCTGAGGCTGTGGCCGGGCGCGCCCGCGCTGACCGCGACGGAGGCGTCGGTGATGGTCGCGGTGACGCTGTATTTCGTGGGGACGGTGCTGCACGTCAAGGCCCTGATCCGGGAGCGCAACGACCCCTCGTCTGCGACCAGGTCGGTGATCTACCACGCGGTCCTTGCCGCGGCGGTGATCGTCGCCGTGGTGCTCGGCTGGCTCGGCTGGCCGTGGATCGTGTGGGCTCTCGCCCTGGTCGTCCGGGCGTGGTGGATGCCGCGCGCCAAGCGGACGCCCGCCCAGATCGGCGTGCTGGAGATCGTCATGTCGGTGGCGCTGCTCGCGCTCGCCCTGACCGCGTGACCCCAAGGCCGTACCGACCGCCCTTGGGGTGAGGCGACATACCGCCTGGATAACGATGCTTGCGAACCGGCTCGCATGGAGCATCGTGCGTGGTAGTTTCCGTTTATGGTCGATGGTGACACAAAATCGACGCTGCTTGAGATGAGCGGCATCGTGAAGCATTTCCCGGGGGCGAAGGCGCTTGACGGTGTGGATCTGGAGGTCCGGTCGGGCGAGGTTCACTGCCTGCTCGGCCAGAACGGTGCGGGCAAGTCAACGCTGATCAAGGTGCTCTCCGGGGCGCACCAACCAGACGCGGGCACCATCGCCCTTGAGGGTGTGGAGGTGCGGATCGCCAGCCCCGTCAAGGCGCTCGGCCTCGGCATCGCCACCATGTACCAGGAACTCGACGTCGTCGACGGGCTCACCGTCGCCGAGAACGTCTTCCTCGGCCACGAACTCTCCACCGTCGGCTTCTCCAAGCGCCGCGAGGCGATCGTCAAGACCCGCGAGATCCTCGCGCTGCTCGGCCACCCCGAGCTCCGACCGACCCGCGAGGTGGGCACGCTGTCGGCAGCAGGCCGCCAGATCGTCTCGATGGCCCGCGCCCTGTCGCACAAGGCGAAGATCATCGTGATGGATGAGCCCTCGGCGGTGCTGGACTCGGAGGAGGTCGACAACCTTTTCCGCGTGGTCGCGGCCCTGAAGGAGCAGGGCGTCGCGATCGTCTACATCTCCCACCGTCTCGACGAGATCCGCAGGATCGGCGACCGGATCACCGTCCTCAAGGGCGGCAGGACCGTCGGCCAGAACCTGCCCGTCGAGTCGACCCCGTCGATCGAGGTCATCCGGCTGATGACCGGGCGCAACGTCGAGCACGCCATCCCGCGCCGCGAGACGAGGGCCGACGAGGGCGCCCCGTTGATGAGCGTCGAGGGCCTCGGGCTGCGCGGCGTCTTCGAGGAGGTCTCGTTCGACGTGAGGCCGGGCGAGATCGTCGGACTGGCGGGACTCGTCGGCTCCGGCCGATCCGAGATCCTCGAGACGATCTACGGGGCACGGAAGGCCACAAGCGGCCGGGTGCTTGTCGAGGGGCGACCTGTGCGGCCGGGCTCGGTGCCTGCGGTCGTGCGCTCCGACGTCGGCCTCTGTCCCGAGGAGCGCAAGAGCCAGGGCCTGATCCTCGACGAGGCGATCTTCCGCAACATCACGCTGTCGACCTTCCAACGCTTCGCCAGGCTGGGCCTGCTCAACGAGCAGGCGGAGCGGCGGGCGAGCGAGGAGCAGGCGAAGGCGCTTGACCTGCGCCCCGTCAACGTCCGGCGCAGGGCGCGCACGCTCTCCGGCGGCAACCAACAGAAGCTGATCCTCGCCCGCTGGCTGGAGCACGGCTGCCGGGTGCTGCTGCTCGACGAGCCGACCCGCGGCGTCGACGTCGGCGCCCGCACCGAGATCTACCAACTCATCAACCGACTGGCCGACGCCGGCACGGCCATCGTGGTGGTCTCCAGCGAACTGCCCGAAGTCATCGGCCTGTCCGACCGACTCCTCGTCATCGCCGACGGGAAGGTCGTGGCGGAGAAGCCTGCAACCGAACTCACCGAAGAGGACATCCTCGACCTCGTCATGGAAGGAAGTGCGGCATGAGCGACGCCCCGTCGGCGGCCGAGACCACCCAGGCCTCCGCCCCTCCCCGCGCCAGACAACCCCTCACGTCGGGCTCCTGGTTCCGCAACATCGGCCTCGTGGTGGCGCTCGTCCTGCTGATCATCGTCGGCATCGCGACCTCCGGCGAGCGGTTCGCCAACGTCGACAACGTGCTGACCATCCTCCGCCTCGCCTCCGCGATGGGAGTGCTGGCGATCGGCATGACGTTTGTGATCACCACCGGCGGCATCGACCTGTCCGTCGGGGCCGTGCTTGGGTTGGCGACCATCTGGTCGACAACGGTCGCGACGCAGACGATGGCCGAATCGTCCACCTGGCTGATCATCCCCTTCACCGCCATGATGGTTGGCCTCGGCTGCGGGGTCGTCAACGGCATCCTGGTCGCCTACGGACGGATCGTGGCGTTCATCGCGACCCTCGCCATGATGGTCTCCGCCCGCGGCGTCGCCGAGATCATCTCCAACAGGCAGACCCAGATCGTCGACGTCGCCGACTTCAAGACGGCGATGCGCGGCTCCTTCCTCGGCGTGCCCAACCTGGTGTGGATCTTCCTGGTGGTCGCCATCATCGGCTGGTTCCTGCTCAACCGCACGACCTTTGGTCGCCGCACCATCGCGGTCGGCGGCAACCCCGAGGCGGCGCGCCTCGCGGGCATCAACGTCAAGCGTCACCTCGTCTACGTCTACTCGCTGTGCGGCCTGACCGCCGGCATCGCGGCCTTCATGATGGTCGGCCGCACCAACTCCGGGTCCTCGACCACCGGCTACCTCTACGAACTCGACGCCATCGCGGCGGTCGTCGTCGGCGGAACCCTGCTTGCGGGCGGGCGCGGCACCATCGTCGGCACCACGCTCGGCGTCCTGCTCTTCACAACACTGACCAATGTTTTCGTCCAGAACAACATGTCCACCTCCGCCCAGGCGATCGCCAAGGGCGTCATCATCGTCGCCGCCGTGCTTCTGCAACAGCGGTTCGCGGCGCGCGAGAAGACCGCCTAGCCAACCGGCCAGGCGACCAACCCGACGGACCCGTTCAAAGGAGAATCGATGTCCAAGATGTCAAAGATGCCTCGCATCACCCTTGCCTTGCTGAGCGCCGCGGCGCTCGGCATCGGGCTGACGGCCTGCACCTCGAACGAGAAGCCCGCCGAGCAGACCCCCGCCAACAACCAGACCGACGCCCCCGCGAACAACGCGACGGGCAACCCGAACGACGCCGAGGGCGAGAAGGTGGTCATCGGCTTCTCCGCCCCCGCCGCCGACCACGGCTGGATGGGCGCCATCACCAAGGCCGCCGTCGCCGAGGCGAAGGCGCATCCCGACATCGAACTGAAGCTCGCGGAGGGCACCAACGACGTGTCGCTGCAGATCTCCCAGATCGAGGGCTTCATCAACGACAAGGTCGACGCGATCGTGCTGCTGCCCTTCGACGGTGACGCACTGACGGAGATCTCGCTAGAGGCCATGAAGGCGGGCATCCCCGTCATCAACGTCGACCGCGAATTCTCCAGCCCGTTCGCCGCCCGCAGCACCATCCTGGGCGACAACTACGGCATGGGCGTCAGCGCAGGCACCTACATCTGCGAGCAGCTCGACGGCAAGAAGGACGCGATCGTCGCCGAGATCGCTGGCATCGACAACCTGCCGCTGACGCAGGACCGCTCCAAGGGCTTCGCCGACGCGCTCGGCGACTGCGGGCTGAAGGTGTCGAACCGGGTCGCCGCCGACTTCACCGTCGCAGGCGGCGAGTCCGCCACGGCGAACCTGCTGCAGTCGGCGCCCAAGATCGACGCCATCTGGAACCATGACGACGACCAGGGCGTCGGCGTGCTCGCGGCCATCGACGCCGCAGGACGCAACGAGTTCTTCATGGTCGGCGGGGCAGGCTCGAAGAACGTGATGCAGCACATCAAGGACGGCGACACCGTCCTCCGGGCGACCGTCATCTACCCGTCGACGCAGGCCGCCGACGGTATCCGTCTCGCCCGCCTCGTGGCGCAGAACAAGTCCATGGGCGACCTCGTGTCGCACACGGTGCCGCGCAAGGTCCAGCTGTACGCGCCCACCGTCACCAAGGACAACGTCGACGAGTACATCGGCGACGCGTTCGAGTCCTGATCCATCGACCCGCCGGGCCGACCTCACACAGGTCGGCCCGGCACCACACATCCGAACTACAACTCCAGGAGAAGACCCAGACATGACGCAGGAACTCGGCGTGGCGATGATCGGCTACGCGTTCATGGGAGCCGCCCACTCGCAGGCCTGGCGCGTCGCTCCCCACTTCTTCGACCTCCCCGTCACCCCCGTGATGCGGGTGGTCGCGGGCCGCAACAAGGAGGGGGTCGAGGCGGCCGCAGCGAAACTCGGCTGGGAGGAGGCGAGCACCGACTGGCGCTCGCTGCTCGAGCGCGACGACATCGGCCTGTTCGACATCTGCACCCCCGGCGACTCGCACAAGGAGATCGCGCTCGCGGCGCTGGCCGCGGGCAAGCACGTGCTGTGCGAGAAGCCGCTCGCCAACTCCGTTGAGGAGGCGGAGGTGATGACGGCGGCGGCCACCAAGGCGTTCGAGGAGCACGGCACCCTCGCGATGGTCGGCTTCACGTACCGGCGGCTGCCCGCGATGCAACTGGCCCGCAAGCTGATCGCCGACGGGCGGATCGGCGAGATCCGCCACGTCCGGGCCCAGTACCTGCAGGACTGGATCTCCGACCCCAACGCCCCGCTGTCGTGGCGGCTCGACAAGGAGAAGGCGGGCTCCGGTGCGCTTGGCGACATCGGCGCCCACATCGTCGACCTCACGCAGTTCATCACCGGCCAGCAGATCACCGAGGTGTCGGGATCGCTCAGGACGTTCGTCACCGAGCGCCCGAAGCCCGCCAGCTTCTCCGGGCTGTCGGGCGAGGCGAGCGACGAGATGGGCCCCGTCACCGTCGACGACGCCGCGACGTTCCTTGCGAACCTGTCGGGCGGCGCGATCGGCGTCTACGAGGCGACCCGGTTCGCCTACGGCCGCAAGAACGCGATCCGGATCGAGATCAACGGGTCACTCGGATCGCTCGCCTACGACTTCGAGGACATGAACGTCCTGCACTTCTTCGACGCGACCGAGCCCGCGGAGACCGCCGGCTTCCGTCGGATCGTCGTGACCGAACCGGAGCACGCCTACATCGCGCACTGGTGGCCCGCAGGCCACGGCCTCGGCTACGAGCACGCGTTCTCGCACCAGGTCGTCGACCTGATGGACGCCATCGCCGCGGGCAAGGAGCCCTCCCCCACGTTCGCGGACGGCCTGCAGGTGCAGCGCGTGCTCGACGCCGTCGAACGCAGTTCCGAGTCCAGGTCCTGGACGTCGGTCTGATCCCCACATTCCACGAAAACAGAAGGAGCCAAAGATGCCTCGACCCATCACCTTGTTCACCGGCCAGTGGGCTGATCTCCCGTTCGAGGAGGTGGCCAAGCTCGCCGGCGACTGGGGTTACGACGGTCTCGAGATCGCGTGCTGGGGCGACCACCTCGACCCGTGGCGCTGGGAGGACGACGACTACATCGCGGGCAAGAAGGAGGTGCTCGAACGCAACGGCCTGCAGGTGTTCACGATCTCGAACCACCTCAAGGGCCAGGCGGTCTGCGACGATCCGATCGACCAGCGGCACCGCGACATGCTGCCCGACGTCGTCTGGGGAGACGGCGACCCCGAGGGCGTGCGGCAGCGCGCCGCCGAGGAGATGAAGAACACCGCGCGGCTCGCCGCGAAGCTCGGCGCGAAGACCGTGACGGGCTTCACGGGGTCGTCGATCTGGAAGTACGTCGCGATGTTCCCGCCGGCGTCGCAGGAGTTGGTCGACGCCGGGTACCAGGACTTCGCGGACCGCTGGAACCCGATCCTCGACGTCTTCGCCGAGGTCGGCGTCCGGTTCGCTCACGAGGTGCACCCGTCCGAGATCGCCTACGACTACTGGACGACGGTGCGGGCGCTCGAGGCGATCGGCCACCGGGAGGCGTTCGGCCTGAACTGGGACCCGAGCCACATGGTGTGGCAGGACCTCGATCCGGTGGGCTTCCTGTGGGACTTCAAGGACAAGATCTACCACGTGCACTGCAAGGACACGAAGAAGCGGATGAACAACGGCCGCAACGGCCGGTTGTCGTCGCACCTGGCATGGGCCGACCCGCGCCGCGGCTGGGACTTCATCTCGACCGGCCACGGCGACGTGCCGTGGGAGGACGCGTTCCGGATGCTCAACGCGATCGGCTACGACGGCCCGCTCTCGGTCGAGTGGGAGGACGCGGGCATGGACCGCCTGGTCGGCGCCCCCGAGGCGTTGGGCTTCGTCCGGAGCTTCGCGTTCGACCCGCCGGAGGCGGCCTTCGACGCGGCATTCTCGACGAAGGAGTAACCGAGTTCGACGCGACGCGCGCCGGGGCATCGCGCCTCGGCGCGCGTCACGTCGCTGGTTGAGCCGGGCAAAGGCGCGGAGCGCCGCAGCCCGCGTCGTGAACCGCGTTGGTTGAGCCGGGCAAAGGGCGCGGAGCGCCGCAGCCCGCGTCGTGAACCGCGTTGGTTGAGCCGGGCAAAGGCGCGGAGCGCCGCAACCCGCGTCGAAACCTCCGCACCTTCGGACCAACCCGCACCAGGACTCTGCGCACGTCACGACGATTTCGACGCAGCAGCGGGCGACTCCGTCGCCGCGGCTGGCTCAATCAACGGCCGCTGGTTGAGCCGGGCAAAGGCGCGGAGCGCCGTAGCCCGCGTCGAAACCCCCGGTCACCCCGCCAGTGCGGCCCTCAGCAGGTCGCCGTACCGGGCGGCCTCGCCTTCGGCGTACTTGACGCGCGGCCAGAAGAAGCCGCGCAGGCCGTCCTTCTTCCGCCGCGGCACGACGTGCACGTGCAGGTGCGGAACCGACTGGCTGACGACGGTGTTGACGGCCGTGAAACTGCCGTCGGCCTGCAGCGCCGTGACCATCGCGTCGGCCACCTGCTGCACCCTGAGGAACAGCGGGCCGATCAGCTCCGCCGGGGCGTCGGTGAGCGTCTCGACGTGCGCGACCGGGGCGAGCAGCACGTGTCCCTTGAACACGGGCCGGTGGTCGAGGAAGGCGATCACCGTGTCGTCCCGATAGACGACCTCCGCGTCGAGTCGCCCCGCCACGATGTCGCAGATGATGTCGCTCATGGCCGTCCCGCTCAGTAGTAGTAGGGAAACTTCGACCAGTCGGGCTTGCGCTTCTCCAGGAACGAGTCGCGACCCTCGACCGCCTCGTCGGTCATGTAGGCGAGGCGGGTGGTCTCGCCCGCGAAGATCTGCTGGCCGACCAGGCCGTCGTCGATCGCGTTGAACGCGTACTTCAGCATCCGCTGGGCCGTCGGCGACTTGCCGCAGATCTTGGCGGCCCACTCGAGGCCGACGTCCTCGAGGTGCTCGTGATCGATGACCCGGTTGACCATGCCCATCCGATGCGCATCCTCGGCGTCGTGGACGTCGCCGAGGAAGAAGATCTCGCGGGCGAACTTCTGCCCTACCTGACGCGCCAGGTAGGCGGAACCGTAGCCCGCGTCGAAGGAGCCGACGTCGGCGTCGGTCTGCTTGAACTTGGCGTGCTCGCGCGAGGCGAGGGTGAGGTCGGCGACGACGTGCAGCGAGTGCCCGCCACCCGCGGCCCAGCCGTTGACCAGCGCGATCACGACCTTCGGCATGAAGCGGATCAGGCGCTGCACCTCGAGGATGTGGAGCCGTCCGAGCTTGGCGGCGTCGACCGACTCGGACGTCTCGCCCTCTGCGTACTGGTAGCCGGCGCGGCCACGGATCCGCTGGTCGCCACCGGAGCAGAACGCCCAGCCGCCGTCCTTCTCAGAGGGGCCGTTGCCGGTGAGCAGCACGCAGCCGATGTCGGAGGAGGTGCGGGCGTGCTCCAGGGCGGTGTACAACTCGTCGACGGTGTGCGGCCGGAAGGCGTTGCGCACCTCGGGGCGGTCGAAAGCGATGCGGACCGCTGGCACGTCGTTGGCTCGGTGGTAGGTGATGTCGGTGAAGTCGAAGCCTTCGACCGGGGTCCAGAGCTCGGGGCGGAACGGGTTGCTGGTCATGGGGGCGAGCCTATCGCCAGGGCGTCAGTAGTAGCTGGGGTGGCGGACGGCCTCGCCGACACGGTCCGGGAAGTCCGTGATCAGCGCGTCGACGCCGAGGCCGGCGAGGTGCACGGCCTCCTCGTCCTTGTTGACGGTCCACGTCGCGATCTTGACGCCCGCCTCGTGCGCGAGCCAGACGTAGTTGGGCTGCTGCAGCGCGAAGTGGTCGGGGTTGATCCAGCCGGCGCCGAACCAGTTGGCGTACTTCCACGGGTCGTACAGCCCGTCGCTGAGCAGCAGCGCCAGGTGCTCGGGGCCGACCGAGCCGCGGAGGTTGGCGAGCGCGAAGTGGTTGAACGACGAGTAGATCACCCGGTCGGCCATCCCCATCTCCTGGACTGCGCGCAGCACGTCGTTCTCGAGGCCCGGGTAGAGCACCACGTTGTTCTTCAACTCGATGTTCAGCGTGACGCCCGTCGGGCGGAGGAGTTCGAGGGCCTCGTGCAGCGTCGGGATCTTGACGTTGCGACGCCCGGCGAAGCCGTTGGTGAAGTCGCAGCGGCGCAGTTCCTCCATCGTCAGATGCTCGACGCGGCCGATGCCGTTGGAGGTGCGGTTGATGGTCTCGTCGTGGATCAGGACGAGATGCCCGTCTGCCGTGCGCTGCACGTCGACCTCGATGCCGTCGGCGCCCATGCCGATGGCCACCTCGATGGCGGGCAGGGTGTTTTCCGGTGCGTAGGCGCAGGCACCGCGGTGGGCCCAGATTGCTGTCACGCCCCCATCCTTCCACGACAACCGGCGACGCGCATCGCCCCTCGTCCGACGCATCTGCGTGCCTCGTTTTGCCGATCGGTTCGCACCTGCGTATAGTTGGTGACTGCCCAAGCGCTCGTGGCTCAACGGATAGAGCATCTGACTACGGATCAGAAGGTTGGGGGTTCGAGTCCCTCCGAGCGCGCCAAGCGTCACAGCAGGCCAGAGGCCCGTTGAAGTGAATCAGGGGTTCCCGTCCGGGAGCCCCTTTTTTGCACCCTCGACGCTGGCCCTGAGGGGCCGAAACGGCTTGACCGGGGTCGCCGTGGACGGCGAGGGGCGCGTCGCTAGCATCTCGCCATGAATGAACACGCCCCGTATTCGGGGAGTGGGGAGCACGACGGCGTGCGCCCCCGAGCAGGCTCGCTGAGCCCGTACCTCCTGATCGTGACGGCCCTCGTCGCCGCGTTCGCCGCCGCCTTGGCGATGTACCTCGTGATGCGGCCCGGACTCCTCGCGGCCCAAGCGGCCGCAGAACCTACCCCGGCGCCCGCCGCGACGCCGTCACCGTCCCCCACCGCGCAGGTCGAGCCGACACCATCGCCCACACCTTCCCCCTCGCCCTCGGCCGACTGGGTCACGCTCAACGCCACGCTGCAATCGCCGGGCGAAGCGTGGCGACTGATGGAAGCACCTGCAGGGTTCCGGGTAATGGCCGCAGCGATACTTGAAGTCGAAGACCAGGGGTGCTGGCCCGAGATCTCGGTCACCGCGTATCACCCGGACGGCTACGCCTTCGGCACGGAGGGCTATAGCAACTGCGGCGGCGGGGCCGGCTACGTCTGGGCCGCCATCGGCAACTACTGGGTTCCCATCTTCGCCACGCAGGACATCCTCGCCTGCGGCGACCTCCGGCGGGCGGGCATGCCCCAGAACACGGGGGTGCTGGACTGCATCAACGGGGACGAGACCGAATACTACTGAGCGCCCGCTCGCAACATGCTCACGCTCGCGTAGGTCGGCGGTTGAGCATGTTTGGTTGCTCGTTTCCGATTCGAACGTTCAAACCGTTTGCAATCACCAACGAGCAACCAAACATGCTCAACGCCAGACCCTCGCCGCGCCCCGACGGCTACCTCGCGATGCTGGTCCGGGGAGGGCCGAACTGCCAGCCGCCGGAGCGGGACGGGGTGAACAGGTCGACGGCGGAGCCGACGTGAGGGCCGCCCTCGCCGTCGCACACGTCGCAGCCGAACGCGTCGAGGAGCATCGCCCGGTGCTGCTGCCAGATCATCGCGGCGCTGATGGCGCTGCTCGTCCACGGGCCGCCGTAGACCTTGCATACCCCGTCGGCGCCGCAGCGCATCGGGCATCCGGTCAGTGCGGGCACGATCCGCACCGCGACAGGGTCGGACCCTCCGACGTTGACGCCGTGCCGGGTCGGGAGTGGAACCATTCCGTGCTCGTCCCACCGGAGTACGACGCTCTGGCCGTGGTACGCGGCGAAGTACAGTACCGACTCCTCCCGGTCCTCGCGCACGACCGCGCCGCCCTCGACCCACTGCCGAGCCGGGGAGGTCGACACGCTCGGGCACCAGCGCCAGCCCTCCAACCGTTCGCGCAGTATCAGCAGCGAGGCAGCGTCGTCGTCGCGGGTCGTCAGACGGTCGAACGAGTGCGTTCCCGACACGATGTAGACTGGCTCGGCGACGCCGAACAGATCCTCCGGCGTGCTGGTCGGCTCCCCCGGCGCTGGGACGAGGTCGACAGGGGTCGACTCCACCCGGTCGGGCCAGATCCTGACAACGGTTCGCCGGTACGACTCGACCGTGGGCGTGCGGGGCGAACAGCGCAGCACCCCGCCCTGGGCACTCTGGAACCGGCTGGGCGGCTGGTTCGGGTAGATCTGGTCGACCGGGAAGGCGCCTTCGCCGGGGTGGATCGGTAGGGGTGTCATGACGGACTCCTTCGTCGAGCCCCGCCATCGCGAGGCCGCCTGACCCAGCGGTTGCAGGGGCTGGTCTTCCTCGGGGAGCACCGGAGCGGCACCGGTTGCCGCGCGACCACCCCGAGGAGTTGCGGCCGCGACTCTTGACCTGGAACCAGTATCTCCCACCCCGAAGCACGGCCCACTCGGACCCTCCTCTTGCGACACTGATGCGGTGAGCCTCACCGATCCTGCCCCCATCGCGAGGGGACCGCGCCCGACGCCCGGCCCCGGCACCGTCGTCTTCGGCATCCTCCTCCTCGCGGTCGCCGGCTTCTGCCTCGGCTTCGCGTTGACCAACCTCACTCAGGCAAGGGACACTTCGACCCCGCCGGAGATGATCGCGAGCATGGTGATCGGGATGCTCGCCATGATCCTCGGCAACGGATTCTGGTGGAGCCGCGTGATCCGACGGCGGGAGATGGGCCTCGGCTACGCCGCGGCGTCGACGTTCCTGCCCGCCGCGCTCGGCGTCTGGCTCTCGTCCAAGGCGCACCCGGCGGCGCCCACAACCCCGATCGTCCTCGGCCTCGCAGGCTTCGGCCTGTTGATGCTGCTCGCGGGATTCGCCGGGGCGTCGGCCCGCAGGCGGCGGGAACGCGTCGAGCAGGTGATGATGGAGACCGGCTTCGAGACGCTTGCCACCGTCAGCAACCGCGGCTACGACAGCATCGAGGGGCCGACCCTCACGGTGGTCACGTTCACCTACCGCGACCACCTCGGCACCCAGCGCTGGGTGCAGAAGCCGATGCGCCTCACGCCGCGCGATGCCATCGAGGAGGGCCACGCCACACGGCTGTGGTTCGACCCCTCCCGCCCCGACGACGCAAGCAGGATCTCGTCGAACTGGCCAGGAAGAAGTCCTTCCGCTCCTGAGCCGACGCTGCCACGACGCGCCGGGTCCCGGAGGGCGTCGAGCCGCCCGGAGAACGTTCGGCGACGCCTGGCTGAACACTGGGCGCAGTCCGGCCGAGGGCGTTTCCACGCGGCACCGCCGCACGGGAAACTGGAGGCGTGAGCCTCACCGATCCAACCCCTCTTGACGAGGTTGAGGCGCCTCCGCCCGGCGTCGGTTCGGTGGTTGCGGCCGTCCTGCTCATCGCCGTCGGCGGCTTCGGTTGCGGCTACGGGTGGGGAGGCATCGGCCTCCTCGACGGGGTGCGCGACCCGTCCATCGAAGTCCAGGCAAGCGTCGCGGTCGGGATGATCGCCTGGGTTCTCGGCAACTGCTCCTGGCTGGGCCGCATCATCAAGCGGCGCGACATGGGCCTCGGGATCGGCGCCGCCGCGTTCCTGATGGCCGCGGCGGGCGGCCTCTGGGCGATCGAGCGGACCGCGCCCGGCAACGCCGTCCTCCTCACGCTCGCCGCCGGCTCGGCCAGCCTCGGCGCGCTGTGCGCGGTGGGAGGCATCGTCGCTGCACGTGCACGCGAGCGGGCGCGAGGCGTCGAGGACCACATCGTCAGGCACGGCTGGGAGACGACGGCCGTCATCAGCAACCGTGGCTACGAGTCGCTGGAAGGGATGACGCTCACGGTGGTCACCTTCACATTCCGCGACCACCATGGCACCCAGCGCTGGGTGCAGAAGTCGATGCGGCAGAGCCCCCGTTACGCAGTTCAGGAGGGTCAGGAGACCCGGCTGTGGTTCGACCCCGAGCGCCCGCACGACGCGAGCCGGATCGTCGTTGACCTGGCACGCGATCGCTCCACAGCATCCTGACCGGCACCTACACTTCCTGCATGTCCGGGTTCCAGATCAGACGCGCCGCCGACCACGAACTCGAGCGGGTCGTGAGGCTGCGCTGGCTCTGGACCCACGAACGCGGCCAGGACGCGGGCGACGAGCAGCGCTACATGCGCGCCGCGGCCGCCTGGGCGCGCGAGCATCGCGACACCCACCTGCCCCACATCGCCGTCGACGCCGACGACACCGTGATCGGGATGGCCTGGCTGGCGCTCACGCCGCGGGTCGCGACCACCACCAGCCTGACCCGTGTCTCGGGCGATCTGCAGTCGTGTTACGTGCTCCCCCACTGGAGGGGGAAGGGAGTGGGGAGCGCGCTCGTGCGGTCCGTGCTCGACACTGCCCGCACCGTCGGGGCCGAGCACGTCACGGTGCACGCCACCGAGGACGGCGCCCAGCTCTACGCTCGCAACGGGTTCGTCGAGCACCCGCTCTTGCTCTGGTCCGACCTGCGGGACTGACCCGCAGCGGGTGGCATCGGGCGCGTCGGGCCTGAGAAACCCTCCGGAGGTCGCCCTCCCCGGAGCCGCTGCCGTAGCCTTCCCGCAAGGGGGCACCGCATGACCGTTTCCATCTCGCAGGCCTATTCCGACGACGTGCACGAGTGCGCGCTTCTCCTGAGCCGGGCGCTCGGCGAGGACGACGTGCTCAAGGCGATCATCCGCGGGGAGAACCGCCTCTCGCGCCTCATCGAGTTCTACTCGGCGCTGCTTCGCTCCGGGCCGCTGCAGCACGGCACGGTCGACATCGCACGCGTCGACGGGGGCGCCATCGCGGGGGTCGCCATCTGGAAGGCGCCCAACCCGCCGGAGAGCCACCCGATCCAGCGCTTCCGCGAGGCCATGGCGGTCGGCTGGCGGCACCTCGCGGACGTCCGGGCGCTCGACCACGAGTTCGACGCCCACCGCCCCGAGGAGCCCCACTGGTACCTCACCGACATCGCCGTCGCGCCGGGCCATCAGGGGCTTGGCATCGGGTCGGCATTGCTGGCGGACCGGCTCACCAAGATCGACGCGGGGCGCGTTCCCGCCTACCTGGAGGCCACCACCGAGGCGAGTCGCAGGCTGTACGAGCGCTACGGCTTCCGCTTCGTCGACACCATCAACCCGGCAGGCCCGTCGGCGTTCGCGATGCTGCGCCAGGCGAGCGCTCTGTCGCCCGAGCCACTGGTTGACGAGGAGCGATGACTCCACCCGGCGACGCGATGGTTACCATGGTCGCGTTCACCAGGGAGGACCCATGCGACCAGGCGCCAGCCTCTCGCACGTCAGCCAGTACAACGAGAACGCCGTCATCCACGCGCTCCGAGTGCTCGGCCCGACGAGCCAGACCGACATCGCCGCACAGACCGGCC
This sequence comes from Propionibacteriaceae bacterium AM104-82, assembly GCA_027658995.1. GTDB lineage: Bacteria > Actinomycetota > Actinomycetes > Propionibacteriales > Propionibacteriaceae > Arachnia. Next base: position 37,512 of record JAQDQK010000010.1, read on the forward strand.
TGTCGATCCCTGCCGTCTCCTCGATCGTGCGCAATCTCAGGCAACTGGGCTACCTGACCGAACTGCGCACCGAGTCCGTCGGTCGCGGCCGCCCGCGCGTCATCGTCGACCTGGAACCGACGGCCAACTACGCCGTCGGCCTGCACATCGACCCCGCCATCATGTCGGCTGTCGTGCTCGACCTGCGCGGCCAGGTGGTGCTTGACGGCACCAGCGAGTCCATCGACCCTAACGACCCGAGCAGTTCGCTCGACGAGGCCGCCCACCTCATCAACCAACTGGTCGACGCGTCCGGCATCGACCGGACGAAACTGCTGGGCGCCTGCGCGGCGGTGCCCGGCCCCCTCGACGACCGCACCGGATCCATCACCGACACCGTCTGGCTGCCCGGCTGGGCCGGCATGGCGATCGGCGACGCGCTCACCCGCAGGCTCGGCACCACCGTCCCCGTCGTCAAGGACACCTTCGCCGCGGTCACCGGGGAGGCCTGGGTGCGGGGCGGGTCGATGATCGACTCGACCGTGGTGTTCGTCTACCTCGGAACCGGCACCGGCCTCGGGCTGTCCCTCAACGGCGAACCGGTGCGCGGCGCATCGGGCAACGCGGGCGAGATCGGCCGGATGCTCGTCTCGCTCGGCCGCGACGAACTGCGCGGCATGGACAACGACCCGTTCATCCTCGTGCAGGAGGCCCACGAACAGGGCATCCTCGACTCCCCTCCCCCGACGCGCTGGGAACTGCGCCAACTCGAGGAGCAGTTCCGCGAACTGTGCCGACTGGCCCTCGACGGCAACGCGCCGGCCGAGGCGATCCTGCGCAACGCGGGGCGGCGCATCGCCGAGATGGTGGTCATGACGGCGGAGGTCTTCGACGCCGACACGGTCGTCTACGGCGGCCCCAACTGGGTCCATGTCCGGCCCTTCTACGAGGACGCGGCGATCGCAGCGCTGGCCCGTCCGTCGGCCCGCGGGCCACACCCCGTCGAGGTGCTGTCTACCGCGATGGGCGCCGAGGTCGGCGCGATCGGCGCCGCCTGCGCGGTCCTGGACGCGAGGTTCGTTCCTCGCCTCCCCAGCCGTCGCTGAACGGCTTGTTCTTACAAAGATAACGATTTGGTCACAGTCTCGTAACTACTTGACACCTAATTTTTCTTTAGCGCAGAATAATGTCCGTTGCGACGTTGCACCGACGAACTCAGCGGAGAGAAATGATCACCATCGCCAACGCACCCGTCTCGTACGGAGTCTTCGGACTGTCCAGGCCCGACCTGGTCGCCCTCCCCACCGGGGAGGAACTCCTCGCCCTCGTCAGCGAGGCCGGCTACGACGGCGTCGACCTGGGCGCGCACGGCCTGTTCGGCACCGGCGAGCGGCTGATCGGGAACCTGAACCGCCACGGCCTCGGCCTGGCAGGCGGCTGGGTCGACTACCCGTTCACCGGCCCTGACGCCGAGTTCGACGCGGCCTTCGAGGCGGCGCTGCCCGTCCTCGACGACTTCGCCCTGGTCGCCGCGCAGCAGCAGGGCCACGGCCCGCTTCCCACCATCGCCGACGCGGGCGACGCCGCCCGCAAGGCGCGGCCCGGCGGGGCCCCCGAACTGCAACTCTCCGGCGCCGCATGGGACCTGTTCGTCGCCCGCCTGGAGCGCGTCGCCGCGCACGTCCGCTCGCTCGGCCTCGAGCCGACCTTCCATCACCACGCGGTGACCTACATCGAGACCCCCGCCGAGATCGACGCCTTCCTGCGCGACACCACCATGGACCTGACCTTCGACACCGGCCACCTGCTGCTCGGCGGCGGCGACCCGGCCGCCGACTTCAAGCGCTGGGCCCAGCGGATCAACCACCTGCACCTCAAGGACGTCAACCTCACGGTGCTCGAGGAGGCGAAGGGCTCCGACGACCCGGTGCGCGACGTCTGGGAAAAGCGCGTCTTCGTGGCGCTCGGCGAGGGCGACCTCGACCTGGACGGCATCGTCGGCGACATCACCGGCAGCGGCTTCGACGGCTGGCTGGTCGTCGAGCAGGACGTGGTGCTGCTGCAGCAGGCCGACGTCGACCGCGCCGTCGCCGACCAGATCGCCAACCGCGAGGCCATCCGGCGGTGGTTCGCGTGACCCGCCTCGCCGTCGTCGGCCTCGGGGGCATCTCCCAGTCCGTGCACCTGCCCGTCATCCAGCGCAACCGCGCCGACGTCGACCTGGTCGCCCTCGTCGAACTGTCCCGCGCGCGCCTCGACACCATCGCCGATCGGTACGGCGTGCCAGCCGCGGGCCGATTCACCAGCCTCGACGCCCTCGTGGCGGCCATCGACAGCGGCGACCTCGCCGTCGACGCCGCCATCATCGCCACCGGCGGCGGCCATACCGACGAGGCGCTCGCCCTGGTGCGCGCCGGGGTCAAGGTCCTCGTCGAGAAGCCACTCGGCTGGAGCGGGCGCGACCTGGACACGCTCGAGAACGGCCTCGCCGAGATCGGCCGCTCCCCCGAGGAGTGGCTGCGGATCGGCTACATGAAGGAGCACGACCCCGCGGTCGCCGCCGCGAAGGCGCTGCTCGCAGACGTCACGCCCCGCGAGGTGCGCGTCGAGGTCCTGCACCCCGCCGACGGCGCCCAACTGCAGTTCGCACACCTCGAGGCCGCCTCCGACGACGTCGACCAGGCGACCCTCGCGGCGCTGACGACCCGCTCGCAGCGCTCGATCGACGAGGCCATCCCCACCGGGGACGACACGCTGCGCAAGCTGTGGACCAACGTCCTGCTCGGCTCGATCGTGCACGACATCGCCCTGACCAGACACCTCGGGCTCGGCCTGACCGACGTCATCCACGCCCGCAGGGTGGGCGACCAGTTCCCCGGGTCGGTGTTTGCCGCGGGCGCCACCGGCAACGGGGTCGCCTGGAACCTCGGCTGGCACTTCATCGCCGACTACCCCGAGTACCGCGAGACGATCACCGTCCACCACGACAAGGGGACGATCGAGCTTCGCTTCGCCACCCCCTACGTCCTCAATGCCCCGACCGTGCTGCGCGTCAGCACGGGCGACGACCAGTTGAACAGCCAGGTCTCCGAGCAGACCTGGCCCCAGGAAGAGGCCTTCGAGCGCGAGCTACGCAGCCTCCTCACCTTGGCCAGCGGCGGAACACCGGACGGATCGAGCATCCGCGCCGCCCGCCAGGACCTGGCCAGCGCGCAGGCCTTGTGGAGGGCCTGTGCGACCTCCGCCGGTATCGACGCCGAGACCGGCTCTGCGGCCGCACACCCCGCCTAACCCTGGCGGAAGCGGCCCAGGAACACACCTGAAAGGAATCCGATGAAGTCGATCATCGCCAAGGCGACCAAGACCGTCGCACTCATTGGCGCCGTCGCGCTCTCCGTGACGGCCTGTTCGCCATCGTCCGGGGGCGAGTCCCCCGCCGCAGACGGTGGCAAGAAGACCCTGTCGATCATGGTCAACGCCATCGCCGGCGGCAAGAACGCGGCCGAGGCCGAATGGATCGAGTCGTACGTCATCCCCAAGTTCGTCGAGGCGCAGAAGGCCAAGGGCGTCGAGGTTGACGTCAAGTTCGAGCCCCAGGGCGTCGACGACGAGGACTACAAGACCAAGATCGCCCTCGACCTCAGCTCCAAGAAGGGCGCCGACGTGCTCGGCATCGACGGCATCTGGACGGGCGAGTTCGCCCAGGCCGGCTACATCAAGCCGCTGAACCAGGTCGCGAAGGACGCCGACGGCTGGGACGGCTGGGCGCAGATGACCGACGCGGTGCAGCAGGCGCTGTCCTTCGACGGCGAGCGCTACGGCGTCCCGCAGGGCTCCGACGGCCGCGTCATCTACTACAACAAGACGCTGTTCGAGAAGGCCGGACTGCCTGCCGACTGGCAGCCCACCTCCTGGGACGAGATCCTCGAGGCCGGCCGCGCGCTGAAGAAGGTCGACGGCGTCACGCCGATCCAGCTCAACGCGGGCACCGCGATGGGTGAGGCCACCAGCATGCAGGGCTACCTGCCGATGCTGATGGGCACCAACCAGAAGCTGTGGGCCGACGGCAAGTGGTACGGCGACACGCAGGGCATGCGCGACGTGCTCGGCCTGTACAAGACCATCTACATCGACGAGGGCCTCGGCGACCCGATCCTGCAGCAGGAGGCCTCCGGCCGCGACACCTCGTTCGCCGAGTTCGCCGCAGGCAAGATCGGCATCCTGTTCGAGGGCGACTACTTCTGGCGCTCCGTGATCAACCCCGCCGAGGGCGTCGGCACCGCGCCGATGGCCGACCGCGACACCGTCGTCGGCTACGCCAAGATCCCGGCCATGAAGCCCGGCTCCGGCATCAACGGCCAGGACTTCGTCTCGATGTCCGGCGGCACCGGACGCGTGCTGAACCCGAACTCCAAGAACCCCGACCTCGCGTGGGAGCTCCTGGCGTTCATGAACTCGCCCGAGGCCTTCGAGGCCCGCGCGGCTGGCACCCTGTCGATCTCGCCCCGCAAGGACGTCAACGACAAGCTGCTCGCCTCCGACAAGATGCTGACCTTCGTCAACAACGAGGTCCTTCCCATCACCGCCTACCGCCCCGGCCTCGCCGAGTACCCGGAGGTCTCCGCGAAGCTGCAGCAGGCGACCCTCGACGTCGTCTCCGGCACCTCCCCCGAGGACGCCGCCAAGTCTTTCGCCGATGCGCTGCCGAGCATCGTGGGTGGCGAAGACAACATCGCTCAGGGCTGATCACCCGTGAGCACCTCCACCGCACCGGCGTCGGGAACCAGGCGTTCCCGGCGTCGGGCGGAGGACGTGGCCGGCCTGGGCACGAAGCGCGCGCTCGTCTTCGTGACCCCGGCCCTCCTCGTCATCGCCTTGTTCCTGCTCTTCCCCGCGCTCTGGACTGTCTACCTCGGCATGACCAACTTCCGGTTGACCGGCCTCGCGGCCGCCAACACCGAGTTCGTCGGCCTTGACAACTACACCCAGGCCCTCGGCGACAAGAGCTTCTGGAACTCGCTCTGGCTGACCGTGATCTTCGTCGGATTCTCCGGCGTCCTCGGCCAGACGCTGCTCGGCTTCACGCTTGCCTGGTCGACCCGCCGCATCGTCGGCTGGGCCCGCACGCTGTTGGAGTCCGTCGTCCTCGCCGCCTGGGTGATCCCCGGCTCGGTGCACGCGTTCCTGTGGATCGCGCTGCTCGACCGCCGCGGCGGCACCCTCAACGCCCTGCTCGGCACCGACGGCAAGGCGTGGCTCATCGAACACCCGATGACCATCATCATCATCTTCAACATCTGGGTCGGCACCGCCTTCTCGATGCAGCTGTTCTCCTCCGCGCTCTCGGCGGTCCCGCCGTCGCAGATGGAGAGCGCCCGGATGGCGGGCGCCTCGGGATGGGAGCAGTTGCGCGACGTCGTGCTGCCCAACATCCGCGGCCACGTGCTGACCAACACCCTGATGATCACGCTGTGGACGTTCAACACGTTCACGCCCTACCTGCTCACGGCGGGCGGCCCCAACGGCAAGACCGAGATCCTTTCGGTCTACATCTACAAGACGGCGATCCCGGGCGGCCAGCTCGGCTTCGGCGCCGCCCTGTCGATGATCATGCTGCTGATCAACCTGGGCATTGCCCTGCTGTACATGCGCATCGGAAGGAGCAAGAAGTGAGCACGAATCCTCCGAGCTTCGGCCGCCAACTGCGCAAGGTGCTCGGCCGCACCCTCTTCATCGTCCTGCTCGTCGTGATCGGCATCTTCTTCGCGCTGCCGATGGCCTGGCTCGTGGTCGCCCCGTTCGACGCGAACCCGACGATGGCCGTCAAGTGGCCCGAGTGGACGCTCGGCAACTTCCAGCGTCTCGCCCAGAACCCCTATGCGCTGGGCTCGATCGGCAACTCGCTGATCCTGGCGATCGGCACCATGCTGATCACGGTGCTGCTCGCGACGGTGGCAAGCTACGCGCTGTCGCGCGTGCGGATCCCCGGCCGCGACGGGCTGCTGTACGGCATGCTGCTGCTGAGCTCGATCGTCACCGGCACCGCCGCGATGGTTCCGACGTTCCAGTTGATGAACGCCATCAACCTGATCAACACCCACACCGGCGTGATGCTGGTGCTGGCGGGCGGCCTGCTGCCGACCGTCGTGTTCATCCTGAAGGACTTCATGGACTCGGTCCCGAAGTCCTACGAGGAGTCGGCACGGCTCTACGGCGCGAAGCCGTACCAGATCCTGAGCCACGTCGTGGTCCCCGTCGCACGGCCCGGCATCGCGTTCGTCGCGATCTGGACCATCGTGCAGGTGTGGGGCAACTTCCTGGTGCCTTTCCTGCTGCTGCGCGACCCGACCACCCAGCCGGCCGCGGTCATGATGTACACGTTCTACACGGAGTCCGGCCAAGCCGACCTGCGACTGATCTCCGCGTTCTCGCTGATCTTCGCGCTGCCCGTCATCCTCATCTACTTCTTCGTCAACCGTAAGTTCGGATTCCGCTTCTACGGAGGTATCAAGTCATGACCTCGACCATCACCACCACTGCGCTCGTCAAGCAGTACCCCAACGGGGTGCGCGGCGTCGACGGTGTCGACATCGAGATCGCGGAGGGCGAGTTCTTCGCGCTGCTGGGCCCCTCCGGCTGCGGCAAGACCACTCTGCTGCGCTCCATCGCGGGCCTGGAGACCATCACCGAGGGCACGCTGCAGATCGGCGGCGAGGAGATGACCCATCGCGAGCCGGGCGAGCGCGGCGTGGCCATGGTCTTCCAGGACTATGCCCTGTTCCCGCACATGGACGTCTCCGACAACATCGCCTACCCGCTGCGGATCCGCAAGGTCGCGAAGGACGAGCGCAAGGCCGTCGCCGCCGACACCGCGGGCAAGCTTTCGCTTGAGCACCTGCTCGAGCGCCGCCCCGGGCAGCTCTCCGGCGGTCAGCAGCAGCGCGTCGCGCTCGCCCGCGCCATCGCCACCCGCCCCCAGGTGCTGCTGCTCGACGAGCCGCTGTCCAACCTGGACGCCCGACTGCGCCTCGAGGCGCGTTCGTTCCTGAAGGAACTGCAGCGCGAACTGGGCGTCACGTCGGTGTTCGTGACCCACGACCAGTCGGAGGCGCTCGCGCTCGCCGACCGGATGGCGGTCATGAAGGAGGGCAAGATCCAGCAGATCGGCACGCCCCGCGAGGTGTTCCACGCGCCGGCCAACACCTTCGTCGCCTCGTTCATCGGGTCGCACCCCATGAACCTGATCGACGGCGTGGTGGAGAGCCGACGCGTCCGGGTGCTGGGCACCCAACTCGACGTCCAGCCCGACACCGCCCCGCAACTGCGCGAGGGCCAGAAGGTCGTCGTCGGCGCCCGCCCCGAGTACATCACCTGGTCGCCGACCCCGGTCGACGGCGCGGTGGAGGCCGAGGTCAGCACGATCGAGAACCTCGGCGCGTCCGCCCTGCTGACCGCCCGCGTGGGCGACGACCGGCTTCAGGCCGTCGTCGACGAGGAGCCGCTTCCCGAGCCCGGCCAGCGCGCCTGGTTCTCGATCCCCGTCTCCAAGACCATGGTCTTCGACACCGAGTCCGGCCTGCGGATCGGCGGCGACGAACTATGACGACCCCCAAGGCGATGTGGATCGTCCCCCACACCCACTGGGACCGTGAGTGGTACGAACCCCACGACGTCTTCCGAGCCCGCCTCGTGGCGATGCTCGACGGCCTGCTCTCCCTGCTCGAGCGTGAACCCGGATACAAGTTCACGCTCGACGGGCAGAGCGCCGCCATCGACGACTACCTGGAGATCCGCCCGGAGGAGGCCGACCGGGTCCGCGCCGCCGTGGCGCGCGGGCAACTGGCGCTCGGCCCGTTCCAGATCCTGCTCGACGAGTTCTGCTGCGACGGCGAGACCATCGTGCGCAACCTGGAGCACGGGATCGCCTCGGCCCGCCGCCTCGGCCGCGAGATGCGCGTCGGCTACCTGCCCGACATGTTCGGCCACGCGGCCCAGACCCCGCAGATCCTGCGCGGCTTCGGCATCGCGGACGCGTCGCTGTGGCGCGGCGTGCCCGCCTCCGTCGACAAGCACGCCTTCTCGTGGGAGGGACTGGACGGCAGCGCCGTGCGGGTCGAGTACCTGTGGGACGGCTACGGCAGCGCGCTGAAGCTGTTCGAGCCCCTCGAGAAGCTCCCCGAGTTGATCGACGCCTACCTCGACGAGAACGCGTCCTGGTTCGACGGTGAGGCCGTCGCAGGCTGGTACGGCACCGATCACATGGCGCCGCGGGCCGACCTTGTCCAGATCCTGCGCGGCTACGGGGGCGACGTCGAGCTGAGGCTCGGCACCGTCGACGAGGTGATCGCCTCGCGCGACCACTCCCCCGAGGCGCTCGCCAAGCTGCCGGTGGTGCGCGGCGAACTGCGCTCGCACGCCCGCGGGAACCTGCTGCCCGGCATCTTCTCCATCCGCACCAACCTCAAGGCCGCGATGGCCGCCGCCGAGCGGGGCATGGCCACGGCCGAACGCCTCGACGCTTGGGTCGGCGGGGTGTCGCGCACCGCCTTCTTCGAGCGCGGCTGGGGCCTCATCGTCGAATCGACGGCGCACGACTCGGTGACCGGATGCGGCGTCGACTCCACGGCTGACGAGGTCGAGTCGCGGCTCCGGGTCGCGGCCCAGACTGCCGACGGCGTCATCGACATCACCTCCCCTGGGCTGGCCAGCCACGCCCCGGTCGGCTCGGTCGCCGCGTTCAACCAGAGCGGCTTCCCGCGCCAGGTGCAGGCCGAGTTGGTCGTCGAGGGCGCCCCGTCGTCCCCGTCGGTCCAGCTCCTCGAGGAACTGCCGACCGTGATCGGCGACGAGACCATCGCGTCGCGCGACCTGCCGAAGGTGGTGCGCCGCATCCACGGCCAGGAACTGTTCGGCAAGCACATCCGCTCGTGGTCCTGGGAGGGCGACGACCTGGAGTTCGTGGTGGCCGACATCACCGACGGCGACTTCGACCTCGCCGACTTCGTGGCGGTCCTCAACGACAAGATGGCCTCCTCCGATGATGACCATCCGTTCCGCGTCATCACCCGGGTCCCGCAGACCAGCCGTGTGCTGGTCGCCCGGCCCGCGGCGGGCATGTCCGCCGTCGCGCTCGGCCCCGACTCTTCCGTCGCCCCCGAGGCGCCGGTCGTGGTCTCGGCCGACCGGCTCTCCAACGGCCTCGTCGAGGCCGTCGTCGCGGAGAGTGGCACCGTCACGGTCACGGACCTGCGCACCGGGGTCACCCTCCCCGACGCGCTCCGACTCGTCGACGACGGCGACCGCGGCGACTCGTACAACTACGGCCCCGTCGAGGGCCCCGTCGACGCGCCCGCTTCCGTCGAGATCACCGTCGCGGAGCAGGGTCCGCTGCGCGGGCGCATCATCGTGCGGCGCACCTACCTGCTGCCCGTGGAGGTCGACGCGTCCGACCGGTCGCGGCGCTCCGCCGAGACCCGCGAGCAGGTCGTGGACACGCTCGTCGAGTTGCGCGCGGGCGAGCCGTTCCTGCGCGTCACCGTCTCGCTGACCAACCAGGTCGGCGACCACCGGTTGCGCGTCATGGTGCCGACCCTGCGGCAGGGCGTCACGGAGTCGGCGTCGGCCGGCCAGTACGGCCTGACGGTGCGCGGCCGCACCGCGGAGGGCGGCTGGGGCGAGTTCCCGCTGCCGACCTTCCCCGCGACCCGGTTCGTCACCGCGGGCGACGTCGGCGTCCTCGTCGACAAGCTTGTCGAGTACGAGGTGGTCGACGGCGAGGGCACCGACGACATCGCGCTGACGGTGCTGCGCAGCGTCGGGATGATGAGCGTCAACGTGCATCCGCTGCGCGACGAGCCAGCCGGCTCGCAGTTGCCCGTCCCGGGCGCGCAGTACCTGGGCAGGCACGTCGAGTGCTCGTTCGCGATCGACCTCGACCCCGATCGCCTCGTCGAACACAGCGACGTCTTCCGCCTTGACCCGGTGACCGTTCCGGGCCGCGGCGGGGAGCCGGCCGAGCCTGCCGTGGCGTTCGAGACGACCGGTCAGGTCGCGCTCGAGTCGCTGCGTCGGGTCCCCGGCGGCGTCGAGGCGCGGTTGGTCAACTACGCCCCGGTCGCCCGGCCGCTCGCCGTCGAGGCAGAAGGAGACTGGGTGCTCACGGACCTGTCGGGCGCGGTCGTCTCGGGTCCGGTCGACCTGGCCGCGCTCGAGGTCGGCGCAGGACAGATCATCACGCTACGGAGGGAGTCCTGATGCGACACACCGAGTCGCGACACGTCACGCTCGCGGACCAGGCGTCCGACCGCTATCCGCGGTTCGGTTTCGACCTGCCGGAGGGCGTGACCAGCTTCGAGGTGACGCTCGAGGTGGAGGGCGGCCCGGACGCCCGGATCGACCTCGGCTGCGAGGGGCCGACGGCCTGGCGCGGCTGGTCGGGCGGCGCACGGCGCACGTTCGTGGTCGCGGAGGACGACGCGACCCCCGGCTACCTGCCGGGCGACGTGGTCCCCGGCCGCTGGGACGTCATCCTCGGCCTGCACACGCTGCCCGCGGCGGGCGCGGACGTGAAGGTCACCGTCGAGATGCCCGCGATCAACCGGCCCGACCACGGGCCCGTCGAGGAACCCGTCGGACGGGAGGCCCGCGGCAGCGACCGCGACCTGCCCGCGCCGGCAGGCATGCGGTGGTACGCGGGCGACACGCACGCGCACACGCTGCACTCCGACGGGGCGCTCAGCCTCTGGGAGTTGGCCAACGAGGGGGTGCGCTCCGGCCTGGACTTCCTGTGCGTCACCGACCACAACACCACCAGCCACCACGCGCACCTCGGGCCCGTCGGGCGCCGCCACGGCATCACGCTGGTGCCGGGCCAGGAGGTGACCACCGCTCGCGGTCACTCCAACGCGTTCGGAGACATCGGCTTCGTCGACTTCCGCCTTCCCGCCCAGGAGTGGGCCGACGTGGTCGCGGAGCGGGGCGGCCTCATGTCGATCAACCACCCGGTCTCGGGCGACTGCTCGTGGCTGCACGAGATGCAGCGCGAGCCAGGCGGGGTCGAGTTGTACCACTCGACCTGGTACGAGGAGCCGATCTCCACGTCGGCGCTCGCCTGGTTCCGTCGCTGGCGGCGCGACGTCGTCCTGCTCGGCGGCGGCGACTTCCACAAGCGGGACACGCCGCTCAGGCCCGGCCTGCCGACCACCTGGGTCGCGGCCGAGGAGGACAGCGCCGGGGCGATCCTGGACGCGATGCGCGCAGGTCGCACCACCGTCACGGCGGGCGCGCATTTCGTCAGCCCGGACGAGGCGCGTCCCTCGCTGGACACCGCGCCGATCCTGATCCGGCAGGGCGACGACCTGCTCGCCCTCGCGGCAAAGGGCCTGATTCTGGTCTCCGGCTCGGGTCGCCGACTGGTGCTCGACTCCGACGCCCAGAGCGTCGCTGCACCCCTCGAGGACGGGCCGTACCGTCTCGAGGACTCGCAACGAGCGGTCCTGGCCCTTTCGGCCTGACCCTCCGCAAGCCGCCGCCGGCGGTTGGGGGCACAAACCACCTCCGGCGGCCTCACAGAAGAGACGGCGCTCCGCGTTCATCCCGCGGGGCGCCGTCCTTCTTTCCGCCGATCACACGCCGGTAATCTCGCTGATCTTCACCTTGCGGTCCTCCCGGAGCGACAAGGTGCACGCATCGGCCGTAGCGATAGCCGCTGTCGCTGCTGACCCGTCCGACAGGGCCGCAAACTCCTCGCTGGGCGAAGCGCCATTCATCAGCCCATGAAAGTAGGTCAATTCATCCTCGATGATCCCCCTGAGCCACAGGGGAGGCCGCTTCTCGGGCGTACCGTACTGGACGGCACCGTCTGTCGAGGATCCCGCGTAGATCGCCGTCCGGTTGGCATCCTCTTCCTCGTTGCGGTGAAGCAGGAACTGTTCAGTCCTTCCCCCTACGCGCAGCGTGACCCCAGCCTCCTGCAGGTCGATCCGGATGGCGCCGAGGGAACCCTGGATGAGTACATAGTGCTCCGGCCAGCGGAACGCCGACCCGTACTCGATCGCTGCGAACCGGTTGTCCGGGAACTGCAGCGTGATGATGAGCATGTCATCCTCGTCGCCGAAGTCCTCACCGCTGTGGGCCACGTTCCCGCCGACCATTGTGGCCTGTGTAGCGGGTCCGAGCAGGGACTGCACGAAGTCCAACTCGTGAATGTGGTGGTAGAGATGGCCGCCCGACAGCTCTCGCATCTTCTTCCAGCTAATCGCCTGCTGCACATCCTCCCAGCCATTACGGATTGCTCGGACGAACAACACCTCACCGATTGCCCCCTCGTTGATGAGTTGCTTGGAACGTCGGATGCCCGCCATGAAGTTCATGACGTGGCCGGCCATGAAGTTGACGCCTGCCTCCCGGGCCGTGCTCACCATCTCGGCGCACTGATCGTATTTGAGCGCGATTGGCTTCTCGCAGAAGACATCCTTGCCTGCACGCGCAGCCGCCAACACCGGGGCATAGTGCTCCCCGTTCGGGGATGCCACGATCACCGCATCGATGTCCTGCCTGGCGACCAGTGCCTCCACGCTGGGCTCCGAGTCAGCGCCGATCTCGGCAGCGACAGCCGCGGCATTCGCCGGGTCGTAGATCGCCACTACCTCAGCGTCTGGGAGTTCACTGAGGAAGCGCGCCTGTTCGGCACCGAAGTAGCCTGTCCCGATCACGCCGTACTTGATGGTCACGTTATTCTCCTTGATCATTTGACCGACCCCTCGGAGAGGCCGGCAGCAATGTACTTCTGGATGAGGGTGAAGATGATTACCGACGGAAGTACCACGCAGGTAGCAGCGGCCATGAGTGCGCCCCAATCGAGCACCTCAGTTCCGGTGAGCGAGTACAGGGCCACCGCCACAGGCATCTTCGATGATTCATTGATGAAGAGCAGAGCGTAGAGAAACTCGTTGAAAGAGTTGATGAAGGTATAGATGGTGGTCGCAACGATCCCTGGCGTCACGATCGGGGATGCGATCCTCAGGAAGATCCTGAATCGTCCTGCGCCATCAACTGCCGCCGCCTCTTCGATTCCGATGGGCACCGTCTGATAGAAGCCGACGAGCATCCACAGCGCATACGGCACGGAGAACGACAGATACACCAGGATCAACCCTACGTAGGAATTGACCAGTCCGGTCTTGACCATCATCACCGTATAGGGAACCGCGAGCAAGATCGGCGGAAACATGTAGCTGGTGATCAGTACCCGCGTCATCTTTCGGCCGAAGTTGGGAAAGTACCGGACGATGCCGTACGCACCGAGACAACTGATCACGATCGTGATGGCGGTCGACACGGTTGAGATAATCAGCGAATTCTTGAGATTTGTCAGGAACCCCATTTCGCCGAGCACCTTCGAGTAGTTCTCGAGCGTAAACTGCTGAGGGATGAGGGTAGTGGGATGCGAAGCTAGATCGGCTCCAGTCTTAAACGAAGAGATCACGATCCACAACAGAGGAAACACGAACACGACACTCACCAACGTCAGGAAGGCGTAGATGAGGAAGGTCAGAACTTTGGACTTACCAACGGTGTTCATCGGTTACGAATCCTCCTTTTCCCAGCGTGAGATAAGGCGGAACAGTCCGATCGCCACAAGCATCAGGAACACAAGGAGCAGGATCGTCACCGCCGAGGCCAGCCCCAGTTGTTTCAAGCCCCACCCGACGCGGTGCGCATAGATGGGAATGGTGGTGGTGATATCACCCGGGCCGCCTCCAGTGATTAGGAACAACAGATCGAAGTTATTGAACACCCAGATCGTGCGCAATACGACCAGCAGTCCGATCACCGTGCGAATGTGATGGAGTGTGATGTGCTGAAATCGCTGCCATGTGGAAGCCCCATCCATGGTTGCGGCCTCCATCTGCTCCATCGGGATAGTCTTGAGGGCCGACAGGATATTGACCATGAACAGGGGCGCTCCGAACCAGATGTTGATTCCGAGGACCGTCCAGAACGCTGTGGTCGGGTTCGAAAGCAGCGCGACGCGACCTTCGGTAATGTGCAGATCCTGCAACATGTTGGGGATGAAACCGCTCACATCGTTGAGCAACCACTTCCACCCGAATGCGATGATGATGGCCGGAAATGCCCAAGGGACGATAAGAAGGGTTCTGTAGAGCCCGGAGAGATGGCGCACCTTGTCGAGGGCGAGCGCCAGTAGTAAGCCGAGACCGAGCTGCCCCACGATGGACGCGGAGGTCCATTTTATTGACGTGAGGAAGGCGCCCCAAAACCGGCCATCTGTCAGTAGTTTCGCGAAGTTGTCGAAGGCAACGAAATCGTAGGCCGACTTGATGAGGTTTCTATTCGTCATCGAGTAGAAGATGCTCGACCCGAGGGGGTAGACCAACAAGATGACGACCACCAGGATCGCTGGGGCCACGAAGGCGATGCCAGCCCAGTCAAGACGGGGCCGAGGTTGGCGCTGGCCGACCCGACTCCCGTCTCGACTGCGCTTGCTCTGAATAACAGACATGGGTCGATCCGCTACGCGCCTGCTGCTTCGAACATCTCGTTGAGTTGCTTCTCAGCCGAGGCGGCTGCCTCCTCAACGGGGGTCCCGTTCAGCACGATATCCTGCAGCATCGACTCAACCACCCCCTGGTTCACCAGAATTCCCGCCTGAATGTTGGGCCCATCGTTCATGCCGATGGCGGTGGCCATGGGGATGACCTCATTGATCACCTCGTAGCTCTTCATGTTTGCCTTGATGGTGGGATCAGCGAGGAATGCCGGGTTCTCGACGATGTCCTTCAGAACCGGCATCATGCCGACCGGCACAGAGTGCAGGAACCGGATGTAGTCATCGTCCTGATAGAGCGTCTCGAGGAACGCCTTCGCCTCCTCCTGATGCTCAGAGTTCTTCCAGATGACCATCGGCTGGTAGCTCGACTCCGCCCCGTAGATCGGATCGTCCGCACTCATTCGCGGGAGGGGCGCGGCCTCGATCTCAGGGAGGAGGTCCGGGGAAGTCGCCGCGACGCCAGAGATCTGAAACCCACTGTTGAAGTCGAATGCGGTCTTGCCCTGGTAATAGAGCGTGGCCTGGTCAAGAACATTGAAGTTGATCGACCCCTCCGGCGAGACGGCCTTGTACATATCCACCCAGTACTTGATTCCGTCGATGGCAGCCGGGCTCGTCAGGTTGGCCTTGCCGTCCTTCAGCAGGTTGTCACCGGCGGATCGCACGTAGTAGTTCAGGAACCGAACACCCATCGTGTCATTGGAACCGAACGGGACAGACAGCCCGTACAACTGCGGTGTGGCGACCTTCTCCGCCGTAGCTCGCAGTTCTTCCCAGGTCTTGGGGACCTCAAGGCCGTTCTCCTTGAGCACATCCTTCCGGTACCACATCACCTGAGCGTGGGAGTAGAGAGGAACCGAGTAGGAGACGCCGTCCTTCTGCCCCTCCAGCAACGCAGCCTCATAGAACCGGTCACGCCCGATTGAGTCGATCACATCGTCGACAGGAGCCAGGGCCTCAGCATCAATCATCTCGACGACGTGGTAGGGAAGGGCTGAGGAGATGTCGGGCACCTGGCCCGACGCAAGACCTGTGGTCCACTTGGTGTAGAACTCGGCCCAGGAGAAGTTCTCGATCGTGATGGACACTTCCGGGTTGTCCTTCATGAACCGGTCGGCCATCTCCTTGAGGTACTCGGCGCGAGGACCCTGGGTGTAGCTCGACCAGAACACGAGGTCGCCAGCCATCACACCGTCGCCCGCCTGGGATTCCGGTGTTTTTTCACTCTCGCCGCTGCCGCCACACGCGGCCAGCAGGTTGCCGCTGTCATGCCCGCGACTGCGATCATGAAGCGCTTGTAGAAGTTGGAACGGCCCATCGTTGGACTCCTTCATCATTAGTTCAGACGTCTGACGTCTTATTACCTAGTCTTGTATGTGGCCACGCTGATGTCAATGGGCTGCCTCAGGAAATGCGCGAGGCGGTCACCCGCTCGGCGATGCGGCGAGTGACCTCACCCTCCAACGCCTTGACCGGGAAGGCCATGGCGTTCGAGTCAATGAGGCCGAGTGAGACCATTGCGGTCTTGAAGGCACCGATCCCGGAAGCGTCTGACGAACGCCCTACGGGCTCGAAGACAATCTCGAATCCTTCGCAGATCTCGTCCTGAATCTTCCTGGCCTCAGCCCAGGCCCCGCGACGTGCCGCCTCCCACAGCGCGGAGTACCGGGCAGGATCGACATTGGCATAGCCCGGCACGGCGCCGTCGGCACCCAGCAGCAGCATCCCGTCGACGACACATTCGTGACCGGTGAGCACCGCCAGCGGATGTCCCGCGGCTTCGTTCGCGGCCACAAGCCTTCGGAAGGCAACATCGTTGCCGGAGGAGTCCTTCACCCCGACAATGACACCCTCACGGCCCAGCTCGATCAGCATGGCATGGTCGAGCTTGATCCCGTTGAGCCTGACCGGAACGTCGTAGGCGAAGAGCGGAACGTCCACCGCCTGCGCCACCGCACGAAAATGATCCGCGATCTCCGAGGTGTCATTCATTGCATAGAAGGGGCAGGTCACCACAAGTGCATCCACCCCCAGCGCTTCCAGTCGGCGCGCTTGGTCGATGACCCGCTCACACGTGGAGTCGATCGCGCCAGCAAGTACGGGGACCCGTCCACCCACCTTCGCGACCACATGGCGCACCAACGCCTCTCGCTGCCCATCGCTGAGGTATGCCACCTCACCGGAAGACCCGAGCACGAACAGCCCGTGCATGCCCTTCCCGATCAAGTTGTCAGTCACCCGATCAAGGCTCGGGTAGTCAATCTGGCCATCAGCCGTGAACGGCGTGACCACCGGCGGAATCATGCCTGTGAATCTGCTACGCATCGGTAACTGTCCTCCTCAAGTTGGTTATCAGATGTCCAATGTCTGACGTATGGCGGTAGTGTAACATCGTGCTCACCAACGTGCACCACCCCGCTGAGGGGATGAGCAGCAAGGCAGGGGACATGAAGCAGGACGCCGCCACACTTGCCCATTTCGCGCGACCCGCGAGTCAGGCCGCCAACGCAATCGGAGCCATCAAGGACTACATCCTCCAGAGCAACCTTCAGCCCGGAGACGCCTTGCCAACTGAGGCGCAGATGTGCGAATCGCTCGGAATCTCGCGTTCATCGGTGCGGGAGGCAATCCGGACGCTGTCAGCACTCGACATCGTCGAGGTGCGGCACGGGTACGGCATGTTCGTCGGCCGCGTCTCGATGCAGCCGATGGTCGAGTCGCTGGTCTTTCGGGGCATCTTGAATCAAGGCGACGACTTCCGAGTGCTGAACGAGATCGTCGAGGTTCGGCAGGCACTCGACCTTGCCTTCGCGCCGGCAGTCGTCGCCGCCTGGGATGGGCGTCGCGACGAAGCTCTCCACGCCGCAGTGGCTGAGATGCGAGACCTCGCTCTGAACGGAGAACCATTCCCGGAGCAGGACCGCTTCTTCCACTCCAACCTGCTGGCCCCCCTCGGCAACGTCTTGTTCGTGCAACTGACCGAGGCGTTCTGGGATATCCACACACTGACCGCTCCCCGGCTCGGAGTACTTCACCCCGAGGACATCTCGATAACGGCCCAGGCGCACGGTGACATGCTTGCAGCCGCTGAGGCGGGCAAGGTCGATGCGTACCAGAGTGCGGTGCGTGAGCACTACGCGCCTCTGATCCGCAACCTAGCGATCGCGCGCGAGGCGCGGCGGTCGGGCTAACCAGTCAGGCGCTCCGCGAACCATGTGGTGATCGTGCTCGGGTGTGTGATCGCGGTCCCGACCACAACAGCGAAAGCACCAGCCTTTAGGGCGTCAGCGGCTTCCTCCGGGGTGTGGATTCGCCCCTCTGCCACGACGCGGGCGGCGGGGATGGCAGCCACGATGTCACGAACGAGGCTCAGGTCTGGGCCCTCCGTCTTCGGCCGCGCATCGGTGTACCCCGCAAGGGTGGTTCCGATGAGATCCGCACCAGCCTCGTGGGCGGCGCACGCCGAGTCGACGCTGTCACAATCCGCCATGATGATCACCTCGTGAGACTCCCTCAGCCTGGCAACGGTCTGCGCGAAGCTCAGGCCATCCGGGCGCCGCCGAAGCGTCCCATCGAGCGCCACAATATCCGCCCCGGCGTCTGCCGCCTCCCGGGCCAGCTTGAGCGTCGGGGTGATGAAGACACCGGTCTTTCCTTCCTTGACCAGGCCAATGACGGGCACATCGACGGCCCTCACCGTCGCACGGATGTCTTCGAGCCCTTGGACCCGCACAGCGCCGGCTCCCCCATTGACCACCGACTCGGCCATCCTCGCCATGATGTCCGGCTGTCGGAGCGGCTCCCCCGGGTAGGCCTGGCACGAAACGATCAGGGCGCCCTTCATTCCGTCGATCGAAAAACTCATCGGGAGTCCTCCTGGTCCGCGAACACCTTGGCGCCGATCAGCGCGGCGTTCGGCAAGTTTGAGATTGCAATGGGCATATCGCGCGCTGCATCCATCGCGGCGGCGTCAAATCCTCGCCTCAGGGCATCCCGCCAAGGTTCGGCAGCATGCGTCACGGACCCTGACAGCGAGACAACTTCCGGGTCGCACGCGTTGACGAGACCCGCAAGAGCCCGCCCAAGCGCATGTCCAGCGACTGCCAGCACATGGCGCGCCACAGAACTTCCAGGCTCTTCACGCCGTGCCAGTTCGGAGATTTGAGAACCAGAAAGGCGACGGCCGGTCAGCGAAGCAAATCTGCCGACGATGGCGGAGCCTGAAGCGACCGACTCGAGATGGCCTCGTCGTCCACAACTGCACAGCAGGCCACTAGCTGCCGCCGAGTCGATATGTCCAACATGTCCGGCCATGTTCCTGGCACCGAACATGACTCGACCACCCACGACCAGCCCGCCGCCGACACCGGTCCCCACCCCTACAAGCAGAAGACTGCCGACTTCCCCGCCGAGCGAGGCATATTCTCCGAGGGCGTGCGCGTGCACATCGTTCACCACGTGCACCGGAAGCGAAAGCCGATCTCCGAGCTCTTCACGGAGCCGGGTGCCTGCCCACCCTGGGAGCAGGTCGGTCGCCGAAGCGATGGAACCGGATACCGGGTCGACCACTCCCGCCGACGCGACTGCCAACCGCACGTCTCGACCAGCCGGGGTGGCCCGTCTCACCAAGGCAACGGCGGCCTCGAGGATAGCCTCTGGCCCTTCAGCCGAAGGTGTCGGCACGGACACCACGCCCATGGCGTCCAGACCGCTGATCACGCCGCAGGCCATCTTTGTCCCGCCGATGTCCAGGGCCATCGTCACGCATTCCATGAGACCACCAATCCATCGAACATCTGACATCATAGAACCATGCCCAAGGCCCTGTCGCAACTCTCCCGATCACTCCGCCGCTACGCCCGGTTCCAGACCGACATCGGGCCCCGGAATGCGCTGGTTGACCTCTCCACACCTGACCCCGTGCTGGTGCCGCTCGACGGCGACCCCCTGGCCGGCGCCTCACCCTCCGGAGAGCCACCGATCGCCCTTGCCGAGGCGACCCTGCTCGCGCCTGTCGACCGGGGCGCAACCATCATCGGAATCGGAGACAACTACGGGTCTCAGGCCGCGTGGTCCGAGCCGCTGCACTTCCTCAAGGCGACCAGCAGCCTCACAGGCACCGGTCACGCAGTGATCGTGCCGCGGGGAGCGGCCCCTGTGTGCGTCGAGGGCGAACTGGCGGTCGTCATCGGCGCAGAGACCCGCAACATTGATGCAGCAGCGGTCGAGTCGGTGATTTTCGGGTACACAATCGCCAACGATGTCGGCTCCCGCAGCTGGCAGGCCGCCGATCCACAGTGGACCCGAGCGAAAGGCGCAGACACGTTCTGCCCGCTTGGGCCTTGGATCACGACAGGACTGCCGTTGCGGGAAGCAGCCTCTCTGAGCCTCCGCACCTGGTTCGACGACGAGATTCGCCAGGACGGAAGCACCTCCGACCTGATCCGTTCCGTCCCGCAACTGGTTTCGTGGCTCAGTGGGTTCATGACACTGATGCCAGGTGATGTCATCCTCACGGGGACACCGTCCGGTGCGGGAGAGGCCCCCATCGGAACATCTGTCCGCATCGCCATCGAAGGGCTCGGGGAACTCACGAACACCATCTCAGCCTCATCCGTCGTGTCGCATTCCTGCTAGAAACCGGCGGGATCCTGGTGAAGACTAGGGGCATGTTCACCGATCGGGACGCCTGCCAGCGGGCCATCCAGGCCAAGGACGCCCGCTTCGACGGGCGCTTCTATACCGGCGTGCTGACGACCGGCATCTATTGCCGGCCCTCCTGTCCAGCGCGCACGCCGCACCCGCACAACGTGGAGTTCTTCCCCACCGCCGCCGCGGCGCAGCAGGCCGGGTTCCGGGCGTGCAAGCGGTGTCTGCCGGGTGCTACCCCGGGCTCTCCCGAATGGGACGTCCGCGGCGACGCGCTCGCACGGGCCGTGCGACTCATCGACGACGGTGTCGTGGACCGCGAGGGGGTCCCAGGGCTCGCGGCGCGTCTCGGCTATTCGACGCGGCAGGTGCAGCGACTGCTCGCCGACGGCGCTGGTGCCGGCCCGCTCGCGCTGGCCAGGGCGCGTCGCGCGCAGACCGCCAGGACCCTTTTGGAGGCGACCGAACTCTCGCACGCCGACATCGCCTTCGCTGCCGGCTTTGCGAGCGTCCGGTCCTTCAACGCCACCATGTTGGAGGTCTACGACACCACGCCCAGGGAGCTGCGGACCCGCTCCACCCGGCGGCGCGGCACCGACGTCGGCGGGCTGACGTTCGTCGACCTCGACCTGGCCGTGCGTCAACCGTTCTGCCCGTGCAACGTGTTCGGACACCTGATCGCCACCGCGATCGAAGGGATCGAGTCCTTCGCCGACGGCGTCTATCATCGGACGCTGCGCCTCCCCGTCGGCTACGGCGTCGCCTCCCTCGCGCCTACATCGTCTGGCGTCAGTGCCAGGATCGGGCTGACAGATCTCGCGCAACTGCCGACGGCCGTCACCCGGATCCGCCGACTCCTCGACCTGGACGCCGATCCGGTCGCCGTCGACGCGTTCCTGTCGGAGGATCCGCACTTCGCGCCACTCGTGGCCGCGCATCCGGGCAGGCGGATCCCGCGAGGTGTCGACGGCGACGAGATGGCATTTCGGATCCTGCTCGGCCAGCAGGTCTCGACCGCTGCGGCGCGCACGCACGGTGCCCGCCTCGTGCAAGCCGTCGGCGACCCCGTCGAGACCCCGCTGCCCGGCCTGACCCACCTGTTCCCCACCCCGGAGCGCGTCCTGGAGGCGCCCCCGGACGCGATGGCCTTCCCGCAGTCGCGGCGCGACACGCTCGCACGGGTCGCCGCAGCGCTCGCGGACGGCTCACTCGACCTCGGCGTCGGGGCCGACCGCGACGCCGCCCGCTCCGCCCTGCTCGCGCTCAAGGGAGTCGGGCCGTGGACCGTCGAGATGATCGCCATGCGCGGCCTGGGCGACCCGGACGCGTTCCCGGCAAGCGACCTCGGGCTGATCCGCGCCGCCGCCGAGCTCGGTTTCGACGACCTCGCAGGCCAGTCCCAGGCCTGGCGCCCTTGGCGCTCCTATGCCACCCAGCACCTGTGGGCGCTGACTCCGCACGCCGTCAACTCGATCCCCGGTCGCCCGGGCTGCTCCCAGGAGGAAGCATGAGCTATCGCACCATCTCGTCGCCGATCGGCGAACTGACCGTCGTCGAACGCGACGGCTCCCTCGTCGGGCTGTACATGACCGACCACAAGCCCGCACCACACCTCGAAACCTTTGGCGAGCGCGACGACGACACGTTGCCCCAACTCGACGCCCAACTCGGCGAGTACTTCGCGGGCAAGCGGACGGACTTCGACCTGCCGCTGGCCCCGACCGGCACCGACTTCCAGCGGAAAGTGTGGGCCGCGCTGCGGACGATCCCCTACGGCGAGACCTGGAGTTACGGGAGGTTGGCGGAGGCGGTCGGACAGCCGGGGGCGGCCCGCGCGGTCGGCCTGGCCAACGGTCGGAACCCGATCAGCATCGTGGTTCCGTGCCACCGGGTGGTCGGATCGTCGGGGAAGCTGACCGGCTACGCGGGCGGCGTCGAGCGCAAGGCGTTCCTGCTCGATCTGGAGCGTGGCAGCGGGGAGCAGCCGTCGCTGGTGGATCAACGGTAGAGCCCGAGCCAGCGGAGCAGGGCGTACCTGCCTCCGCGCGGGGCGGCGGACAGCCCTCGCAGGACCGCCAGCGCCTCGTCGGCTCGGCCGGCAGGCACCAGCGCGTGGTCGTGGTAGAAGCCGGCGAGCATGTTGCACGGCACCCCTGCGTCGGCGAGCGCCCGCGAGACGGCGGCCGTCAGGCCGACCGCCTCGAGCGAGGAATGCACCTCGAGAGTCAGCCACGCATAGCTGCCCTCGTATGACAGGCCCTCCCGATCGGCGACCGCGCGTTCGAGGATCAGCGTGCCGGCCTCCCGTTCGACGATCCGGGCCTCGGCCTCGACGGGGCGCGAGGTCGTCACGTAGACGAACTCCCCCGGTCGCCGCGTCGGGCGGAGGTCGTTCAGAAGTGTGTCGAGATCGCTCTGGCCAGCCACGCCTTCACCCTACGGGCACTGGTCGGCACCAGACCTGTACGCTCTCCTCGTGGACAGCATGACTTCCGGGACATCGCCTCGGAGCGCGAAAGCGGGCATTTGGGTTCGATCCCTATTGTTCGGCATAGTGGCGACGCTGTGCACTCGCAGCCTGTTTGCAGTTATTTACGATTTCGGCCCTCTATTCTCGGACCTTCCGCTCCACGTCCAATTGCTCATCGACAGCAAGGCGAAGGATCTGCAACTGGGCTACAGCTCCTACTATGCGCTGCTCGATATCATCTCGGGGCAATCGCTTGGCATCGCTGATCTGCGGACAGCTACCGTAACGCTTCTTGCGACCGCGACAGGGCTTCGCGGGGCAGTGGCCTACTTGGTAATGGAACTGGCCGGGGCACGGTTCTGGCTCGCGGGAGTCATCTCGTCGGCCATCATCGTCATGGCACCACTCGCGCTCCCCGGCGGCGGCGATCTCGTTTATCTGGGGAAGTTCTCGCCTTCGATTTGGCACAATAGTACGACGATTGTGGCTTTGCCGTTTTGCTTAGCCCTATTTCTCTTCCTGGACCGATATCTGACGGGCTCCCACCCACGACCCTGGCTGCATTTCGCGGTGCCTGCTACCATCCTGCTCTGCGCGGCCGCAAAGCCCAACTACGTGCTCGCAGTCGCCCCCGCTGTGGCTCTGTGGATGTCCTGGAAGGTAGCTTCGACATCCAGACCAGACCGGCCTCGTGAGGTCCGCCGACTTGCCCTTCCAGCAGCGGTGATCGGAGTGACCTCAATCGTGGTATTGGGCTTCATGTTCTGGAGCACCTTTGGGGGCAGCGGCATCGCGATCCAGGGAAAGACTGTTTCGCTCGGCGTGCGGCCCGGGGTGGTGTGGTCAATGCTGACACCCAATCAAATCTGGTCGCTCATTGCCTCTTTCATTGCACCGGCTGCAGCCACAATCGCAGTACGTCGACAGCGCGAGATTGGCCCCACTCTCCCTCTAGCATGGCTAACCAGCGCGATAGCAGTCACCCAGTTTGTCGTCTTCGCAGAAGTCCTGAGCGACGGGAAGGTACTCGGTCACGCGAACTGGATCTGGGGGGCGCATATGAGCACCTTCGTTCTCTACATTGTCTGCACAGCGAGTCTTGTGAAGCACTGGAAGATGGCGACCTCAGCCAAGTGGGTGGCGGTGTCGCTAGCGATACTGCAGACCGTCATAGGTGTTCTGTTCTTGTTTCTTGTCGTCAGCGGCATAGCTCCGACTCACGTTCGATTCTAGGCAAACGACAGCGGCGCTCCAGAGCAAACTGGAGCGCCGCTATCGACCACTGGCGGAGGTGGCGGGATTTGAACCCGCGATGGGGTTGAAGCCCCAAACCCGCTTAGCAGGCGGGCGCCATAGACCGTACTAGGCGACACCTCCAGTGCCGGTCCAGAGTAGCCGAGCGGACTACGCATGGGCAAACGGGTCGGGTTACTCTGGAGCGCAGGAGGTTACATGAACGACGCCGGAAGACCACGCCGCGCCGCAGAGCCGGACGACGTGCCACAGACGCCCGTCGGCCCGTCGCGCGCCGCTGAGGACGTCGACCGGACGGTCATCCGCAACGAACCGTTCAGCCTCCCTGAGGACACCTTCCGTTCTCCGGGCAGTTCGGCCGCGCGCAGGCCACCAGCCCCGGCACGGACAACCGCTCCGACCGACTCCTGGTTCCGGCCCGCCGCACCCAGCGAACCCGAAGGTTCGGTCTCGCCCGAGGAGCCTGCCGCACCCGACACCGGCAGGACGGCTACCTCCGCCGCCCCCGGGGCCGCCGCACGCGCAGCGGCGCCCGACCCCGATGACGAGCACCCCCGCAGGCACCTGCGCAGTTCGCTGCTGCTGACCCTCGCCTCGGCCGTGCTTCCGGGTTCGGGACTGCTGGGCGCCCCGCAGCGCGGCCTGAAGATCCTCGGCGGCGCCACCGCGCTGGCGAGCATCGCCGCCGCCGCGTTCGTCGGCTACTTCGCGCTCACCGATCTGCCGCGCGTGGCGCGCATCGCGGGCAACGAGGCCTTCCTGAACCGGGCGACCTGGGCGCTGGTCCTGATCGCCGCCGTCTGGGTGGGGCTGATCGCCCTGACCCAGATCGTCACCCGACCGGAAGGGCTCCGGGGCGGCAAGCGGATCCTCGGCGCCGTCGTCGTCACGGCGCTCGCCTTCGGGGTCGCGGCGCCCACCGCCGTCGCCGCCAGGTACTCGCGCGACACATCCATGGCCCTGGACGCGATCCTGAAGAACAAGGACGACATCAAGGCCAACAATCAGCCGACCATCGGCACCGGCGCCGACCCGTGGGCCGACCAGGCTCGCGTCAACATCCTGCTGCTCGGCGGCGACGGCGACGCCGGTCGCGCCGAGCAGGTCGCGAAGTACTCGATCCGGACCGACACCATCATGGTCGCCTCCATCGACACCAGGACCGGCGACACAACGCTCATCCAGATCCCGCGCAACGTGCAGTACACGCCCTTCCCCAAGGGCTCCGAGATGGCCGAGTCATTCCCTGACGGCTTCCGCGGCGACGGCGACGCGGGCGAGTGGTACATCAACACCATCTGGCAGCACGTCGAACTCGACTACCCCGATCTGATGGCGGGCAGCACCTACCGCGGCGCGGACGCGCTCAAGCAGGGCGTCGAGGGCGTCACCGGGCTGGAGATCAACCAGTTCGTGCTCCTCAACATCGATGGCCTTTCCGCCCTGATCGATGCGATGGGTGGCGTCACCGTCAACATCAACGAGAAGCTCGCGATCGGCGGCGACACCGCCAAGAACGTCAAGCCGAAGAGCTACCTTGAGCCTGGCCCCGACCAGCACCTCAACGGTTACAACGCCATGTGGTACGCCCGGAGCCGCTACAACACCAACGACTACAACCGGATGGCGCGACAGTCGTGCCTGATCGACGCGATCGTCGACCAGGCCAACCCGCAGACGCTGCTGACCAACTTCGAGCCCATCATCAAGGCCTCCGCCGACATGCTCGCCACCGACATCACCGACGACCAGTTGGGCGCCTACATCGACCTCGCGTTCCGGGTGAAGGACAAGGGCACCATCAAGCGTCTTGTGTTCTCCAACGGCAAGAACGGGTACAGCTACAACGATCCCGACTTCACGAAGATGCGCGCGGTGGTCGCCGACGCCATCGCGGCGGCACCCTCGGCCAAGCCCACCACCGCGAAGCCGAAGCCGACGACCACCGGCAAGGCGCCCGCGAGCCCGACCGCGAAGGCGACCACCGAGGCCTCGCAGGGCGGCACGCCCGACTCGCCCAAGTCGACGAAGCCGAGCGAATCCCCCGAGGGCGTCCAGGACGTCGGCGACGCCTGCGCCTGGCAAGGCGAGGGCTGATCGTTCCACCCCATTGCGTCGCCCGGTGGGAACCCCCGGATAAGCTTGCGCCCGGGAGGCGCGAATGGACGACGAGGCGATGTCTGAGGGGGGCCGAAACGACGCCGCGGAACCGTGGCTGGACGCCGACGGCTCTGAGCCGACCGTCGTGCGCAAGGGCGCCTTCGACCCGGATGGCGCGACCGAGCGGCCGCACGACTGGGGCCCTCTGCCGACCGTCCCCGCCCAGATCCCCAAGGACGCCAAGCCAGCCACCAGGCCACGCGACACGCGTCAGGACTGGCCGCTGCTGCGGCGCTCGCTGCTGCTGACCGTCGCGTCGACGATTCTGCCCGGATCGGGGCTGTTGGGGGCGCGCGTGCCGCGGCTCAGGCTGGTGGGTCTCATCGCCTCCGTGGTCAGTCTCGCGGCCGTCCTCTGGCTCGGCATCTGGGCCCTGACCGACCTCCCGTCGCTCGCCCGGTTCGCCCAGGCCGAGGCGACGCTCGCCTCGGCCCGGTTCGTGCTCGGCGCGGTCACCGTCGCCTGGGTGGCGCTGATCGCACTCACCCAGATCGCGACCCGTCCGCCGCGCGTCGACGGCAACAAGCGGGCGGTGGGTGCTGCGCTGGTGGCGGCCCTCGCCTTCGGTGTCGCCGCCCCTACTGCGGTTGCTGCGCAGTACTCGCGCGACGCGGATCGACTGCTCGACACCGTCCTGCCGCAGGCGTCCGAGATCAGGGCGAGCGGCCGGGAGACCATCGCCAGCAACGCGCCCGACCCCTGGGCTGGCACACCGCGGGTCAACATCCTGCTGCTGGGCGCCGATGGCGACGCGTCCCGAGCCGAGCGGATCGAGCAGTTCGGCGTGCGGACCGACACGATCATGGTCGCCTCGATCGACACCAGGACCGGCAACACCACGCTGATCCAGATTCCGCGCAACCTGCCGAGGACGCCCTTCCCGGAGGGTTCCGTGATGGCTGAGGCCTTCCCGGACGGCTTCCGCGGCGAGGGCGATCCTGGCAACTGGTACGTCAACGGAATCTGGGAGAAGACCGAGGAGGGCGGCGACTACGAGGACCTGTTCGCGGGAAGCACCTTCCCTGGCGCCGAGGCGCTCAAGGAGGGCGTGCAGGGCATCACGGGGCTCGAGATCTCCCGCTTCGTGATGCTGGACATCGACGGACTGCGGGCGCTGATCGACGCGATGGGCGGCGTGACCATCAACGTCAACCGCGACCTCCCCATCGGCGGCAGCCGGGACGCGGGCATCCGGCCGCACGGAACGGTCGAACGCGGCAAGGCGCGCAAGCTCGACGGCTACAACGCCATGTGGTACGCCCGCAGCCGCTACGACTCCTCCGACTACGACCGGATGGCGCGACAGTCGTGCCTCGTCGACGCCATCATCAACCAGGCCAATCCCGAGACGCTGCTCACCTCGTTCGAGCCGATCGCGGCGGCCTCGGCGCAGATCCTCACCACCGACGTCACCCGCGACGAGTTCGGCGCGTTCATCGACCTTGCGTTCAGGGTCAAGGACAAGGGCAAGGTCAACCGCCTGGTATTCGCGCCGGGCAAGAACGGCTACTCGCCCAACCGGCCCGACTTCGACGAGATGCATGCCGCCGTGCAGACGGCCATCGCCGAGCCTGTCGCACCGACCGCGAGGCCCACCGTCAACCCACCGACGTCGACGCCGCTCGCTCCCTCCCCGACCCCGACGCAGCAGGAAGGTGGGGATGAGGTGTCGCCGTCGCCGACCGAACCTGGGCCGACCCCGACGCGCGACGAGCAACTGTTGCAGGACGGAAGCCAGAACGTGGGCGACGCCTGCGCCTGGCAGGGAGACTGACTCCCACTGGCGGCGAGGGTGGGATTCGAACCCACGGAGAGTTGCCCCTCGGCCGCTTTCAAGGCGGCTGCACTAGTCCACTATGCGACCTCGCCAGTGCTGCACCATGCTAGCGCGTGCGGCAGCTGGTCGCCCGACTCGGCCGGGTAGGCTCAGGCCATGGCCGAGACGACCTACCTGATCCAGTCCCGCCCCCCGGTGCGGGCCTTCGTCATCGCGGCGCTGTGCGCGCTGGTCGGCGCCGGCCTGCTGGTGCTGGCCGTCTCGCAGGGCTGGCACGTCGCCGTCACGATCATCGGCGCGATCCTGCTCGCCTGCGGGGTCGCCCTCGCCGTCGCGGCGGGCCTCGCGATGCGTCGGCTCAGGGTCTACCTCACCATGGACGAGGACGGCTACAGCCTCGTCGGCCAAGGCGAGGAACACGTGGGCGACTGGCTCGACGTCAACCAGGTCACGCGCTCCGGAGAGGGTGGCGGCCACGTGATCATCTACCACGGTCCCGAGCGACGCACGCACCTCTTCTTCTCCGCCTCGGATCCAGATCAGATCGACACCGTCCTCGACGATCTCCGTGACCGTCTGAAGGCCTCGCGTCGGCGATCCGCCTGACGCCGCCCGGTAGCCTGGGCCGGTGCCGCCCAAGTCCCCGCTCCCACCCCGTCACGGCCTGCAGGCCGCGTGGGTGCGAACGCCGGACCGCGACCCCGACGATCCGCTCCCCTGGCCGACCATGCGGGACTGGCTCGTCCACAAACTCGCCCCCTCCCCTGAGGACGTTGACGCACTGCTGGCCGACGGCGCCTTCGTCGACTCGGAAGGTCGGCCCTGGCGCGGCGACGAGATCTACCGGCCGCACACCTTCGTCTGGTTCCACCGCAGCCTCCGCGACGAGGCCGAGGTGCCGGGCGACCTGCTGGTGATCCACCGCGACGAACGCATCGTGATCCTCGACAAGCCCCACTTCCTCTCCACCATCCCGCGCGGCAGGCACGTCGTGCAGAGCGCCGTCGTCAAGGCACGGCAGATGCTCGGCCTGCCGGAACTCTCCGCCGCGCACCGCCTCGACAGGGGCACCGCGGGCACCCTGCTGATGACCACCGAGAAGCGGTGGCGAGCGCCGTACCACGAACTGTTCTCGCGCCGCACCGCCAGGAAGACCTATCGCGCCATCGCCGCGTTCGACCCGGCGCTCACGTTCCCGCTGCGCGTCGAGTCGCACCTCGTCAAGCGCGTCGGGACGATGCAGGCCGACACCCTCGACGCGCCGCCCAACGCCTTCACCGACGTCGACCTGTTGGAGGTGCGGGGCGAGCACGCGCTGTACGACGTGCGGCCCTTGACCGGGAAGACGCACCAGATCAGGGCCCACTTCCACCAGTTGGGCATCCCACTGGTGGGCGATCCCCTCTATCCCCGGGTGCTCGACACCGCCATCGACGACTTCTCGACGCCGCTCCGCCTGCTCGCCCACGGCCTGGCGTTCGACGACCCCGTCGACGGGACGCCGCGATCATTCACCTCCGGCAGGTCCCTTGACTGGCCATGAGCAGGCAACCTGCCGCCCGCGCCGGGGCGACAGGACTCGAACCTCCGGTCCCTGCGCGGCCTGCCACCCCCACCGGGCTGCCGGTCGCCGCACTAGGGTGGAACCATGCGAGCAGTGATCGTCGATGAGCCAGGTGATGAGAGCGTCCTGAGGATCGGTGAGGTCGAGACCCCGACGCCCGGCGTGGGAGAGATCCTGGTGCGAACGGTGGCGAGCGGCGTCAACCGCGCCGACGTCCTGCAGCGCCAGGGGCATTACCCGCCTCCGCCCGGGGTGACCGACACCATCGGCCTCGAGGCCTCCGGTGTGGTCGCGGAGGTCGGAGAAGGGGTGACCCGCTGGCGGGTCGGCGACGAGGTCGTGGCTCTGCTGGCGGGCGGCGGGTACGCCGAGTTCTTCGTCGTGAAGGAGGGTCAGGCCATCGCGCCTCCCCCGGGAGTCGACCTAGTCTCGGCCGCGGGCGTCCTTGAGGTCGCCGCGACCGTGCTGTCCAACGTGCGGGTCGGCAGGCTTCGGGCGGGTCAGGTGTTCCTGGTGCACGGCGGCGCGGGCGGCATCGGCACCTTCGCGACGCAGTACGCGAAGGCCCTTGGCGCGATCGTCGCCGCCACCGCGGGCAGCGAACGCAACCTGGAGCACTGCCGCGAGTTCGGCGCCGACTTCGCCTTCGACTACCACGGCGACTGGGTCGACGCGCTGCGCGAGGCCACCGGTGGGGCGGACATGATCCTCGACATCATCGGAGCCAAGTACCTCGAACTCAACGTCAAGGCCCTGAAGAAGGGCGGTCACCTTGTCGTGATCGGCCTTCAGGGTGGCGTCAAGGGCACGCTCAACCTCGGCCTGCTACTCAACAAGAGCGCGACCGTCGCCGCGACGTCGCTGCGGTTCCGCCCCGATGAGGAGAAGGCCGCGATCTGCCAGGCGGTCGAGCAGGAGGTCTGGCCGATGCTGGCCGACGGCCGCATCAAGCCCTCCCCCGAGACGCGAATCCCCTTCGACGACGTGCGCGACGCCCACCTGCAACTGGCCTCGGGGCGCAATATCGGCAAGATCGTTCTGACCCAATGAGAGTCATTCCATAGAGTGCAGGAACTGCGCAACAAGTACGTACAAAGAGGCTCAATGAACTCAGCAAGAACGACGACGTACCTCCACCACGCTGGTGCGGCTGCGGTCGCGCTGTCCGCGACCCTCCTGGTCCTCGGGTACTACGGGGAAAGTCCTTGGAACATCCTCCTGTACGCAGCCGTATTTCTCATCGCCATAGTTTTGCCCGGAACACTCGTATCGCGAGCCGTCTTTCCAGCTCGAGGCAGCCTCTTAGTAGACGTGGCTCTCGGGGGCGCTATCGGCCTTCTCTTGTCCTTCATCTGGTGGTTCATCTTCGTCACCTTGGGGTTCGGGCAATGGATGCTGATCGGATGCCTGTCGGTGATCATCCCATTTCTGGCTGTGCCTTCGATGCGGAGACACTGGAGGCCTTCCCGGTCTGCCAACCTCATGCATCCTGGAATCGCATGGGGCTTCACTGGCCTCTATATCTTTGCCCTTCTCCTTGAATCCGCAGCATTCGCCGCGACTGTGCCACCTGCCGCAACCAGTTGGTACCCCGACATGTACTGGCACCTCGGTAACTCTGCCGGCCTCATGCACCAGTCGATTCCCCAAGACATGAGAGTGGCCGGACAGCCCTTCCAGTATCACTGGTTTAGTAGCGCCCATGCGGCCGCCATGGCCTTGATGACTGGTCTGGACGTAGCCCGGGTGCTTGCGCATCTTTGGTTGCTTCCCATTATCGGTCTGACCCTCGCTCTAATGATCGCCCTGCTGAACCAACTGACCGCCCAGTGGTGGCCAGGCTTGGCGGGAGGTCTCTTGATGGTCAGCACTGCCCAGTTTCTTCCGGCCAGCTTTGCCGTGTCCTTTGGTGGGGTTCTGAGTCCATTTAGCCCCTCACAGAGTTTCACGGTCTGGATCGTGCTGTTCATCCTCATGCTATTGGTGCACCTGTGGCAGGCTAACAGACTGCCGATCGCAGGCTGGGGTCTACTGGTGGGAAGTCTACTATTTGCTGCAGGCGGCAAGGCATCCACACTGCCCGTAATCCTCTGCGGACTCGCCCTGGGACTTGTCGTGGATCTGGTGCGAAAAAAAGGCCCTCTTCGGATGGGAGTCCCATTAGCTCTCAGCGCGTTAGCGCTCGTTGCCACTCTTCCCCTCGTCAGCGGGGGCGCGGCAGGGACAAAGATTCAGTTCCTGTCGTCTCTTCGACGTACGCAACTCTATTTCGACACCGTCGGACTCAGCGTCAACGAGCAATTGTTCAGCCGGGGCCCAATCCTTCCAGAGCTGCTAACTGCTCGAGGCTTTGCGGCCGCAACTCTTGTTCTCGGAGCATTGATCGTCGGTTTAGCGTGGCTGGGGCCAGGCGCGGTTGCCCTTGGGAAACATGAGAGAACGAGTGCAGGATGGGTTCTGCTCGGCATCGGGTTCGCTGGCCTCTGTGCGGCACTTCTGATTGATCAGGACGGCAAGAGTCAGATCTACTTCTTCACTGGCGGACTCGTCGCCTGGTACGTCTTGGCCGCTTGGGGGCTGTCGTTGCTGGCCAGCAAGGCTCATGGGCAGCCGAAGGAGACGAGTCGTGTGGCGACGTGGCTGGGAACCGCCGTGATAGTTGGTCTATGCACCAACCTGATTTTTCAGACGCTTGCCCCGATCTTCCCAGGGCCGAGGGGTGTGGCAGTTGTGTGCGCCGGCCTACTCGTTTCCATCGCTGT
Organism: Propionibacteriaceae bacterium AM104-82; assembly: GCA_027658995.1. Lineage (GTDB taxonomy): Bacteria > Actinomycetota > Actinomycetes > Propionibacteriales > Propionibacteriaceae > Arachnia. Next base: position 69,699 of record JAQDQK010000010.1, read on the forward strand.
GTTCGCCGGAATCGCCCTCAAGGGGGCGAGAAGGGAGCAGCGGAGAGGGTTGGGGCTCGCCTTGGCGGTCGCTATTGTCTCGGCCTCCACGGTCGCGGGACTGTTCTCGGCTCGGCTCGCGGCGCTACCCGAGCCGAACGCAGCGACCGTAACAGAATCTGAGGTCGCAGCGGCAAGATGGCTTCGTGAGCACTCATCTCCTGATGATGTCGTCGCCACAAACGTGCACTGCCGAGGCGAGTCGCAGTCGCAGCCATGCGAGAACAACTCTTTTTGGGTCAGCGCATTCACCGAGCGCCCGGTATTGCTTGAGGGCTGGGCCTACACCAACGACGCTCATCTTCACCACGGCGTCAACGGACTCAACTACAGCAGGCAGCCATTCGCAGACGAAGAACTCTTCGAGCTCAACGAGAGGGCGTTCTACGACCCCACGGCGGAAACTCTGGCCAACCTTCGCGCAAGGGGCGTCCAGTTTCTCTTTGCGGATAACGCGAGAGCGCAGACCTCGCCCCGACTTGCAGACCTGGCCACAGCGGTATTCAGCAACGACGCTGTGACGATCTACAGGCTGTGATCGTCTCCAGCAGGAAGCGCTTTAGCAGGCTTCTCATACTGAGCGGAAAGGGCTGCCGCAATCTGGTCGGGCGTCGGCGCCGCCACGACCTCGGGTACGTGGGTGCCTGGCAGACCGGCTGGCGGCCCGTCGCCACGCCCATCGACGCGGACCAGGAAGGTCGGGCGTTGCATCGACCTGAAGTGCAGCCGTCCCAGGTACTCGCCGAGGATGCCGATGCACAGCATCATGGCGCCGCACAGCATCGCCAGCAGCGAGGCGAGGGTGGTGAAGCCCGCCACCTCGATGGAACCGGTCAGATAGCTCACGACGACGTAGACGAGCAGACCGAAACCGAACACGGAGACGATCAGCCCGAGCCAGGTCACCAGCTTGAGCGGAACCGTGCCGTAGCCGGTGATCATGTTCAGCGCATGCCTGACCAGCTTGGAGAAGTTGTAGTTCGACGTGCCTGCGGCCCGCTGGTCCATCTCGACCTTGGCCTTGCGGATGGAGGTGGTCGTCCAACTGAGCAGCACATCCAGGTTGCTGAACTGGTCAGCGACGTGCGCGAAGCCGTCTCGCAGTTCCGTGCGGAAGGCGCGGAAGGCGCTCACATCGTTGGCGCTCGGCACGTCGGCCGCGGCGAGGGCAGCCTTGACCGAGCGTGAGGCCAGCGACCGGAAGAAGCCGTGTTCCTCTTCCTTGGCGACACCGTAAACGAGGTCGACAAGCGGGTCCTCCAACGGCGCGAGAAGGGTCGGCAGCTCTGACGGGCGATGCTGGAGGTCGTCGTCGATGGTGACGGTGATCGGGAATCTCGCCCTCAGCAGGCCCGCGATCAGCGCGTTGTGCTGGCCGTAGTTGCGGCGAAGGAGGAGCGCCCGGACATGGTCGGGGTGCAGACGCTCCTGTTCACGGGCCGCGGCGTAGGTGTCATCCGGCGACCCGTCGACCACCAGGATGATCTCGAAGTCCGTTGCCACCCGCGGCAACTCCTCCATCAGTCGCTTGACCAACTCGGGAAGGGTGTCCACCGACTTGTAGCACGGAACCACGACGGAGATCTGCACAGTGGGACCTTTCGGTTAGGCAGACGGCTTCTGCCGGAACGAGAAGAAGCGGTGCCCGAGGTAGCTCGCCACGGCGATCACCACGATGGAGATCACCTGGGCCACGAGGGGGTCCCACCCGAAGACTTCCACGAGGAAGGGAGTGGCCACGAGGCCGGCGACCGCGCCGGAGGCCCAGACGGACAGGAAACGGACGAAGTCCTTCCACACGTCCGCGCGGGACTCGAACACGAGATTGCGGTACGCGGGAAAGGCGCAGCCGATGGTGATCACCTGGGCGATCAGGATCGCCGCCATGTAGGGCAGCTTCAGCGCCAACCCCGCAGCCACAAGGCCGACGTAGAAGACGGAGGTGGTCCCGGCGACGATGAGATAGCGCACCTGATGGTGACCCCACATCGCCTTGATCCATTCGCGCACCCGACTACCTTACGGGCCGAGGGTCTGTAATGCTAAAGGAGTGAACCGCATCCTCTTCTCCGAACCGTTCAGGGCTGGCCTCGAGTCACAGTACGTCGCAGAGGCCCTTCAGGGCATGAACTGGCAGGGGGACGGGCCGTTCACCCAGCGCGCGACCGACTGGCTGACCACCTACACGGGCGCCCCGCATGCGCTGCTGACGACCTCCTGCACCCACGCGTTGGAACTGGCGTCCATCCTGCTGGACCTCGGCCCAGGTGACGAGGTCATCGTTCCCAGTTTCACCTTCACCTCCACTGCGACCGCGGTTGCCATCCGCGGAGCAACCCCCGTCTTCGTGGACATCGAACCCGAGACCCAGAACATCGACCCGCAGAAGGCGGCCGCGGCGGTCACCGACCGCACCAAGGCGATCTATCTCGTCCACTACGCGGGCGTGGCGGCGGATGTCGCCGCGCTGCGCGCCATCGCCGACGCCCACGGATTGGCCCTGGTTGAGGACAATGCCCACTCGCTTGGCGCCTACCTCGACGGCCAGCACCTCGGCACCTTCGGCGAACTCGCGACGCAGTCCTGGCACGGCACCAAGAACGTTGCGTGCGGCGAGGGTGGTGCGCTGCTCATCAACAACGATGCGATGGTCGAGCGCGCCGAGATCGTCCGCGAGAAGGGCACCAACCGTTCGGTCTTCCTCCGCGGAGCGGTCGACAAGTACACGTGGGTCGATCAGGGGTCGTCGTACCTTCCCTCCGACATCCTCGCGGCGCTCCTGATGGCGCAGTTCGACTCCTTCGAGCGCATCCAGGATCTCCGTCACGGCGTGTGGGACCGGTATCGCAGCGACCTCACCGGTTGGGCTGCGGAACAGGGTGCGACGCTGATGAGCGTGCCCGAGGGCCGACAGCATCCCGCCCACATGTTCTACCTGCTGATGCCGCGCGCGGAGGATCAGGGAGGCCTGATCGCGCACCTGAAGGAACGCGACATCGTCGCCACCTTCCACTATCAACCCCTCGATGCCGCGCCCGCGGGGCAGGCGTTGGGCAGGACCCCTGAGCCGTGCACCGTGACCGCCGACACGGCGGCCAGGCTGGTGCGCCTGCCGCTCCACGCCGGCCTGACCGAGCAGGACCTGGACAGGGTCGTGACAGGCGTGACCGAGTACCGGACCCGGGCATGACCTGGGCGGGGCTGCAGGGCACCGGGGTCTCGGCCTACGAGTCCGAGGCTGAGTCCCAGCGGTTCGGGTGTCGGATGTCCCGCCTCGTGGTCGGCGCGACGGCCGACGCGACGCCCGAACTGGCGACCCGGCTGACGACAGAACTGAGGGACAGCCCCGCCGACATCGTCGTTGCCAGGTGGCCTGGTCAGCACACCGGCCTGCCTGCGGCGGCCGCCGCTTCCGGGCGCGTCATCCTGCCCGCCGACATGCTCCTCTACTGGGAGGTCCCGGCGACGACCTTGGCCTCGATGCCGCTGGGCGAGACCGACCTGACGACATCCGTGGGCGGCGCTGGCGACATCGGCTCCGTCGTCGAACAGGTCGTCGTGGACTCCTTCCGGGGCTACGGGAACCACTACTCGGCCAACCCACTCCTGGACGATGACCTGGCGCTGGCCGGTTACGTCGAGTGGGCCCGGCGAGCGACCGAAGCCTCACCGGAGAACCTCGTCACGCTCTGGTCCGGCACCACGCCGATCGGGTTGGCAACGCTCGCCCACGACGGCGCGGATCTCGAGATCGAACTCGCGGGCATCATCGGGTCGGCCCAGGGCAAGGGCGCCTACTCCTACCTGACCCGGGCGGTTGGCGAACACGCGCTCGCCCTCGGCTGCGATCGGGTGATCATCTCAACCCAGGCGCACAACGTCCGCGTCCAGCGCAGTTGGACACGGGCCGGCTACAAGCCGTTCGCCGCCGTGCAGACCATCCACGCGATCACGCCCGGCTTCTGGGCCGCCGGAGTCGCCGGTTACTGACCGGTCTTGGCGTACTTGGCCTCCGTGGCTGCCTTCATGGGTCGCCACCAGGCCTCGTTGCCCCGGTACCAGTCGATCGTGTCCGCGAGCCCGGACTCGAAGTCGCGGAACCGCGGCTCCCAGCCGAGTTCCTCGCGCAGCACCGACGCGTCGATGGCGTAGCGCAGGTCGTGACCCGGGCGGTCGTTGACGTGGTCGTACGCGTCTGAGGGCATGTCCATCAGTCGCAGGATCGACTCGATCACCGTCTTGTTGTTGACCTCGCCGTCGGCGCCGATGAGATACGTGCGCCCGACCTCGCCACGCTGGACGATCTGCCAGACGGCATCGTTGTGGTCGTCGACGTGGATCCAGTCGCGCACGTTCAGGCCGGCGCCGTACAGCTTCGGGCGAATCCCGTCGATGACGTTGGTGATCTGGCGCGGGATGAACTTCTCGACGTGCTGGAAGGGGCCGTAGTTGTTGGAGCAGTTGCTGATCGTCGCCTGGACGCCGAAGGAACGCACCCATGCCCGCACCAGCAGATCCGAGCCGGCCTTCGTCGATGAGTAGGGGCTCGAGGGGTTGTAGGGCGTGGTCTCGGTGAACTTGGCGGGATCGTCGAGTTCCAGGTCACCGTAGACCTCGTCCGTCGAAATGTGGTGGTAGCGACGCTCGTGACGCCGCACCGCCTCCAGCAACTGGTACGTGCCCACCAGGTTCGTCTGGACGAAGGGGCTCGGGTCGTTGAGCGAGTTGTCATTGTGCGACTCGGCGGCGAAGTTGATGACGAGGTCGTTGCGTCCCACCAACTCGTCGACGAGCGCGGCGTCGCAGATGTCCCCCACGACCAGTTCCACGCGCGACGGGTCCACATCGTTCAGCGAGGCCGGGTTTCCCGCGTACGTCATCGCGTCCAGCACCGTCACGGCGTGATCGGTGTGGCTCAGCAGATAGCGGACGAAGTTGGTTCCGATGAATCCGGCACCGCCGGTGACGAGGACTGAAGTCATGCCGTCATGCTAGCGGTCACCCCGTCACGGATGGTCCCGCTGGCATACTGACCGCATGCGAGGCATCATTCTCGCCGGCGGCTCCGGCACCCGGCTGCACCCCATCACCGAGGCGACCAGCAAGCAACTGCTTCCCGTCTATGACAAGCCGATGATCTACTACCCGCTCTCGACGCTGCTGTTCGCGGGCATCCGTGAGGTGCTTGTCATCACCACCCCGCACGAGTCGGAACAGTTCCGACGCCTCCTCGGTGATGGCACACAGTTCGGTATCCACATTGAATACGCGGTCCAGCCCGAGCCGAAGGGGCTTGCGCAGGCCTTCACGATCAAGCCCGAGTTCGTCCGCGGGCAGAAGGTGTGTCTTGTCCTCGGCGACAACATCTTCTACGGGCAAGGGCTCGGCACCCAGTTGGGTCAGCTTGGCGACGTGGACGGCGCCTCCATCTTCGGGTACCGCGTCAACGACCCGAGGGCCTATGGCGTCGTCGAGTTCGACTCGAACGGGAAGGTGCTCTCCATCGAGGAGAAGCCCCAACACCCGAAGTCGCACTACGCGGTGCCGGGTCTGTACTTCTACGACGAGGAGGTCGGCGACATCGCGGCTGCCCAGCAGCCATCGGCCCGGGGCGAGTACGAGATCACCGACGTCAACCGCGCCTACCTGGAGCGCGGCAAGTTGCGCGTCGAGATCCTTCCGCGCGGAACAGCATGGCTCGACACGGGAACGTTCGACTCGCTCAACGACGCCACCAACTTCGTCCGCACGATCCAGGCGAGGCAGGGCCTTCAGGTCGGTTGCCCGGAGGAGGCCGCGTGGCGGATGGGCTTCCTGGACGACGACGGTCTCCGTGCGCGGGGTGAGGCGCTCGCCAAGTCGGGTTACGGCGACTACCTGCTCGGACTGCTCAGCGACCGCACACTCCGCTGAGCGCGACGCTCACTTCCCCAGGTCCGCAAGCGCGGACTTGAGTGCCGCCGGGTCGCCCACGCGGAGGATGGTGGCCACCCCGCCGGGAACGATGCGTTCCCCGCGCACGGCCACCGCCTTTCCTGCCCGCTGCATGGCGTCGAGGACGTCGGCCGTCGGTTCGCGGTCGAAGACGATCAACTCGGCCTGCTCCGGGGGTTCGACGCCGTCGGGGTGCATGGCGCCGAGGAAGCCGACGAGCCCCTCATCCACGTAGCCTCTGGCCGTGTCCCACGCCTCGCGAGTGGCCCCCGACGGAAGCACCAAGCCGGCCAACTGCCGTTGCCCGATGGCTGCGAACGCCCGCTCGACCTCGACACGGACGTCGCACATGTCGTCGGTGGCCTCGAGTTCGACCACGTGGTGGAGACGCTTGTTGAGTGCGGGGAGGGTGGCGCTCCGCACGAAGTCGAGGTCGGCGGCCGCCGAGTAGACGTGGGAGACGCCCCTGTCGAGCGCATCGGTGAACGTCTCCCTGGAGACCGCCATGTCCCGCCCTCCGCCGCTCATCCGCGCGATGTCCGTCGCGTCGAGCAGCACCTCGGACAACCCGAGACCGTGAGGGCCGAGCGCTTGAGCGCGAGGACCCAGCGCGTCGACCTCACCCTTGAGCCGACCCACCAGCGACGACCACGACACCCCGATCGGATCGTGCGCGTCGCCGAACAGTCGAGCGACGCGGTCGTAGTCGTGCAGGCAGTCGGTGGTGCACCGGTAGGCGACGGGGTCGCCCGGGTTGGACGCCGGCGCAAACAGCAACTCGCCGCCGCAGTGTCTCCTGATCCATGGGGTGACGTGTTCCCGGTCGTACGGGTCGGTCGCCTCCACGCCCGCCCTCCGCAGAATGTCGGCGGTGAACACCTCGGCCCCCAGCCCCTCGGGCACCTGCTCGATGTCGACCCGGCCATAGACGTGACCGCCCGCGGCCATGGCGTCGATGAGTTCCTGCACCAGGTCGGCGTCGCCAACAGGGTTGTCTCCCGTCAACCGGACGACCCGGTCGTCGGGATCAAGGTCAGAGGTCGCCGCCACGAAGCGCTGGAGCACGTCGTCGAGAGGGCCGCGCACGACGGGGATCCCGACCCGGCCCAGGTGATCGGCGATCAGATCGTCGTACGGTTCGACGCTCGTCGCCACCACGACCTCGAACCCGGAGCGGGAGGCGCGCCGGGCGACGAGTTCGATCAACGGATATCCCGCCAACGTCATCAGAGCCTTACCCGGAAGACGTGAGGACGAGAGACGCGACTGAATGACCACCCGGGTACGCATGCGCCGATCCTAGTGGGCGATCGCCTCGATGGCTTCCGCGACTCGGGCCCTGCCGTCTCCGTCGACGATGCGCGAGGCGTTGCTGGCCAACGCCTGGCGCGCCTCCACGCTTCGGAGGAGTCCGTCGAGGCGAGCGACCGCCTCGCCACGGGTCAAGGGATCTTGCCGGAGGTCATCGAGCACCCCGAGACCGAGCGCCAGAGACTCCGTGGCGGCCTGATACCCGGCCAACTGGTTGTCGACCACCGCGATCAGCGCCGCGGGGACGCCGAGGGCCGCCAGTTCCCAGACGGTCGACCCGGCCGCGCTGACGGCGAGATCGCACGCCACGGCCAGCCCTGGAAGATCGTCCGAGCGGCCGAGCACCTCCACCGACTGGCCCTCGCTCGTCGGCAGCCCGCGGATCGCTTCTGCCACGTCCGGGTCGGGAGCGATCACCTGCGCGTGCACCGGATGCCCCGTCTCCAGGAGCATCTCGGCCGCCAGCGGAGCCCCACGGAAGGGGTCAGATCCGCCGAAGACGACAAGCACCCTCGGAGTCTCGACATCTCGGGGGGCGGCGACTCCCCTCCGCGACCTGACGACGTCCCTCAGCAACGCATACTGCGGCCCGACGAGCCAGCGGCCCTCTCGACCTTCCGGTTTCTGGGCGCCGAGGTTCTGATCCACATACAGGTCGGCCACCTGGTCGGCGCCGAAGGCATCATCGACCATGGCCATCACCGGCACCCCGGAGGACTGGAGGCCACGCCCGAGAGATGGCGGGTAGGTGTATCCGTCGAGGATCACCACATCGGCTCCCCGCCCGATCTCGCCAGGGTCGTTCCCGTCGACGGGTTCCTCCAGCAGCCAACCGTGGCTGCTCAACTGTGCCCTGGCCCAGTCGATGTCGGTGGTGCCGCGGAAGCGGACGGTGTGGCCGCGCGACGCCAACTCCTCGGCTAATGCGATCTGACGAACGAGGTGGCCGATGCCCAGCGCAGCGAGCGCATCGCAGCGGATAACGATATTGAGTGCCTCGACAGAACCGAAGGTCATAGGCGTCAATGGTAACGTTCTTGATGGTCCGTGGACTCTCGCGGGCGTCAGTCGACGTAGGAGATGGCAGATGAGCATTTTGGAAGGGTCTTCGATCCTCATCACTGGAGGCACAGGCTCTTTCGGAAAGGCCTTCATCACGCGCCTGCTCAACGACATCAACCCGCGCCGCATCGTGGTGTTCAGCCGCGATGAACTCAAGCAGTACGAGGTCCGGCAGCAGTTCAAGAACGATCCGCGGCTGCGCTTCTTCATCGGCGACATCCGTGACCAGCACCGCCTCAGCCGCGCCATGCGCGGGATCGACTACGTGGTGCACGCGGCGGCCCTCAAGCAGGTCGACACCGCCGAGTACAACCCGTGGGAGTTCGTCCAGACCAACGTCATCGGTTCGCAGAATGTGATCGAGGCGAGCATCGACGCGGGCGTCCAGAGGGTCGTCGCTCTCTCCACTGACAAGGCCTCGAGCCCCATCAACCTGTACGGCGCGACGAAGCTGACGGCGGACAAGCTCTTCATCTCCGGCAACCACTACGCGGCGGCCTACCCCACCAGGTACTCGGTGGTGCGCTACGGCAACGTGATGGGCTCGCGTGGGTCGGTCATCCCGTTCTTCCGGAAGCTGGCGGAGGAGGGCAAGTCCCTCCCGATCACCGACTTCCGCATGACGCGGTTCTTCATCACCCTCCCCCAGGCCGTTCAGTTCGTCCTCGACTCCTTCGAGATGATGACCGGCGGCGAACTGTTCGTCCCGCGCATCCCCTCGATGAAGATCACCGACCTGGCTCAGGCGGTCGCGCCGGGCGCCGAGATGCACGAGGTGGGCCTCCGCCCGGGCGAGAAGCTCCACGAGGAGATGATCTCCGAGGAGGAGGGGCGTCGCACCATCCAGGTCAGCGACTCCCGCTACATCCTGCAGCCCGATCTGGCGACCTGGGGTTACAAGGCCCCCGAGGGCACCCCTGTCCCGGCGGGCTTCCACTACACGTCCGACCGCAACGACCTGTGGTTCACCGGCGAGGAAATGATGAAGATCCTCTCGACGGAGGTCTGAGAGTGATCCCATACGGCCGTCAGTCGGTCAACGAGGATGACATCGCCGCTGTCGCCGAGGTGCTGCGCGGCGACTGGTTGACCACCGGCCCAGCCGTCACGCGGTTCGAGGAGGCCATCGCCGACTACGCGGGGGCCGCCCGCGCCGTCAGTTGCACCTCCGGGACCGCCGCGCTGCACATCGCCTACGCGGCGGCCGGGGTCTCCACCGGGGACGAGGTCATCACCACACCCATGACGTTCGCCGCTACGGCGACCTCCGCGATGGTGCTGGGCGCGAAGGTCACGTTCGCAGACATCGATGAGGGCACTGCGCTCATCGACGTGGACCAGGTCAACTCCCTGATCTCGGATTCCACCGCCGTCGTGGCGGGCGTCGACTACGCGGGTCAGCCGATCGACATTGACGCGCTCAACGAGTCGGCGCATGCCCATGGCGCCCTGACCGTGCAGGACGCCGCCCACTCCATCGGCTCCACGCTCGACGGCAGGCCCGTGGGCTCCATGGCGGACCTGACGACGTTCTCGTTCTTCCCGACGAAGAACATGACGACGGCCGAGGGCGGAGCCGTCACCACCAACGACGCCCTGCTCGGGCAGCGGGCCCATGAGTTCCACTTCATCGGGCTGGTCCGTGACCGTGACCGGATGCGTTACCCCGACGAAGGCCCCTGGCATCAGGAGGTCCACGAGCCCGGCCTCAACTACCGGCTCTCCGATGTGCACGCGGCACTCGGGATCAGCCAACTGAGCCGGCTTGAGGGCTTCAAGAAGCGCCGCGCGGAGATCTTCAGCCGCTACCAGAGCGAACTGGCCGCGGTCGACGGCGTGCGGATCCACACCGTCCGCGAGGGCGCAGATCCCATCTGGCATCTGTACCCCGTCCGCATTCTCGACGGCCGACGCCGCGAGGTGTTCGAGAAGATGCGCGAAAGCGGCATCGGGGTGCAGGTCAACTACATCCCCGTCTACTGGCATCCCGCCTTCGAGGACCTCGGCTACCGGCGAGGGATGTGTCCCAACGCCGAGCGGTTCTACTCGGAGGAGATCTCCCTTCCGCTGTATGCCGACCTGACCGACGACCAGCAGACCCAGGTGATCGAGGCGCTGATCGACGCGCTGCGGTAACCCACGCAAACGTAAAGAGGGGGCCGGCTGCTGCCGGCCCCCTTTCTGCACCTCTGGCTTGGTTGTCCTAGCCGGTGTAGACGATCACCTTGTCGCCGACGCGCACCAGGTCGAAGAGCTTGGCGATCTTGACCTTGTCGCGGACGTTGACGCATCCGTGCGAGGCCCCGTTGTATCCGCGGGCTGCGAAGTCTGCGGAGTAGTGGACGGCCTGCCCACCGGAGAAGAACATCGCGTACGGCATGGGGGTGTGGTAGATCGAGGAGACGTGGTTACGCGACTTCCAGTTGACCTGGAAGGCTCCGTTGCGGGTCGGGGTCAGCTCCGAGCCGAACCGCACGTCGAAGCTCATCTTGACCTCCCCGTTAACGACCCAGTACAGCTTGCGCTGGGCCTTGGAGATGCACATCGCCCGCCCCGTGAGGCAGCGCTTGTCGAGGCCGGCGACCGGCTTCGGGGTGCGCTTCAGCGTGAATGTCGGGCTCACGGCGGTCAGCCCGCTTCCGGACGCGACGACCCGCCAGGTCTGCGTGCCCACAGTGTTGGCCCCGTAGGTCAGGGGAATGGAGTAGGAACCCTTGACGTTGGACCGCATCTGCGAGGTCGCCCACTTGCCGTCGATCAGGACCTGGGTCGAAACGGTGGCGCCGGCCGGGAAACCCGAGACGGAGCCCCACGCATTGGTCTCGGCGCCCACAACCTTCGAACCGGCGCTGCTGGCCGTCACAACGGGCTTGGCGGTCCGGGTGAACACGAAACTCTTACTCACCGCCCACTTGCCGCCGCCAGTGGCGACCACGCGCCACGTGAGGCTGCCGGGGGTGTTGGCGCCGTAGGTCAGCGGGAGCGAGTACGACCCGGTGACGTTGGCCTTCGTCTGCGAGTTCGCCCACTTGCCACCGATCAGCACCTGCGTGGTGACCGTCGCGGCCCCCGGGAAGCCCGTGACCGAACCCCAGACGTAGGTCTCAGCACCCACGACCTTGGAGCCGGCGCTGCTGGCCGTGACGGCCGCCTTGGCGGTCCGGATGAACGAGAACGTCGGCGAGACAGCGGTGACGCCGTTCGCGGTCGCGACCACGCGCCAGGTGTAGGTGCCGGGCGTTGATGCCCCGTATGTGAGCGGCAGGGTGTAGGCGCCCGTCACGTTGGTCTGGGTCTGCGATGTGGACCACTCGCCGTCGATGAGGACCTGCGTCGACACCGCGGCGGGTCCGTCGAAGCCGCTCACGCTGCCCCACACGTTCGACTCGACGCCGACATCCTTGATGCCCGCCGAGCTTGCCGTCACGGCAGCGGTGGTCTTCGTGATGGGGGCCGGGGACTCGTCCGCGAAGGCTGATGGCGCGACAACCGCGAGCATCCCCGCGACAAGGACCGCGAGGGCGGCCGTGGCAAATCTGTGAAGCTGGGGCTGCACCCGAGCCTGGTTCGTCTCGTTCATCTCTTCTCCTACAAGCCGCTTAGCAGAGACAGCATAACTCTTGAAGGGCTGAACTCCTCACCCGCGAAAAGTCACGAGGTCAGGTCAGAGTGAGAGGTCTTCGTGAACATAGGTGGCGGCCTCGGCGGCAGGCAGATAGGTGCGCACCAACTGTGCCGCCCCGGCCATGTCCGCATGCACGTCGAAGCGGTACTCGCCGCGCTCGACGCTGTCTGGCCAGTCGTGGGCGTAGAGACGTCGGTAGTGCTCCGGTTCAGCAGGCAACCCTTCATCGAGAACGCTGATCCAGCGATGCACCACGCCGGAGAACGGATTGTCGGTTGGATCGCCCTGCGCCAACTCCTCGAAGCTGACCTCCGCGACCCCGTCGACGACAGGGATGAACAGATCGGGAGTCGGCTCCGGCCGGGCGACCACCACAGAGCCGCGGGCATGGGGCAGTGTGAACCTGATCGACGACGGAAGGATCTCGATGTCCGCCACGACCGGCAGCGACTGAGCCATCACTCCCATCACTCCCTGGTAGGCGGTCGGCACCACCCAGTGTCCCGCAGTGAGTTCCACCGCCCCGGGAAGCATGTTGGTCGGGGCGGGCACCGAACCCTTCCACGTGAAGAGTCCGCTCTTGACGCGGATCTCGAGTCGTCCGTTCGACGTCCCGAGCGCGTAGGTGGCGTCCGCGGGCACGCGGGTGAACAGCTTGAAGCCGTCTGCGACCGGTGTGAACTTTGACGCCAGCCTCATGGTCGTGTCGGGGCCGATTAGGAAGGCCTCTACCGTCGCCTTGCGCAGTATCGAAGCGCTGAGCAGCGAGTGGCTCTGGACATCGAAGTTGAGTTCCGACCGGGAGGCCTCGACGAGGGTGCTGCGGAGCTTGCGGGTGAAGAACTTGCCACGCCTGCGCCTCGGCATCACTGCCTTGGCCACCCGCGGAAGCATGCTGACGCTCCCGTGGCGGGCGACCTCCGAGAAGAGTCGTCGCCTGTTCGGGCTGATCCTCCATCCCACGAGGACCCTCACCGTGTCGAAGTCGCCCTCACGCATCGCCTGGTGAATCAGGCGAGCGAGTCGCGTGGTGCCCTTCCGTTGCGGGACCAACGCCCGAGCCAGTCGGAGAGCCAACTGCTCGAGTTCAGGCTGGTCGGATTTCTCGCCCGTCACAAGGGCGGTCGCCAGCGCCACGAGGTCGATGTCGATGAGGTAGGCATGCACGTAGCTCTTCAGCAAGGTGTCGTCCGACTCCTCTTCGAGCGCGCGGAGGACCATTTCGGCGGAGATCACCCGATCGCGAGCATTCACGGGGTTATGCAACTGCTGTGTGATCGAGTCTCCGGATTCGCGGTTGCGCCACATGTAGACCTTGTCACTCAGAATATCGACGCTCCGCGCGACAAGGTGAGCTTTCAGCGTGACCGGATAGTCCTCGTACTTCATCGCGGGAAAGTCGAAGCCGTGCGCGTCCCAGAATGAACGTCGGTAAACCTTGTTCCACACCATGCGATCTCGAAGCAGTCCACGAAACTCTGTGATGTGCGTCTGTAGTCGTGTCACCCGAAAGGCGGGCCCGTGCGTCCATGACTGGACAGTGCCCATACCCTCAGCGAAGCGCCACGCGTTCCCGGCGGCAAAATCCGACCCCGTCTCCTCAAGCGTCTCAACTAGGAGTTGGTAGGCGCGCGGCGGAATCAGGTCATCACTGTCCGCGAAGGTGATGTACTCCCCCCGCGCCACGATCGTTCCCCTGTTCCGCGCAACACCGAGGCCGCCATTCTCGGTGTGCAAGACGCGAAACCGAGCGTCTCGCGCAGCCCATCGGTCGGCGATAGCACCCGATCGGTCCTTGGAGCCGTCATCGACGATCACGACCTCAAAATCGTGGAGCGTCTGGGCAGCAAGCGATTCAAGGCAGGCCTCGAGATATTGCTCCACGCCGTAGACAGGTAAGACAACGGAAAGTTTGGGGGGCACGCTCCCACGTTACCTCAATCGGCTGAGGCGACGCGTTTGACGAGGACCGACCCATCCGCTCTTCGGTATCATTCTCGACATGGACTCAAGCAACCACTGGTACGGGCATGCCCATGCCATGGCGGCCTATTGTGGGCTGGATCCCTCCAGACCTCCCCCAATTCAGGGCGTGGTACAGCACGGTTGGACCTTCGTTCACGGCTTCGGCTCTGCGCACAAACCCCCCGTCGGCATGACGAAGTTCAGCTGGGCCGACGTCTCCCGTCGGCGGGGCCAGACCCTCGGCTGGCGCGATTACGTCAGCATCGGAGCGCCTTTCCTCTACCTGAACTCCATCCGGCCAAACGACATCGCGGAGACCGAGCGTGAGGGAACCATCTGGTACCCCTTCCACGGAACCGCCGACTTCGAGGCCGTCACGGGCGACCACGAGCGGCTCATCTCGCAGATCCGCGAAACGGAGCATGGCCCCGTCACTGTCTGCCTGTACTACGTGGAGTACGAGCAGCCAGAGGTGCGCCAGCACTACGAGGACGCAGGCTTCCGGGTCATCTGCCACGGACACCGCGGCAGCAAATGGTCCGGGGGCACCCACAACTTCCTTGAGAATCAACTGAACGAACTGCGTCGCCACAAGCGGGTCGCCTCCAACCGCCTGTCGACGGCCATCTTCTACGGCCTGGCCACCGGTTGCGAGTCGGCTGTCTACGGCGATCCGATGGTCTTCGAGGGCGCCGCGACCGGCTTCGACGGTGAACGACTCTTCAGGGCCTGGTACCCGGAGATGTTCGGCGAGGTCACCGACTACGAGGCGACGCGCGCCAGGGCTGACCAGGAACTGGGGGCAGGCAACCTCGTGCCCCCGAACGAACTCGCACAGATATTGGGATGGGATCGTGGTTGAATTCAAGTCGCTCAGCAAGCGGGGGAACATCTCGTTGATCGGGGGCGCAACCCAGTACTGGACGGATCTGGAGACGCTCGGTGACCCCAGCCTGGTGAACCGGATCGCGCTGCCCCACGTCGCCGGGCGGACCCTCATCGTGGGTCCGACCTCGCGGGCCATGAGGGAGGCGGTGTGTGACGTCGCCGACGAGACCCAGTTCCTGATTCGGGGAGAGGCGGATGCAGAGCAGTTGGCACGCAACCTCCCCGACCAGCGGATCTGGTGTGGAGACGTGGCCAGCCTTCCTGAGGAGGCCGGCGCCTTCGACACGATCCTGGTGCTCTGCGATGTCTCGCAGGTGGCCTCGCTGGAACTGGAGGCACGCCCCTGGGCGACGGTCGTGGATCAGTTGCGCGCCAGGATCCACCCGGACGGGACGCTCGTGCTGCTCATCGAGAACGACCTGGGGCTCCATCGCGTCAACGGTTCGACGAACCCACGGGTTGCCAACAGCGACCAGGACTGGGACCCGATGGCCACCTGGGACACGACCCGGCCACGCACTCTCGACCAGGCCCTGGGGGCGATTCCCGACAGCGAGGCCATGGCCGTCTGGCCGAGCCTCCGCTATCCCAAGGCTGTTGTCCGCGCCACCGTCGAGCGCCACCTCGCCGAGGCCTGGGCCTTCGCCGGGGCGACCCTGACCAATGAGGGACCGGATCCGGCGTATCTGCTGGACGCTGCGCACGGCGCCGACCGCGTCAACGACTTCGCCGCGGCCTGGCTGGTGATCTCGCGGCCGCGACGCGCGCTTCCCGTGGCGATCATCAACCCGACCGAGTACCTCCAGTGGAACGAAGCACCGGCAGTTGGTGGGCGCTCCCTCATCAGCGAGTTCCACAACCGGGCAGCCTCTTCGGACCTGCCCGGAGTGAGGGCGCTCGTCAGTGCCTGGTCGAAGGCGGTCGCGGAGGGCGACTTCGATCCGGACTTCACCTTGTCCCTCGTGGACGAGGCGGGCACCGTCCACCCGCTCCGCCCGTCGGACGGCGGGAAGGCGGACCGCTGGCAGGCGCTGGCCTCCGTGGCCGCCATCTGCCGCGACCGCGCGTGGCGCACCCCCTGGCCTGCGACAGACGACGCCGCGGCCATCCTCAGGCAACTGGGGGCCATGGCAGATCTTCCGACGATCAGCCACGAGGACGCTGTGAGGCTCCTCCCGCCTGCCGCGCCACCCGGCGTCGACGCGCCGACGCAGCAACTGCTCGCGACCGTGGCAGCGAACGAGCGGGAACTCCACACCATGCGATCGAAGCTCCGCTGGGTCGAACTCCAACTGGAGCAGGCCAACCAGCGCCTCGCTGCTGGCACCGTGAAGGGCTATGCCGACGGCGCCACCCGCAAGGCCCGCAACTTCATCAAGTCGACGGGGAACCGGGTGCTGCGGGAGATCGGCCTGCGTTAAGGCCGGCCTCCCGCCCCGGATCTCCTACAGGAGGTCCCAGCTCAGCGGGGTGCCCTTCTTCGCCGCGACCCGGAACTCGCGACCCTCGACGAGGGAGTAGTCATCGGGCGACAGGCCGCCCGCAGGTCGGATCGACCGGACGTTGTCGGGGGCGATGAGTTCGCCCACCTCAACGTCACGGGTGACGAACAGCGACCGGCGGAAGCGCAGGCCCTCACGTTCGGACTCCTTGGCTCCGATGCGCGACTCACCCAGGGCGAGCCGGGCGACGGCGGTCTCCCTGACCAGGGCGGCAAGCTCATCCGGCTCGAGGGAGAAGGCGGAATCGACTCCCTCGTCGGCGCGCGACAAGGTGACGTGCTTCTCGACGAGGACGGCACCGAACGCGATCGACGCGACGGCGACCCCGATGCCCATCGTGTGGTCGCTCAGGCCCGGCAGCACGTCGAATGCGTTGGCGAGCACCGGGATGGAGCGCAGGTTGGCGGAAGCGGGATCGGCCGGGTAGTCGGCAGTGCAACTCAGGACGACGATCTGGTCGTTGCCCACGGAACGCGCGGCCCTGACGGCGTCGTCGATCTCGGCGACCGACGCCATGCCGGTCGAGATGATGACAGGCTTTCCCTGTTCGGCGATCTTGCGGATCAGGGGAAGGTCGACGATCTCTGAGCTTGCGACCTTGAAGGCCGGGACGTTCAGCCCCATCAGGAAGTCGACCGCGGTCGGGTCGAAGGGGCTCGAGAATGCGGCGATGCCCCGCTCGGCGGCGCGGGCGAAGATCTTCTCGTGCCACTCCCAGGGCGTATGCGCCTCCTCGTACAGGTCGTACAGGCGTCGCTCGCTCCACAGTTCGTGGCCCGAGGAGATCCGGAAATCGGGTGTGTCGGCGTCGATCGTGATCGTGTCAGCGGTGTAGGTCTGCAGTTTGATCGCGTGGGCCCCCGCCTCCGCGGCCGCGTCGACGATCTCGAGGGCCCTCCCCAGGTCGCCGTTATGGTTGCCGCTCATCTCGGCGATGATGTACGGGTCGGCGTCGGGGCCGACGGGCACCCCCGCGATGGTGATGGCTGCGCTCATGTTCTACTTCTCCTCAAACTTCTTGACCGAGTGGATGACCTCGACGCTCTCGCCACCGACATCACGCACGTATCGCTCGACCTCCACGAGGCCCTGCCTTGCGTTGAAATCAACCGCCGACCCGTTGCTGACGAGGGTCTCCGCGTGCAGTTCCTTGAGACCCAGTTCGCGCTTGGCGTAGCGGACCGCGTCACGCTGGATCGAGATCCAGGCCGGGAACATCTCGCCTCGCTGCGTCAGTCCC
Organism: Propionibacteriaceae bacterium AM104-82; assembly: GCA_027658995.1. Taxonomy (GTDB): domain Bacteria; phylum Actinomycetota; class Actinomycetes; order Propionibacteriales; family Propionibacteriaceae; genus Arachnia. The sequence goes on from JAQDQK010000010.1 coordinate 87,265, forward strand.
TCGTTGTCGAGGAAGTAACTCCACCACGCGGTGCCCGCCTCACGGTCCCAGTCGAAGAAGGCCACGACACCAGAAGGCACGTCGTTGCGCTCATAGATCAGCACCTTGCGCGTGGGATCCTGCGAAACGTTGTCCCACCAGCGCTGATGCTCATCGGGGGCGATCTCGTGTTGCGTCAACGACACGCGGCGCACCTCTGGGTGATTGCGCCACTCCCGCATGTCCGCAAGGTCGTCCTCAGTTGCGGCTCTCAGCATTTCGCACCTCTCGCGGTAGTTGAATGCACGGCCCGATCGTACCAATCTTGAGCAAGAGCCCACCGCAGTCAACGGGCTAGACTGGGCCGGAATCACCCATACAGGAGGAGAACCGTAGACATGGCTGAACTGAGCAGGGCTGAAGTTCGCACGCTGATGGCCGAGGTCCTCACGAAGCAGGGCAAGACTCTCCCCGAGTCTGACGATGCCTCACTCGACGAGATCGGTTTCCGTTCGCTGGACTTCTCCGAACTGGCACTCAAGGTCGAGGACGAGGTGGACGAGGAACTGAACTTCGACGCCCCCGGACTGCGTGCCATCCGCACCGTCGGAGACGTCCTGGACTTCATCACGGAACTGCTCGAGTCATGACCTCTGCGGTGGACGCCAACCGCATCGTCACCGACGGCTTCGATGGGACCTGGGCGGATCTGCCCACGATCGATCTTCCGCCGGCCGCAGCAGTCTTCTGCGCAGGCCATCTCGAGGCCCTACGCGCAGTGCGTCACCACGTGCTTGCCCCGGAGACCGAACTGTTGGTGGCCGCCGAAGGCCGTCGGGAGCCTGGCCTGGTTCAGGCGCTCCTCGACCTCGGCCTCGACGTTGTCGACGCGACGGGCGATGCGGTCGCCGCGACCCCGACGACGGCGCCACGCGAGGCGCAGCCCGGCCGCGTCTGGCTTCTCACCTCGGGAAGCACCGGCCGCCCGAAGCAGGTCGCGCACTCCCTGTCGTCGCTGACGACGGTGCATGGCGATCAGCCCCCGCGCGTCTGGCTCTGCCCGTACACGCCCGGCGCCTACGCGTGGTGGCAGGTCACCACCCTCGGGCTCGCCCTTCCGGGCCAGGACATCGTCTACGTCGACCCCTCCCACGCTGAGGACTGGCCCATCGTCGCGCGGGACCACGGCGTCACCGCCGCCTCAGGTACCCCCACCTTCTGGCGTCAGGCCCTCATGCGTCACGGCGACGTCCTCGCCGAGGTCGACTTCCAGCAGATCACGCTCGGAGGCGAACCGGTCGACCAGGCGATCCTCGATCTCCTGCACCAGACGTTTCCCGCGGCCCGCATCTCGTGGATCTACGCGTCGTCTGAGGCAGGCGCCTCGATCGCCGTCCACGACGGGCAGGCGGGCTTCCCGGCCAAGTGGTTGGAGCGCGCGGCGCCCGACCGCCCGAAACTCAGCGTCGTCGACGGCGAACTCGTGATCGAGTCCCCTTACCGCGGTGAGGGAATCGCCGCGGAACTGCGAACCGGCGACCGGGCGGAGCTTCGCGGGGACCGGGTCCTGATCACCGGACGCATCGCCTCGGATGAGATCAACGTCGGCGGTTCCAAGGTGTCGGCGGGCGCCGTCCGGGAAACGCTGCAGGCGCATCCCAAGGTGCTGTGGGCCGCGGTGAAGGGCCGCAAGGCACCCGTCGTCGGGACCCTGGTCCAGGCGGACATCGTCGCCAGCGACCCATCCCTCACCGAGCAGGAACTCGCCGAATACTGCCAGGAGCGCCTGGACGCCTACGCCGTCCCGCGCCGCTTCCGGTTCCTCGACTCCATCCCCCTGAAAGAAAGCCTCAAGAGTGATGTCTGAGCAGAACGCGCCCATCGCGCCCTCCACCGTCGTCGTCGTCTCCGGCGGGTCCCGCGGCCTCGGCCTCGCGATCGTGAACAGCATCCTGGCCAACGGCGCGAAGGTCGCGACCTTCGCACGCACCGTCACCCCTGAACTGACGGCTCTGGCTGAGGAGCATCCCGACCGGGTGCACGTCGCCTCGGTTGACGCGACCGACGAGGCCGCGGTCAGGAAGTTCCTCAAGGAGGCCGAGCGCGCGCTCGGCCCGATCGACGGCCTGGTGAACAACGCGGCGATCGGCCAGGACAGCCTGCACGTCCACACCTCACCGGAACGGATCGAGGACATCATCAGGACGAACCTGGTCGCGCCCCTGATCCTGACGCGCGCGGTGCTTCGCCGGATGCTCGCCGGTGTAGGCACGGGGCGGATCGTCAACATCACGTCGGTGTGCGGCCAGCGTGGCTACGCGGGCCTTGTGGCCTACTCGTCGACCAAGGGCGGCATGGATGCGGCCATGCGTTCGCTTGCGCGTGAGATGCACGGGCGCGTGCTGGTCAACAGCATCGCCCCCGGGTTCTTCGCCTCGGAGATGAGTTCGGTGCTCGGCCCGCAGCAGTTGGGCACGATCACGCGGCGCACGCCGACCGGGAGGCTCGTGGAGCCGGAGAACATCATCCCGGTGCTGGACAATCTGCTGTTCTCGGACACGAACATCAACGGCCAGTCGCTCGTTATCGACGGCGGCGGCTCCATCTGAGCACAGCCGTGACGGCGACTCCCCTCCTCGTGAGGCTCCCGCGGGCAACCGGTTCGACGCCGTGCCCCGAGGGCTGCAGGGGACTGCACTCCTACACCGCTCGCCAGGAGCGGTGGTGCTGGCGTCCGCGGGGAGGAGGGAAGCACGCCTTCGACGTCGAACTCTGCGACCGCGAACCGCCGGAACCGGTCGTGCGCCACCTACAGGTCACGCCGGGACAGGACTTCTGGCAGGCCTGGACCCGACTCGAGGTCGTCGCAAAATTGACGGACACTCCAGTACTCACGCTGCTTCGCGCCCGCCCGGAAGATGTCGCACTTCCCAAGGGCTTTCGTGCATGGCACGTGCGATACGGTGATTTTGTCTTCTGCTTCGCAGCCCAACCGATCGAGGTGACATGACTTCTGTACCGACTGTCGGAGTCGTGCTCCTCTCGATGGGGAACCGTCCGAAGGAACTGGCGACCGCCCTCGAGACCCTGAAGGACCAGCAGGGCGTGGAGATGGACGTCGTCCTGGTGGGCAACGGGTGGGTCCCAGAAGGCATCCCGGACTGGGTCCGAACCGTCTACCTGCCCGAGAATGTCGGATGCCCCGGCGGCCGGAACGCGGGTGCGCAGTACGTGAGCGGCGAGTATCTCTTCTTCTACGACGATGATGCGTCCCTCCCCTCCAACGACTTCCTGGCACGGATGGTGCAGCGGTTCGGCCCGAAGACCGCGGTCGTGCAACCGCGAGGCGTCGACCCCGAGGGTAAGCCGACCCCACGGCGGTGGGTGCCCCGTCTGCGTGGCACCGCGGGCGGTCCCGCCGCTGTCTTCTGGGAGGCACTGTCCATGTTCCGTCGCAGCGCCTTCGTGGAGGTCGACGGCTGGCCGGGGCATTTCTTCTTCGCGCACGAGGGCGTCGACATCTCGATGCGACTCCTCGACGCAGGCTGGGAGATCATCTACGCGCCCGACATCGAGGCGTTCCATCCGGCCACACCCGCCAGTCGCCACGACTACTACTACCGGACCAACGCCCGCAACCGGGTATGGGTGGCCAGGAGAAACCTCCCTGCTCCCCTGATCCCCCTGTATCTGGGGGTCTGGATCGCGGCGACGGTCGCCCGGACCCGCAGCGTTGAGGGTCTCAAACACTGGTTCCGGGGTTTCATGGAGGGCTGGCGCACCCCGTGCGGCACCCGCTCCCCCATCTCGTGGTCAACCGTGTGGCGGATGACTCTGCTCGGTCGGCCACCACTCTGGTGACCGGACAGCGCAACTGGGTCTACTGGAGTGGGCTGACCAGCGCGACGCACCTCATCTACGGGGCTTCCTGGCTGCGCGCCCACGCGACGGGGACCGACCTCCAGGTCGTCGTCGAGGACTTCGGGTCCTTCCAGGGGACGACCCGGATCACCATGGACGACGTGGCCTGGGCTCTGCCTGGGGTCGAGGCGACGTTCGGTCTGCGTTCAGAGGTCGGCCTCCGCGTGCCAGCCGGGGCCACGGCCACCTACCTTGCGGTCGGGTCACCGGGCATCAGGCCGTTGCTCCGCCTGCTGCGGTCCAATCCTGCGCGACGACTGTCCTTCGTCGCGACCGACGAGGGTTTCAGTTCCTACGGGACCTGGAGGACCAAGCGGGACGCCTGGGTGCGCGAAGGCAAACCTGCCGCCCGGTCGACGGTCCGCGCGCTGCTGACCGCTGGCGTGTCGACGCTCACGCGCCCCTCGGCCTGGCGACTGCATGAGCAGGTCTCTGCAGGGTGGCGGACGAACGAGCACATCGCGTCGGAGTTCCGGCTCCACTGCCGACGCACGGCCCCCTCCCGAACTGCGGTGTTTTGCTCGCAGCCGTGGGTCGAACTGGGGCTCATCGACTCCGCTGAGTACACTTCACAGGTGCTCAGAGTCGCAGAATCGTGCCGGGCCGCCGGGCTCAACTTCCTGGTTCGCCCGCACCCGGTGGAGGATCCGGACCGGTACCGCTCCATCGGTGGCGTCGCGGCGGCCGACCGCCCAGCCGAACTGGACCCGGCCTGCGTCAACGCGGCGGTGGTCCTCGGAGCCAGTTCCAGCGCCCTGATCAACCTGGCCGCCATCCACGGCGTGCCTGTGGTGCGCGTCAGTCCGCCCGCGATCTCGGCGTTGGACGCAACCCTCTCAACGCAGCAACGGAGCCTGCTCGACACGTACCTGGGCGACGACGTCGATCCGGATCACGTGGAGGACGCGGTTCTCAGGACCCTCAATGGGTAAGCCCGGCCTGATCAGCCAGATCAGGGGCATCTGGCGGGAGCGCAACATCCTGCGCCTTCTTGTCGACCGCGACCTCCGCGTCCGATACGCGCAGAGCTTCCTCGGATATCTGTGGACGGTCATCGACCCGCTCGCCAACGCGCTGATCTACTTCATGCTGTTCGTGATCATCTTCAAGCGGGCAGACGCCGGCCACAGCCCCTACTTCCTCTTCCTCCTCGCGGGACTGCTGCCATGGCAGTGGTTCAACGGGGTCGTCGGCGAGGCACCGAGGGCGCTGATCAGCGAGCAGCAACTCGTCAAGTCCAAGAACCTGCCGCGCGAGATCTGGGTCGCGCGGCTCAACCTCTCCAAGGGGCTCGAGTTCATCTACTCGCTGCCCGTCCTGGTGCTTTTCGTCGTCATCTACCTGATCCGCGGCGAGGCCCACCTCGACTGGGAACTGGTGTTCTGGCCGTTGGCGATCCTTCTGCAGTTCATCTACCAGGGCGGCATCGCCCTGGCGCTCGCCCCCTTGACGATCCTGATCCAGGACATCCAGCCGCTGGTGAGGATCTTCCTGCGCCTCTACTTCTATCTCTGCCCGATCATCTTCCAGTTGCAGTTGCTCGACGGCGTGCCCGAGGCGCTGCGTCTCGTCTTCAACCTGAACCCCTTCACGGGAATCCTCGAGCTCTACCGCGGAGGCCTGTTCGACACCTCCATCCGTTGGTCCGTCGTGGGGATGAGCGCTGTCGGTTGTCTGCTGTCTCTCTGGCTCGGGGCCCTGATCTTCAGGCGCCTCGAGAGCACGATCCTCAAGGAGATCTAGCATGTCCGACGCGACCGAAGCATCGACGACCTCCCCACAGACGGATGTGGTCATCCACGCGGACAACCTCGGCATCGAGTTCCTGCGCTCCCGCAGGCGCAGCCTGTCCATCAGGGAACTGGTGTTCAAGGGCAAGTCGTCCTCCCCGACGGACAAGTTCTGGGCGCTGCGCAACGTCTCCTTCGACGTCCGCAGGGGCGAAGCGGTCGGGCTCGTCGGCGCGAACGGCGAGGGAAAGTCGACACTGCTGAAGCTGATCGCCGGGGTCCTCCTGCCGGACGAGGGCCGCGTGGCGGTCGACGGCGGCGTGGCCCCCATGATCGAATTGACCGGCGGTTTCCTGGGCGACCTGACGGCGCGGGAGAACATCTACCTCACGGCCGGGCTGCACGGCCTGACGCGTGAGGAGACCGAGGAACACTTCGAGGAGATCGTCGAGTTCGCGGGCCAGAACGTCCGCGACGGTCTCGACACCCCCTTCAGGCACTTCTCGTCTGGGATGAAGGTCCGCCTCGGGTTCGCGGTGATCACCATGCTCGACGAGCCGATCATCCTTGTCGACGAGGTCCTGGCCGTCGGAGACGCCGCCTTCCGGGCGAAGTGTTACGCGCGCATGGAGGGGCTCCTCGCAGAGGGCAGGACCCTTTTCCTGGTATCGCACAGCGAGCCGGACCTGCAGCGGTTCTGCACCCGGGGCCTGTACCTCAAGCATGGCAATCTCGTCGGGGACGGCCCCCTCGAGGATGTCCTGGCGCAGTACCGCGCCGCCACCTGATTTGGGGCTCCGCCCCCTACGCAGTACCCTGAGATTTCCTTAGAATTCTCAGCGAAGGGTCCAGGCGCGTGCGTTCTTCATCCGAGGTCTCCTCTTCCCATCCGATTCCGCGCGTAGCGCTGGCCATCGTGGCCTCCGTCGCGCTGTTCCTCGGCCTGTGGGCCGCGCCGGCCCAGGCGGCGGGCCCGACCGTCACCGCGAGCAGCGCGGGCAGCAAGACCGTCGGCGAAACCACCTACGCCTGGGGTACGGCCTCCGGCTTCGGCACCCCCGTGACCGTCTCCACCCAGGTCCTCATCAACGGCGCATGGTCCACCTCCCAGAAGACCACCACCTCGGGCTACTACACCCTCCCCCTCACCTACGGCGCCAACACCCCAGGCACCTACACGTTCCGCGTCGTGGCCACCAACGGCTCGAAGACCGCAACGTCGCCGAACTTCACCCTCAAGCGGACGCCGAAGCCAAAGGTGACCGCGAGCAGCGCTGGCAGCAAGACCGTCGGCGAAACCACCTACGCCTGGGGTACGGCCTCCGGCTTCGGCACCCCCGTGACGGTCTCCACCCAGGTCCTCATCAACGGCAAGTGGTCCACCTCGCAGAAGACCACCACCTCGGGCTACTACACCCTCCCCCTCACCTACGGCGCCAACACCGCTGGCACCTACACGTTCCGCGTCGTGGCCACCAACGGCACCAAGACCGCAACGTCGCCGAACTTCACCCTCAAGCGGACACCGAAGCCCGCCACTGGCGGCATCCCGGACAGTGTCTGGAAGGCGCTGGCCCAGTGCGAGTCGGGCGGCAACCCGAAGATCGTCAGCAGCAACGGGCGCTACTACGGCCTGTATCAGTTCTCGCTGTCGACCTGGCGTTCGGTCGGCGGCACGGGCCTGCCCACCGAGGCCTCCGTCGAGGAGCAGACCGACCGGGCACGCATCCTGCAGGCTCGTTACGGCTGGGGCCAGTGGCCCGCCTGCTCCCGCAAGCTGGGGCTTCGCTGACGAGTGACTCCGAGATCCCCTCAGGCATCCGCCTGGGGGGATCTTCCTATGTGTGCACGGCGGTGGGCAGGGCCTCCGCCTCGGACCGCGTCAGGCTCGCCTGGACGGTGATCAACTGCGCGACGCGATCCTCCACGGTGACCACCTCCGTCCAACTCTGACCGTCGATGGCCCTGTGGAGTGCGGAGGGTCCCCGTGGCTCGGCCCCACAACCGACCGAGCCGCTGAGGTACTGCCGAGCGAAATCCTCGGCTTGGCTCGACTGGGCGAACTCGATTCTCTCCACGACGACGTTGCGCCCCTGGCTGTCGTAGTACGTCGCCTCGACGATGCGCTCGGGGAGCGGCAGGGAGCCCGGGTCCCGGCACGCGAATGAGGCGAGCACGGCCATCACCTCGTCGACGTCGCGCTCCTCGGCCCAGGCTGTGTCGGGGCGGTCGGCCGTCGGGTCGACCGTCTGGGGTCGAGGTGTCCACCCGGAAGGGCTCGGCAGCGTCGACACGTCGACGGTGGGGGCCGGAGGGCTCGGCGTCGGATCGCGCGTCGGCTGCGCGGTGGCCGACGGCGACGGAGCGGGAGAGGTCGCAGCCGGCGGCCGGGGCGCCTCTGGGGTGCAGCCGGACACCGCAAGGGTGACCACCGCAAGGGCGCCGATGACTCTCATTTCTCGAAGTGGTGCCAGTCCCAGCCCGAGAACCACTCGAAGCCGCGGCGGGTCATGGCCTTCACGAAGGGGCCGTCGGAGTAGTGCATTCCGATCACACCCCGCGGCCGGGAGGTGGAGTAGGTGGCCGACGGGTACCACTTGCCGCCGACCAGATAGGGGTTCTGCACCGGGTTGACGTCCACGGCACGACCGTAGGAATGCGGCGACATCCGATAGGGGTTGCCCGTCACGCTGCGACAGTTGAAGGCCGAACTGTTGTTGGCCGCCATCATCGCGATGTCGTCCCCGGACCACGCGTTGGGGTTGCGCATCTGGGCGACCCGGAAACCGCCGTTGTAGGCCTCACCGAAGGCGTCGCGGACCTGATAGGCGACGTCCCGGCGCACGACGATCTCGCCCCACCTCGTGGCACCCGCGTAGTCCCGGTAGGTCATCCGCACTGTGGAGAGTTGAGAAGCGCCGACGGGGCAGCCAGCGCGGTAGGTCTTCGCCACGTCTGCGGCGGTGGTGTTCGACACGGTCGACGTGAACGCCGTGGTGCGGACGAGGGTGAACGGCGACGAGTAGACGGTCCCGAAGCGGGTCAGGGTGCCGATGCGATAGCGGTAGCTGCCCGAGACATTGGCACCGTAGGTGAGCGGGATGGTGAAGGACCCGTCGGACGCCGAGGTCACCTGCTGCGACCTGGCCCACGCGCCCTGCACCTCGACCTCGGTCCACGTCGGGGTTCCTCCCTGACCGTGCACCCGGCCCCAGGCGTAGGTGGTCTGCATGAGGGGTTTTGACCCCGCCGACGAGACGGTGACGCGCGCGGTGCGGCGCAGCGCCGCGCTCGCCACGACCTGGGTGCCGTACGCGGAGCGGGCGACCGCGCGGAAGCGGTAATCACCGACGAAACTCTGGCCATAAGTCAGCGGAACGCTGTAGTACCCGTCAGCCGCGGCGGTGGTCGACCCGATGGTCCGCCACTGCGAGCCGGCGAGGACCTGCACCTCGACCGTCCGACCGGCGGTCTGGAACACGCCCCACATGTAGGTGACCGCGTCGACGGGTTTCGTCACGGCGGTGCTGGCCGTCAGGGAGGGAAGTCGCTCCAGTTGCACTTCGGGCGAGGCGGTCTCCCCGGCGACGATCCGGTACGTGTCGAGACCGGCCCGTTGCGGGTGCCCCACGAGATACGAGAAGTAGCCATCGGCAGCGGTGGTGACCTCGCCGACCGCGGTCCAGGCGCCCCCGACCTTCTCCTGCACCGTCAGGACCTCGTCGCTACACTCCTCGGCCCACCCCCACAGATATGTGTCGAGGCCGCTCGCCTTGGTGCCCGCGCTGAAGATCGAGAGAGCGCACGGCACGGGCACGGCCGCGGCCTGCTGACCATCGCCAGGTTGGCCCTGGTCAGTCTCGGCCCCTGATGGCACCACGCTGGCCGACGGCGAGGGCGTGGGTGACTGCGACGGAGTGGGCGACTGGGTCGGCGAGGGCGTTGGCGCGTCGGAGGCGTCATCGCTGGGCGTCGGGAGCGGTGTGGCCGAGGGCGAGGGCCCCGGCGACTGCCCGGTGTCCGGGAGGGGTGAGGCGGTGCTCGTCGGGCCGCTTGACCCGACGGCGGTCGGGCCAGGCGATGGCGGGGCGGCGGGATCGACCTCATCGGCGTGGCTCACCACGTCGGCGCCGGAACAGACCAGCGCGCACAGGGTGGCGATGGCAAGGCGGTGGGCCCAGTTTCTCCGTGTAGACATCCGCTCGCTCCATGGATCGACACGGCGCCGGGGCGCCATTAGCGGTTCATCTGGGACATTACACGTTTCTTCACAGGTTCCCGCCGGTGTCGCGAGACCGTTCCCGTCGCGGCATCGTCCGCAGGTGTCGCCTCCGGTGACGCCAAGATAAGCTAGCCCGGTGGCTAAGGTTCTAACTTCACTTCCGGTCGGCGAGCGCGTCGGCATCGCCTTCTCTGGGGGCCTCGACACCTCCGTGGCTGTGGCCTGGATGCGTGAGGCGGGTGCGGTGCCGTGCACCTACACCGCCGACATCGGCCAGTACGACGAGCCGGACATCGCGTCGGTGCCTGGTCGCGCCCTCGAGTACGGCGCCGAGCTTTCCCGGCTGGTCGACTGCCGTCCCCAGCTCGTGGAGGAGGGTCTCTCGGCCCTGGCGTGCGGCGCCTTCCACATCCGCTCGGCGGGCAAGGCGTACTTCAACACCACGCCCATCGGGCGCGCGGTCACCGGCACGATGCTGGTGCGCGCCATGGCCGACGACGACGTCTTCATCTGGGGCGACGGCTCCACCTACAAGGGCAACGACATCGAGCGGTTCTACCGCTACGGCCTGATGGCCAACCCCCAGCTCCGCATCTACAAGCCCTGGCTGGACGAGGACTTCGTCCGCGAACTGGGCGGGCGCGACGAGATGAGCCAGTGGCTCACCGAGCGCAAGCTGCCCTACCGCGACTCGAAGGAGAAGGCGTACTCCACCGACGCCAACATCTGGGGCGCGACGCACGAGGCAAAGACCCTCGAGGACCTGAACGTGTCCCTTGAGACGGTCGAGCCGATCATGGGCGTCAAGTACTGGGACTCCTCGGTCGACATCGACACCGAGGACGTCTCGATCCGCTTCGAGCTCGGTCGCCCCGTCGCGATCAACGGCACGCGCTTCAACGACCCCGTCGCCCTGGTGATGGAGGCCAACGCGATCGGCGGCCGCCACGGCCTCGGCATGAGCGACCAGATCGAGAACCGCATCATCGAGGCAAAGTCGCGCGGCATCTACGAGGCGCCCGGCATGGCGCTGCTGTGGATCGCCTACGAGCGCCTCCTCTCCGCGATCCACAACGAGGACACGCTCGCGAACTACCGCTCCGAGGGCCTGCGCCTCGGCCGACTGCTGTACGAGGGCCGCTGGCTGGACCCGCAGTCGCTGATGCTGCGCGAGTCGATCACCCGCTGGGTCGCCTCCGCCGTCACGGGCGAGGTCGACGTGCGGCTGCGCCGCGGCGACGACTACACGATCCTCGACACCCGCGGCCCGCACCTCAGCTACCAGCCGCACAAGCTGTCGATGGAGCGTGTGGAGGACGCCGCGTTCGGCCCGACGGACCGGATCGGACAGCTCACGATGCGCAACCTCGACATCGCGGACTCGCGCGAGAAGCTGGAACTGTACGCCCAGCAGGGATCGCTGCTGAGCGGCCACCAGGAGCTGATCGGAAGCCTCGAGGCGGGCGGCGCTGCGGCGATCGCCGAACTGGGCGCGACCGGACCCTCCGAGGTCGACGTCGCTGTCGAACGCTCCGCGATGGACACCGGAACCGACTGACCCACACCTGACGCCATCGAAGGGCCCGCGACCTCACCGGTCGCGGGCCCTCGCGCGTTGCCCAATGAAGGTTGCCCGATGAAGTCAGCTTCCACGGGCGTGTGTGGCCCATTGGGGCGCCGGAAGCCCAGAAAGCGCTCCCTGACGCCCGGGTACTCAGATCAGCGTTGTCTACTGAGTATGCCGGGAACGGTCGAAACGTGGTCGGCAAATGCCCTTGTCATGCGGCATTACCCCAGAACGTTGTCAGGATTGGTGAGCACAGGTACTCAATTCCGGTTTCACCTTGTACCCAGAGAAGTCGGGTAGGTCGCCCCACGTTTCTGGCCCCTAGTCAGCCGGTTTTCACGCCACCCTAGTAGGGACGAAGCTCACCAAGGGCTTCGAGGGAAGAGGCAGACAAGATGACCACCGCAGCTACCACCGCATGTGTGACCTACTCGAACGTCTTCCTGCACCCGCTGCTGGACGATGGTGCGGCCCCCTCCTCGCGTGGTGAGCGTCGCGAACAGCAGATGCTTCGTTCCCAGGCCGAGAAGATGTGCGCCGGCTGCCCGATGCTCGCCCAGTGCCTCAGCGACGCAGTCACCAAGTTCGACGTCGCGGGCTATGTGGCAGGCACCACCAAGCGTCAGCGCCAGGAGATCCGTGGCCGTCTGGGCGTCCAGGTCGACCCGGAGGACTTCGACACCTTCGCCGGTGTGAACTCCGGTCGCCAGTTCGACCGCTACGAGATCCACCGCATCCGCACGGCCAACCCGGACCAGCCGCTCAGCGTCATCGCCGCGAAGGTGGGCTGCTCCGTCTCCACCGTCAAGCGTCACCTCCGTCGCATCGAGGAGGAGAACGGCGTGGTCCGTCCCCGCGTGAAGGCCACCCCTTCGCCCGCCCTCGTGCTCGCCGTCGCGGAAGAGGTCAAGGGCGGCGGACGCCGCACCGCAGCCGCCTGACCGACCCAGGATTTGAGGCCGCCCCGTCTACTCGGGGCGGCCTCGCCGCGTTCCCGGGGGCCAAGCACTACGCTGGGCTGAACGTCTTCGCGACGGTGACCGACGAAACGCAGGAGGGGCCGTGAGGCGCGTCATCACGTACGGGACCTTCGATCTGTTTCACGAGGGCCATCGCCGACTGCTTGAGCGGGCACGGACGCTGGGCGACTACCTGGTCGTCGGCGTCACCTCATCGTCATACGACAACGGCCGCGGCAAGCTGAACGTGCGGGAGTCCCTGGTGGAGCGCATCCACAACGTGACGCAGTCTGGCCTCGCGGACGAGGTCATCGTCGAGGAGTACGAGGGTCAGAAGATCCATGACATCCAGCGCCTCGGCATCTCGACCTTCGCGATCGGCTCCGACTGGGTCGGCAAGTTCGACTACCTGGGCGACTACTGCGAGGTCGTCTACCTGGAACGCACCAAGGGCATCTCCAGCACCGGCCTGAGGGACGCGGCAGGCGTGATCCGGATGGGGGTCGTCGGCGCGGGCCGGATCGCCCGGAGGTTCGTCCAGGAGGCCAGGTTCGTCTCCGGCGTGAACGTCGAGGCCGTCTGGACCCGGCGTCCAGAGGGCGCCCGGGCGTTCGCGGAGGAGTTCGAACTCCGATGGGCCAACGACAGTTACGAAGACCTCCTCGCGCACGTCGACGCCGTCTACATCGCCACCCCCCACGAGACGCACGTCGAGTTCTCCCGTCAGGCGATCGAGGCGGGCGTCCACGTCCTGTGCGAGAAACCGATCGCCCTTCATCGCGACGAGCTCGAGACCCTCTTCGAACTCGCAGACAAGCATTCGGTCGTGCTGTTGGAGGCGTTGAAGACGGCGTTCTCCCCAGGGTTCCAGCGCATGGTGGCGATCGCACGGAGCGGAACGATCGGCACCATCCGATCCGTGGACGCGACCTTCACGAAACTGGTCACCTCGGGTCGGGAACTGGAGAGCGCCGAGGCAGGGTCGCTCTCCGAACTTGCCTCATATCCGTTCCTCGCCATGGTCAAACTGCTCGGCACTGAACCAACAGCCGTGACGACCCGGGCGATCATGGCAGACGGCGTCGACATGTTCTCCCGCGTGGACGTCGACTACCCGCAGGCGATCGCCTCTGCGACCGTCGGCCTCGGCGTGAAGTCGGAGGGAGACCTGGTCGTCTCGGGTACGCAGGGCTACGTCTACGTCCCGGCGCCGTGGTGGCTGACCGAATACTTCGAGACCCGCTTCGAGGACCCCCGCGAGAACCGCAAGTACTTCTACAAGTTCGACGGCGACGGGTTGCGTTACGAACTGGCCGAGTTCATTTCGATGATCCGCGAGGGGTCCGCCGAGTCGTTCCGACTGCGCCGCGACGAGTCGAGGGCCATCGCTTCCCTGATGGAACGGGCACGCGCCAACGCAGAAGCCTTCGGCGGCTGATCGGCGCGTCGCTCAGGAGGCGACGGATTCGGCGGGGCCGAACCAGCGGTCCAACTCGTCGACCGTGCCGAGCGCATCGAAGCGTCCGGTCACGGCGTCCGCCGCGGCCTTGACCTCGTCGGGGGCGTCCCCGATCGCGACCCCGCGGCCCGCCCACTCCAGCATCTCGATGTCGTTGCGACCGTCCCCGAGCGCGAGCACGTCGGCCCTGTCGATCCCCAGCGCGTCGCAGACGAGCTGCAGGCCGTGTGCCTTGTCAACGCCCTGCGGCGCGATGTCGAGCCAGGCGGACCAGCCGATGAAGTAGGCGACCTCGTGCAGCCCCAACTGGGCGACCAACTCGGAGAACTTCTCCTCCGTCGACTCGGGGTCGCGGATGATGACGCGCGACACGGGGCGGGCGGCCAACTCGTCGATCGACTCGATGGCGACGTCCCCCAGCAGTTCACCGGGCGGGAACTCGCGGCTGACGCGCCAGTCCAGCCCGTCCTGGACGGCGATCCGCGCGTTGGGTGCGATCTCGGCGACCCGGCGCACCACCGGCGCGGGGTCGAAGCGCGTCTCGTGGTGCACCTCGAACGGCGGGTAGGTGACCACCATCGCCCCGTTCGACGACACGGCCCAGCCGGGAGGAAGGCCCAACTCGTCGAAGATCGTCTTGGTGGCGAGCCAGGACCGGCCGGTCGACAGCACCACGGGCACGCCCTGGTCGACGACGCGACGCACGGCGGCGTGCACCTCCGGGGGCATGACGCCGAAGCCGTCGACCAGCGTCCCGTCAATATCGAGCGCAACCAGACGGGGCGTGAAATCCATCGAGTCGTCGACCTTTCGTTTCGGGCGTCTCAGGAACTTTGCCAACCAGCCCAGCACGTCAGGCGACCGGCTCCAAGGCCTCGCGGCCTCCCAGGAACGGACGCAGCGCCTCGGGCACCCGGACGGTGCCGTCGGCCTGCTGGTGGTTCTCCAACAGCATGATGATGATGCGGGTCATGGCGCACAGCGTGCCGTTGAGCGTCGCGACCGGGCGCACCCCGTCCTCGAAGCGGCCGCGGATGTTGAGGCGACGCGCCTGGAACTCGGTGCAGTTCGACGTGGACGTCACCTCGCGGTACCGGTTCTGGGTCGGCAGCCACGCGTAGCAGTCGTACTTGCGGGCTGCGCTGAGGCCCAGGTCGCCCGAGGCGACGTCGAGGACCTCGAACGGCAACTCGAGGGCCTGAAGGAAGTCCTTCTCGTAGCCGAGCAGCTTCTCGTGCCACGCCTCTGCGTCGGCCGGGTCGCAGTAGACGAACATCTCGACCTTGTCGAACCAGTGGACGCGGAAGATGCCCTTGGTGTCCTTGCCGTAGGAGCCGGCCTCGCGGCGGAAGCACGGCGAGTAGGCGACGTACTGGCGCGGCAGGTCGGCGCCCGGCAGGATCTCGTCGGAGTGGTAGGCGGCCAGCGCCACCTCGGAGGTGCCGACCAGGTACAGGTCGTCGGCCTCCAGGTGGTAGACGTCCTGGGCGGCCTGGCCGAGGAAGCCGGTGCCCTCCATCGCGGACGGCTTCACGAGCGCGGGCGGGATCATGGGGGTGAAGCCCCACTCGGTGGCCTTGTTCATGGCGAAGTTCAGCAGCGCGATCTCGAGTTGGGCGCCGATGCCGGTCAGCACGTAGAACCGCGACCCGGAGATCTTGGTGCCGCGCTCCATGTCGATGGCGCCGAGCGCCTCACCGATCTCCAGGTGGTCCTTGGGCTCGAAGCCCTCGGCCGCGAAGTCCCGAGGCTCGCCGACCTTCTCCAGCACGACGCCCTCGTCCTCGCCGCCCTCGGGGACGCCGTCGATGACGAGGTTGCCGAGCTGGGCCATCAGCTCGTCGAAGCGGGACTCGGCCTCGGTGGTCGCGGCGGCCGACTCCTTGACGTCGGCGGCGAGCTGCTTGGTGGCGGCGAGCAGCGCGGCCTTCTCCTCGCCCTGCGCCTTGGCGACCTGCTTGCCGAGCGACTTCTGCTCGGCCCGCTGCGTCTCGGAGGCGAGGATGGCGGCCCGGCGGGCCTCGTCGGCGGCGATCAACTGGTCGACGAGCTCGACCGAGGCGCCGCGGGCGGCCTGGGAGCGTCGGACACGATCGGGGTCGACGCGCAACCACTTGGGATCAATCATGGTGCCAACCTTACTCATCGGGAGTGGTTCGGCCCGCATGCCCGGCGCGCCCGCCCGACCGGGCACCTGGAGGCTCCGAGGGCGCGGGCTATGGTGGCCGAATGCGACGCACCCGGCAACCGATCCCAGGAGAGATCTGGGTGCTGGTGTCGGCGGCGCTGCTGATCGCGCTCGGCTACGGCCTCGTCGCGCCGATCCTGCCCCAGTTCGCGCGCTCTTTCGACGTCGGCGTCATCCTCGCCTCGGCGATCGTGACGGTGTTTGCGCTGGTCAGGCTGCTGTTCGCGCCGGCGGGCGGAGCGTTGGTCGCCAAGTTCGGCGAGCGCCGCATCTATATGGGCGGCCTGATCATCGTGGCCGTCTCCAGCGCGGCGTGCGGGTTCGCGCCGGACTACTGGAGCCTCTTGGTCTTCCGCGGCATCGGCGGCATCGGATCGGTGATGTTCACCGTCTCGTCGATGGGCCTGTTGGTGCGACTGTCGCCGCCAGCGCAGCGCGGCCACACGTCGTCGCTGTACGGCACCGCCTTCCTGCTGGGCAACATCCTGGGCCCGATCCTCGGCTCGCTGCTGCAGGGCTTCGGGATGCGCGTCCCGTTCTTCATCTACGCCGCGACGGTGGGAGTCGCGGTGCTTGTCGTTGCGATCTTCCTGCGCGGCGGGGCGGGCGGCATCCCCGCAGACGACGTCATCCAGGAACGGATGACGCTGTCGGAGGCCCTCGGCCTTCCCTACTACCGGGCGCTGCTGCTGACCGGCTTCGCGCACGGCTGGTCCAACTTCGGCGTCCGGATCGCGCTGCTGCCACTGATGGCCGCGTCGATCCCGGCGATCGGCGACGCGGCGGCGGGCATCGCCCTGACGCTGTTCGCGCTCGGCAACGCCCTGACGCAGCAGGCGACCGGCCGGCTGATCGACAAGCGCGGGCGGAGACCGTTCCTGGTGCTCGGGTTGGCGATCTCGGCCGCCGCGACCGTCCCGTTCGGTTGGCTGCAGACGCTGCCCTGGTTCCTGTTCCTCGCGGCCGTCGCGGGCGCGGGCGCCGCCTTCATCGCGCCCGCCTCGCAGGCGCTGCTCGCGGACCTGATCGGCTCGAACCGCAACGGCGGCCAGGCGCTGTCCACCTACTCGATGGCGACCGACCTCGGCTCGATCGCGGGCACCCTGCTTGCGGGAATCATCGCGCAGTTGATCGGCTTCGGGTGGGCGTTCACCGTCACCGGCATCGTGCTCGCCGTCGCGATGGTGCCCTGGTTCTTCGTGAAGAGGCGCACGGGCTGAGATGCTTGAGCATGTTTGATCACCGGTTCACCGACTGGGCGCTGGCCAACTTCGCTCCGCCCTCGGACCCCACGTCGAGCGCCTGGACGGTGCGCGTCAACACCTCCCTTCCCGAGGATCGCCGTATCCGCACCGTCGAGGTCGACGGCCGAGTCCGCCTGATCGCCGTGTCCCCGGCGGTCGCCGCCAAGGCGGGCCTTCTCGACGGCCAGAGGATCGACGACGAGGCATGGGCCGAGGCCCTCGCGCTGGCCGGCGAGGCGTTGGCCGGAGCGGACCACGTGTTCACCTATGCGGAGGGCCGTGTACCTAACGTCTCGGCCGACCTGGACGTGCGGGCGCTCACCGCCGCGGACGCCGACGCGTTCGCAGCGTTCCAGGCGACGTGCACGGACGAGGAACGGGATGAGGCCGATGTCGAACTCGACCATTGGGTTATCTTCGGGGTGGTGCTCGACGGCGAGATCGTGGCCGCGGCGAGCGCCTACCCGTTCGATGACTCCCCCGTCGCCGACATCGGGGTGATCACCTCGCCCCTGCACCGTGGAGCGGGCCACGCGGCCGCCGTCGTGCGCATCATCAGCGGGCACATCCTGGAGCGCGGCCTGCTGCCGCTCTACCGCTGCCGCCTCGACCACCACGCCTCCGCCGCGACGGCGCGCTCCGCGGGGATGACCCGCTTCGGCCAGCGCGACAGCGTCGCCTGAGGACCGCATGAGGCGAGCCATCCCCGCCGTGAGCCTCGCCGTCCTCGGGGCGGCGGTGATCGCTTGGGCGCTATGGATACCGAAGGGCCTCGACGCGCTCTGGCCCTGGCACCCAGCGGCGGAGGGATCAGTGCTGGGGCGTCTCACCGTCGTGTGGGCCAACGTGCTGCAACCCGTCACCGCCTACCTCGCCATGATCGGCATCGTGGTGGCGCTGTTCCGCTGCCGGTGGCGCGACCTGGCCGGCTCGGTGCTGCTGGCCCTCGCCCTGACGGTGTCGATGGTGACGGTGCTGAAGTCGCTTGTCGCCCGGATGCGGCCCGACACGCCCTGGCTGGGAGGGCTGCACGAGGACGCCTCGTTCCCGTCGGGGCACGCGGCCGCGGGCGCGGCCCTGGCGATCGCCGTCGTGCAACTGACGTGGGCCCTGACCCGGCGCCTGCGCCCGACCCTTGTCGCGGCCGGGATCTCGGCGGTGGTGGCCGCCGCGGTGTGCGTCGGTCGCCTCGTGTTGGCGGTGCACCACGTCAGCGATGTGCTGGGCGGTGCCCTGGTCGCCTGTTTCTCGGCGGCGCTCGCCGCGGTGCTCACTGGCGCGTGGCGCGTCACCGCACCCGCGGTGCGGCCGCGGGCCATCCGCGTCATCTGGCACCCGAACCGCGTCAGGGGGCAGGTCGGGCTCGAGCGATTCCTCGCAAGGGAGGCCTCACGTCGCGGCTGCCCTCCCCCGGTCTGGTTGGTGACAGAGGACGACGATCACACCGTCGCCCTGGCGCGCTCCGCGGCTGAGGATGGCGCCGACCTCGTCCTGGTGTTCGGCGGGGACGGCACCATCCGCCAGGTGTTGGCCACGCTTCGGTCGCGGGCGAGCGTCGGGATCGTCGCGTCTGGCAGCGGGAACCTGCTAGCGAAGAACCTGGGCATCCCGCTCGACGCCGGGCGCGCCATCGACCTGGCGCTCGACGGGGTGGGGTCGCCGCTCGACCTGCTCCGGGTCCGGGTCGCGGAGGAGCCGGAACGGCTCGCGGCGGTGATGGTGGGAGCGGGTGCAGACGCGGCGGTGGTGGCCGACACCACCGAGCGCGGCAAGCGCGTCGCCGGGCCGTTCGCCTACCTGGCCGCGGGGCTGCGTCACGTCCGGGCGATCCCGACGCCCGCGCGGGTCACCGTCGACGATTCGACGATCTCGGGGGACGTGTCGCTCGTGTCGGTCGGCAACGTGGGGTCGCTGCATCCCGGGGTCGCGCTGCTTCCCGCCGCGGACCCTGCCGACGGTCGCCTGGACGTCCTCGTGGCATCGCCGCGAGGCTCGGGGGACGTGTTCGCGATGATGCTCGGGGTGCTGCTCGGTCGCCCGGACCTGCGGAGGGTCGACCGCCTGCATGGCACGCGCGCGACGATGTCGTTCGATCGGCCGGTGCCGTTCCAGGTCGACGGGGACGTGGTCGGCGACGTGACGGAGGTCGCCGTCGAGGTGCAGCCCGGCGCGGCGTTGCTGGTCCGACGCACCATGCCCTGAGCCTGTCGAAGGGCCCGCCGCACCGTTCCCTGAGCCTGTCGAAGGGCCCGCAACCACAACGGGACCTTTGCCTTGCGGACGTCTCGACAAGCTCGACGAACGACCCTTCCGCGCCACCCGGCGTCAGACCGGTCAGAGGCTCCCAGCGCACGTCACGAGGATTTCGACACAGCAGCGGGCGACTGCGTCGCCGCGGCTGGCTCAATCAACGGAACCGTCGCCGCGGCTGGCTCAATCAACGGACCGAGGGTCCGCGACCGCACCGGGACCATTGCCTTTCGGACGTCTCGACAAGCTCGACGAACGAGACCCGAGCCCCAGCGTCAGTCCCGGGCTATCGAAGGCTCCCAGCGCACCTCACGAGGATTTCGACACAGCAGCGGGCGACTGCGTCGCCGCGGCTGGCTCAATCAACAGAACCGTCGCCGCGGCTGGCTCAATCAACGGAACCGTCGCCGCGGCTGGCTCAGCCAAGGAACAAAGGGTCCGTCGCACCGTTCCCTGAGCCTGTCGAAGGGTCCGCAACCACACGCCTCTCGGACGTCTCGACAAGCTCGACGAACGACACCAGCGTCAGACCGAGCTATCGAAGGCTCCCAGCGCACCTCACGAGGATTTCGACACAGCAGCGGGCGACTGCGTCGCCGCGGCTGGCTCAATCAACGGAACCATCGCCGCGGCTGGCTCAATCAACGGAACCGTCGCCGCGGCTGGCTCAATCAACGGAACAGCAGCGTGCCGCTCAACGCCAGGCGTTACACCAGCCCGGCGTGCAACGGCGCGAGGAGCGTCAGCGGCGACGGCGCGCGGCGGGGATCGCGACGGCGGCGACCAGGCCGAGCAGCACCGCGACGATCGCGCCGATCCCCACGCCGAGCCCGACCATCGAGATCAGCGGGGTGCGGTCCGGGGTGTCGAGGGGCATCCGGGGCTGCTCGCTCGGCTCGGCGCTGGCCTGCACCGCCGTTCCGCCGGTCGTGTTCGTGAGGGCGCGCAGCGGGTTGACAATGCCGAAGCCGACGAACGGGTCGGGGGCACGGACGCCTGACCGGTCGGCCGTCGCCACCAGTCGCTCCTTCACTTCGGCGGGTGTGAGTTCCTTGCCGTGCACGTCGCGCTCGTACTGCAGCATCAGGGCGACCACGCCCGAGACGACCGGAGCCGCGAACGACGTGCCGGTCGCGTTGGTCACGTAGGCCTGGTCCTCGACCTTCGGGCTGCCCGTCTCGCGGGAGGGCCACAGCGCGACCAGATTCTTGCCGGGTGCGCCGACGGTGATCACGCGGCTGATGTGGGTTGCCGGGTCGCCCGCGTCTTCCTGGTTGGAGATCCCGACGCTGATCACGCCGTCGAATCCCGCCGGGTAGGGGATGTCGGTGCGGCCCTGCGTCTGATTGCCCGCGGCGGCGACCACGACGATGCCCTTGGAGATCGCGTCCTCGATGACGGCCTCGAACTCGCCGAGCTTGGGGTCCTCGAACGTGACCATCGACAGGTTGATGATGTCGACGTCGTCCTCGATCGCCTGCCGCACCGCAGCGATCGTGTAGGTCAGGTCCTCCTCGTCCTTCGGCTGACCCTCCTCCGTCTCCGTCTGCGACGCCTTCAGCGTCCGGTAGGCGTAGACGGTGGACTCCGGCGCGATGCCCGCGAAGTTGGTGGCGCTGGCGATCGGCCCGCCGTCGGGGCGACGTCCGGCCGCCAGGATCGAGGTGACCACTGTGCCGTGCTTGCAGTCGATGCTGGGGTCCCCGTCGGGGTTCGCCTCGGGCGGGATCATGTCGAACGTGACGACGCGGTCCTCGCCCTGGCTGAAGTAGGTCGATCCGAGGGTGGAGACGCCGGTGTCGATCACCGCGATCCTGACGCCCTTGCCCGTGGCCATCCGCCACACGGTCTCCATGTCGAGGCGGTGCAACTGCCACGCGTTGACGAGTTGGCTCGTGGGGGTCGCCTCGTAGGTGACGCAGTTCTGCTCGACCAGGTGCGGCGCGCTCTCCGCGTGGGCCGGCGCGACCCCGGAGGCGCACACGATGGCGGCGGCCGTGGCCGCCGAGGCCAGACGCATCCTCCATCGCTTCACGCCCGCCAGGGTAGTGCGCGCGCGGGCCAAGAACCTAAGACTGTTGGCCGTCGCTGGCCCTTAGGGGGAGACTAGGGCCGTGCTCGGATACTTCGGTCCCGCTGGGACGTTCACGCATCAGGCCCTCCGCACCGTCACGGAGGAGGAGGCCGTCGCGTTCGCGAGCGTCCGCGAGGCGCTCGACGCCGTCCGCCAGGGCGACGTCACCCGCGCCGTCGTCCCGATCGAGAACTCCGTCGAGGGCGGCGTGTCCGCGACGCTCGACGAACTCATCGCAGGGGCCCCGCTGGCGATCCAGGGCGAGATCGTGATCCCCGTCGAGTTCGGCATCTACGCACGGGAGGGCACCGAACTGGCCGACGTGCGTGAGGTGTTGACGCACGGGCACGCCGCCGCGCAGTGCCGGGACTGGCTCGCCACGAACCTGCCCGACGCGAGCGTCACCGAGGCCGGCTCGACGGCAGGGGCAGCGGCCGAGGTGGCCCGCCCCGACTCCCGCTACGACGCGGCGGTCTGCGCCCGGGTCGCGGGGGAGATGTACGGGCTGCGCGAGTTGGCCTACCAGATCGAGGACAACGCGGGCGCCGTCACGCGCTTCGTCGAGGTCGGCCGGGCGGGCAGCGTCCCGCCACGGACCGGCGCGGACAAGACGACGCTTGTCGCCTACATGCGCCAGGACCACGCGGGCGCGCTGCTGGAGATCCTCGAGCAGTTCGCGGTGCGCGGCGTGAACCTGAGCCGCATCGAGTCGCGCCCGACCAAGACGACGCTCGGGTCGTACTGCTTCTCGATCGACTGCGAGGGGCACCTGCACGACAAGCGGGTCGCCGAGACCCTTGAGGGGCTGCACCGGGTCTGCCCGCAGGTGTTCTTCCTGGGCTCGTACCCGCGGGCGAACCAGCGTCGCCCGGACATCGCCGTCGGCTTCAGCGACGGCGAGTTCGACGCGGCCTCCGCCTGGGTCGCCAGCCTGTCGCGCCGCGCCTGACCGCCGATTCCTGGGCCTGATCCCCGCGGCAGGGTGGGGTGTCACTCGTCGAGCGTCGAGCTTGTCGAGACGTCCGAAGGCAAGGTCCCGTTGTGGTGGCGGACCCTTCGGTCCGTTGATTGGGCCAGTCGCGGCGACACAGTCGCCCGCAATCCCCCAGGCCGACGGGCGCCAGGCGCGTCGGGTCAGTGGGCGGGCGGAGGCAGTTCGGCCGTCTGGATCAGGCCCTTGAAGGTGCGCGTGATCAGCGTGCCGCGGCCGGGAGGCATCGGCGAGCCCTTGACGTCGCCGTACAGGTTGCCCTCCTCCTTGTTGCCGCTCATCACAAGCGCCGGGTTCACGGCGTCCTTCATCCGGCTGATCAGCGGGTCACCGAAGATCGCACGGCTGGCGCCGCCGAATGCCCGCGTCATGATGATGTGCAGGCCGATGTCGCCAGCCTGGTTGATCAGGTCGGAGAACACCGCCATCGGGTTGCCCGACGGGGTCGCCACCAGTTCGTAGTCGTCGACGATCACGAAGACCTCGGAGCCCGTCCACCACGACCGGTCGCGCAACTGCTGCTGCGTGACGTCCGGCCCTGGGAGCCGGGCGCGCACGGCCTCGGCCGTCTGTTGCAGCATCGGGCCGGCGGCGGACGCCGACGGGTAGTAGCCGATCAGGTGCTCCGTCTCGACCTCCCCCAGCAGCGAGCGCCGGTAGTCGACGATGATGATCTTGGCTTCCTTCGGCGTGAACCGGGTCGTGATGCCCTTCAGGAAGCCCCGCAGCAGGTTCGACTTGCCGCACTCGGGGCCGCCGACCGCAACGAAGTGCGGCTCGTTCATGGTCTCGAGGTAGACGGGGGCCAGTTCGAGTTCGTCGACGGCGTACGGGATCCGCTTGTCGGCCGACGGGCCGATCGCTGGCAGCGCCGAGAACTCCAGGCTCTCCGGAAGCAGGCGCACCTCCGCGGCGCGCGGGCCCTTCCAGGCCGAGTTGACGGCGGCGATGAACTCCCGCTGCCCCGCGCCGACGTCGGCCGCGTCCTCGACCCCGTCGATGCGCGGCAGGCCGATCATGGTGTGCAGGCCGCCCGACATGATGCCGCGGCCCGGCCGCGCGACGGGGATGATGGCCTGGATCTTGCGGTCGATCTCCGAGTCGAACGGGTCACCCAGCTTCAACTCGATGCGCGACTGCAGCGTGTCCTTCGTCGCCGCCCTGATCTCGGACCACTTGGCCGCCGCGACCCACACGTGGATGCCGAAGCCGAGTCCGCCGTTTGCGAGCGCCTGGATCTGCGGCTCGAGCGACTCGAACTCGGTCTTGAGCGTCGCCCAGCCGTCGACGACGAGGAACACGTCGGTCGGGAACCGGTCGGCTGGCACGCTGCCGTCGCGGCGACCCTGCCGGTAGGTGGTCATCGAGTCGATGCCCAGTTCAGCGAACTGCACCTCCCGGCTCGACCGGAGCGAGGTGATCTCGGCGACCGTGCGACGCACCCGGTCGACGTCGAGGCGGCCCGTCACGGAACCGACGTGCGCGAGGTTGCGCATCGACGTCAGCGCGCCGCCGCCGAAGTCGAGGCAGTAGAAGCCGACCTCCTGCGGCGTGTGCGTGAGCGCCATGCCAGCGATGCCCGCGCGCAGCGCCATCGACTTGCCCGCCTGCGGGCTGCCGACGACGCCCAGGTTGCCGCCCGAGCCGTCGAAGCGGATCCACCACGGGTCGCGGCGCTGCTGCCGGGGGCGGTCGATCAGGCCGAACGGGGCCGCGAGCACGCCGCGGAACGCCGGGTCGGCGGCCTGCAGGCCACGGCCCTCGACCTCCGCGAGACCTCCGAGCAACTGGTCCATCGTGGGCGGCTCGTCGAGCGGAGGCAGCCACACCTTGTGCGAGGGCCAGCCGTGGCCCTTGAGGCGACCGACCGCGATGCTCAGCAGCGTCTCCTCCTCGTCGTCCTTCTCCTCCTCGACGACGGGCTCAAGCTCGGCGCTGCGCGTCGGCTGCACCGGGGCCTCATCGACCTCAGGCGCAGGCGGCACGACGGGCACGACATAGTCGGCGGTGAACTCGACCACCGGAGGGGTCCAGCCCTTCGACTCGACGACCACCTCGTCGATGGGGCGGTCCTCGGGCGCGGCGGGCGCGGACGAGCCGTGCCACGGCCCGGAGACGTAGGCGGCCTTGAACCTTGTCATGCCGGTGGTGTCGAACTTCAGGTAGCCGTTGCCGGGAGGCGTGGGCAGTTCGTAGGCGTCGGGCACGCCGATGACGGTGCGCGACTCGGCGGGCGAGAACGTGCGCAGCGCGATCCGGTACGACAGGAACGTGTCGAGGCCGCGGAGTTTGTTCTCCTCGAGTCGCTGCGAGGCGAGCAGTTGGTGGACGGCGATCGAGCGGCCGACGCGGCCGATCTGCACGAACAGGTCGATGAACTCGGGTCGCGCGGACAGCAGCTCGGAGAACTCGTCGACGACGATGAAGAGGCTTGGCATGGGCGGGATGTCGGCGCCCGCCTGGCGCGCGTTCTCGTAGTCCTCGCGGTTCTTGAAGTTGCCCGCCTCGCGCAGCACCTCCATGCGCCGATCGAGCTCGCCGCCGATGGCGTCGGCCATCCTGTCGACGAGCGACAGCTCGCCCTCCAGGTTGGTGATGACGGCCGACACGTGCGGCAGATGCTCGAGGCCGAGGAAGGTCGCGCCGCCCTTGAAGTCGACGAGGATGAAGTTGAGCTGCTCGGTGGAGTGCGTCATGGCGAGGCCGAGCACAAGGGTGCGCAGGAACTCCGACTTGCCGGAACCGGTGGCGCCGATGCAGATGCCGTGCGGGCCCATGCCGCCCTGCGCGGACTCCTTGATGTCGAGCTCGACGGGGGTGCCGTCCTCGGCCGTGCCGAACGGGATGCGCAGGTGCTGACGCAGCGGGCGGGGACGCCACGCGACGCGCGGGTCGAGCGTCAGCGGGTCGCCGACGCCCAGCATCGCCGGGAAGTCCTTCGGCGGCTCGAAGACGACCTCGGCTGGTCCGTCTTCGTCGCTTCCGGCTGCCAGTTCCGGCATCCGGTAGGGGGCCATGGCGCGCGCCAGCATCTCGCAGTAGACCACCGGCACCTGGTCCGGGCGGCCGAACGGCGTCTTGGCGTGCGGGGTCCGGTTGGTGCGACGGTGCAGCACGACGCTGTCTGCGGTCACCTCGAAGACGGCGACGCCCGGCTCGAGCGTCCTGGGGAGCTCCTTGCGGCCGGTCACCTCGATGGTGACGGCGCGCGTGGTGGGCGTGACGAACTGCTGCGAGTTGACGCCCTCGACGCCGTCGGAGACGACGACGGTCAGCGACGGAGGGTTCGTGGCGGCCTGAGCGGAGGTGCCGAGCTGGGACAGCTCACCCGCGCCGGTGGCGAACATCCGGACGGGTCCGACGCCGTCGGCCTCGGTGGGGTGCTGCAGGTGCGGCAGCCACTTGACCCACTGCCAGTCGGCCTGGTTGGCCTTGCTCGCGGCCACCATCAGCGACACGTCGGTCGGCGCGTGCCAGGTGACCAGTTGGGCGACCATCGCGTAGGCGACCTTGCGGCAGGCCTCCTCGTCCCCGACGAGCGAGATGGCTCGGAAGCCGCGCAGGTCGACGGCAAGCGGCACCGACTGGATGACGCGGTGGGTGCGGATGAAGCGGCGCAGCGCGCCGGTGGTCAGCGGCTCGAGGTCCTCGATGGGCTGCGATTCGGGAGGGGTGATCCGCTTGGCGGACTGCTGGCGGCCGACCGAGAGTCGCACGGAGCCGAACTCCTCGGCGTCGGTGCGCCGCTCCCACATCCGCATGCCGCCGACAACGGTCCACAGGCTGTCAGGGGCGGGGTGCCGGTAGGCGACGCTGGCGCGCTGCTCGTCCGCGGTCTTTGCGAAGTTGCGGCGGGTCTGAGCGAGGTAGCGGAAGTAGTCGCGGCGGTTCGCGTCGAGCTGCGAGGACTGGTCGTCGTTCTGCCTGCCGACCTGGGAGAGCATCATGCCCATCATCGAGACGGCGTACAGGCCGCCGACGATGCTTCCCATCAGGCCACGGCCGCCGCCCGCGAACATGATGCCCATCGCGAGGCCGCCCGCGACCATCGGCAGCATCCGCAGCAGGTTCCCGAACGGCTTCGACGCCGCGGGGGGCGGAATCTCGGGCGGGGATTCGAGCAGCAGGTCGCCCCGTGGCATCGCCGGAGGCGTGACCCTCTTCGGCCGATGGAACGTGATCAGACCCATTGGCTGGTATCCCTCCGCTGTTGTGCTCGGGGCCTAACTTAACCGACGACCCGTCCGACTCCGCCCGTTGTTGCTGGGTCGGTGCTCGCTGCGGGGGTTAGGGTACTCAGCGTGAGTATCGCGCCCGAAGAGGACCTGTCACGGGTCACGATCATCTCGAGCAGCCGCCGCGTCGACCTCGCGCTCCCCGGAGCGGTCACGCTGAGCGAGCTGATGCCGAGCATCGTGCGTTTCTCCGGGCTCGAGTCCAACACCCCCACCGATGCGGTGCACGCCTGGGTGCTGCAGCGCTTCGGTTCCGACCCGTTCGACCTGTACACCCCGGTCAACAAGCTGAACCTGCGCGACGGCGAGACGCTGCACCTGCGCCAGCGCGAGAACGCGATCCCCGACGCGGCATTCGACGACGTCGTCGACGCGGTCGCAGGTGCGACCAACTCGCGGCCCTCGTGGGTGGCGCGCAACTCCCGTCGGCTCGGCCTGATCCTGATGATGACGGTGCTGATCGGGCTGCCGCTGCTGATCATCCTCGCCCAGCCGCACGTCGACCCGGCGCAGGCGCGGATGGATCCGTCGCTTCGCCTCCCGCTCGGCATCGCCGTCGTCGTGACGGGGTTCCTGAGCTTCGCCTCCGCCATCGGATCGATCGCGCTGGCCCGCGCCGCGCACGAGAAACCGACCGCGACCTGCCTTGCGTGGGCGAGCGCGGCGCTCGCAGGCATCGCCGGCTGGTTCGCGGCCGAGCCCGTCTCCGAGACGGTGCCACTCTCGGTGCGACTGGTGCTGTCCGCCGCAGGGGTGCTCGTCGCGAGCGCCGCCTGCGCGCTCGCCGCGAGGGTCAGCGCGCTTGCGCTGCTGGCGGTCGCCCTGACTGCGCTGTTCACGCTGATCGCCGCCTCGTCGATGATCGTGGTGCCCGGCCACAACGTCGAGGTCGCCGCCGTGACGCTGGCCGTGATGGCCTTCCTGACCTCGTTCCTGCCGACGCTGAGCTACCGGATCGCCGGGGTCGCGCTGCCAAACCTGCCCGTGACGACCGAGGCCATGCTCGCCGACGAGACGCCGGTGCAGTCCGACATCGTCAGCCGGGCGCTTTTCGCCGACCGACTGCTCGGGTCGATGCTGGCCGCCACCTCCGCCGTCGCGGTGCTCGCCGCGGCACTGACGCTGACGCAGGGATCGCTCTGGTCGGCGCTGCTCGTGCTGAGCGTCGGCCTCGCGTTCCTGCTGCGTGCCCGCGCCTTCGTCGGGCTGACGCAGCGCCTCGCGCTGCTGCTCGGCGGCATCGCGTGCGTCGCGATGGCAGCGGTCGCGGGGGCCATCATGGCGTCCTCGTCGCTGCTTGGCAGCGCGCTGCTGTTCGCGGGCTGCCTGGTGGCGGCCTACATCTTCGCGCACTACTCGGCGTCGACCTACGCCAAGGTGCTCTCGCCCACGTGGGGCCGTTGGGGCGACATCTTCGAGTGGCTCGCCATCATCGGCATCGTGCCGTCGCTGCTTGGCGTGCTCGACCTGTACTCGTACTTCGGCAACCTGCTCTGACACCGAGGCCCACTGGGGGCCACCCGGCGGCTCAGCCTCCGAACAGCAGGCGGTGCTCGGTGGGCGACGGGGCGACCTGGACGCGCGTCATGCGTCGCACGCTCGCCATCACGACCTCGGTCTCGTCGAGGTCCGTCACCGCCTTCACCTGGCCGCTGGACAGCGCGTAGGCGCGCCGCAGATGCTCGGCCCCGCGCCCGGAGAGCGGCGCGATCAGTGCAACCTCAGCGGCGCGCAGGTCGCTGACGGCGCGGCCCTCGTCCGGGTTGCCGAGCGTGACGTGCGACTGCCAGGCGCCCAACCGGTCGGACGCCGAGACCGCACCCATGCCGTCGATGACGAGGCTGGGCCGGTAGGGCCTTCCCTGCCCGGGAAGGTTCTCTGGGCCGCGCAGCAGGTCGATGGTTCCACCGCAGGCGCGGACGGTGTCGGCGAGCGAGAGCCACTTGCGGTGGTCCTCGACGATCACCGACAAATGTGCACCGAGGCACATCGCGCGGAACGCCAGGAGCCAGGTGACGTACTCGGGCGTCGACATGAAGATCCTGGTCGGCTGGAGCCGGAACAGGCGAAGCGTGACGGGGCCGGCCTGCCCGATGCCGATGACCATGCCGGAGGGGCCGGTGCGGACCTCGCTCGCGTCGGTGTCGGCGCCGGGGGTGAGCGCCTGGAATGTGATCTCGCTCACTGGTCGATCTGCCTTCCGAGCGGGATGGTCGCCAGCAGTCCCGGCACCTGGTTTCCGCCGAGCGGGCCGATCCTCAGGTCCCGGGGGACGGCGGCGAGCGCGAACTCGTCCGCGGTGACGGCCTGCTCCGGGTTGGGGCTGACGAGCCGCATCGCGCCTCTGGGCGGCTCGCCCGGCGCGACCGTCAGCGACGTGACGCAGAACATGGCCGGGGTCTGGGTCGCGACGTCCAGCAGCCCCTGGTACAGGGCGCTGGGGGCCTCGCCGAAGCCGTGCAGGCCGCGCGTCTGGTGCGTCAGGGAGTCGCAGGTCCACTGCTCCCACGCCTCGCTGCTGCGCTCCCCCTCGTAGACGTCGGCGGCGCCGGTGGTCAGCGCGAGCACGTCGGCGATGCCGATCGGGTCGAGCGGTTCGGTGGGCATGCCGTGCCGCTTGAGGGTGGCCTGGGCGCGGTGCAGGCCGAAGCGCAGCGTCGCGAACACGCCGACCTGGCCGGAGCCGCGGCGGTCGACCGCCTCCAGGCAGAGCCGGGGGTCGAGGCGCAGCGCGATCCAGGTCCGTCGGATGGCGGGAGGGGTGGCGTTGCCGGCGACCTCGCGGTAGGCCTGGATGGCCGGGGAGGTGGCGGGCAGCATCGCCGCGGCGGGGCCGGGGACGGTGTAGGTGACGACCTGGATGCCCGCGAAGACGACGTCGTCCTGGCGGGTCAGGGAGCCGAGGATCGCGAGGTCGAGCTTGGCTCCGCGGTCGGTGAACAGCGAGTTGTCGCTGGTGACCTCGAGCAGCCCGCACCACGACTCGCCGTCGGCGACGACGCCGATCTCGCCGTCGTGGGCGTCCTTGATCTGCGTCAGTTCGAGTTTCGGCACCCACTGGGCGAGCGGGACGAGGCCGGGGGCGACGTCGGGCCGCTGCACGCGGTGCCGCGCCCTGGCCCGGAATCGACGGCGGATCCGCAGCGTCGCGCCGAGGGTTCGGCCGTTGACGGGGACGGTCAGCAGGATGGCGACCAGCAGCAGGGCGGCGGCGACGCCGATCGACCACGGCTGCCGCAGCAGCACCAGGGGGACGATGGCGACGATGACCACCTGCCACGCGACGACCATCCCGATGTATCGGGTCGACCTAGTCCGCCGTTGCAGCGTCGAGCGTTGGGGCGGGGGCTTGCGCAGCATGGGTCCTCCTTCCGGCCGCCGCCTACTCTATGGCCTGTCGTGCGCACTGCCGGGCCTCTGGAGGCCTTCGTGGCACCGTCACCGGGATAAGGTTGCCGACGACCGCGCTGCACCCACACCCGATGGAGGACTGCCATGGCGACCCGCAAGGACCTCCTGAAGGCACAGTCCTTCACGTCGAGGCGGATGATCGCTGCCTTCGTCGACCGCGACCCGGACGACCCGACTCCCCCGCTGCGCCGCGTCGGCACCGCCACGTTCGTCTCCGTGCTGCTGGGCGTGGTGCTGCTCGCAGGCACGACCCTTCTTGGGCTGCTGCGTGGCGGCACGGCCAACGACTCCTGGAAGAACGAGCAGGACGTCATCCTCTCCGACCCGCAGTCGGGCGCACTGTTCGTCTACACCGAGGACAAGCTGTACCCGATGGCCGACGTCGCGTCGGCGCGACTGCTCGCCGCCGGCGCCGACCCGAAGGGGCAGCCGCGGGTCATCGAGGTCAAGACCGAGGCGCTGCGCGGCCAGGTCCAGCAGGGCACCATGGGCATCCCCGGGTCGCCCCGACAGTTGCCGTCGTCGAAGGACCTCGCCGACTACCCCATCCGGCTGTGCTCGGTGCCCCTCAACGGGCACGACCAGCCGTACCTGACGCTCGAGTTCGGCTCCTCCGCCCCTGCGCGCGACGACATCGCGGTGGTCGCCCGGCACTCCAACGGCACCGACTACCTCGTCTACGGCGGCCAGACGCACCAGTTGTACGCGCGGCCCGGGCAGCAGTCGAGCCTGATCGGCAACCTGCCGGTGATCACGCCAGGCGACGGCTGGATCGCCTCGCTTCCCGGCGGCGTCCCGATCAACCCCCGCCCCGTCGAGGGCTACGGATCGGCGGGAAGCGAGAACATGTCGGTCGGCAAGATGGCCTATGTCGACGACGGGGACCGCGACCGCTACTACATCCAACTCACGGGCGGCCTCTCGCGCATCTCGTACCTGGAGATGAAGGCCATCCAGCAGGAGTACGGCGACACTGCCGAGCCGACAAAGCTCGACGACGTGCAGGTGACCCGCCGCCTCAATGCCGACATCCCGACGTTCACGCAGGACGGCATCCCGCTCGACCAGCCGACTCCGCCCGCGTCGTTCTCGTCGGAGAAGGTCCAGGTGTGCGCCACGTTCCAGAAGGACGCCCCTGGCCGGATCGCGCTCGACATCGGGGGCGAGACCAACGAGATCCCGTCGAACGCGCCCGCCCCGCTCGGCCGCTACATCGACCGCGTGATGCTGCCTGCCCTGAGCGGGGCGCTGCTGAGCAACGCCGACGCTGACGAGGCGCCCGGATCGGCCACGCTGCTGCTCGACGGCAAGGCGTACTTCATCCCGACCGTGAAGGATCGCACCGCGCTGGGCTACGGCGACGTGACCCCGATGCCGGTCCCCGGGGGCCTGGTGAACCTGCTGCCTCCGGGCCTCTCGGAGGGAAGCAAGCTCTCCCGCGACATGATCGTGCCGATCAAGTAAGTAGGTGCCCCGTGGCTTGCCCGGGCCGACTAGGTATTGCTACTTGTTTACGCCGGAGGACCTGGGAACTGACCCTGACGACGCATAGTGTTTTGACCGACAGCAAGCAGCCTGAGTTGACCTCGAAGTTGCTACCACTGAGTCCTCCCGGGCTCAACGTCGAAGGGAATGAACCATGGCGGAGAAGTCCGTTGACCGCGCTGCAATGCAGAAGGCCACGCAGCAGATCGAGACCAAGCACCAGCAGATCCACCAGCTGCAGACTCGCCTCCAGGGCCAGATGACCGACCTCGCGTCGCGCTGGCACGGCAACGCATCGACCGCGTTCCAGCAGGGCTACCAGCAGTTCGACACCGAGTTCGAGAAGGTGAAGCAGGGCCTGGACAAGATCCACACCTCCCTGGTCGAGACGCTCCGCGAGTACGGCTCGCGTGAGGAAGAGAACCAGGCCACCGCTAACCAGATCGCCGGCCTCATCGGCTGATCCAATCAACAAGATTCGATAGGAGAAACCAATGAGCGATTCCACGCAGTATTCCGTTGCCGGCCTCCAGGAAGGCATCAGCAACCTGTCGGCTGCCCACAAGGAGCTGACCAGCCTCCTCGAGGACCTGAAGGGCGAGCTTTCGACCTCGCTCGGCGCCTGGGAAGACAACGCCCGCAACGCCTACGTCGAGGTTCAGCGTTCGTGGGACGCGTCGGCCGCCAAGCAGCAGGACATCGTGCAGCGCATGCCCGTCCTCCTCGGCAACATCGCCGACGGCTACAACTCGACCGAGTCCCGCAACGCGGGCATCTGGGCCTGAGTTACTGACGCACACGAGTGGGGTCCGGCCGAGCCGGGCCCCACTTTTGCGTCCCCTGGGGGTGCACGGTCGGGTCTGGCGTTGAGCAGTAGTGCGGGTTCGATGGCCGATTCGACGTGCGCTGTCGGCGTGTCGGCCATCGACCAGTGACTACTGCTCAACGCCTAACCCTGCCAGCGCTAGGTGATCGCCGGGCACGTGAGGCCGCTCCGTGGGGTCAGTTGCGGGCGAGCGTCCTGGCGCGGGCGAAGCAGAAGACGCCGTAGAGCATCAGCCCGATGCCGACCAGGATCAGCAGGACGGCACCGAACGGCAGCCCCACGAGGGACTTCAGCGCCTCGTCGATCCCGCCCGCCTCGTCCGGGTTCCTGCGCAGCACCGCCACGATGAACAGCACCCCGACGATGCCGACGGCGATGCCCTTGGCGACGTAGCCGACGGTGCCGAGCCGGGCGACCGCGCGTCGCGCGCCGCCCTGCAGATCCACCTCGTCCATGAAACTCTGCTTGATGCCGCCGACGATCAGCCCGATGCCGACGGCCAGCACCGCCGCGCCGACCACGAACAGCAGCACCGCGCCCCAGGTCGAGCCGAGCAGCGTGGCGCTGAGGCCCTGGCTGCTCTCGTCCGAGTCGGAGGATCCGCCCAGCGCATAGGTGAGCGCCACGACGCCGACCGCCGCGTGACCGATGCCCTTTCCCGCCTCCTTGACCGCCTCCTTGGCGTCGCTGCGGGCCTCTGTCACGGCGGCGAGCACGCAGTAGATCGCCAGAGCGAACAGCGCGACGGCCGCGACCCACAGCGTGACCGCGCCGAGCGGCGTCGACCGGATGGCCTGCATCGCGCCGGAGTTGTCCGCGGATCCGCCCGCTCCCGCCGCCACGCCGACCGCGATGCCGCCGATCAGCAGGTGCACGATGCCGTTGACGACGTGCCCGGCCGACGCGAGCCGGGCCACCACCGGGTTGTCCTTGAGTTGCTCTGCCTTGCCTTCTACACGCCGGATGTCAGCCATCCCCCCATGCTAGGAAGCCCGGGGCCTCCTCGCAGGGGTCAGCCGATGCGGATGGTCTCGTCGTCGGCGCTGAGCGTGATGGACGGGCCGCGCAGGTCGATGCTGACGTCGCACCAGTCGTCGCCCGAGGTGCAGCGGTAGGTCAGCGTCTCGTTCGACTTCGACGTCACCTCGACGGCGGCCGTCGACAGCCAGGGATGCCTGCGTCGGAAGCCGATCAGGTTCTGGTAGTCGCGGTGGATGGGCTCGCCGAGCGGGCTGAGGTCGGCGGGCGAATCGGGCAGCGCGGGTCGCACCTCGTCGTCGCCTGCGAACTGCTCGCGCTTGGTGCCGGTGAAGCCCTGCTCGTCGCCGTAGTAGACGCTCGGCGCGCCGGGCAGCGACATCAGGATCGCCGCGGCGACCGGGGCGAGGCGTGGCCCCACGAGCGTCGCGATGCGCGTCACGTCATGGTTGCCCACGAAGGTCTGCGGGATGAAGTTGCGGCAGAAGTCGGCGTGCCTGTCGATGGCGTGGGCCAGTTCCCACATGTTGGTGTCCTTGAGGGATGACCAGGTCGCCTTCCACAGTTCGTACTGCGTCAGCGTGGTCAGCGTCGACTCCTCGATGAAGCCGACGTAGTCGCCGTGGATCACCTCGCCGATGAAGACGACGTCGGGGAACTCGGCGCGGACCCGTGCGGCCACGTCGCGCCAGAACGCGGTGGGCACGGCGTAGGCGACGTCGAGGCGCCATCCGGAGATGCCGCGGCGCAGCCAGTGGCACATCACGTCGACTGTGAGGTCGGCGACGGCCGGGTTGGAATGGTCGAGTTCGACCAGGTCGCCGTGGCCCTCCCAGGCGCGCGGTTGGTCGCCGTCCCAGGCGATCAGGTCGGGGCGTTCGGCGACGAACGGGTGCGAGCGGGACACATGGTTGAACACGCCGTCGAGGACGACGTTGAGGCCGCGGGCACTGCACTCGGCGATCAGGTGGTCGAGGTCGGAGTCGTCACCGAGTCGCGGGTCGACGCGGTAGTGGTCGAGGGTGTCGTAGCCGTGGCTGACGGAGGCGAAGATCGGGTTGAGCAGGAGGCCGTTGCAGCCGAGTTCGACCACGTAGTCCAGCCAGGGCACCAGTCGCCCCAGCCGGTGCGACGGCTCGCCGACCTCGCCGCGGATGGGCGCGCCGACGGCGCCGAGCGGATAGACCTGCCACCAGATGTCGTGCTGAAGCATGCGTCGAGCCTAGCCGTCGGCGACGCTTGCCCCCTCGTCGTGGCCGGTCTGTCGCGGGCGGAGTGGCCCCGGCGTTGAGCAGTATCGACGACTCGCCTCGGATGTGAACGTTCAACGCGTGCACCGCAGGCTTCGAACACCGAATGCTGCTCAATGTCCTCGCCTACCGCAGGACCCGGGATCGGACGGCTACATGCACTTGTCGGACGTGGCGCGGGTCGGCGTCGACTCAGGGCTATTTCAGGAGCTTCGACATCCGGCGGTCGGCGAGCGGCTTGCCTCCGGTCTGGCAGCCGGGGCAGTACTGCAGCGACGAGTCGGCGAACGACACCTCTGCGATGGTGCTTCCGCACACGTCGCACGTCTCCCCCGCCCTTCCGTGCACGCGCATGCCCGAGCGTTTGGCGTCCTTCAGTTTGTCGATCGGCACGCCCGAGGCCGACGCCATCGCTTGGCCAAGCACCTCGCGCATCTTCGCGAACAGGTCGGCGACACCCGCATCGTCGAGGCTGTCGGCCGGCTTGAACGGGCTCAGCCGGGCGGCGTGCAGGATCTCGTCGGAGTAGGCGTTGCCGATCCCCGCGAGCCGCTTCTGGTCGCGGAGCACGCCCTTCAACTGCGAGCGACCCGCCGCCTTCAGGACCGCCGCGAAGTCGTCGACGGTGAATCCCTCCGCCATCGGGTCGGGGCCGAGGGCCGCGATGCCGGGCACCTCGGACGGGTCGGCCACCACGTAGACGGCGAGGTGCTTCTGGGTGCCCGCCTCGGTGAGGCTGAAGCCGGAGTCGTCGTCGAGCACGATCCGCAGCGCCAACCCGGACTTGCCGGGCCGGGCGGGAACCTTGGGCGCGACCTCGTGCCAGGTCACCCAACCGGCTCGTGCCAGGTGGAAGATGAGGTGGACGCCCTGCGCGTCGATGTCGATGAACTTGCCGTGCCTGGTGACGCCGTCGATCTCGAGCCCTGCGAGCGCGTCGAGCGGGATCTGGAAGGTCTTGAGGGCAGAGAAGGACACCAGGTGCCCCGACGCGATGGTCGCGCCGCGCAGTCGCTGGTCGAGGTTCTCGGCGAGTGCCGCCACCTCAGGCATCTCTGGCATGGGTCCTCCTGCGCGTCACGCTACACCGGCGCTTGCCGTGGTCACTGGGGTTCACCCGAGTCGCCCGGCCAGGGAGTGCCGATCGCGCATCCCCCGCCATGCGCTGAGCACGTCGGCGCCGGTCATCGGCGGCCGTTCGACCCACGGCCGGGTCGGCAGGCCGGCCACGACGGAGAGCCGCCGCAGGTACTGCTCCCGTGGCACCTCGTAGGCGCCGAGGCTGCCGAGGTGCTCGGTGAGCCATTGCACGTCGAGCAGGGTGACCCCCGACGCGTCGAGTTCGAGGACGAGGCGCAGCAGGGCCGCCTTGGATGCGTCGCGCCCGAGTTCGGGGTCGTGGAACATCGACTCGCCGGCGAACAGGCCGCCCACCTGAACCCCGTAGAGCCCTCCGACCAGGTCGCCGTCGGGGTTCCACACCTCGACGCTGTGCGCCCAGCCGGTCTCGGCGAGCCGCCGGTAGGCCGAGGCGATGCGCGCGTCGATCCAGGATCCCTCGCGCTTGGGGTCGGCGCAGCGGGTCAGCACGTCGTCGAAGGCGGTGTCGGTTGTCGTCGTGTAGCGCTTGACGGTCTTGCCGAGCGAGCGGGTGACCCGCAGTCCGTGCACGGGGAGCAGGCCGCGCTGCATGGGCGACCACCAGCCCATCTCGCGGGCGTTCAGCGGCATCGGGAATACGCCGCAGCGGTAGGCCTCCAGCGCGATGGCGGCGTCGAACTCATCGGAGTAGCCGATGAGGTCGCGCAGCGGCCAGTCCTGTGACCGCCCGAACGTCGTGCCGAGCATCTACCCAGTG
The DNA here is from genome assembly GCA_027658995.1 of Propionibacteriaceae bacterium AM104-82. Taxonomy (GTDB): domain Bacteria; phylum Actinomycetota; class Actinomycetes; order Propionibacteriales; family Propionibacteriaceae; genus Arachnia. Next base: position 123,892 of record JAQDQK010000010.1, read on the forward strand.
TGGCAGCGGATCACCGCACGCGGCCGCTGACCGGCCGTGGCGGAGGCGGCTCGACCCGGATTCCACCCGGACCGGACCCTGAGCATCCTGGTTCCGCTTGACACCGTGTGACAACCTTGGAGACGAGGAAAGGGGCGCGGATGGATACGCAGAACCAGGCGGTTGCGCTCACCGAGGGCATCACGGCCAACGTGTTCCACGAGATTCTTGAGCTCGCGATCGAGGGAAAGGGCAAGCTGCCCGGCGCAAAGCACGCAGCCAAGTCGCTGCTCGTGCAACGCAACGACGCCGAACTCGCCATCTCCAGGATGGTCGCGACGCACATCGCGATGGCAAGCGGCCAGGGCTTCGCGACGAACTGGGGCGGCTTCTTCGTCTCGCTCGTCACCATCCCCGCCAACATGGCCGCCGCCTCGTTCCTGCAGGCGCGCCTGGTCTCCGGCATCGCGCACCTGCGCGGCTACGAGCTGAGCGACCCGCGGGTCCGCACCGCGATCCTGATGGTGATGCTCGGCCCCTCCGGTAATGCCGAACTGATCTCCAAGGGCGTGCTTCCCTCGTATCCGATGGTGGTCGCGACCGCCCCGGTCTTCGACGCGCGCCTCGACCGTCAGGTCTCCAAGGCCCTGCTCGACCGCTCCCTCAACCAGATGACGGGCAAGCGGTTCGGTGTATGGCTGGGCAAGCGCATCCCGTTCGTCGGCGGCGGCGTCGGTGCCGCGGTGGACGGCTGGTCGACCCGCTCGATCGCGCTGCACGCCATGGAGGAGTTCCCGAGCCGCAGGCCCAAGCTGACCCGCACCGTCGTCGAGACCGACAAGTCCGACTGACGGCGACCGTCGACGCTCCGGGCACCGCGGGGGCGCCTCGCCTCAGTAGACGCGGGGAACGCGCTCGGTGATCAGGCAGGTGACCTCGTAGGTGATGGTGCCCATCACCGTCGCCAGTTCCTCGACGCCGATCCGCTGGTCTCCGCTGCTGCCCATCAGGACCACCTCGTCGCCGACCCGCACCCCGGTCGGCTCGGGGCCGAGGTCGATCATGGTCTGGTCCATGCAGACGCGGCCCGCGACGGGGTAGGAGCGGCCGTCGATCAGCATCCGGCCGCGCGAGGAGAACTGGCGGGAGTACCCGTCGCCGTAGCCGACGGCGACCGTCGCGATCCAGGTGTCGCGCTCCGCGACCCAACTGCGGCCGTAGCCGACCGACTCCCCGGCGAAGATCCGCTTGACGAAGTTGACGCGGCTGGTCCACCGTCCGACATCGCGCAGGTCGGCCTGGCGCGCGCCCACCACGTCGGGATACGACCCGTACAGCATGATCCCCGGTCGGACGAGGTTGCTGCGGCCGAGGTCGTGGCCGAGCACCGCCCCTGAGTTCGCGGCGTGCACCAGGTCGACCGGGCCGTGCTCGGCCTCGACGGCGTCGACCGTCGCGTAGAAGCGCTTCAGTTGGTCTGTGGTGAATTCGTCGCCCTCGTCGACGTCGCTGATGGGCAGGTGCGTGAAGACGCCCTGGAGCCGCAGGTTCGGGGCGGCGTCGATCCGGCGCGCGAGGTCGGCGGCCTCGTGGGGCTCGGCTCCGACGCGTCGCATCCCGGTGTCGACCTTGAGGTGCACGTCGATGGTGCGCCCCGACGACGCCGCCGCGGCCTGCGCCTGGTCGATCGAGTCGGGGTCGCCGACGCTGAGGGTGATGTCGGCGGCGATCGCCGCGTCGAGCTCCTCGGGGAGCGTCGGGGAGAACTTGAGCATCGGAAGGGTGACTCCCGCGGCCCGGAGCAGTTGCCCTTCGGCCACGATTGCGATGCCGAGCCACTCGGCGCTTCCGCGCTCCTGGATGCTGAGCGCGACCGGCACCAGGCCGTGCCCGTAGGCGTTCGCCTTGACCGGTGCGAGCACCTGGCGCCCGCCCGACAGCTCGCGGGCGACCTGCAGGTTGTGGTGCAGCGCGGCGAGGTCGACGTGGAACCGGGTGAGCATGGTTCCAAGTTTGGACCGCTACATCCAGGAATGTGAAAACGCTCCACGAGCCTGAGCTTTGAACGTGGCAGACTTTGGGCCATGTCGAACCAACAGTGGAACAGCGGCCAAGGCTCGAACGAGTGGGCGCCGCAGCAGGGCAATGAGTGGGGCGCCCAGCAGGGTGGCCAGCAGGATTGGAACCAGCAGGGCACCAACCAGGAGTGGGGACAGGCTCAGCCGCAGACCTCCGCGCAGGAGTGGAACCAGCAGGCGAGCGCACAGGAACCGCAGGCTCCGGCGAGCGGCCAGGAGTGGGGCCAGCAGGGCACCACCGACTGGAATCAGCAGGCTCAGACCTCCGCGCAGGAGTGGAATCAGCAGGGCACCAACCAGGAGTGGGGCCAGGCTCAGCCGCAGGGCTCGGCGCAGGACTGGAACCAGGCGCAGCCGCAGGCCTCCGCGCAGGACTGGAACCAGCAGGGTGCCAACCAGGAGTGGAACCAGCAGCAGGCTCAGGCCTCGGCAAGCGGCGATTGGCAGGGCCAGCAGGACTGGAACCAGGCTCAGCCCCAGGCCTCCGCCCAGGATTGGAACCAGCAGCAGGCTCAGGCCTCCGCCGGTAACGACTGGCAGCAGGCGGCCCCTGCTCAGGACTGGAACCAGCAGCAGGGTGGCCAGCAGGACTGGAACCAGCAGCAGAACTGGCAGGGCAACCAGCAGGGCGGCTACCTTCCTCAGCAGCAGCAGGGCTTCCACGGGCAGCCCGCCGCCGCGAAGCCCAGCCCCTTCGACTTCAGCTTCAAGCAGCTGTCGCTGCCGAGCGCCGCTGGCATGATCTTCATGATCGGCGTGATCGCGCTGGGCGCCGAGTGGCTGTTCTCCTTCATCGCGCTGCTGGTCGACGGCAACACGATGGGCTTCGAGGGCGGCGACGCTTCCGTGATGGGCATCATCTCCGCCCTGATCGGCGGCCTCGCGGCCGTCCTGTTCAAGATCCTCGTGCTGCGCGTGCTGATCGAGATCGGCATCGCAGGCGCGAAGCTCCTCAAGAAGGCCGAGGAGCCCAAGGACGAGGCGTAACCACATTTCGCCCGAAAGGGGGCGCCCAGACTCCGGTCTGGGCGCCCTTTGGCTTTCCCGGGCAGAAGTGGGCCTGAGTCCGGCGCCGGGTGCCAGAGGATTCGACCGCCGCCACTGCGTACCTGCGAGCAGTCAGCCGCCAACGAGGGAACTCGGGCACGGTCCCAGCACCGGGCGCCAGGGGTTTCGACCGATGAAGCGACGCTCCGCGCCCCTTCATGGCTCAACCAGCGACAGTCAGCCGCCAGCGAAGGCCGAGCCGAGCGACACCCGCGCGGAAAGATACGGCCGCGAA
>JAQDQK010000010.1:127240-127536 GCA_027658995.1 Propionibacteriaceae bacterium AM104-82
GCACCAGGGGGCGACCCGTCGGGCGCGCCAGGGCCGTGCAACGACCCGCGACCACGACACCCACACCCAGCGGAACGCGACATCCCGGACGGGCACGGACAGGAGACCGGGCGGCCTCACAACCCAGGCGCAGCCAACCAACAGCCGAAGAAAAGACGCGCCAACAACGGCCGCCCGAACACCTGACCGGGACCGTCCACCGCAGACGGAGGCCCCCAAGAGGGTGAGTCCCATAGCGTGGATGCTCCTATTGCTGTCAAGCGGCCAGTGGCGGGCTGATCTGCTCCAGGATGGCG
>JAQDQK010000011.1:0-507 GCA_027658995.1 Propionibacteriaceae bacterium AM104-82
TGACACCATCACCTACACGCTGACCGGTACCAACACCGGCGCAACCGCGCTCGATCCGGTCGTCGTCAACGACGACCTGACCAATGTGGTTGCGTTCGCTGACATCACGACGGTCCCGGCCGCTGTGATCGTCAAGGACGGCGCTGAGACGCCGGCCACGGCTCCGACCGTGACCGACGGCAAGCTCGTCTGGAACGGCAAGTTGGCCGTTGGTGAGTCCGTGAAGATCACCTACACCGTCACGGTGAAGGCGGGCTTCGAGGGCAAGACGATCAACAACAAGGCGAACTCGACGGCGACCCCGCCGACGACGCCCCCGATCACGCCCCCGGAGGTCGTGACCGAGCACCCGATCCCGGGCTACGACTTCACCAAGTCGGCCAATCCGGCGAGCGGCACCTCGGTGCAGGCCGATGACACCATCACCTACACGCTGACCGGTACCAACACCGGCGCAACCGCGCTCGATCCGGTCGTCGTCAACGACGACCTGACCAATGTGGTTGC
>JAQDQK010000011.1:517-119836 GCA_027658995.1 Propionibacteriaceae bacterium AM104-82
GACGACCGAGCACCCGATCCCGGGCTACGACTTCACCAAGTCGGCCGACCCCAAGAGCGGCTCGCTCGTCAACCCCGGTGACACGATCACCTACACCCTGACCGGTACCAACACCGGCGCCACCGCCCTCGACCCGGTCGTCGTCAACGACGACCTGTCGAAGGTGCTCGACAACGCGACCATGACCACCGCCCCGGCAGCGGTCATCATCGACAAGGACGGCGCGGAGACCCCCGCGACCGCCCCCACTGTCGACGGCACCAAGGTTGCGTGGACCGGCAAGCTCGCCATCGGCGAGAAGGTCGTCATCACCTACACGGTGACGATCAACGAGGGCGCCGACAAGGATGCCGTCGTGGTGAACAACCACGCGTCGTCCAGCGCGACGCCCCCGACCGGCCCGCCGATCACGCCCCCTGACGTGACCACCGAGCACCCGGTCCCCGGCTACGACTTCACCAAGACGTCGGATCCGGTCTCGGGTACCACCGTTCAGCCCGGCGGCACCATCACCTACACGCTGACCGGTACCAACACCGGCGCGACGGTGCTCGACCCGGTCGTCATCAACGACGACCTGTCGAAGGTGCTCAACAACGCCGCGATGACGGTCCAGCCCGTTGCCACCATCGAGGGTGCGGACTCCGTTCCGCAGCCGGTGGTCGACGGCACCAAGGTGACGTGGACGGGCAAGCTTGAGGTCGGCCAGAAGGTCGTCATCACCTACACCGTCAAGGTCAATGAGGGCACCGACAAGGGCGCCGTGGTGATCAACAACCACGCATCGTCCGAGGCGACGCCCCCGACTGGCCCGCCGATCACGCCTCCGGACGTGACCACGGAACACCCGGTCCCCGGCTACGACTTCACCAAGACGTCGGACCCCGTGTCCGGCACCGCGGTGAACCCCGGCATGACCATCACCTACACGCTGACCGGCGAGAACACCGGCGCGACCATCCTCGACCCGGTCGTCATCAACGACGACCTGTCGAAGGTGCTCGACAACGCCGCCCTCACCGTCCAGCCCGTTGCCACCATCGAGGGTGCGGACTCCGTTCCGCAGCCGGTGGTCGACGGCACCAAGGTGACGTGGACGGGCAAGCTGGAGGTCGGCCAGTTGGTCGTCATCACCTACACGGTGACGCTGAACGACGATGCCAAGGGCGTCGTGGTGAACAACCACGCTTCGTCCGAGGCGACGCCCCCGGGTGAGCCGCCGATCACGCCTCCGGACGTGACCACGGAGCACCCGACGCCGAACTACGAGTTCACCAAGACCTCCGACCCCGAGTCGGGCACCGCGGTGAACCCGGGCGACACGATCACCTACACGGTGACGGGCAACAACACGGGCAAGACCGTGCTCGACCCCGTCGTCATCAACGACGACATGTCGAAGGTGCTCAACAACGCCAAGCTGACCGTCAACCCGGTCGCCACCATCGAGGGCGTGGACGATGTTCCGCAGCCCACCGTTGAGGGCACCAAGATCTCGTGGACGGGCAAGCTCGAGGTCGGCCAGAAGGTCGTCATCACTTACACGGTGACGCTGAACGACGACGCCGAGGGCGTCATCGTGAACAACCACGCGTCCTCGTCGGCGACGCCTCCGGGCCTTCCCCCGATCACGCCTCCCGATGTTGAGGTCTGGCACCCGACCCCGGGTTACACCTTCAACAAGACCGCAGATCCCGTCTCGGGCTCCACGGTCGTCGCGGGTGACACGATCACCTACACCCTCACCGGCAGCAACTTCGGCGAGACGGTGCTCGACCCGGTCGTCATCAACGACGACCTGGCCAACGTCACCGCCCACGCCACGCTGCAGGGCGACCCGGTCGCGACCATCGTGACCGCAGACGGCGAGTCCGAGGCTGCCAAGCCGACGCTCGACGGCACCAAGCTCACCTGGACGGGCACGCTCCAGAAGGGCGAGCAGGTCGTCATCACCTACAAGGTGAAGGTCAACGAGGGCCAGGAAGGCAAGATCATCAACAACCGTGCGTCGTCGACCGCGACGCCGCCGGTTGGCCCGCCGATCACTCCTCCGGAAGTGACGACGGAGCACCCGATCCCGGGCTACACGTTCACCAAGACCTCCGACCCCAAGTCGGGCTCGACCGTGAACCGTGGCGAGAAGATCACCTACACCCTGACCGGTACCAACACAGGCGCCACGGTGCTCGACCCGGTCGTGGTCACCGACGATCTGTCGAAGGTGCTCAACGTCACCACGCTGTCCGGTGCCCCCGTCGCGAAGATCGTCGACGCCGATGGGAACGAGACCGCCGCGGCGGCCCCGACCCTCACCGGCACGACGATGTCGTGGAAGGGTGTCCTGCAGGTCGGCGAGAAGGTCGTCATCACCTACGCGGTGACGGTCAACTCGGACGCACCTGCGACGAAGGTGAACAACCACGCCGAGTCGTCGGCCACGCCTCCGGGCGTCCCGACGATCACGCCCCCGCCGGTCGAGACGGAGCACAACGTGCCCCCGGCGCCGGTGAACCCGCCGAAGCCGCCGCTGCCCAACGTGGGTAGCACGGTCACCGTGGGTCTGCTGGTGGTCGCCTTCGCGGCGCTGCTCGCTGGCGGAATCCTCGTGCTGCGCAGCCGTCGCCGGACGCACAGCTGAGGCTGATCGCATGACTCACCACGGTGAGTGAAGTTCCGCCCCGGGGTTTGGGAAACCAACCCCGGGGCGGTTCCCTTTCCCGGCATGGCTTGGAGGAACACCGCCCGTGAGGAACAATGGCGACATGCCAACCACCACCGACCCCGGCACCGCGCGGCCCCGCGGCCGACGGCGCGGCACCTTCTGGATCGGCATCGTGCTGGTGCTCGGCGCGCTGGGCGTGCTCGGCTACGCCGCGTGGGAGCAGTGGGGCACCAACCTCGGCTCCTGGCAGGCGCACAAGCGGATCGTCCAGGAGGTCGAGAAGCAGTGGAACGGTGAGGGCAGCGCGACGGGGGAGAACCCCGTCACGATCGGCGAGGACGTCGTCGCACTGATCCGCATCCCGCGCTTCGGGGACGACTACATCATCCCGGTCCTTGAGGGCACCACCGACAAGGTGCTCGGCGAGGGCATCGGCCACTTCGACGACACCGCCGCCCCCGGACAGGAGGGAAACTTCGCCGTCGCCGGGCACCGGGTCACGCATGGCGAGCCCTTCCGGAACCTGCCGAAGTTGGAGAAGGGCGACCCGATCATCGTCGAGACCCGCGAGGCGACCTACACCTACAGCCTGCTCAACGGCGGCGACTCGCTCGAGGTGACGAGCCAGGCGGGCTGGGTCCTCGACCCGCTCCCGAAGAACCCCGACGGCGGCATCGAACCCGCGCAGGTGCCCGGCTCGAAGTTGCTGACGCTGATCGCCTGCGCCGAGGTGTTCCACACCGACGACCGGTTGATCGCCTTCGGCGAGTTGGTGGAGACCACGCCCCGCGCCTGATCGGCCGTTGGTTGAGCCAAGAAGGACGCGTCAGCGGACTTCTTCGGTCGAAACCGCCTGCGCCCAGCAGCGGGACCCGGGTTGAGCCGACCGTCGGGCGGCGGCTGGGTCTGTGGGCATCGTCCAGGGGCTTCGACCGATGAGGTCCGCTGCGCGTCCCTCATGGCTCACCCAGCGGTGTCGAGACCTTCTGGGTCAGCAGGGGCGACCCCGACCCGGTCCCTGCCTGTCCTCGCGTCGAAACCGACCCCGAACGCGACGGTCCAGCGGGCCGCGGGTGCGCCGGATCGTTCGTGCTTTCGGACGTCCCGACAGGCTGGATGAGCGACAACCGGTCAGGCGTACGACCGCCGGAGGGCGATCGCGGGCTAGATGACGCCGAGGCCGACCAGCCAGACGCGCGTGTCGGCGTCGCTGACCCAGTGGTGGGCCTGCCAGCCGAGCTCGGCGGCCGCCTCCACGTTGGGCAGGCGATCGTCGACGAAGGCGATCTCGCGGCCCTCCAGGCCGAGCTTCCGCTCGACGTGCCGGTAGATGTCATGGTCGGGCTTCACGACGCCGAGCGTGCCCGAGATGAACAGGTGATGGACGTCCTCGCGCCACGGGGCGGTGTCCGCCGCGACCTTCATCGCGACCGGAGCGTTCGACAGGATCGCGACCGTGGTGCCAGCGCCCCGCACGTCGCGCAGCAACTGGCGCGCGGTCGAGCGCAACTCGCTCCAGCAACTCGCGTCGAACTTGGCCGTCTCGTCGATCAGTTCCTGCGTCGCGTCCACCCCGAGGCGCTCGAGAAGCGGCCCCCAGTAGTCGGCGTCGGAGGAGCCGGCGTCGTAGTCCGGGCGACCGTCCCAGTAGTGGGCACGCAGGGCGGACTCCTCGACGCCGAGCCGCGCGGCGTGCCCCGGCAGCAGTGAGGGAGGTGAGGCGAGAACCTCGCCGAGGTCGAACACGACTGCTTGGATCATGTCCCGATCCTAGGCCGTGGGCCTGTCAGGCGTGGGCGGTGCGGCGCCACGCGTCGCCCCGATGCGCAAATCCTTCCCAGTCCACCCCTGGGGGTCTAGGTTTGTGCCCCAGAAGGGAGCCGACCATGACCGAAAACTCCGCGACCTCCATCGAGGTCAACGGCATCAACGTGATCGCTGAGGACGAGCGTAAGGGCAAGCCGAGCGACCTGTTCATGCCCTGGTTCGCCGCCAACATCTCCATCCTGGCGATCCCCTACGGCGTGTGGTTCCTCGGGTTCGGGATCTCGTTCTGGCAGGCGACCATCGCTGGCGTGATCGGCGTCATTGCGTCGTTCCTGCTCGTCGGCTTCTCATCGCTCGCGGGCAAGGTCGGCTCTGCCCCCACCATGATCCTGTCGCGCGCCGCGTTCGGCGTGCACGGCAACGCGCTTCCCTCGGTGATCGGATACCTGATCCTGGTCGGCTGGGAGATCGTGCTCGTCACCCTCGCCACGAAGGCGACCAACACCGTCCTCGGCCGGCTCGGCTGGGCGACGGGCAACGTGTCCCTGATCATCTCCTTCCTGATCATCGCCGCCATCATCGTCGCGGCGGGCATCCTCGGCTTCGACGCGATCATGAAGGTCCAGACGTGGATCACCTGGGCGACCGCGATCCTGACGGTGATCTACATCGCGCTGACCATCCAGCACATCGACGTGGCCGCCGTCACCGCGATCCCGGCAGGCCCGTTCCAGGCCGTGCTCGGGGCACTGGTGCTCGCGATCACCGGCTTCGGCCTGTCCTGGGCAAACTCGGCCTCCGACTACTCCCGCTACCTGCCCCGCTCATCCTCGAGCGTCGGCGTGGTCGGCTGGACGACCTTCGGCGCGTCCGTCGCCCCCATCGTGCTTGTCATCTATGGCCTCTTCCTTGCCGGCTCGGACCCCAAGCTCAGCGAGGCCGTCAACCTCGACCCGATCGGCGCCCTCACCGAGATCCTTCCGCTGTGGTTCCTGATCCCGTTCGTGATCGTCGCGATCCTCGGCCTCGTCGGCGGCGCGGTGCTCGACATCTACTCCTCGGGCCTGACGCTGCTCGCCCTCGGCCTCCCCGTCAAGCGCTGGCAGGCGGCAGCGTTGGACGGCGTCCTGATGATCATCGGCACCATCTACGCCGTGTGGGTCGCCACCAACTTCATCGGCCCCTTCCAGGGCTTCCTGATCACCCTCGGCGTGCCGCTCGCGGTGTGGGTCGGCATCTTCCTCGCCGACCTGATGCTGCGCCGTCAGGGCTACCACGACGAGGCGCTGTTCGACTCCCGCGGCATCTACGGCTCCGTCAACCGGGTCTCGGTGATCCTGATGGTGGTCGGCTCGATCATCGGCTGGGGACTGGTCACCAACACCATGGCCGACTTCACCAAGTGGCAGGGCTACCTGCTCGGCCCGCTCGGCGGCAAGGAGGGCGCCTGGGCGTACTCGAACCTCGGAGTGCTCGTCGCGATCCTGATCGGCTTCTTCGGCTACTGGATCCTGTGCGGCGGCCGGGTCCGCCGTCAGCAGTAGCGGCGTGCTGACGCTGCGCTCGGTCGCGCTGTTCGTGGCGGCCGCGCTGCTGGAGATCGGCGGCGCATGGCTGGTGTGGCAGGGCATCCGCGAGCACCGCGGCTGGGTCTGGATCGGTGGGGGAGTGATCGCGCTCGGCCTCTACGGCGCGGTCGCGACCCTGCAACCGGACGCGAACTTCGGACGCATCCTCGCGGCCTACGGGGGCGTGTTCATCGCGGGATCGCTGCTGTGGGGCATGGTCGCCGACGGCTTCCGCCCCGACCGCTGGGACGTGATCGGCGCGCTGATCTGCCTGGTCGGCGTCGGGATCATCATGTACGCGCCCCGCGACGCCGTGGCTGGCTGATGCCCCGACGCGGGTGGCCGGTCCGGCGCGGCTAGGAGGTCTCGACGACCAGGCCGGTCGGGGTGACGGAGACCGTCACGGAGGTGAGGTCGGTGACCACTGCTGTCGCGTCGGCGACCGCGTCGGCCGGATGCGAGGTCGCGACCCCGAGCACAGGGCCGCCCGCGGCGAGGCCCGCGTGGATGCCCGCTGGGGCGTCCTCCACCACGAGGCAGCGCTCGGGGTCGAACCCGAGGCGCTCGGCCGCGAGGAGGTAGCCCTGCGGGTCGGGCTTGCCGTTGGAGACGTCCTCCGCGGTCACCATGACGGCCGGGATCGGCAGCCCGGCTGCCCTGAGCCTTGCCTGCATCAGCGACCGGTTCCCGGACGTCACGACCGCCCACCTGCCAAGGGGAAGCGAGGCCAGCAGTTCCCCGGTGGCGGGGAGGGCGATGACGTCGCTGAGGTCGTCCTCCTCGAGCGAGTCGAGGAAGGCCAACGAATCGGGGATCCGCTCGGGAGGCAGGAAGTCGGCGATGGTGTCCTCGCTCCTCCTGCCGTGACTGACGCTGAGCACTTCGTCGACGTCCACGTCGTGCACGTCGCACCACAACCGCCACGTCCGCTCGACGACGGCGGTCGAGTCGACCAGCGTCCCGTCGATGTCGAAAAGGATGGCATCCACCTCAAACCGCATGACCCCATCGTAACGAGGAGGTCCATCCCCGAACGACCTGAGGGGCGCCGGACCGGCCGCGAAGGCTCGACCGCCTGCCCCGGGTAGCTGACGAAGGGGGCGGGTTCAGACGTCTCGACAGGCTCGACGAACGGCGTGGTCAGCTCGGCAGGCTGAGGCCGGAAGGCGTGGCGACCGCCAACCCGTCCGCGACCAGCGACACGACGCAGCGCGCCAACTGATCCCCGTCGGACCGGGCGACCTCGGCGACCGGGACCGGTTCGTGCGACCCGCGCAGGATGCCCATGATGCGACCCCTGCACTGCCGGTCAGTGCCCTCCCACGGCTGGGCGACCCGTGCGGGCCCCTGCCACGCCGGACGACCCGCCGCCAGCCAGGCGCACTGCAGGGCGACCGGGCAGGCGCCGCAGTCGGGGGAGCGGGCCGTGCACACCGTCGCGCCCAACTCCATGGCGGCCGCCGACCAGGCGGCGGCCTCGGCGTCGCCGTCAGGCACCCACTGCAGCGCCGCCCGGCGCTCGGCTGCGGTCTCGTGGCGCGCCGGGTGTTCGACGCCGTCGGCCACCCGGGCGAGGACCCGGCGGACGTTCACGTCGAGCACCAACGACCGCCTGCCGAACGCGAAGGCCCGCACCGCCGCGGCGGTGTAGGCGCCCACCCCGGGAAGCGCACGCAGGGCCGACTCATCATCCGGGACCGCGCCGCCGTGCAGGTCGACGATCTCCGCGGCCGCCGCGCGTAACCGCAGCGCACGGCGCGGATAACCCAGCCGACCCCAGGCCCGCAGCACCTCGTCGACGGGGGCCTCGGCCAGGTCGCGGGGAGTCGGCCAGCGACGCATCCAGTCGCGCCACGGGCCCTCGACCCGCGCCGCGGGCGTCTGCTGCAGCATGATCTCGCTGACCAGCACTCCCCATGGCGTCGTGGCCTCGCCGCGCCACGGCAGCGGCCTCGCGTGCTCCGCGAACCAGGCGACGACCGCCGAGCGGACAGCCTCGACGTCCCGGGTCACGCCAACGGGTCGAGCAGGTGTCCGACGGCGTCGAACGCCGAGGGCCGCTTCGCCAGGGCGCGACGCAACTCGTCTGCGCCGTTGGGGATGGCCTCCAGATATCCCTCGACCCACAACTGCGGCAGCCGGCGCGCCGTGTCCGTCTCAAGGTTCGAGTCGACGATGACCTGCAGCGCCGAGGCCGCCTCGTTGGCGATCTTGCCCTGCAGTTCCTCGTTCGAGATCCGCTTGAGCCCGAAAAGCGTCGACGAGTAGGCGGGGTCGGTCAGGGTGGTCCCGAAGTAGATCCGCGCCGCGTCGAGCAGTTCCCCGAAGTAAGCCTCCGGGCCCGCCTGGGCGAGCGCGGGGGCGGTGTCGGCGACGAACGCGTCGATCGTCTTCCTGGCGCGCCTTGCGTCCGAGGCCCGCACGTAGCCGCGGCCCTCGATCACCAGCGAAAGCCAGAACCCCAGGAAGTGGTCGGCCTTGCCTGGCTTGGTGCCGTAGCGGGCGCGTTCCAGCAGCGGAGAGGTCATGCACGCAACCTATAGCACCGTGGCGACCGATCGGAACCGGACCGCCGATCCGTCAGGGCTGCCCCGCGAGGCCGACGGCCAGGCAGGCCGCGCCCGCGGCCGACAACGCCGCCCGCAGCGCGTTCGACCTCCCCCAACGCCGCGAGTAGTCCGACCACGGGATGGAATCCTCGCGTTCGAGGGCGTTGTTCAGGGGGACGTTCGAGGCGACGCTGACGACGTGACTCGCGAGGGTGAGGGCCGCGCCGGTTCAGGGCGGGAAGCGGCGGCTCAGTAGGGGGCGAGCCTGATGCCGGAGCCCGCCAACTCGCGGGTGGCCGCCTCGAACGCGGCGTCATCGCGGGCCGTGAGCCAGGCCCACGTGTCGCCGTCGACCTCAAGGAGCGCGTCGTCGAGCGGGTAGAACATGGTCGGGTCGGCGGGCCAGGTCGCACCGACCGGCAGCGGTTGGTGCGCGGCGCGGAAGCGGTTGATGGCGTCGTCATCGACCTCGCCGTTGGAGCGGGGCATCTCGGCGGGGGAGAACTTGACCGCGAGCAGCACCCACACGATCGCGAACTCTGAGATGCGGCCGAACTCGTCCTCCCACTCGTCGGTGTCCAGGTCGACGTACTCGACGGGAGGGTCGGGGTCGGTGAGGTGCTGCAGGTCGATGCCCCACTGCGTGACGCCCTGCGCCTCCTCGCCGATCACGAGGCGGTCCTTCCAGAACTCCCACCTGTCGCTCGGCAGCAGTCGGTCCTGCACGTTCCACACGTCGTCGCGCACGGCCCTGGTCGCCAACTCGGCGAGCGCGGGCGAGAGGGCGCCGGGGACCACGGCGGCGAGCCTCTCCTCGATGGTCGACAGGTCGGCGGGCGCGAGCGGAGCCTGCGGGGGAGGGAACCAGCGCGCCGTCAGGGCGTCGACGTAGGCCCAGTTCTCTGCGGTGTCGAAGGGGATCACGGCGGCCTCCTGCGCATCCGGGGGACGCGGGAACGGCCTCCCTTCGCACCAGCCTAAGCGAGCAGAGGACTCAGATGGGGGCGTTGGTGAAGCGGCTGTAGTGGCCCTGGAACAGCGCGTCGATCTTGCCCGTCTCGCCGTTGCGGTGCTTGGGGATGTGGAAGGTCGCGAGCCCGCGCTCGTCGTCGGTCGGGTTCTGCGAGTACATCTCGGGGCGGTGCAGCATGATCACCATGTCGGCGTCCTGCTCAAGCGAGCCCGACTCACGCAGGTCGGAAAGCTGGGGGATGCCGTCCTTGCGCTGCTCGGTGTTACGCGACAACTGCGAGAGTGCGATGACGGGGATCTCGAGTTCCTTGGCGAGCAGCTTGATCTGGCGGGAGAACTCGGAGACCTCCAACTGGCGCGACTCGACCTTCTTGCCGGAGCTCATCAGCTGGATGTAGTCGATGGCGAGCAACTGCAGGTCGTTGCGCTGCTTCAGGCGGCGGGCCTTCGCCCGGATCTCCATCATCGTCAGGTTGGGGGAGTCATCGATGAAGAAGCTCTTCTCGCCGAGGATGGCGGCCTTGTCCGTGATGCGCTGCCAGTCGCTCTCGTCCATCTTGGCGCCACCGCCGCGGATCCGGTTCAGCGGGATCGACGCCTCGGCGCTGAGCACCTTCATCACGATCTCGGTGCGGCTCATCTCGAGCGAGAAGAACGCGGCCGTCAGGTTGTGGTGGATGGCGGCGCTGCGGCAGATGTCGAGCGCGAAGGTCGACTTGCCGACGCCGGGACGGGCCGCGACGATGATCATCTGGCCGCCGTGGAAGCCGTTGGTGAGCCGGTCGAGCTCGGTGAAGCCGGTGGGGACGCCGGAGAGGCCGTCGCCGGAGTTCTGGATCGACTCGATCTCGTCGAAGGTCGGCTCGATCAGCTCGCGCAGCGACTTGTAGTCCTCGGAGGCCTTCTTCTCCGTGACCTCGAACAGCGTCTGCTGGGCCTCGTCGACGATCTTGTCGACCTCACCCTGGCCCTGGTAGCCGAGCTGGGCGATGCGGATCGACGCGTTGACGAGGCGGCGCAGGACGGCCTTGTCGCGCACGATCTCGGCGTAGTACGGCGCGTTGGCCGCGATCGAGACGCTCGAGAGCAGGTCGTGCAGGTAGATGGTGCCGCCGACCTTCGCCAACTGACCCGACTTGCCGAGCTCGCCCGCCACCGTGATCGGATCGGCGGGCTCGCCGCGGCCGTACAGGTTGACGATGGCGTCGAAGATGGTCTCGTGGTTCGGCCGGTAGAAGTCGACCCCTCGGAGCACCTCGACGGCGTCGGAGATGGCGTCCTTCGACATCAACATGGCGCCGAGCACGCTCTGCTCCGCCGCGAGATCCTGGGGAGGGGTGCGGTCGAGCTCGCGATCGTCGTACACCGCAGCCTGGCTCACTGCACCTCCTGGCGAATTCTTCAATGGGCAGGACTTAGGTTAGGTCACCGGTCCGACAGATCCGTCCGGCTCCCTGTGCGCAACCCTGGGGATGAGCTGTGGACGGAGTGTGGACAACTCGCACGGCGCCGACGGGGGCATGTGGACGACCCTGTTCGCTGAGCGTCAAATGCCCGTTATCAAATCGTTATATTCATGGATTCGACGATCAAGGTGGGTATTTGTCCACAAATCGCCCGGAGGCCGCTCTCCGGGTCTGTTTCGGTCGCGGAGAGGGGTTGTCCCAGCCGCCGCGGCCCGCCGCGTTGAACCCCCTCAAACGCTGTCCACAAGGGGCGGAACTGTAATGTGGACCCGGTTGGACGTGGTGGCACGGTTCGTGGTATGAGCCAAGTTGCGGCACCCGGCCTGCCCTCTACTGGGGTGAAACAGGTGAGTTATCCACAGGGCATGTGGCTTTGGTGTTGATAAGTTCCGGAAGGTGCAGGCGCCACGCTCCTGAGGCTTCAGGAGCGTCGGGCCCGCGCCGGGTGTGAGCGCCTCCGGCGTCGTTGCATCCGGGCGTCGTTGCCGGGTCGCTGCCGCGGGCGTGTCGTAGCCTTCGACGGCCGGGCGGTGCGGGCCGTTGGGGCCCACGGTGCTCTGCCTCAACAGCGGGGTGCGGGCCGCCTGGCAGGGTCCGCCTTGGGGCGAGTACCCCAGGGGGGTATATTTGGGTTGAGGAGGTTCCCATGACCGAGGCAGTTGATCAGACGTGTCATTCGACGCATGGCTACACGGCCGAGAAGGCCAGTTATCTGCGTCGCCTGAGGCTGATCGAGGGGCAGACGCGCGGCATCGCGCGGATGGTCGAGAGCGACCAGTACTGCATCGACATCCTCACGCAGGTCGCCGCCGTGACGAGCGCGCTCAAGGCCGTCTCGCTCGGCCTGCTCGAGGACCATCTGGAGCACTGCGTCGCAGACGCCGCGCGCAAGGGTGGGGCGGAGGCCGATGAGAAACTCGAGGAAGCGATGCAGGCCATCAAGCGCCTGGTGAAGTAGCAAGGAGAACAGATGATCACCAACTACGCCGTCACGGGCATGACCTGTGGCAATTGCGTCAACCACGTCACCGAGGAGGTCTCGGAGATCGACGGCGTCAACGACGTCAAGGTGAGCCTGGAGGGGGGCGCCATGGCCGTCGAGTCCGACGAGCGCATCCCGTTCGACGCCATCATCGAGGCCGTCAAGGAGGCGGGCGACTACACCGTCGTCGAGGCCTGAGCGACCGGCAGAACAACGTGACGCGACCCCGACCTGGAATCTGCTCCAGGTCGGGGTCTCGCCGTCCCGGGGCGCGGCTCAGGAGCCCCGGATCGTCCCCTGAGGAGGTGCGGAGTCCTCGCCTGGCGCCCGGGGGCGGTTCGGCTGCGGGTGAACCCGTCGGAAGTTATCCTGAGAATCTTAAGTTTTCATTTGGGAATTCCTCAGGAACGCCTTAGGCTGTTGCCTGTAACCGGAACTGCCCGGCTGCGTGACATCCCCCTCCTGGAGCATTCGAAGATGGCAAAGGTCCTCATTCCCGCGATCGCCGGTGGCGTCGCACTTGCCGTAGTCGGCGGCGCCGCAGTTGCGACCGCCCTGCACAAGAACGACGTGACGCTGACGGTCGACGGCGCGAGCAGCGCCATCGCGGTGCGTGAGCGCACCGTTGAGGAGGTGCTGAACCTCGAGGGCATCACGCTGAGCGACCATGACGTGGTCCTCCCGGCGGCCGACACCAAGATCACCGACGGTATGGCCATCTCCGTGTCCTACGGTCGACCCCTCACCCTGACCGTTGACGGCGAGGAGCGCACCGTCTGGACGACCGCGCGCAACGTCGGCGAGGCGCTGCAGCAGTTGCGCCTCGACGAGGCCGACTCCAAGCTCTCCGCGACCCGTTCCGCAGGCATCGGCCGGGAGGGCCTCGACCTCGACATCGCCACCGCCAAGGACGTCAGCCTGACCGTCGCGGGTGCCGCCAACCCCGTCCGGATGGCAGGCACCGTGCAGGACGTCCTCGACTCGGAGGGCATCAAGCCCGACGCCGACGACAAGCTGACGCCCGCCGCGGACACCACGCTGACCGACGGCCTCAAGATCTCCTTCGTGAAGGTCGAGGTCAAGACCTCCACCAAGGCGAAGGAAATCCCCTTCGAGAAGACCTCGGTCAAGTCCGACAAGCTCGAGAAGGGCAAGACGAAGGTCTCCACCGAGGGCGTCAAGGGCAAGGCCACCGAGACCTACACCGACGTCTACAACGACGGGAAGCTCGTCTCCTCGACGCTGAAGGAGACCAAGGTCGACACCAAGCCCGTCACCGAGGTCACCCAGGTCGGCACCAAGGTCGTAGAGACCCCCAAGCCGAAGCCCTCGTCGTCGTCCTCCTCGTCCTCGTCCTCGTCCAGCTCCTCGTCGAGCAGCTCCTCGAGCGACGACAAGTCCTCCAGCTCGAGCGATCTCAGCCCCGCCACCGGCGCGAGCTGCAAGGCGTCCTACTACTGGCAGGGGCAGATGACCGCCAACGGTGAGCGCTTCAACCCCAACGACCTGACCGCCGCCCACAAGACCTACAAGTTCGGCACCCGGGTCAAGGTCACCAACCCCAAGAACGGCAAGTCCGTCGTCGTGCGAATCAACGACCGCGGTCCCTACATCTCCGGTCGCTGCCTCGACCTCTCGACGGCCGCCATGAAGGCCATCGGCGGCACCGCCGCCGGCGTGATCACCGTCAACTACGAGGTTGTTGGGTAAGACCAGAATTGGCTACCGGCCGCCTTCGGCTGGTAGAATATTCAAGTGCTCCTGACAAGGAGCCCCACTGAACCGCCCGGTCCGCTGCCGCCCCCCAAGAGCAGCGGGCCGGGCCTTTTTGCGCCCGGGAAAGACCGTTCCGGGGTAGCGTCGGGCCATGGGATACCGCACCGAAAAAGACTCGATGGGCGACGTGCAGGTCGCCGACGACCGGTACTGGGGCGCGCAGACCGAGCGCAGCCTCCACAACTTCGACATCGGCCGCGACACATTCGTGTGGGGGCGCGACATGATCCGCGCACTCGGCGTGCTGAAGAAGGCCGCCGCGCAGGCCAACGCAGAGCTGGGCGAGCTGCCCGCCGACCGCGCTGATCTGATCGTGCGCGCCGCAGATGAGGTGATCGCGGGTGACCTCGACGCGCACTTCCCGCTCGTGGTGTTCCAGACGGGGTCCGGAACCCAGTCGAACATGAACACCAATGAGGTGATCTCGAACCGGGCCATAGAACTTGCTGGCGGCGAGCTCGGCTCCAAGACCCCCGTGCATCCCAACGACGACGTCAACCGTGGCCAGTCGTCCAACGACACCTTCCCCACCGCCATGCACATCGCGGTGGTCTCCGAACTGAACTCGCGCCTGTACGAGAGCGTCGCCCGGTTGCGCGACGTGCTCGCCGCGAAGGCCGCCGAGTTCGACGACGTGGTGATGGTCGGCCGCACCCACCTGCAGGACGCGACCCCGGTGCGGCTCGGCCAGGTGATCGGTGGCTGGGTCGCCCAACTCGACTTCGCCGTCGAGGGCATCAGGGCGGCAGACGAGCGGGCCCGCGACCTCGCGATCGGCGGCACCGCCGTCGGCACCGGACTCAACGCGAACCCCGCCTTCGGCGCGCTCGCCGCCGCCAGGATCAGCCAGGAGACAGGACTTGAGTTCCGGCAGGCCGACAACCTCTTCGCGGCGCTCAGCGCGCACGACTCGCTCGTGGAGGTCAGCGGCGCGCTCCGAGTGCTGGCGGGCGCCCTCATGAAGATCGCCAACGACGTGCGCTGGTACGCGAGCGGACCCCGCAACGGCATCGGCGAGATCACCATTCCGGAGAACGAGCCGGGAAGTTCGATCATGCCGGGCAAGGTCAACCCGACGCAGTCCGAGGCGATGACCATGGTCGTGGCGCGGGTCTTCGGCAACGACGTCACCGTCGGATTCTCCGGCAGCCAGGGTAACTTCCAACTCAACGTCTTCAAGCCCGTGATGGCGCACGCCGTGCTCGAGTCGATCCGGCTGATCTCCGACGCGTGCGTCTCGTTCACCAACCACTGCGCCGTCGGCATCGAGCCGAACGGCCCACGGATCCAGGCCAACCTCGACTCGAACCTGATGCTGGTCACGGCCCTGAACCCGCACATCGGCTACGACATGGCGGCCAAGATCGCCAAGCAGGCGCACCGCGAGGGCACCTCGCTGCGGGAGGCGGCGCTCGCCAACGGGGTCGATGGGGCCGACTTCGATGCCTGGGTGATCCCCGGCGACATGACGGGCCCCCGCTGAGTTTGGGAACCGGCTAGCCGGCCGCGCGGCCGTGCAGGAAGCGGTCGACGTGGGTCGCGGCGTCGAACGGGGCCTCGCCAAGCGAGGGGATCAGCGCGAAGCCGCCCGTGACGATCGGCATCACGATCGGCCCGAGCAGCGCCGGGATCTGCGTCTCCAGGGGCTCCACCGCGAGCAACCCCTCGGCCTGGTATGCGCGCAGCAGCCCGCCGATCGCCTCGACGACCGCGCGCAGCCCCTCAAGCGCCACCGCGACCTCCTCGTCGAACGGCACCTCCGTCAGCACCGACCGTGCGACGGGGCCGAAGCCATCGAGCGCGGCGTGATAGGCCGACGTCAGCCGCACCAGGTCGGCCTCGAGGTCACCGGTGTGGGTGATCGCGTCGGCGGTCAGCGTCGCGAACCGTGCCGAGATCGCCTCGCGCACCAGGTTGGACTTGGAACCGAACTTGCGAAACAGCGTCACCTCGTTGACGCCCGCGCGCTCAGCTATCGCACGGGTGGTGGTGCCGCGCAGGCCTGCCTCGCCGATCAGGTCGAGCGCCGCGTCGAGGATCGCGTCGGCCGTGGCCTGAGAGCGGGCGGAACGGTTCATGCCCCCCAGTCTATTGCAAGCATGCACTTGCTTACTACAATCGGTCGTAGTTGAAGCCTCGGATCGGAGACTCCCATGGCGCCAGCGCTGACACTCGGCCTGGAC
Organism: Propionibacteriaceae bacterium AM104-82; assembly: GCA_027658995.1. Classification (GTDB taxonomy): domain Bacteria; phylum Actinomycetota; class Actinomycetes; order Propionibacteriales; family Propionibacteriaceae; genus Arachnia. The sequence continues at coordinate 16,443 of JAQDQK010000011.1, forward strand.
ATCGGATCGACCACGGTGAAGGCCGTCGTGCTCAAGGGGGCCGACGTCGTCTTCAGCGAGTACCGGCGCCACAACGCAGACGCAAGGGGAGCGCTGGGCCAACTCCTGCTCGAGGTCGCCGACGCCTTCCCTGGCAAGGCGATGACCGCGGCGGTCACCGGATCGGCGGGGCTCGGGGTCGCCGACCTGATGCGCGTCGACTTCGTCCAGGAGGTGATCGCCTCGACGGCGGCCATCGAGGCCTTCGTGCCCGACACCGACGTCGTCATCGAACTCGGGGGCGAGGACGCCAAGATCACCTACCTGCGCCCGAGCGTCGAGCAGCGGATGAACGGCACCTGCGCAGGCGGGACCGGTGCGTTCATCGACCAGATGGCCACCCTGCTGCACACCGACGCCGCTGGCCTCAACGACCTGGCGGCCAGGCACCAGCACCTGTACCCGATCGCCTCGCGCTGCGGCGTGTTCGCCAAGTCCGACCTGCAACCCCTCCTCAACCAGGGCGCCGCGCACACCGACCTGGCTGCCTCGGTGTTCCAGGCGGTCGCGACCCAGACCATCGCGGGCCTCGCCTGCGGCCATCCGATCCGCGGCAACGTCGTCTTCCTCGGAGGGCCGCTGCACTTCCTCCCCGAGCTGCGCGCCGCCTACCAGCGGGCGCTCGACGCTCAGGTGCACCGCTTCACCACGCCAGACGACGCCCACCTCTACGTCGCGATCGGCGCAGCGCTGCTCGCCGCCCGGCCCGCCAGGGACAAGCGCCCCCCGACGCCCAAGAACCCGCGCGACCTGCACGCCCGCCTCAGGCAGACGGTGCTGCTCCCGCTTGCCAGCGCCAGGATGCGCCCCCTGTTCGCCGACACAGACGAGCGGGCCGACTTCGACGCCCGCCACCACGGCCACCCCGCCCCGGCGATCGACCTCGACGACGCGGACGGGCCGATGTTCCTCGGCATCGACGCCGGGTCGACCACGGTGAAGGCCGTGCTGCTCGACGAGGACGGACGCGTCGCCTACTCGCACTACCAGTCGAGCAACGACCCCGTCAGCGCCGCGCGCGGCATCCTGCGGGAGGTGCTCGAGGGCATCCCGCTGTCGGCGCACCTGGCCCGCGCCTGCGTCACCGGCTACGGCGAGGGACTGGTCAAGGCGGCGCTTCGACTCGACGACGGCGAGATCGAGACAATGGCCCACTACCGGGCCGCCGACGCCATCTGCCCCGGCGTGACCGCCGTCATCGACATCGGCGGCCAGGACATGAAGTACCTGCGCATCCTGGGCGGAGCCGTCGATTCCATCGCCGTCAACGAGGCCTGCTCGTCGGGCTGTGGGTCCTTCCTGCAGACGTTCGCCGCTGGCATGGGCCTCGACGTGCGCGAGTTCGCGGCGCTCGCCCTGACGTCGTCGGCGCCCGTCGACCTCGGCACCCGCTGCACCGTGTTCATGAACTCCTCGGTCAAGCAGGCCCAGCGCGAGGGTGCCTCCGCGGCCGACATCGCGGCGGGGCTGTCCTACTCGGTGGTGCGCAACGCGCTGTACAAGGTGATCAAACTGCGCGACGCCGGCCAACTGGGCGACAAGGTCGTCGTGCAGGGGGGCACCTTCCTCAACGACGCAGTGCTGCGCGCCTTCGAACTGCAGACCGGGCTCACGGTGATCCGACCCGAACTCGCGGGCCACATGGGCGCCTTCGGCGCGGCCCTGACGGCGCGTCGCAACTGGGTCGACGGGACCTCGTCGCAGGCCCTCGACCTCAGCGAACTGGGCGCCTTCAGCGTCGAGACCGAGTTGAATACCTGCCGGCTGTGCCAGAACCACTGCGGGCTGACGATCTCCACCTTCGGCGACGGCTCGCGGCACGTCTCAGGCAACCGCTGCGAGCGGGGTGCCTCGACCGAGCGCGTGCCCAAGAAGTCGGACCTGCCCAACCTGTACGACTACAAGTACCGGCGACTGTTCGGCTACCGCCGCCTCACGCACGAGAAGGCCACCCGCGGCGAGATCGGCATCCCGCGCGTGCTCGGCATGTACGAGAACTTCCCGCTGTGGTTCACCGTCCTCACCAACCTCGGGTTCCGCGTCACCATCTCCGGACGCTCCAGCCACGAGGTCTTCGAGCAGGGCATGGAATCGATCCCCGCCGAGAACGCCTGCTACCCGGCCAAGCTCGCCCACGGCCACATCGAGGGCCTGCTCGAGCGCGGCATCACCACGATCTTCTACCCGTGCGTGCCGCACGAGGCGAGGGAACTGGCCGGCTCCGACAACAACTTCAACTGCCCGATCGTCGCGTTCTACCCACAGGTGCTCGAACGCAACCTGGCGAGCCTCCGCGGCGACGGCGTCACCTATCTGGCGCCGATGCTGAACCTCGACGACCCCGACACGCTCGCCCGCCGCCTGGTCGAGGTGTTCTCCGCGTGGGACGTGACGCTCCAGGAGGCCCGCGACGCCGTCACGGCAGGCTTCGAGGAGGACGCGGCCGTCAAGGCCGACATCCGCGCGGAGGGAGCAAGGGCGCTGGAGTACCTGCGCGACAGGGGCCTGCAGGGCATCGTGCTCGCGGGGCGGCCGTACCACGTCGACCCGGAGATCAACCACGGCATCCCCAGCCTCATCAATGGCCTCGGGATGGGCGTGCTCACCGAGGACGCCGTGATCGACCCCGCCGCGCCGCGGCTAGAGCGGCCGCTGCGGGTGCGCGACCAGTGGACCTACCACTCGCGGCTCTACGAGTCGGCCGCCGTCGTCGGCGAGGAGCCCGGCCTGCACCTGGTGCAACTCAACTCGTTCGGCTGCGGCGTCGACGCCATCACCACCGACCAGGTCGCCGAGATCCTCGACGCGTCGGGCGAGTTGTACACGCTGCTGAAGATCGACGAGGTCTCCAACCTCGGCGCCGCGACCATCCGGCTGCGCTCCATGCAGGCCGCCGCCGCGGAGCGGGCGGGCAACGCCGTGATCCGGACCGTGCCGGAGTCCGCCGAGCGGGCCGTCTTCGACGAAGCCGCTCGTGACGCGCACACCATCTACGCGCCCCAGATGGCCCCGATGCACTTCCGGCTGCTGATGCCGGTGCTGCGCAAGCTGGGCTACCGCGTCGAACTGCTCGAACACGCGTCGGACGAGGACGTCGAGATCGGCCTGAAGTACGTCAACAACGACGCCTGCTTCCCGGCCATCATGGTGGTCGGGCAACTGGTCAACAAGATCCGCTCGGGCGAGGCCGACCCGGACCGCTCGACGGTCGGCATCACGCAGACCGGCGGCATGTGCCGCGCAACCAACTACGCGGCGCTGCTGCGCAAGGCGCTCCGGGAGGCGGGCTACCCGCAGGTTCCCGTGCTCGCGATCAGCCTGCAGGGGTTGGAGGACAACCCCGGCTTCAAGCTTAGCCCCGCGATGCTGCACCCGGCCATCCAGGCGCTGGTGCTCGGCGACCTGCTGCAGAGCCTGACGCTACGCACCCGACCCTACGAGCGCGATCCCGGCTCGGCCGACGCGCTCTACCAGCGCTGGGACACCATCTGCCAGGAGTTCCTGCAGCACTCGGGCCACAGCGTCACGCTCGGCCGACACATCGGCTACCGCGGGCTGGTCGACCAGGCGGTGCGCGAGTTCGACGCCCTCCCGCTCGTAGACGGGGACCGCAAGCCGCGCGTCGGCGTCGTCGGCGAGATCCTGGTGAAGTTCCATCCCGACGCGAACAACCACGTCGTCGACGTGATCGAGGACGAGGACTGCGAGGCCGTGCTTCCCGGCATGCTGCCGTTCTTCCTGATGGGCATGTACTCGGCGCGCTTCCGGGCCGACGCACTTGGCATCGGCGAGGGCAGCGTCGCCTGGAAGCGGCTGGCGGTGTGGGTCGTCGAGCAGTACCAGCGGCCGGTCGCCCGGGCGCTGCGGCGCTGCGGGGGAAAGTTCGACGCGCCGCCCAGGATGCGCGACCTCGCCCAGAAGGCAGACGGGATCATCTCGCTCGGCACGCTTGCCGGGGAGGGCTGGCTGCTGACCGCCGAGATGGTCGAACTGATCGAGCACGGCACGCCCAACATCGTGTGTGCGCAGCCGTTCGCATGCCTGCCCAACCACGTGGTCGGCAAGGGCATGTTCGCCGAACTGCGCCGCCGCTACCCGCAGGCCAACATCGTGGCCGTCGACTACGACCCCGGCGCCTCGGAGACCAACCAACTTAACCGCATCAAGTTGATGGTCGCCACCGCGCACAAGCGCCACGGCGACCGGGGCCGCGACGCCGCCGTCGAGGAACTCCACCTGACGGAGGCTGAGGCCGACCTCAACGAAGGGGTCGGCTGAGGGGCCTCGCGCCTGTGGGCGTCCCGAGGGTCGTCGCTGGCGCCGGGGCCCGAGCCGACGGCCCCGACTGCTCAACGCCAACCGGACGATGAGACCGCACCCGTCAGTCGGCAACGGGCAGCCAGACGCGCATCGTCACGGGGCCGCGGTTGCCCCACGAGTGGTAGGGCACCAGCGGGATCTCGAGGTCGCCGCGGGGCGCCTCGTGCGGGGAGCCGTAGGCCCAGTCCGCGTCGCCGCGGTCGAGCCGTCGGCCCTGGATGAGGGCGCCACGACCCTCGGCGACCACCCCGCGCTCGGGGTAGACCTCCAGGTCGTTGACCGACATCCCCTCCGGCAGGTCGACCGACTCGACGCACAGCACCAGCGGCCCACGCTCGACGGCGACCGTGCCGCGCACCGCGTCGATCCTGGCGTCGGGCCGGGTGATGCGCGGTCCGACGGGCAGGCTCATCACGACGACGTCGCCCTCGGCGACCCCGTCGACGCGGAAGACGCCAGGCGCGGCGGCCGATCCGTCGACCGTCGCGCCCTCGGCCCACGCCGGGATCCGCAGGTCGAGCGCGAACGGGGCCGGGGCCTGCTCGACGTGCACCCGCACCTCGCCCTCGTAGGGGTAGCCGGTCTCGACGCGCAGTCGCACGTCCCCGACGGTGAGGGTGGCGGGGGCGTAGAGCACCAGAGCGACGCCGTCGTCGGTGCGGGCCGCCAGGTAGCCTGCGAGGCTCGCGAGGGTGCGCGACACGTTGGTGGGGCAGCACGACACCTCGAACCAGGGCGCCCGCAGCGACGAGTTGGCGCGCGGCACCTGCTCGTCGGCGGGGGCCGCCGCGGCCGGGGTGCGGCGGTGCAGCAGGTTCGCGTAGAAGAACGCCTGACCGTCCTCGGCGGGGGAGGCGGCGACGATGTTGTACATGGTGCGCTCGATCACGTCGCCGTAGCCGATCTCGCCGGTGGCGAGCAGCAGTCGCCAGGCGACCATGATCGACCCGACGCCCGCGCAGGTCTCGCAGTAGGAGCGGTCGGGCGGCAGTTCGAAGTCCTCACCGAAGGCCTCGTCCTGGTGGTGCGACCCCATTCCGCCGGTCAGGTAGGTGCGCCGCGCGAGCGCCGCGTCGTACTGGCGCCGGGCGATCTCCAGCAGTTCCGCGTCGCCCTGCTCGACGGCGATGTCGACGGCGGCCGCCGTCAGGTACAGCGCTCGGACGGCGTGGCCGCGCAGCACCGTCGAGGACCGGTACGGCTCGTCGTCCTGGTAGTAGGAGCGGCCCCACTCGATGTCGGAGAGCAGGTCGTGGCCGCGCCGGTCGACGAAGATCCGTGCCTGCTCGACGTAGCGGTCATCGCCGGTGGCGCGGGAGAGTTCGGCGAGCGCCACCTCGATCTCGGGGTGCCCGCACACCGCCTCGCGGGCGCCGTCGCCGAACTCGCGCAGCACGTGGTCGGCGGCGCGCAGCCCCACCCTCACGATGGCGCTGTCGGGATGTCCGGTGCGGATCCGCGCGACGGCCGCCTGGATGAGATGCCCGAAGCAGTACAGCTCGTGCCCCCACTCGAAGTCGGTGTACCTGGGGTCCTGCCCCGGGTTGTCGAACTTGGTGCTGACGTAGCCGTCCTTGCGCTGCACCGCCTCGACCATCGCGCCCAGCCGCTCGATCTCCGCCTCGAGCCCCGGGTCGCCGGTGCGGCCCGCCTCCCAGGCCATCGCCTCGATGAGCTTGTACACGTCTGAATCGGAGAACTCCCGCCCGTGCCGGTGCTCCGCGATGGTGCCCTCCAGCGCGTAGGTGAAGTTGGGGATCCAGCCGACCCGCGTCTCCCACTTCAACGCGTGCGGGATGATCGCCTCCGCGTTGAGCCGCTGCCGGTCGGCCCAGAAGCCGCCGTCGATGGTGACGGCGTCGATCCCCAACGGTCGGAGGGGGCCAGCGGAGGGCGCGACGGGGACGGGTGAGGTGTTCATGGGGAATCGCTCCTAGTGTGCGTGGGTTCGGAGGGTGCGGGCTCAGCCCTTGACGGCGCCGGAGGTGAAGCCCTTGACGTAGTACTTCTGCAGGGCGAGGAACAGGATCAGTGCGGGAAGCGTCAGGATGACGACGCCTGCGGTGGTGATGCCGTAGTCGATGACGCCCATCGCCTGCTGGCGCATGTTGACCAGCGCGAGCGGGAGCGGCGCGTTGTTCATCGACAGCAGGTACAGCGAGACCATGAAGTCGTTCCAGGCCGCCAGATAGGCGAAGAGGCCGACGGTGATCAGCGCGGGCGTGACGGTGGGCAGCATCACGGTGAAGAACGCCTTGAGTTGCGAGCAGCCGTCGATCTGGGCCGCTTCCTCCAACTCGCGGGGGATCGCGGCGAACGAGTTACGCATCATGAACACGCCGAACGGGAGTTGGAACAGCGTCAGCACCAGGCCGACGCCGGGCAGCGAGTTCTGCATGCCGATCTTCTGCATCCAGACGATCAGCGGGATCAGCAGCGCGGCGACGGGCACCATCATCACCGAGAGCACCAGCACGAACAGCACGTTCTTGCCGCGGAACCTGAACCGGGCGAACGCGTAGCCGCCGGTGGCGGCGCACAGCACCGTCACCACGATGGCGACCACCGAGATGATCAGCGAGTTCAGCAGGTAGGCGGGCAGCCCCTGCCCGTACTCGAAAAGGGCGACGTAGTTGCCCATGCCGAAGCCGTTGGTCTGCGACGTGCCAGGGGCGGGGGAGACCGAGCTGATCACGGCCCACACCAGTGGCGCGAGGAAGGTGATGGCGATGCAGGTCGTCAGGAAGTAGTAGACGGCCTTGGACGCGGGGTTGGAGCTCACTTGTCCTCCTTGTCCGTGACGCCCATGGCGCGCAGTTGGACGGCGTTGACGACGATCAGCGCGACGAGCACGAGCACCGAGAGCGCCGCGGCCATGCCGAGGTCGCGCTTGGTCTCGAACGCGTAGCGGTAGATCAGTTGCACGACCGTCATCGTCGAGTTGTTGGGGCCGCCCTTGGTGAGCACGTAGAACTGGTCGAAGGCGAGCAGCGAGCCGGTGATCGACATGATCATCGTCATGGCGATGGTGGGCTTCAGCAGCGGGAGCGTCACCTGTGTGAAGGTGCGCCACCTGCTCGCGCCGTCGATCCGGGCCGCCTCGTACACGTCGGTCGGGATGGCCTGCAGCCCCACCATGGTGAGCAGCATGTAGAAGCCGGAGAAGCGCCACACCACCAGGAACACCGTCGCCCACAGCGCCCCGTTCGGGGTGCCGAGCAGCGAGCTGTCCTGGTCCATCAGGCCCAGCCCGGCGAGCGCCTTGTTGATGGGGCCGACCTGCGGTGAGTACAGCGCGTAGAACAGCACCGACGCCGACGCGATGCCGAGCGCCGAGGGCACCAGGATCGCGGTGCGCAGCACGTTGTTCCAGCGCCGCGCCTCCTGGACGAGCAGCGCCAGCCCGAGCGCGATCGGCATCAGGATGACGGTGGTGATGACGGTGTACTTCAGCGTGAACCAGACCGAGTCCAGGAGCATCGGGTCGGCGAAGACCTTCTCGAAGTTGGTGGTCCCGTTCAGGCCCTGGTTGCCGCCGAGCAGCGTCCACTTCGACCCGGACATGATCACCACGAGCACGATCGGTGCCAGGAACAGCAGCACCAGGACAAGGGTGACGGGGGTCGCGAAGGCCCATCCCGTGGCCGCCTCACGCGCCGCGTGGGTCCGCCGCCTCGGTGCCTTGGTGGGCGTCGTCATCGTCGTTGACGTCATATGTTGCCTCTCTTGCTTCGAGCGGTCGGCGGGGCGCGGGGCCCCGCCGACCGGTGCGATCAGCCGCCGAGCGTCGCGGTGATCTGCTCGTTGAGGGAGTCGACCTGCGACCCGTCGCCCCACACGGCGTCCTGGATCAGGAGTTGCCAGTTGGAGCCTGCCGCGTTGAACGCCTCGTTGAAGTTCACCGCGACCGGAGCGCGACCGTCCTTGATGGTGGCGTTGGCGATCTTGGTGCGCTCGTCTGCGTTCGCGTAGCCGTTCTCGAGCACGCTGAGGCTGGAGGCGGTGTCGTTGTTGTCGGCGAAGACCTTCTGCTGGGCCTCATCCGACATCAGCCAGGACATGAAGTTCCACGCCTGGGCGACCTTCTTGGAGCTCTTGGAGATGCCGAGCGCGTCGCCGCCGAGGAACGTCGACTGGTTGCCCTCGACGCCGGGGATGCCCGCGACGCCGAACTCGAAGTCGACGGTGTCGAACAGGCCGGTCACCGCGGTGTAGGGGTACTGCATGACGCCGACCTTGCCCTCCTGGAAGGGGGCGGTCCACGTCGCGCCGGTCTCCTCCTTCGAGCCGGCGCCGAGTCCGTTGGTGGTCTTGGCGAGCTCGTTGTAGGCCGCGTAGATCTTCTTGGCGTTGTCCGAGGCCACGTTGGCCTTGGTGCCGTCCTCGTTGAGGACCTCCTCGCCGCTTGCCCACATCATCGGGAACAGCGTGAACACCAGCGCGCCGCCGGACTGGCCCGCGAGGTAGCTGCCCGCAACGCCGGACTTGTTGAGCCCCGCGACGGCCTTCGCGTGGGTCAGGAACTCGTCGACGGTGGCGGGGCCCTTCTCGGGGTCGAGGCCTGCCTCCTTGTAGAGGTCCTTGTTCCAGACCATCACCGAGATGTCGGTGACGAACGGCAGGGTGTGCTTCTTGCCGTCGAGGGTGCCCGCGTCGATGTGGCCCTTCTGCAGGTTGGCGGTGTCGAGACCGTCGATCTGGGCGGTGACGTCTGCGAAGACGCCCTGCTGCACCCAGTAGGGGATCCGCACCACGTCGCCGGCGAGGATGTCGGGCAGCGTGTCGGTCTGGATCGCGCCGCCGACCTTGCCCTCGACGTCGTCGTTGGGGAGGATCTCCAGCTTGACCTGGTTCTTGTGCGTCGAGTTGTAGGCCTCGACGGCGTTCTTGGCCTGGCGCTCCAAGGGGGCGCGGGTCCACATCGTCAGTTCGGTGCCGTCGTCGATCCCGTCGGCCGGGATGGACGCCGCCGGGGAGCCCCCGTTGCCTGGCGTGTCGCCGCCTCCGCAGGCGGCGAGCCCGAGGCTGAGGCTCATGGCCGCGACCGCGGCCACGATCGAACGAGTCTTCATGGTGGTCCTCTCATCGTTGAGGGTGTCGTTTGGTGCTGCGGGTAAGGCGGGGGTCTTACCCGTCTCACGAAACCTTCCGAAAAGGTTTGCGATAATCCTGACACGCGGCGGATGAATCGTCAATAGCCCTCGTCATTTAGCCTTTTCGCACGTGAACGGTAGGGTCGCTGCGATAGGCTGCGCGCAGCGTGGTGCACGCCGATTGCGAGACGGGACGAGGAGATGTCGAAAACGGATTCGAAGACGCCGACCCTCATCGACGTCGCCAAGCTTGCGCAGGTGTCTGTCTCAACCGCCTCGAAGGCGCTCAACGGCCGCAGCGACGTGAGCGAGGCGACCCGTTCGCGGGTGGTGGCCGCGGCCGACCAACTCAGCTTCGTGCCGAACACGCTCGCCAAGTCGCTCCTGACGGGCCGCACCGGCACCGTCGGCCTCATCACCCACGACCTCGAGGGCCGGTTCTCGATCCCGCTGCTGATGGGCGCCGAGGACGCCTTCGGGCTGACCAAGGTCTCGGTCCTGCTGTGCGACGCCCGCGGCGACGCCATCCGGGAGCGCTACCACCTCGGCGTCCTCAAGGAACGACGCGTCGACGGCCTGATCATCGTGGGCGCCCGGCCCGACACCCGGCCGTCGCTCGGCGACATCCAGGTCCCCGTCGTCTACGCCTATGCACCCTCCGACGATCCCGACGACTGTTCGATCGTCTCCGACAACGTCGGCGCCGGCCGGATCGGCGTCGAACACCTGCTCGCCTCCGGTCGGCGCAACATCGCCATCCTCGGCGGCGACGTCACCTACGGCGCCTCCGAGGAGCGCTCCAGGGGCGCGATCGCCCGGCTCGCCGAGGACGGGCTGAGCCCGGTCGGCGGCGCCGCGCTGTTCGGCACCTGGTCGGAGGACTGGGGGCGCGCGGCCATGCGGACCGTGCTGGCGCAGCACCCGCAGGTCGACGGGGTGCTGTGCGGCAACGACCAGATCGCCCGCGGCGCGCTCGACACCCTGCGCGACGAGGGACGCTCGGTGCCGCGCGACGTCGCGGTGGTCGGCCACGACAACTGGGCGATCCTCGCCACCGGCGCCCGTCCCGCGCTGACCAGCATCGACATGAACCTCGAGGACATCGGCCGCCGCGCCGCCCAGCGCCTCGCCGAGGCCATGGAGGGTCGCCCCTCGCACGGCGTCGAGTACCTGGCGCCCCGCCTCGTCGTCAGGAACTCCTCGCTCGCCTGAGCGCCCTGACGAGGCGCCCTCAGAGCGGCGTGCTGGCGGCGCGTTGAGCGGTGATCGCTGCTCGTGAGGTTCCGCGTCCACACACCGTGGCGGGTCTCGCATCGAGGTGCGGAAGCCGCTCGGTCCCATCAACTCGCCACAAGGGCGTGTTGACATATCCTTGCGTTCCGTGGTTACCTACTCAAGTAACTAACCCAGGAACCGGAGGGTTACTGTGATCGACGACGGCAAGCCGATCTTCGTGCAGATCGCCGAGACGATCGAGGACTCGATCGTGGCAGGCACGCTGCCCGAGGGCGCTCAGGCGCCCTCAACGAACGAACTCGCCGCCTTCCACCGCATCAATCCGGCCACCGCCGCGAAGGGAGTGAATATGCTCGTCGACAAGGGCGTGCTCACCAAGCGTCGCGGCATCGGGATGTTCGTCGCCGACGGAGCACAGGCCACGCTCCTGGTCGAGCGACGGACGTCCTTCACCGAGCGGTATGTCGACCCGCTCCTGCACGAAGCGAGCAAGCTCGGCCTCACCGCCGATGATCTCGCCACCCTGATCCGCTCCCGCTCGACCACCGCGGGATCCACCGAAAGGACCACCTCGTGACAACCGTCATCGACGTTGTGGGTCTGACGAAGACCTATCGCGAGACGACCGCGCTGGACGACATCAGCGTGAGCTTCCGCAAGGAAGCCATCACGGGACTGCTTGGCCGCAACGGCGCAGGCAAGTCCACGCTGATGTCCATCATCACGGCCCAGAACTTCCCGACCGCCGGCGTCGTCCGCGTCGCAGGCGAGGACCCATACGAGAACGCTGGCGTGTTGCAGCGGATGTGCTTCGTCCGCGAGAGCCAGCGCTACCCCGACGACTTCAAGCCGGGCATGGCGTTCCGCGCCGCGGCGATGTTCTTCCCGAACTGGGATCAGAGCCTCGCCGACGACCTCGTCGACGCCTTCCGGCTGCCGCTGAACCGGCGGATCAAGAAGCTCTCCCGCGGCCAACTCTCTGCCGTCGGCGTGATCATCGGCATCGCCTCGCGCGCCGAGATCACCTTCTTCGACGAGCCATACCTCGGCCTCGACGCGGTCGCCCGCCAGATCTTCTACGACCGTCTGCTGCGCGACTATGCCGAGCATCCCCGCACGATCGTGCTCTCCAGCCATCTGATCGACGAGGTCGCCAACCTCCTCGAACACGTCGTGGTACTTGAGGAGGGCAGGGTGCTCCTTGAGGGGAGCGCCGAGGATCTCCAGTCCCGTGCGTTCACGGTCGTGGGCGCCGCCCAGGCGGTCGACGTGTTCACCGTTGGGCGTGAGGTGATCCACACCGAGAGCCTCGGGCCCATCACCAGCGCGACCGTGCTCGGCGCGCTGACCGCCGAGGACCGCCGTCGGATCGCCGACGCGAGCCTCGACATCTCGCCCGTCTCGCTGCAGCAACTCGTCGTGCGGTTGTGACCCAGCACGCCGCCGACGCCGGCGCTCAGGACATGGAGGTCGCACGATGAACCGCGTGCTCAACGTCGCCCGGATGCAGGTCCTCAACCGGATGACCTTCATCGGCCTGCCGCTCATCATCCTCGGCGGCGCGTTCCTGCTCTCGCTGATGATCTTCGCTCTGATCCCCGTCTCCGGCGTGTTCGCCGGTGGGGCGCCCTTCGCGCCCATCTGGTACTACATCGCCGCGGGCGCCTACGGGCTCAGCCTCAGCTTCCCGTTCTCGCAGGCCATGAGCGTCACGCGCAGGGAGTTCTTCCTCGGCACGATGCTGACGGCGCTGCTGTCCTCCATCGTGATGGGGATCCTGTTCACGATCGGCGGCCTCATCGAGGACGCGACGGACGGGTGGGGGATGCAGGGGCTGTTCTTCCGCGTCCCGTGGGTGTGGGAGCACGGCCCGCTAGCCTCGGCGGTGACCTACCTGACGCTCACGTTCCTGATGTTCTGCATCGGCTTCTTCTGCGCGATCGTCTACAAGCGGTGGGGCGTGACGGCGCTCACGATCGGGCTGCTCGGGCTCGGACTGCTGCTCATCGGCGCGACCTTCCTGATCACCAAGCTCGAGGCCTGGGAGGCCGTCGGGTCGGTGTTCACGGCGCTCGGCGCCATGAGCACCGCGGTGTTGGGACTCGTGGGGGCGCTGATCCTCGCGGCCGCGTCCTACCTCGCGTTGCGCCGCACCATCGCCTGACAAACCCTTGGGCGCGAACCCGGCTGACACCGTGCGGCCGGGTTCCTGCGTTCCCCGTGTGGACAGTCTGACCCGACTGATCCCTGAATCGAAGTCCCAGCCTCAGCGACACAGCCAACTCATACGCCCACTGCGTGACCGGCCACGTGGCCTACACGGGACCGACAGATCAACAAACGGCCATCCCCGCTAGTCAGGGGTCACCCGCGGGACGCTTGAAGCTACCCTGGCATACGGAGCGAACTCGACGCGTGGCGAGTTGACGGTCGAAGTGGATGGCTCGGTACGCAGGTGTCCGAATGGTCCCCATATCGAAAGGGTGGAGCGGGTGGACGACTCGAAAGCCCCGGCCGCATCGGCTGGAAGCGAAGCGCAGATCTCTGCGAGGAAGGCGCTGAAGGCGGCCGAGGAAGCGAGAGATCCGGGCGATCTGGAGGATGCGTATCTGATCGCGTGTGAGGTCCTGCCTCGTGACGAATACCTGGCTCTAGCTCGCCGCCTGCTACGGGTGCCTTGGCACCACTTGCACGACTGGATCGCCGAAGCCCTCGACCTCGAGCGGGATCCAGAGGCCGTGGAGGTGCTGTACTGGTTGTGCGGCACGTCTTTCGACGATACGTACGGGTACACGATTCCCAAGCGGGCCGTCCACGCGTTGTCGCGCATCGACACCGAAGAGGCAGAGCGGAAGCTCGATTTGCTGCGCCTCTCTGACGACCCGGTGATCTTTGAGGCATGCTCGCAAGTGACCCCTGGGTTTACTCAACTGGAGGTCTCCTCCGATCAACACTCTGTGACTGTCTACGCCACTGCAAGCTTGGACTGCACCGAACGGATCACAAGCGGGGAGCGGGCCTCCCTGCTCAAGCCGGGAACTCGACTGTGGACCTCGTTCCTTGCGGCAGCGACCAACACGTGGTGGGGCGCGCGGTCGGCCCTGTTCGCGGTGCGGCTGCGACGCAGCGCGTTCGATGCGCTGACTCGAGGGATGAAGAGTGATTCAGATCTGCCCTGCGCGTGGGATCCGAGCGATGAATCTGAGGAGCCGTTCGGGGAGTGGATACCCAAGAAGAACTCCGCCGGCGTTCCCCTCCCGATGAGGTGCCTGCGGATCAACCTCGCTACCACCCAGGCCCAGTGGATTACCGGCCAGATCATCAGCGTCACGAGCTTGTCGGAGAGGCAGCTTGATGCCATGCGTGCCGACGAAACCCTGCGTCCGGTGGAGGTTCCATACGGCAAGGTTCCGGCACCGATGCCCGGGCTCATGCGTCTGCCACCCCGGCAGATACCGGAAACTCCTTGGTGAGTCCTTGGAGGAACCAGGCAACAGGGGTTGGCTGGACCTCCTCGCTTGGGTAGTGCCAGCGAGGGGCCGCGCCGTCTGGTCGCGGCTCAGGAATCGGGAGTCGAGAGAGCAGGGACGACTTCGACCCGGCCTTCTCGCGGTTCAGTCGCGGGAGGCGAGGGCGCCGACCCCTGCGAGTTCCGCGTAGATGTCGAGCATCGCCCGTGCCTGCGAGGCGATGGTCCACTGCGACGCCAGTTCGACCGAGCGGGCCGAGGCGTTCTCCCGCCACGCCGCGTCGTCCAACCGGTCGAGCGTGCGCAGCAGTCCTGCGGCGAGCGACGCGGCCGTCGGGCGGGTGATCTCGCCGTTGACGCCGGGCTCGATCACCAACTGCAGTTCGTGGTCCACTGAGACGATCGGCAGGCCCGCCAGTGCCGCCTCGTGCAGCACCAGCGCCTGGGTGTCGGTGAGGCTGGGGAAGGCGAACACGTCGGCCATGCCGTAGTAGGCGCCGAGCGCGTCGCGCTTCTGCTCGCCCGGCAGGATGATTCGGCCGGCGTCGCGGCCTGCGGCGAGCACCTTCTTGATGTGGGAGTAGCGCTCCCAGTCGCCGACCACGCACAGCCGGGCGTCCGGTCGCTGCGCGTGGACGAGCGCGAACGCGTCGGCAAGCAGCGGGATGCCTTTCTCCGGCGCGATCCGGCCCGCGTAGAGCACCATCGGGCCGTCGGGATGCGGGAAGGGGGGAGGGCCGGGCGGCAGCGGGTCGACGCCGTTGGGCACGACCCGGATGTTCGCGTTGGTGCTGATCAGGCGGCACCTGGTCGCCGTCTTCGGAGACGGGGTCGTCACGACGTCGGCGGTCTCGAGCATCTTCTGGCACAGCCCGAGCAGCAGCGCCGTCGAGCGGCCGCGGTCCTCGTAGCGGACCTCCGCGAGGCGCAGGTCCTCGGAGTCGACGACCTCGCCCTTCGTCAGCCGGGCGAACGCCCGCACGACGCCCGTCAGCAGCGGAAGCACCGCCGAGTAGTGGTCGGCGTAGGCGTCGAAGTCGGTGTGCCAGGTCAGCAGCATCGGGATGTCGAGGCGGCGGGCCGCCCAGGTGCCGAGCGCGCCGACGGTGCCGAAGCCGTGCACATGGATGACATCGGGGCGCAGTTCGGCGATCTGGTCGATGGTCCGGTCGAAGTGGCGGCCGCTCGCGACCCGCGTCGGCATCTTCGGCACCTTCACCGACGGCAACCGGATCTCGGTGCGACCCTCGCGCCCATGATGCGGGTTGGGGCCCTTCGCGGCCGGGGCGACGACGATGACCTCGTCGCCCGCGTCGAGCAGATTTCCCTCGAGCTGCTGGACGGCGAACATCAGGCCGTTGCTGCCCGGTCCGTAGTTGTCGGTGAACTGCGCCACACGAAGTGGTCGCGCTGCGCCGGCTACTGGGATCACCCCGACACTCTAACCGTTTCGGGACCGGTGTCGGATCCCGGCACCCCGATGGTGCAGCCGGGCGGGCAACTTCAGCCGATCTCGACGATCCGGTCGCAGGCGGCCATCACCTCGGGGTCGTGGGTGATCACGAGCACCGGATCGCCGTCGAAGGCGGCCCAGACGTCGGCCATCAGCGCGTCGGCCGTCTCGCGGTCCAGGTGCTCGGTCGGCTCGTCCAGGATGATCAGTTGACGGTCTCCCACGAGCAGGCGCGACACCGCGAGGCGGCGCCGCTCCCCGCCGGACAGCGTGGTGCCCTCCTCGCCGATCAGCCGGTCAGGCGAGAGGTCCAGGCCTGCCTCGCGCAGCGCCTCGGCGATGTCGTCGTCGGTGGCCTCCCGGTCGCCGATCCGCACGTTCTCCGCGACCGTGGTGGCGAAGATATGGGCGTCCTGCTCCAGGTACCCGACGCGGCCGCCGCGGCTGATCCGGCCGCCCATCGCGGGGATCAGGCCGAGCGCCGTGGCGGCGATGGTGGTCTTGCCGATCCCGGACGGCCCGACCAGCGCCACGCGCTCGCCAGGTGCGACCGTCAGGTCGACGCCCTCCAGGACCGGACCGGAGCCGGGCCAGCCGACCGTCGCGTCCTCGAAGAGGAGCCCGGGTGTCGGGGCCTCGCCGTCGGTGACGTCGCCCGTCCCGACCGGCGGCGCGTCGATCACCTCCGTCAGGCGGTCCAGGGCGGAGCGGGCCCGCGTGTAGGTCTGCGCGGCCTGCGCGAAGGTGCCGAGCACCTCGTGCATCGCGAGCGGGGTCAGCGCGAGCACCGCGAGGAAGCGCGGGTCGAGGTCGCCCGCCGCGACCGCGGAGGTGCCGAAGTACAGGGCAAGCGCGACCGCGACCCCCGAGGCGACCAACTGCCCGCCGGTGGCGATGCCGCGCACCCAAGCGCCGCGTGCCTCCTGCGCCCGCAGTTCGTCGTCGATCGCGAGCAGTCGGTCCAGTTCAGCGCCGTCCGCCCCGTAGGCGACCAGGTCGGTCGACGTCAGCGCCAGTTCGCGGACGCCGTCGCCCAGCCTGCCGCGCGTCGGGACGGCTGCCACGTCGGCCGCGAGGCTCATCCGCTGCGTCCACCACGGAAGCACCACGCCCGCGAGCACGGCGGTCACGAACAGCGCGAGCGCCGAGGGCAGGTTGAAGACCGCGAGCATCACCGTGGTACCGACCACCACCACAGACGCGGACGCGAACGGGATCACGACCCGCACGACCAGGTCCTGCACCGCGTTGACGTCGGTGACGACCCGGGTCAGCAGGTCGCCGCGGCGCCTGCCGATCAGCGTGGTGCCCGCAAGCTTGTCGAAGACCCGGACCCGCAGCGCGCCCTGCATCCGCAGCGCCACCTCGTGGCCGAAGATGCGCTCCGCGTAGCGGAACACGCCCCGCGAGATGCCGAACGCGCGCACCCCGACCGCGGCGGGCTGCAGGTAGAGCACCGGGGGAGCCATCGCCGCGAAGGAGATCAGCCAGGCGGAGACGCCCATCAGGGCGACCGAGGAGGCCGACGCGAGCGAGGCCATCGCGACGGCGAGGATCAGCCGGCCGCGGCCCTTCGGGATCGCTGCGAGCAGTTCGCTGAGCAGGCGCCTCATGCCGCCACCTCCACGATCCGGTCGGCGGCCTCGAGCACCGCAGGTCGGTGCGACACGATCAGCGCACCCGCCCCCGTCGCGCGGACGGCGCGGATCACCTCCGCCTCGGTGTCGGCGTCCAGACCCGCGGTCGGCTCGTCGAGGATCAGGAACCTTGCCCCTCCCTCACGGATCCGCAGCAGCGCGCGGGCCAGCGCGACCCTGCGCCGCTCGCCGACCGAGAGACCCTCGCCGTCGTCGCCGACCGGCTTGTCCGGCCCGAAGTCTGCGCCCGCGTCCCGCAGCGCCCGGGCCACCAGGTCGGCGCCCGCACCGGGATGCCCGAGCGCGACGTTGTCGCCGACCGTCCCGTTGATGAGGCCAGGCTCCTGCGCCACCCAGGCGACCCTTCGTCGCCACGACGCCAGGTCGGTCTCGGCCAGCGGTTGCCCGCCGACGGTGACGCCGCCGCTCTCAGGGGTCAGGAAGCCCATCGCCATCGCGAGCGCCGTCGACTTGCCGCCTCCAGATGCGCCGCTCAGGGCCACCACCTCGCCGGGCGTCACCTCGAGGCTGAGCCGCTCGACGGCGGCCGCCTCCGAACCGGGGTAGCGGTAGCCGACCGACTCGAGCCGCAGAGGCCCATCGGGCGCGGGCAGCGTGCCGCCCGCCTCGGGGGCGGCGTCGATGATCTCGAAGGCGGCGTCGGCCGCGGCGACACCGTCTGCCGAGTCGTGGAAGTGGACGCCGACCTGGCGCACCGGCAGGAACGCCTCGGGGGCGAGGATCAGCACGAAGAGGGCGGTGCCGAAGGTCACATCACCGTAGACAAGGCGGAAGCCGACGGTGACCGCCACGATCGCGACCGACAGCGTGGCGAGCAGTTCCAACGCGAAGGACGACAGGAACGACACGTAGAGCGTCTTCATGGTCGCCTCGCGGTAGCGTTCCTCGCTGAGTTCGACGCCCTTGCGCTGCGCCCGGGCCCGCGCGAAGGCCTGCAGCGTCGGCAGGCCTGCGATCAGGTCCGCGAAGTGATTGGCGAGCCGGTCGGCGACCGCGAAGCTGTGCCTGGTCGCCTTCTCGGTGGTCCAGCCGATCAGCGCCATGAACACCGGGATCAGCGGAAGCGTGAACGCGATGATGATGGCCGACTGCCAGTCGGCGATCAGGATGGCACCGCCGACCAGGAAAGGGACGGTCGCCGCCAGGCCGAGTTGGGGGAGGTACTTGGAGAAGTAGCCGTCCAGCGAGTCGAGGCCCTGCGTGACGGTGCGCACCAGCGAAGCAGACGACGCCCCACCGACGGGGGTCGCCAGCCGGGCGCGGAGCACGTCGCGGCGCAGGTCCGACTTCACGGAGGCGGCGCTGCGGTGCGCAAGCAGCGACGACAGCCAGGCCAGCACCCCTCGACCCGCGAACACGGCCAGCAGGGCGATCAGCGCGACCTGCCAGCCGGGCGGGAAGGTCCTCGTCTCGAACGCCATGGTGATCCAGTCGGCGAGCAGCCGAGCCTGGACGATCAGCAGCGCTGCGGTGGCGACGCCGACGACGACGCTCGCGACCAGGAACACCCTGGTCGCCTTGGCGCGCTTCAGCAGCCTGGGGTGGATGGGTCCGGCCATGACTATCAGTTTCTCATTCGCGTTCAAGCGCGAGGCCCGCCTCCGCGGGGGAGACGGGCCTCACAGTGACGGGTCGACGGGTCAGTAGCCGGTGCTGCTGACGTCGGGCATGTTCTTGGTCGAGATGCGCTTGCTGAAGACCCAGTACGACCAGGCCTGGTAGCCGATCACGACGGGGACGAAGATCACCGCGGCCCACGTCATGATGGTCAGCGTGGTGGGCGAGGACGCGGCCGTGATCATGTTGAGCCGCTCGGTGACCGCGACGGCCTCGTCCTGGGCGAAGCCGAGGTTGCCGTACAGCTTGACGAAGATGCCCGCGAACAGCGTCACGATCGAGAGGCCGGTGCCGATGAAGGCCCAGCCGTCGCGACCCTTGCGCATCATCAGCGCCGCGAAGCCGATCGCGACGATCGCCAGGATGCCGGCGATCCACGCGAAGACCCGGAAGTCGCCGAACTCGGAGGTGGCGGGCCACAGCAGGTTCTGGCAGAGCACGAAGGCCGTCACCAGCGCCAGCGCGCCCCAGGCGAGCTTGCCGCCGAGGGCCTCGGAGCGCTCGTGGATGCCGCCCTTGGTCTTCAGCGCAATGAACGCGCAGCCGTGCACCAGGAACAGCACGACGAGCATCACGCCGCCCAACAGGCCGAACCAGCCGAACAGGCCCCAGAAGGAGCCGTTCCACAGCAGGCCGTCGTTGGCGAGGCCGATGATGAAGTTGGCGAACCCGATGCCGAAGACCAGCGAGGGCAGGAACGAGCCGATCGTGGCGAACCAGTCGAGCACGTTGCGGTAGGTGCTGTCGGGGTGCTTCGAGCGGTACTCGAACGCGACGCCGCGCAGGATCAGGCCGACAAGGACCAGCAGCAGGGGCAGGTACAGGCCGGAGAACAGGCTGGCGTACCAGCCGGGGAAGGCCGCGAACATCGCGCCGCCGGCCGTGAGCAGCCACACCTCGTTGCCGTCCCAGACGGGGCCGATGGTGTTGACCATGACGCGGCGGTCCTTCTCGTCCTTCCCGAGGATCGGGAAGAGCATGGCGACGCCGTAGTCGAAGCCCTCGAGGAAGAAGTAGCCGAGCCACAGGACGGCGACCAGGATGAACCAGACCGCGGTGAGCGTGGGAACCGCGACGGTGCTTTCAAGCAGATTCAGCATGTCTTATTTCCGTCCTCAGTACGCGAAGGTCAGGGGGGCGTCTGGATCGGTCTGTACCTCAGGAGGCGCGACCTCGGGGAGGCCCGCCTTGGCGTACTTGAGGAACAGCCACACCTCGAGCACGGCCAACGCGCCGTAGATGAGGGTGTAGGTGATCATCGAGAACAGCACGCTGCCAGCAGGCACCGACGGGGAGATGCCCGCCTGGGTGGGCAGCACGCCCGCCACGATCCACGGCTGTCGCCCCATCTCGGTGAAGATCCAGCCGAACGAGATCGCAAACAGCGGAAGCAGCGGCATCGCGAACATCGCAAGCGTCCACAGCCTGCCCGGCTTGGGCAGCCGGTCCTTGCGCAGCACCCACAGGGTGAACGCGCCGAGCGCGATGCCGACGAAGCCGAGGCCGATCATCAGGCGGAACGTCCAGTAGGCGAGCGGAACGTTGGGCATCGGGTCGATGCCCGGGTAGTTCGCGGCCAGTTCGGAGGCGAACTGCTCCTGCAACTTGGTCTGGGAG
Organism: Propionibacteriaceae bacterium AM104-82; assembly: GCA_027658995.1. Taxonomy (GTDB): domain Bacteria; phylum Actinomycetota; class Actinomycetes; order Propionibacteriales; family Propionibacteriaceae; genus Arachnia. Next base: position 36,945 of record JAQDQK010000011.1, read on the forward strand.
CCGTCGAAGCGGTGGAAGCCGATCTCCTTGTACTCCTCGCGCAGGTCGTTGATGCCCTTGACCGTCTCGTGGCCCGACAGGAAGGACAACAGCCCGGGGATCTCGATCGCGAAGACCTGCTTGGTTCCCTCGCGGTTGCCGATGGTCAGGATCGAGAACGGCGCGTTCTCCGTGGTGTGGAACAGCGCCTCTGCCGCGGCCATCTTCATGGGCTGCACCTCGGTCATCACCTTCGACTGCTGGTCGCCCGAGACGATCACGAAGACCGACGAGATGATCAGGGTCCAGGCGCCGAACTTGGCAGCGAAGCGGTAGGCGCCCTTGTCGCCCTCCTTCGCCTCGCCGTCGCGGTTGATCTTGGCCAGGTGCCAGCCGGCGATGCCGGCGATCAGGCCACCCGCGACCATGTAGGACGAGGAGATCACGTGCGGGAAGGTCACCAGGAGGACCGGGTTGGTCAGCACCTCCATGAAGCCGGCGACGCCGTCGATCTCGGCTCGACCGTTGTTGAAGATGGTGCCGACCGGGTTCTGCATCCAGGAGTTGGCGGCGAGGATGAACACCGCAGACAGCATGGTTCCGAACGCGGCAGCGTAGATGGTGAGCAGGTGAAGCTTCTTGGGCAGCTTGTCCCAGCCGAAGATCCATAGCCCGATGAATGTCGATTCGAGGAAGAACGCGAGCAGCGCCTCGAGCGCAAGCGGGGCGCCGAAGACGTCACCGACGAAGCGGGAGTATTCCGACCAGTTCATGCCGAACTGGAACTCCTGCACGATGCCTGTCACGACACCGAGCGCGAAGTTGATCAGGAACAGCTTGCCGAAGAACTTGGTGAGCCGAAGATAGGCGTCCTTGCCAGTCTTGACCCACATCGTCTGAAAGATCGCCACCAGCATCGACATCGCGATGGTGATGGGTACGAAGAAGAAGTGATAGACGGTCGTGATGCCGAACTGCCACCGTGCCAAAACGACTGGATCCATGCTGGCAACGTACTACGATTTGTCATATTTCGACAACCTGTCGCTATCATGCGCTCGCCCTACCCCTATGCTTGCCCCATGGCGTCGAGAGGTGAGCTAGAGCAGCGGGTGATGGAGCTCCTGTGGTCCTCCCCCGCGCCGCAAAGCGTCGCCGATGTGCACGCCAGCCTCTCCGCCGAGCGCGAACTCGCCTACACCACCGTGATGACCGTCCTTGACCGCCTCGCGAAGAAGGGCCTCGTCGACCGCGAACTCGTCTCGCGCGCCTGGCGCTACACGGCCCGCAACCCGCAGTCGGCGGTGATCGCGCACGAGATGGTTGCGCTGCTCGACGGGGTCGCCCCCGAGGTGCGGGTCGCGGCCCTTCGCGAGTTCGCGGCCACGCTGACGGGCCGTGAGGCCGAGGCGTTCAGCGTCACTGCCCGCTGACCTGCCCTTTCGCGTTTTCTCCGATACCTTTGTCCAAAACCACGGACAAAGGAGTTTGCCCATGAACGACGCAAAGGCCCTCGCCGCAGAGGAGATCCAGGTCGCCCGACAGAAGGCCGGCCTCACCTGGGCCGCCATCGCCGAGCACATCTCGCGCCCCAAGGAGTGGACGGTCGCGGCCCTGCTCGGCCAGCACCCCGTCCCGGAGACCGAGGCGCGCGCCGTCGGGGAACTGCTCGGCCTTTCCGACGACAGCGTCGCCGCCCTGCAGCGCCAGCCCTACCGAACCGGCCTCGGCGAGGCCGCCAACGACCCGACGATCTACCGCTTCCTCGAGGCCGTCAACGTCTACGGCCCCGCGATCAAGGAGCTGATCCACGAGGAGTTCGGCGACGGCATCATGAGCGCCATCAACTTCAAGGTCGACGTGTCGCGTCGCGCCGATCCGGGCGGCGACCGCGTCGTGGTGACCCTCGACGGGAAGTTCCTCGACTACAACTGGTGAGCGGCGGCGCCCGGCGACCCTTCGCCGGGCGAGATCACTTACCCTTCTTGGCCTTCTTCTTCTCGGCCTTCTTGGCCTTGTCCTCGGACTTCTTCCCCGACTTCTTCTTGGTTGACTGCTTCTTGGCCGACTTCTTCTTCGACGGCTCCTCGGCCGCAGAGGAGTCCTTGCCCTTGCCTGACTTCTTGCCCTTCTTCTTCGTGCCCTCGTCGACGATGGCGGCCGAGGCCGCGGCGAGTTCGGGGCTCAGTTCCTCCAGCAGGGCGCGCTTCTGTTCCAGCGTGGTCGCCAGGTCGGTCTCGAGGTCGGAGCGGCGGGACGCGATGGTCGCCAGGTCGGAGTCGCGGGTCTCCTGGTCGGCGTGCCCGTCGCGGATCTTCGCCGCCTCAAGGTTGACGTCGACGCTCTCGTCGATGGCCCCCTGCACCGTCGAGGCGGTCTCGGCGAGCGAGGCGGCCAACTGCTCCGGCGTCATGGTCTTGACCAGCCTGCGGCGCTGCGCGTCGGGGCGCCACCGCGGCTTGGGCCAGCGCAGGTCCATCTCGATCAGTGAGCGGGTCAGGATCTCGGTGACCGCGAGCCGCGGGTACCACTTGCGGTCGGCTGGCAGCACGTACCAGGGCGCGTACTCGGTGGAGGTGCGCTCGAAGACGTCGGAGTAGGCCTGCTGGTAGTCGTCCCACTTCAGGCGGGTCGGCAGGTCGTTGACGGAGTACTTCCATCTCTTGTCCGGCCGGTCGATGCGCTCCATGAGTCGCATCCCCTGCTCGCCGTGCGAGACCATCATGGCGAACTTCAGCACGATGGTGCCGTTGTCGACCAGCGACTTCTCCCACTTGTTGATCTCGTTGTACCTGGGCTCCCACACCTCCGGCGGCACCAGTTCGTCGACGCGCACCACGAGCACGTCCTCGTAGTGTGAGCGGTCGAACAGGCCGATCAGGCCGGGGCGGGGGAGCGCCTTCTTGATCCGCCACAGGTAGTGGTGGCTTCGTTCCTCCGCGGTGGGGACGCCGAAGCTGCGCAGCGCGACGCCCTGCGGGTCGACCATGCCCATCACGTGGCGGGCGATGCCGCCCTTGCCGGCGGTGTCGAGGCCCTGGACGATGACGAGCACGTTGCGTGTGCCGCCGGAGCGGCCGTTGGCGTAGAGCCGCTCCTGCAGTTCGGACAGCAGCGCGCCGCGCTCGGCCATCAGCGTCGCGGCGGCCGCCTTGTCGCCGGTGAATCCGGGCGTTCCCGCCCGGTCGAACGCGCTCAGGTCGAAGCCTTCGCCGACGCGCAGCGCGTCGCGGGGGTCCTGGAGCCACAGGTCAGACATCGGTGTCCTCTCGTCGGAAGGAACCCAAGTCTAGGGGCGTGCCGGGCGTGGCCGTCGGGTCGCCGCGGAAGTGGTGGACGCACAGCGCCCCGCCCTCGAGAGGGCGGGGCGTCGAGGCTGGGTCAGCCGACCGAGAGCCGGATCTCGTTGTTCCAGGGGTCGAGCACGCCGAGGGTGCGCCCGTCGAAGGTGGTCGTGAGTCCCTTGCCGCGCAGCCGTTCCTCGGTCTGCGCGAGTTCGGTCGCGTCGGGGACGAGGATGTCGACCACGCCCATGCCGAGGGTCTTGCTGCGCGGCCCGGCGCCTGCCGAGTTCCACACGTTCATGGCCATGTGATGGTGGTAGCCGCCGGCCGAGACGAACAGGGCCGAGCCGGGGAAGGCGAAGGTCTCGTCGAAGCCGAGCGCGTCGACGTAGAAGTCGCGCGCCGAGTCGACGTCTCCGACCTGCAGGTGCACGTGGCCGAGGGTCGCGTCGGTGGTCAGCGCGTCCGGATCGACGCCGTCCAGGTGGGTGTTCACGAAGTTGGCCGGGTCGATGTAGAGGGTGTCCATCTGCACCTGCCCGTCCACCCAGGTCCACTGGTCGCGGGGGCGGTCGTGGTACAACTCGACGCCGTTGCCCTCGGGGTCGGTGAAGTAGAAGGCCTCCGAGACGAGGTGGTCGCCGGTGCCCGCGTAGGTGTCGGCGTACCTGGTGTACATGCTGACCAGGGACTTGGCCAGCGCCTTCGGGTCGTCGTAGACGACGGCGGTGTGGAACAGGCCGGCCTCGTTGCGCCGGGCGGGGCGCAGGTCCTTGGACTCGGTGAGCCGGACGATCGGCGTCGAGCCGTGGCCGAGCGTCACCGCGCCCGGTTCGTCGGACAGCGGTTCGAGGCCGACGCCGTCGGTGTAGAAGGCGAGCTGGGCGCCAAGGTCCTTGACGCGCAGCTCGAGGCGACCCATGTGGGTCTCGGGTGCGAGGGTCATCGCGTCTCCTTAGTTGTCTCTACAAGTGTTGAAGCTTCAACTATTCTACGTCGTGATCGGCCCGATGCCAAGCCGCGGCAAGGGGGAGTGCGCGGAGGCGCTCCCGGGAATGCGCGGCGCCCCGCCACCCGGAGGTGACGGGGCGCCAGGCGAACGGGTCAGCTTGCCTGTTCGTCCAACTCGTCCATCGCAGCGGCGAACTGCGACTGGTACAGGTCGTAGTACGGGCCCTTCTTCTCGAGCAGTTCGTGGTGCGTGCCCTGCTCGACGATTGATCCGTGCTCCATGACCAGGATCAGGTCCGCGTCGCGGATCGTCGAGAGCCGGTGCGCGATCACGAACGACGTGCGGCCGCTTCGCAGCGCAGACATGGCCTGCTGGACGAGTAGTTCGGTTCGGGTGTCGACCGAGCTGGTCGCCTCGTCGAGGATCAGGATCGACGGGTCGGCTAGGAAGGCGCGCGCGATCGTGATCAACTGCTTCTCGCCCGCCGAGACGTTCGAGCCCTCCTCGTCGATGACCGTCTCGTAGCCCTCGGGGAGCGAGTGCACGAAGCGGTCGACGAAGGTGGCGCGCGCCGCCTCCAGCAGTTCGTCCTCGGTCGCACCGAGGCGGCCGTAGGCGATGTTGTCGCGGATCGTGCCTCCGAAGAGCCAGGTGTCCTGCAGCACCATGCCGATGTTGGAGCGGACCTCGCTGCGCGAGACCGTGGCGATGTCTGTCCCGTCGATCAGGATCCGGCCGGAGTTCAGGTCGTAGAACCGCATCAGCAGGTTGACCAGCGTGGTCTTTCCCGCTCCGGTCGGGCCGACGATCGCGACCGTCTGCCCCGGCTGGACGCGCAGGTTCAGGTTCTCGATGAGCGGCTGATCCGGCGTGTAGGAGAACTCCACGTGGTCGAAGTCGATGCGGCCCTTGACATCGCCGAGGTGGCCCGTCGGCTCCGGGGTCATCTCTGCCGCGTCGAGCAGTTCGAAGACCCGCTCGGCCGACGCGACGCCCGACTGCAGCAGGTTGGCCATCGAGGCGACCTGCGTCAGGGGCTGGGTGAACTGGCGCGAGTACTGGATGAAAGCCTGCACGTCGCCGATGTTCATGGTGCCCGACGCGACCCGCAGGCCGCCGATCACCGCGATCACGACGTAGTTCAGGTTCCCGACCAGGAACATGATCGGCATGATGATGCCGGAGATGAACTGCGCGCCGAAGCCCGCCTTGTACAGCTCCTGGTTACGGATCGCGAACTGCTCCTCGACCTCACGCTGACGGCCGAAGACCTTCACCAGCGAGTGGCCCGTGTAGGCCTCCTCGATCTCGGCGTTCAGCTCGCCCGTCGACTTCCAGTTCTGGGCGAACAGCTTCTGCGAGCGCTTGCCGATCAGGCCGGTCACGACCATGGCGACCGGAACCGAGACCAGCGCCACGAGGGCCAGCGTCGGGGAGATCCAGAACATCATGGCGAGCACGCCGATCAGCATCAGCAGCGCGTTGAGGAGCTGGGACATGGTCTGCTGCAGCGTCTGCGACACGTTGTCGATGTCGTTGGTGACGCGGCTCAGCACCTCGCCGCGGGCCTGCTTGTCGAAGTAGCTCAGCGGCAGCCTGTCCAGCTTGCCGGAGACCTCCTGGCGCATGGTGAACACCGTGCGCTGCACGGCGTCGTTGAGCACCCAGCCCTGGATGTAGGAGAAGGCGAAGGACGCGAGGTACAGGCCGAGCACCAGGAGCAGCACCTGGCCGATCGCGCCGAAGTCGATGCCCTGGCCCGGGGTGAAGTCGAGCCTGCGCAGCATGTCCGCGAGGTCGGTCTGGCCCCGCGCGACGAGGCCGTCGATGAGCTGCTCCTTGGTGGTGCCCGCCGGCACCTCCTTGCCGAGTTGTCTGCCCATCACGCCCGCGAGGATCAGGTCGGTCGCCCGACCGAGGATCTTCGGGCCGACGACGCCGAGCGCGACGGAGAGGGTGCCCATCGCAATGGCGATGATCAGTGCGACGCGCTGCGGGCGCAGGTGGCCAATGAGCCGCTTGAGCGAGACGCCGAAGTTGGCCGCCTTCTCGCCCGAGCCGCCCATGCCGTGACCGCCGGGGCCGCCGCCGCGGGCGGGGCCGTACTTGGGTCGTGCGTTTGCCTTGACGGGGGTGGTCTTCTCGCTCATGCCGCCGCCTCCTCTGCACTCAGCTGCGACAAGACGATCTCCTGGTAGGTGGGGTTCGTCTCGAGCAGTTCCTCGTGGGTGCCGCGGCCGACGATCTCGCCGTCCTCCAGCACCAGGATCTCGTCGGCCTCCACGATGGTGGAGACCCGCTGCGCAACCACCAGGACGGCCGCGTCGGCCGTCTCGGGCTTCAGCGCCGCGCGCAACCGGGCGTCGGTGGCGACGTCGAGGGCCGAGAAGGAGTCGTCGAAGACGTAGACCTTCGGCTTCTTCACCAGTGCCCGCGCGATGGCGAGGCGCTGCCGCTGCCCGCCTGAGACGTTGGTGCCGCCCTGCGCGATCGGGGCGTCGAGTTGGCCGTCCTTCTCGCGCACGAAGTCGGCGGCCTGTGCGACCTCAAGGGCCGCCCACAGTTCCTCGTCGGTGGCGTCCGGCTTTCCGTATCGCAGGTTCGACGCGATGGTGCCGGTGAACAGGTACGGCTTCTGAGGCACGAGCCCGATCCGTGCCCAGAGGGCGTCCGGGTCGTAGGCGCGCACGTCGAGACCGTCGACCTGGACGCCGCCGTCGGTCACGTCGAACAGGCGCGGAATCAGGTTGACAAGCGTGGTCTTTCCGGAGCCCGTCGAGCCGATGATCGCCGTCGTGTGGCCGGGGGTCAGCGAGAACGACACGTCGCTCAGCACCGGAACCTCTGCGCCGGGGTAGGTGAAGTCGACCAGGTCGAAGTCGACCTTGCCAAGGGCGTCAGGCGACGGGGCGGGACTCCTCGGCGGCGCCACGGAGGTCTGCGTGTCGAGCACCTCCATGATGCGGTCGGCGCAGACGGCCGCACGCGGCGCCAGCATCAGCAGCATCGTCGTCATCATCACCGAGATCAGGATCTGCATCAGGTAGGCGATGAATGCTGTGAGTTGGCCGATCTGGATCGCGCCGGACTCGATCCGACCTGCGCCGAACCACATCACGCCCACCGTCGACAGGTTCATCACGAACGTCACGAACGGGAACAGGAAGGCCATCAGTCGGCCGACGCGGGTGGTGGTGTCGACCAGGTCGGCGTTGGTCGCCTTGAACCGGTCGGCCTCGTGGGGCTCGCGGACGAAGGCGCGAACGACGCGGATGCCGGTGATCTGCTCGCGCAGCACCCGGTTGAGGGTGTCGATCTTGGACTGCATCGCCTGGAACAGCGGCCCCATCCTGGAGACCAGGACGGCGATGCCGACGCCGAGCAGGATCACGGCGGCCAGGATGATCCACGAGAGGCCGATGTCCTCGCGCAGCGCCATGAAGACGCCGCCGACCATGGTGATGGGCGCGGAGACGAGCATCACGCAGGTCATCAGCACCAGCATCTGGACCTGCTGCACGTCGTTGGTGTTGCGGGTGATCAGCGAAGGGGCGCCGAAGCGGTTCATCTCCTTGGTGGAGAAGGAAAGCGCACGCTCGAAGATCGCGGCGCGGACGTCGCGCCCGAACTGCATGGCGGTGTTGGCACCCGCCCACACCGCGCCGATCTGCGCCACGGCCTGGATCCCGGAGAGGAGCAGCATGACGGCACCGGTGCGCCAGATGAAGTCGGTGTCGCCCTTGACGACGCCCTCATCGATGATGCGGGCGTTCAGGGTCGGGAGGTAGAGGGACATGATCGTGGCGATGATCTGGAGCACCACGACGACAGAGAGGAGGCCCCAGTAGGGCCGGATATAGCGGTTGATGAGCCGCCCGAGGCGGGAGATCACGGTTGTTGTTCCTTTCGAAGGGCCCCGTTGAGGGCCAGGGACGCGGTCGCGTCGGTGTCGATCCCGGAGTCCAGGTGCAGGACGGTTCCGGTGGCCAACAGCCGGAGGTAGGCAACGTAGTGGGAGGGTGAGACAGAAAGCTCTGGCTCGTGTTCGGCGAAGCGCTCCACGAGCCAGGCGTCGAGTTCGCGGCGGCGGGCCTCCAGCTCCTCGCGCAGGCATGGCTGTGGCTGGCCGTGCGCGTGGTGGATCGCCATCATCAGGGAGCGGATGGTGTCCATCCGCTGTGCGAGGAGCACCAGGGTCCCGGAGGTCTTGGTCGCCAGGTCGTCGCCGAGGTCGACGCCGCGCAGCAGTTCCTGCAGCCTCTCGGGGGAGAAGGCGGACATGATGGCCGCGTCCACGAGGTCCTGCAGCGAGTCGAAGACGCGGAAGATCGTGCCCTCCGCGACGCCGGCGGCCTCCGCCACCTGCTTGGTGGTGACGGTCGTGCCGTGCTGCTGGATGAGTGGAAGCGTGGCCTCGACGATCGCGGCCCGGCGTTGCTCGGGCGGCATGGGGGTTGCTCGCATCACCGGGCAATAGTAGTGAGTGAACACTCACTCATCAAATACCGGGCGGCCGGCGACCAGAAATGTCAACCGGTGAGGCTGTCGCGGAGTGCGGTCGTCAGCGTGGCGACGGCAACTGCGGCGTCCGAGATGTCGGCCCTCCCGACCCTCCCGGTCACCGCCAGGTAGCCGCCCTGGGGGAGTTCCACGCGGCAGACGACCTCGGTGGAGGGCCGCTGGGTGGTGCAGCGGGCGCCGTTGACGGTGCTCATGTACTCGGCGTCGAGCGCGACGCTCCGATTCCCTCCGAAGGGCTCCACAACGGCGATCAGCAGGTCGCCCTCGTGGTCCTGGTAGTAGGTCTGCTCGGTCAGCGGGACGCCGCCTCCGGGGTAGCCCTCGAGCGTCGGCCACGTGGTCGCGGTCAGGGCAGGCAGGTCGTTGCGGGCCCGCGCGGCCTCCTCGTCCTCGGGCGTGAGGGCGAACGAGGCGTTCGCCGTCGGCGTGCCCGCCTGGAGGAGCGGTCGCGGGTCGGAGGGATCGGTCCAGACCAGTTCGATCCTCGCGTCCTCGCCCTTGGCCGCGGTGGCCAGTCGGCTGCCAAGGTCCGGCGCAGCAGCGGAGAGCCGCGGAAGGACGTCCGGGGCGCCTACCCCGGCCTCGCAGTAGCCGGTCGGGAGGCCTCCGACGAACTCGACACGCACGGCCTCGCACCGACGCCCAGCGGCCCCGTCGGGGACGAACCCGAGCACTGGCCCGTCCTCGGTGACGGTGAACCGGGTCAGGTAGGGGTCGCCGAGCGCCGCCACGAACGCCTGCAGGAACGTGATCCCCTCGAGGCTGAGCCAGCCGTCGGCGGACGGGGAGAACCGCGTCTGGCCGATGGACAGATCCTCACCCGCGCATCCCGTCGCGATCAGGGGCGGGGCATCGGGGCCGAGTGCGATCAGCCACCCCGCGTCGCACACTGGGCCGTGCTCCCGCACGGCGGCCTGCAGGCCCGCCACGTCGAACTGGGCGGGGGTCGCAGGGACGCCGAGAACTCCGAAGTCCAGAGCATGCCCGCGGTAGTCGCCGTCGGGTCGGAAGAACGAGACGCCGGGGTGGCCGGCCAGTTCGACGAGCAGCGCGAACCCGTCGTCCTTGACCGCCAGTCCGATGACCGGGTCCCCGTAGCCCAGCACCTGCTTCTCGATGCGATCTGCGAGCCCGGACTCGCCACCCTCGGGAGGTGCGGTGGTGCATGCCGACGCGGCGAGCAGCAGCGCGAGCGCTGGGGCGAGAAGCCGCCTCATCGTTTTCCCGCCTTCGCAAGCGCGTCGGTCAGTTGGGCCACCGGGGCGAGGTCCTCGGCCGACTCCGCGGTGACGAGCAGCGTCCCGTCCTCGATCCGTGCCAGGCAGAGCGCCCCGCTCGTCAGCCTGCTGGCCAGCCCACAGACCGCCTCCCCGGACGTCACCGGCATCGGGATGTCCGAGGCCGTCCACTCGAACCAGTCGCGGGGGAACGGCCGCGGAGGGATCGCCTCGGCGGTCACGGACCGCCCTCCCAGCAGGTAGGTCGCCTTGACCTCGCCCGCGTCGCCGGGCTTCGACGTCAGGCGCCACTGATCGACGGTGGCCGGCCACGGCAGCCCAAGCAGGGCGGGCGAGGGCGGATCGGCGCTCAGCAGCGGTTGGTCGGCGGCGGTCAGCGCCACGATGACGTCGCGTCCCCCGCCGTTGACGGCGAGGGCGGGCGTGCGGCCGTCAGGTCCGGCCAAGCGGAGACTCGCCTGGCGGGCCTCGGAGGCGCCCGCGTCGGCGAGCGCCGCGGTGAGCCTGTCCAGCGTCTCGCCCGGGTCCCAGTCTCCGATGCTGGGGTAGGGCGAGAAGTCATCGACCGTCATGGGCTCGCTCTGGTAGGGGCCCTTCATCGCGGCCTCGCAGGCCACCTCATCCAGGGACAGGCCCAGGTCGTCGAGCGACCAGGTCCAGCGGGTCACCACGCACGCCTCAGGCCGGCCCGGGTCGACCAGGGCCATGCTGATGCGGTGGGCGGTGATGTCCAGTTCGTACAACCTGTCGGTGGCCGCCCCGTCGATCGCGAAGCCACGCACGAACTCGAGCCCCTCGCGTGAGAACCAGGTGGTGAACGACGTGTCCAGTTCCCGGTCCCCCCTCCAGACCTTCAGCCCGGCGGTGTTGGCGGGCGTGTCGCAACCGCTGAAGGTGAGGATCTCGTCGATGCGCTTGAGCCGCACCTGCGCCGCGACCGAGGCGCCGGGGCAGTCATTCCTTCGCTCGCCTGCCCGACTCCACAGCAGCGCCGGGTCGAAGTCGTCGCTGCTGCCTGGCGAGGTGAGGTCGGCCAGGCGCGGGAGCAGGTGCGAGTCGGGGCCGGCCAACACCTCGCCGGAGAACCCGAGGCCCGTGGATGACGCCTTACCCGTGCTGTCGAGCCAGAAGCCGCCCATGTCGTTGCCCTCGCGTGACGTGAAGTACCGCATGGCGTCATCTTTGGCCTTCGTGTCGCGCCATAGCCCCAGGAGCCCAGGGGTCACCAGCGCGACCACAACCCCGAACGCGATGAGGCCGACCAGGGTCAGGAGCAGCCGACGCCGAGGTCGCGCGGTGCGCGCCGGGGTGGGGTTCTGCATGCGAAGAGGGTAGTCAACGCAGGGATCACCGGCGGGCGGTCCCCATCACGCGGCCGTGAGCAGGGGCCCGAGCGCCTTGAGCAGGCCCGCGATCTGGGTGGCCTTTGCCGTTGGGGTGTCCCTGGTGGCGAGGCCCTCGATCGTTGCCTTGAGATAGGCACCCCCGCCCAGTTCCGTGGCGCACGAGACCGTCTCATCGACGGTAGTGAACGTGCACCGGGCGCCGTCGATCGTGACCGTTCCCGAGTCGGAGAGTGGCAGGCGCTCCTCCGAGCCGAGGGTCAGCAGCGAGACCTTCGCCATCAGCCGTTCCTTGGGATCGCCCCTGTCCAGCAGGTAGGACGTGAACGGCTCGGTGACCGGCCGGGGCGAGGTCTTCCACCCGGCGACCGACTCAGGCCAGGTGCTGGCGGTGACGGCGGGGAGCTCGTCGTGGGCGCGAACGGCCTCCTCGGTGCCAGGGTAGATCGCGATCGAGCGCGTCTCTGCGGGCGTGCCGACCCGCAGCAGCGGGACGAGGTCGGCCGCGTCGGCCCAGCCCAGTTCGACGCGGGCGTCGTCGCCCTGCCCCTGGAGTGACGAGGCGATCCGATCGGCCAGGTCCGGTCCGGCCGCTCCGAGCCGCGGCAACCCCGCCGGCTCCAGCGCGACGCCGTCGTCGCACCCGAAGATCGGCACGCCGTCGCCGAACGTGACGGTCTCGCTCAGACACACGCCCCAGGTACTCGGCGCGTCGGGGACCCAGGCGAGGCTCGCGCCGGTTCCGGTGACGCTGAACCGGGCGACGTGAGGGTCGCCGACGGCGCCGGTGAACGCCATCAGGAACCGCATGGCGTCGGCCGAGCCCCACCCGTCGGCCGCGGCGAAGCTGACGTCGCCGACGAAGTACTGCGCCTCCTCGAGCACCGGACCGCAGCCGGTGACCATCAGCGGCGGGCCGTAGTCGCCGACGGCCATCAGGAACCCTTGTGGGTCGCAGCCGTCGGCGCGTCGGGCGTCGATCCGCGAGATCAGGGTGTCGACATCGAGTTGGGCCGGGCTTGCGATCGCGGCAGTCACGTTGGGCTCGAGCGTGACACCCCCGGTGTAGTCGTCTGCGACCCAGACGGCGACCTCGGGCCGATCGTCGATCGCGGCAAGGAAGGCGAACTGGTCGTCCGCGATGGCGACCGCCTTCGGCCTCCAGGTCGAGGTCTCGAGTTCCTGGGCGATCCGGGAGGGAAGGTCCGGCTCCGGTTCGGGCTTGTCCGCGGTCGTGCATGCCGTCGCGAGCAGCGCGACGGAGAGTGCGGAAACGAGGGCGCGCCTCACTTGGAGACCTCCTTGACGATGGCGGTGGCGAGCTCGCCCATGGGCGGCAGGATCGCGTCCCGACCGTCGTAGTCGTACTTCTCCGTGCTGACGATCAGGGCGCCGCGCGCGACCGGGACGTGGCACGAGTCCATGGAGAACGGGAGGCTGAGCGAGAGCGGCCCGCCGCAGGTCGCGTCGCCCACGTTGGTGCCGGGGTGGGTGTTCTCCGTGAGCCATGAGTACCAGTTCGGGGGCAGCGGCTCCTGCGGCAGCATCGTCGCCGTGACGGTGGTCTCGCCCTTGCGGTAGCGGGCGCCCGCCTCGCCGATCGGGGCCGCAGGCGTGGCGGTGAGCGTCCAGCCTGCGGCCCTTTCGGGCCAAGGCTTCCCCAGCACATCGGGCGCGCGTTTCTCTGCCGCCTCGAGGCGTGGCTGGTCGGAGGCGAGCAGCGGGACGACGGCGTCGTGCCCGCCTCCGCTCGCGGTGAGGACGGGGACATCCCCCGATGGGCCGGCGAGCGTCAGGCGGGCGGACTCGAGACGGGCCTCTGGCGCGGCCCCTGCTGCGGTGAGCGCACCTGTCATCGCCTCGAGGCTGGCGGACGGGTCCCAGTCGCCGACGGTGGCGTAGGACGCGAAGTCGGCAGCCGCCAACGGCTCGGTCCCAAAGGGGTCCTTGGCCGCCTTCTCGCATGCCAGGGTGTCGAGCGAGACCCCGTCGTCGACGAACCAGGTCCAGCGGTTCACGACGCACGCCTCGGGTCGGCCCGGGTCGAGCAGCGCCATGCTGACGCGCTGCGGGGTGATCTCGAGTTGGTAGAGCCTGTCGGTGGCGGCGCCGTCGATCGCGAAGCCGCGCAGGAAGTCCAGGCCCTCGCGGGAGAACCAGGTCGTGAAGGAGGTGTCGAGTTCGCGGTCGCCGCGCCAGACCTTGAGGTTGGACACGGCCCCGGAGGCCGCGCATCCGGTGAAGGTGAGGGTCTCGTCGATCCGCTTGAGGCGCACCTGGGAGCCGGCGGCGGTCGACGGGCAGTCGGCCTCCCGCTCCTCGGTGCGCTGCAGCAGGAGGAGGGGGTCGAAATCCTCGGCCCGGCCAAGCGACGTGAGGGCCTCGGCCCTGCTCAGCAGCGGGTCGTTGCCGAACGCTTGGACGTCGCCCGGGCCATAGCCGCCGCCCGTGCGCGACGTTTGCCCCTTGCTGTTCACGGCGAAGCCGCCGAGCGGGCTCTCCGCTGCGGAGTCGAAGGCCTTGGTGATCGAGTCGCGCGCCTCCGCCTGCGCCGCCATCCGCAACAGCGTGGGGGCCGAGACGGCGAGGGCCGCGGCCACGGCTGCCGCGACGCCTGCGACGATCCACCGCCTGCGCCGCCGGTTCGCTGACGGCCGTGACGTCTCGTCGGTGGTGCTCTCGTCGCTGGACATGGTGCCCAAGCCTAGTCAGGCGCGGTTCAGGCGAGGCCCGCCAATTCATCTGCGAGGTTGCGGCGGGCGGCCTCGGCCCACAGCGCCGAGCCCTGCCGCGTGTGGAACAGCGGGTCGGCGGCGAGCAGCGACTGGACCACCGCGCGTCGGCCAGAGCGCCAGGTCCCGTCATCGACGTGCGCGTAGTCGAGGCGCACGTCGCGCAGGTAGACGTGGTAGCGGCCAGCCGACTGGCCGAGCACCGAGAGGTCGGCATCGGACAGCAGCGCAGACGGCACGTCGGTGGGGCGGTGCTCGGCTGTCATCCGCACCAGGCGTGCGACCTCTGCCGCCTCCGCGGGGTCCAGCACGCCGGCCAGGCGCTCCTCGGCGAGCGCTGCGGAGCCTTCCTCGTCCCTGCCGTGGACGCCCTCGTAGACGGCGTCGTGGAACCAGGCGGCGAGCCGCACGGAGCGCTGCGCCGCGCCGAGGTCGTCGAGTGCTGCGAGGCAGGCGGCGAGGTGCCGGACGTCGTGGTAGTGGCGGTGCGGCTCGCGCCATCGGTCAAGCAGGTCGTCGCGCAGCTCGTCCGGGAGGTCGTAGCGCTCCCAGTCGCGGCGGGCGGCATCGAGCGCCGCATCGCGGGTGGGGGTCTTGTCCGGCGTCCGGACGCGCAGGCCGGAGTCGATCAGCCTGCGGACCAGGTCGCGCTCGCGCACCGGCAGCGCGCCCGCGGCGACCAGGTCGTCGTAGCGGGCCTGAGGCACGTCGTAGTGGTCGTGGTCGAAGGCCCGGCTCGGCAGCCCGGCCGCCCGCGCGAAGGCGTGCAACTCCTCGAGCGAGTCGTCCGAGACGAGGTGGCTGAACACGGTGCCGTGGGCCGGCCAGCGGGGCGGGTCGATCAGGATCGCCATCGCGTTCCTTTCTCCCGGCTGAGCCCAATCTAGCCCCGCTTGGCAGCGGGAGGCCGCTCGTCCTAAGTTGTCGTCAACCGCGCGCCCCAGGAGGCCCCATGCAGCGATCGACCCTCGCCACGTTGGCGATCGTCGTGATCACCGCGATCTGGGGATCGACCTTCTTCGTCATCAAGGACGCGGTCTCGCTGATCGACCCCGTCGACTTCCTCGCCGTCCGGTTCGCGATCGGTTCGCTGATCCCCGCGGTGATCTTTCTACCGCGGCTGCGCCGCCTCACGGGCCGCCAATGGCTGACCGGGCTCGGCATCGGCGCCATCTACGGTGCGGGCCAGATCGTCCAGACCATCGGCCTGCAGACCACCGCGGCCTCGGTGTCCGGCTTCATCACCGGCACCTACGTCGTGATCACGCCGCTGGTGGTGTGGCTGGCGTTCCGCGCCCGACCCGGTCGCGGCGTCTGGGTCGCGGTGCTGCTCGCCGTCGCGGGGCTCGGGGTGCTGAGCCTCAACGGCGTGACCGGCTTCGGGTTGGGGGAGTGGCTGACGCTCGCGGGCGCCGCGCTGTATGCGGTGCACATCGTGGTGCTCGACCGGCACGCCACCAGCATGGACCCCGTCAGCCTTGCGGTGGTCCAGTTGATCGGCGTCGCGGTCGTCTGCGGCGTCGGGGGTGCCCCCGGCGGCTACCAGGTTCCCGCCGTCGGGTCGGTGTGGTTCGCGATCGGCTACACGGCGATCCTGGCTGGCATCGTCACGATGGTGCTGCAGACGTGGGCCCAGCGGCACATTCCGCCGACGCGCACCGCGCTGCTGATGACGCTCGAGCCGGTGTTCGCCTCGGTCTTTGCGGTCGCCTTCGGCGGCGAGCACGTCACGCTGCGGTTGATCCTCGGCGGCGGGCTGATCCTGCTCGCCACCGTCGTCGGGGTCCGCGGCGGCGAGTCGGCCGAGCCGCTGCCGGACCGTCCCCCCGGCTGACCGGTGGGTCGCCGGGGCTGGGCGGGGAAGGTCAGCCCTGGGGGCGCAGCAGCGGGTAGAGGATCGTCTCGCGGATCCCGACGCCCGTCAGCAGCATGATGAGCCGGTCGATGCCGAGCCCGAGGCCGCCCATCGGCGGGACCCCGAACTCGAGGGCCTCGATGAAGTCGGAGTCGAACTGCATCGCCTCGGGGTCGCCCGCGGCCGCCTGCAGCGACTGCGCGACAAGCACGTCGCGCTGCACGACCGGGTCGACCAGTTCGGTGAAGCCGGTGCCGCGCTCCATGCCGCCGATGATCAGGTCCCACGCCTCGACCTTGCCCGGCTGGGTGCGGTGCGGGCGGGCGAGCGGTTGGGCGATCGACGGGTAGTCGTAGACGAACGTCGGCTGGATCAGGTCCGGCTCGACGAGGTCCTCGAACAGCTTCATCACGAGCCGGTCGGCGCCTAGCTTCGGGTCGTACTCGAGTTCGTGCTCGGCGGCGATCGCCTTCAGCCGCTCGAGCGGAGTCTCGACGGTGATCTCCTCGCCGACCTTCTCCGAGAGGGCCGGGAACACCGACACCCACGCCCAGTCGCCATCCAGGTTGATCTCGCCCTTCGGCGAGTCGACGACCCGGGAGCCGACCGCATCGGCGGAGGCGACGATGATGTCCTGGATGAGGCGGGCGACGCTTCCCTGGTCGCCCCACGCCATGTATGCCTCGAGCATGGTGAACTCGGCCGAGTGGCTCGAGTCGATGCCCTCGTTGCGGAACACGCGGCCCATCTCGAAGACCCGGTCGGCGCCGCCGACCATGGTGCGCTTGAGGTGCAGTTCGAGCGCGATCCGCAGCGACATGTCGATGTCGAACGCGTTGATGTGGGTCTCGAAGGGGCGCGCTGCGGCGCCGCCGTGCACGAGTTGCAGGATCGGCGTCTCGACCTCGAGGAAGCCCTTGTCGTACAGGGAGTCACGGACCGCGCGGGTGATGGCCGAGCGCTTCCGCAGGATGTCGCGGGCCTCGTCGCGCACGATCAGGTCGACGTAGCGGCGACGCACCCGGGCCTCCTCGGAGAGGTCCTTGTGCATGACGGGCAGGGGTCGCAGCGACTTGGCCGCCATCTTCCACTCACTGGCCATCACCGACAGTTCGCCGCGCTTCGACGCGATGACGCGGCCCCGCACCCAGACGAAGTCGCCAAGGTCGACGTCGGCCTTCCAGGCGGCGAGCGAGTCCTCGCCGACCTCTGCGAGCGACAGCATCACCTGGAGGCGCTCGCCGTTATCGTCGGGCGTGAAACCGTCCTGCAGCGTGGCGAAGGCCAGCTTGCCCGTGTTGCGGATGAACACGACGCGACCGCCCGCGGTCACCTCGTCCTGCGTCTCCTCGCCCGCCTCCAGGTGCCCCCAGCCGGCGCGGATCTCGCGCAGGGTGTGGGAGCGGGTCAGGTCGGCGGGATAGGCCTCGACGCCTGACGCCAGGAGGCGTTCGCGCTTCTCCTTGCGGATCGCGGTCTGCTCGGAGTCGCTTGGCATCTGATTGGGCTCGTCGGTCACGCGCGACATCCTACCCGGCGCCGCTCGGACCGCCGCCCCACTAGGCTGGCGCGCATGACAACGCAGCCACAGGGGTCGGCGGAGCGGCCACGCCCACGGCCGCAGCCGCCCGTTCCGAGGCCGCCGGGCACGCTCGCGCGGCAGCGTTCCGCCCAGCCCTCCGGCCAGCCGGGCGGGCAGTCAGGCGGTCAGTCGACCCCGGCCAAGCCCGCGCCCCCCACGCAGCAGGCCCAGGTCGCCAAGCCCGGGCCACCCCCGCATCAGGCGCCCGCGGCGCAGCCGCGACCCGCGCCGCCCGGCACGGCTCAGCAGGGCACTCTTCAGCAGGGTGCCGGGCAGCAGGGCACGCCTCAGCAGGGGGCTGCTCAGCAGCCTCAGCAGGGTCCGGCGCAGCCCTCGCAAGGGACCCCCTCGCATCCGGGCCAGGCGCAGGGCAAGCCGGCCGCCCCGGCATCGCCTGCCCCCGAGCCGATCTCGCCTCAGCCGCAGCGCGACGTCGACCCGAGGCGGCCCGTGTTCGTGTCGTACCCGATCCCCGTCGCCACCACCGAGTTCCTGCCGGGACGCGAGGTGACGGGCGTCGTCGGCGTGGTGATCGGGATCGCGACCCGCCCGCGCGACATGGCGCACAACCCCGAGATGGCCTTCGTGAACACCGCTGCCCGCCAGGACGCCGTCGGCGCGATGGTGCAGCAGGCCCTCGAGGCGGGCGCCGACGCGGTCGTCGGGGTTCGCTTCGACGGCGGGAAGATCAGCGAGACCGTCACGGAACTGACGGCCTACGGCACGGCCGTGACGCTGCGCGCCCAGCAGGCCTGAGCCCGACTCAGGCAGGCGAGACGACGATGCCGCCGTCGGTGGCGACGAAGCGCAGGTCGGCGAGGGTGTCGACGCACCAGTCGGCCGCGAGGGCCTCGTCGTCGTAGCGGGTCCGCACCCCGATGGTGGCGCAGCCCGCGGCCTTCGCGCCCCGCACCCCCGCGGGCGCGTCCTCGAGCACGACGCAGCGGGCGGGGTCGACGCCCAGCATCTCGGCGGCGAGCAGGAACGAGTCCGGTGCGGGCTTGCCCTCTGCGACCATGTCTCGGGTCACCACGACGGCGGGCATCGGCAGGTCGGCCGCGCGCATCCGGGCCGCGATCAGGCGGTCGGTGCAACTGGTGGCGATGGCCTGCCTGTCGTGCGGGATCGCGGCGAGCGCTTCGACGGCTCCGGGGAGCGCCATGACGCCGTCGGTGTTGGTGCTCTCGAGTTCGTCGATCCGCAGGCCGCCGGCGCGGGCAAGCTCGGGCGGGAGCAGGATCTTCGCGACGGCCTCCGTCGGCATGCCGGTGTACTGCTCGGCCAACTTGTAGTCGACGCCGTACTCCGCGGCGAAGATCCGGTAGGCGTTCATCATCGACTCGTGCGAGTCGGCGAGGGTGCCGTCGAAATCGAAGATGACGGCGTCGAACGTGCCGAGCGGCTCGGGGAGGCTCACTTCCAGAGCGTCATGAAGGAGAAGCACGCGACGATCAGGCCGAGGCCGATCGCGATGTTCCAGTCGCCGAGGGCGCGCATGAACGGGATCGCCTGGCCGGCGAGGCTGTTGACGACCATCCAGGCGACGCCGAGTAGGCCGACGGGGATGAAGACGGCGGGCACCCAGTTGCGGTTGGCGGGCGCGAGGCGCTGGCGCTCGCTGCGCTGCTCTGCGAGCTCGGCCTTTTCCTTCGACCTCTTCTTGGTCTCGGCCTGCTTGCGCACCTTGGATTCGGGCACTGGTGCCTCCTCAACGATTCTTCGGACCCGGCATAGCCTAATTGAGCCGCGCCCGTTTACACATTCTGGGGCCGCTCAGCCGCTCAAGGCCCAGCTAGGCTGGGGGAATGAACGGGTGGGAGTGGCTGAAGGGACGCATCCCACGCGTGCGCGCCAACATCTCCCGGAACCAGGAGCGCCGCCGCTCGCCCAAGGGCCGCGTGGCAACGGTGCTCGTCTGCGTCCTGGCCGGGCTCATGATGACCGTCGCAGGTCTCGCGGCGCGCGGCACCGACCTGCGCAGCGACCGCGGCGCCGACCTGCGCGACCTGATCGTCACGCAGGCCGACAGGAACGAGGAACTGCGCGGCCAGGCCTCCGAGTTGAGCGGCGAGGTCGAGTCGCTCTCGGCGGCCCAGCCGGGCAGCAGCGGACTGTCGCAGGAGGTGCGCGTCGCGGAACTCGAGGCGAGCATGCTGCCCGTCACGGGGCCGGGGCTGCGGGTCACGCTGATGGACGCACCCAACGACGTGAAGCCGGCGGGCGTCGACGACGACGCGTTAGTGGTGCACCAGCAGGACATCCAGGCCGTCGTCAACGCGCTGTGGGCGGGCGGCGCGGAGGCCATGACCATCCAGGGCGAGCGGGTCATCTCGACCACCGGCATCAAGTGTGTCGGCAACACCGTCGTGCTGCACGGCATCCCGTACGCGCCGCCCTATGTGATCGAGGCGATCGGCGACCCCGACGCTCTGCAGCGGGGCCTCGACGACTCGCACGCCATCGAGATCTACCGCCAGTACGTCGCCGCCTACGGCCTCGGCTACTCGGTCGACCGGGTCGGCACCCTCGACCTGCCCGCCTACGACGGCACCGTCGGCCTGCGCTTCGCCCGCCAGGGCTGACGGAATCTTCCGGGGCTGGTGTTCCGGAACGCCGCGATCGCGTTCATCCGGCAGGCGGAACGGGTCGGCCTCCTCCGGCCCAGCTGTGCGGCGGGGTCTGTCGTTGAGCAGTAGTCGGTGTTCGTTGTCGGCTCGGCCGCGTTTGCACGTTCGAATCGCGAGCGAGTCCCGGTTGCTGCTCAAGCTAAGGCGCGGGGTGCGCCTCCGAGAGGCCCGGGTGCCGCGGAGTCTGCAGCCTCAGGTGAGCTTGGTCGCGACCAGCGGAGACATCCCGACGGCGCGCGCCGGGGCCTCGGCGTCGCCGCACTCGGCGAGCCAGTTGGCGAGCATCTGGTAGCCGCCCTCGGTCAGCACCGACTCGGGGTGAAACTGCACCGCCTCGACGGCGAACTCGCGGTGTCGCACGGCCATGATGACGCCGGAGTCGGTGCGCGCGGTCACCTCAAGTACCTCGGGCACGGTCTCCTCGACGATGGCAAGGGAGTGGTAGCGCGTCGTCGTCACCGGTGAGGGAAGCCCCGCGAAGACGCCCGCGCCCTCGTGGAACACGGGGGACGTCTTGCCGTGCAGCAGTTCGGGGGCCCGGTCGACGACGCCGCCGTAGGCGACGGCCATCGCCTGGAGTCCGAGGCACACGCCGAACAGCGGCACGACGCCGCCGAGCGTCTTCACCACGTCGATGCAGACGCCTGCCTCCTCGGGCGTGCCGGGTCCGGGCGACAGCAGCACGCCGTCGAAGCCCCGATACCAGCCGTCCGTGCCGAACCGCTCGTCGTCGTTGCGCCACACGTCGACCTCCGCGCCCAACTGGGCGAGGTAGGACACGATGTTGTAGACGAACGAGTCGTAGTTGTCGACGACGAGGATGCGGGCCACGCCGCAATTCTGCCACCCTTGCGCGCCCCGAACCGGGGCGCGACCGCGCGCGAGACGGGGCGGGGAGGTGCGTGGGTTGGCCCGTCACTTGAGCATGTTTGGTGTCTCGTTGCCGGTTCGAACGTTCAAACGTGCCGAAATCCGCAACGAGTTACCAAACATGCTCAACGCAGGAGGCCGACCCCAGCACGCCGGGCGACCCGAGGGACGGCGAACGGGCCACCCTCGAGAGGATGGCCCGTTCGATCGGGGTGAACCCTTAGCCCTCAGGAGACGGGCTGGGCGACACGGGTGCGGTGGTCGGCGGGGCCTTCGCCACCTTGACGGTGATGGCCTCGCTGCGCGGCGCCGCCTTGCCCGCCTCGACGCCCTGCTCCAGGACCTGGCCTGCGGGGACGGTGCCGTCCTCGACCTCCTCCTTGGTGAGCGTGAAGCCCTTGCCCCGCGCGCGCTCCTCGGCGGCGTCGAAGCTGATGCCGGTCAACTCCGGCACGATCGAGTTGCCCGTCGCGATGGTCAGGGTGATCTCGGTGTCGGCCTCGGCGCTCTGGCCGACGTCGGGGTTGACCTCGATGACGGAGCCGGGGACCGCCTCGAGCTGCTCGTTCTTCGGGTCGGCGTCGACGGTCTTGACGTTGGTGAAGCCGAGGGCGTCCAGCGTGGTCTTGGCCTGCTCGATCGTCATGCCGCGCACGTTCGGGATGGTCGACTGCGCGGGGCCGGTCGAGACGGTCAGCACGACCTCGGTGCCCTCCGGGACGGAACCGGTGCTCGGGTTCTGGTCGATCACCTGGTCCTCGGTGCCCGCCTCACCCGGCGCCTCGCTGATCTTGTACTTCAGCTTCAACCGGGTCAGTTCCGCGACCGCGTCCGCCTTGTCCATGCCCTTCAGGTCGGGGACCTGCACCATCGGCGTCGGCGTTGCCGTCGGCGACGGGGGCGGGGACGGGGAGGGTGACGGGCTGCTCGTCACGATCGTCGGCGTCGGGGTGGGCGAGGCCGTCGGGCCGCCACCGCCGTTGAGCAGCAGGAAGATGCCGACGATGATGCCGATGAGCACGAGCCCGGCGATGATCAGCAGCGCGATGAGCCCCTTGCGGCTCTTCGGCTCATCCTCGAGGTCCTCGGGGGCGATCTCCTCGGGCGGGCTCGGCGGGCCGACCGGTGGCGTCGGCGCGACGACGGCCGGTGCGACCCCGCGTCGCGCGGTCGTGGTCATCGGGTCGCTGGGGATCACGCGGGTCGGCTGGTCGGCCGGGTTCATGGCGAGCACCGGCTCGCCAGCGATGCAGCGGTTGATGTCGTCGCGCATCTCGCCCGCGTCGGAGTAGCGGTCCCGCGGGTCCTTCTCCAACGACTTGAGCACGATCGCATCCATCGCCGGGGTGATCTCCGGGTCGAGTTGCGACGGCGGCACGGGCATCTCGCGGACGTGCTGGTACGCGACCGACACGGGCGAGTCGCCCTTGAACAGCGGCTGCGACGTGAGCAGTTCGTAGAGCAGGCAGCCGACCGAGTAGATGTCGGAGCGGTTGTCGACCTTCTCGCCGCGCGCCTGCTCGGGAGACAGGTACTGCGCGGTGCCGATCACGGCTGCGGTCTGGGTCATCGTCGCCGACGTGTCAGCGACGGCCCGCGCGATGCCGAAGTCCATCACCTTGACGGTGCCGTTGGGGGTCAGCATCACGTTGGCGGGCTTGATGTCGCGGTGCACGATGCCCGCGCGGTGCGCGTAGGCCAGCGCGTCGAGCACGCCAGCGGTGAACTCGAGGGCGCGCTCGGGGACGATCTTGCGACCGTCGCGCAGCACCTCCCGCAGCGTGACGCCCTCGACCAGTTCCATCACGATGTAGGGCACCGACACATCCGAGACGGTGTCGCGCTCCTCGCCGGTGTCGTAGACGGCGACGATGTTGGGGTGGTTCAGCCCAGCGGCCGACTGCGCCTCCCGACGGAACCGGGCCTGGAAGGTGGGGTCGCTCGCCAGGTCGACGCGCAGGCGCTTGACCGCGACGTCGCGCTCAAGACGGATGTCACGGGCGCGCCAGACCTCGGCCATGCCGCCTCGCCCGATGATCTCATCAAGCTGATAGCGGCCGCCGAGCAAGGCTCCTCGCTCTGTCATCGCTGCCGGTCCTTTCGGTTTGTCGGGCACCATCTTGCCCAATCGAGATGAGAGGAATCTGAGAAGTTCATCGAAGCGCCTCCACGACTGCTCGGAAGATGGGTGCGGCGAGCTTGCCGCCGGAGATGTCATCGCGGGCCACGTCGGCGTCCTCGACGAAGGCCACCACCGCGACGGACGGGTCCTCGGCGTAGCCGACGAACCAGGCGTACGGGGGGCGGTCGGGCGCTGTCTGCGCGGTGCCGGTCTTGCCGCCGATCGTCAGGCCGGAGATCTGCGCCGGCGAGCCGGTGCCGTCCTCGACGACCGTGACCATCATCTGCTGCAGCAGCTTCGCGCTTGAGGCCGAGATCGGCTGGCCCTGCCGCTGCGGGGTCGTGGAGCTGAGCACCGTGAGGTCCCGGTTGGTGACGGAGCTGACCAGGTAGGGCTTCATCATCACGCCGTCGTTGGCGATCGCCGCCGCGACCTGCACGATCTGCAGGGGAGAGGCGGCGACGTCGTACTGGCCGATCGCGGTGAGCGCGGTCTGCGCCTCGTCTAGCTCGCCGGGGAAGCGCGACTTGGCGGCCGCCACGTCGATGGTGGGGTCCTGGTTGAAGCCGAACGCCTCTGCCTGCTTGCGCAGCTTGTCCCCGCCGAGGTCGAGGCCCAGGTTGCCGAAGGCGGTGTTGCAGGACGTCTTCAGCGCCTGCTCGATCGTGATCCGCTCGCCGCCGCAGTTGGTCGAATTGCCCATCGAGCGCGTCGAGTTGGGCAGCCGCAGCGAGTCGGGGGCGTCGACCATGGTGTCTGGCACCATGCCGTCCTCGAGCGCGGCGGCGGCGGTGACCAGCTTGAAGGTCGACCCGGGCGGGTACACCTCGCGGGTGGCGCGCCCCTTCAACGGCTCGTCGTCGGCGTTGAGCAGTTCGTTCCAGGCGGTCTGCGCCTCGCTCAGGTCGACCGTCGCGAGCCGGTTCGGGTCGTAGGTCGGCGTCGAGACGAGCGCCAGGATCTCGCCGGTGGTGTAGTCCATCGCGACGACCGCGCCGCGCTTGTCGCCGAGCGCCTTGACGGCGGCCGCCTGGGCGTCGGCGTTCAGCGTGGTCTGGATGTTGGCGCCCGAGGACTGCCTTCCGGTCAGCAGGTCGACGACGCGGCCGATGGACTGCTCGGACGAGGTGCCTGCGAGTTCCTGGTTGAAGGAGGCCTCCAGCCCGGAGCGGGCGTAGTTGTAGGAGTACCAGCCCGTCACCGAGCTCCACAGCTCGGGCTTGGGGTAGGTGCGCACGTAGGGGAAGCGGCCGGTGCGCGGCACCGACTCGGCGATCGCCTCGTTGCCGACCAGGATCGCGCCCCGGTTGCGGGAGAACTCTGCGTCGCGGACGCGGCGGTTGCGGCTGTCGTCGTTGAGCGACTCGGTGCGCGCGACCGAGATCCACGTCATGTTGACGAGCAGCGCCGCCAGCAGCAGCGACACGAAGATCGTCACCTTGCGGATGGGTCCGTTCATCGGGAGATCACCGCCGTCGCGTCATCGAGCGCGCTCATCTCCTGAGGCGCGGCGGTCGCCGCCTGCGGCATCCGGGCGCGGTGCGAGATCACCATCAGGATGCCGACGATGATCCAGTTGGCGACCATCGAGGAGCCGCCCTGGGACATGAACGGCGTGGTGAGACCGGTCAGCGGCAGCAGTCGGGTGACGCCGCCGATGATGGCGAACACCTGCAGCGCGAACGTGAAGCTGAGGCCGGCGGCGAGCAGTTTGCCGAAGCCGTCGGGGGAGGTGAGCGCCGTCTTGAAGCCGCGGGCGATCAGCAGGCCGTAGATCATGATGATCGCCATCAGCCCGAGGACGCCGATCTCCTCACCGAGCGCCGCGGCGATCATGTCGCTCTTGGCGAGCGGCGTGAGCCCGGGTCTTCCGAGGCCCCAGCCGCGGCCGAACAGGCCGCCCCAGGCGAAGCCGAACTGGGCGCTGATGATCTGCAGGTTCTTGTCGTAGTCGCTGAACGGGTCGAGCCAGGCGCTGACGCGTCTCGAGACGTGGTTGGTGAACTGGTACGCGGCCAGCGCCGCGCCGATGAACAGGATGCCCGCCAGGATCGGCCAGGCGGGGCGCTCGGTCGCGATGTAGATCATCACGGTGAACAGCCCGAAGAACAGCAGCGAGGTGCCGAGGTCGTTCTGGAACACCATGACCGCCAGGCAGGCGAGCCACATCACCATGATCGGCCCGAGGTCGCGGGCGCGGGGCAGTTCGATGCCGAGCACGCGCCGTCCGGCGAGCGCCAGCACCTCGCGCTTCTCGTAGAAGTAGGCGGCGAACGCGATCGCCAGCATGATCTTGGCGACCTCTGCCGGCTGGAAGGAGTAGCCGGCCACCTTGATCCAGATCTGCGCGCCGCCCGACTTCCAGCCGATGAACGGGGCGAGCGGCAGCAGCAGCAGCACGAGGCCGCCGATGAACATCAGGTAGGGGTAGCGCTGCAGCCGACGGTGGTCCCTCAGCAGCGCCGCGACCAGGCAGAACAGCACGAGCCCGAGCGCCGTCCAGATCATCTGGGTGCTGGAGTCGGTCTTGACCGGTTCGGGGATCTGGTCGATCCGGTAGATCATCGCCAGCCCCAGCCCGTTGAGCAGGAACACGCACGGCAGGATCAGCGGGTCGGCGTAGGGGAGGATGAACCGCACCACGAGGTGTACCGCGATGCCCATGCCGTACCAGATGGCGGCCACCGGGATCAGGTTCGAGGGAAGCTCTCCGTACAGGTTGAGATCGGTGATCACGTACCCGGCGAAGCCGAAGGTCTGCGCGAGCAGCAGGAGCAGCAGTTCGATGCCGCGCCGCTTGCGGTAGACGATCACCTCGTCGGAGAGCGCCGGCTGGACCTGGTCTGACATCAGCAGGCCTCCGGGTCGGCCTCTTCGGTGGCCGTCGGTGACTCGGTGATCGTGCTGGGGAACACGTTGGGCGGCGGCGTCATGGGCGACGCGGTGGGGTCGAGCGGAAGTCCGGGGCCGGTCGGCGTCGGGACGGGGCCTGGCGATTCCACCGGTGAGGGGCGCTTGTTCTCGTTGCGCACCTCGACGCAGCGCTCGGCGATGCCCGCGAGGGTGGCGACGGTGCCGCGCGCGGCGTCGATGCTGCCGACGGGGATGGTCGCCTCGACCTGACGCTGGAAGAACGACGGCAGGTCGGTGACGTTGATCGAGGAGCGCTCCACCATCTCGTTGAGGTGGATGCCGAGGACGCCTCCCGGCAGGCCGTTGTAGACGGCGACGTAGCCCTCGTCGGCCCCGACGAAGTAGCGGGACTTGCCGTAGGCGTAGACGCCCCAGCCGCCGATGCCGAGCACAAGCGCGATCGCGACGATCGCGGCAAGGATGCCTGGCCAGCGGCGCTTCGGGTCCTGCGGCGCGTACCTGGCGACCTCGTCCGCGTCGTGCTCGGGCGAGTTGAGGTCGGGCTTGGGGTACGGGGCCTCCTTGTCGGTGCCTCCGCGTTCCTTGGCGAGTTGGCCGGTGCGTGGGATCTCCACCTCGGTGGCCGAGCCGACCAGCAGCCCGGGCAGCGCGTCGAGGTCGTCGTCCTGCTCGACCACGTCGCCGAGCACGATGGTGATGTTGTCGTGGCCGCCGTTGTCGTTGGCGGCCTGGGCGAGCAGCGCCGCGGCCTCGTCGAGGTCCTCGGTCTCCAGCAGTTCCGCGATCTGCTCGTCGCTGATCAGACCGCTGAGCCCGTCGGAGCAGAACATCAGACGGTCGCCCAGTTCGGCCTCGAACAGTTCGTAGTCGGGCTCGAACATCGACTGCCCGTTGAGCACCTTCAGGATCAGGGAGCGGTGCGGGTGTACCGCCGCCTGGGCAGGGGTGATCTTGCCCTCGTCGATCAGCGACTGCACCCAGGAGTGATCGTGGGTGATCTGGGTGAGTTCGCCGTCGCGCAGCAGGTAGCCGCGCGAGTCGCCGATGTGGGCCAGCCCGAACTCGGTGCCGTTGAACATGGCGCCGCAGAACGTGGTGCCCATGCCGTCGAGTTGCAGGTCCTCGTCGATCAGGTCGGACAGCTTGGTGTTGGCGCGCGCCATCATCCCCGCGATGCGCTCCAGCATCTCCTCGCCGTCGGTGGCGCGCCGGTCGGAGCGCGACGCCTCCGTCGAGGCGACGGCGGAGGCGAGGTCCCCGGCCGCCGCTCCGCCCATGCCGTCGGTGACGAGCAGCATGTTCGGGGAGGCGTAGCCGGCGTCCTGGTTGTTCTTGCGGACCCGGCCCACCTCTGAGTGAGCGGCGAAACGGAGACTGAACACTAGATCTCCAGGCGCATCAGGGTCTTGCCGATGCGCACCACATCACCGACGGTCACCTTGATCGGTTCGGTGGCCAGTTTGCCGTTGACGTAGGTCCCGTTCGTGGACTGGAGGTCGGTGAGGAGCCAGGTGGTGGGGTCCTTCTGGACGAGTTGGGCGTGGCGCGCCGAGGCGTAGTCGTCGTCGAGCAGCAGCGTCGAGTCGGCCGCGCGACCCAGGTTGATCACCGGTTCGACGGGCACCGACGCGCCCTGCTGCGGGCCCGCGGTGATGGCGAAGCGGGTGGGGAGCTTGCTGCGGCCCTTGCCCCTTCCGCGGTCGGCGGGGATCGCCGCGAGGGAGGAGGCCGGCACGCGGCGTCCGAACAGGTCGGTGCGCACCACGTTGGCGACGAACAGGATGAACAACCACAGCAGGGCCAGGAAGACGATCTTGATCGCCGCGACGATGAGGTCAGACACGGATCAGGACTCCGACGGCGTGTGGATCAGCATGCGCGTGTTGCCGATCTCGATCCGGGCGCCCTCCCCGACGCGGGTCTTGGTGATGCGGCTGCCGTTGACGTGTACGCCGTTGGTCGAGCCGAGGTCCTCGATGGTGATGACGGGATGCTGGGGGTCGCCCGACACGGAGATCAGGGCGTGCCTGCGGGAGATGCCCGGGTCGTTGAGGCGCAGGTCGGCCTCGGTGCCGCGGCCGATCAGCAGGCCGGGCGAGACGAGCGGGTGGCGCACGCCGTTGACCTCGAGCACCAACTGGCCAGGAGCGCTCTGACGGCCCAGCGTGTCGGGTGCGACCGCCTGGCTCGCGACGGTGAACTGACCGGTGGGAAGCGACGTGTCGAGCGCGTAGTCGATCGAGATAGGGCCGTTGAAGACGTACTGCCTGTCGGCCGCGTGGTCGCGGATGCCCGGCAGGATCTCGGCGTTCAGCGTCTTGGAGTACGGCGCGAGGCGGTCGTAGTCGGCCTGCGAGAGTCCGATCCGGAAGGCATTGGGGACGAGCCGCTTGTCACGGCTCAGAAGCTTCGCTTCGGCGTCGAGTTCACGCTGGATGCCCGCCACGATCTCTACCGGATGGACGTAGCCCTTGAAGGTCCGCGCGAACACCTTGCCGACCGCGGATTCGATCCGCTTCTCGGCCCTGTCGAAGACTCCCATGTGCCTCCTTTCGATCGGTCGAGCACAGGTTCTACGCGTCGAGTTTACTCGGCGCACCGACTGGGGGTGCTCCGGCAGGCTAGCGCATCCCCACTTCGGCCCCCTAGCGACCGGGCCGCTCGGCCCACGGAAGCGAGCTGACTGAGCGGGCGAACGCGGCCAGGATTTCCTGCGCCCCCTCCAGCGCGGACAGCGACTCGTCAGCCAACTTGGCCTGCACGTGTTCGGCGGTCGTCCTGACCTCAGGCGAGGTACGCAGCGCCTCCATCAACTCGTCGCGCACCATGTTCCACAGCCAGTCCTGCTGCTGCTCCAGGCGGCGCGTCGCGAGCGTGCCTGCCTCCTCCAGTTCGGCGCGGTGCTTGGCGACGGTGTCCCACACTTCGTCCAGGCCCGCGCCGGTGTAGGAGGAGCAGGTCAGGACGGGGGCGCGCCGCTTCTCGTTGTCGCTGGTGATCAGCTTCATGGCGATCGACAGTTCACGCGCCGCGACCCGCGCGGCCTGCTCGTTGTCGCCGTCGGCCTTGGTGATGGCGATGACGTCGGCCAGTTCGAGGATGCCGCGCTTGATGCCCTGCAACTGGTCGCCCGTGCGCGCGACCTGCAGCATCAGGAACGTGTCGACCATGCCGGAGACGGCGACCTCCGACTGCCCGACGCCGACCGTCTCGACGAGGATCACGTCGTAGCCGGCGGCCTCGAGCACCAGCATCGACTCGCGGGTCGCGCGGGCGACGCCGCCCAGGTGGCCCCCGGACGGTGAGGGCCGGATGAACGCGTCGTCGCGGGCGGCCAGGTCGGCCATCCTGGTCCGGTCGCCGAGGATCGAGCCGCCGGTGCGCGACGAGGACGGGTCGACCGCGAGCACCGCGACCCGGTGGTGGCGCTCGTCGATCAGCTTGACGCCCATCGCGTTGACGAAGGTGGACTTGCCCGCGCCGGGGACGCCGGAGATGCCGACCCGGAACGCGTTGCCTGTGTGCGGCGCGATCAGTTGCAGCAGGTGGTGGGCCTCTGCCCGGTGCGCGGGCTTGGTCGACTCGACCAACGTGATGGCACGCGCGATGGCCGCACGTGAGCCGTCCGCGATGCCCTGTGCCAGTTCCTCAACATTGACCCGCCGCATGTTCCCGACCTTACCGGCAGGGGATCGACGGCGGCGTGCACCCCCGCCGCGGAGCCTCTCCGCCGCTGCGGCGACGGCGGCACCGCCCGTTACCAGCACCCGACCGGGTGCTCAGCCCGGAGTCGGCGTTGTCTGCTGAGATCGCGCTGATAGCCTCGCCGGGCAGCTCCCCGCGGCCCGAGCAGGGGGCACCCGAAGGAGAGTTCGTCTACAGATGTCCGAGCAGTTGATCGCAGACACCGTCGCATCCATCGCCGCGCCCTCGCAGCGCGCCGTCGCGGCCGCCGAGGCCCGGCAGGCGAGCCTCACCAAGCCCGCGGGCAGCCTCGGGTTGCTGGAGCGGATCGGCATCCAGTTGGCGGGCATCGCCCGCGTCTGTCCGCCCCCGGTGCCCGAGCGGGCCGTGGTGGGCGTCTTCGCGGGCGACCACGGCGTCTGCGCGCAGGGCGTCACCCCATGGCCGCAGGAGGTCACCGTCGCGATGCTGCTGAACATGGCGGCGGGCGGCGCCGCCATCAACGTCCTCGCGGCCCAGGCGGGCGCCGAGGTCGTGGTGACCGATGTCGGCGTCAAGCTCGACTACCCGCCCACCGACGGCGTCCGTGGCCGCAACGTGGCGCGCGGCACCCGCGACCTTTCCGTCGAGCCCGCCATGACACGCGACGAGGCCGTCGCGGCCCTCGCGGTCGGGATCGCCACCGCGAACGAGGCAGTCGACGGCGGCGCCCAGGTGCTGCTGACCGGCGAGATGGGCATCGGCAACACCACGGCCTCCAGCGCGCTGATCGCGGCCGTCACCGGAGCGGGCGTTGCCGCCGTCACGGGCCGCGGCACCGGCATCGACAACGAGGCGCTCGCCCGCAAGATCGCCGTCATCGAGCGGGCGCTCGCGCTGCACCGCCCCGACCCGTCGGACCCGGTCGGCGTGCTCGCCGCGGTCGGAGGTCTTGAGCAGGCCGCGATCGCCGGCTTCATCCTCGGCGCGGCCGCTCGGCGGGTGCCCGTGATCCTGGACGGCGTGATCGCCTGCGCCTCGGCGTGCGTCGCCGTGGCGCTCGCGCCGGAGGCGCGCGGCTACCTGATCGCCGGACACGCGGGCGCCGAGCCGGGCATCACCGAGGCGCTGTCCTGGCTCGGCCTCGACGCGCTGGTCGACCTGGGGCTGCGGCTGGGCGAGGGGAGCGGGGCCGCGCTCGCGCTGCCCATGGTGCAGGCCTCCGCCCGGATCCTGCGCGACATGGCGACCTTCGACGACGCCAACATCAGCGCGGGCTGACCGCAGCGGCTACGAGCGGGACGGCGCGGGCGAACCCCAAAATGCCCGGGGCGATCAATCCGATCGCCCCGGGCATCCCCCCAATTCCCCCCAGGACCGCGCCTAGACGCGGTAGCCCTTCTGCCTGCGCAGCAGCTTGAACGCCATGCCGAGGGTCTGCATCCCGGCAAGCACGGCGAGCGTCGGCCAGGCGAACCACAGCGCGATCTCCTTGACCAGCAGCGGCAGTTGCGTCCACGTCAGCGTCAGCAGCCCGAAGAAGACCGCGAGGTAGAGCACCGGTTGCAGGTAGGCGTTGTTGGCCTTTCCCCGCTCGGCGGCCGCCTGCGCGCCCCAGTTGTCGACCTCCTGGCGCGACAGGAACTTCGCCCAGGAACGGATGAAGTGGCCGAGCTTGAGCCACATGTACAACTCGCCCGGCAGGAACAGCAGCGCGAACGCGACGTCCTTTGCTGAGCGGTCGTGCATCGACAGCGCGGTGCGCAGGTTCAGCAGGATCGCGACCATCGGCGGCAGCAGCCACCACGGCGAGAACACGAAGGCCCCGATGCTCAGCGAGCCGGCCAGCAGCAGCACGAAGCCGATCCGCACCGCGAGGTTGAACAGCATCGACCAGTTCTCCAACCAGCGCAGCCGCAGGTTGGGGTGGAACGGCTGACCGCTCGTGTCGCCGCGCTGCCCCGGCCACATCAGGTCGATGGCCCCGTAGTTCCACTTCACCTGCTGCGCGTCGAGCGACTTCAGCGTGACCATCGGGCCGACATCGGCCCGCGCGCTCGCCGAGATCTTCGTGGAGAAGCCGCACCGCTTCAGTTGGAGCGACAGCAGCGAGTCCTCGACCTCGGAGTCGGAGACCCACGGGCCGCGCTGCCGGTACTCCTCGCGGACGGTGCTGAGCGCCTCCACCGAGAAGATCGAGCACTGCCCGCCGAGCACCGCCATGTTGCGGCCGCGCAGCAGGTTCTGCATGTTGAAGCTGGCGAACTGCTGACGCTGCCCTGCGATCAGGAACCGCTCGGCCCCGTTGGCGCCCTCCGCATAGTCGATGGAGTAGATCGCCGAGATGCCGCCGATGCGGGGATCGGAGCGGGCCTCGCCGAGCAGGTTCGCAACGGCGTCGCGGTCGAGCACGGTGTCGCCGTCGACGCCCAGGAAGTAGTCGCAGTCCTCGACGAGCTTGAATCCGATGTTCAGCGCCCCGACCTTGCGCTCGGGGAGCTTGCCGACGTCGTGGACGTGCACGTCGCACGTCATCTCCTCGTCGCGGTACCTCCGCTGGTGCCTGCCCGCCAGTTCGCGCGCCACCCAGAACGTGTCGTCGGAGCTGTTGTTGACGATGACGTGGACCACGTCCGGCACCCGGGTCTGGGCGAGCAGCGCCTCGATCACGGCGCGGATCGAGCCCTCCTCGTTGTACGCGGGGATCACGCAGCCGATCCGCGGCTGCGCCTCGTGTTCGGGCACGTAGGTGCCCGAGAACAGCTCCACCTCTGCGGAGGTGAGCTCGGCCGGCTCGGCGGTGACGATCTCCACGTCCTCGACGTCCATCGTCTTTTCCATCACGCTCATGACGCCCATCCTTGGGGGTGGGGCGCGGCCCGCACCACCGCAGCGGCCACCAGTTTCGCTGCCCCCACTACCGGGAAAATCCGGGGGTACCTGGATAACTACCGGGATCGCGCCACGGGCTTGGCCCCGAGCCCCCGAGGGCACCAGACTCTTAGCCAGGCGCCGATCCGGAAGGCGGGACATGGCACGACGACACAGGGGAATGATGGTGGCTGGAATGGTGGCGACGGTGATGCTGACGGGCTGCGGTTCGCCGCCCTGGGAGGGCGCGGAGCAGGCTCCGTCGACCCCCGGTTCGCCGTCATCGCCGACCTCGCCCACCGAGGCGCCGACACCGGCCCCGCAGGGGGCGCCTGCGGCCGAGCCGACCCCCGAGGAGACGCCGACGCCGAAGGTCCCGCCGATGGTCGTCGACGACCTCGCGACGGGGAGCGCGCAGCATCAGTTCGCCGCAGGCGCGATGGTGCTGACCGCCGACTACTGGTCCGACCGCGGCAAGGGCGACTGGACGCCCGGCACGGTCAAGCCGCTCACCCTCAACGTGACGGCCGACGGCAGGGGGGATCTGTCGCTCGCGTCCGTCACGGTCCAGGTGGAGCGACTGTCGGTCGACGGCTGGGTGGCGGTGCCGGGGGACACCGTCACCCAGCCGGTCGTCTCGTCCGCGCCGTCGGTCAAGTCACCCACAAGCGCAAGCGCGACCGTGCTGGTCAGCGCAGTCGACCCGGCCTCGTACGCGCTGCGCTACACCCTCGTCTACACCGTGACGGCCGAGAGCCGCGACGCAAACTTCCAGGCCGTCGGCAACGACACGGTCGTCGTCGCCTTCGACGCGGCAGCGGCTTAGGCGACGCCCTCGTCGAGGGCCTGCTGCAGTTGGGCCCGCGACGTCATCGACATCTTCGTGAGCGCGTTGTGGACGTGGTACTCGGCGGTGCGGACGGTGACGAACAGCCGACCCGCGATCTCCCGGTTCGACAGCCCGTCGGCGACAAGCAGCGCGACCTCACGCTCCCGGCTGGTCAGCGGCCCGAGCAGTTCCAGTCCCGACGGTGAGGCGCTGGGCGCCGCGACCGCGGAGAGCCCGCGCTCGATGCCGACGAGCCGGTCGCGCCAGGCGGTGGCCCCTGCGGAGTTCAGCAGCGCGATGGACTCGGAAAGCAGGCTCACCAACTCCTGCGTCGCGTCGCCTGGTTCGGCCGCCCAGTCCTCCGCAAGCACCGCCCCGAAGACGCGCAGCGTTGCGCCGGGATTGGCGCGGGCCTGCGCCCTCAGGTGGCGCGCCGCCGTCGCGAACATCTCGCCCCTGTCCTGCCCTGCGAGCAGCGCCTGCGCGTGGGTGAGGGCGTAGGCGTGGGCCTGCGCCTCGTACGGCTCGTTCTCCAGGTCCGTCAGCGCCGCCTCCGCGGAGCGGACGTCGCCAGAGGCCAGGTGGGCCCGAACGCGCAGCACGCCCGTCGGATGCCCGCTGACGTAGGAGACGTCGCCGCGCGCCCAGACCCGGTCGAGCAGGTCGGCGACCCTCGCCGGGTCCGCACCGGAGGCCACCAGCCCCCACGCCTCGGTCAGCTTGGCAGCGGCCCCACCGACGGTCGCCTCCGTCGAGGCGTCCTGCCAGCCCAGGTATTCGGCGACGACGCGGTCCTCGCCGCGCGCGGCGGGCACCAGGGCGGCGACAGCGAAGGACTGCGGCCACAGCGGCGACTGCAGCGAGTCGAGGGTCGAGGCGAGATGCTGGTCGGCGAGCGCGTGCGCCCTGTCCCAGTCGCCGTCGAGGAAGGCGAGGTTCGCCAGCGCCAACTCCGACTGCATCCGCACGAGCGGCAGGTCGATGCCCGAGACGACGGCGAGCGACTCCTTCGCCTGCGCGAGGTTGCCGGTGACGTAGTGCAGGATCCCGACGAGCGACCCGAAGGTCGGGCCGAGGATCGAGGCGGTGAACGGGTCGAGGCGCTGCGTCAATGCGGTCAACGGCTCGATCCGCTGCTCGGGCGGCAGAGAGTCGTCCATGCCGATCAGGATCGCCTCGAGGCCCGTCGCGACGATGCCAAGCTCGAAGCCGAGGTCGGGCCGCGCCTGCGCGACCTCGAGGCTCCGACGGCGGAGCGGGTCGACGAAGCGGCCAAGCGGCGCCGCGATCTCCGGTGACGTGTGCAGGCTCGCCTGGACCACCATCTGGATGCAGGCCTGCCCGAGCACCGTCAATTCGCGCGGGTCGATCACCTCGTCGGGGTCGATGCCGAGCAGCCGTTCCGCCGCGGCGCCGAGCGCAGCGGTCGGCAGTTCGATGACCGTCATGGCGGCGGTGCGGCCGACGGAGGGCGGCATGTTGTCGACCCGGTCGGCGACGTCGATCAGGCGCGAGATCCGGCCCGACCTGAGCGCAGCCAGGATCACCTCGATCATGTAGCTGGGCTCCAGGTCCGCGGCGTGCAGCGCCAGCCGGAACGCCAGGGCCAGGTCGTTGGCGGCGTAGGCGTCGGCGAGTTGCGTGAGCACCTCGATCAGCACCTCGCCCGCTGTCGCCTCGTCCGCGGCGGCGACCCGGTGCTCGAGCCCGTCGAGGCCGGTCAGTGCCGTGGCGAGCGCCGCGTGCGAGTCGCGGGCCTCGTTCCAGGCCATCCGCTCCGCGATCGCGCGGCGCGCGGGCTGGTGCCTCAGCCGCAGGGCGTCGCCGCCCGCCCGCTCCACCAGGCCGGTCGCGAGGAGTTCCTCGGTGCCGGAGTCGGGGAGGTCGCGGTGGCGCAGCACCTGGGACAGTTGCGCGCCCGTCAGCTCGCCAGCCTGGGCCAGCGCGAGCAGCGCGCCCCTGCCGCCGGGGGAGATCGACTCGAGGACCGAGGTGACGTGCTGGCGCAGCAGGCCGCTTCCCTGACCGCGCTGGGCCAGTTCCCCGATGGCGCGCCGCACGTTGGTCGCCCGGCCGCCGAGCCGGACCTGGTCGGCGAGCGAGACCAGCAGCGACGGGTAGCCGCCGGTGACGGACTGGACCATCTCGAGGGTCTCCCCCTCGACGGGGACGC
Organism: Propionibacteriaceae bacterium AM104-82; assembly: GCA_027658995.1. Taxonomy (GTDB): domain Bacteria; phylum Actinomycetota; class Actinomycetes; order Propionibacteriales; family Propionibacteriaceae; genus Arachnia. Next base: position 72,460 of record JAQDQK010000011.1, read on the forward strand.
CAAGCTCGTCCTTGAGGAAGGTCGCGCTCTCCGGGGCCGACAGCGGGGCCACGTTGATGACCTGGCCGCGCTCGGGGGAGCGGAGCAGCAGCGAGAGGCCGTCCAGCAGCGTGCCCGACATCTCGGTGCTCGTCACCACGAGCCAGACGGGGAGCCTGCGGAAGCGTCGCACCACCTGCCACACGGCCAACTGCGACGCCTCGTCCATCCACTGCGCGTCCTCGATCAGCAGCGTCATCGGTCCGGCCGCCTCGATGGCGCGGAGCAGGTCGTGGGCCGGGTCGTCGCCGAGCGTGACGCCCAGCAGCGCGGCAAGCTCGGAGGCCGCCGCGAGGGGATGCTCGCGGTCCTCCGGGTAGACGTCGAGCCGGTGGAGGGGAAGGTCGCAGGACTCGCACGCCAACCGGGCCAGCGTCGACTTGCCGACGCCCTCGGCGCCGACGAGCCAGGCGACCTTCGCGCCGTCCCGGCACTGCCCGGCCATGGCGACGAGCTCGCAAAGCATCCGCTGCCTCGTCAAGACCCCTCCGATCGTCAGTGATTCCGGCGCAAACCTACACGCGTTCTCTCCCGACGATGCGTCGGGTCAGCAGAGTGAAACCCGGCTCCGGCGTCGCCGCTTATCAGCGGGAAATGGCGTCGCAGAGGATCACGATTCGGTAACGGGAGTTTGCGTTTCCCGGGGTGAGTGCTAGCGTTAACATCAACGTCGCGACCGGGCGCTGCCGGTCGGTCTCGACAAGGGGTACGAAGGAGTACGAGTGACGAAATTGCTTGAGCTGAGGAACGTCAGCAAGACGTTCCCAGGCGTGAAGGCGCTCCAGGAGGTGAACCTGGACCTGAACGCCGGCGAGGTGCTCGGCCTGTGCGGCGAGAACGGCGCCGGCAAGTCGACGCTGATGAAGGTGCTCACCGGCATCTACACGCCCGACGAGGGTGCCGAGATCTGGCTCCAGGGTCAGCAGGTTGAGGTCAGGGACGTCAACCATGCCCGCGAGCTCGGCCTCAGCATCATCCACCAGGAACTCAACATGGTTCCCGACCTGACGGTCGCGCAGAACCTGTACCTGGGCCGCAAGGGAAGCCACCGTGCAGGCATCGTCAACGACGCGAAGCTGAACAAGGAGGCGGGTGACCTGTTCGACCGGCTCGGGATGAACATCAACCCCCGCTCCTACATCCGCGACCTGTCGGTGGCCCGCCAGCAGATGGTCGAGATCGCCCGCGCGCTGTCCTACGACTCGCGCATCCTCGTGATGGACGAGCCCACCGCGGCCCTGACGCTCGCCGAGACCGACGCCCTGTTCGGCATGATCCGCGACTTCATCACACCGCAGACCGGCCTGATCTACATCTCGCACCGGATGCCCGAGATCGAGGAGATCACCGACCGCGTCTCCGTGCTGCGCGACGGCCGCTACATCGGCACCGTCGTCACCAAAGACGTCGAGATGCGCGAGATCATCTCCATGATGGTGGGCCGCGAGGTCTCCGGCGACGCCCGCCCCCGCACAAAGGTCGAGAGCGACGAGGTGGCGCTGCGCGTCGAGAACCTCAGCACCAAGAAGCTGCTCGGCGACATCAACTTCGAGGTCCGCAAGGGCGAGGTGCTCGGCTTCGCCGGCCTGATGGGGGCTGGCCGCACCGAGGTCGCACGGTGCGTCTTCGGCGCCGACCCCCGCCAGAGCGGCGACATCTACGTCCACGGCCGCAAGATCAACGTGCGCGGCGCCGCCGACGCGGTGCGCGCCGGCATCGGCTACCTCTCCGAGGACCGCAAGCAGTACGGCATCCTGCTCGACCAGGACATCAAGGCCAACACCGTGATGGCCGCCATGCGCGACTTCAACATCGGCGGCTTCGTGCTCGACGGCAAGATCCGCACCGTCGGTGCCGAATACTCCGACAAGCTGCGCGTCAAGACGCCGAGCGTCAACCAGTTGCTCGGCAAGCTCTCGGGCGGCAACCAGCAGAAGGTCGTCATCGCCAAGTGGCTCGTGCGCAACTGCGACGTGCTGATCTTCGACGAGCCGACCCGCGGCATCGACGTCGGCGCCAAGGAGGAGATCTACGAGCTCATCGAGCAGCTCTCCCAGCAGGGCAAGGCCATCGTCGTCATCTCGTCCGAGCTCCCGGAGGTGCTGCGCGTGTCGCACCGCATCGCCGTCATGGCGCACGGCCACATCACCGGCTTCCTGAACAACGAGGACGCCACCCAGGAAAACATCATGGAGCTCGCCACCGTCGGCAAGGCCCAGTTGAAAGGAACCGCAGCGTGAGCACCACCACCTCACCCCAGTCTGAGATGCCTGCCTCCCCGGCGAGCCCGGTCCCGCCCAAGGGCGGCGGTGGCGGAGGCTTCAACTTCGGCGGCTTCCTGCGCTCCTCGCTGCAGCAGGTCTTCGTCTTCGCGGCGCTGATCGCGATCTACATCTTCTTCATGATCTTCGCGCCGAACTTCGCCCAGCCGAACATCGCGCTCGACATCATCCAGCAGTCCGCATACATCGGCGTGATGGCCCTCGGCGCGACCTTCGTGATCGCCACCGGCGGCATCGACCTGTCCTCTGGCACCGGCATGACGCTGGTCGCCGTGATGGCGGGCGTCTTCATGGCAGGCGACTGGCTGAACCTGCCCACCGGCCTCGGCATCCCGCTCGTGCTGGCGTTCGGCGCGTTCATGGGCCTGCTCAACGGCCTCAACATCTCCGTCCTCGGGCTGCCGCCCTTCATCGCGACGCTCGCGATGATGATGGTCGCCCGCGGCCTCTCGCTGATCATCTCCGGCGCCTCGTCGATCACGATCGCCAACCCGCAGTACAAGTTCATCGCCTCCGGCCAGATCATCCCCGGCGTCGCCAACGCGATCCTGATCTTCGCGATCCTCGCCGTGGTCGCCTGGGTGCTGCTGAACAAGACGCTGCTCGGCCGCTACGCCCTGGCGATCGGCTCCAACGAGGAGGCGACCCGCCTCTCCGGCGTCAACGTGAAGCTGTGGAAGACGCTGGTCTACGTGACCGCCGGCATCTTCGTGGCCTTCGGCGCGATCCTCTACTCGGGTCGCTTCGGCTTCGTGCAGCCCGCAGAGGGCGTCGGCTTCGAGCTGAACGTGATCGCCGCCGTCGTCATCGGCGGAACCTCGCTGGCAGGAGGCCGCGCGAACATCGTCGGCACCGTCGTCGGCGCACTGATCATGGAGACCCTCAAGAAGGGCCTCCAGATGATGGGCATCGCGCAGGAATGGCAGCTGGTCGTGACCGGCATCGTCGTCCTGATCGCCGTGTTCGTCGACATCTTGCGGCGCAAGCGCGCCACGGCCGTCTAGGCGACGTCGCCGAAGACAGACAACTGAATAACCCCATGTGTGGGAGGACGATCTCCCACCGAAGAAAGGAACCCGCCCATGCGCATCCTGCGCTCAGCAATCGCTGCCTCGGCCGTGCTCATGCTCGGACTCTCGGCATGCGCCACCTCCACCCCCGCCACCTCGCCTGCACCGACGACCGACAAGCCGTCTGAGGCCCCCGCCAGCAGCCCCGCTGCCACCCCGGAGACCTCCGCGCCCGCCACCGAGGGCGGCGACGTCCCCAAGGGTGACGGCACCCAGACGATCTACCTCGTGTCGAAGGGCTTCCAGCACCGCTTCTGGCAGGCCGTCAAGGAAGGCGCCGAGCAGGCTGGCAAGGAGTACAACTACAAGATCCAGTTCGTCGGCCCGGACGACGAGACCAAGGTCACCCAGCAGCTCGACCAGCTGAAGACCGCCCTGGACTCCAAGCCCGCCGCCATCGGCTTCGCCGCCCTCGACACGGGTGCCGCCGCCGACATCCTCGGCCAGATCGAGGCCGCCAAGATCCCGATGATCGCTTTCGACTCGGGTGTCGACTCCGACCTGCCGCTGACGACCGTCCAGACGGACAACTTCGCCGCCGCGCAGGAGGCCGCCAAGCACATGGCCGAGCTCGTCGGCAACAAGGGCACCGTCGGCCTGGTCTGCCACGACCAGACCTCCCAGACCGGCAAGCAGCGCTGTGAGGGCTTCCAGGACTGGATGAAGACCAACGCCCCCGACATCAAGGTGCTGGCCCCGCAGTACGCAGGTGAGGTCGGCCTCGCGGCCAACACCGCCAAGGCCATGATCCAGGCCAACCCCGACATCGTCGGCGTCTACGGCTCCAACGAGGCCGCCGCCACCGGCGCCGTCCAGGGCACCATCGAGTCGAGCAAGGAAGGCATCACCGTCGTCGGCTTCGACTCGGGCAAGACCCAGCTCGACGCGATCCGCAACGGCCAGATGGCCGGCGCCATCACGCAGGCCCCGGTGAAGATGGGCTACGAGACCGTCGTGTCCGCCATCAAGGCCATCGACGGCCAGGAGCTGCCGAAGGTCACCGACTCGGGCTTCGCCTGGTACGACAAGAACAACATCGACGATCCGGAGATCGCCGCCAACCTCTACGAGTGATGTAGCTGGAATGGGTGGACCCGACGGGTCCACCCATTCATATCACCGATATCTTCGAGGGAACCTCGTTGTCTGCAGTGGACGCCCGGCGCACGCAGGCATCACACCAGCCGGACACAGTGAACAAACGACGTACAGCACGCACAAAGAAGGTGTGATTCGTGACCAACCATCCCAAGATCGGCATCCGTCCCATCATCGACGGCCGACGTCGGGGCGTCCGTGAGAGCCTCGAAGACCAGACGATGAACATGGCCAAGCGGGTCAAGGAACTCTACGAGTCCGAGCTCCGCTACCCCGACGGCACGCCCGTCGAGGTCGTCATCGCCGACTCCACCATCGGAGGCGTCGCCGAGGCTCAGGCGACCGCCGCCAAGTTCCGCACGGAGAACGTCGGGCTGACGCTTTCTGTCACGCCGTGCTGGTGCTACGGCACCGAGACCGTCGACATGGACCGCAACATGCCGCACGCCATCTGGGGCTTCAACGGCTCCGAGCGTCCCGGCGCCGTCTACCTGGCCGCCGCGCTCGCCGGTCACGCGCAGCTCGGCATCCCCGCCTTCGGCATCTACGGCGAGGACGTCCAGGACGCCGACGACGAGACCATCCCGGACGCCGTGCGCGCCCGCCTGCTCGACTACGCCTCCGCAGGCCTTGCCGTGGCTCAGCTCCGCGGCCAGTCCTACCTCGCGATGGGCGGCGTGTCCATGGGTATTGCAGGCTCCGTCGTCAAGGACGAGTTCTGGAGCAAGTACCTGGGCATGCGCAACGAGTACATCGACATGTCCGAGTTCGACCGCCGCGTCCGCGAGAACATCTTCGACCCGGAGGAGTACGACAAGGCCTACGCCTGGATCCGCGCCAACTTCAAGCAGGGCGAGGACTTCAACGAGGCCGACCAGCAGATGCCCGAGAAGTACGAGGGCTGGTGGGAGTACTGCACCAAGCTGACGCTGATCGCCCGCGACCTGATGGTGGGCAACCCGCGTCTGGCCGAGCTCGGCTTCGGCGAGGAGGCGCTCGGCCACGGCGCCATCGCGGCAGGCTTCCAGGGCCAGCGTCAGTGGACCGACGGCATGCCCAACGGCGACGTGATGGAGACCGTCCTCAACACGCAGTTCGACTGGAACGGCACCCGCGCGCCCTACATCATGGCGACCGAGAACGACGCCCTCAACGGCGCGTCGATGCTGTTCAACTACCTGCTGACCAACCAGGCCCAGCTCTTCTCCGACGTGCGCACCTACTGGAGCGCCGACTCGGTCGAGCGGGTCACCGGCCACAAGCTTGAGGGTCGCGCCGCCAACGGCATCATCGACCTGCGGAACTCGGGTTCGACCACCCTCGACGGCACCTTCGCGGCCGTCAAGGACGGCGAGAACGTCATCAAGAACTGGTGGGAACTCACCGACGAGGACACCTCGGCGATGCTCGAGGCGACCGAGTTCCACCCCGCCAACGTCGGCTACTTCCGTGGCGGCGGCTTCTCGACGCACTTCCGCTCCGCAGGTGAGGTGCCCGTCACCATGACGCGCATCAACCTGGTCGACGGGCTCGGCCCGGTCATCCAGATCGCCGAGGGCTACACCGTCGAACTGCCCGACGAGGTCGCAACGACCATCGAGGTCCGCACCGACCGCGCATGGCCGACGACCTGGTTCGTCCCCAACCTGACCGGCGAGGGCGCCTTCACCAGCGTCTACGAGGTCATGAACCAGTGGGGCGCCAACCACGGCGCGATCGCCTACGGCCACATCGGCGCCAAGCTGATCACGCTCGCGTCGATGCTGCGCATCCCGGTCAACATGCACAACGTGCCCGCAGAGCAGATCTTCCGCCCCAAGGTCTGGTCCGCGTTCGGCACGCAGGACCTGGAGGGTGCGGACTTCCGCGCCTGCGCCACCTACGGCCCGCTCTACGCCTGAGCAGAGCAGTGACCCCCCTCGGGCCTCGGCCCGAGGGGGTCCACCCCCTGAAACACCGCACCCCAGGAGAGACAAGTGGACACCGTGACGGCCCTGGCTGTTGACCTCGGCTCATCGTCTGGCCGGATCGTGGCGGCCACGCTGCGCGGCGACCGGATCGAGGAGGTGGAGGTCAGGCGTTTCCCGCACCAGGCCCGCCTCGTGGACGGCTACCTCTCCTGGGACCTCGACTTCATCTGGGACGAGGTCGTCGCAGGTCTCCGCGACGCCGTGGCCCGGTTCCCCGACGCGATCAGCGTCTCGGTCGACACCTGGGGCGTCGACTCGGTCACCCTCGACGCCGACGACCGGCGCGTCACCCCCGGTCGCGCCTACCGCGACGAGCGCACCACGCGCACCCTCGACGCCTACCGCGAGCGCCTCTCCGACGACCAGACCTGGGAGGCGAGCGGCATCGCGCCCGCGACCATCAACACCGCGAACCAGTTGTTCGCCCTCCTGCAGGAGGAGCCCGACGCCGCCGAGCGCGTCGCGACGGTGCTTCACCTGCCCGACTACTTCACCTACCTGCTCTCCGGCCAGAAGCGCTGGTCCAGGTCCCACGTGTCGACCGGGGCACTCGCCCGGCCCGGTGCCCACGAGTTCAACGACGAGGCGTTCGAGGCGCTGGGGATCCCACGCTCCTGGTTCGGTGACGTCAGCGCCGAGCACGACATCGTCGGCCCATGCACCGTCGAAGGGCTCGGCCAGTTGAGCGTCGTGCGGGCCGGTGCCCACGACACCGCCTGCGCCGTACACGCGCTGCAGCGCGACACCACCAAGGAGTCCTACTTCCTCAGCTGCGGGTCCTGGTCGGTGCTCGGTGTGCTGCGCGACGAACCCCTGATGAGCCGCGAGGCCTACGAACTGGGGCTCACCAACGAGGCCCGCGGCGACGCGGGGCTGCGGCCGCTGTTCAACATCACCGGACTGTGGATCCTGCAGGAATGCCAGCGCCAGTGGCGCGCCGAGGGCAGGACCCACGACATCGTCGAACTCATCGAGCAGGCCGCGGCCGCCCCCTCGCTCGGGGTCACCTTCAATCCCGACGAACCGCAGTTCGCCCTCCCGAAGGGGATGGTCGAGCGGGTGCTCGACGCCGTCGCCGACCGGGTCGATGTGGCCACCCTCAGGGAGGGAGATGTGGTGCGACTGGTGCTCGAGTCGCTCGCGGCACGCTACGTTCGCGGGATGAACGACCTCACGGCGCTCACCGGAGCGCAGCCCACGCAACTGAACCTGGTGGGGGGTGGCTCCCGCAACGCGCTGCTGTGCCAGTTGACCGCAGACGCCCTCGGCATCCCCGTGATCGCCGGACCCAACGAGGCCTCCGCGCTCGGCTCGGCCATCGCGCAACTCGAGATCATGGGCGTCCTCGACCCGGCACGTCGCAACGACGTCATCGGGGCGACCGCCCACACGATCGAGTACAGGCCCCGCGGATGAGTCCGAGCCTCAAGCGCGCCAACCTGCGCGACATCGCCGAGGAGGCCGGGGTCTCGATCCAGACCGTCTCGCGGGTGGTGCGCGGCGTCGACGTCGTCGCCGGCCCCACCAGGGAGCGCGTCATGGAGGCGGTCAAGCGCCTCAACTACCAGCCGAACCTGGCCGCCCGCTCGCTGTCGGCCCACAAGACGGGATCGGTGCACGTCATCGACGCCGTGCCCCTGTTCCACGGCCACGCCGCGACCTTCGTGGCAATCTGCCAGCAACTCGCGGCGCTCAGCCTGCACATCTCCACCACGGTCGTGCCGTTCGGCCTTGACGAGACCCCCGACCCGCGCCACCTCGTGCCGCTGAGTGCCGACGGCATCGTCATCCTCGGCGGCCGCGTCGACCCGCCGGCCTGGGTGCACGAGATCGCCTCGACGGTGCCGACGGTGATCGTCGGGCGCCTGCACGACCTCCCGCCGACGGCCGCAGGCGTCGCCGTCGACCACAAGGACGGCGCCAAGCAGGCCGTCCGGCACCTGATCGAGCGCGGTTGCCGCCGCATCGTGCACTTCGCAGGCCCGCAGGACTGGAGCGACGCGCACCAGCGCCTCGAGGGCTACCTGGAGACGTGCGCCGAGGCAGGCCTGCCGACCGAGGTGCTCGACGCCGGGTCGTGGGAGGCGTCGGCCGCGATCCCGTTGGTCGCCCGGTTGGACCCCTCCGTCGACGGCATCTTCGCCGCCAACGACCAGTTGGCGCTCGGCTCCCTCAGCGAGTTGCAGCGCCGCGGCATCTCGATCCCGGGCGACGTGCGCGTCGTCGGGTTCGACGACATGTCCGGCGCCGACGCGCTCTTCCCGCCGCTGACGACCGTCCGCCAGGACTTCGAACGCGTCGGCGAGTTGGCCGTCGAGGGGCTGAACCGCATGCTCGAGGGCGGCGAGGCGACCACCTCGCTCGTCCCCGCGACCCTCGTCATCCGAGAATCCACCTGAAAGGAACCCCCATGCTCTACGGACCCATGCTCCACCCCGAACTCCTCGGCGCGCTCGGCCGCGCGGGCCACGGCGGCAAGATCCTGATCGCCGACGGAAACTACCCGTCGGTCAGCGGCACCAACCCGTCCGCGGAGAAGATCTACCTCAACCTTGCACCCGGCCTGCTGACCGTCAGCCAGGTCCTGGACGTCGTGAAGCAGACCATCCCGATCGAGCAGGTCGCGATCATGGTCCCGGCCGCCGACGCGAAGGGCGTCGAGCGCCCCGACTCGATCCCGGCGCACGACGAGTACCGCGAGACGATGGCGGGCACCCCGTTCGTCGAGATCCCGCGCTTCGACTTCTACGACGTGGCGAAGTCGAGCGACGTCTCGGTCGTGATCCAGTCCGCCGACCAGCGCCTGTACTCCAACGTGCTGCTGACGGTGGGGGTCCGCACCGCAGGCGAGTGAACCCCCGTGGGGATCGATGCTTGCGCCTGACGAGGCGTCTTGGTGAGTCTCGGCCCATGCGGAGCCGAGACGGGGCGCTCCGCCGGCGTGACGGAGGCTCCCTGAGCCGGTAACGGATCCGATCCCCCGATCGCGTCACATTCGGAGACGCCCGGCCGAGCATGTCGGCCGGCTACTCGCCGGGGTAGGAGTCGATGTTCCAGAGGTTCCCCTCGGCGTCGGCGACCGCGCCCGAGCGGCCGCCGTGTGGCGGGTTCGTCGGCTCCTGGACGATGCGGGCGCCCGCCTCGACCGCTCGCGCGATGGTCGCGTCGACGGCGGCGTCGTCCTCGACGACGAGGTTGCACACACCGGTTCCGTAGTAGGAGGCCAGGTCGTCGTCGCGGCGGGAGCCGAGCATCACGCCCCCGTTGTCGCGCCACTTCAGTTGGGCGTGCACGATGGCGTCGCCGTCGCGCACCACGAGGCGCTCGGTGAAGCCGAGCGCGGCCAGGAAGGTCAGCGCCGCCTCGGCGTCGGAGTAGCGGAAGCACTGGAAGAGCTGGGGCTGTGTCATGGCTCCAGTCTGGTCACCGCGTGGTCAGCCGTCTTGGACAATTGGGAACACCTCGTCCGATCGGCGCGGCGGGCGGCCCGCGAAGCCGCGCCACTCGCGCGTCAAGTGCGACTGGTCGACGTAGCCCGCCTCCGCTGCGACCTGGGCCAACGGAAGTCCTGCCCCCGCGAGCCGCCGGGCGCGCTCGAACCTGGCGAGCCGCGCGACCGCCTTCGGCGAAAGGCCGTACTCGGCGCGGAAGGTCGTCAGCAGCCGCCGACGGCTGTACCCGACCTCTTCGGCGATGGACTCGATCGCGCGCCGACCGCCGGAGGCCAGGATCAGCCGCCAGGCCTGTGCGACCTCCGGCCGCGGACCTGCCACCGCGCGCAGCCGGGCGAGGAGGGCCTCCTCCAGCAGTTGGAACCGCTCATCCCACCCCGACTCCTGAAGTCGTGGGCGGAGCCAGCCGGGGACGAGTCGCTGCGCATCGGCCTGCAGCATCGTGCCTGCGATCCCGGCAGCGGGGACGCCGAGCAGCGCCCGAGCGCCCTGCGGGGTAAGACTCAATTGGATGCCTGCCTGGTGGCCGTGGGTGCGGACCAGGGCGGGCGAACTGTGCAGTCCGGCCACCAGGACCCCGAAGTCCTCGTGGGAGGTTCCGTCGAGCCAGGAGCAGTCGAGCGGCTCGTCGAACGCGACGATCAGCGTGACGCCAGTGGAGGGCAGGCCATAGTGGTGCGCGTCCGGGTCCAGCCGGTAGTCGTAGCCGACGCACGACGTCACCAGCCCCCTCAACCCCGCGTGCACCGGGTGCGAGCGCATGCCCATGGCTCATCGTAGGCAGCCAGAGGCTGGTTGAGCCGGCCGCGGCGACGGAGTCGCCCGCTGGCGCGTCGAAACCTCGTGACGTCCGCAGGGACTCGTTCCATTCGGCACGGTCGACTCTCCAAGCGCCCGGAGAGCTCGGGCGACGCTCGGCGACGCCTTCCCGATGCCCCGGCGTGGGGAACGTCGCCCCGCCGCCGCGCCGGTAGCGTCTGCCCGAGAACTCACAGAAGAAATCTCCCGCCGGGCGTCAACCACTTCCCGGGGTCAGGGCATTGAGCAGTGTGAGGAGGAAAGATGACGCAGACCCCGAGCAGGGAGGAAACGCCGGTCGACCGGCGCGACTTCGACCGCTTCGTCACGAGCAGGGCCGGAAGGCTCTGGCGCGCCGCGTGGTTTCTGACGGGCGATGCCCACAAGTCCGAGGACCTGGTGCAGACGGCGTTGACCAACGCCTACCCGCACTACGAGAGGCTCGGCGACGACGAGTCGTTCGAGGCTTACGTCCGCACGGCCATGTACCGCTCCTACGTGAAGTGGTGGCGCAGGCGCTGGAACGGGGAGATCCCCACCCAGCAGTTGCCTGACGTTCCCGCCGACCGTGGGGTCACCCCGGCAAGGGTCGACCTGGCGCGGGCGCTGGCCGAACTTCCGAAGATGCAACGCGCCGTCCTGGTGCTTCGCTTCTACGAGGACCGTTCCGTCGCGGAGACCGCCGAACTGCTCGGCATCTCCGAGGGTGCCGTCAAGACCCACTCCTCCCGGGGCTGCGCCAGCCTGCGCCGCTCAACGCATCTGACAGAGGAGGTTGCGCCATGAGCGACATCCAGGACCTGTTCCACACCAATGACACGCAGGAGCCCTCGACCGAGGGATGGGCCGACAAGGTCCGCACCCGACGCCGCCGCCGCCACATCGGCGCAGGCGTCGCGGCGGGCGTGCTCGCCGTCGGGCTCGCCGTCCCGCTCGGGGCGACCCTGCTGCGCCAACCCGTCCAGGTGGCCTCGCCCGCCGAGACCCAGCCGCCGGCCGTCAGCCCAGTCTCCGCCGCCGACGTGTGCGCCGACGCCGCCGAGATGGTCGCCAAGCGCGACCCCGCACAGTACGCAGACGAGGGCGTCAAGGAGGGCGCCGCGCGCGTCTGGCTGTGCGGCGACGGCACCTTCGGTGGCCCCTTCGAGCCCCTCACGGTCGGCGTCGACGAGGCCGTCCAGGCCTTCCTGGGATCGCCGATGGCCCCGCAGGACCAGGCGTGCACCATGGAGTACCGGATGGCCTACACCGCCGTCTTCGAGTACCCCGACGGCACGAAGGTCCCGGTCACCGGCGAACTGCATGGCTGCCGCAACCTGGCCGACGGTGCGTCGACCCGCTCCGGAGGCGAGGAGTTCCTCACCACCTTGAAGGATCTCTGGACGGCCCAGCGCGCGGCCGATGAGTACAGCATCAAGATCGCCCCGCCGTGCTCCGACCAGACCGCGTCGATCCTCCCGTTCGACCCGCAGAACGTGATCGGGGTGCAGGTGTGCTCGCTCGACGGCGAGACCTGGAAGACCGACGAACTGCCCGCCGGATCCGACAACGGCGACCTGGCCGACAAGACCATGGCCTCGATCACCGACGCCACGGAGGAGTCGGACGACCCGATGTTCGAGTTCGCGACGCCGCAGCGCCGGATCCAGATCTTCGACCGCTTCGGCGGCCGGACGACGCTGGAGCGACTGGCCGACGGACGGTTCATGGCCTACTCGGACGACGGATCCATGAGGTTCTGGACGCCGCCCGCCGACCTCGTCACCCCCCTCGGCCTCGACGGCTGAGAAACCCGATGCAACCGGAACCACCCTCCGGAGCGTCATAAGGGTAGGAGGTGGAAACAATGGAGTTGGCCCATCGTCGTCGGATCGCCCGCGTGGTGCGGATCCTCTGCGCATCGGCGCTCTTCGTGGCCGCCACGGTCGCGCTGGCCTGGTGGGCCCAGGGCGGCCCGTCAGCCAGCCACGACCGGTGCTACGCCGAGATCCTCAACCTCGCCACCCTGCCCGGCTGAACAGCGAGAAGGCCCCGTCCATCTGGACGGGGCCTTCCGCTTTGCCGGATCAGGGAATCCGCTTGGTCCAGGCCTCCGAGGAGAACTTGGTCTCGACCAGTTCCTCGGCCCGGGCCAGTTCGTCGGGGGAGTAGGTCCGTTCCTGCGTCTCGTACATCGAGCGGAAGTGGTCGAGGAACGTCGCGATGATCTCGTCGCGGGGGAGTTGGGTCTGCGAGCGCAGCGGGTCGACGCGCTTGTTTGCCGACTTGGTGCCCTTGTCGGAGAGCTTCTCGCGGCCGATCCGCAGCACCTCGAGCATCTTGTCGGCGTCGATGTCGTAGGCCATCGTGACGTGGTGGACGACGACGCCGCCCGTCACGCGGCGCTGCGCGGCGCCGGCGATCTTGCCCTTGTCGGAGGCGATGTCGTTGAGCGGGACGTAGCGGGCGTTGATGCCGACCTTCGCGAGAGCACCCATCACCCACTGGTCGAGGAACTCGTAGCTTCGCTCGAAGCTCAGCCCCTCCACGAGCGAGATGGGGACGACGAGCGAGTAGGTGATGCAGTTGCCCGGCTCCATGAACATGGCGCCGCCGCCGGTGATCCGGCGCACCACGTTGATGCCGTGCGAGGCGCGCCCCGCGTCGTCGATTTCGTTCTTGTAGGACTGGAACGAGCCGATCACCACGAGGGGCTGGTCCCAGTCCCAGATCCGCAGGCTTGGGTTGACCTCTCCGCGGGCCAACTCGCCCGCGAGGACCTCGTCGAGCGCCACGTGCATGCGCGGGTCCATCGTGACGGGGCCGATGACGTCGAAGGTGTGATCGGACCAGTCGGTGGCGTGGCCCAGCGCCCGCCGCACCGCGATGCCGACCGCCTCGGGGGTGAAGCCGATCATCCGGACGTCGTCGGAGATGCGGGAGTTGATGGCCGCCGCCAGGTCCGCGACCGAGGACGTCGAGGCCATCCCCGCGAGCGCGTCGTTGATGTCCTCGAGGGCCTCGTCCGGCTCAAGGAAGAAGTCTCCGGAGACGAACGCCTGCGTGATCACCCCGTCCGCCGTCTCGACATCGACCGCGACCAACTTGCCGCCAGGAACCTTGTATTCGCCACGCATGGCCCCGAGCCTAGCGATCCGGCGAAGCCGCTCCCACCCGGTGGTCGGGTGGTGCGTTGAGCATGTTTGGTTGCTCGTTGCCTCCCGAGGCTTGTTTGAACGTGCCAAATCGCAACGACTTACCAAACATGCTCAACGACAAGGCCAGCCACGCGCCCCTCCGCCCCAACAGTCTCGTGGGGGAGTCACTTCGCGACCCCAGCCGGCGCGCGACCCGCGAGCCAAGTAGCCTCCGTGACAACCTGAATGGTGTGTCAAAGCGTCGTGGTGGTCGGAGGTGAGGCATGGGCGACATCGAGGGGTTCATCCAGGCGAGGGGCAGCGATCTGCTGCGCTCGGCGTGGATGCTCACCGGCGATGCGCACCATGCCGAGGATCTCCTGCAGACGGCCCTGGCGAAATCGCTGGGCGCCTATGCCAGGCTCGCCAACGACCACAAGTTCGAGGCGTACCTGCGCACGACGATGTATCGCACCTACATCTCCTGGTGGCGACGGCGCAGTTGGCGCTCGGAGACCCCGTCCGAGTACCTGCCGGAACCCCAGCGAAACGACGCGACGGCCGAACTGAGGATGGACATCCTCCGCGCGCTGTCGACGCTGCCCAGGATGCAGCGCGCCGTGATGACGATGCGATACGTCGAGGACCGTCCCGTCGCCGAGGTCGCCGAGGCGCTCGGCATCAGCGAGGGCACCGTCAAGAAGTACGCACACCGAGGCTGCGCCGCGCTCCGCGAGTCGGCGCACCTTCAGGAGGTTCGACCATGATCCACGACGACGACTCCGACGTCGCGCGGGCCCTCAAGGGCATCGCGCCCGCACGGCCGCCCGTCTCCGCCGACCTGCTGGCGGGTGCCCGACGCAAGCGCGCCCGAACCCGTGCCACCGTCACCGCGGTCGCGGGGGTCGGCGCGCTGGCGGTGCTCGCGGGCGTCGCGCTGCCCGCCATGCTCTTCTCGGGAGGGCCCTCCGGGCAGAGCGAGGTGGCCGATCAGCGGCCCGCGGTCCAATCGCCGCACTCGCGCACCGAGGAGACCGCCGAGGCGAGCAGGCCGGAGAACGCGACGCCGCCCACCCAGGCGGCGACCCAGGCCGAGATGACCGCCGACCTCAGCGCAGTGGCCGCCGCGACCGAGCGACTCGGTTGGGAGGCGATCCTCGGCGCGGGCACGGGCAATCAGGTCGTCTCGCCCAGTTCCCTCGCGCTCGCCCTGGCGCTCGCGGCCGAGGGCGCGCGCGGCACGTCGCTGACCAGCATCGACGCCGCCCTCGGTCTCGACGGCGACGCCCGCTCCGAGGGCTTCGGCGCGCTGCGCCGATCGCTGTCGGCCTACGAGACGCCCGCCGCAGACGTCGACCTCGACACCCCTCCGTCGACCCCGCAGATCCACCTCGTGAACCGGGCGCTCGCCATCGACGCCGCGCCCGAGGCGGCGTTCGTGGAGCGGGCCGAGCGCTACCTCGGCGCCCCGACCGAATCGACGACCCGCACCGACGCCAAGGCCGATCTCGACGCCTGGGTGCGGGAGAACACCGGAGGCCTGATCGACAAGTCCGCGGTCACCGTCACCCCCGACACCTCGGTCGTGCTGCAGGACGCCCTGCTGTTCTCCGCCGCCTGGCAGACGCCGTTCGGCAACCAGGTCAGCATCCCCTTCGCGGGCGCTGGCGAGGTCGACGGCGTCAACGAGGTGCTCACCGTCCCGTTCGCCGAGACGGACAGGTGGAGCGCCGTCCGACTCCCGTACGGCGGCCCCTTCGCCGCCGACGTGATCCTCCCGAAGGCGGGCATCGACGCGCTCACGGCAGACGACCTGGCGGCGGCGAACACCGCGCTCGGCACGGCCGAGGCGCAGCGGGTGTCCGTGACGATGCCCGTGGTCGACCTTGCCTCCACCGTCGACCTCGGGGCGGCGCTCCCCGGCATCGATCTCAGCGACCTCGGCGGCATCGTCCCAGGCGGATCGGCCCCGACCTGGATGCAGCAGACGGTGCTGAAGGTCACGGCCCAGGGGACCGTCGGCGCGGCCGTGACGGAGATCCCGGTCGCGGGATCCGCCCCCAACGAGGACAAGCCCCTGACCTTCCTGGTGGATCGGCCCTACGTGATGCGCGTCCTCGACACGGGCACCTCCGTCCCGCTGCTGATGGCCTCGGTCGTCACCCCCGGAGAGTGAGCGCGGCCATGCGCATCCTGAAGCTTCTGGCCACCTGCCTCGCCACATTCGCCGTGGTCGCCTGCTCCGGCACCGCTGGCGCCGAGGTCCGCGGCGACGAGCCTCACGTCGAACTCGACTTCGCCGCGACCCCGCACGTCCCCGACGCCGCCCTCGCAAGCCAGGCGCTCGCCTGGGCGGTCGTCCAGGGCTCCGGCTCGACCAACACCCTCACCTCGCCCAGTTCGCTCGCCATGAGCCTCGCGATGGCGGCCGAGGGGGCCGACGGCGTCTCCGCCGACAGCATCGACGCGGCGCTCGGCCTCTCCGGCGAGGAGAGGGCCAAGGCCTACGCGGCGCTGAGGCAGGCCCTCTCCGGGTACGACTCGCTGCCCAAGAAGGTTGACGCGAACGACCCGCCGGAGACCCCCCTCGTGCACCTCGCGGGGCAGGTGCTCGCGATCGACAGCGCCGCGAAGAAGCCGTTCCTCGACGCGCTGTCGAAGTGGTACGACGTCGGTGCGACCCAGGCGGCGCGCCCGGCCGCCAAGAAGGCCCTCGACGCGTGGGTCGCCAAGAACACCGCCGGCCTGATCGAGAAGTCGGGCATCGAGGTCACCCCGAAGGTGCGCGTCGTGCTGCAGGACGCGCTGCTGTTCGCGGCGGCCTGGGAGACGCCGTTCGCGGACACGTCGATGCAGTTCGACCTGCCCGCCGGCCCCGCGACCGTCGACGCCGTCACGGGAACCTTCGAGGTGCGCTTCGCGGCGGGGGACAGGTGGACGGCGATCCGGCTGCCCTACGACGACAACCTGGCCGCCGACATCGTCCTGCCGATCAAGGGCCGCGCGCCGGAGCAGATCTCCGACACCGAGTTGCGACTCGCGGGCCAGGCGCTGGATCAGGCGACGCCGTCGACGTACACCGTCACGATGCCGAGCTTCGACCTGTACACGAGCACCGACCTGCTCGAGGCGCTGCCGCAGGTGGATCTGAGCAACCTCAACGGCATCATCGACGACGGCGCCGCCGGTCAGTGGGTGCAGCAGGTGCGACTCCAGGTCTCGGCGCTCGGGACCGTCGGTGCGGCCGTCACGGAGATCGCCGTCACCGAGTCGGCCGCGCAGGGCGAACGGCCGGTCGAGTTCATCGTCGACCGCGGCTACGTCGTCCGGGTGCTCGACACCAGGACCGACTGGCCGCTGTTCCTCGGCGTCGTCAACGACCCGACGGAGAAGCCCTCCTGAGGGTCAGTCCTCCGGCAGCGTGCGGGTCCCGTAGACCGACTCCCAGTCCTCGATGAACACGTCGACGGCGTGCGTGATGTCGGGCACCGAAAGCGCCTGGCGCAGCAGCTTCGGCGACAGCGTGACGGCGTCGGCCCCGGCCTCGAGCGCGTGCGAGACCTGCACGATGTTCTTGAAGCTTGCCGCCATGATCTTGCTCGGCGCGTCGAAGCGCTGGATGAACCCCGACAGGGCGTGCAGCGTGCCCTTGGTGTCGATGTCGAGGGCCTGCATCCGGTTGTAGTAGGGGGCCAGGTAGTCGACGCCGGTCGCGATCGCCAGGAAGCCCTGCGTCTTGGAGTAGATCGCGGTTGCGGTGACGTGCACGCCCTCGTCCTTCAGGTGCCGCATGGCCTCGATGCCCGCCTCCGTGGTGGGGATCTTCGGGTAGACCTGGTCGTCGATCTTGTCGAGCAGTCGGTGGGCGTCGTCGATCATGCCCTGAGCGTCCTTGGCCAGGACCTGCACGTGCAGGGTGCGCTCCATGCCGATGATCTGGCGGATCCGGCGGAAGTGCTTGTAGAAGTCGACCTTGCCCTCCTTCTTCAGGATCGACGGGTTGGTCGTCACGCCGGTGACCGGGTAGATCGGCGTGAGTCGCTCGATGTCGTCGAGGTTGGCAGTGTCGAACAGGATGTCCATTCCGCGCCTTTCGCGTGCGCCGACGCGACCTACGCCAGCGAGGTCCATTTCACCACGCGAGGGGCCGGCGCGAAGGCCGTCGTGACTGGGCAATTGCCCAGATCCTCGCCGACGACGCCTTCGGCCCCGCTCGAGGGTCGGCCGTCGACGTCGGCATGAGAGACTTGGCGCCGTGCCAACGGCCCGTTACGCAGTCCTCCAGTCGACGTACTGGAGCGGTTTCTGCCTGATCGTCAGCTTCGCGAGCGTCTATCTGCTCGCGCAGGGCCTCAGCAACTCCGAGATCGGCATCCTGATCGCCGTCGCAAGCGCCCTCGCCACGGTGCTGCAACCGCTGATCGCGGGGGTCGCCGACCGGTCCAGGTGGCCGCTGCGGCTGTGGATCGTCGCGAGCGGCATCCTGCTGGCCGCGCTCGCCGCCGCACTGCTGGTGCCTGGGCAGCCTCGACTGCTGGTCGCGGTCACCTATGGCGTCCTGGTCGGCTCGATCCAGATCGTCCAACCGTTGGTCAACAGCGTCGGGATGGACGCGATCAACCTCGGGATCCGGCTCAACTTCGGCCTCGCGCGGGCCTGCGCCTCGCTGACCTTCGCGCTCCTGTCGCTCGCCGCGGGCCGCATCGTCGAGAGCACCTCGTCGCAGGCCCTTCCCGTGCTGATGATCGCGGTGCAGGTGCTGTTCGTCGCCTCGGCCGCGACGTTCGTGTTCCGTCGCCCCGCCCCGCACCACGACGAGGAGGTCGCGCCCGAACCTGTGCAGGAGCCCGGGCCGCTTGGTCGCGCGGACTGGATGCGCTTCGGGCTCGTCCTTGCCGGGTTCACGCTGGCGATGGCGAGCCACAACGTGCTCAACGGCTTCATGTTCCAGGTCGTGACCTTCCATGGAGGGACGGCGGGTGACATGGGCTTGGCTGTGATGATCGCCGCGTTGACGGAGTTGCCGACCATGATCGGCTTCAACCGGCTGGTGAGGCGCTGGACGCCCGGGGTGCTGATGATCGTGGCCGGGGTCGGGTTCGCGGTGAAGAGCGTCGCGACGTACCTCGCCCCCAACCTGGCGGGGATCTACGCGGCGCAGGCGCTGCAGTTCGCGGCTTTCGGGCTGATCGTCCCGGCGTCGGTGTACTACGTGAACCGGCATTTCCCGCCGAGCCAACGGGTGACGGGCCAGGCGTACATGACGATGACGGCGACTGCTGGCAGCGTGATCGGCTCGGTCGTCGGGGGAGTGGTGCTTGACGTCGCGGGTGTGCCGACGATGCTGCTGCTCGGCGCCGTGTTCGGCGTGCTCGGGGCAGGCTGCATGGCGGTGGGGTCGAACCGCTCCTGAGGTCGTCGGCCCGTTCCCCGAGCGTGTCGAGGTCTGCTGGTTGAGCCAGTGGCCGCGACGGAGCGCGCGCTGCGTCGCTTGGGTTGAGCCAGTGGCCGCGACGTAGTCGCGCGCGCTGCGTCGAAACCCTCGTGAGGTTCCCAGAGTCCATCGTTCGTCGAGCTTGTCGAGACGTCCGAAACCCCGAGTGCCCCTTTGGCCTCGGCGTTTACGGACCCTTCGACGGCCCAGGGAGCGGGGCAGGCCTGCCGCGCTCGGCGTTCTCCGAGGACTCCGGTGGTCGAGTGTCCGGTTCTGTGCGGGTTGGTTTCGACGCGCGCTGCGCCGCTTCGCGGCTTTGCGCGGCTCAACCGGCGGTGCGCGGCTCAACCGGCGTTGCGTTACCGGGGTTCCGGCTGGTCGACGGGGTGGCCCGCGTCGCGCCAGGCCGAGAACCCGCCGTCGACGTGGGTGACGTCGCTGCGCCCCATCTCGACGAGGGTCGCGGCGGTGAGCGCGGATCGCCAGGCTGAGGCGCAGAACAGCACGAGCGGACGGCCGTCGTCCAGGGCTGCTCGGTAGTAGGGGCTCTCCGGGTCGACCCAGAACTCGACCATGCCGCGCGGCGCCCGGTACGCACCAGGGATTGTCCCCTCGCGCTCGATCTCCTTCGGCTCGCGGATGTCGACGAATGTCGCTCCGCCGCGGCGGTGCAGGTCGAACGCCTCGTCAAGCGACAGTGGCGGCACGACCAGGTTGGCCGCCTCGACGAGGGAGGCGACCGGACGACTCAATGGGCTTCCAGGGATGCGATGCACCGCTCCTCCGATCGGGTTCGACGGTTGGCGACGGCCCCGCCGACGCTCGCCTCGAGACTATCGACGGTGGCGGCACAGCGTCACCCTTTCGGGCGTCTCGACAGGCCGAGCGCTCCGAGCCCGTCGTGCCTGTCCGCTTCGAGACCACCCCCGACGACATTCACGGCGTGATCGTGGCGCATGCCATCCTGACCGCCCACGGCGGCATGACCTCGCACGCGGCCCCGCCAAGCGCGACGATGCCGCCCGGAGAGCGCCGGGCGGCATCGCTTCAGACGTCAGCGGCCCGTTCGGGGCGACCTCGGCGCGTTCGCCTTCGAGCGTTGCTCGTCGGAGTAGGCGGCGGCCTCGCGGGCGGCCGCCATCGGGACGCCCGCGGCGCGCGCCTGGCGCATCTTCGAGACGCTCTCGGTGTAGGCGCCCATGGCGTCGGCAGCATTGGCCGCGTCGTAGGTGAGCGAGCGATCGCGGGAGATGCCGATGGAGGCGCCGACCTCGATCGCGTCCTGGTTCGCGCCCAGGTACGAGAACGTCCAGTCGTAGGTGTTCTCCTGCTGCTCGATCAGCGACTTGATCGCGGCGTGGGTCCACTCCTTCGACGCGTTCTCGTGGCCGTCGGTCATGATGCCGACGATGACCGTGCCGGGACGCTCTTCCTCGGGGAGCGCCGCCAGGCGCTTGCCGGTGTCGGTGATCAGCCGCGCGATCGAGTCGAGCAGCGCCGTCATGCCGCGGGGCTCAAGGTTCAGCGGAGGCACGTCCGCGATGGGCAGGTCCTGGTAGTTGACCTCGTACTCGGTGTCGAACTGCGCGAGCGTCACGGTGCAGACGCCGGGCTGCGTGCGCTGCTCGGCGATGAAGGCGTCGAAGCCGCCCTCGGTGTCGGTCTTGATGGACTGCATCGAGCCGGAGCGGTCGAGCAGGAATGCCAGGTGGGTGCGGTTCGGGTCGGTCATGATCTTCCTCTCGTCGAACGCTTGCGTGGCACGAAGCGCAGGGGTTGGGTGTCCGGGGCCGACTGCTGCAGGTCCCGCTGGGCGAGGGTCACGTCGTTTGCGGCGACGCGTCCCTCGTCGGAGGCGTACGAGGCGAGCAGGCCGCTGCGTGCCAGCCGGGGGCTGACGCTGTTCGGTGCGACCCGCGCGGCCTGGGCGACCTCGCGGAACGAGTACCCCGACACGACGGCCTCGGCCAGCGCCTCGTTGTACGCGTCGTCCAGTCGGTCACGGGCCTCGGCCAAAGCCGCGACCCGCTCGACGGGTTCGGCGACGGTTGAGGCTGCCTGAAGTGCCTGCTGGGCGATCCTGGTCAGTTCATCGGAGGTGGACATGTCAACCAGTATTGCTCACAAACTGCACATGCGCAAGAACTGCACACAAGCAAAGTTTGAGCACATGCACATTCTGAGCACTGGGCCTGCCGTTGAGCAGTAGTCGCTGGTCGATCGGTGACACGCCGAGTCTGCGGCGCGATCCGGCCGACGAGGCCGGAATGCTGCTCGACGCCCGTTCCTGCCCGACGGCGTCCGGTTCGGTTGGCCCTGTGGTGAGGTGTTGGCGTCGGGTTTCCCGTTGAGCAGTAGTCGCTGGTCGATCGGTGACACGCCGAGGCGGGGGCGCATCCTGGCCGACGAACCCGGAATGCTGCTCAACGCCCGTTCCTGCCCGACGGCGTCCGGTTCGGTTGGCCCTGTGGTGAGGCGTCGGCGTCGGGTTTCCCGTTGAGCAGTAGTCGCTGGTCGATCGGTGACACGCCGAGCCTGCGGCGCATCCTGGCCGACGAACCCCGAATGCTGCTCAACGCCAGCCCCGGGCCGGCCCGTCCGGCCCCAAGGGGAGGGTCGAAGAAACCAGATCGTGAGCATATGCCCAGACTTTTCCGAAAGATCGACCGGAAGCCCGCAGAGCGCTTATCGTGGGTCATGCGAAAGTGATTCGAAACGCAAACGAAAGTAGCCGCCCGACAATGACCGTCGAACGAGTACAGCGCGAGGACCAGATCATGGCGCGCCTGAACGACGACGGCGCCCTCACGGTCGCGGGGCTCGCGGTCGAACTCGGCGTCTCCGAGGTGACCATCCGCGGCGACCTCCGCACGCTCGAGAACCGCGGGCTGCTCGTTCGCACGCGCGGCGGCGCGCGACCCACCACCTGGAAGTCGGTCCTGCAGCGCGAACAGATCAACGTCGACGCCAAGCAGCGCATCGCCCAGAAGGCCGCGTCGATGGTCCTCGACGAGGACACCGTGATGATGGAGGCGGGCACCACGACCGCGACCATCGTGCGCTACCTCGGCGGCCGCCGCGGACTGCAACTGGTCACCAACTCGGCCCTCGTGTTCAACAGCGCACGGGCCAACCCCTCCCTCAACGTGATCCTCACGGGAGGGGTCTTCCGGCGCGAGTCGGAGTCCTTCGTCGGGCCGACCGCCGAGCGCGCGATCGCCGACTTCAACACCCGGCTCGCCTTCCTCGGCACCGACGGCTTCTCCCCGGAACGGGGCCTCACGACCCGCTTCGTCGAGGGCGGCCAGATCGCGTCGCAGATGAGCGGACGCGCCGAGGAGACCTGGCTGGTCGCCGACTCGTCCAAGTTCGGCCAGGCGGGCTTCGTCAGTTTTCTGCCCCTCGACAAGGTCACCGGGATCATCACCGATTCCGGCCTGTCGCGCGAGGCAGTTGAGGCACTACAAGAGCACACCCGCGTGTGCGTCGTCTAGGAAAGAAAGAGAAGGTTTATGGCAACCGTCGTAGTCATGCCGCAGCTCGGCAACTCGGTCGAGTCCTGCCTGATCGTGTCGTGGCAGGTCGCTGTCGGCGACGAGATCACCGAGAACGCCATCGTGTGCGAGGTGGAAACCGACAAGGCCTCCATGGAGGTCCCCGCCTCCGTCGCGGGCACCGTGCTCGCCATCCTCTGGGATGAGGGCGACGACGTGCCAGTCAAGGAACCGCTGCTGGTCGTCGGTGCCGCGGGCGAGGACCCGAAGCCCGCCCTCGACGCCGCAGGCTGGAAGGGCAAGGACGGCGAGGACGCCCCCGACGCCGCCCCGCAGGACGCGCCCCAGGCCGCCGCCGACGAGGCTCCCGCCGCGACCTCCGACGTCGAGGCCGTCCGCGCCGAGGCCACCGGCGCCTCGAGCCCCCGCGCCCGCAACCTGGCCGCCGCCAACAACCTCGACCTCGCCACCGTCTCCGAGGGTTCCGGCCCCGGCGGACGCGTCATCGAGCGCGATGTGCAGGCCGCGCTGGCCGACACCACCCGCGGCGCCGCCCGCGCAGGAGCCCACGGCGCGGCAGCGCAGGGCACCGGCCTCGGCGGCCGTGTGACCACCGGCGACCTCGCCGCCCCCGCCGCCACAGAGGCGGCGCAGGCTCCCGCCACCCAGGCGCCCGCGTTCGTCGCCTCCGGCGCCCGCGAGTACCCCGGCGTGACCACCTCGGCCCCGCTCAAGGGCATCCGCAAGGTGATCGCCGATCGCATGATGGTCTCCCTGGCCAGCTCCGCACAGCTCACCTACACCTCGACCGCCAACGCGGCCGGGCTGCTGGCGCTGCGCAAGAAGCTGAAGGGCTCGCCCGAGGAACTCGGCCTGAGCGCCATCACGATCGGCGACCTGGTCGGCTTCGCCGCGGTCAAGACCGCCGCCAAACACACCAGCCACAACGCCCACCTGAGCGACGGCGTCCTCACCACGTTCGAGCAGGTCCACATGGGCTTCGCGTGCGACACCCCCCGCGGCCTCCTCGTCCCGACCGTCCGGAACGCGTCGCAGATGAGCCTGCGCGAGTTCTCCGCAGTCAGCAAGGACCTCGCCAACCAGGCGATCGGCGGCAGCATCAACCCCGACCTGCTCTCGGGCGCCACCTTCACGGTCTCGAACCTCGGCGGCTTCGGCATCGAGTCGTTCACCCCGCTGCTGAACGTGCCGCAGGTGGCGATCCTCGGCGTCGACGCGATCTTCCCGCGCGCAACGGTCAACGCCGACGGCAGCTTCGGCGTCGAGCAGCGCATCGGCTTCTCGCTCACCGCGGACCACCGCGTGATCGACGGCGCCGACGCCGCCCGCTTCCTGCAGGACCTCGTCAAGTACGTCGAGAACATCGACGTCACCGTGCTCGGCTGAGAAGGGCAGGGACAACCATGAGTGATTACGACGTCATCGTGCTCGGCGGCGGCCCCGGCGGCTACATCGCCGCGGAACGCCTCGGACACGCCAAGAAGAACGTGCTGCTGATCGAGGGCGACTCCCTCGGCGGCACCTGCCTCAACGTCGGCTGCATCCCCACCAAGGCGCTGCTGAACGCCGCAAAGACCTACGAGCACGCGCTGCACGGCGCCCAGTTGGGCGTCAACGCGGGCGACGTCACGGTCGACTGGACGCAGATGCAGAAGTGGAAGGACCAGACGGTCGCCACGCTCGTCGGAGGCGTCGGCGCGGCAGAGAAGAAGGCGGGCGTCACCGTCGTCAAGGGCTACGGCACCTTCGAAGGGCCCGGCAGGGTCACCGTCGACGGCACCACCTACACCGGCGAGCACGTCATCCTGGCGACCGGCTCGGTCCCCGTGATGCCGCCCATCCCCGGCGCGCAGGACAACCCCCGCGTGATCGACTCGACCGGGATGCTCTCGGTCGAGCAGATCCCCTCGAGGCTCACCGTCATCGGCGGCGGGGTCATCGGCCTGGAGTTCGCGAGCCTCTTCGCGATGCTCGGCTCCGAGGTCACCGTCATCGAGATGCTCCCCGAGATCGCACCGTTCATGGACGCCGACGTCGCGGCCCAACTCCGCAAGGCGCTGGCAGGCGTCACGTTCAACCTGAACTGCAAGGTCACCGCGATCGACGGTGGAACCGTCCAGTTCACCACCGCCGACGGCGCCGAGAACTCCGTCGACTCCGACGTGGTGTTGATGGCCGTCGGACGCCGACCCGCCGTCCAGGGCTGGGGAGCCGAGAACTCGGGCCTCGAGGGCTCGGGCAAGGGTGTCGTCGTCGACGACCGGATGCGCACCAACCTGCCCAACGTGTGGGCCGTCGGTGACGTCACCGGGCGATCGCTGCTCGCCCACGCCGCCTACCGGATGGGCGAGATCGCCGTCGCAAACATCCTCGACGCCGAAGCCCACCGCAAGGGCGAGGTGATGCGCTGGAACACCATCCCGTGGGCCGTGTACACCAACCCCGAGGCGGCAGGCATCGGCCACACCGAGGCCTCCGCGAAGGCCGCGGGCATCAACGCCAAGGCGGTCACCGTCCCCGGCTACCTGTCGGGCCGCTTCGTCGCCGAGAACGGCGTCAAGGCCCCCGGCGCGGCCAAGCTCGTCTACGACGCCGACACCCTGCAGGTGCTCGGCCTCACCGTGCTCGGCAGCTACGCCTCCGAGATGATCTGGGGCGCCTCCGTCGTGCTCGAGACCGAACTCAACGTCACCGACCTTCGCCAGGTCGTGTTCCCCCACCCCACCGTCAGCGAACTCATCCGAGAGGCCGCATGGGCCGTCAAGGCCTGAGCGGAGAAACAAGGAGAATCACCGAAAATGCCACGCAATCTCATTGTTGACCCGAGCAACGTACGCGCTCGTTCGGTCATCACGGCACCCGAGATTCCGGTCAACGCCTACGAGCCGAACTTCGAGCGCGAGCTCGAGACCTACGGCAAGGAGGGCCTCGTCGACATCCTGCACGACATGATCGCCGTGCGTCAGTTCGAGACGATGCTCAACTCGATCAAGACCACCGGAGCCTGGAACGGCGTCGAGTACAACCACCGCGGCCCCGCGCACCTGTCGATCGGCCAGGAGTCGGCCGTCGTCGGCCAGGCCTCGCAGCTCGACCCCGAGGACTTCCTCTTCGGCTCGCACCGCAGCCACGGCGAGATCCTCGCCAAGTGCTACTCGGCCTCCCGGAAGCTGGACAAGGCCCAGCTCGAGGAGATCATGAAGACCTTCCTCGACGGCGAGACCCTCGGCTTCGCCGAGCAGGTCGGCTACGACAACCTCACCGAGCTCGCCGAGAACTTCATCCTCTACGGCACGGTCGCAGAGACCTTCGCCCGCAAGGCCGGCTTCAACCGCGGCCTCGGCGGCTCCATGCACGCCTTCTTCGCGCCGTTCGGCTCGATGCCCAACAACGCGATCGTCGGCGGCTCGGCCGACATCGCGCTGGGCTCGGCCCTTTTCAAGCGGATCAACCGCGAGAACGGCATCGTGATCGCCAACATCGGCGACGCATCCATGGGCTGTGGCCCCGTGTGGGAGGCCATGGGCTTTGCCGCCATGGACCAGTTCCGCACGCTGTGGAAGGACGGCGTCCAGGGCAACCCGCCGATCTGGTTCAACTTCTTCAACAACTTCTACGGCATGGGCGGCCAGACCTCCGGCGAGACCATGGGCTACGACATCCTGGCCCGCGTCGGCCTCGGCGTGAACCCCGAGGGCATGCACGCCGAGCGCGTCGACGGCCTCAACCCGCTGGCCGTCGCCGACGCCGTCAACCGCAAGCGCGGCCTGCTCGAGTCCGGTAAGGGCCCCGTCCTCACCGACACCATCACCTACCGCTTCTCCGGCCACTCGCCCTCCGACGCGTCGTCCTACCGCAGCCGCGACGAGGTCGAACTGTGGGAGCAGCACGACGGCCTCAAGAACTACGCCGCCTACCTCGTCGAGAACGGCGTCCTGTCGCAGGGCGAGGTCGACGACATCCAGGCCAAGTTCGACGACCGCCTCACCAAGGTGATCGCGCTCGCCACCAAGGACGAGGAGTCGAGCCCGCGCGTCGGCATCGACTTCATCGAGTCGGTCATCTACTCCAACGGCAACGAGGAGAAGCTCTCCGACGCCGAGGTCGACCTGCTGCAGCCGCTCGAGGAGAACGCCCGCGTCAAGTCGCTGAAGTCCAAGATCCGCACCGCGAAGGACGAGAACGGCAAGCCCGTCTCGAAGGTCAAGGCCTACTCCTACCGCGACGCGCTGTTCGAGGCGATCGCGCACCGCTTCGCCACCGACCCGACGATGGCCGCGTGGGGCGAGGAGAACCGCGACTGGGGCGGCGCGTTCGCCGTCTACCGCGGCCTCACCGAACTGCTGCCCTACCACCGCCTGTTCAACTCGCCCATCTCCGAGGCCGCCATCATCGGCGCCGGTGTCGGCTACGCCCTCTCGGGCGGCCGCGCGCTGGTCGAACTGATGTACTGCGACTTCCTCGGCCGCGCCGGCGACGAGATCTTCAACCAGGCCGCGAAGTGGCAGGCCATGTCGGCAGGCCTGCTGAAGATGCCGCTCGTGATGCGCGTCTCGGTCGGCTCGAAGTACGGCGCCCAGCACTCGCAGGACTGGGCCGCGCTCGTCGCGCACATGCCCGGCCTGAAGGTCTACTACCCGGCCACCCCGTACGACGCGAAGGGCATGATGAACCTTGCGCTGCGCGGCACCGACCCGGTGGTGTTCTTCGAGTCCCAGCTCCTCTACGACGTGGCGGAGCAGTTCGAAGAGGGCGGCGTGCCGGAGGGCTACTACGAGGTGCCCGAGGGTGAGCCCGTCGTGCGCCGCGAGGGCACCGACCTGACGATCGCCGTCATCGGTCCCACGCTCTACCGCGTGATGGAGGCCGCCGACATTCTCGAGGAGAAGTACGGCGTCTCGACCGAGGTCATCGACCTCAGGTTCGTGGCCCCGCTCAACCTCGACCCGATCGTCGAGTCGGTCAAGAAGACCGGGCGACTCGTGCTGACCTCCGACGCCGTCGACCGCGGGTCCTTCCTGCACACGGTCGCGTCGCAGATCCAGACGCTCGCCTTCGATCACCTCGACGCCCCCGTCACGGTGGTCGGCTCCCGCAACGTGATCACCCCCGCCGCCGAGCTCGAGAAGATCTTCTTCCCGCAGCCTGAGTGGCTGATCGACGCGATCCACGAGCGGGTCCTCCCGCTCAAGGACCACGTCCCCTCGTCCAACCAGACCGACGCCGAACTCGCGCGCCGGTCCCGCGAAGGCCTCTGAGAGGAACAAGCACATGCGTGACGCGATCAACGACCCGTCGATCTCGCCCGCGGAGCGTTTGGCGGCCCTGCAGGACTACCTGCAGGGCTCGCCCTCGTTTCCGCCGTTCGTGACCGAGTCCAACAACCACGTCCACACCATCTACAGCTTCAGCCCCTACACCCCCGCGATGGCCGCGCTGCGCGCCCGCGAGGCGGGGCTGATGGTGGTCGGCTCCGTCGACCACGACTCGGCGGCAGGCGCCGGGGAGATGGCGGAGGCCGCCCGCCTGCTCGGCATGGGGGCCGTCACCGGCTTCGAGTGCCGCGTCTACCTGAACACCGCGGAGGAGGTGGCCTCCGGTAACGCCCCGCTGCATGAGCGCAAGCTCAACAACCCCGACACCGAATCCATCGCCTACATGACGGTGCAGGGCATCCCTGCTGACAAGCGCGACCTGGTCGCCGAGTACCTGATGCCGATCCGCGAGGCGCGGCTGCGTCGCACGGGCGCCATGGTCGAACGGGCCAACGTCATCCTCGAGGGCCTCGGCGCCGAGCCGATCGATCTGGACCGCGACATCGTCGCGAGGTCGCAGTTCCTCTTCGGCGGCACCGTCACCGAGCGGCACCTGCTCGCGGCGATGGCGGACAAGCTGATCGGCCGCTTCGGCCGCGGCCAGGCCCTCGTCGACGGGCTCGCGAAGCTCGGGCTGAACCTGTCCGACAAGGTCGCCGACCAGCTCTCGGACGTGGACAACCCGCACCTGACGTTCGACCTGCTCGGCGTCATGAAGGCCGAGTTCCTGGACCAGATCTACATCGTCCCGGACCGCACGGAGGACGGCGGCGAGTGCCCGTCGATGGCAGAGGTCATCGACGTCGCCAAGTCCGTCGGCGCGATCCCGTGCTACGCGTACCTCGGCGACGTCACCGCCTCGCCCACCGGCGACAAGAAGGCGGAGAAGTTCGAGGACGACTTCCTCGAGGAGCTCTTCGCCGAGCTGCGCCGGATCGGGATGCCCGCCATCACCTACATGCCGCCGCGCAACACGGCAGAGCAGATGGCGCGGATCGCGAAGCTGGCCGACGAGTTCGGCCTGCTCGAGGTCTCGGGCGTCGACATCAACACGCCCCGCCAGGTGTTCAACTGCGAGGAACTGCAGCGCCCCGAGCTGTCGCATCTCAACGACGCCACCTGGGCGATGGTCGCGCACGAGCAGCTCGCCAACGTCGACCTGTCGCTTGGCCTGTTCGCTCCCGACGGCCCGCTGGCCGCCCAGCCGCTGAAGGAGCGCGTCGTCGCCTACGGCGCGCTCGGCAAGGCCATCGTCGACGGTGACCTGACCCTCGACGAGGCGGTCGCGAAGCTGAAGGGGCAGGCATGAGCGTCGAACAGATCGCCCCGCTGGTCAGGGGCGCATTCCTGGGACGCTTCAACGTCCCCGTGATCCTCGCCCCCGCCGAGCCGACGACGGAGGCCGCCATCTCCGTCGCCGCGCTCGACGAGCTTCCCGCGGCCCTCGCGGCGGCGGAACTGACGCTCCCCGGCGACCTTCGCGTGGCGGTGGGAGACGAGTCGCACGCCTTCCACGCGTCGACGCTCGGCGAACCCGCTCCCATCCCACACGGCAAGGACCCGGCCGCCTCGGCGGCCGCGGCCCGCGCCCGCGTGGTGGTGGGCAAGGTCGCGGTCGTGACAGGCGGCGCGCAGGGCTTCGGCGCCGAGATCGTCCGTGGCCTCGTCGCCTCGGGGGCCTTCGTCTACATCGCCGACCTGAACGCCGACGGCGCCGCGAAGCTCGCGGCCGAACTCGGCCCCACCACCGCGCCGATCACCGTCAACGTGGCCGACGAGGCCTCCGTCGAGGCGATGGCGGCGCAGATCGCGGCGACCACCGGTGGGCTCGACCTGGTCGTCTCCAATGCGGGCATCGTCCGCGCTGGCAGCGTCCTTGAGCAGGAGGCGGCCGACTTCCGGCTGACCACGGAGATCAACTACACGGCGTTCTTCCTGATCACCAAGCACCTCGGGCGCCTGCTCGCGGCCCAGCGGCGCACCGCGCCCGACTGGACCACCGACATCATCCAGATCAACTCGAAGTCGGGGCTGGTCGGCTCGAACAAGAACGGCGCCTATGCCGGCTCGAAGTTCGGTGGCATCGGGCTTGTCCAGAGCTTCGCGCTTGAACTGGTCGAGCACGGCATCAAGGTCAACGCGATCTGCCCGGGCAACTTCTATGACGGCCCGCTGTGGTCCGACCCCGACCGCGGCCTGTTCGTGCAGTACCTGGCCTCCGGCAAGGTCCCCGGCGCGACCACCGTCGATGAGGTGCGCGAGTTCTACGAGTCGAAGGTCCCGCTGCGGCGCGGCACCTACGGCTCCGACGTGATGCGCGCCATCTACTACCTGATCGAGCAGGACTACGAGACTGGCCAGGCCGTCCCCGTGACGGGCGGCCAGGTCATGCTGAGCAGCTAGCCGAGCGTGGTGGGGTTGGCGTACCACGCCCGCCCCACCACCGGCTCGACCAGCAGTTGGCCGAGCCCCAGCGCGCCGACCAGCGCCGTCGCGGTCGCGTCACCGGTCGCGGCCCAGGTCATCACAACGGCCGCGGCGCAGGCCACCGGTCGAAGCAGCGTCAACGGACCGAGCACGAACGCCATCGCAAGGAACCTGACGCGCCACGGCAAGCAGTACCAGGCCGCGACGCCCGCGAGCGTCGCTGCCGCGTAGGGGCCGATGAACACGAGCAGCGACGACGCGCCAGCGGCCATGGCCCCGGGAAGTACCATGGCCAGTCCGAGCGCCACCGGGACGGTTACCAGGGCAAGCCAGACCAGGACCCCACGCAGCGTCGCCTTCGCGTCCCGCGCGTTCGACGTCAGCCGACCGGTGCGTCCCTGCGCCGCGCGGTAGCCGGAGAATCCGCCGTCGAGCGCCGCGATCACGCCCAACGCGACGAGCGCTAGCACCTGCGCACGCCGATCAGGGGTCGCCAGACGCGCAACGGCGACTGGCCGCCGACGCACACCGTCGAGAAGGACGGGGCTGAGCGCGCCGCGATCGCCCGCAACCGCTCGGCGGGGTAGGCGCGTCGCATCGACAGGTTTCCGTCGTGGCGGGAGATCGGCTCGCGCATCCGGGTCAGGTGAAAGACAAAGGAACCCAGACTGGTGAGCCAGCCGGGCTCGGGGTCGTAGTGCAGGAAGGCGAGGACCGGTCGCTGCTCGTGCTTGGCCATGAAGGACGCGAGCCGGTCCGGGCTCAGGTGGTGCAGAAGCCCGGTCGACATCAGGATGGTGGGTGGCCCGTCGGCGGCGACGTCCAGGGCATCGGCCACCTCGAAGCGGACCCGGCAGTTGTCCAGCCGGGCCAGTTCCCGTCCCATCTCGACGAGGTCGGAGTTGAGGTCGGTGGCCACCAACTCGACGCCTGGCAGCGCGTTCGACCTGGCGAGGCTCCGCAGGACGTGGCCCGCGCCGCAGCCGACGTCGATCAGTCGCGCCACCGGCGACGCACGCGTGATGGTCGCCACGTCCTCGGCAACCCTGCGGGCGAGTTGGAACTCCTCCGCGAGCCGCTGAAGCTCGGCATGGATGCGGCGCATCAGGGCCCGGCAATGCTCGGCGTCCAGGACCCCGTCGCTGGCGGGAAGGGCCTCGACCAGCCTGGCGGCCCGCTCCTGGCCCGATGCGCGGAGCCGGTTCGCCACGTCGTCTCGACGCACAGGGTGCTCGGCGATGAGGTCGGTGATCTCGACGCGCTCCACCCCGTCATGGTGGCAGCGCAAAGTCGGCCGGGCAAGGGGGTCGGCTCGACTCTGGTGCCGCTGTGGCCGGGGTGGGGACTTGAGCATGTTTGGTGTCTCGTTGCGCGACACGCCGTGAAGTCACGGCGTGTCGCCCAACGAGCAACCAAACATGCTCAAGGAACGGGTCGGCGGCACGCGCACCAACACCCTGCGCCGAGTGAGTGATCGGTACGCTCATGGCATGACCGCCGTGCTGATCCTCCCGAGCCCGCTGCTGCCGGGCATGGTCTACCGACCACTGGTCGAGGCGCTGACAGCCGCGAGGGTCCGGGCGGAGTTGGCGACGGTGCCGAAGGACCCGAGCGCGCCCGCGCTGGTCGAGCAGTGGAGGGCCAAGGCGGCGGGGTTCGACGTGCTCGCCCCGCACAGCAACGCGGGCCTGTTGGCGCCGCTGGTGGCTGGCGAGGGTCAGCGGATCGTGTTCATGGACGCGTCGCTTCCCCCGACGTCGGGGACCTTCCCGATGGCCAACGGGCGGCTGACGGAGATGCTCCACGGGCTGACCGACAAGCGTGGCCGCCTCGAGCCGTGGACCCGGTGGTGGCCGCGCTCGGCCTTCGACGAGATCATCCCCGAGAAGCTGTTCAGGAAGGTCGACCGGGCGTGCCCGCAGTTGCCCGCCGACTACTTCGCGACGCGGCTGAGAGTGCCCGAGGGCTGGGTTGATAACCCGCACGCCTACCTGGCATTCGGGATGGCCTACGGCGAGGAGTTCGAGGCCGCCCGCGAATGGGGCTGGGCGAGGAAGGCCATGCAGGGGGCTCACCTGCACTTCCTGGTGCGCCCCGACGACGTCGCCCGCGAGATCGTCGCCCTAGCTGGTTGAGCCATGTCGGGCGCGGAGCGGCCGGCATCGGTCGAAACCTCGTGAGGTCCGCTGGTTGAGCCATGGCGGGCGCGGAGCGGCCGGCATCGGTCGAAACCCTCGTGAGGTGTCCGGGGTCTCGGTGTCGGGTCTGTGGACGGGGTCGGTTGGTTTCGACGCGCGTTGCGGCGCTGCGCGCCTTGGCGCGGCTCAACCGGCGGTCTGCTGGTTGAGCCATGGCGGGCGCGGAGCGGCTGGCATCGGTCGAAACCTCGTGAGGTTCGCAGGGGGCCTGTTCGCGGCGCTCGTCGATGGGTCCGATTGTGGTCGGGTGTGCTCGTGGGTGTGGGTTGGTTTCGACGCGCGTTGCGGCGCTGTGCGCCTTGGCGCGGCTCAACCCACGGTCGGCGGGCGTTGCGGCGCTGCGCGCCTTGGCGCGGCTCAACCCATGGTCGGCGGGCGTTGCGGCGCTGCGCGCCTTGGCGCGGCTCAACCCATGGTCGGCGGGCGTTGGGGCGCTTCGCGCCTTGGCGCGGCTCAACCCGCGGTCTGCAGGGTCACGGTGTCGCGCCACCGGCCGGATCAACGAACGGCGAGCGGTCCCGGCTGGGGGAGCGGGTCGGAGTCGAGGAGCGAGTAGACGATGGTGTCGGTCCACTCGCCCTTGTTCCACCAGTCGCGGCGCAGGTGTGCCTCGCGGGTCATCCCGAGCCGCTCAGCCACCCGTGCCGAGCCGAGGTTGCGAGCGTCCATCTGCGCCACGAGTCGCCGGACGTGGTAGCGGGAGAAACCCTGCCGGATGACCGCGGCGGCGGCCTCCGTCGCGAGGCCCCGGCCGCCGTGGGCCGGGTCGAACACCCAGCCGATCTCCGCGGTCCTTGCGTCCCTGTCTGTCCACCAGATCGACACCGACCCGACGACCTCGTCGCCGAACTCCGCGACGAGCGCCAAGGCTCCCGCGGGGGAGCCGAGGCTCACCTTCGCGAGCCGGCCGACCACCGTGCTGTGCGCCAGGACCGAGTCCCACGGCGGGTCCGTCAGATAGCGCGCCACCTCCGCCTGCCCGTAGATCCGCTCAAGAGCCTCAACGTCCTCGAGGTGGTGGGGACGCAGCGTCAGCCGCTCGGCGGTGAGCCGGGTCACGCCCGACGCCGGAGCGCGGCAAGCGCGATGTCGACGAGTTCGACGCGCGGGCCTGCCTCGTCCAACTGGTCCAGGCGGATCCACTCGGCCCGTTCCGTCGAGCCGTCGACCTCGACGGTGCCGAGCTGGCCCCCGACGATGTGGGCGACGAACACGATCCGCACGCTGGCGAACGGACGGCGATCCTCGGTCGCGTACTGCGCGAACGAGTGCGACGTCAGGTAGTCGTCGAGTTCGACGCGGTAGCCGGTCTCCTCGAACACCTCGCGCACCACCGCCGACTCGATCTGCTCGCCGAACTCGACCCCGCCGCCGGGCAGCGTCCACGACGCCCACTCGGGGTGCGACTGGCCGGTCCACCACGACAGCAGCACGGAGTCGCCGTCGAGGATGAGGGCGTACGCGCCGACGCGGGTGTCGTATTCACTGAAGTGCATGACGCGAGCCTAGTGCGGTCGCGGGGCGCGGGTCCGTGGCCGGGTAGGCGTTGAGCAGCATCGCGGGGTCGACGCCGAATTGCTGGCCTTGCGCCTGCCAGATCGCCATCGAACCCCGATTGCTGCTCAACGCCCATCCCTCCCCCGGCGCGAATAGGGGAGGGCCCGAGCAAGTATGAGTTGCTCGGGCCCTCACAGGGTGATCGACGCTGGCAATTCGTCGGTCTGGATGAACGTCCCGGTATTCCTCCGTCAGCCCTGCCAGGCGACTCCGTGGGCCGCAGCCCCGGAAAGAGGAAGAAGGACCCTTCCATCCGGTGACCCTTGGGGGACGATCCCTCGGGTCAGGGTGGGTGGTCGGTTCCGCCGTCTCGTCTCGACGGCCCCGCGGATTGCTCCGCTGGGGAGGGAACTTCGTCAGCCCATCCAAATGTGACAACGGTTAGGCGTGGCCGCCATCGAGGACGTGTCCGCCATAACGTTCGCTCGCCGCCTTGCGAGCCCCTTGCGGGTGATGGACGTCGGTTTGGCTGTCCTCCGCTTTCCACTAGGTGTTTCCACTGGGTGGATCGCGTAGGACATGTCTACACGGTCCCAGGGAGACCCGCAAGGAAACGCGTGAACTTGAAATGAAGTCCCTTGTCAGCGCGGCGTGTTGTGCTTGACAGAAGGTTAGTGATCTGTTGCAGGAGTTCGCGGCGTGTCGTTACCGGAAATGTGCTCCCGCGGCCGTTTGAATGGTGCCGCAATGTCCGGGGCGCGTATGAGGCGCCCCGGACATCACAGCCTTCAGGCGGTGGGCGCCCAGTTCGGGTCGCGCCCGATCAGCGCAACCAGGCGATCCTCCGGAGTGTGTGTCTCGTTGAGGACGACGGGTTCGCCGAACTGGCCGGAGCCGGCGAGCATGTCTCGCATCGGCGTCATGCCCCCGACCATGCCCGCGACGACCTCGGGGTTCCAGCCCGCGTCCTGGCCCGACGCCTTCGCCAGGTCCCAGGAATGCATGAAGATGTCGGCCAGGTAGAAGTTGTCGAGCACCTGCGTCAGCGGTTGCTCGCCGGAGGAGGTGGTGACGACGCGGCTCATCTGCTCATCGTCCTCGAGGAGGGCCTGGACGTTGGCGGAGTGCTCGCGCCACAGCGCGGCCGGATCGTCGCCCTCGGCGACGGGCAGGTCGACGCCCATTCCGGCGAGCATGCCGGGGAGCCATTGAGTCAGGTGCGTGACGACGTCACGGGCCTGCCACTCGGCAACGGGGGTGGGCGCGTCCCAGTCGGTGACCGCGTCGGCGATGGAGCCGAAACGGTCGACGAGCGCTGCATGTCGGGTGGCTAGTTCATTCATATCAACAGCCTAATATCGACGGCCGACAATATAACGAGAAGATAACGAAAAGCATCCGCAAGCCAAGACAGCGTTGTCTATTGATGCCTGAAAGGTTTAGTGTCGGCACAGGAGGTGCTGCAGAGTCGCGGCGCCGAGTCGAAGGAGACTTGCCATGTTCAAGAGGCCAGTATTTGCCGGCGTATTGCTCGCCGCTGCCCTCGCCGTCACCGCTTGTGGGACGCAGGGAGGAACGCAATCGCCCGCGCCAGGCGAGACGACGGGAGGCGGGGGAGGTGAGGCGAAGGCGTTGACCATCGGCCTTGTCATGCTCCAGGGTGACGACTACTTCAAGAACATCCAGACCGGGCTTGAGAACGCCGTCAAGGCCGACGGAGGCACCGTTGTCCCAGTGAACTCCAATAACGACCCCGGTACGGAGGCCCAGAGCGTCCAGAACCTGATCCAGCGCAAGGTCGACGCGATCCTGATCCAGCCAGTCAGCGCCGACTCCTCGATCGCCACTCTCAAGAGCATCAAGGACGCGGGCATCCCGATGATCTGTTACGGCAACTGCACCGGAGAGGCGCTCAACCCTGAGCTCGTACAGGGCGCGGCCCAGTCCGACAACACCGCACTCGGCACCGCGACCGGCGAGGTCGCGGCCAAGTACATCAAGGACAACCTCGGGAACAAGGCCGTCGTCGGCATCCTGAACTGCGACTCGGCCGCCGAGACCTGCAAGCTGCGCAAGGCCGGCTTCAAGAAGGCGCTCGAGGATGCGGGAGTTGAGGCCGACTTCGCCGCCGATCAGGAGGGCTACCTGGCCGACAAGGCGACGCCGGTCGCGACCAACATGCTGTCGTCGAACCCCAACATCAATGTGGTCTGGGGCTCGAACGAGGGCGGCACCGTCGGCCTCGTGACCGCCGTGAAGCAGTCCGAAGCCAAGGTCGCCGTGTTCGGCACCGACATCTCCGAGCAGATCGCGGGCTTCGTCAAGGACGGTTCGCTGCAGGCCACCACCGGCCAGGATCCGCAGAGCACGGCCGCGAAGGCCTACGAGATGGCCAAGAAGGCGATCGCGGGCGAGAAGAACGATCCGATCGAGGAGCTCATCCCGGGCATCACCTACAACCACGAGGACCTCACCACCACCGAGGAATACCTGAACCGCTGACCCGATCACGCCACAGGAGGCCGCACATGGGAGCCGACACGGACGTCGTCCTCGAATGCCGCGAACTGAGCAAGACCTACGGAAGGGTCCACGCGCTGAAGGCGGCGACCCTGACGCTGCGGCGCGGCGAGGTCCGTGCCCTCCTGGGCAAGAACGGCGCGGGAAAATCCACCCTCGTCAAGCTGCTGTCAGGGGTCGAGACTCCCGACCGGCCTGGCGGGGAGATCTTCCTCGACGGGCAGCCCGTCTCCTGGGCCAACGCCCATGAGGCGCAGCAGGGCGGCGTAGCCGTGGTGCATCAGGAGTTCTCGCTGGTGCCCGAACTGTCGGTCGCCGAGAACATCACGCTCGGCCGATGGCCGCGGCGAGGCGGAATCGTCGACCGGCGCGAGGTGCGTCGCCAGGCGGTCGAGGCCATGGACCTGCTGGGGGTGACGCTGCCGCCGGGGCGCCCCGTCAGCCGGCTCTCGACCGCCCAGCAGCAACTCGTCGAGATCTCCAAGGCGCTGCTCGCGAAGCCGAAGGTGCTGATCCTCGACGAGCCGACCAGCGCCCTCAACACCAAGGAGGTCGACGTCCTGCTCGCGCTGCTGCGCCGACTCGCCGGGCAGGGCGTCGCCATCATCTACGTGTCCCACCGGATGCGCGAGATCCCGGCGGTGGCAGACACCCTCACCGTCCTGCGCGACGGCGAGGAGGTCGCCACCCGCAACGTCGCCGACGTGACAACCGAGCAGGTCGCCCGGATGATCGCGGGCACCGAGGGCCTCGCCGCGGAGGAGCGGGCACGGCGCGAGCCGCGCGACCCGTCCGAGACCATCGTCCTCGAGGTGGTCGACCTGAAGATCCCGGGCATCCTCGACGGCATCGACCTGTCGCTGCGGGAGGGGGAGGTGCTCGGCATCGCGGGTCTGCTCGGCTCGGGTCGCACCGAACTGCTCGAGAGCATCTTCGGCACCCGCCGCGATGCGACGGGAACGGTCCGGGTCGACGGGCGGGACGTCGCCTCCCGCACGCCCGGGCGGATGCTCGCGCACCGTGTCGCGATGACGCCGGAGGACCGCAAGCGCGCAGGCATCGTGCCGATCCTCGGCGTCGGGGAGAACATGATGCTGACCGCAAGGTCGCGCGTGATCGGCGGGCCGTTCATCGACGCCGCCAAGGAACGTGCCACGGTGCGCGACCTGATCGACCGGCTCCGGATCCGCGCCTCCGGCGGCAACCAGCCGATCTCCACCCTCTCCGGCGGCAACCAGCAGAAGGCGGTGATCGGCAGGTGCCTCGCGGGCCAGATGCGGGTCCTGCTGCTCGACGAACCCACCCGCGGTGTCGACGTCGACGCCAAGGGTCAGATCTACGAACTCATCAGGGAACTCGCCACGGCGGGGGTCTCATCCATCTTCGTCTC
The DNA here is from genome assembly GCA_027658995.1 of Propionibacteriaceae bacterium AM104-82. Lineage (GTDB taxonomy): Bacteria > Actinomycetota > Actinomycetes > Propionibacteriales > Propionibacteriaceae > Arachnia. The sequence goes on from JAQDQK010000011.1 coordinate 110,581, forward strand.
CTCCGAACTGGAGGAACTCACCCAGGTCTGCGACCGGGTGCTCGTGCTGCGCGACGGACGCCTCCAGGAGGAGGTGCCCGGTGCCGAGGCGTCGAGCGACCGGTTGCTCGCGCTGGCCATGAAGGGAAAGGAAGGGCACGTCGCATGACCGCCACCACTGCCGAGAAGACGTCCGGGGGCCTGCGTCGGGCGCTCTCCTGGGAGGGCACCGGCCTGCTCGGCGTCCTGATCCTCGTCTTCATCGCCCTGTCGATCTTCGCGCCCAACTTCCTCACAACGGGCAACCTGCTCAACGTCCTGCAGCAGGCCGCGTTCTTCGGGATCGTCGCCTTCGCCATGACCCTGGTGATCGTCTCCGGAGAGATCGACGTGTCCGTGGGCTCGCAGGCGGCACTCACCTCGTCGCTTGTCGGATACATGGTCGGGACCATGGGCTGGAACATGGCGATCGCCTGCCTGCTCGCCATCATCCTGGCCGTCATGTTCGGCGCGTTCGTCGGCTGGATCAGGCACGTCTTCAACGTGCCGACCTTCATCGGCACCCTCGCGCTCTACCTCGCGCTGCGCGGCGCCGCGATGCTTGTCACCAACACCTTCCCCATCCCGATCGACTCCGGCAAGTTCTTCTACTGGGGCACCGGCAAGATCCTGGGCATTCCCGTCGCCGCCATCTACCTCGTCATCGCCTTCGCCGTGGTCGCATTCATCGCGAAGTCGACGGTGTTCGGGCGCTCCGTCTACGCCGTCGGCGGGAACGCGAAGGCGGCCGAGGTCTCCGGCATCAACGTGCTGAAGGTCCGTGTCATCGTGATGTCGATCAGCGCATTCACCGCCGCCATCACCGGCCTCCTGCAGACCGCGCAGTTGTCCTCGGGCAACAGCACCATCGCCAACGGCCTCGAGTTCGACGCGATCGCGGCCGCCGTCATCGGTGGCACCGCGATGTCCGGCGGCAAGGGATCGGTCTCCGGCACCCTGATCGGCGTCCTGTTCGTCGCGATCCTGCTCAACGGCATGGTGCTGCTCGGCATGAACCCCTACCTCCAGCAGGTCGTCCGCGGAGCCCTCGTGCTGATCGCCGTGATGATCAACGTCGTCCGCGCGCGCCGCGCCGAAGCGGCAGGATGATCACCATGGCTGATCCCTTCGCTGACAAGGCACATCTCGCCTGGCTCGACGGCAGGCGCGAGGCGCTGCTCGACTTCTACCAGCCAGGCATCCGGATCCCCGGGAGCGGCTTCGCATACCTGGACCACTCCGGTCGACCGGTGCGCGAGCAGGGCGCCCAACTGTGGCTCGGCGCGAGGATGATGCACTGCTTCTCCATCGCGCACCTGCTCGACAGGCCGGGCGCGGACGAGGTCGTCGAGCACGGCCTGGACTTCTACGTCGACGGCGCGGGCCGCGACCACGAGCACGGCGGCTTCTTCGCCACCGTCGGGGGAGACGAGCCGTCCGAGGCGAAGGAACTCTACGGGCAGGCCCACATGCTGCTGGCGGCGTCGTCGGCGAAGACCGCCGGCTTCGCGCGCGCCCAGGAACTCCTCGACCACACGCTCGAGGTCATCGACCGGCACTACTGGCGCGAGGACGACGGCGCATGCGTCGAGGCGTACGACCGACGCTTCGAGGTCCTCGACCCCTACCGCGGCCAGAACGCCAACATGCACCTGACCGAGGCCTACCTCGCGGCGCATGAGGCCACCGGCGACCCCGAACTGCTCGACAGAGCGGCGCGGATCGCCAGGCGGATCGCCGGCCCTGCCGCCGTCGACGCCGACGGCTCGTGGCGTCTCGTGGAGCACTTCGACGAACACTGGCGGCCGCTTCCCGGGTTCAACAGGGACGACCCCCGCCACGCGTTCCGCCCCTACGGATCGCAGCCTGGCCACTGGCTGGAGTGGTCGAAACTGCTGATGCAACTCCACGGCCTCGGCCGCGACGACGACTGGCTGCACGCCGCCTCCCGGCGACTGTTCGCGGGCGCCTTCAAGGACGCCTGGGCGGACGGAGGCGGGTTCATCTATACCGTCGACTGGGACGGCAGCCCCGTCGTCGAGGAACGCTACTTCTGGGAGCCCCCAGAGGGCATCGGCGCCGCCCGCTACCTGTACCTGACCACCGGCGACGACAGTTATGCGGACCGCTACCACGAGATGTGGCGCTACTGCAGCGACCACTTCATCGACCCGGAAACGGGCGCCTGGTTCCACGAACTCGACCGCGACAACCGGCCCGTGATGCACACCTGGCCGGGCAAGCCCGACCTGTACCACGCGTTCCAGGCGACCCTGTACGCGTTCACGCCGATCGACAAGGGGCTCGCCGCGTGGGCGGCGTCGGCCCGCACCACCACCCGACCCGTCGACTGACGGGCACTTCGAAAGGGGCAACGATGCCGCTCTACGAGTTCTACGACAATGCTCTCAACCTCATCCCTCTCAGCGACGAGCAACGCGGCCAGGTGTCCTTCGGGACCGACGCCGTCGTCGCGGGCCTCGCCGACCGCGTCCAGCAGGGCGGAAGCGTCGGCATCGACGGCTGGTACGGCGTCGACTGGCGCTCCCTCATCGACGCGCTGACCGCAGCGCTCACCGAGCGCGGCATCGCCGTCGAGGCGGTCAGCACCTCCGGGCTCTACCTGCCGCAGGACGAGATCGCCGCCTACCAGGCCACCTACGAGACCGACGACCCTTCCTTCGGCTGGGTCAACTCGGAGGGCACCCTGCAGGACCTGCTCGACCAGGGCGCCATCGAGGACCTCAGACAGCGCCTCACCGGGAAGCGCGACACCGCGCTGATCGTCTACGGTCCCGGCGCCTGCGTCACCGAGCTGCAGGACGCCTACGACCTGCGCGCCTACGCCGACTTCACCATGCAGCCGATGCTGTGGCAGATGTGGGGAGGCGAACTTGTGCCGTTCGGCACCGACGAGCCAGCCCCCGGGTACGCCTGGAAGAAGTACTACTACAACGACTTCTACCTGCTCTACCGGCAGAAGAAGCAGGCCTTCCAGACGATGGACCTGTACCTGAGCGCGGTACACGCCGACGCCCTGGTGTCGCTCCCGACCGACGTCTACAACCACGTCATCGACGAACTGGTCAAGCGCCCCATCAAGCAGGTCAAGATCCTGCAGCCAGGCCCGTGGGGCGCTTACCGGTACAAGGACCTCTGGGACGTCCCCGGCCTCGAGGCCAACGCCTGGAACGAACTGGCGGGCATCGAACTGAGCATCCTCGTCGACCTCGGCGGCCCCGTGAACCTCAACATGCCGACCCAGAACATCATGCAGCGACCCGTGCAGTTGGTCGGCCAGCACGTCAACGACACCTACCCCGACCTGTTCCCGCTGCAGGTGTGGCTCGACGACGGCTACTTCCCCAAGCCGGTGCCCTTCGAGCGCTCCAGCATGCCGATCCACGACCACCCCTCGACCGACTACGTCCGCGAACACTTCAACGAGCCGCTCGGGCGCTACGAGACGTACTACATCATCGAGTCCTACAAGGGCTCCAGCACCTGGATGGGCTACAAGGAGGACGCCGACCTGGAGGAGTGGGAGCGCCTCTGCCGCGCGTCGGAGAACCAGGTGGAGATCCCCGACTGGCAGGACTACGTCTGCCGCTGGGACACCAACGTCGGCGACCTGTTCCTGATCCCGCCGGGCACCGCGCACGGCCACGGCGGCAACCAGATGATCCTGGAACTGGACACCGGCCCCAGCGTCGCGGGCACCGAGTACTCGTTCTTCACCTACGACTTCGCACGGCCGACCTGGGACGACGAGACCAAGACGATGACCGGCAAGCCCATGAAGATGCACACCAAGCACTCGTTCGACAACCACCGCTTCATCCGCGAGAACCGGGTCCGTTCGCACCACAGGGCCCGCCCGATCACCGTCGACGGGGACGGAAAGTTCCGCAAGGACCAGTACACATCCCTCCCCGAGATGCCCTTCCACATCGAGCGTGTTTTCATGGAACACGAGGCAGTCAACGACACTGAAGGCCGCTTCATGCACATCGCGACCCTCGCAGAGGGGAAGCGGGTGACTGTCCGGTCCGTGGCCAACCCCGATTGGTCGACCACGATCGACCGGTTCCAGTCATGCATCATCCCGGCAGGCATGGGGGAGCACGTCTACGTCAACGAGGACGGCTCCCACGCGCTCGTCGTGATCATTCGACTCAAGGAAGGGTGAGGAATCAATGGGAGAGGTCTCCATCGCGCACGGCAACACCCGCGCCGTCGTCCAACTGCAGGGCGGCATGACGACGGGGGAGTTCCCCGTCGACGGGCGCCAGGTCGACCCGTTCTACCGGGCCGGCTGGGAGGGGTTCGCCGAGTCGCGGCTGCTCGACAAGTTGCGCGGCGACTTCGTGTGCGCCCCGTTCGGTGTGACGCCCGCTGCGCCGCTGCCCGGCTGGCCCGCCCCGCAGCCGGACGGTGTCACCGAGTACGCGCACGGCTACTGCTCGCACGGTGACTGGGAGGTCGTCCAGCTCGATGAGGACCGCGTCGAACTGTCCATCGCCTACCCCGACGGCGACCCCGTCGAGCGGGTGACCCGCGTGGTCGCCTGCCTCGACGGCGAGATCAGCTTCGAGGACCGGATCCTGACGCGCGTCGACGCCTCGCTCCCGCTCGGCCTGCACCCCACGTTCCGGCTGCCGGAGACCCCGGGCGCGGTGACGCTCGAGCTCCCGGCGACCGACTGGCTGCAGTCGCCCGCCGCCAAGCCGGAGGAGTCCTCGCGGCTGACCCCGGCGCAGCGCTTCGACGACCCGGCCGCTGCTCCGTCCCACGACGGGACGGCCGACCTCACCCGGCTGCCCTGGGAGGGCGCGAGCGAGGACCTCGTGATGCTCGTGGGCGTGCAGGACCCGACGGTCGCGCTGGTCAACCATGAGGAGCGCTACCGCGTGCGGGTCACGTGGGACACCTCCGTGCTCAAGCACCTGCTGCTGTGGGTCAGCAACCGCGGCCGCGACTACCTGCCGTGGAACGGCGGGAACCGCTGCCTCGGCATCGAGCCGATCACCTCCGCGTTCGACTACGGCACCTCGATCTGCTCGCAGCCGAACCCGCTCAGCGACGCGGGCGCGCCGACCACCGTCGCGCTCAAGGCCGGCGAGGAGCTCATCATCAGGCACACCGTCACGGTCGAGGGCGTGTAGCCATGGGCGATGTCGAGCTCCAACTCGTCGGGCACGTGTGCGTCGACCTCGCGCCCGGCATCGAGGCCCCGGTGTCGCTGACACCGGGCGTCCTCTCGGAGATCGGCGCGCCACGGATCTCGGTCGGCGGCGCGGTCGGCAACGGCGCCCGCGCCGCGGCCGGGCTGGGCCGGGCGACCGCGGTCGCCTGCCGGATCGGCGACGACGCCCTCGGCGACATCTGCGCATCCGTGCTCGGGGAGACGACGCCCGGCGGGGTGGTGTTGACCCGCTCCGGCACCGCGGCCACCTCGTACTCGGTGATCGTCCAGCCTCCGGACCGCGACCGCAGCATCTGGCACCACACCGGCGCCAACGACGAGTTCGACGGGACCTGCGAGCTGGTCGGCGCCCGGGTCGTCCACTTCGGCTATCCCACGCTGTGCCCGGCCATGACGGCCGACGGCGGCGCCCCCACCGTCGCGCTGTTCGAGAGGGCCCGCGCGCAGGGCTCTGCGACCTCGCTCGACCTCTCCTACTGCGCCGAGAACTCGCCGCTGCGCGGCTACGACTGGGACGGCTACTTCTCCGCGGTGCTGCCCCACGTCGACCTGTTCTGCCCGAGCTGGGACGACGTCGTCAGCGCCCGCGGCACCCTGCTCGAGCCGGAGCCGGGGCTCGTCGGGTCGACCGCCGACGAGTTTCTGGCCCGCGGCGCCACCGTCGTGCTGATCACGCTGGGGGAGCGGGGCTCGTACCTGGCGACCGCCGACGACGCGCGGATCCAGACCTTCGCAGACGCGATCGGCGCCGACCATGGGTCCTGGGCGAACCGCCGCGCCTGGGTGCCCGCCGCCCCGCTGGAACGCTTCGTCTCCTCCAACGGCGCAGGCGACACGTTCAAGGTGGCCTTCCTCGCCGGCGCCCTCGACGGCCGCGACCCCGTGGCCGCCGCGACCTGGGCCGCCGAGGTCGTCGGCCGCGGCATCCAGGGCGACCCGCTGCTGGGGAGCGCGCCGTGAGCACCGCCGTCGTCTTCGGCGCCGGTGGCATCGGCCGCGGCTTCCTGGGCGCGCTGTGCGCACAGGCAGGGTGGCGCGTGGTGTTCGTCGATGTCGCAGAGGCCCTCGTCGAGCGGCTCGCCGCGGACGGCGGATACCGGCTCATCGAGGTGTCCTCGGCAGGGGAGAAGATCACGCCCATCGCCGGCGTCTCCGCGCTCCTGCTGAGCGACGAGGACGCCGTGGTGGCGGAACTGGTCGAGGCGGACCTGGCCGCCACCGCCGTCGGCGCCGAGAACCTGCCGCCGGTCGCACGACTACTGTCGCTTGGCCTCGCCGCGCGCCAACGGGCAGGCAGGGGAGGCCTCGACGCGCTCGTCTGCGAGAACCTCCACGACGCGCCAGAGGTGCTGCGTCGACTGATCGACGAACAGGCGGACGCGCCGCTCGCGCCCGCGGGGCTTGCCCGCACCTCGATCGGCCGGATGGTGCCGGTCCAACTCTCCGACGCAGACCACCCCACCGACGTGCGGGTCGAGCCCTACTCGTTCCTGCCCTACGAGGCGTCCGCACTCGTCGGGGAGCAGCCGTCGATCCCCGGCCTGGTGCCTGTCGTAGACTCCTTCGACCTGTTCGCCGACCGCAAGTTGTACCTGCACAACATGGGCCACGCGATGCTCGCCTACCTGGGTGAGGCGGCGGGGCTCACCTACATCTGGGAGGCGGCGGAGCGCTTCGACCTGCGCTACTTCGTCCGCAGCGCCATGGTGGAGGCCGCCTGCGCCTTGGCGCAGACGTACGCCACCCCGGTCGCACCGCTGCTGCGCCACGTCGACGACCTGCTCGCCCGGTTCAGGAACCCCGGGTTGGGCGACACGACGGCGCGGGTCGGCCGCGACCCCGTCCGCAAGATGCAGCCGGGCGACCGACTGCTCGGCGCCTACAAGCTGTGCCTGGAGGCGGGCATTGCGCCGCTGTACGTGACGCTCGCCGTCGCGCTGGGCACCAGGCGACTGGCGGCCGAACCGGACTGGGACGAGGCGAAGGCCATGGCGTTCGTCGTCCCCCATCTCGGCCCCGACGACGAGGGCTACCTGTCCGACCTGGTCGCCGAACTCGGGCGGGGCCTCGACCCCGACGCGCTGCTTCGCCTGATCGACGCGCGCTTCGCCGTCAGCCGAGTTGTGTGAAGCCGGTCCGCGCGGTCAAACTCTCTGTCAGAGCCGCGCAGCAGCGGTAGAGGAGGACCCCATGAGCAGCACGCGTCGGCCGACCATGACCGATGTGGCGAAGATGGCAGGCGTCAGCCTGAAGACGGTCTCGCGGGTCGTCAACGGCGTCGCGACGGTCGACGAGGAGATGGCCGCCCGCGTCAACACCGCCATCGCCGCCCTCGGCTACCGCCACAACCTGCTCGCGGCCAGCCTCAAGGCAGGCTCCGGCGCCAGCCTCGTCGGGCTGATCACCACAGACCTCTCCGACCCCTTCTACGGCTCGGTCGCCAACGCGGTCGACGAGGTCGCCCGCGCCCGCGGCTTCGGCGTCCTGATGACCGGCTCGGCCGAGGACGCTGGCCTTGAGCGGAGCATCGCGCTCGACCTGTGCGCCCGGCAGGTGCGCGGCCTGGTCGTGGTGCCCGCCTCCGACTCCGCCGAATACCTCCAGGAGGAGGTCGCCCGGGGGCTGAAGGTCGTCTTCGCCGACCGTCCCGCCGCCGGGATCGACGCGGACACCGTCCTGGTCGACAACCGCGGCCTCGGCCGCAGGATGGCCAACCTGGCCGTCTCGCGCGGGCACCGCAGGGTCGGCATCCTGCTCGGCAGCGAGTCGATCTACACCCACCGCGAGCGCTACCTCGGCATCACCGAGTCGCTGGGGGAGGCGGGCGTGCCCATCGACCCCGACCTGGTGGTGCGCGACGTGTCCGAACCGCACGGCGCCGAGGGGGGAGCCCGCAGGGTTCTCTCGCTTCCCGACCCGCCCACCGCGCTGCTGTGCACCAACAACCGGCTGATGCTCGGCGCGGTCACCGCGCTGTGCCACACGCGCCAGACGGCAGACATCATCGCCTTCGACGATCCCGAGTACTCGGAGGTGCTCCCGATGCCGGTGACGCTGATCGCCCAGAATCCGGTGGAACTTGGCCGCGTCGCCGCCGAGCGACTGTTCGCCCGGCTCGAGGGCGACGAGTCAGACGCCCGCACCTTCGTGCTGCCGACGCAACTGGTCGTCCGGGGCGGGCTCTGGCGGCCGGGGGCCTGAGGCGTCCGCGGCGCGGATCGGGGGCAGGACCTTTTTTCCGAGAATCCTGGAAACCTCCGCAAACCGGGCATAGCATGGGCTGCAACCTGACCCCAACCCCTTGGGAGGCAACCTATGGGCATCGATGACAAGTTCCAGGAAACTGTCGGCAAGGCCAAGGAAGGCGTCGGCGACGCTCTTGATAACGAAGAGCTCCGCCGGGATGGACAGAAAGACCGCCTCGAAGCCAACGCAAAGGAGTTTGGCGACAAACTCCAGGAGAAGGTCGGTGACATCACCGGCAAGATCGCGGACAAGGCTGAGGAAATCAAGGATAAGTTCACCGGCGAGAACAAGTGAGTTGACGCCGAACTTGGCATGAGTAAGAACGTCGAGGCCGCCCCCATCGAAGGGGGCGGCCTCCTCGCGTCAACGGGCCTCGGGATGTGACTTCATAGGTCACCCGTCGGGTGGTGGTGGGCCTGTTTGTGGGTCGGCGCCGCGGACGGGCCGTGTGGGCACCGCTCGGCCGCCCGGCCACAGGGCGCGGGCGGCCGAACGCGGCTCAGCCGAGGCGCCGTGCCCTGGCGACCTCCGGGCTGATCTCGCCGTCCCAGTTGCGCGGGGTCCAACTCTGTTCTGCCGTCCACTCGGAGCGGCAGGCGCCGCACTCGAAGACCTGACGGCCGTCGATCTCTTCGTCGGTCGGCTGCCAGGCGCACTTGCCCTGGCATTCATTGGCGGCGAGCGCACGTCCCATCATCAAGCTCCTTTGCTCGGTTAGGGTCCAAGACTGTCGATGCCGAGTGAATACTGACCCCGTGGCGCCGAGTGAATTTTGACCCCTCTCCG
>JAQDQK010000012.1 GCA_027658995.1 Propionibacteriaceae bacterium AM104-82
CGCGCCATCGTCATCCGGCATGGCCACCAAGGGGCTACACCACTCTATGGGGCTCTACTTCCGTCACCGCCGACCAGCGTGTACTCGCCTCCGTCCTGTGCGGCCCTCTCGATGGCGCGCAGAAGCGCGGGCTGGTGAACCTTCTTGCCCGGGCTGAAGGGTGAACCGTTGGAGTCGGCCCACCAGATGCCTCCTGCTTCGTCAGACAAGATGATGAGGCGCTCGCCCGGGCACTGAAGTGCACGGATGCAGCAAGCTGTTACCGACGCCTGCGTCTGTTCGACCATCGAGATGATGCCTCGCGCGCTCACCCCAGGGCCGAGGTGTCGTTCCACTTCGTCGTCAGGGATGAGCAGGCAGGCAGCGAAGTCGTTGACAATCTTCTCCTCAGTCCTACGGGCGTGCACCCCAAGCTTCGGAAGCACCTCGTACTGCCACGCCTCATCCCGGGCGAAGAGGTGGTGCCCCAACTCGTGCATGCAGGTGAAGAAGTTGCGCTTCTCGTTGCGATACCTGCGCACCGTGATGACTGCTGGCTCTCGGTCTCCGTCGTAGACCCCACCCAACTCGCACGCGCCTCGCGGCGGTTGGGCGGTCCAGTACACCTCGAGATCTCGCACCATCCCAAGTGCCACAATCGGCTCCTGCGCCGCCATCTGACGGACTCCCGGGTAACGATGATCGAGTTCGTCGCGCAGATGCTGGCTCGCCACAACGACCATTCGCTGCGTGCGCCACTCTTCCGCAGACAGTCCATCCGGGAGCACCATTCCTAGTCCTCTAGCAGACCATCTATGGCGAAGTGGACACGGGCCTTGGCAGCTTCGAGCGGATCTCCGTCCATGCTCTGCCTCGCGGCGCGAGAGTAGGCAGCCTCCCACACCAGCGAGCGCGCCTCACCTTCAGTCAGGCCCTTCGTGGCTGCGATATCCCCCACACTTGCCTTAAACTCGGGACGAGAAAGAACTTCGGCCTCCTGCCCGCGAGGACCACGCAAAATGTCTCCGTTGGTCGTGCCTTCCGGGAATAGGGCAACGACGCCGGCAATCTCCTCCGGGCTGGGCACCTTCTCTCCTCTTGCGAGCGCTGAAGCGCGCACAGGCTTCACGCCGAGAAGATGGCCAAGGTCCGCCGGCCGCACTCGAGCACTGTTTAGTGCCTCGTCCGAGAAGACTCCGACGCCCGTTGCATTGTTGGGCCACGACCAGTTACCCATTGCCCAGGCGCAAGCACACACCGCCTCGAACGCGGCGTCGGCACCTTGAGACTCGATCACGGGGCACATCTCATGACCGTCGAGGTCATCGCTTGAACTCAGCGACCAACGGATGGCCCGCAACTTCCGGTCGTCGACCAGGTTTGCCGCGATTCTGCGGTCGAGCGCGGCCATTGACAGACCGAACTCGGCGTCGGGCCAGGCGATAAGCGGTTCGCCCGTGGGCAGGGCAATGGGGAACGAAGGCGCGCCCGCGAACCTGGATGGGTTGGTGATGGGCCACGCAAGCACGTGCGCGGGACGCACCGCACCTACAAGGACTACCCCTGTGTCGTGACCATCGACACTAAGCACCCACACATCCCCCACCTGAGGAATATCGGCACGTTCACCGCCAGGAAGCTGGAAGGGTTTTCCCAATGCGTCGGGGATGGTCACAGGCATTTTCGTCCAAGCAACTTGGTCGTCTCCCAGAACGCCACCAGGGCGCCGGTTTCAGATTCGGGCAACCGGCCAGTGTACGCGCACCTAGCAGCATCCGCCAACCAGGCATGCGGCAAGGGACGTTGGTTGTGATCGGTCCAGTAGCCGTCTTTTGTCAGGCCAAGCTCTCTCATCTCCTGCGACTCCAGCGTCCGCGCGCCGGGCTCTGGATGCGTGGTTCGCGTCAGCGTCATGATGGAGCGGGACAGGAGTTCGACCGTTCCGCAAAGCCTCCGGTTTTCACCGTGAACGTCGCCGTTAGCAGACGTATCGGGGGCGCATCGATACACATCACCAAGCGCTGGCGCGGCGTTCATCTTTTGGGGCACGCACCCATTCAAGCATTCTGGCCGTCTCGGCGCGGACGATGCCACACGCTTCAGCCACCTACTTTTGGCCAACGCCAGGGCATCTTGCACGCATGAGGATGAAAGGGTCGCGACCACACTGGGCTAAGACAAGAACCCCGGCCCAGTTGCCCCGGGCCGGGGTTCTACTTGTGCAGCTTGGTTACGCAGTAACCTAGTGCGCGCGAGAGGAGTTGAACCTCCACGCCCTTGCGGGCACTGGCACCTGAAGCCAGCGCGTCTGCCATTCCGCCACGCGCGCAGTGGGCCTTGCGACCCGACGCCAAACATTAGCACCTGCCCGGCGCCGGGCACAAAACCCGGGTCCTCAGTCGAGCTGCGGGAACCGGAGGCTGAGCGCCTGGTTGATCTCGGCGACAACCTCCTCCGGCTTGCCCGTGTTCAGCACCTCGACGCCGTCCTCAACCTCCGAGAGCGGCTCGAGGGTGGCCAACTGGGAGTCGAGCATTCCCGACTTCATGTAGTGGCCCTTCCGGGCGGCGAGCCGGTCCGCGTTGACGTCCTCGGGGAGCACGAGGTGCACGAAGAACACGTCGCCGTCGGCCTCGCGCAGCACGTCGCGGTAGCCCTCGCGCAGCGCGGAGCAGGCGACCACCGTCGAGCGGCCCTCGTCGGCGTGGCCGGTCATCCAGTCCCGCAGCGACCGCAGCCAGGGCCAGCGGTCCTCGTCGGTCAGGGGGTGACCGTCGGCCATCTTCGCCTTGTTGGCCTCCGAGTGGAAGTCGTCACCCTCGGCCATCTCGAGGCCGAACCGCTGGGCGACGCCGTGCCCGATGGTCGTCTTGCCGGTCCCCGCGACCCCCATCACCACCACGTGAACGGGTCGCGACATCACAGCAGCCCCGCCACGAGGAAGATGCCCGCCGAGATCGCGAAGCCGATGACGGCGATCGCGGTCTCCATCACCGTCCAGGTCTTCAGCGTGGTCGGCACATCCATGCCCATCAGGCGGCCGACCAGCCAGAAGCCGGAGTCGTTGACGTGCGAGATCGCGACGGAGCCTGCGCCGGTGGCGAGCACGATGGCGGCCAACTGGAAGTCGTTGAGCCCGGCAGCGGCGACGGCGGGGGCCATCAGGCCTGCGGTGGTGACGAGCGCGACGGTCGCAGAGCCCTGCGCGACGCGGAGGATCACGGCCACCAGGAACACCGCGAGGATCAGCGGGATGCCGAGGTCGCCCATCAGGTCGGCGAGCGCGTCGCCGATGCCGGAGGCGCGCAGCACGCCGCCGAACATACCGCCGGCGCCGGTGACCAGGATCACGGAGCAGACCGGGCCGAGCGCGCTGTCGAGGGTCTTCTCGATGGCGGTGCCGTTCTTGCCGCGGCGGGTGCCGAGCACCACGGAGGCGACGAGCACGGAGATCAGCAGCGCGACGGGGGTCTCACCGAGCATCCGCAGCACCTCGACCCAGGTCGCCTCCGGATCGACGGCGCCGAGGCTGCCAGCCATGTTGAGGCCGGTGTTGAGGAAGATCAGCGCGACGGGGAGCAGCATCAGTGCGACGATGGTGCCGGCGCTGGGCGGGTTGGTCGGCTGGTCGTCGTCCTGGCGACCGCCGGAGAGCAGGTCGGGCACGGGAAGCTTCCACTTGTTGCCCATCCACATGCCGAGCAGGTAGCCGGCCAGGTACCAGGTGGGCAGCGCGACGATCAGGCCTGCGATCAGGACGTAGCCGACGTTGGCGCTGTAGAGGCCGGACGCGGAGATCGGCCCGGGGTGCGGCGGCAGGAAGACGTGCATCACGGAGAACGCGCCAGCGGCGGGGAGGCCGTAGAGCAGCACGGGTGCCTTCATGCGGCGCGCGACGGCGAAGATGATCGGCAGCATCACGACGAGGCCTGCGTCGAAGAAGATCGGGAAGCCGAAGATCAGCGACGCGAAGCCGAGCGCGAACGGCGCCCGCTTCTCACCGAAGAGCCGGATCAGCGAGTCCGCGAGGGACTGCGCGCCGCCCGATGTCTCGACGAGTCGGCCGAGCATCGCTCCGAGGCCCACGAGCAGGGCGACCGATCCGAGCGTCCCGCCGAATCCCGAGATCATCGTCGGCACGATCTGCGCGAACGGCAGGCCGGTGGCGAGCGCGGTCGCCAGCGAGACGATGATCAACACGAGGAAGGCGTGCATCTTGAACTTGATGACCAGGAACAGGATGAGCGCGATGGCGGCGGCCGCGATGCCGAGCAGCGGCCCCGCCGTGAGTGTCTGAGTCCAATCTTCCATAGAAGTACTCCCTTGTACCGGAAGCCGTCGTCGGCTTCTTCAATAGTCATACCATTACACATTGGTGTTATCAATGCAAGAGGCAAGGACGAACTCGTTGCGGAAGGCGCGGTGCGAAGGCGCAGGGGGCGAGTCTGGCGTTGAGCAGCATTGCGAGTTCCCTGCGACTGCGGACGTTCGCATCGGCGTTCTGAGGCATCGAACACGGATTACTGCTCAACGCCTGACCCTCCCCCAACCGTGCGGGCGGGGCCACCTGCCAGTCGGTACCCTGAGCACATGCCAACGCCACGGATCGCGCCGCTGGCCGAGTCGGTCCTCGACCGGATCGGCGCCGAGATCGTCGACGGCACCATCGCCCCCGACATGACGTTCACGCTCCAGGAACTCAGCGACCGCTTCGAGGTCTCCCGGACGGTGGCGCGCGAGACGATGCGCTCGCTCGAGGACCTCAACCTCGTGGAGGCGCGCCCGCGCATCGGCATCCGGGTGCTGCCGCGCGCCAGGTGGAACGTCTTCTCGCCCAAGGTGATCGCCTGGCAGTTGAGTTCGACGGGGCACGACGCGCAACTGCGCACCCTGACGGAACTGCGCGCCGCCGTCGAACCCGCCGCCGCGCGGCACGCCGCGGACCGGGCGACCCCGGAGCAGCGCGAACACCTCCTCGAGTTGGCCGCGACCCTGCGTCGCTTCGGCGAGGCGGGCGAGGGCAACCTCCCCGACTTCCTCGAGGCCGACATCGAGTTCCATGCGCTGCTGCTGCACGCCTCCGGCAACGAGATGTTCGCGGCGCTCAGCGACGCGATCGGCGAGGTGCTGGTCGGACGCACCAGGCTCGGCTACCAGCCTGCGTTCCCGGAGCGGGAGGCGCTGCACCGGCACGACGAACTGGCCCGCGCGATCGCCTCGGGTGACCGGGAGGCCGCGGAACTGCACTCCCGCGCGCTGGTCGTCGAGGTGCGGGAGGCGCTGTCGGGGCTGTGAGCGGGTAGCGTGACCGGCATGCGGGTCGCCTTCATCTCACTGCACACCTCCCCTGCCGAGCGGGCCGGCACGGCCGACGCGGGCGGTATGAACGTCCTGATCCGCGCGCTTGCCGTCGCGCTGCAGGCCTCCGGCGCCGACGTCGAGTTCTTCACGCGCCGCTCCGACCCCGACCAGCCCGCCACCGTCACGCTCGACGACGGCCTGATCGTCCACCACGTCGACGCGGGCCCCGCGCGCCCGCTTCCCAAGAGCGAGATCGACGCGCACATCGAGGAGTTCCGCGCCAACCTCGGCTCGCTTGAGGGCTTCGACGTGGCGCACTCGCACCACTGGATGTCGGGCGTCGCGGCGCTCCCCCTCGCCAGGGCGGCGGGCATCCCCCACGTGATGACGTTCCACTCCGTCGCGGCGCACCCCAACTCGTCGCTGCGCGAGGGCGAACCGGCGGAGTCCCCCGCACGCCTCGCCGGCGAGGTCGTCTGCGCGACCCAGTCCGACCTGATCATCGCCGTCTCGCGCCACGAGGCCGCCGTGGTGATCGGACGGTGTCAGGCCGACCCCGAGCGGGTCGTGGTGATCCGCCCCGGCGTCGACACCGTCCTGTTCCACCCCGCAGAGCCCGACGAGTCATGGACGCCCGCACCGGAGGTCTCCCCCGGCTACCTGATGTTCGGCGCCCGCCTGCAGCCCCTGAAGGCCCCCGACGTCGCCATCGAGGCCGTCGCGCTCCTCCCCGACGACGTGCGCCCCGACCTGGTCGTCGTCGGCGAGGCCTCCCCCGACTTCGCCGACTACGAGGACGAACTGCACCGCCTCGTCGCCGATCGTGGCCTGACGGGCAGCGTCACGTTCCTGCCCGGCCAGGATCGCGCCGACTTCGCCCGGACGATGCGCCACGCGGCGATCGTGCTGGTGCCCTCGCACTCCGAGACGTTCGGGCTGGTCGCGCTCGAGGCCTCCGCCTCCGGCGTACCCGTTGTCGCGGCGGCCGCGGGAGGGCTGACAGAGGCCATCTGCAACACGCACACCGGGCTGCTGGTGCCCAGCCACGACCCGCAGGCGTGGGCCGACGTGATCGAGTCGCTGCTGCGAGACCCGCAGCGCCGGGCCGACCTGGGCGCCACCGGCAGGCGACGGGCCGAGGACATGTCGTGGGGCCGGGTCGCTGAGCGCACGCTCACCGCCTACCGGCGCGCCGTCTCCGCCTGCTGCGTCCACCGGGTCGCGTTCCTGCACGCGCACCCGGACGACGAGACGCTCGCCTCGGGCGCGCTGATCGCGCACCTGATCGACGAGGGCCTCGACGTGTCGGTGCTGACCGCGACCCGCGGCGAGATGGGCGGCGTCGTCCCTGGGCCGCTCACCCGGCTGGAGGGCACCCCCGAACTGCAGGAGCGCCGCGAGGCGGAACTGGCGGGCGCGCTGGCAGAACTCGGGGTCCGCACCCACGGCTACCTCGGCAACCCTCCCGCCAGGGCGGATACCGAGCCGCGCCGCTACCTCGACTCCGGCATGCGCTGGATCCGCGAGGGTCTGGCCGGCCCGGGCGACCAGGCGGGCGAACGGTCGCTGACCCTCTCCGACCTCGCCGAGGAGACGGCCGACGCGGTCGCGTTCCTGCGCCGCACCGGCGCCGACCTGGTCGTCAGCTACGACGACGACGGCGGCTACGGGCACCCCGACCACGTCCGGATGTACGAGGTCGCCAAGGCCGCCGCGGCCGAACTCGGGCTGCCCTTCGCGCGCCTGACCCCCGACCGCGAGCGGGCCGACCGTTGGTTCGACCTGGGCGGCTACCTCCCCCGCGTCGCCGAGGCGCTGCGGCACCACCGCACCCAACTCACGGTCCACGACGACGGCGCGACCATCACGCACTCGGGCGGCCAGAGCGAGCCGATCCTGACCTCCGTCGGCCTGATCGGCGAGGTTCCGCGCCTGCCGTGACCGGCCCCGTTGGGCTGCGACTGCGGCAGGTATCGTGAAGGCCATGCGTCTCCTTCTCATCCGTCACGGCCAGACCGAGGCCAACGTCAACCGTCAACTCGACACCGCCTACCCCGGCCTGCCGCTCAACGAGCGTGGACTCGGCCAGGCCGACGCGCTCGTCGAGGCCCTCGCGCACGAGCCCATCGACGCCATGTACGCGTCGATCCTGACCCGGGCGCAGCAGACCGCCGCCCCGCTGGCCACGGCCCGCGGCCTCGAGGCGGTCGTGATCGACGGCATCCAGGAGATCTCGGCGGGAGTCGAGGAGATGAACACGGACTGGCGCAAGTACCTCGAGGTCCTGATGTCGTGGGCCCCCGACAACATGGACGTCGGCCTCGAGGACGGCGAGACCGCACGCGAGTTCCTGGCCCGCTTCGACGCCGCGATCGAGGCCGTCGAGAGCGCCGGGCACGAGCGGGTCGCCCTGGTCAGCCACGGTGCCGCGCTGCGCGTGTGGGCGATCACCCAGGACCCGAGCGTCGGCATGGACAACGCGGTTCCGCTCGACAACACCCAGTGGATCGTGCTGAACGGCAGCACCGCCGACGGCTGGAAGATCGAGAGCTGGGGCAACTACGTCGTTCCGGTGGACGCCTGAGCCGATCCCCCGCGCGGACGAGCCCGCCGACCTAGTCTGAGGTCATGAGGCAGGACGCCGACGGCGACCAGTACCGCGAGGACGAGCCGGAGTACCGGCGCATCGACCGGCACTGGAACGAGCTGCTCCAGGAGTTACGCGTCGTCCAGGCCGGGGTGCAGATCCTCGCGGGCCTGCTGTTCACCGTGCCGTTCCAGGCCGCATTCTCCGAACTCGACGCGACGCAGCGGGCCGTCTACCTGGTCGGGGTCTCACTTGCCACGCTCAGCGCCGTGCTGCTGATCGCACCTGTCGCCTTCCACCGGGCACTCTTCCGCCGCCAGTTGCGCCCCGAACTGATCCGGATGTCCAACCGCGTCACGAAGCTGGGGCTCGCCGCGCTCGCGCTGTGTCTCAGCGCGGTGCTCGGGCTGGTCTTCGACGTCGTCGTGGGAAGGGCCGCCGGCATCGCTGCGAGCGCGGTCGGCGCCGCGCTCTTCGTGACGCTGTGGCTGATCCTTCCGCTCCGGAGCGCTGGGAACGCCCCGGAGCGGGAGGAATGACTCAGCTCCAGGGGCGCACCGAGCGGTAGCGCTCCACGACCTCGGGGTCCCTGCCGTCGGAGGGCAGTTCGGTGACGCTCAACTCCCAGGTCGGCGGCTCGGCCTGACCCGACGCGGCCCAGGCGGCCTGGCGGGCGGCGCCCAGCGCGACGTACTCGCCGGCTGCGGGCATCGCGACGGCGACCGGGAAGAGTCGGGGCGCGACCGACTGGACCGCGGGCGAGGCCGCGGCGCCGCCCGTCAGCAGCACCCGGCCGACCTCGGCGCCGGTGGCGACCAGGCAGTCGAGCGCGTCGACGAGCGAGCAGACGATGCCCTCCACGGCGGAGCGTGCGACGTTGGCGCGGGTCATCGAGGTGAGCGTCAGCCCGTGCAGGCTGCCGGTCGCGTCGGGCAGGTTGGGGGTGCGCTCCCCCTCCATGTAGGGCACGAAGACGAGGCCGTCGGCGCCCGGGGTGGCGGACAGGGCCAGGTCGCTGAGTTCGCCGTGGTCGACGCCGAGCGTGCGGGCCGTCGCGTCAAGGACGCGGGCCCCGTTGAGCGTGCAGGCGAGCGGCAGGTAGCGGCCGGTGGCGTCCGCGAAGCCGGAGACCAGCCCCGTCGCGTCGTGCGCTGGCACGTCGGAGACGCCGCACACCACGCCGGAGGTGCCGATCGACACCACCATGTCGCCCGGCACGAGTCCCATGCCGAGCGCGGAACCGGCGTTGTCGCCCATGCCCGCGCCGAGGTCGAACTCGGCGCCCGCGAGGTTGCCTCGCCCGACGACCTCGCCCGGTTCCGCGACGCGAGGCAGCACGATCTGCTCGGCGGCGGCCTGGTCGATCCGCAGCGCGGCGGCGAGGATGTCGCGCCGGTACTGGTTGGAGACGGGGTCGAAGTAGCCGGTGCCCGACGCGTCGGAACGGTCGGTGACCAGGTCCTCGAGCCGGCCGGTGCCGAGCAACTTCCAGGTCAGGTAGTCGTGCGGCAGCGCGACGGCGGCGATCCGTGCGACGTTGTCGGGCTCGTGGTCGGCGACCCAGCGCAGCTTGGTGACGGTGTAGGACGCGACGGGCACGGATCCGACCGCCTCCGCCCACCACTGGGCACCCGCGGCGGCGTCGCCCTTGCCGAACTCGGCGATCAGGTCCTTGGCTGCGTCGGCGGAGCGGGTGTCGTTCCACAGCAGCGCGTCGCGGACGACCTCACCGTCGGCGTCGAGGCAGACCATGCCGTGCTGCTGGCCCGCGACCGCCCCGGCGATGACGTCGCTCAGGTCGACCTGCGCGGCCGCCTCCTGCAGTGCGTCCCACCAGGCCGACGGGGCGACCTCCGTCCCCTCCGGGTGCGACGCGCGCCCCGACTGCAGGATCGCACCGGTGTCGGCGTCGACGACGATGACCTTGCACGACTGTGTGGACGAGTCGATTCCCATCACCTTTGGCATTTGTGCCTCCTCGCAACTAATACCGGACGATCATATGCCACCAGGGTAGATTCCGGGGTTCCACTCATGGGGTGGGGCCGCGCCAACGCTTAGACTTGGGGTCATGAGCAAGTTGGGCATCTTTGTGAAGACCGCTGGCGGCGTCATCGCCACCAGCGTGGCGCTGCTGACGGCCTTGCGCGAGAACCCACAGATCGGCGAGGGCATCGACGCGGCGATCGACAAGCTGAAGTCGGCCACCAACTCGGAGAACCCGAAACTGCGCTTCGACGCCAAGATCGGCGCGATCGAGGCGGCCGCGACCGCGGTCGAGGAGACCTTCCCGGACGCCACCGAAC
Source organism: Propionibacteriaceae bacterium AM104-82 (assembly GCA_027658995.1). GTDB lineage: Bacteria > Actinomycetota > Actinomycetes > Propionibacteriales > Propionibacteriaceae > Arachnia. The sequence goes on from JAQDQK010000012.1 coordinate 10,174, forward strand.
CCGAGGGCTGGCGCCGCCAGGCGAAGGCGCTGCGGATGCGCGGCGAACTGGCGTGGAACGCCAACCGCGGCAAGACGCGGCGGAAGGCCATGAAGGCCCTCAATACGGAGACCGGCGAGGTCCTGGCCGGGGTCAACTCGCGCCTGATCGAACTGCAGTCCGACCTCCCGAAGCGATCGATCGACGCCGACTGACAGCCGCCCGCTGGTTGAGCCGGGCAAAGGCGCGCAGCGCCGCAGCCCGCGCCGACCGCGGGTTGAGCCGGGCAAAGGCGCGAAGCGCCGCAGCCCGCGTCGAAACCAACCAACCCGAGCCCACGCAGAGATCCGTCCCCAGACCCTGGGCATCTCACGAGGTTTCGACCGATGCCAGCCGCTCCGCGCCTGCCATGGCTCAACCAACGGGGTTTCGACCGATGCCGTCCGCTACGCGCCTGCCATGGCTCAACCAACGGGGTTTCGACCGATGCCGTCCGCTACGCGCCCGCCATGGCTCAACCGGCGGAGGGGCGGTGCTCGATCAACTGGATCAGGTTGCCGCACGTGTCGTCGAGGACCGCGAAGATCGCCGTGCCGATGTCGGTGGGCGGCTGCGTGAAGCGCACGCCCAAGCCCTCGAGGCGGGCGTGCTCGGCCGCGAGGTCGTCGACGGCGAACTGGGCGAGCGGGATCCCGTCGGCGCGCAGCGCGTCGCGGTACGGCTTCACCGCCGGGTGCCCTGCGGGCTCAAGCAGCAACTCGGCGCCGTCAGGGTCCTGGGGCGACACGACCGTCAGCCAGAAGTCGTCCCCGACGGGGATGTCGTGGCGGACCTGGAAGCCCAGCACATCGGTGTAGAAGGCCCTCGCCGCCGCCTGGTCGTCAACGAAGACGCTCGTCATGGCGATTCTCATCTGATCTCTCCTCTGGTTGGCTCCCGGTCCGGGTCGACGGCCGGCCGACAAACGCCCACGTCGATGCATCCCAGGCTAACGATCCGCACCGACAACCACGCCAAACGGCCAGCACGGACGCCGCCAGGTGACGACGCATGGCTCGGGCCGACCCGCTGCGCCGGAGCGCCGGTCCACGACTCGGTGCCGGTCCCACGCCTGGGGCCTGCCTGGCAGACTCGACAGCGTGAACCAGCCAGCCCCCGCTCCCCTGATCCTGCGAGGCCAGCGGTTCGACGCGGCCCGCCCCGCCGTGATGGGCATCGTCAACAGGACCCCTGACTCCTTCTACGCCCCCGCCAGGCACGTCGACCTCGACAGCGCCGTGGCGCGCGCCGCCGCGATGGTCGAGGAGGGCGTCAACATCGTCGATATCGGCGGGGTCCGCGCCGGCCAGGAGGGCGACTGGGTCGACGAGGCGACCGAGATCGACCGCGTCCGCCCCGTGCTGCTCGCGCTCCGCGAGGCGCTGCCCGGCCTGCTCACCTCCCTCGACACCTGGCGCGCCGAGGTCGCCGACGCGTGCTCGGGCCTCGTCGACCTCGTCAACGACACCTGGCAGGGCGCCGACCCCGACCTGCTCGGCGTTGCGGCCCGCCAGGGCGTCGGCTACGTCGTGTCCCACACCGGCGGACTGCCTCCCCGCACGGACCCCGTCGGGATCGACTACGGCCCTGATGGCGCCGTCGTCGAGGACGTGCTGCGGGTGCTCGCGGACGGCGCCGCGCGCGCGGAGGCGGCTGGCCTTCCCCGGGAGCGGATCCTGATCGATCCCACGCTCGACTTCGGCAAGACGACGCTGAACTCGCTCGCGCTTGTGGCGCAGACCGGGCGGGTCGTGGCGCTCGGCTACCCCGTCCTGCAGGCCATCAGCCGCAAGGACTTCGTCGGCGAGACCCTCGATCTGCCCGCCGACGAGCGCCTCGAGGGATCGCTCGCGGCCACCGCCGTCGCGGCCTGGCAGGGAGCCACTGTCTTCCGGGCCCACGACGTCCGGGCGACCAGACGGGTGCTCGACATGGTCGCCAGCATCCGCGGCGACCGGCCCCCGGCGCGCACCGATCGGGGTCGTTGAAAACCTCCGCTCCCTCGTGACGGGTGCCTTAGCACGAATCGTTGGTCCGACCTATTGCCCCCCACCCTCTCCCACCCCACCCCTCTGGTCTAGGGTTATTCCTGGGTCTACAACCCACGAGAAAGACGGGAAGCGATGAGCGATCAAGCCACCAGTGCGGCCGACATCAGCCTGGCCGCGGACTTCACCACCCCCTCCCAGCAGGACTGGGAGAAGGAGGTTCTGAAGGTCCTCAACCGGCGTCGTCCGGAAGGTAAGGAACTGAACATCGATCAGGCGTACAAGCGCCTGACCAGCACCACTGTCGACGGCCTCACCATCAAGCCGCTGTACACCATCGAGGACGGCGTCGAGGAGCTCGGCTACCCGGGCGTCGCCCCCTTCGTGCGGGGCACCACGGTCCGCACCGGAGATATGGACGCATGGGAGGTCGCCCAGCTCCAGGAGAACCCTGACGTCACCGAGTCGCGGCGCGACATCCTCAATGATCTGGAGCGCGGCGAGACCGCCGTCTTCCTCCGGATCGATCCCGACGCGATCAAGGTCGACGACATCCCCGCCGTGCTGCAGGGCGTCCTCCTCGACCTCGCCCCTGTGTACCTGACCAGCCGCACCGAGCAGCTCGCGGCGGCCGCGAAGCTCGCCGAGTACCTGCGCGAGTCCGGTGCAGAGGCGACGACGATCCGCGGCAACCTGGGCGTCGACCCGATCGGCGCCGCGGCGCTTGCTGGCACCCCCGCCGACCTGAGCGTGGTCGCCAAGGCCAACGACCTGGCAGCCGGCTTCCCCGGCGTCAGCCCGCTTGTCGTCGACTCGACCATCTACAACAGCGCGGGTGCGGGCGACGTGCACGAACTGGCCTACGCCGTCGCGACGGGCGTCGAGTACGTCCGCGCGCTGGTCGACGCCGGTGTCGGCGTCGACGACGCCTTCGGCTCGCTGATCTTCCGCGTCTCCGCCACCACCGACCAGTTCGCCACCATCGCCCGGCTCCGCGCGCTGCGCGGCCTGTGGTCGCGGGTCGGCGAGGTGCTCGGCGTCTCGGAGGCCAAGCGCGGCGCCGTGCAGCACGCGATCACCTCGCTGCGCGACATCTCGCGCGACGACGCATACGTCAACATCCTGCGCGGCACCATCGCCTGCTTCGCGGCCGCCGCTGGCGGCGCCGAGATCCAGACAGTGCTTCCGTTCGACACCATCGCGGGCCTGCCGACGGACATGTCGCGCCGGGTGGCCCGCAACACCCAGATCGTGCTCGCCGAGGAGTCCAACGTCGGTCGCGTCAACGACCCGGCAGGCGGCTCCTGGTTCGTCGAGTCGCTCACCCGTCAGCTCTCGGAGAAGGCCTGGGCCGTCTTCCAGCAGCTCGACGCTCAGGGCTTCGCCGCGGCGCTTGCCGACGGCACCGTCGCGGCACAGCTCGACGAGCTGAACGCGGCACGCTCCGCGCAGCTCGCGAACCGCAAGATCCCGCTGACGGGCGTGTCGATGTTCCCGAACTACACCGAGGCCAAGCTGGAGCGCGCCGCGCGTCCCGCCGCCCCTGAGCTCGGCGGGCTGAAGGTCGTGCGCGACTCGCAGGTCTTCGAGGACCTGCGTGACCGCTCCGACGCCGCCCGCGCGGCAGGCAGCGAGCCGAAGGTGCTGCTCGCGGCGCTCGGTGCACGGCGCGACTTCGGAGGGCGCGAGGGCTTCACCTCGAACCTGTTCCAGGTCGGCGGCATCGGAACCGTGCTTGCGGAGGGCTCGACCCCCGAGGACTACGTGCGGCAGATGAAGGAGCAGGACGCGAAGATCGTCGTCCTCGTCTCCAGCGCGAAGGTGTACGCCGATCAGGGCGTCGCCGTCGCCAAGGCCCTGCGTGAGGCCGGCGCCGAGCAGGTGCTGGTCGCGGGCCAGATCAAGGAGCTCGGTGAGGGCGGCGAGGATGCGGTCGACGGCAACGTCTTCGACGGCATGAACGTCGTCGAGCTGCTGACCAACACCCTGAACAAGTTGGGAGCCTGAGATGACCACCATCCCCCGTTTCACAGATATTGAGCTGGGCACCGAGGCCGTCGCGGCCGACGGCGCCGCCGAGTACGAGGCGCTGAAGGACACCGCCGGCCACACCGCCGGTTGGCAGACCCCGGAGCACATCCTTGTGCCGCCGCTGTACGGCGACGCCGACCTCAAGGGCCTCGACTTCCTCAACACCGCCCCCGGCATCCCGCCGTTCCTGCGTGGCCCCTACGCCACCATGTACGTCAACCAGCCGTGGACGATCCGCCAGTACGCGGGCTTCTCCACCGCCGAGGAGTCCAACGCCTTCTACCGTCGCAACCTCGCGGCGGGACAGAAGGGCCTGTCGATCGCGTTCGACCTTGCGACCCACCGCGGCTATGACTCGGATCACCCCCGCGTCTCCGGTGACGTCGGCATGGCCGGTGTGGCCGTCGACTCGATCCTCGACATGCGTCAACTCTTCGACGGCATCCCGCTCGACCAGATGTCGGTGTCGATGACGATGAACGGCGCGGTGCTCCCGGTGCTCGCGCTCTACGTGGTCGCCGCCGAGGAACAGGGCGTCAAGCCCGAGCAGTTGGCCGGAACGATTCAGAACGACATTCTGAAGGAGTTCATGGTCCGCAACACCTACATCTACCCGCCGCAGCCGTCGATGAAGATCATCGCCGACATCTTCGCCTACACCTCGGCGAACATGCCCCGGTTCAACTCGATCTCGATCTCCGGCTACCACATGCAGGAGGCGGGCGCGACGGCCGACATCGAGATGGCCTACACGCTGGCAGACGGCGTCGAGTACATCCGCGCCGGCGAGTCGGTCGGCCTGAACGTCGACCAGTTCGCGCCGCGTCTGTCGTTCTTCTGGGCGATCGGCATGAACTTCTACATGGAGGTCGCCAAGATGCGCGCCGCGCGTCTGCTGTGGGCGCGCCTCGTGCGGCAGTTCGGCCCCAAGAACCCGAAGTCGATGTCGCTGCGCACCCACTCGCAGACCTCCGGCTGGTCGCTGACCGCCCAGGATGTCTACAACAACGTGATCCGCACCGCCGTCGAGGCGATGGGCGCGACCCAGGGCCACACCCAGTCGCTGCACACCAACGCGCTGGACGAGGCGATCGCGCTGCCGACCGACTTCTCGGCACGCATCGCCCGCAACACCCAGTTGTTCCTGCAGCAGGAGTCGGGCACCACCCGCACGGTCGACCCGTGGGCCGGTTCCGCGTACGTGGAGAAGCTGACCGATCAGCTCGCCCGCAAGGCGTGGGAGCGGATCCAGGAGGTCGAGCAGGCAGGCGGCATGGCCAAGGCCATCGAGGCCGGCATCCCGAAGATGCGCATCGAGGAGGCCGCGGCCCGCACCCAGGCCCGCATCGACTCCGGTCGTCAGCCCGTGATCGGCGTCAACAAGTACCGCCTCGAGAACGAGGACGAGCTTGAGGTGCTGAAGGTCGACAACAAGTCGGTGCGCGCCGCCCAGATCGCCAAGCTCGAGCGCCTCCGCGCCGAGCGCGACGAGGCCGTCACCCAGGAGATGCTGGAGCGCGTCTCGTGGGCCGCAGCCAACCCCGATCCGACCGATCCCGACCGCAACCTGCTGAAGGTCGCCATCGACGCGGCCCGCGCGAAGGCGTCGGTCGGCGAGATCTCGGACGCGCTGGAGAAGGTGTACGGCCGCTACACCGCCAACATCCGTACCATCTCTGGTGTGTACAACAAGGAATCGGGTTCGTCGGAGACGATCGAGCAGGCCCGCAAGCTGGTCGAGGACTTCGAGACCAAGGAGGGGCGCCGTCCCCGCATCCTGATCGCGAAGATGGGCCAGGACGGCCACGACCGCGGCCAGAAGGTCATCGCCACCGCCTATGCCGACCTCGGCATGGACGTCGACGTCGGCCCGCTGTTCCAGACCCCCGAGGAGGTCGCCCGCCAGGCCGTCGAGTCCGACGTCCACGTGGTCGGCGTCTCCTCGCTCGCGGCCGGTCACCTGACCCTGGTGCCCGCGCTGCGCGAGGAACTGGACAAGCTCGGCCGGGACGATCTGATGATCGTGGTCGGCGGCGTGATCCCGAGCCAGGACTTCGACGAGCTCCGCGAGTCCGGCGCCGACGCGATCTACCCGCCCGGCACGATCATCCCCGAGGCCGCCGTCGATCTGCTGACGAAGCTGATCGCCCAACTCGACGACTGATCCTCATCCGCGACGTGGGGCCGACACTTCGGTGTCGGCCCCACGTCGCGTTTGTGCGCCCCCGAAATGACCCCCGCGCTCGCTACCGTGTTCCCCAATCACCCGACGACGACAGGGACCCCCCATGCGCACGCCCGCCATCATTGCCGTCCTGGCCGCAGCCGGCCTCACCCTCAGCGCCTGCGGCGCCGGGGAACCCAAGTACGAGGGCGCACCGCCCGCCGACTTCGCGAAGGCCACCTGCTCCGGCTGGACGTCCTGGCAGCAGGCCGACAGCGACCTGCTCAACCTCCCCATGACCCTCAGCGGCACCGGCGCCGAGCAGAAGGCCCAGGTCGTCGCGGCCGTTGACCAGTACAAGTCCCTGCTGACCGCTGCCCGCGACCAGGTCAAGGCGCCCGCCGTCGAGGAGGGTGCGACCTACGCGGCGATGTTCACCGACTTCTACGACTCGCGCATCAAGCTGATCGATGAGCGGATGGCCGAGTTCGAGTCCTTCCCCGACAAGCTCGAATCGAACAACGACCAGGTGCAACTCGAGGCCCTTGACGTCGCCACCGACATCGGACAGAACGGCACCACGCCGGGAGGGCCGCCGCCGTTCACGTCGATCAAGGATCAGGACATCCTCAAGGCGTTCGACGCCGAGCCGTCCTGCAAGGACTGGATCACCGTCATCGGCTGATCGACCGCCCCAAGCACGCAGCCACACCGCCGTTCCTGTTGGAGCGGCGGTGTGGCCGTATCGGGACCCTTGTGGAGGCGGGCCGGTTTAGCCCGACTTACGGCGGAACTCGCGCTTGTGCGCGGCCTGGCCCTGCGAGTGCCCCTCGCCGCGCTCCGCGTCGATGCCGTGCGACGACGAGAAGTGCTCGCGCTGCTTCTTGCGCTCGAGCGCCTGCCGCATCGCTTCCTTGGGGTCGAGTCGTTCTTCCTGCGGCTTCTCGGATTCAGACATGGCCCCAACGCTACCGGCCATCGCGGCCGCGCGCTCCGGAAGCCACAACGAAGCCTCCGGCCCTGACGTCAGGCCGGATCGCCCTCGACGGGGCCCTGTGTGTTCGGCTTCCATCCGAGCGCGGGCGCGACGTGCTTGGCGAAGGACTCGAGCACGTGCAGGTTGTAGGCGACGCCGAGTTGGTTGGGCACCGTCAGCATGACCGTGTCGGCCGCCTGGACTGCAGAGTCGGCCTTGAGTTGCTCGATCAGGGCGTCCGGTTCGGCGGCGTAGGTCTTGCCGAAGGTGGACTGGAAGCCATCGATGATGCCGACCTGGTCGGAGCCCTCGTCACGGCCGTCGCCGAAGTAGCGGGCGTCGAGTTCGTTGACGATCGGGAAGATGCTGCGACTGACGCTGACCCGCGGTCGCCCGGTGTGGCCCGCCTCGCGATAGGCGCTGCGGAACGCCTCGATCTGCTCCGCCTGCAACTCGTGGAAGGGCTGCCCGGTGGCCTCGGTCAGGAGCGTGGAACTCATCAGGTTCAGGCCCATCCGGCCGGTCCATTCGGCGGTGCTGCGGGTGCCGCTCCCCCACCAGATGTGCTCGGGAAGCGTCGGCGACAGTGGCTCGATGCTCAGCCTGCTGCCCGCCGGGGTCTGCCTCGGGTCGCCGTCGACGACCTTCTCGCCGTTGATCGCCGACCAGAACAGGTCGAACTTGTCGCGGGCCAGGTCGGCGCCGCGGGGATCGCTCGAACCTGTGTAGCCGAAGGCCTCGTAGCCGCGCACCGCGGTCTCCGGGCTCCCCCGGCTGACGCCGAGCGCGACCCGCCCGTCGGAGAGCAGGTCGAGCGCGCCCGCCTCCTCCGCGAGGTAGAGCGGGTTCTCGTAGCGCATGTCGATGACGCCGGTGCCGACCTCGATCCGGCTGGTGCGGGCGGCCATCGCCGACAGCAGCGGCATCGGGGAGGCGGCCTGGCGGGCGAAGTGGTGCACCCGGACGTATGCCCCGTTCACGCCGAGTTCGTCCGCGCCGACGGCCAGGTCGACCGTTTGCTTGAGCATGTCGGCCGCACCGCGCGTCTGCGACCCGGGGAGCGGCGAGTAGTGCCCGAAGGACAGGAATCCGAAAGCTCTCATGCCTGGTTCAACGAATGGGCTCTGCCGAAGATTCCCGAAATGGTGAAAGTTTCAACTTTCCTACCAGGAGGCGTACCTGGCCTTCGACAGGAAGAATCCATGGCCGGTCGCACCGTTCCAGCACGTCACGCCCGTATCCTCCACCGTGCACACGTGCTCCCCGACCGCGACGCGCGAGCCGTAGGCCATGGTTGGGCCGCTCACGTCGATCGGGAGGCTGTGACACGCGGGCTCTGCCCTGGTGCTCAACACATAGCCGTCGCACTGACCGTCGCCCTCGGGGTTATGGGTATCGGCGATCATCTGGGTCTCGATGGCCCCACACCACGCCTGACCACGCTCCATCTCACACATGATGTTTCCGGAGGGCGTCTGGAAGGTTTGCGGCGCGTAGTCGGCCATGGGCACACCCTGGCACGCCTCCACAGGGACGAAGGCGGGCAACCGGATGTCCGGGTCGACGCAGCCCTCGACGGGGTCCGTGGGGGCTGGTGTGTCAGCCGGGCCGTCCTCCGCCGGGGAGGACTCGGGCGCTACCGTCACGACCGGCTCGGAGCGTTGCTCGGCTGGCGCGGTCACAGTCACGGTGGCCTTGGGCTGTCCCAGCGGATTGAACTCGAAGGAGCAACCGACCAGGGCGATGACCGCTGCGACCGCCCCCATCCCTCTCAGCAGATGCCTCATGCACAGGACCCTATCGGTCCCAGCCAGACGCAGATCGCGGGGCCGTGCGGAAGGACAGACGAAGAGGCCGGCCCCCGAGGGGACCGGCCTCCTGTGATCAGGCTGCGATCAGGTCACTTGCCGAGCGAGGTGCCCGCCGAGCGGAGCTGCTGGCAGGCCTCGACGATGCGCGCGGCCATCCCGGCCTCAGCGGCCTTGCCCCATGCGCGGGGGTCGTAGTCCTTCTTGTTGCCAACCTCGCCGTCGATCTTGAGAACGCCGTCGTAGTGCTTGAACATGAAGTCCGCAACGGGACGCGTGAACGCGTACTGGGTGTCGGTGTCGATGTTCATCTTGATGACGCCGTAGTCGACCGCGTCCGAGATCTCCTGGGCGGTCGAGCCCGAGCCACCGTGGAACACGAGGTCGAACGGCGACTCCTTGCCGTACTTCTGGCCGACGGCGTCCTGGATCTCCTTGAGAACCTCGGGACGCAGCTTGACCGCACCGGGCTTGTAGACGCCGTGCACGTTGCCGAAGGTCAGCGCCGTGATGTAGCGGCCCTTCTCGCCGAGGCCGAGGACCTCGATGGTGCGCATGCCGTCCTCGACGGTGGTGTACAGCTTGTCGTTGATCTCGGCCTTGACGCCGTCCTCTTCGCCGCCGACGACGCCGACCTCGATCTCGAGGATGATGTTGGCCTTCGAGGTGCGGGCGAGCAGCTCGTCAGCGATCTGCAGGTTCTCCTCCATGGGAACGGCGGAGCCGTCCCACATGTGCGACTGGAACAGGGGCAGCTCGCCGCGGGCGACGCGCTCCTCCGACAGGGCGAGCAGCGGACGCACGAAGCTGTCCAGCTTGTCCTTGGGGCAGTGGTCGGTGTGCAGCGCGACGTTGATCGGGTAGTTCTTCGCGACCTCCTGAGCGAACGCGGCGAACGCCGCAGCGCCGGCGACCTTGTCCTTGACCGTGGGGCCGGAGAAGTACTCGGCGCCGCCGGTCGAGACCTGCAGGATGCCGTCCGAGCCGGCCTCCGTGAAGCCCTGGAGCGCGGCATTGAGGGTCTGCGAGGAGGAGACGTTGATGGCCGGGTAGGCGAACTTGCCTGCCTTGGCGCGATCGATCATCTCCGCGTAGACCTCGGGAGTTGCGACTGGCATGAAAGCCTCTTTTCTCGATGAGTCGGTTCGCTCCTAGCCTATCGCGTCGCCCCGGTTCGCGACACGGCGGGGGTGCGTGACGGACTCCTTGTGAGAGCGTCAGAAGACGTTGTCGAGGGCCTCGGTGTCGAGCCTGACGCGACCGAGCGAGTAGGCCTGGGCGGCGGAGTCGATCACGGCGGGGGTGGCGTCGAGGAAGCTCACGGGCACCCGGGCGACCTCCTGGCCGTTGGCCTCGACGCTCAGCACCGGGCCGGCGCCGAAGTTGCGGCCCGCGAGCCGGAAGCGGGTGATCTCCGTCCAGGCGACCTTCACGGGGGTCGCCGGATTCGGGAAGACGAACTCGATGCCCTGGGGGTCGAGGTAGAAGGCGTCGCCCTCAGGGATCAGGCCGAGGTCGCGCTTGGCGCGACGCAGCGCGTCGACCGTGACGAGGAACCAGAAGGCCGTCGACAGCACCCACAACACGACGATGGTGATCGTCCATCCGGTCGACCAGGTCTTGCCGAACAGGACGATGAACACGACCAGGAGGACGAGCGAGATCACGGACGTGATGAGGCGCATGCGCAGGGCGCCACGCTGTTGGGTGACGCGGGCGGCCGTCGGAAGCGGCGTGAGACCCGCGACGAATCGCGATGGCTGCTGCATGCGCGTCACTCTAGCGCTCTGGCAGGGCGGGGCGCGGACGGCGGGATGGGACCCAATCGCGGCTCAGCCGTGCTGAAGACTCCAGTGGTACATCGCGATCGCGGCGGCGGCACCGGCGTTCATGGAGCGGGTCGAACCCTTCTGGGTGATCGCGACGAGGCGCTCACAGCCCGCGACCATCGCATCGGTCAGCCCAGGCCCCTCGGAGCCGAAGATCAGGCAGCAGTCGAGCGGAAGGGCGTTGTCCTCCAGCGCGACGGAGCCCCCCAGGTTGTCGACGCCGACCGGCGTGATGCCGCGCTCGGCGAGGTAGCCGAGCAGTGAGGCCTCGTCCTCGTGGTGCATGACGTGCAGGTAGCGGTCGGTGACCATCGCCCCGCGCCGGTTCCAGCGGCGGCGTCCGACGATGTGCACGGCTGCGACGTTGAACGCGTTGGCGGTGCGCACCATCGAGCCGATGTTGAAGTCGTGCTCCCAGTTCTGGATCGCGACGTGGAGCCGGGAGCGCGTGGTGTCCAGGTCCGCGACGATCGCGTCGAGGCGCCAGTAGCGGTAGCGGTCGATCACGTTGCGGCGGTCGCCTTCGCGCAGCAGGTCGGGGTCGAGGCGGTCGTCGTCGGGCCATGGCAGCGGATGAGGGCCGACGCCGACGGTGGGTGCTGTCGGGTCCTCTGGCTGCTGGGTCATGAGCCGAGCGTGCCCGACTCCCCCGTCGCGCGGCAAACCGGAGCCGGGACGGCAAGACGCCCCGGCGAAGTGCCGGGGCGTCTCGGGTTGGGCTGGGCGATCAGGCCTGCTGAATGGCCGAGATCTCAAGCTCGAGGGTGACCTTGTCCGAGACGAGGAAGCCACCGGTCTCGAGGGCGGCGTTCCAGGTCAGGCCGAAGTCGGAGCGCAGGATCTGGGTCGAGCCCTCGAAGCCGACGCGGATGTTGCCGAAGGGGTCCTTGGCGGAGCCCTCGAACTCGAGCGGGAAGGTGACGGGCTTGGTGACGTCCTTGATGGTCAGGTCGCCCGTGACGTTGACGACATTGCCCGCGATCGAGAAGTCGGTGCCGACGAAGGTCATGGTGGGGAACTGCTCGGCGTCGAAGAAGTCGGCGGAGCGCAGGTGCGCGTCACGGTCGGCGCTGCGGGTGTCGACCGAGCCGGTGTTGATCTTGACCTCGAGCTTGGTGTTCTCGGGGTAGGCGCCGTCGACGACGGCCTGGCCCTCGAACTCCTGGAAGGAGCCGCGGACCTTGGTCACCATCGCGTGGCGGGTGACGAAGGAGAAGGTGGTGTGGGCCGGATCGAGGACGTAGGTGCCCTTGAGCTCATTGAGGTTCATTGGAGATGCCTTTCAAACGCTGGTGACTCAACGGTAACAAAAATTGATTGACTTTTCAACTACTAGTTGACGAGGGGTCTAGATTTGCTCCGTGAACCTGCTTGAACTCGCCCCGCTCCTGCTGCCTGCCTGGCTCGATCCGGAGTTCCTGATCAACGCGATGGGCAACTGGGCGCTGTGGGGCTGCGCCTTCATCGTCTTCGCCGAGTGCGGCCTCTTCTCGATCCTGCCGGGCGACTCGCTGCTCTTCACGATCGGGATGTTCTCCGCGCTGGGCAGCGTGCACCTGGTGGAGTCGCCCGCCGGCACGCTCGCGCTTGCCTGCCTGGTCCTGACGGTCGCGGCGATCGCGGGAAACGTCGCGGGCTACTGGCTCGGCCGACTGATCGGCCCTCCGCTGTTCAAGCCGCGCCAAGGCCTGATGGGCAAGCTGTTCAACCAGGCCTACGTCGATCGCACCAGCGCATTCTTCGACCGCTACGGCTCGCGCGCGCTGATCCTGGCGCGCTTCGTCCCGATCGTGCGCACCTTCGTGACGCTCGTCGCTGGCGTCGCCCACATGCGCTTTCGCACCTTCATCACCTACTCCGCCATCGGCGGCGTGCTGTGGGCGGTCGGCGTCTCGGTGCTCGGCTACTTCCTGGGCAGCGTCGCGCTGATCCGCGACAACATCGACCTCGCGCTGGTGCTGATCGTGCTCGTCTCGCTGATCCCGATGGGCGTCGAATACCTGCTCCACAAGCGCCGCTCCAGGGGCGACGCGGCCGCCGCCTGACCCCTCACCGCACGTGAAAGGGCCCCGGGACTCTGATCGAGTCCCGGGGCCCCTGCGCGTGGCTCAGTTCTGGAACGGGGGGCGATCCGCGTTCTGCTGCTCCGGCTGGTACTGCTGCTGGGGCGCCTGCACCGGGTTGTTGACCTGCTGGGGCGCGATCTGCTGCTGGCCGGTATCGGCCGGGCGCTGCGAGATCTCGCCGAAGTTGACGTCGGGCGCCTGGCGCGCGATCGGGTCGTTGAGCTCGAAGTAGGTGGCCTTCTCGAACTTCGCGAAGTTCGCGATGATGTTGCTCGGCACCGACTCGACCTTGGTGTTGTACTCGCGCACGTTGGCGTTGTAGAAGCGCCGCGCGGCGGCGATCCGGTCCTCGGTGTCGGTCAGTTCGCGCTGCAGTTCGACGAAGTTCGTGTTCGACTTCAGCTCGGGGTAGGCCTCGACGGTGACCAGCAGGTTGGTGACCGCCTGCGAGAGCTGGGCCTCGATCTCGGAGCGCTGGTCGCTCGGCTGGCCGCCGCTCTGCCCGGCGAGCGCACGCGCCTGGTTGCGCAGCGAGGTGATCTGCTCGAGCGTGTTGCGCTCGTGCGCCGCGTAGCCGCGCACGGTCTCGACGAGGTTGGGGATCAGCTCGTAGCGGCGGTTCAGCTCGACGTCGATCTGACGCCACGACTCCTGAATCGTGTTGCGGCTACGCACGAAGCCGTTGTAGGCACTCACTCCCCATCCGACGACCGCGAGCGCGATCACGAGCAGGATGATGAGGATGATCACGAGTGTGGTCACGTTGCTCTCCTAACGTTTGGCAATCACGGTAGCGGACCACCGGAGCGTTGGACGGGTAAGTGGATCACTCGACCCGGGTTGGTGGATCAGAGGCCGAGATCGGCCAGGTCGACGGCGAAACGGTACTCCAGGCCCTCGGCGCCGACGGCCTCCGCGGCCCCCGTGCCGCGGTCGACGACGACCGCCACCGCGACGACCTCGCCTCCCGCCTCACGCACGGCCTCGACGGCCGTCAGGGCCGATCCGCCGGTGGTGGAGGTGTCCTCGACGACGAGCACGCGGCGCCCTGCGACCTCGGTCCCCTCGATCCGGCGCTGCATGCCGTGGGCCTTTGACTCCTTGCGCACGACGAACGCGTCGAGACGACCGCCTGCCGCCGCCCGTGCGTGCAGCATCGCGGTGGCGACGGGGTCGGCGCCGAGCGTGAGCCCGCCGACGGCGTCGAAGTCGAGGTCGGCGACCAGGTCGTTCATCACGCGCCCGACGATCGGCGAGGCGACGCCGTCGAGCGTGACGCGCCGCATGTCGACGTAGTAGTCGGCCTCCTTGCCCGAGGCGAGGGTGACCTTGCCGTGCACGACGGCGAGGTTGGAGATCTGTTCGATCAGGTCGGTGCGGTCGCTCATCTGTTCTCCGTCTTGGTGAGGGTGCCGAAGCCGACGGCACGGTCGGGGGTGTCGATCACGTCCTCGGCCGTGGTCAACGTCAGGAAAGCCTGCGTGGCGACGACGTCGCTCTGCCCAGGCACGGGGTCGAGCACCCAACTGGCGTCCTCAGGGACCGTCAGGTCGCCCGGCGCCGAGGTGAGTGTGTAGGTGAACACGGCGTGCTCGGTCTCGATGATGACCTCATCGCCCTTCGCCAGTTCGAAGACCCGCTTGAACGGCTCCCCGTTGGTGACGCGGTACCCGGCGAGCGCGAAGTTGCCGACCTGCCCTGGCAGCGCGGTGCCGGGGTACCAGCCGACTCCCCTTCCGAGATCCTGAGCCTCGACGCCCGCGATGATGGGCCCCTCGAGGTCGAGCTTGGGGATCCGCAGCAGCCAGGCGGGCTCGTGCGCGGCGGGCTGGTCGATGACGACCGGCTCACCCTCCGCGGGTGCCGGGGTCGGCGAGTCGACCCACCTCTGGCGAAGTTCGGCGACGGCCTGTGCGGTCGCCCGGTCGGCGAGCACGTTGGTGCCGAGATACTGCCATCCGAGGAAGCCCGCGCCCGCGAGGATCGCGACCAGCACGACGATCAGCAGCACGAGGAGCGGGGATCGTCCCGTCCTGGCTTCCATCGCCCGCTTGGCATTCACGGTGCCCATTGTTGCAGGTCGGCCCCGGTTCACCAGCCGCGACCGAGGGGGCCCGGCGAGGGTTCCGCGAACTCGTCGCGCAGCGCGACGGCGCCGCCCGGCCAGGCGCGCGCCTCGCGTCCGGTGACCCACCGGTACCCGATCGTCAGCTTGGCCGACTCCCGTTCGATGCCCGCGGTGTCGGGCCTCACGTCACTTGCCACGAGCACCAGGTTGCCGAACCGCTTGCCCTTCGCGACCACCGGTTCCATCCCGATCAGCAGGTTGCGCCACCGCTCGGCGAGCCCACCCGCGAGGCGCTTCGACCACGCGAACGGCGAGCGGTCCGTGACGTTGAAGACGGCGACCGCCCCGCCCCGCGCGATCCGGCGCACCTGGTCGAGGGCCTCGGCCGTTGCCAGGTCGCCCGGCACCTGCGCCCCGTCGAAGGCGTCGACGATGATCACGTCGGCCCACTCGTCGGGCATGGCGGACAGCCCAGTCCTTCCGTCGACGTCGCGCACCTTGATGCCGGAGCGCGGAGGCAGCGGGATCTTGCGGCGGACCTCCTCGGTCAGCAGCGTGTCCGGTTCGCAGACGACCTGAGCGGTGCCCGGCCTGCGCCACGCCACCCAGCGCGGCAGCGACATACCAGCTCCCCCGATGTGGACGACCCGCAACCGCTGTAGCGGCGGGGCGTCGAGCACGGTGTGGTCGAGCACCATCGCGATGTGCTGGACGTACTCGAAGGCGAGGAAGTCCGGCCGGTCCGGGTCGACCCAGGACTGCGACGTCGGCCCGAACCGCACCCAGAAGGCGCCCGGGTGGTCCCGGTCGGGAAACAGTCGCTCGCTCATCGACACGAGCCTAGCGGCAGCGCCGAGGGGCCGGGCGCGCAGTCGGGCTAGGCTGACGCCGTCATGAGCCTCACCCGTCGCATCCTCTCCCTTGCCGTGCCCGCGTTCGCGGCGCTGCTTGCGCACCCGCTGATGCTGCTGGCCGACACCTGGATCGTCGGGCGCCTCGGGACGGTGGAACTGGCGGGCCTGAGCATCGGAAGCGGCCTGCTGCTGACCGTGGTCGGCCTGTCGATCTTCCTTGCCTACGGCTCGACGGCGGTCGTTGCCCGGTTCGTCGGCGCGGGCGACGCGCGGCGCGGCCTCGAGATGGGCGTCCAGGCGATGTGGGTCGCGGCGGCCATGGGGGCGCTGCTCGCGATCGCCATGTGGCCCCTCGCGCCCTGGCTGTCGACGGCGCTCGGCGCCGGGCCTGAGGTGCTGCCATACGCCGTCGACTACCTGCGCTGGTCGCTTCCCGGCCTGCCAGGCATGTTGGTGATGCTCGGCGCCACCGGAACCTTCCGCGGCCTCTCCGACGCGACCACGCCGCTGGTGATGTCGATCGCCGTCGCGGCGCTCAACCTGGTGCTGAACCTGGTCTTCGTCTTCGGTCTCGGGATGGGCATCGCGGGGGCCGCGCTCGGCACCGCGGTCGCCGAGACGGCGCTGGGGGCGACGGCCGCGTCGATCGTCGCCGTCAAGGCCCGGCGCCGCGGGGCACGCCTGGCGCCGGTGTGGGCGGACATGCTGCACAGCCTGAGCGTCGGATTCCCGCTGTGGGTCCGCACGCTGCTGCTGCGGGCGGCGCTACTGCTGACCACCTATGTGGCCGCGGCCCAGGGAGCGGCGGCGCTGGCAGCGCACCACATCGCCATGAACGTGTGGAACCTGCTCGCCTACGCGCTCGACGCCCTGGCGATCGCCGGGCAGACCATCATCGCGACCGCGCTCGGGGCGGGCGACCGGGACGAGGCTCGGGTCTTCACCACCAAGATGATCCGCTGGTCGATCGGCGCGGGCGTGCTGCTCGGGCTCGCGGCGATCGCGCTGCGCGGGCCGATCGCCGCCGCCTTCAGCACCGACGCCGACGTGCGCCGGATCGTCGGATACCTGCTGCTGGTGGCGGGCGGGACGCTCGGCCTCGCCGGCTACGTCTACCTGCTCGACGGCGTGCTGATCGGCGCGGGCGACGGACCCTACCTGGCGAAGGCGGGCGCCATCAACCTGGCGGTGTACGCGCCGCTGGCCCTGATCGGGCTGACGCTGCCCCAGGGACTTCCCGCGCTGCTGTGGCTGTGGGGCGCCTTCACGCTCGGGTTCATGGGGGCCAGGGCCGTGACGCTAGGCGTCCGCGCCCACGGCGACCGCTGGCTCACCTGAGCGGTCGCGCCGGGAGCGGGGTTCCCTGCCCGCCAGCGCCACCGCGCAGGCCAGCGCCGCGAGCACGATGCCGCTGACGACGGTGCGCACCAGGTTCCAGACCTGCCAACTGCCCGAATAGCTCGACCAGACCTCCGCCGGGTCGTCCACCTCGACGGTGGCCAGCCAGTCGTTGAGCGGCAGGTTGAACGAGTTGGTCAGCAGCACGACGCCCAGCACGTAGACGACCGCCGCGGCCCCCGTGACGATCGCCGCCTTCCGCCTCCCCGACCACAGCAGCAGGCCGCCCCACACGAGGGCGACCACCGGGGTCAGGAAGAAGCCGGTGAAGAAGACGGGGTTGCGCACCGACTCGTTCATCGCGTTCATGGCGTCGATCGCCGCCTGCGGCGCCAACGTGTCCAACCCCCACAGCGTGGAGCACACCCACGCGTAGAAGAATCCGAAGGCCGCGCCCGCGAAGACCACCGGGACGACCCCCATCGCTTGCCATCTGTTCATGACCACTCCTTAATTGAACGTCTTGGTTTAATTAAATAATCGTACCTTGGAGTACAGTTCGTCAAGTGATGGCACGAGGACGGCCCAGGGCCGACGAGGTCGACGCCCGCCGCGAGGCCATGCTGGACGCGGCGCTCGAGTTGCTGATCGACGACGGTCCGGAGGGGCTGACCGTCTCGGGGGTCGCGGAGCGGGCCGGGGCGTCGAAGGCGACGGTCTACACCTGGTTCGGCGGCCTCGAACCCCTGATATCGGCCGTCGTCGAGCGGGAGGCCGACGCCTCGGCCGAGGCGGTCAAGGCCGCGCTCGGCAGCACGGCCCCGCTGCGCGACACCTTGGAGGCTTACTGCCGCGCGCTGCTCGGCCTGTTGACCGGCCCCCGCTCGGTCGCGATGAACAGGACGGCGATGTCGTCTGCGGAACTCGCCCGCGTGCTGCTCGCCAGCGGCAGGCACCGCGTCGGGCCGCTCGTTGAGGACTACCTCGCGAAGCGGGCGGCCGACGGCGAGTTGCGCATCGACGATGTCGGCAACGCCTACCGCCTCCTGTACGGCCTCACGGTCCGCGACGCGCAGATCCGCGTGCTGCTGGGCGAGCCCGCGCCGGATGCCGACAGCATCCGGGCGACCGCAGCAGAGGCGGTCGACGTCTTTCTGGGTGTGTACGCACCGCACCGATCACCGGGTAGCGTCGTGGCATGAGAGCACGAACCGTCGTCGCCCTGCTCGCCTCCGCCGCGCTCGCCGCTGGCTGCTCCGGCCCCGAGCAACAACCGAGCGCCCCGCAGACGACGGCAGCGACGGGCACCTCCTCCGCCGCGACGCCCTCGTCTTCGGGCTCCGGTTCCCCGGCGCCGACGACACCCGCGCCGAGCCCGATGCCGACGGACCACACGTTCGAGGTCGTCGAGCACGAGGCCTTCGACGAACCGTGGGCGATGGTCGCGCTGCCTGGCACCGACCTGCTCGCGATCACCGAGAAGGGCGGCGCCCTGAAGTTGCGCGGCCCCGACGGGGTCCGCGAGGTCAGCGGGACCCCGGAGGTCACCGTCACGACTCAGGGTGGCTTCGGCGACATCATCGCCGGCCCCACCTTCGAGACCGACGGCACGGTCTACCTGAGTTGGGTCGAGGGCTCGGGCGGGTCCAGCGGCGCGGTGGTCGCCAAGGCTCGACTCGACGTGGACGCGGCGGCCCTCACCGACATCACGAAGATCTGGGAGCAGACCCCCAAGATCGACGGCGGCGGCCACTACTCGCACCGGCTCGCCATCCACGACGACCTCCTCTACCTGAGCTCGGGAGACCGGCAGCAGTTCTCCCCTGCGCAGGAGTTCGACTCGAACCTCGGCAAGATCCTGCGCCTGACGCTCGACGGCCAGCCCGCGCCGGGCAACCCGTTCCAGGAGGACATCCCCGTCTCGCAGCAGTTCTGGACCATCGGCCACCGCAATCCGCTCGGCATCGCGTTCGACGCCGACGGAAGGCTCTGGTCAAGCGAGATGGGCCCCAAGGGCGGCGACGAGGTCAACCTCATCAAGCCGGGCCTCAACTACGGCTGGCCGGAGGCCTCCAACGGGTCGAACTACGACGGATCTGACATCCCCGACCACGCGCAGGGAGACGGGTTCGAGCCGCCGAAGGTGTCCTGGAACCCGAGCGTCTCCCCTGGCTCGCTGATGATCTACCAGGGCGATGCGTTCCCCGCCTGGCGCGGCGACGCGTTCATCGGGGCGCTCTCGGGCGAGGCGCTGATCCGGGTCGATCTGGACGGCGAGTCGGCCACGCTTGCCGACACCTGGCCGATGGGTGCTCGGATCCGCGAGGTGGAGCAGGGGCCCGACGGTGGGATCTGGCTGCTGCAGGACGGCGCAGGCGGCAAGCTCCTGGAACTGCGCGGCGCCTAACGTCGGCCGGGATGCCCCCCAAATCCATCCCGACCGACGCGTGAGCCGGCCCAGGCCGACCCACGCGCCCCAGCCAGCCGGCCGGTGTACTGCGGCCTCGCTATGGATCAACCAGGTCTGAGTACCACCCCACGGTAGGCGCGCACCGACCCAACATCCAGCCGTACGGTGTACGAGTCCGTACGGGTAACGGCCACTTGGTGACCGCGCGCCGTACGGAACCGGCAGGGGTGGTTAGCTGCCTTCATGCAGTCACCTGGCTCACGCGAGGAATTGGTCGCGCTGCTAGCCAAGGCTCGGAAGGCGCGCGGCATCTCGATCCGCCGCGCCTCGACGCTGGTGGCGCTGCCCGCCTCGACCGTACAGGGATGGTTCGAGGGCAAGCATCTGCCGACGCACGCCCTCACCCCGAAGTTCCTGGAACTGCTCGGCCACCTGGGCCTGACGGCCGACGATGACGCCGAGGAGCGCTGGCTCGGCACCATCGCCGCGCTCCGGACGATGCGCACGATCGCGGAGACGCCGTACGCCGGGCTCGGTCCGTACACCCCGGACCAGGCGAACCTGTATTTCGGCCGGGAGCAGTCGCTGCGCAAGCTCGTCGAGGCCTGCCTCCGTCCGACGCAGGACGACGCGGCGCGCGTGGTCTTCCTGCTCGGGGAGTCCGGGTCGGGCAAGACCTCGCTCCTGGCGGCGGGGCTGATCGGCGGCGAGACGGCCCCGGGCGGGGCCCTGCACCATCTCAAGCCGATGCGGATCGGCCCAGGCGACATCGCCACCATGAAGGTGCCGACCGCCCCGACCCTCCTGGTGGTCGACCAGTTCGAGGACCTCGACCGGCTCGACTCCGCGGCACAGCGCGAGGCGATGGCTCGACTCAGCGCGCTGCCTGCGAGCGTGGTGTGCGTCATCGGACTGCGGGCCGACGCGATCGGGCTTGCGATGCGCGACGAGTGGCTCTCGCGCGACCTGAGCAGCCCCGTCGTGCTTGGCCCCGTCTCCCAGGAGTGCTACGTCCGCATCATCGAGCAACCGTCGCTCAGGCACGGGCGGAGTGTCTCCCCCGAACTCACGCAACTGCTGCTGCGCGACATCAAGGCATACGGCGAACCGGCCGCGGGCGTGGTGCTCCCGCTGCTGTCCAGCGTGCTGCGCCGCTGCTGGGAGAACTCCTCCGGTGGGGTCCTGACGCCCGCCGACTACTTCACCACCGGCGGGCTGTGGTCGGCGCTCAACCGCGAGGCCGACTCCATCTACGAGTCGTTCAGCCCCGCTCAGCAGGAGACCGCGCGTCGCCTGCTTCTCTCGCTGCTCAACGTCGACGGCACCGCGGCGCTGCGCCGCCGGATCCCCGTCGCGGCGCTCACGCCCGAGATGGCCTCCGTCGCGGAGCCGTTCGTCGCCTCCCGCATCCTGCTGCGCATCGACGAGCAGTTGGAGGTGGCCCACGACGCGCTGCTGCTGCACTGGCGCCGCCTGGCGGAATGGGTCGAGGGTGCGCAGGCGACGCTGCTGCTCGGGCGCCGCATCCACCTCGCGGCGCAACTCTGGGACGAGGGAGGCCGCACCAGGGACGCCCTGATGCCCGCGGAGGCGCAACTGTGGCGGGCATGGGCCGACTCGGACGAGGCGACGGTGCTCTCGCGCGCCGAGCACGACTTCATCGACGCCAGTTGCGCCGAGGGCGAGGCCGCCCTCGTCGAGCAGCGCCACACCATCTCGCGGATCCGCAGGCGCCAGAACATCGCGCTCGTCGCAGGCGGCCTCGCCGTGGCGATGGCTGTCGCCGCCGTCTTCGCATCGTTCCGCTCCGAGGACTACCGACGCCAGGGCGAGGCGACCACCCGGGCCGCCCAGTCGCGCCAGATCGCGCTGATCAGCGACGAGGTCCGCTCCACGTCGGCCAACCTGGCCGGCCAGTTGAGCGTCGCCGCGTATGCGCTCGACGACAACGTCCAGACCCGCTCGAGCGTGCTCACCTCTGCCGCCGCAGGGGTGCCCGCCCGGGCGACCGGTCCGACGGGCAACACCATGGTGGCAGTGAGCGCAGACGCGCGGCTCATCGTGCGGGCCGCCAGCGATGGCGTGATCAGCATCTGGCGCGACGGCACGCTGACCCCCGCCCCGACCACCGTGCACAGCGACGGGGCGCAACTGTTCGCGCTGTCGCTTCGCCAGAGCGGGGGAAGCGACCAGGTGATCGTCGGCGGGCAGCGGACCGCCGCGGTGTGGGACATCACGGACAAGCCGCGCAAGCTCACCGAGTTCGGCGCCGACACCGTCGGCTACAGCGCCTCCTGGCAGGGCGACGTCGCGATGGTCGGGACCCTGGAGGGCACCGTCCGCCGCGTCGACCTGTCCGACCCGGAGACCCCCAAGCGGTTGCCCGACCTCACCATCGGCGCCGAGACCGCAGTCACCGGACTGGCGTCCAACGACCGCTTCGTCCTTGCTGGCGGCCGCCGCGACCGGATCGAGGTGTTCGACCGCTCGGGCGCGGCGCTGGCGCCGCTGAGCATCTCAGGCACCGTGCTCGGCATGGCCGCCTCCCCCGACGGCGACCAGTTCGTGGCCGGTTCGACGGCGCGGGAGGCGACGCTCTGGGACGGCGCGACGCTGCGGCGACTGCTGACGGTGCCGACCTCCTCGGTGGTGAACTCGGTCGCGCACCTGGGCGACTCGCTGCTGGTCGCGGGCGCCTTCGGGGCCGTCGAGGAGTACGACACCACGGGCGGCCTGCTCGGCACCTTCCCCGGCCGCAGCACCGTCACGAGCGTCAGCGGGAGCGGCGCCAGCGTCGTGGCGGGCTCGAGCGAGGGCGAGACGAGCCAGTGGGGCCGACCCGACCTCGGCGCGATCCTCAACTCGCCAGAGGGCGTCATCCACTACGACGTGATCCGCAGCGACGCCGGGCTGCTGATCGGCACCGACGGCGGGGCCGTCATGATGACGGACACGCCCCGCGGCTGGGAACCGATCCCGATCGAACCGGCCCCAGGGGGCGCGCGCTACAACGCCTACTACGCCATCGACGCCGCGGGTGAGAGGCTCGTCAACCAGACCGACGCGGGGGAACTCGTCACGCTGACGCTGCGCGACGGCACCTACCGCGTGACGGGTACCCAACCGATGCCGACCGGCCTGGTCGACATCCAACTCTCCCCGGACGGGAACCTGCTGGCGGTCGGCTACCGGGGCCAGGCAGGCTACCGGCTGTACCGGGCCGACCAGCACGGCTGGTCGGAGGTGGAGCGCCTGGACGGATGGCCGAGTTCGTCCTCGTTCAACGCGGACGGCACGATGTTCGCCTGCATGACCCACGACGGCAAGGGCTTCAACCTGTGGCAGGTCGACGGCGAGACTCCCCGGCTGGTCTCGACGAGTCCCTCCGACCGCGACACCGTTCCGATCAGCTTCAGCTTCGCCCCTGACGGCGCCCTGGCGATCGGTGACGACGCGGGCATCGTCGCCATCTATGACCTCGCCGAGCCAAGCTCCCCGCGCAGGACGGCGCTGCTGGGCGACGCCAGATCCTCGCTGTCGCAGTTGCAGTTCTCCGAGGACGGTGGCCAACTGCTGGCGGCGTCGAGGTCGGGCGACCTGTGGGTGTGGCAGCGCGGCCAGCGGGACTGGACGCTCAACCTGATGCTGCGCCCCGGAGGCGACATGGTCACCGGTGTCGACACGTTCGCGGGCAAGTTCGTGATGTCTCTGGACGACGGCCGCACCGTCGCATGGGAGGACGACCCGGTGGTCGCCCGCGGCCAACTGTGCGCGGGCTTCGGCGCGCCGCTGACCGAGGAGGAGTGGCAGCGCCTGGTGCCCGGGGTGGCATTCATCGACGGCTGCAAGCCCCGCTGACGGCGGCGTCCCCGCTCGTCAATGGGCCGAAACGACCCCGGGGCGCGGATCGGCGCGGTAGTTTCCTCAGCAGAACAGGAGGTTCACCGATGGCCTACGAGATCGCGATCTTCGACGCCGCCGCCGCACCAAAGGTCGACGACGACGAGTTCCTTGCGTGGTACACCGCACAGTTGACCCCAGACGACGACCCGGACATCGGGACCGTCGGCATGAGGATCTGGTTCTCAGACTTCTCGCAGGACTTTCCGGCCACCGACGGCCCCTACGCCGACGCGGAGGACGGGACGACCCGCTACGAGTTCGGCAGGACCGTGACGCGCGCCTTCTGCCCCGACGGCGACGCCAGGAAGGCGGCCGCCGACGCCCACGCGCTCGCGGGCAAGAACTCGGTCGGGTACTTCAACCCCAACCCGGGCGACCTGCGCCTGTTCTTCCCTTAGGAGCCCAGTTCGCGGTTCATGGCCCGCACGGTCATGGTGGCCGTGTAGAGGTCGGCCCCGGTGAGTTGCCGGTAGCGCCTGATCGCGGCGACCTCGCCCGCGCTCTGCAGCGCGAGGATCACCTCGTCGCGCTCGGAATAGGTCAGCGGGCGCGGCGGCGCGGCGGGGGCCTGCGTCACCTGGCGGCGTTGGTTGAGGCTCGGCCAGATCACCCACAGCCAGATGGCCATCGCGGGAACCAGGAACCACAGCCGTCCGCTCGCCCCGCCCGCGATGACGACGGCGATGATCAGCATCCACCACTGCGCGAACCAGGGGCGGACCGCCTCCGCGGGCTGCACGTCCCGGCCCTGGTCGCCCCAGGTCGCGGGCGTCGAGGGCGTCGCGCCGTAGTCGGCGTCGAGGCCGTAGGGGTCGTTGTAGGGGGTTGCGCCGTAGCTGGGCGCGCTCCCGTACTCGTACGGGGACGGGCCGCTGCCTGGCAGGTCGTAGAACAGGGCGCTCAACTCGGAGCCGGTCTTGGCCTCGAGGGCCTTGCCCATCCGGTCGTTGAACTCCTCGGTGCTGAGCCGGCCGGCGGCGTGATGGTTCTGCAACTCCGTCACCGCAGCTTCGCGCTCCGAGTCACCAATGCGCATATTGTCGTCGCCAACCATTGCTCAAGCGTACCCGCAGCCGGTCCGGCAAGGACGCGCAAGGGCCCGCGGCGCGTGCCGCGGGCCCATCTGCCTGTCGGACTCAGACGAGTTCGATGCCGTCGCCGACCTTGTCGAAGTGGACGACCTGGCCGTCCTCGATCTCGCCGGCGAGCAGCGCGCGCGCCAACTGGTCCTCGATGGTGCTCTGCACCAGGCGACGCAGCGGCCGCGCACCGTAGACCGGGTCGAAGCCGACCTCCGCGAGCCACTGCCGCGCGGTGTCGGTGACCTCGAGCGTGATGCGCCGCTCCGCGAGCCGCTTGTTGAGCTTGGCGATCTGGATCTCGACGATCTTCGCCAGGTCCTCAGGAGACAGCGGCTCGAACATCACGATGTCGTCGAGCCTGTTGAGGAACTCCGGCCGGAACGCCTGCCGAACCACGCCCATCACCGAGTTCTTCTTGCTCTCGGGGTCGAGCAGCGGGTCGGCCATGAACTGGCTGCCAAGGTTCGAGGTCAGGATCAGCAGCGTGTTGCGGAAGTCGACCGTGCGGCCCTGGCCGTCGGTCAGGCGCCCGTCGTCGAGCACCTGCAGCAGGATGTTGAACAGGTCCGGGTGGGCCTTCTCGACCTCGTCGAGCAGGATCACCGAGTAGGGGCGACGGCGGACGGCCTCCGTGAGCTGGCCGCCCTCCTCGTAGCCGACGTAGCCGGGGGGCGCGCCGACGAGCCGCGCCACCGAGTGCTTCTCGGAGTACTCGGACATGTCGATGCGCACCAGCGCGGTCTCGTCGTCGAACAGGAAGTCGGCGAGCGACTTGGCCAGTTCCGTCTTGCCGACGCCGGTCGGGCCGAGGAACAGGAACGAGCCGATCGGCCGGTTCGGGTCCGAGATGCCCGCCCTGGAGCGACGCACGGCGTCCGAGACGGCCTTGACGGCCTCCCGCTGCCCGATCAGGCGCGAACCGATCCGCTCCTCCATGTCGAGCAGCTTCTCCGACTCGCCCTGCAGCAGCCTGCCGACGGGCACGCCTGTCCACGCGGAGACGACCTCCGCGATGTCGCTTGCGCCGACCTCCTCGGAGACCATCGACGGCACGTTGTCGGTCTCCTCGGCGTCGGCGATCTCCTTCTCGACCTTCGGGATGTCGCCGTACAGCAGCGTCGAGGCGCGCGTCAGGTCGCCCTCGCGCTGGGCCTTGTCGGCCTCGATGCGCAGTTCGTCCATCTTCTTCTTCAGGTCGCCGACCTTGTTCAGCGTCGACTTCTCCGACTCCCAGCGCGCCTCCATGCCGCGCAACTTCTCCTCGGAGTCGGCCAGTTCGGCCTTGAGGTGGTCGAGCCGCTCCTTGGACGCGGCGTCGGTCTCCTTCTCGAGCGCGAACTTCTCCATCGTCATCCGGTCGACCTCGCGTCGCAGCATGTCGATGTCCTCCGGGGAGGAGTCGATCTCCATCCGCAGCCGCGACGCCGCCTCGTCGACCAGGTCGATGGCCTTGTCGGGAAGCTGGCGGTTGGTGATGTAGCGGTTCGACAGCGAGGCGGCCGCGACCAGGGCGGAGTCGGTGATCCGCACCTTGTGGTGTGCCTCGTAGCGCTCGCGCAGCCCGCGCAGGATCGCGACGGTGTCCTCGACGGTGGGCTCGCCGACGTAGACCTGCTGGAAGCGACGCTCAAGCGCCGGGTCCTTCTCGATCCGCTCGCGGTACTCGTCGAGCGTAGTCGCGCCGATCATCCGCAGTTCGCCGCGGGCGAGCATGGGCTTGAGCATGTTGCCCGCGTCCATGGCGCCCTCGCCGGAGGCGCCTGCCCCGACGACGGTGTGCAGTTCGTCGATGAAGGTGACGATCTGCCCGTCGGATTCCTTGATCTCGTTGAGGACGGCCTTGAGTCGCTCCTCGAACTCGCCGCGGTACTTGGCGCCCGCGACCATCGACGCGAGGTCGAGGGAGACGAGGCGGCGGTTCTTCAGCGAGTCGGGCACGTCGCCCGCGACCAGGCGCTGCGCGAGGCCCTCGACGACGGCCGTCTTGCCGACGCCTGGCTCGCCGATCAGCACCGGATTGTTCTTGGTGCGCCGGGCGAGCACCTGCACCACGCGGCGGATCTCCGAGTCGCGGCCGATGACGGGGTCGAGCTTGCCCTCGCGCGCGCGTTCGGTCATGTCGACGGAGTACTTCTCCAGCACCGACTCGCCGCCCTCGGACTCGGCCGAGGTGACGCGCTTGCCGCCGCGCGAGGCCTCGAAGGCCTTCGTCAGCGCGTCGGGCGTGGCGCCCGCCTTGTCGAGGATGGTCTTGGCGGCGGAGGGGATCATCGCAAGCGCGATCAGCAGGTGTTCGGTGGCGACGAAGCTGTCGCCCATCTCGTCTGCGAGGGTCTCGGCCTGGGCGAGGACGCGCGCGAGCGGCCCGCTGATGGCGGGCTGGCTGACGGAACTGCCGGAGGTCGAGGGCAGCTTGTCGATCGCCTGGACGGCGGCGTTGTCGACCACCGCAGGTTCGGCGCCGACCGCCTCGAGCAGGGCGCCGACGGTGTTGTCCGGGGTCAGCAACAGCCCGTGCAGCAGGTGCTCGGGTTCGGTGTTGGGGTTTCCCTTGGTGAGGGCCTGGCGGACGGCCGCCGTGACGGCGTCGCGCGACTTGGTCGTTAGCCTTTCGGTGTTCATGGTCTGTGTGCTCTCCTGATGAGATCTGATTTACAAAGTTGAGTCTATGACACTCAACCTTGAGAACCGACAGTTTATTCCCACCCCAACGGTAGGCCGCACGGCGCCGACAAGGACGCTTTCCGTCAGGTCGGAGGCGGCTACTGGCCCACCATGGCCGCCACCACGCGCGGCTCGGGCTGCGCGAGCGCCCGCAGCGTCGGCAGGTAGGTCGCCGCGACCAGGATCAGCGTGGTGCCGAGCACCGCGACCAGCCAGGCCGACACGGGCACCGACAGCGCAGGGGTGTAGCCGACCCGCGAGAGCGACAGCGCGAAGTAGGCCGCCATCACCGCGTAGGCGAGCAGGCCGAGCATCGTGGAGGTGACCGTCAGGATCAGGGCCTCCAGCACGGCCATCCGCTGCCGCTGGTTGGGGGTGGCGCCCGTGATGCCGAGCAGCGCCAGTTCGGCGTCGCGGCGCTTGCTCATCATGAAGACGTTGCCGACGCCGCCCGCCAGCGCGATCGCGAGAGCGGGGCCGACGAGGCTGAGCACCGCGCCGAGGTTCGCCTTGTCGAGCGTGATGACGCCGCCGGGGAACTCGTTGATCAGCGATGTGGCGTAGATGGTCGGGAAGATCGACAGCAGGCCGAACATCAGGCCGACCGTGAAGATGACGGGCACCGCCGAGCGGGCGAACTGGGCGCCGCGGGCCGCAAGGTTGAGCCTGGTCAGGGTCCAGGCGGGGTCGGGAATCGGAAGGATCCGCGTCCACGCCTGCGTCAGCGGGCCGATCAGCAGCGGCGCGAGCAGCGAGACCACCACCACGAACACCATCAGCGCGATGACCGACAGTTGGAGCAGTGTGCTGACCGTCTCGCTGTTGCGCTCCGAGGCGATGGGGCCGATGGCTGCGAACAGGCCGATCAGCAGCGCGACCCCGAGGATTGCGAAGACCCAGCGGACGGGGCGCATCCGGAACTCCGTGCCCCCGGTGGCCTGCCGGAGCGCCTCGACAGGCGTCACGGCGGCGGCGCGCCGCGCCTGGGAGTAGCCGCCGATCAGCGCGACGGCGACGACGCCGAGGTTGGCGAGCAGCATCTGGTCGAGCGCGTAGACGGGTGCGGGCTTGGCGATCTCGAGGCCCGACTCGACGCCGGTGGTCAGAAACCCGAGGTACGGGTCGAGCGTGGCGAGGGCGATGATGTCGGCGATCACGGCGCAGGCGAGCGACACGGCCGCCAGTTGGACAAGAACCGAGGCGATCACCTGGCGCGGCGACGCTCCCGCGAGCGCGAGCCGGGCGAGGGCTCCCCTGCGCGAGTCGACCACCATCCTCGCTCCTCCGGAGATGACAACGAGCGCGACGATGCCGGAGAAGACGTAGTTGGTGATGGGCGCGGCCGTGAACTCGGCGCTGTCGTAGAGGGCCAGTTCCCCGGAGCTGACGGCGGCCCACCCGGAGGCGAGCACCAGCGAACTGTTGGCAAAGGACAGGTTCGTGACGATGAACGTCAGGCTGACGCCCAGCCAGGCGGGCCAGGAGTCGCGCAGTTCGGCCAGGTACACGCGCCACACGGCTCAGCCCTCCGTCTGGCTGAGGTCGGCGAGCACCGCGGCGACCTCGTCGACGGTGGCGCCGGTCAGTTCGCCCGCGAGGCGGCCGTCGCGCAGGAACAGCACCCGGTCGCAGGCCGCGGCGACCGAGGGGTCGTGCGTGACGATCAGTCCGCAACTGTCGCTCTGGTGCGCGATCTGGACCAGTTCCTGCAGCACCACGTCGCCGGTCCTGGAGTCGAGAGCGCCGGTCGGCTCGTCGGCGAAGATCACCTGGGGGCGCTGGGCGAGCACCCGCGCGAGGGCGACGCGCTGCTGCTCGCCGCCCGACATCGACGGGGGCCGCGCGTCCATCCGGTCGGCAAGCCCGACGGTGGTCAGGGTCTGGTCGATCAGCGCGGTCGGCGCCTTCGCCTTGTTCAGCGTGTAGGGGAGCGCCACGTTCTGGCGCGCCGTCAGCGTCGGGATCAGGTTGTAGGACTGGAACACGAAGCCGACGCACGTCCGGCGCATCCGGGCAAGGTCGGCGCGCGACAGCGGGCCGAGTTCCTTGCCTGCGAGCGTCACGGCCCCCGAGGTCGGCTCCTCGAGCCCGGCGAGGCAGTAGAGCAGCGTCGACTTCCCGGAGCCGGAGGGGCCCATCACGGCCACCAGTTCACCCTCGCCGACGGCGAGCGAGACCCCGTGCAGGATCTCGAGGGTGTCGTCGCCGACCTTGTAGGCCTTGTGGACGGCGTCGGCGGTGATGCGAGGGCGACCCGTTGGGCTGCCCAGATTCCCGGCGGCTGGTGCTTCTTCGCGTTGCAGTTCGTCGAGTTCTCTAGGCATGGGTCTCCAGGGTTTATCGGGCTGGCTGCCCGGTCGGTCGGTGGGGATCGACGAGGCGGAGCTGGATCGCCTTGACGAGGATCTGGGTGCGCGAGGTGACGCCGAGCTTCTCGCCGACGTGCGCCAGGTACTGCTTGACGGAGCCCTCCGACAGGTGCATGTTGCGCGCGATCTGCCGGTTCGTGAGGCCGTGGGTCAGCCACTCGAGCAGTTCCTTCTCGCGCGGGGTGAGCGAGATCTCGGGCTGTGCGGGGAGTTGGTCCGCGACGATGGTGTCGACCAGTTGGCGGCGCACCGTCGAGGAGAGCGGCATGTCGCCGCGCAGCGCCTGCTGGATGCCCGCGAGGAGTTGCTCGGGGCGGGAGTCCTTCAGCAGGTAGCCCGCGGCGCCGGCCCGGAGCGCGGCCACGATGTAGTTGCGGGTGCCGAACGTGGTCAGCGCGAGCACGCACGCGTCGGGCTGCTTCCCGCAGATCTCCCGCGTCGCCTGCACGCCGTTCATCGGGGCCATCTGGAGGTCCATCAGCACGATGTCGGGCCGGAACCGGCCGTACATGGTGACGCCCTCGCCGCCGTCCTTGGCCTCCGCGACGACCTGGTACCCCGGATCCGCGGTCAACAAGGCCCGGAACGCGCTGCGCACGAGCGACTCATCGTCGACGATGAGCACGCGAACGGGCGTTGGGATGGGCATATGTTCATTCTTTGTCACGGTCCAGACCCTTCCAAGTTCACTTCCGGCCAGGTGGCGGCCGAATGGCACACCCCAAGGGGTGGTGCGACTCCAGTCAGGGCAACACTCTAAGGTGGGCCAAGCGGCTGCGGAGAGAGGGGGACACCGTGGCGATCCAGGGCACCTCTGGCGTTGTCGGGTGGATCATCCCCCTCGTCAAGGTCACCATCGTGTCGCTGCTCGTGCTGGGCGGCGGGATCTCGTTCCCGTTCAGCGGGACCGACATCGAGTCGCTGCTGACAACGCTCGAGACATTCGCGGCGATCCTGTGCCTCTGGTGGCCCGGCGTCGGGGCGATGATCTCGGTGCCCATGCTGGTGATCGCCCCCCATTACGCGCACTTCGGCCTCGGCCTGGTGGCGATGGGTTTCACTGCGGTGATGGCCGCCATCCGGTGGCGCCCCCGCGGAGTGGTCGCGCTCGCCGCGATCCACCTGAGCTTCGTGCTCTACGACGGCGTCATCGTCCGGCTGCCGATCCGCACCATGGCGATGGTTGCGGCGTTGGCGATCTGTTACGCGGTGGGCCTCTGGATCCGTACCTGGCTGGGGAACCAGGCGCTCGGCGACAACCAGATCGAGGCGCTGAGCAGGCGCGCGGCGAGGGCCCGCGAGGAGGAGCGGACGGCGCTTGCGGGCGAACTCGCCTCGCTGCTGGTGCGCAACCTGAACGACACCACGCGCGCCCTGGAGCGCGCGGGCCGCGACCCCGACCCGGAGAGCGCCCGCCACATCCTGACGCGGGTGGGGGACGAGTCCCGCTCGGCGCTCGCCCGGCTGCGCCTGCTCGTGACGACGCTGCGCGCCCCCGCCAACGCCACCGACGCAGTGAGCCTCGCGGCCGCCGTCGAGTGGTTCGAGGACGAACTGGTCTCGCACGGCTTCGAGGTGGAGATCGAGGGGCAGAACGACATCGGCTCGCGCGACGTCGCCTCCGTGGTCTCCGGCTTCCTGCGGATGGGAGCCGAGGCCGTCGTCGCGTCCGCCCCCGCGGGCGCCGTCTGCACGCTCGAGGTCGACGCCGGAGCACCCCTCACGCTCAGCCTGACGTGCGTGGACCTGTCCCCCGACGACCTGCACCGTGCGGGTCGCGTCGAGGAGCAGGCCGCCGCCGCCGGCGGCTCGCTCGAGGTCGACGACGGGCAGGGCATGACGGCCGTCCTGACGCTCGGCGACGCCGTCGTCGAGGCGCCGAGGCGGCGGCACCCGTTCGCCTCGCTCGGGCAGGACCAGCAGGTGCTCGGGGTGCTGAGCACCGCGGGCGCGGTGCTTGCGGCCCTGGTGCTCGGCTTCAACCTGTTCAACGGCAACGACTGGACGGGCGACCTGCAGTGGCTGGTGGTGTGCCTCGGCATCCTGGTGGCCGTCTGGAGGCCGTGGCTCGGTTCGCTGATCCTGCTCTTCGAGGTGGCGGTGCTGTCGTACCTGATGCCCGGCGAGACGTTCTGGGCGTTCACGCAGCCGACGGTGGCCGCCTCGGCGCTGACCATCATCGTGGTGTCGAAGCTGCCGCTGACGCTGCCGCTGGTGATCGGAGGCTGGATGGTGCTTGTCGAGACCACCACCTGGCCGTCGGAGTTGAGGCTGATCGACACCATCCCGCTTGCGCTGCCCTCCGTGCTCGGCGGGATCGGCGTCTACTTCTTCCGCACCGTGCGACTGCGGCAACTCGCGGAGGTGTCCCGGCTCGCCCGGGAGCGCGACGAGGCCCGCATGGAGGAGCGCCGCCAACTGGCCTCCGAACTGCACGACATCGTCGCGCACCAGCTCTCCCTGATCGCGATGCACCTGACGCCTGCGGCCATGGAACCCCACCGGATCTCCTCGACGGTGGCGCAACTGAGCCGCACCACCAAGAGCGCCCGCAACGACCTGTCGACGCTGGTGCACTCGCTGCGCTCCGGCCAGTCGAGCGACACCGGAGCCATGACGATCACCGCGACGACGCACGCCGTCACGGCGACGCTCGAGGAGGCGGGCCACCCGGTGCGGCTCAGCGTGGACCCCGAGATCGACCGGCTCGACGCCACCAGCCAGAAGACCCTCTCGCGGATCGTGCGGGAGGCCGCGACCAACGCGATGCGCTACTCCCCCAAGGGCTCGCCGGTCGACATCGTGCTCGGCGTCGCCGACGACGGGGCGCGCCTCAAGGTCACCAACCAGCTTCGGACGCAGGCGCGCGTCGACCCGAACTCGACGGGAAGCGGGCTGCTCGGCCTGCGGGAACGCGTCGAGCTGACCAACGGCTCGTTCACGGCGGGCGAGGTCGACGCGCACTGGGTCGTGGAGGCGCACGTCCCCAGCAGCGACGTCACGCTCTCCACCTGACCTGTGGCACCCTGAACCCCATGGCGAAACGCGAACGGCCGGAGGTCCCGGACGAGCTCGCGGACCGGGTGCGCTCCGTGATGGTGACGCTCCCCGAGACCCGCGAGGAGGACGCCTGGGTCGGCGTCAGGTGGCGGGTCGGCTCCTCAACGGTGGCACATCTGTTCGGCGGCGAGGATCAGCAGTTCCGGATCGTGCTGCGCGGGCAGAGCGCAGACGTGGTCGCCTTCGAGCACCTGGGCCACCCGTACTTCCGCGCCGGGTGGGGCTCAGACGTGATCGGCCTGATCCTCGATGAGGACACCGACTGGGTCGAGGTCGCCGAACTGCTCACCGAGTCCTACTGCATCCAGGCCCCCGCCCGGCTCGTCGCGCAACTGGACCTTCCCGACCAGGACACCTGAGCGGCGTCGCTCACCGTGACTGCACCCCGCCACCGCCAAGTCGCGCTGGCGTGCCAGTATTGATCCCATGCTGGCCCTTGCGAAGACGCGACCCGGCCCCGGGTTGGAACTGATCGACGTACCGATTCCCACTCCCGCGCCGACGGAGGTGCTGATCCGCGTCAGCCGCACCGGCATCTGCGGCACCGACCTGCACATCGCGACGTGGGACGGCTGGGCGGAGAAGACCGTCACCACGCCGCGCATCATCGGCCACGAGTTCTGCGGCCACATCGTCGAACTTGGCTCCTCCGTCACCGGCCTCGAGGTCGGCCAGTTCGTCTCGGGCGAGGGGCACTACGTGTGCGGCAGGTGCCGCGCGTGCCTGGCTGGCAAGCGCCACCTGTGCCGCAACACCCGCGGCATCGGCTACCACGTCGACGGCGCGTTCGCCGAGTACTTCGCGATGCCCGCGGCCAACGTGTGGGTGCATCCGCAGGACGCCGACCCGGACGTCGCCGCCATCTTCGACCCGTTCGGCAACGCCGTGCACGCCGCGCTGCAGTTCCCGGCGCTCGCCGAGGACGTGCTGGTCAGCGGCGCCGGCCCGATCGGGATCATGGCCGCGCTCGTCGCCAAGTTCCAGGGCGCCCGCAACGTCGTGATCACCGACCTGAGCGACGAGCGCCTCGAACTGGCCCGCTCGCTCGGCCTGACCTCCACCGTCAACGTCGGGCGCGAGTCGCTCTCCGACGTCTACGACCGGTTCTCCATGAAGGAGGGCTTCGACATCGGCCTGGAGATGTCGGGCTCCGGGGTGGCGCTGACCACGATGATCAACAACATGACCCACGGCGGCCGGATCGCCCTGCTCGGCACCCCGACCCGCGAGTTGACCGTCGACTTCTCGACCATCATCTTCAACATGCTGACCATCCAGGGCGTCACCGGCAGGCAGATCTTCGAGACCTGGTACGCGATGAGTTCGCTGCTGCGCTCCGGCCTCGACATCTCGGGCGTCATCACGCACCGCTTCCCCGCGCAGCAGTTCGAGGAGGCCTTCGCCGTGGCGGGCGACGGGCGCTCCGGCAAGGTCATCATGAGCTGGGACTGACCAGCAGCCATCCACCCGACACAGCACAGGAGCACGCATGGACATCATCGAGCAGATCAACGGGGAACTGGCCCAACTCCGCGCCGACGGCCTCTACAAGGAGGAGGCGCCGCTGACCACCGCCCAGGCGACCCACGTGGGAACGCTCGGCGGTGAGGTGATCAACCTGTGCGCCAACAACTACCTCGGCCTCGCCGACTCCCCGGTGCTGATCGAGGCGGCGAAGGACGCCCTCGACAGGTGGGGCTTCGGGATGGCGTCGGTGCGGTTCATCTGCGGCACGCAGACCCAGCACAAGGAACTCGAGTCGGCGCTCACGTCGTTCCTGCGGCTCGGCGCCGACGGCTTCGACACCATCTTGTACTCGTCGTGCTTCGACGCCAACGGCGGCCTTTTCGAGACGCTGCTGGGGGCAGAGGACGCGATCATCTCCGACGAGTTGAACCACGCCTCCATCATCGACGGAGTGCGCCTGTCGAAGGCGCAGCGCTACCGCTACCACAACCGCGACCTCGACGACCTGCGCCGCCAACTTGAGGCGGCCTCGGGCGCGCGGCACAAGCTGATCGCCACCGACGGCGTGTTCTCGATGGACGGCTACGTCGCCCCGCTCGACGAGATCTGCGCAATCGCCGACGAGTACGACGCGCTCGTGATGGTCGACGACTCGCATGCTGTCGGCTTCATGGGCGCCACCGGAGCGGGGACGCCGGAACTGTTCGGCGTCACCGACCGGGTCGACATCCTGACGGGCACGCTCGGCAAGGCGCTCGGCGGCGCGTCGGGCGGGTTCACCTGCGCGCGCGCCCCGATGGTGGAACTGCTGCGCCAGCGTTCCCGCCCCTACCTGTTCAGCAACTCGCTCGCCCCGTCCATCACGTCGGCGTCGATGGCCGTGCTCGCCTTGATCGGATCGCACCCCGAACTGCTCGACCAACTGCGCGAGAACACGGCCTACTTCCGGCGTCGGATCGTCGAGGAGGGCTTCGAGGTGCCCGAGTCGGACCACCCGATCGTGCCGGTGATGCTGGGCGACGCGGTGCTCGCGGCCAGGATGGCCGACGCGATCCTGGCCCGCGGCGTCTACGTCCGCGCGTTCAGCTACCCGGTGGTGCCGAAGGGCAAGGCACGCATCCGCACCCAGTTGTCGGCGTCGATGACCCGCGACGACCTGGACACGGCGATCGCCGCCTTCGTGGCCGCCCGCGACGAGGTCTCCGCCTGAGCAGACGCCCCTGCCGCTAGGGCGCTCAGCCGCGGCGGAGGCTGACCACGGTGGCGCGCTCGTCCGGCATGGCGTAGGTGAACGCCGGGTCGTCGTCGCCCCAACTGACGAAGGCGACGTCGGGGTAGGCCTCGATCAGCCAGGACTCGGCCCGCTCGACGGGCCTGGAGTCGATGACGATCTCCTCGATGGTGTCGGTGTCGACGCCCACCAGCGCCAGCGGCCCGATCGGCTGCTCAAGGACGTGCGCGTACAGCATGTCGTCGCGGCTGGTGTAGTAGCCCCACTCCGGCTTGGCGATCCCGGCGCGCCCCGCGCCGTAGATGCTCTCCCCGTTGGCGCGCAGCCACTGGCCGACGTCCTCCAGGATCCGCAGTTCGACGCCGGAGATCCGGCCGTCACGGTCGGGGCCGATGTTGAGCAGCAGGTTGCCTCCCTTGCTGACGACCTCGATCAGCTTGCGGATGATGGTGGTGCTCGACTTGAACGCGTGGTCGCCGCGGTACCAGCCCCAGTGGTTGTTGAAGGTCATGCAGGCCTCCCACGGGATCGGCGAGCCGGCCTCGTCGAGGATCCCCTCGGCAGGGATCAGTTGCTCCGGGGAGACGAAGTCGCCGGCCCACTGCTTGGGCTCTGCCTCCGCGATGGAGCCGAAGCTGCCTCCGTTTGCCTCCAGCCTGTTGTTGAGCAGGATCTCTGGTTGCAGTTCCCGGATCATCTCGACGAGTTCGCGCGCCCTCCACTTCTCGCCGGACATGTCGTCGTAGGAGAAGTCGAACCACAACAGGTCGAGCTTGCCGTAGTTGCTCATCACCTCGCGGACCTGCGCGTGCAGGAAGTCGAGGTAGCGGTCCCAGTCGTGCTCGACGTCGCGGTAGGCCTCGTCGTGGCGGTGCGGGTGGTTCAGGTCGCCGTAGGCCGGGTAGTCGGGGTGCGACCAGTCGATCAGGGAGAAGTAGACGCCCACCTTGATGCCGCGGGCGCGGAAGGCCGCCAGGAACTCGGCGAGCAGGTCGCGGCCGAAGCCGTTGGTCATCACCCCTGAGATGGCGTGGCGGCTGTCGAACAGGCAGAACCCGTCGTGGTGCTTGACGGTCAGCACCGCGTACCGCATCCCCGCCTTCTCCGCGGCGTCTGCCCAGCTCTCCGCGTCGAAGTCGTGGGGCTGGAACGCGTCGATGGAGGGCTGGTAGGCCTCCTTCGGCAACTCCTCGTGCGAGCGCTGCCACTCCCCTCGTCCGGCCACCGAGTACGGGCCCCAGTGGATGAACATGCCGAAGCGGTCCTGCTGGAACCACCGCGAGCGGGCAAAGCGATCAGACATGGAACTCTTTCTGTGTGTGAGGGGGTCGGGCTCAGCCCTTGACGGAGCCGGCGACCATGCCGGAGATGATGTAGCGCTGCGCGAACAGGTAGACCACGAGCACCGGCAGGATCGTGATGACGAGGTTGGCCGAGACGAGCGAATAGTCGTAGGTGTAGAGGCTCTGGAAGTTGTAGACCGTCATCGGCATGGTCCACATCGACGACGACGAGGTGAGGAACAGCACGTTCTGGAACTCGTTCCAGGCGTAGGTGAACAGCAGCACCAGCGCGGTGAAGGTGACCGGCTTCATCAGCGGGAAGATCACCCGGAAGAAGATCCTGAGCTGCCCGGCGCCGTCGATCATGGCCGCCTCGTCGAGGCTGGTGGGGATCTGCCGCACGAAGCT
The DNA here is from genome assembly GCA_027658995.1 of Propionibacteriaceae bacterium AM104-82. Classification (GTDB taxonomy): domain Bacteria; phylum Actinomycetota; class Actinomycetes; order Propionibacteriales; family Propionibacteriaceae; genus Arachnia. The sequence continues at coordinate 47,191 of JAQDQK010000012.1, forward strand.
GGTGAAGATCAGCACCATGAACGGGATCTGGGTCGCGACGTCGGAGAGGATCAGGCCTGCGTGGGTGTTGTAGAGGCCGAACCACTGCAGCACCCGGATGGCGGGCACGAAGGAGAACGGCGCGATCATGCCAGCGAGCAGGAAGGCGTAGACGCCCCGGGTGACGAGGCTGGTGCGCCGCGCGATCACGTAGCCCGCGAGGGCGCAGATGGTGATGGTGATGGCCGTGACGCCGACCGTGATGATGGCGCTGTTGACCAGGCCGGTCGCGACCGACGGCTCGCGCAGCACCGTCAGGTAGTTGACGAAGCGCCAGGTCTCGGGCAGCGCGAAGTCGAAGGAGGCCGCCTCCTTCGACGACTTGAACGAGTTGAGCAGCACGAGCGCCATCGGGACCAGGAAGATCGCCGCGACGGCGACGCCCACGATCAGCGTGACGATGTTGGAGGTGATGCGTTGGCGCCTCACGACTGGTTCCCTTCGACGCGACGGGTCACCCGGTTGATGACAAGGGCGATCACGGTGATGACGACGAACTGCACGAAGCCGACGGCGGAGGCGTAGCCGAGGTTGGTGGTGCCGAGCGCCCGCGCGATGAACGTCGTCATCACCTCGGTCGACCTGCCGGGCCCTCCGCCGGTCGTCGCGTAGATGATCTCGAAGGACTTCAGGCCGGAGATCGTGGTCAGCAGGGCAGCCAGCCCCACCATCGGCATGATGATCGGCAGCGACACCTGGGTCGCCTGGCGCCACTTGTTGGCGCCGTCGATCTTCGCCGACTCGATCAGTTCCTCAGGGACGCCCTGCAGCGCGGCGAGCACGAGCACGACGGTCCAGCCGACGCCCATCCAGATGTCGATGGCAGAGACCGACCACAGCGCCAACTCGAAGCTGCCGAGCCAGTCGCGCGCAAGCACGCCGAGGCCGACGCCGCGCAGCACGTCGTTGAGGAGGCCGTCGCCTGCCAGGATGAAGCGGAACACGATGCCCACGACGATCGTGGAGAACATGATCGGCATGTAGACGAGCGCGCGCAGCGCGTTGCGTCCGACGAAGGCCCGGTTCAGGAAGAAGGCGAGCAGCACGCCGATCCCGGTCTTGCCGATCGTGGTGGCGGCCGCGTACAGGAGTTGGTTGCCGAGCGCGCCGAGGAAGGCGGGCCCGTTCCTGACGAGCAACCGGAAGTTGTCGAGGCCGACGAAGTCCTGGCGCGACGCCACCGTCGACGCGTTGGTGAAGCTCAGCCACATGCCGAGCAGGGCGGGCAGCACGAAGAACGCGCCGAAGATGACCGTCGCAGGGGCGAGGAACCAGTAGGGGTACGCCCTCGCCATGGCCGGTCCCCTTGTGCGCTTGCGTGCTGCCCGCTCACTCATGGCTCAGAACCCCTCGCGGCCGGCGGTCGCGCCGGCGTTGGCCCACGCGGTGTCGACCTGCTGCACGAAGCCCGCTGCGTCGATGCGGCCGGCCAGGAGTTCCTGGTAGGCGGCGATCAGGTCGGCCTCGGGCGTCGGGAAGGTCGTGGCCGTGTCGAACGCGAGCCCGACGTGGCCGTCTGTGACGTAGGCGTTGATGTCGGCGATCACGGGCTCGTCGCCCTTGACGGTGACGTCGGTGAACGCGGGGACGCCGGGCGAGAGTTCGAGGTTCTTCTCGACCTGCGGGGCCTCGCCGAGGAACACGAGCAGGTCCTTGGCCTGGTCTGCGACCTTGGTCTTGGCGGCGATGTGCATCATCTGCGGGGTCGACAGCGCGATGGTGTTCTTACCCGAGGCGGTCGGCAGCGCGAGGAAGCCGACGTTGGCGTCGGGGTTCTGCTTGCGGATCTCGCCGAGCACCCAGGAGCCGTTGATGATGGCGCCGGTCTCGCCGTTGGCGACGGCCGTGATGACGCCCTCGTAGCTCGCGGTCAGCGCGTCGTCGTTGAGCAGGCCGGCCTTTGCCCAGCCCTCGAGCGCCTCGTACTGCTGCGTGACGCCGGGGATGTCCGCCCAGGTGGTGGCGTTCGAGGCGAGCTTGGCGGCGACCTCGGGGTCCTCGCCGAGCAGGTTCGCGTTGACCGAGTTGCGGTGCTGCAGCAGGGTCCAGCCCTCTGCCCCGGACAGCGAGAGCGGCGCCTTGCCGGTCGCGTCGATCCTGGTGAACGCGTCGGTCAGTTCGGTCAGCGTGGTGGGCAGTTGCGTGACGCCGGCGGCCTCGAAGACGTCCTTGTTATAGAACAGGCCGAACGAGCTCAGCGCGTCAGCCCCCGGGTAGGAGTAGATCTTGCCGTCCTCGGAGCGCATCGACTCGAGCACGCTCTCCGCCATCCGGGACGCGAAGAGCGACTCGTCCGCTGCGAGCATGATGGCGGCCTTGTCCTCGACGGAGTCCTGGCCCGCGTAGATGTCGATGCCCTCGCCGCCCTGCAGGCGGGCGCGGACGGTCGAGTCGTACTGCTCGTCGGGGATGGCCTGCAGTTCGACGGTGTTGCCGGTCTTGGCCTCCCAGGCGTCGATGTTGGCGGTCAGCGCGCCGAGCTTCGTCCAACTACTCGGCACGACGTAGACGATGGTCGAGCCGGAGCCGCCGTCCCCGGCGGGCGCGGTGTCGGAGCCGCAGGCGCTCAGCAGCAGGGCGCCGACGCTGGCGAGCCCGATGGCGGCGCGGAGGAATCGACTGTGATTCATGGGGTTTCCTTTCCAGGGATTCTGGGGTGGTTCGGGACGCGGGCGCGTCTGAGACACGGATGGACGATGTCGTCCTCCGCTTGCGGTCATGGGTGCGGCGAGGTGTTCGCCGGTCGGGCGCGGGGCGCCGTGGCCGTCCCGGCTGATCCGGGGGCCTTGAGGAGAGGCGTTGCCTCTGCGGGTGTCGCTAGGTCGGCTGAGCCGTCACCGGTTCGCTATCTGGTGTCCTTTCCCGATTCTGGAGTCTCTGCCTGGGCGCGCTCGGCGTCCAGGAGGCGGAAGGCCGCGTGGCCCTCGCCGAAGATGCGGTCGGACAACTGCTCGAGCGCCACCATCGCGACGCCGAGCGCCGGGGCCGCCACACCGAGCCGGGCCCGCTCGATCCGGGTGCCTGCGGGCGTCAGGACAGCATGGGTCGCGGCGCGCTCCACGAGCGAGCAGACGAGGTCGCTCTCGACCGCCTCACCGAAGAGCAGCAGCGCCTCGGGGTCGATCGCGACCACCAGGTGCGCCAGTTGCTCGCCCGCCGCCTCGGCGAACTGTTCGAGCAGCGCAAGTTCGGCCGGGTCGCCGTCCTCGGCGGCCGCGACGCTCGCCCGGAACTCCGGGAGCGAAGGCCAGCGTTCGCGGAAGTCGGCGCGGTGCGTCGAACGGAGCCGGTACAGATCGCCCGCCGCTCCGTGCCTGCCGCGCTGCAGGGCGCCGTCGGTCAGTATCCCGGAGGCGACCTGGTGCCACACGAGGGCGAGCACCATGTCTGCGGGGGCGCCGCCCAACCGGTTCTCGGCGAGGGCCGCGGCGTTCAGGTCGTTCTCGAGCGCAACGGGAACGCCGAAGACGCCCTCCAGCGCCTCGCGGACGTTGACCCCGTTCCACTCGGGAAAGACCATCGACAGCGTCATCAGCCCGTTGGCGTCGGGACGGCCGGGGACCGCTGCGCCGACCGCGCGGAGGGCTCCCAGCCCTGCGTTGCGGCCGAGCAGTTCGGCGACCTGGGCGCGCAACCGTTCGAGGCGCCGGGCGATGGGGAGGGTGTGGTCCTCGGGGAAGTCGGCCCGGTCGACGACGGCGCCGTTGAGGTTGGCGACCACGATCCGGTTCGTGTGGCGCCCCAGGTCGACCCCGACGACCGCGCCGGAGTCGTCGCGCACCGCATACCTGGTGGCGGGGCGGCCGGTGCTCTGCCCGCGCTTCTGGAGCGGCGCCTCCTCGCGGACGAGGCCGAGGCCGATCAGGTCGGGGATCCGCTTGGACACGGCGGGCCGGGACAGGCCGACGGCGGTGGCGAGGTCGGCGACCGTGCTTGCCCCCGCGTCGCGGAGGTGCCCGAAGCAGCGGGCGACGTTGTCGAGGCGCAGTGCGTCCAGACGCTCGGCGTGCGCCATCTGGTCCGTCATCTCGTTCCTCCTCGACGGTGGGGCGGTGTGCACCAAGTCAAGGCCATCCCCGATCTATTTGTCAACTCTGTTTCGGAATTGAATTTCATCGGCATTCGAGGCGCCCGGAACGCGCGACTGCCCCACGCCTTCCGGCGCGGGGCAGTCGTCTGGGCTCTGTCGGGAGCCGCTCAGGAGGCGTCGGCGAAGCGCTTGGCGGAGCGCTCCTTCGCCTTGGCGGCCTCGACCTCGCGGTCCTTGGGCGGGGCGGTCGTGACCAGGTCCTCGAGCAGGTGGGCCGTGATGTGGGCGATCTCCTCGACGGCGCGGTTGAAGACGGCCTCGTTTGCCTTGCTCGGCTTGGTCGCGCCCGCGACCTTGCGGACGTATTGCAGCGCCGCGGCGTGCACCTCGTCCGAGGTGGCGGGCGGCTCGAAGTTGTTCAGCGGGCGAATGTTGCGGCACATGCCGACAAGCCTACGCAGCGATCCGGCGGTGTCCAGGGCCCCGCTAGAGCTCGTCGGGGTCGGGGCGACCCTGTTCGACGCCCACCACGTCGGGCAGGTCCATCAGTTGGGCCATCACGTCGCGCAACTGCGGGCCGCCCTGGAAGCGCATCTCGGCGAGGATCACGGTCGCGCCGTCCTCGTCGTGCTTCTGCCTAGTGTTGAGCAGCGTGGTGCGACATCCCATCGCGGTGGCCTCCTCCAGGATGGTGCGCAGCGCGCCGCGCCCGTCGGTGTAGGTCACCACCACCGAGGCGCGGTCGCCCTTCTGCGGCAGCAGCCGGGCAAGGGGCGGGATGGCGAGCGCCGCGATGAAGTGCAGGACGGTGGCGAGCACTGCGAGGGGGATCAGGCCGGAGCCGCAGGCCATCCCGATCGCTGCGGCGAGCCAGATCGACGCCGCGGTCGTCAGGCCGCGCACCACGTCGCGGTTGACGAAGATCAGGCCAGCGCCGAGGAAGCCGATGCCGCTGACGATCTGGGCCGCGATGCGCGACGGGTCGCGGGTCACGTGGTACTCGGCGAGGTAGACGAAGCCCTCCACCGAGATCAGCGTGAAGACGCAGCTTCCCAGGCCGACGAGGGCGTGGGTCTTGATGCCCGCCGACTTGTGCTGGAACTGCCGCTCCATCCCGATGATGGCGCACAGCACGAACGCCAGCGAGGCGAGCAGCACCTGGACCGGGACCTGGTTCCAGTCGAAGAGCCCAACGTCGCCCACCTAAGCCTCCTGATTTTCCGCGGGCCGCTGCCCGCTCGCCGTCGAGTGGGACCAACTAAACCACGTGGGGACGCGGCGCGTCATCGGGCATCGTCACGCGGCGGGCGGCACCAGTTGACCTCCGCGGCGGTCAGCCGGTCGAGGTGGCGGCCCAGGGACGCGACGCTGCCCGTCTCGGCCGGGTCGCCGGCCCACAACTGCTGCGCGACCGAGGCGCCGCGCGGCCACAGGTTGTACTCGGCGCGCGCCCAGGTGGGGATGTACTCGGTCCACAACTGGAACTGCCCGCCGAGCAGGGCACCCGGACCCTCGACCTCGCGCAGCACCTGCGTCAGTTCGGCGACGCGCTCCTGGCTGGTGGGGCCGTTGATGGCGAGCGGCTGTTCGGGGCCCTCGTACTGGCTGTAGTCGAAGTAGGTGAACTCCACGGGCGCGGCGATCACGTCGTGGCCTGCTGCGGACGCGCGGGCGACGGCTTCGCGGTTACGCCACGCCATCACGACGGTGCCTTCGGGGGCGCCGCCGTCGAGGACCTCGTCCCAGGCGATCACCTGGCGGCCTGCGGAGGTGACGTGTTCGCACATCTCGCGCTCGAACCAGGCCTGGGCGGAGGCCGCGTCGGTCGCACCGATGCCCGCCATCGTCTCGGTGGAGGCCGGGTCCTCGAACCATTCGGTGCCGGGGCACTCGTCGCCGCCGATGTGGATGGGCGAGCCGGGGAACAGGTCCATGGCCGCGTCGAGGGCGTCGCGGCAGAACTGCAGCGAGGCCTCGTCGAGGCGCAGCACGTGCTCCGAGATGGCGAAGGAGGTGCGCGGGTGGCGCACGTGGTCGCAGGCGCCGAACTCGGGGTAGGCGGCCACGACGGCCTCCATGTGGCCGGGCATGTCGATCTCGGGGACGACCATGATGCCGAGCCGCTCTGCCGCGGCGACCAGGCGGCGCAGGTCGTCCTCGGAGTAGGACCCGCCGTGCGGGCGGCCGTCGTGCTCGAGGACGTCGCCGGGCTGGGTGTGATGGCCCAGCATGGTGCCGGGCCGCCAGGCGGCGACCTCCGCGAGGCGCGGGTACTTGGCGACGGGGAGGCGCCAGCCCTGGTCGTCGGTCAGGTGCAGGTGCAGCACGTTGAGCTTGTGCATGGCCATCACGTCGAGGTGGCGCAGCAGCGCCTCGATCGGGAAGAAGTGCCGCACGACGTCGATGTGCGAGCCGCGCCATCCGTAGGTGGGCGCGTCGAGGATCTCGACGTGCGGGACGCGCAGGTCGCCCGGCTGCATCGGGCCGGGGCCGTGCACCTGGACGGGGAGCAGTTGCAGAAGCGTCTGCACCGCCCAGCCCGCTCCCCTGTCGTCGGAGGAGGCGATCCGGACGCCCTCGCCGTCGACGGTGAGGCGGTAGGCCTCCGCGCCGAGCGACCCGTCCCGGACGAGGTCGACGCCGGGGCCCTCGCCGTCGGCGTCGATGGTCAGGCCGGCCGCGATGTTCAGTCGCTCGGAGAGCACCCCTGCCGCTGGTCCGCCTCCCCTCACGGGCAGCGGATTGGGAAGCAGGAACTCGCCGTCGTTCCACTCCACCTGGGTCGGGGTCGGCAACAGCCTCATCGCTACTTCCTCACGTTCTCGGGCGCTCGTCGTCGACCTGTGCACCGACGAAAATCCCACCCTACGCAGTCGCGGTGACGGGCGCCTTCGGGGCCCCGGCACCCGCCGAAATGGACGACGGCGCTGAGCGCATCGACGCGGGCGCACGCGGGAGATGCCCTGCTACGCTGGGCGGCGCCGGGGTGCCCTGCTGGAGGGCTGAGATCACACCCGCAATACCTGATCTAGGTCGTGCTAGCGAAGGGAGCACCTGTGAACCAGGTCACCGCCGTCCTCAACGAAGTCCGCGCCAGCAGCCCGCTGGTCCACTGCATCACCAACACCGTCGTCCCGGAGATCACCGCGAACGTGCTGCTCTCCGTCGGCGCCGCGCCCGCCATGATCGACCTGCCGGAGGAGGCGGAGATCTTCGCCGGGGTGGCCTCCGCGCTGCTGATCAACCTCGGCAACGGCTCGAGCGAGCAGCACCGGGCGATGCCGCTTGCCGCCGCCTCCGCCGCCGCGAACGACCGGCCGTGGGTGCTCGACCCGGTCGCCGTCGGGGCACTGCCCGTGCGGACAACGCTCGCCCGCGAACTCCTCGAACTGACCCCTGCCGCCGTCCGCGGCAACCCGTCCGAGATCCTCGGCCTCGCCGGAGAGTCGGCGGGCGGCCGCGGGGTCGACTCCACCGACGCCGTCGAGGACGCGCTTGCCACCGCCCGCGGGCTCGCGGCGCGCGTCGGCACCGTCGTCGCCGTCTCCGGCCCGGTCGACCTGATCGTCTCCGCCGACCGCACCACCCGCGTCACGGGAGGCAGCGACCTGATGCCGCTGGTGATCGGCACCGGGTGCTCCCTGGGCGCGACCGTCGCGGCCTGCCTCGGCGCGGCCCTCCCCGCAGGGCTGGACCGCCACGACGCCGTGGTCGCGGCGCACGCGCTGTTCGCGGCGGCGGGCACGGTCGCGGCCCGCGAGGCGAGCGCGCCGGGATCGTTCAGGACGGCGTGGATCGACGCGCTGTACCGGCTGACGCCCGACGAGATCGTCGCCCTCGTCACGACCCAGGACGCCGAATGAAGGCCCGCGACGACGTCGCACGGGCCGTCGACTGGCGCCTCTACTACGTCACGGACACCGCGCTGAGCGGCGGCCCCGACCAGGTCGCCCCGATCGTCGAGCAGGCCGTCCTCGGCGGCGCCGGGGTCGTCCAGGTGCGCGACAAGCACCTCGACGACGACGCGTTCGCCGAGTTGACCCGCTCCGTGATGGGCGCGGTCGACCGCGCCTTCGACGCCACAGGCAGGCGCGCGGCCATCTTCGTCAACGACCGGTTGAGCGTCGCCGAGCGCTTCGGGCTGCACTTCCACCAGGGGCAGTCCGACGGCGACATCCACGCCACCCGCGACCTGCTCGGCGAGGACGCCCTGATCGGGCTGTCGATCTCGACCGTGGCCCAACTGCTCACCGAACTGGCCGACCCGACAGCAGACGTGCTCGGCCTGTCGCCCATCTGGGCGACCCCCACCAAGACCGACACCGACGCGGCCCTCGGCCTCGACGGCGCCCGCGGGCTGATCGCGCTGAACGGGGGCCAGTGCCCCACCGTCGGGATCGGCGGCATCAACGCCTCCAACGCCCGCGACGTGATCGACACGGGCGTCGACGGCATCTGCGTCGTCTCCGCCATCGCCGCGGCGCCCGATCCCCGCGCCGCCGCGGCCGAACTACTGTCCATCTGGAGCCCCCGATGAATCCCCGAATCGTATTGTCCATCGCCGGATCCGACCCGAGCGGAGGCGCCGGCATCCAGGCCGACCTCAAGACCTTCGCCGCGCTCGGCGTCTACGGCGCCGCGGCGCTGGCCGGCCTGACCGTGCAGAACACGCAGGGCGTGCGGGCCGCGTTCCCCGTCGACCCGTCCCTGGTGCGCGAGCAGGTCGAGGCCGTCATCGACGACCTGCCGGTGGCCGCGACCAAGCTCGGCATGCTCTCCAACGCCGAGGTCGTCAAGGCGGTCGCCTCGCTGATCGAGGACCGCCGCGCCGACTTCGGCGTCATCGTCCTCGACCCGGTGATGGTGGCCACCTCCGGAGACAAACTGCTCCAGGACGAGGCCATCCACACCGTCCGCACCCGGCTGCTCCCGCTGGCCGACGTGATCACCCCCAACCTGCCGGAGGCCGGGGTGCTGCTCGAAGCGGCCCCCGCGGCCGACACCGACCAGCAGGCGGCACACGCGCTTGCCCTGCGCGACCTCGGCGCCCGCGCCGTCCTCGTCAAGGGCGGCCACCTCGACGCGGACGAACTGACCGACGTCTACGCCAGCGCCGAGGGCCTCGCGCTGCTCAGCGGCCCGCGCATCCGCACCCGCAACACGCACGGCACGGGCTGCACGCTCAGTTCCGCGATCGCCGCCAAGGCGGCCCTGAACGGCGAGACCATCGCCTCCGGCGTCTCGCTCGCCACCGTCGAGCAGGCCCGCGACTACCTGCAGCGCGCCATCCAGGCGGGCGCCGACTGGGCGCTAAGCCGCACCCCGGAGACCGGACACGGCCCCGTCGACCACCTGGTCGGCCCGCACGACAGGGGGGTCGCGCTGTGACGTGGACCACGAGGCAGTTCAGTTCCCGGGTGTGGGCGGAGACCGCGGGGCTGCGCCGCGACATTGACGCGCTGCCCCTGCTCACCGAACTCGCGGACGGGACGCTCGAGCCGCACCGCTTCGCCGAGTACCTCGCGCAGGACGACTTCTACCTGCGCGGCTACGCGAGGGCCCTCGCGCTGCTCGCAAGCAGGGCCCCGACCGCCGAGTCGGCCGCGTTCTGGGCGGCAGGCGCAAGCGGTGCGGTCGCCGCAGAGGTGGAGATGCACGCCGCGCTGCTGGGCGACGACCGGCTCGCGTCCCTCCCCCGGCCCGCGGCCGCCTCGCCGACGACCCGCGCCTACGTCTCGATGCTGCAGGCAAGCGTCGCCTACGAGCCCTACGCCGTCGGGGTCGCCGCCGTGCTGCCCTGCTACTGGGTCTACGCCGACGTCGGCCAACGGCTCGCCGCGACCGGCGCCCTGGTCGACGGGCACCCCTACAGCGCCTGGGTCGCGGCCTACGACGACCCGGTCTTCAGGGACTCCGCCGTCACCGCCATCGCCCTGATGGATGATGCGGCGGAGGCTGCAGACGATGCGACACGCGCGGCGATGGCCGAGGCCTTCGCCGCGGCCACCTGGTACGAGGGGCAGTTCTGGCAGCGCTCCTACGAGCTGGAGACCTGGCCAACCATCGATTGATCGGCGGGAGGACCTGTCCGAAACCGGCGCTATCCGGGGCCGGTGTGGACCAAATTGGATCGTGCCAATTACCCTTGGGACCATGCCAGAGATTGAGCAGACCGAGAACACGCTCTCGGTTGATGAAAATACCGGCTCGCGCGCCTTCGGACCGACCTCGACGCCAACGCACCCGTTGGCGACCGCCCCGGTCGGAATGCCGTCGCACTCCGTCGACGGTTTCGTGCGCGAGTTCCTCCACGAACTGAACACGAACCAGGGCGTGATGCTGTCGCGCTCCAGCACCAACGACCAGTACCTCGCGCTCGCAAGCACGGTGAAGAACTACCTGATGGCGCGCTGGCTCGAGACGGGCCGCAAGACCCGCGCCGCCAAGGCGAAGACCGTCGGCTACCTGTCCGCCGAGTACCTCCTCGGCCGCCAGTTGGACAACGCGCTGCTTGCCACCGACCTGAACGAGATCGCGACCAAGGGCCTCGAACTGTGCGGCCTCGACCTCGCGACCCTGCGCGAGCAGGAGGTCGAGCCGGGCCTCGGCAACGGCGGTCTCGGTCGCCTGGCCGCCTGCTTCATCGACTCGCTCGCCACCATGGACGTGCCGTGCATCGGCTACGGCATCCGCTACGAGTACGGCATCTTCCGCCAGACCTTCGTCGAGGGCCGCCAGGTCGAGCAGCCAGACACGTGGCTCGCGCTCGGCGCCCCGTGGGAGTTCCCGCACCCGGAGGCCTCCGTGCAGGTGAACTTCGGCGGTCACACCGAGAAGTACGTCGGCGCGGACGGCGTCGAGCGGACCCGCTGGGTGCCCGCCTGGAACGTCCTCGGCGTCCCCTACAACTACATGGTCCCCGGCTACCTCAACGGCCGCGTCAACACGCTGCGCCTGTGGTCGGCCCAGGCGACCAAGGCGTTCGACCTGCAGATCTTCAACTCGGGCGACTACGCGCAGGCCGTGCGCGCCCAGACCTTCGCGGAGAACATCTCGAAGGTCCTCTACCCCGAAGACTCGACGCCCCAGGGCAAGGAACTGCGCCTGCAGCAGCAGTACTTCTTCGTGGCGTGCTCGCTGCGCGACTTCCTCGACCAGGAACTCGAAGAGGACTTCGACCTGCACAACCTGGCGGACCGGATCACCTACCAGCTCAACGACACGCACCCCGTCATCGCGGTGCCCGAGCTGATGCGCCTGCTGATCGACGAGCACGACTTCTCGTGGGACGAGGCGTGGGAGGTCACCTCCAAGTGCTTCGACTACACCTGTCACACCCTCCTGCCGGAGGCCCTCGAGGTGTGGCCGACCGAGCTGCTCGGCCGCCTACTGCCGCGCCACATGGAGATCATCTACCAGATCAACGAGCAGTTCCTCGCCGACGTGCGCGAGGCGTTCCCCGGTGACGAGATCCGCGCCCGCCGGATGTCGATGATCGCCGAGTTCCCCGAGCGCGGCGTGCGGATGGCCTACCTGGCGACCGTCGCCTCAAGCAAGGTCAACGGCGTCGCGGAACTGCACTCGCAGTTGCTGCGTGACAAGGTGCTCCCCGACTTCTCCGAGATGTGGCCCGAGAAGTTCACCAACGTGACAAACGGCGTGACGCCGCGTCGCTTCGTGAAGCTCTCCAACCCGAGGCTCTCGGACCTGATCACCGACGCGATCGGCCCCGGCTGGGTCACCGACCTCGAGCGCCTCAAGGAGCTTGAGCCATACGCCGACGTGCCGGAGTTCAAGAAGGCGTTCCGCGAGGTCAAGGCCGCGAACAAGGCCCGCCTCACCGCGCTGCTGAGGCAGCGCGACGGCATCGAGCTTCCCGACGGTCACCTGCTCGACGTGATGGTCAAGCGCCTGCACGAGTACAAGCGCCAGTCGCTGAAGCTGCTGCACATCGTCTCGCTGTACGAGCAGGTGCTCTCCGGCAAGATCGCAGCGGCCGACGTCACCCCGCGCACCGTCGTGTTCGGAGCGAAGGCTGCCCCCGGCTACAAGATGGCCAAGGACACCATCCACCTGATCAACATGGTGGCCGCGAAGCTGAACTCGGCCCCCGAGATCGAGGGACGCCTGAAGATCGCCTTCCCGGCGAACTACAACGTCACGCTCGCCGAGAAGCTGATCCCTGCCGCCGACCTGTCGGAGCAGATCTCGCTCGCGGGCATGGAGGCCTCCGGCACCGGCAACATGAAGTTCGCCCTCAACGGCGCGCTCACCATCGGAACGGACGACGGCGCAAACGTCGAGATCCGCCGCCTGGTCGGCGACAAGCACTTCTTCCTGTTCGGCATGAACGAGCCGCAGGTCGCCGAGCTGGGCGCGAAGGGCTACAACCCCGGCGAGTACTACGAGTCGAACCAGCAGTTGAAGGCGACCCTCGACCTGATCCTGTCGGGGCACTTCTCCGACGGCGACCCGCACCTGTTCGACGCGGTGGTCTACAACCTGCTCAACCAGGACCGCTTCATGGCCCTTGCGGACTTCGACTCCTATGTCGAAGCCCAGGGCAAGGTCGAGGAGCGCTACGCCGACGAGGAGGCGTGGACCCGCTCCGCGATCCTCAACGTCGCGCGCACCGGCTACTTCAGCTCGGACCGCTCGATGCGCGACTACCTGCAGCGCATCTGGCACACCTCGCCGATGATCTGATCCGATCCGGACCGCGAACGGGCCGCCACCTCAGTGAGGTGGCGGCCCGTTGTGCGTCTGCGGTCAGTCCTTCAGGATCAGCGCCTGAAAGGCGAGCGGCGCAAGGGTCACGTCGAAGGCGCCCTGGTCGTCGTCGCTGTGGCGGCCCCTTGGTCGCACGACCGCGACCTCCTCGGAGGTGCCCAGGTCGACGACACCCGCCCCGATGGGCAGTTCGGCCGAGCTGATGGTGGTGGACGCCTCGCGCTGCGAGAAGTTGAACACGCTGATCTGCACGGCTCCGATGGCGAGCCGGTTGATCAGCACCAGGATCCCGGTGTCGTCGGGTTCCGGGATCTCCAGCAGCGAGCCGGTGGCGATGCCGTGCGCGTCGCGCAGGTGCAGCATCGAGCCGAGCCTGCTTGCGAACGAGTTCGGGTCGTTCAACTGCTCCGACAGCGGCCCGTACAGGGTCCTCGCGCGGGGCAGGCCCGATGCGGAGCGGTTGGCCTCCGGGTTGTGGCCCATCAGGTCGAACGCGCCGCGCTCGATCCACCGGGTGTCGCCGGTGGAGACGAGGTCGGCGACGTCGTCCCTGTCGACGGGCAGCGCCCCGACGAGGTCCCAGCCGGACAGCGCGAACACGCCGGGCTGCAGCGCGTTGTATGCGGCGAGCAGCAGGTGCGCGTCGCGGATCCGCTCGACGTCGGCGTCCGTGATGGTGGTCAGGTCGCTGATGCCGAGGCTCGCGGTGATCACCGAGGCCGTGGTCGAGGCGATGCCGTTCTGGGTGAAGACGGCGTTGTACGGCGCGGCGGGGCCGGTGATGTGGCGGCGCAGGTCGTCGCGGATCTTCTCCGCCAGGTCGGCCCCGGTGTACTCGACGCCGCCCAGCAGGTAGGTGTCGGCGCGGTGCGTGGTGCCGAAGTGGACGAGTTCGTAGGTCAGCTCGTCGTGGTTCTGCAGCGCGTGAACCAGCGAGGCCTGGTCGATGCCGATCTCGCGCCCCTCCCGCAGCGTCAGCCGCAGGAACTCCGCGTCGCCCATCACCAGGGCGTGCTGGTAGGCGGGGCGGGTCACGAAGTCGTAGGAGAGGTCGGGCCCCGCGGCCGAGGTCGCCCGGATCGCGTCCATCGACAGGTTCAGTTCCTGGAACGTGAAGCCGCCGACCTTGCGCACCATGGAGCCGATCAACTGGTTCGCGGCCACCGACAGCGGGTGCCCCTCGGACCAGGCGACGCCACCCTCGTCGTCCTCGCTCGCGCGCTCCACGCCGAGGAAGCCGTTGGCGTCGAGCCGCAGGCCGCCCGCGCCCAGGTCGGTGAGTGCGTGCAGCGCGTCGCCCATCACCAGGCGCATGCCTGCGAAGGTCGGGTCGAGCCAGTTGATGGAGGGCTGCCCGTCCTTGAAGTAGTGCAGGTAGACCCAGCGGTGCGGCTCGCCGTCGGTGTCGAGCACCTCGCCCGTCGCCGACCAGTTGGTCTCCTTGACGCCAGGCTCGTAGAAGATCACCCGCTGCAGTTCGCCGATGATGAAGCCCTCGTCCTTGAGCCTGCGCTCGTCCTCCGCGCTCAGGTTGGCCGAGTCCTTGCCCGGGGGCACGTCCGGCAGCAGGTGCCAGGCCTCCCGGGGGATGTCGACCATGTGGTAGATGCCGGGGTAGTCGCGGTAGTTCATCTCCGCGAGCCGGAAGTCGGCCCCCTTACCCGTGTGGGCGGGCACCAGGTCGTCGATGATGGTGGCGCCGCGGGCCGCCGCCGCGCCCTGCATGGTGCGGTAGTCGTCCTCGCTGCCGAAGGTCGGGTCGATCGTCATGGAGATGCGGTCGAAGTGCCCGTCGATCGACGGGGTGCGCGTCCACCCGGAGACGCCGCCCGCGAGCTTGACGGGGCCGGTGTGGATCGCCCGGATGCCGATCCGCGCGAACGCGTCCCACAGGTCGTCGCCGCCGAGCGCCGCGAGGAACGTCTCCCCCTCGCCCGTGATCTGCGACAGGGGGTAGGCGGTGAACCAGACCGACGCGGTGTCGACGGCGCCGCGGGGGTGAGGGCTGGCGTAGGCCCGGCCCCACATCTCGGGCTGGCCGGACAACTGCCGGGCGAGCGTCTTGGCGTCGCCGAGCATCGAGTGGTTGACGAGCCATTCGACGTAGGCCTTGTTGGTGCCGACGGGCTCGAAGGGCGTGGCGAGGGTGCCGGTGAACGAGCGGTGCCGCCGCGCGCGGGGGCGGAGGCTCCGCGGGCGGGCCGGATAGAACGCCTCGTCGAAGTTGATCTCGTGTTCGACGGCGTCCGCGACGGCCGGGTGGGCCTCCGCGACGCCGGGCGCCGGAATGGGAATCGTGTCGGTGTGAGGCTCGTGCTCGTCGATCTCGCTCAATGCAGGTCCTTCCTCGGCGGGAGCATCCAGCCTATTGCCTCCCCCACGTCGTTGCGCGGCGCGGCGAGGGGCCGACGTCGATGGACGCGTCGGCTAGAGCGTGACGAGGTGCCGGTCGGCGACCGCGATCGAGACCCGCTGGCCCCAACTGAGGATCAGCCGGTCGTCCTCGATGCCGTCGCCGAAGGCGATCAGCGAGTCGGACTCGACCACGAGGCTCAGATCCTCGCCGGGCGCGAGCAGGCCGGCCGTCAGGCTCACGCCGGTGTTCGGGGAGGGCCACGCCTCACGCACGAACCAGGCCAGCCCCTCCTCGGACGGGGCGGGGAGCGGCAACTGGGGCGCCGCGACCCGCTGGATCGAGGCGCACCAGCCGGTCGCGCCGGTCCCGGTGCCGACGATCAGCCCGGAGGACGACTGCCGTTCGCCCTCCCCTGCCACCTCGAGGCGGTAGCGCGCCGACTGGTGCGTCGGCTGCCCCACGAAGATCTCGTTGAGCGCCGTCAACTCCTGGCCGTCGTCGGTGCGGACGCTGACCATGGCGCGCCGCGTCACGGGCGCCTTGCCGCGGCCTGCGAGCAGCGCCGCGACCTCGGAGGCGCGGTGCGGGACCAGGATGCCCGCGTAGCCGCCGGGGTTCACGCCGATCACTGGCTGGCCGTTCAGGTACTTGGCGACGTTGGCGACGAGTCCGTCCTGGCCGACCACCACGACGATGTCCTCCGGCCCGAACACGAACCGCGACACGTCTGAGCGTTCGACCTCCGCGCGACGCCAGTCCGCGGGGATCGCCGCGGCCACCGTCGCCCTCGCCGCCGCGAGGGCCGCGTGCTGGGCGTCGACGTCGTCGAGGCTGCGGCCGC
The DNA here is from genome assembly GCA_027658995.1 of Propionibacteriaceae bacterium AM104-82. Taxonomy (GTDB): domain Bacteria; phylum Actinomycetota; class Actinomycetes; order Propionibacteriales; family Propionibacteriaceae; genus Arachnia. The sequence continues at coordinate 63,187 of JAQDQK010000012.1, forward strand.
GCGTCGTCAGGAAGAACGCAGCCTGCCCCCTGGTGCCGTGCCTGGCCAGTAGCTCGTCGTACTCGGTCGCCCGATGCACCACGACGACCCGTGGGCTGGTCATGCCGCCTCATCCCCCGCGCCGCCGGTGCCGCCGGTGAGCTTGCCGAGCAGTCCGGTCAGCAGGTCGGGCGTGAGCACCAACTGCTCGACGCTCGGCAGGTTGGCCGCCAACTCGCGCAGCGCGAGCGCAAGCATCACGTCGCGGCCCGCGTCGCGGTAGGCGTCCAGCTTGGCCGCCTCGGCGTCGGCCTCGGCCTGGCCGAGCAGCCGGGTCGCGTCGGCCCTTGTCTCCGAGAGGGTCGCGGCCCTGCTGGCCTCCGCCTTGACGCGCACGGCGTCGGCCTGCGCGGCGTCCTCCGCCTCGCGCCGCGAGTTGGCGCCCTTCTGGGCGATCAACTGCTCCTGCCGCTTGGCGAGCGAGATCTGGTTGGCCAGTTCGTTCTCGCCGATCGCGGCCTCCCGCTCGACGGCGAGGGCGCGCCGCTCGAAGGTGGCCTTGTCCGCGTCCTGCTGGACGCGCTCCCGGGCGGGGGTCTGCAGCGCCCGCTCGACGTCCGCGTCGGTCCGCAGCATCGACAGCCGCGTCCCGACGACCTCGACGCCGATCGCGGCGAGCCTCGGGTCGGAGTGCATCAGAAAGTTGGCCTCCTCCGCGAGTTGGACGATGTCGCGGGCCAGCAGTTCGCCGAGCGTCATCCCGGTCAGCGCGCTGGTGACGGCGGCGGTGGCCGCGCTGTGGATCATCGCGCCGACCGTCTCGAGCGGATCCTCGACCCAGGTGCCGGAACCGAGGTCGATCGAGAAGTCGACGCGCGCCGCGGCCTGCACCGGGTCGGCGAAGCGGTAGGTGACGGTCACGGGCGCCACGACCTCCTGCAGGTCGGAGGTGCGCACGCGGATCAGCGTCTCGAGTTCGCGGTCGTCGACGGGGATCTCGCTGATCGCTGCGGTCAGCGGCCGGAACCAGAACGAGGCGCCGACGCCTGCCGACCGTGCCCTCCCGTCGGAGAGGAACTCGATGTGGCTCGTCGCGGTGCCGCGCAGGTGCCTGACGAACGGGAAGCGGGTGATGGTTGCCATGATGTCTCCTCCTTGCATCTCTTATCGTGATACTGACGATAAATCAGAGATGGGATTCATGTCAACTCGACGATAAGGAGGCCGACATGGCAACGTCCCGCGTCACAGCGACGATAAGCTGGGTACGCTTGTTGCATGCAGGAGTTCTTCGTCACCGTCGACCTGGTCGTCCTCACGATCCGCGAGGGGCGGCTCGAGGTGCTCGTCGTCGAGCGCAAGTACCCGCCGTTCGAGGGGTCGTGGGCGCTGCCCGGAGGCTACGTCGGGCCGGAAGAGGACCTCCGCGACGCCGCCTACCGCGAGCTCTCCGAGGAGACCTCGATCGGGGCTGGCGTGCACCTCGAGCAGCTCGGCAGCTACGGAGCCCCCGGGCGCGACCCGCGCGGCAGGACCGTCACCATCGCCTGGCTCGCCCTGGTGCCCGGCATGGCGGAGCCCGCCGCAGGCACCGACGCCTCCGACGCGGCGTGGCGGAGCGTCGCCGACTTCGAGTCGGGCGCCCTGCCGCTTGCCTTCGACCACGACGAGATCCTGGCCGACGGCATCGAGCGGGCCCGCGCAAAGCTCGAATACTCCCCGCTCGCGGCCGCCTTCTGCCCGCCGGAGTTCACCGTCGGCCAACTGCGGGCCATCTACGAGGCCGTCTGGGGCACCGAACTGGACCCGCGCAACTTCCACCGCAAGGTGACCCGCTCCCCCGGCTTCCTGGAGCCCACCGGCCGCACCAGCAATGTCGACGGCGGCAGGCCGGCGCAGTTGTTCACGCGCGGCACCCTCGACGTACTCAATCCGCCCATCACCCGTGCGGGACAGCTCTAGCCGCGACTAGGGTGTCGTCATGGTGACGTCAGTCCAGTTGTACTCCGTCCGCGAGGCCCTCGCCTCCGACCTGCCAGGCACGCTGCGAAGATTGGCCGACCTCGGCTTCGAGCGCGTCGAACCGTTCGCGCTGGTCGACCTGGCCGACTCGCTCGCCCCCGCGCTTGCCGAGACGGGCCTGGTCGCACCGACCACGCACGCGTCGCTGATCGACGGCGACGCCGCGGCGGTCTTCGACGCGGCTGAGCGCCTCGGCGTCTCGACGGTGATCGACCCGATGGTCCCCGAGGAGCGCTGGGCCGACGCCGATGCCATCACGGAGACGGCCGTCGCGCTGAACCGGCTCGCGCAGGACGCGGCCGACCGCGGGCTGCGGGTCGGCTACCACAACCACTGGTGGGAACTGCAGCACCAGATCGAGGGCGTCTCCGCGCTCGAACACCTGGCGGGCCTGCTCGACCCGCGCGTGGTGTTGGAGGTCGACACCTACTGGGCAGCCACAGGAGGCGCCGACGTGCCAGCCCTGCTCGGCAGCCTCGGCGACCGGGTGGTCGCGCTGCACATCAAGGACGGCCCGCTGACCCTCGACCCGCTGGCCCAGGTGCCCGCCGGCCAGGGAGCCATGGACATCCCCGCGGCGCTCGCCGCGGCGCCATCGGCCGAGTTCCGCGTCATCGAGTTCGACGCCTACGCGGGCGACATCTTCGAGGGCCTCGCGGCCTCGCTCGGCTACCTGCGCGACCTCGGGTCGGCCGGGTGAGCGCCGGGCCCGTCGGCGTCGGGGTCATCGGCGCCGGCAACATCAGCGAGCAGTACCTCGGCAACCTGACGACCTTTCCCGACCTGCGGGTGCTCGCGGTCGGCGACCTCTTCCCCGACGCGGCCCGCGCCCGCGCCGAGCAGTTCGGCATCCCTGCGCACGGGACCCCCGATGCGGTGCTCGCGCACCCGGACGTCGAGATCGTGGTCAACCTGACGATCCCGGCGGCGCACGCCGACGTGGACCTTGCCGCGATCGCGGCGGGCAAGCACGTCTGGAGCGAGAAGCCGCTGACCCTGGACGTCGCGGCGGGCCGCGAGGTCCTGGAGCGCGCGGCGGCCGCCGGGGTACGGATCGGCTGCGCCCCCGACACCTTCCTGGGCGCCGGCCTGCAGAGCGCCCGACGCGCCATCGAGCGCGGCGACATCGGCGCACCGCTGACGGCGCTCACGCTGTTCCAGGTGCCCGGCCCGGAGTCGTGGCACCCGAACCCCGCCTTCCTCTACCAACGCGGCGCTGGCCCGCTGTTCGACATGGGCCCGTACTACCTGACCACGCTGGTGGAGACCTTCGGCAGCGTCGCCCGCGTCGCGGCCGTCGGCTCCCGGGCCGTCGACGAGCGCACCGTCGGGGAGGGCCCGCTCGCGGGCGACCGGTTCCAGGTGGAGGTGCCGACGCACGTCAGCCTGCTCGCCCAGTTCGTGGGCGGCGGATCGGCCACCGCGATCCTGAGCTTCGAGGCGCAGCGCCCGCGGGCCGGGTTCGTCGAGATCACGGGCCACGACGGGGTGCTGCGACTTCCCGATCCCAACCACTTCGACGGCGATCTCCGGGTCTTCCGCTCTGGCGACGAGAACTGGGTGGGGCTCCCCTCGACCGGCCCCGCGAACGGGCGAGGCATGGGCGTGCTCGACATGGCCAGGTCGATCAGGGCGGGCGTTGCGCACCGCGCGAGCGGCGAACTGGCCATGCACGTGCTGGAGGTGATGGCCGCCGTCGACGAGTCGGCCCGCACCGGCGAGTTCGTGACGGTGACCTCGCGCGCCCCGCGCACCGACCCGCTGCCCGAGGACTGGGACCCCACCGCCGCGACCCTGTAACCCGCGCGCGGCCCACACGGACGCGAAACGGCCCGGCATCCCTCGAGATGCCGGGCCGTCGCCGTCGTGTCAGGTCACCACTGGGTGCGGTCGTCGCGCTGCTCCGCCTGATCCGCCACGTCCTCCGCGGCGTCGCTGACGTGCTCCGCGGCGTCATCGGCCGCCTCCTCCACGTCGTCTGCGGCGCGGTGCGCCGCGGTGCCGACCTTGTCCGCCGCGCGCTGCGCCGCTTCGCCCGCCTTGTCGGCCAGGTCGGAGGCCTTCGCGGCCGCCTGGTCGGCGAACTGGGCCGCCTTCTGCGCCGCGTCGTCGGCGGCGACCTTCGAGGAGGCGCGGCCGCGCTCGGCCAGGTCGCGGATGGTGCGACCGATGTCCTCGACGAGCTTGTCGACCTGCTCGCCGAAGCGCGACGCGACATGCTTGGCCTCGGGCTCACCGTCGAAGTCGGGGTGGTCGACCAGGTACTGCTTCTTCTGCTCGGAGTAGAACTCCTTCAGCCGGTCGCTGACCACGCCGACGAGGCCGATGGTCGCGTAGGCGGCGTCCGAGGCGGCCTTCGCCAGGTTCTCGCCGAACTGGTTCACATCGCTTGCCGCCTTGTCAACCTGGTCGTGGGCCTCCTCCGCGGCGTCCTCGACGATCGCCTCGGCGTCGATGACCGGCTGCTCTTCCGCCAGGTCATCGACCTTCACGGCGTCGGTGTAGACGGGCTCGTCGTCAACGTTGTGCTGGTCATGGAAGTTGTCGCTCATGTCACTCCTCGTGCATGTGGGGTTCTTCCAGTGTGCCCCTTCGGGGGGTGTCGCACAGCAGGACCAGACCCTTGCCTTTCCCTGGCCCGTCCCTGACGGCGAGTCCGGGGAACACCCCGGCGGGCTAGAACCCGAGGCTGGCGGCGACGCTGCGGATGTGGTCGGCGCTGTTCTGCAGCCCGACCAGTTCCTGCGCAGAGACGGGAAGCTCGAGGGCCTTGATGACGCCGGAGCGGCCGACGATCTGCGGCACCGACATGCACACGTCGGAGATGCCGTGCCAGTCGTGCAGCATGGAACTGACGGGCAGGATCGAGTGCTCGTTGCGCAGCACCGCCTGGATGATGCGGGTACCTGCGAGGCCGATGGCGTAGTTGGTGGCGCCCTTGCCCTCGATCACCTCGTAGGCGGCGCCGACCACCCGCTCGGTGATCTCCTTGCGGCGCGCGAGGCTGAGTTGGCCGGTCTGCTCCTCCCACTGGCTGAGCGGGACGCCGCCGATGGTCGACGTCGACCACAGCGGGATCTCGGAGTCGCCGTGCTCGCCGCAGATGTAGGCGTGCACATTGCTCATGGCGATGTCGCACTCCTGGGCCACCAGGTAGCGCAGCCGCGACGAGTCGAGCACCGTGCCGGAGCCGAAGACCCGGCCGTCGGGCAGTTCGGAGATCCTGACGACGGCCTGCGTGACGACGTCGACGGGGTTGGTGACGAGGATGAACACCGCCTCCGGGGACTGCTCCACGAGCCCCGGGACGATCTTCTTCATCAGGTCGACGGTCTTCTCGGCGAGGTCCATCCGGGTCTCCCCCGGCTTCTGCTTCGCCCCCGCCGCGATCACGACGATATCCGAGGCCTCCGTCACGGCAGGATCGGAGGACCCGTCGATGCGGGCGGGCGGGAGGAACTGGCTGCCGTGCGCGAGGTCCAGCGCCTCCGCGTGCACCTTCTTCTCGTTGATGTCCATCAGCGCCACCTCTGAGGCGGCGCCTCGGATCAGCGCGGCGTAGGCGAGCGAGGTGCCCACCGCTCCAGCGCCGACGATCGACAACTTCGTTCCGGTCCGCTTCCGCACTGTTGGCTCCTCTCAAGGCCTGTAGGCGCGATCCTACTTGGCGCGAGGGGATCGTCGGCGCTGGCCCGGGGCAACCGCACCCGCAAGTTCAGGGGAAGACGAAGGCCCGGGACGCGATCGTCCCGGGCCAACGCAGATGGTGTGTTCAGAGGTCGGTGGTGGCCGTCAGTGCCCGTGGGGGCGCCGGACGGAACCGGCCGGTGTAGACCGAGCCGGAGGCCTCCGCGGTGAAGACCCGCGAGGTGGCCTCCTCGGACTGCAGCCTGCGCACCATGTCGGCGAGCCGCTCGACCTGGCCGTGCAGCGTGTCGACCTCGGCCTCGAGGGCGAGGATCCTGCGGATGCCCTCAAGGTTGATGCCCTGCTGCGACAGGTTCTGGACGTGGCGCAGTTTGGCGACGTCACGCAGCGAGTAGCGCCGCCCGCGCCCGCGTGCCCGCTGGGGCACGACGAGGCCGAGGCGGTCGTAGCCGCGCAGCGTCTGGGCGTGCATGTCGGCCAGCGACGCGGCAACCGACACCGGAAACACTGCCGCCTCCGGGTCGAATGGTTGCAGATGCTGACTCATCGCGATCACCCGTTGAACAACGCCTCACGCGGGTTCGCCTGGTGCGCCTTCTCCGCGTACTCCTTGAGCGCGGCCTTCGCCTCTTCGCTCAAGTCGTCGGGGACCTCGACCTTGATGGTGACCAGCAGGTCGCCCATCGAGCCGTCGGACTTGCGCACACCCTTGCCGCGAACGCGCATGGTGCGTCCATTGGGGGTGGAGGCCGGGATCCGAAGCTTGACCTTGCGGCCCTGCAGCGTCGGAATCTCGATCTCGGCACCCAACGATGCCTCTGTGAAGGTGACGGGCACCTCCAGCGTCAGGTTGTTGCCGCTGCGACCGAACAGTTTGTGCGGCGTGACGTGCACGAGCACGTACAGGTCTCCCGCCGCTCCGCCGTTCTCGCCAGCGGCACCCTTGCCCTTGAGCCGGATGCGCTGCCCGTCCTGCACGCCCGCTGGGATGCGGACCTGCATGGTCTTGGTCGACTTGCCACGACCGGAGCCGTCACACGTCGGGCACGCGTCCTCGACGATCAGGCCTCGGCCCAGGCATTCGACGCATGGCTCGGACATCTGGAAGACGCCGCCCGCCTGCGTGGTCTGCATGCCGGACCCCTCACACGAGGGGCACACGCGCGGCAGCGTTCCCGCCTTCGCCCCGGTGCCGCGGCACGAGGGGCACGGCTCGTCGGAGATGGTGCGCAACGAGATGGTCGCGCCCTCCGCCGACTGCTCGAAGCTGATGGTCGCCTCGCCCTCGACATCGGCGCCGCGTCGCGGGCCGCGCTGGGTCGCGCGCCTGGTCGTGGTGGGGCCCTGGTTGAACAGGCCCCCGAACAGGTCGCCGAACGACCCCCCGCCGCCTCCGGAGTTGGAGGCGGCGTTGCGGAACAGGTCCTCGAATCCGGCGTTGCCGCCAGCGCCGGGCTGGCCGGCGCCGCGGTTGAACCGGAAGCCGCCGCCGAACAGGCTGCGGGCCTCGTCGTATTCCTTGCGCTTGTCCGCGTCGCTCAACACGGCGTTGGCCTCGGAGGCCTCCTTGAAGCGCGCCTCAGCCTTCTTGTCCCCCGGGTTCTGGTCCGGGTGGTTCTCGCGGGCGATCTTCCGGAATGCCTTCTTGATCTCCTCAGGCGTCGCGCTCTTGGAGACGCCGAGAATCTTGTAGTAGTCCTTTTCGAGCCAGTCCTTCGTACTCACTCTCGCTCATCTCCTTTCTGGAAACGACTGGTCAGGGGTTAGCCACCGCCACGCGGGCGGGACGGATCACGCGGCCCTTGAGCTCGTAGCCCTGCTGCATGACCTGGGAGATGGTGGTCACGTCGACGGGGTGGTCGAGCGGGATCGCCATCAGCGCCTCGTGCTTGACCGGGTCGAACACGTCGCCGACCACGCCGAACGCGACAAGCCCGTGCTTGCTGGTGACCTTGTCCAACTCGTCGGCGACCATCTTGAAGCCGCCGTCGATGTCGTCATGCTGCTTCGCGAGCGTGATCGCGTCGAGCACCGGCATGAAGTCGGTCAACACGTGCTCGACCCCCGCCTGGCGGGAGAGGTCGCGGTCACGGTCGACGCGCTTCTTGTAGTTCACGTATTCCGCCTGGAGGCGCTGCAGGTCGGCGGTGCGCTCGGCGACCAGGGTCTCGAGCTCTGCCGTGCGGTCGGTCACTGCCGACTCCTGCTCGACGCCCTCGGGCGAGGGCGCCGAATCGACGCCCTCACCCATGGTTTCGCGGTCCGCATCCTGATGCGAATCGGTCACTTGTCGTCTTCCTTATCCTCGTCGACGATCTCAGCGTCGACGACATCGTCCTCACCCGGGCCGGCCTCGGAGCCGGAGTCGGTCGCTTCGCCCTCGGGGGCTGCGGACTCCTGCTGCTTGGCCTGCGCGGCGGCGTAGATCGCCTGGCCCATGGAGGCGGCCTTGGTGTTCAGGTCGTCGATCGCGGCCTTGACCGCGTCGTTGTCCTCGCCCTTCAGGGCCTCCTTGAGCTTGTCGGTCGCCTCGACCACGGGGGCCTTGACGTCCTCGCCGATCGTATCCGCGTGCTCGCTCAGCAGCTTCTCGGTGCGGAACACCAGGGCGTCGCCCTCGTTGCGCATGTCGACGGCCTCGCGGCGCTGCTTGTCCTCCTCGGCGTGAGCCTCGGCCTCCTTGACCATCCGGTCGATGTCGTCCTTGCCGAGGGCGGAGCCGCCGGTGACGGTCATCGACTGCTCCTTGCCGGTGGCAAGGTCCTTGGCCGCGACGTGCACGATGCCGTTGGCGTCGATGTCGAAGGTGACCTCGACCTGCGGGACCGAGCGCGGGGCGGGCAGGATGCCGGTCAGCTCGAAGTTGCCGAGCGACTTGTTGTCGCGGGCGAACTCGCGCTCACCCTGGTAGACCTGGATCATCACGGAGGGCTGGTTGTCCTCTGCCGTGGTGAACACCTCGGACCGCTTGGTCGGGATCGTGGTGTTGCGCTCGATGATCTTGGTCATCACGCCGCCCTTGGTCTCGATGCCGAGGCTGAGCGGGGTGACGTCGAGGAGCAGCACGTCCTTGACCTCGCCCTTGAGTACGCCGGCCTGGAGCGAGGCGCCGAGTGCGACGACCTCATCCGGGTTGACGCCCTTGCTCGGCTCCTTGCCGCCGGTCAGCTCCTTGACGAGGTCGGCGACGGCGGGCATGCGGGTCGAGCCACCGACGAGCAGGACCGTGTCGATCTTGTCGACCGAGGTCTTAGCGTCGGCGATCACCGCGTTGAACGGGGCGCGGCAGCGGTCGAGCAGCGGCTGGGTCATGCGCTGGAACTCGGCGCGCGTCAGCTTCTCGTCCAGGTGCAGCGGACCCTCAGCGGAGGCGGTGATGTAGGGCAGGTTGATCGTGGTCTCCGAGGCGGAGCTCAGCTCGATCTTGGCGCGCTCGGCGGCCTCCTGGAGGCGCTGGCGGGCCATCTTGTCCTTGGAAAGGTCGATGCCGTTCTTGTTCTTGAACTGCGTCACCAGCCAGTCGACGACAACTGCGTCCCAGTCGTCGCCACCGAGGCGGTTGTCGCCCTTGGTGGCCTTGACCTCGAACACGCCGTCGGCGATGTCGAGCAGCGAGACGTCGAAGGTGCCGCCGCCGAGGTCGAAGACCAGGACCGTCTGCTCCTTGTCGCCCTTGTCGAGGCCGTAGGCCAGCGCGGCGGCGGTGGGCTCGTTGATGATGCGGTCGACGGTCAGGCCCGCGATCTCGCCGGCCTCCTTGGTCGCCTGACGCTCTGCGTCGCCGAAGTAGGCCGGAACGGTGATGACGGCGTTGGTGACCGACTCACCGAGGTAGGCCTCGGCGTCGCGCTTCAGCTTCTGCAGCACGAAGGCCGAGATCTGCTGCGGGTGGTATTCCTTGCCGTCGATGTCGACCTTCCAGTCGGTGCCCATGTGGCGCTTGACGGAACGGATGGTGCGATCGACGTTGGTGACCGCCTGGCGCTTGGCGACCTCGCCGACGAGGACCTCGCCGGACGGGGTGAATGCAACGACCGAAGGCGTCGTCCGCGAGCCTTCAGCGTTGGGGATAACGGTGGGCTCGCCGCCCTCGAGGACGGCGACGACCGAGTTGGTGGTGCCGAGGTCAATGCCTACTGCACGAGCCATGTGGATTCCTCCTGGAGTCAATGTCTGTAAATGTCTGGTGATCCCTTGAGCGGGGTTGACTCAAGTTAAGCATATGAGTCGACCAGGCTCAAGTTCAGAGTTGAGCCGAGCTGACTCAACTTCCATCCAGTACAACGGGAGGTGGCCGCGGATTATTCCCACGGCGAAAGTTCTGGACTTCGCATGCCACGGCCCGCGCTCCTGTCAGGATCGCCTCATGGGCCTTGACATCTATGTTGGATCGTTGACCAGGTATTTCGCAGGAGATTGGCAAACTGTTGCCGCACAGGCCGCCGCGGCGGAGGGAATCGAGTTCACCACGGTCCGTCCCGGCGAGGTGCCGGTCGCAGAGAGCCCGGAGGCGATCCACGAGCGGGTCGCGCAGTGGCAGGCGGCCATGGGCGCCGCCCTCGGCTTCGACGACCTGTGGGCCGACGACCCCGACGCGCCCTACGCGACGGATCAGCCGCACTGGTTCGGCTACGGCGCCCTGCTGGTGCTGGCGGCCCAGGTCGAGCACCCCGACCTCGCCGACGAGGCGGACTCTCCCCAGGACTTCGCCGCCTCGCGCGCCTTCGAGACGGCGAAGCAACAGGGCAGCGAACTGTTTCCCAGCCTGATCGGCGGGGCGGAGTGGTGGCTGCCCATCGACGGGATCGCCGCGACCTTCACCGGCACCTCCGTCGACGGCGCGACCATCGGGATGGGCACCCTCGACCTGCTGGCGGCGGAACTCGAACAACTTCGTGAGCGGCTGGGCGTGGACGGGACGGCGCTGACGCAGGCGCTGCTGACCGGCGGCCCGATCGAGGAGCCGGGGCTGAACGGCGACCGCGTGACCTATCTGCGGGAGTGGGGCGTGTTCGGGCTGGCCGTGTTCCTCGAACTGACCGGCCAGGCCAGGCGGATGAGCCTCCCGCTGCTGCTGGACTACTAGCCGGCCACTAGCCCGCCCGGTAGGAGCGCACCCCGAAGACGTTGCCGTCCGCGTCGGCGAGCACCGCGACGGTCGTGCCGCCGCCGACCTCTGTGGCGTCCTGCACGACGGTCGCGCCTGCCGCGACGAGGTCCTGGACACTCTGGGCCGCGTCGGGGACGTCGAGGTAGGCGACGGGGCCGTCCGGGTGGTTGGCCATCGCCTTGGGCGCGAGGCCGAACTCGCAGCCGTCGACGTTGTAGCCGACGTAGTAGGGCTGGTCGGTGTGCGGCTCGGCGCCAAGCGCCGCGGTGTAGATCCGCTTGGCCGACTCGAGGTCGCTGACCGGAACCACGATGGTCTGGAAGGCTGGCATGGGGACTCACTCCTTGCTCTGAGCGGCGTCAACCGGCGCCTGTGGGGCAAGTCTGTCACGGCACGATCGCCCACGACAGCCCTTGCCGCATGCGACGGGGCCCCGGTCGACAGGTGTCGACCGGGGCCCCGAAGGTGAGGTGTCAGTTACCGGTGTGCGGGAGGCCGATGCCGCTGCCCGGCTTCACGACCTTGACGCGGACGAAGTCCGAGCGGCCGCTGTCGTCGCCGGTGGCGTACAGCGCGTAGCCGCCGGGAGCCCATGCCGGGACGACGAAGGTGGTCGAGAAGGTGCCGTCCTCGCCGACGATCGCGGTGCCGACGACCTTGCCGGGATCCTCGGTGCCGTACAGGGCGAAGGTCAGCGTGACCTTCTCACCGGGGAGGTAGCCCTTACCGGTGACCGTGTGCTTGGCGCCCGCAACGGTGGAGCCGTTGTAGTCGGGGATCGCGACGGAGACCTTCACGGCGGCCGAGCACTCGTTCGCCGCGGAGGCCGGGTACTCGAAGTTCTCGATGTGGTCGAGCATGCCGTCGCTGGTGGTCAGGACGAAGTCGACGCCCGCTGCCTGCGTTCCCGCGGGGCGGGTGATGGTCCAGACGCTGTCGCGGGTGCCACCCTCCTTCCAGGTGAAGGAGTCGATCACGGAGCCGTCATCCCAGACCTGCAGCGTGAAGTCGGACAGGCCCGTGGTCTTGCTGCTGATGGTGACCTTACAGCCGTCGCGCACCGCCTTGAGGAACTCGCCGGTCACGGCGACGTCGGCCAGGTCGGGCTCGCCGGTGACGCTCAGGCTCGGGTAGGCGAACTCGTCGCCGTAGCCGTCACAGGTCGCCTTGATGGTGCCAGCGCCCTCGACGGCGGTCAGCGAAGCGGACCAGGTGCCGTCGGCGGCGGGCGTCGCGGTGGAGATCTTGCCCTGGTAGTCGATCAGGACGGTGGCCGCCTTGTCGCCGTCGGCGAGGCACCCCTCTCCGCTGACGGTGAAGGCCTGCCCGGCGGTGGGCGTCGGGTCGCTCGCCTTCATCATGGGCGCCGTGTCCGCCTGGGCGAACGGCGCAAGGGCCAGGCTCAACACGGCCCCGAGGCCAACGGCGAGCGTGCTCTTCACAAACTTCATACTTCCCCCGTACATCACGATCTACTAGGCCCTTCACCGGGCCCGAGAGCAGTCAACCACATCGGCCTAGGCGAAACGCCGGAAAATCGGAATTTCTGGGGAAAACAGGCTATTGGTCAATGTCGGCGCAGCCGAGCAGGCCCGCCTCGCGCAGCACCTCGTCGCCGTCGGCGATCACCGCAAGGTCGCCGACGGCCGTGACAGGCAGCGGGACCGGTTGGTCGACGGCTCGCGCCAGGTCGACCAGGTCGGGGATCCGCGTCCCCCGGTCGATCTTCACCTGGGCGGCGGCCGCCCAGGCGGCGCGGGCCTGGGTCGCGGGCGGGGCCGCGAGCATCCCTGCGGTCACCTCCCGCAGGATCCGGCCCGTCCAGGCGGTGCGCCTGCGCGCGCCCTCCTCGGCGTCGAGCGTGACCCATTTGCCGTCGACCAGTTCCTTGGGGCTGCGCGAGCGGGCAAGCGCGAGCGCAGTGAGGCCGTCGACGCGCTGGGTGCCGGCGGGCAGGTCGAGCAGCGCCCCCTTGTCGCGGAGCGCGTGCGGAAGCGTGACGGTGATGCCGCCGAGCGCGTCGACGATGTCGACCAGCGCCGTGACCCGGACGACCACCACGTGACTGACGCCGACGTCGAGGCTGCGGCACAGGGCGCGGGCCGTCGCGTCCGGCCCGTTGAGCAGGGAGAGCGCGAGGCGCTGCGGGTTGCCGTCGTCGTCGCTGACGATCAGGTCGCGCGGAAGCGACACCGTCGCGCTGCTCCCGTCGGGTCGCACGTGCACCAGGATCGCCATGTCTGCGCGGTCCCCCTTGTCCTCGGGGTCGCCCAGTTTCTTCGCGAGCACCGGGGAGAGTCCCTCGCGCGAGTCGCTGCCGAGGATCAGGTAGGTGACGCCATCTGCGGGCGCGGGAAGGGTCGCGTCCACCCGACCGATCCTGGCGGCGAGGGCCAGCGCAGCGACGAGGGCGAGCGTCAGGGCGAGCGCGAGGGCCCAGCACAGCAGCGCGCCGACGCGCCTGCCCCAGCCGATCCCTCGAAACATGACCACCTCCGCGCATGCCGCGCTGACAACGCCAGCATCATGTCACAGGTGGGCGCGGCGGCTGTCGCTCAGTTCCCGCCGGAGGCCTGCCCCAACTTGACGTCGTTGCCTGCCCACCAGAGGAAACCCTCCAGGACAAGGGTTCCGTTCGATCCGTCGCCCTGGGCCTCCCGCTGGACCTCGTTGCCCGCCATGATCGCAAGGCTCCGGTCGACGACACGCACGCCGGGCGGGACGGTGATGGTGCTGCCGCCCATCACGGCGTGCAGTTTCAGCGTGACGATCCGCCCCGGGCCCATCGCGCTTGTCAGGTCGTAGTTGTTGCCTCCCCACCAGGCGAAGTTGCGCATCTCGCGGGTTCCCGACTCGACCAGCACGTCGCGCCCCGACATGACGCTCATCGTGAACCCGCCGTCCGCGGGCGCCGTCTCGGCCTCGCCGCGCGGCCGCGGTGCGACCGGGCGGTCCTCGCCGAGCACCAACGCGCGCCCCTCGGGCAGGTCGCCGACCAGCACGGGCAGTTCGTCGACGAACTGGCCGCGCAGGGCCTTGTCCTGCCGATCGCGCATCTCGTTGAGATCAAGCCGCCCGGACTCGTAGGCCCGCTGCAGCACCGTGAGAACCTCGTCGCGTTCCGCGTCGCTTGCGCGCATCCGACGTTCGGGGACCTGTGATCCGTCCATGCCCCAACCCTAGACGCGCCGGGGCGCGTCAGCCGTGCGGCGCGGTCATCTGCCGCGGCGTGCACTGATTCGCGAGTTCCTTCCCCGACAGTTCGGGAAAGGCCGCAGCGCACCACGCCTCGACATCCGCGGCGGACGTGAGGCCGCCCGGGTCGGCCACCGTGTGCCACAGGTCGCGGCCCTGCTTGCCCCAGTCCTCGCGGCGCAGCATCAGCAGATGGGCCTCGGGCAGCCTCGATTCCAGGGCCTGATGCTGGGCGAGGATGTCTGTGAGGTAGAACACGTGCGTTCCGTTGGCGGCGGTCTGCAGCGGATCGGAGATGCCGGGACGCTTGGCGGAGAGTTCCGCCACCCATCTGTCGTCGTGCACCAGACCGGCGATGGACTCGAGACGGAGCCGGTCGAGTTCCTCCTCGGCCGCGAGTTGTTCGGCCCCTCCCCCGCCCGCGACGTCGATGCGGATCTGCCCGTTCTCTGAGGTCAGCCAGAAGCGCGCCTGGGAGGTACCGGCCTTCCCCGACTTGTCGACGGTGTTGACCTGGCAGTCCAGCGATCCGCTCTGCTCGTAGACGCACCCGCTGACGGAGGCCGACGACAGGCTGGGCCAATACTCGTAGTAGGACTCCCGGTTCTCGACCTGCTGCCTGCGGGTGCTCAGCAGGCCCCATCCGTCGTCGGGGTCGGCGACGACCCGGCGCAGATAGTCGTTCATGAACGAGGCCGCGTCATCGGTGGTCAGCGTCTCGATCGAGTCGGGTGCCGTCGTCGGGGGTTCGGCCTGTGCCGGTTCCTCCGGCGCAGGGCTGGGGGTGAGAGTCACGAAGACCGTCGCTGGCTGGGTCGGCTCCACTGTGGTGGGCTCAGGCTCGGGCGCCACGGTCATCTGGACGCTCGGCTGAGGCGTGGCCGCCTGCGGCACCGCCGCCGTCGGCCCCTCGCCCGTGAGGAACAGGGTCGCGACCACCGCGCCGACCGCCACGACGGCGCACAGGCCGACGATCAGGGCAACGCGCCCGCGACGCCTCGGCGGCCCTCCGGAACCGGGCTCGTCGGGAGGCGGCGTCCAGTCCTGCCCCATCAGGTACGGGTCGGGGGCCTGACCCTGCGCGGGCTGAGCGGACAGGCCCGAGTAAGGGTTCAACGTCGGATTGTCCGCGAGGCTGAGGCACGAGGAACACACCTCGCCGTCGCCTGGCCTTCCACATGTCCGACACGTCATCTCTGCCCCCTGCCGCCGATGATGGCACAACCCGCCCGGGCGACGGCGCCGGGGGGCGGCATCCTGGCTACTGTGCCAGGCGTTCCTCGATGACGGCGCGGACCGCGGCCGCGGTGCCCGCGACGTCGATCACGTGCCTCGGCAGCTCCTCGATGCCCTCGAAGCGGGCCGGGGTGGGAGGCACCACGCCGATGGCCTCGACGATGGTCTCTGCGAACTTGATGGGGAGCGCCGTCTCCAGCACGATGACGGGGCCCGGCACGTTCAGCGTCCGGGCGACGTGTACGCCGTCGGCCGTGTGCGGGTCGATGACCACGCCGTCGGCCTCGAAGATTCGGCGGATCTCGGCGAGCCGGTCGGCGTGGCTCGAACTGCCAGACACGAAGCCGAACCGCTCGCCCTGGCCGAGGAACTCCGGCGTCTGGCCGAGGTCGAAGGACTGCTCCTCGGCGAGCCGGGCGCCGAACAGGTCGGCGGTGCGCTCCGGGTCGCGACCGAGCAGGTCGAAGACGAAGCGCTCGAAGTTTGAGGCCTTCGAGATGTCCATCGACGGGGAACTGGTGGCAAGCGTCTCCGCGGCGCCCCGGATCCGGTAACCGCCGGTGCGGAAGAACTCCTCCAGCACGTTGTTCTCGTTGGTGGCCAGGATCAACCGGTCGATGGGGAGCCCCATCTCGCGCGCGATGTGGCCCGAGACGATGTTGCCGAAGTTGCCCGATGGCACCGCGAACGAGACGGGCTCTCCGTCGGAGACGCGCAGCCAGGCGGCGAAGTAGTAGACGATCTGGGCGAGCAGGCGGGCGAAGTTGATGGAGTTGACGGCCCCGATCCGGTGCCGTGCCTTGAAGTCGGCGTCGGCGTTGATCTCCTTGACGATGTCCTGGCAGTCGTCGAACACACCTTCCACCGCGATGTTGACGATGCCCGGGTCGTCGAGGCTGAACATCTGCGCCTGCTGGAACGGCGTCATCCTGCCCTGCGGGGACAGCATGAACACCGTCACCGCCGGCTTGCCGCGCAACGCGTACTCGGCGGCCGAGCCGGTGTCGCCGCTGGTGGCGCCGAGGATCGTGATGCGCTCGCCGCGGCGCTCCAGTTCGTACTCGAAGAGCTCGCCGAGCAACTGCATCGCCATGTCCTTGAACGCGGCCGACGGCCCGTTGCTGAGGTGCGCGAGCCACAGCCCGTCAGACAGGTGCGTGACGGGCACGATGGCCGGGTCGAGGAATTTTGCGGGCGAGTAGGCCCGCTCGACGATGCCGCGCAGGTCGGCCTCGGGGATGTCGTCGACGAACAACCGGACGATCTCGAACGCGAGCGCCGCGTAGCCGTCCTCCAGGAGGATCCCGCGCCACCGTTCGAGGGTCTCCGCGTCGATCTGCGGGTAGGACTCGGGCAGGTACAGCCCTCCGTCGGCGGAGAGCCCCTCGAGGAGGATGTCGCTGAAGGGCTTGCCTGGCGCGGCGGAGCGGGTCGAGACGTAGCGCATGGCAGGCAGTGTATCTGCGGCCGACTGCGCTCCCCCGGCCGTTCCGGGACGCTCAGCCCTTGATGTCGCGGCGCTCGAACAGGAAGGCGGCAAGCGCGAACAACGCGAGGATCACCACGAGGTGGAACACCAGGCCGTCGGCGCGGGTGATGGTGACGCTCACCACCTGGTTGTACCTCTCGACGACGTGATCGCCGAGGATCACGGCGTTGCCGTTGCGCATCGGCATCATGTGCAGCGCCGCCTTGCTCAGCGGGGTGAAACTGCCGTCGTCAATCAGGCCGGTGATGACGAGCACCACGACGGCCGCGGCCATCGCGATCGGGGTGCTGGGGATGACGAAGGTGACCAGCGCGGCGATCACGCCGATCAGGAACCCGTACATGGCCCCGCCCACCATCACGTTGAGCAGCCCCGGCGCGGCCCCGATCGAGTCGCTGCCGTTGACGGACAGGTACCCGATGATCGTGACGGAGGTCGCCGTCACGAGGCCGACGAGCATCAGCACAGCGCCGAGCACGCCGCAGGCCAGGGCACGCGCCGCGAGCAGCACGACCCGGCGGGGCGTGAACGTCAGTTGCGTCGACATCGCGCCGGAGGAGAAGTCCGCCCCGACGTAGGTCACCACGATCATGAAGGCGAAGAACGCGATCATGATGGCGCTCGCCCCGATCCCGTCATGGACGACGCGCTCGAAGCTCCACCAGCCCTGCATCTGCGCGAGGGTGCAGTCGGAGCACTCGCCGAACAGTTGGGCGCGGGTCAGTTCCGCCTGGGCGAGGGTCACCTCCGCGGCCGTCGGTTCGCGGATGCTTCCCATCCACTGGGACGGGAGCACGAGGCCGGCGAGCATCACGAGGATGAGGCTGCCCCACGCCCTGCGGCGGTAACGCAGCCGGGACAACTCGCTGCGCATCAGGTTGGCGAACATCAGGAGGCCCACCGCCTGCGGCTCTGGCTCGCGCCGAGGTCGACGTCGGAGGTGAGTTGCAGGAAGACCTGCTCGAGGCTGACGCGCCGGGTGGTCAGTTCCTGGGGCCAGAGGTTGGCCATCCCGAGGGTCTCGGCGATCACGGCGGCGTCGGGCAGTTGCCCGTTGCGGCCCGAGACCCGCAGGCCCGTCTCGTCGACGTCGACCCGCCAGCCCGCGGCGCGGAGCAGGTCGGTCGCCTCGAGGGCCCGCTCGATCCGGACCCGGACGTGGGGTGCGCCGTCGCTCAGGAAGTCCTGCATGCTGCCCTCCGCGACCACCTTCCCCCCTGCGATGATCGACACCGAGTCGGCGATCTGCTCGATCTCGGAGAGGATGTGGGAGGAGACGAGCACCGTGCGGCCTGCGTCGGCGAGACCGCGCATGGTGGTGCGGATGTCGTGGATGCCGACCGGGTCGAGGCCGTTGGTCGGCTCGTCGAAGATCAGCACGGACGGGCGCTTCAGCAGCGTCGCCGCGATCGCGAGGCGCTGCTTCATGCCGAGCGAATACTGCTGGAAGTGCCGCTCGGCGTCGGCGGCGAGGCCGACCTCGAGCAGCACCTCGCTGACGCGGCGCGGCGGCGCCCCGATCGAGTCGGCCAGCACGTTGAGGTTGTGCCTGCCGCTCATCCGCGGGGAGAACTTGGGCGACTCGACGATGGCGCCCACCTCGTCGATGACCCTGGTCAGCCCCTTGGGGACGGTCTCGCCGAGGATCTTCGCCTCGCCTCCGTTGGCGCGCACGAGGCCGAGCAGGACCCGGATCGAGGTGGTCTTGCCCGACCCGTTGGGCCCGAGCAGGCCGTGCACGCCGCCGCGGGGCACGTGCAGGTTCAGGCCGTTGAGCACGGTGCGCCCCGAGTACCGCTTGACGAGGCCGCTGGCCTGGATCGCCCAGTCGTTGGTTCGCTGGTGCCATGGGACGCTGGACATGTCGGCGAACTTAGTCTCACCCTCAGGCTCGGACATCACACCGCGGTCTTCAAGGGGTCGGCCTGGGGGTCACTGATCGGGAGCGGGTCGAAGCCACGCCGCGACCACCAGCGCCAGGCGAGCGCAAGGGGCACCGCGACGATCAGCATCGACACGTACGAAGGCAGGATGTCCTGCAGGGTCGGAAGCAGCGCGAACGCGATCACCAGCACCAGCCACACCCGGTTCCAGGAGGCGGGTGCCCGCACGAAAACGTAGAGCGGGATGACCCAGGTCAGGTACCAGGGCTGCAGCGCTGGTCCGAAGACGTTGAACGCGACGAGCACAGCGATGGAGAACAGCCACGGGCGGCCGATGCCGGTGCCGCGCGGGCCGACCTTGACCCACGCGAAGCAGACGGCGGCCACGATCAGCAGCGTGGAGACGGCGTTGACCAGGGAGTTGGCGACCGGGAACGTGAAGATGTGGTTGTAGCGCAGGAACGACGCGACCCACGACAGCGGGGCGTTGCTCGTCGCCTCCACGGGGCTGCCCGCCGTCGGGTTGCGCCACCCCAGGCCCCACGACAGGGACGAGGCCAGGAACGTGACGATGGTGATGGCGCCCGGCACGACCGCGACGAGCGCGAGCCGGGGCCATCCCTGGTAGCGCTCCTCGCCGATCCAGCACCTGCGCACCGCCCAGCCGACGGCGACGACACCCAGCCCGAACAGCGCCGCGGACTGCTTGACGCCCATCGCGAGGCCGAGCAGCACGCCCGCCACGATCAGCCCGCGCCAGCCCTTCCAGCCGAGGTCGGTGGCGGCGAGGAACGCGGCTACCCCGAGGGCCACCATCAGGGCGTCGTTGTGCACGCCGCCGATCCACTGGATGAGCATGATCGGATTCAGCAGGCCCGCCCACAGCGCGAGCCGCGGGTCGACGCCGAAGCGTCGCGCGAGCCTCGGCAGCACGAATGCCAGGATCACGAGCGCGAGCACGCTCGGCAGGCGCAGCCCGACAAGCGTCCAGTACAGGTCGCCGCCGGTGACGCGGGCGACAAGGCCGAACATGTCGAGGGAGAGCGACGGGTAGACGCTCGTCGTCTTGAACCAGTGCACGCCGACCAGCAGCCCCGGCAGGCCCGCGTCGCCGAGCGGCGTCAGGTACGGGTCCATGCCGCGGGCGACCTGCCATCCGGTCGCGGCGTAGGCGTAGGCGTCGCGCGAGTGCATGGGCAGCGCGAACATCATCGGAAGGCTCCACAGGGCCGCCGTCAGCAGCGGGCGCTTCCAGCGCGGCCCGAGTTGCCACCAGGCGAGCAGCACCACGAGCGTCGCGGGCAGCGTGATGAAGGGGCGCCACCAACTGGCGCGCACCTCGAGGAAGCCGTGCAGGTCGAGCGTCAGCCCGCCGACGAGCGTGACGATGCCGAGCAGCCCGACGAGCACCCACAGCCAGGGGCGCACGGGGTCGCCGACGCGGTCGGTCCTCAGCCACGCAGGCACGCTCACGGGCACACCTCTCAGTTCGCCGGTGTGCCTATCTTGCCGTCCGCGGACGAGAACCGGGGAATCCGGACCGCGGGGTTACGCTTGAAACATGGGATTCGACACCAGTAACCGAGGCCTGGCATGAGCCGTCAACGCGTGGTGATCATCGGCTCCGGTTTCGGCGGCCTGTTCGCCGCGAAGGCCCTCAAGCACGCCGACGTCGACGTCACGCTGATCGCGAAGACCACGACCCATCTCTTCCAGCCGCTGCTCTACCAGGTGGCCACCGGCGTGCTGTCGGAGGGCGAGATCGCCCCGGCGACCCGCGAGATCCTGCGCCGCCAGCCGAACGCGCAGGTGCTGCTCGGCCTCGTCGACGACATCGACCTGACCAACCGGGTCGTGAAGTGGCGCTTCCACAACAACTACCACGAGAGCCCCTACGACTCGCTGATCGTGGCGGCCGGTGCGGGGCAGTCGTACTTCGGCAACGACCACTTCGCGACGTTCGCCCCCGGCATGAAGTCCATCGACGACGCCCTCGAGTTGCGCGCCAGGATCCTGAAGTCGTTCGAGATCGCCGAGTTCACCACCGACCCGCAGGAGCGCGAGCGCCTGCTGACGTTCGTGGTGGTCGGCGCGGGCCCGACCGGCGTCGAGATGGCCGGCCAGATCCGGGAGTTGGCGACCTCGACGCTTGCCCACGAGTTCCGCTCCATCGACCCGACCGCCGCCCGCGTCGTCCTGATCGACGGCGCACCCCAGGTGCTGCCGCCCTTCGGCGAGACGCTGGGCCGCAAGACGGAGAAGGTGCTAGAGCGCCTCGGCGTCGAGGTGCTGCTCGACTCGATCGTCACGGAGGTCGACGAGGACGGCATCACGGTGCGCGGCAAGGACGGCACCACGCGACGCATCGAGGCCGTGTGCAAGGTGTGGGCCGCTGGCGTCAAGGGAAGCGAACTGGGCGAGGTCCTCGCCGAGCAGAGCGGGGCGACGCTCGACCGGTCGAACCGGGTCGTCGTCGAGCCGGACCTGACGCTGCCCGGGCACCCGGAGGTGTTCGTGATCGGCGACATGGCGGCGGTCGACGGGGTTCCCGGCGTCGCGCAGGGCGCCATCCAGGAGGCCAGGTACGCCGCGAAGATCATCAAGGCGCGACTCGCGCACACCGAGCCGCCCGGCCCCTTCGTCTACAAGGACAAGGGCTCGATGGCGACCATCTCGAAGTTCTCGGCGGTGGCCAAGATCGGCAAGATCCAGTTGACCGGGATCATCGCGTGGTTCGCGTGGCTGTTCCTCCACCTGCTCTACATCGCAGGCTTCAAGCAGCGCATCACGACCCTGCTCAGTTGGGCGCTCACCTTCGTCACCAACGGTCGCTCGCAGCGGGTGGTCACCAACCAGCAGTTGGTCGGAAGATTGGCTCTTGAGCGCCTCGGCTCCGGTGTGTCGGGCAAACTAATGCATGGCGAGGACGTCGAGCCGAAGCAGTAGAGCCCGAGGAGGCAGCAGGGTGGACGCATTCCTGAAGGTGGTCCGCGACATCGCGCTGCTGGTGGCACGCATCGTCGCGGGCGTGGTGCTCGTGGCGCACGGTTGGCAGCGCTGGCAGATCATCGGGCTGGACAAGCAGGAGGCGCTGCTCGAGGCGGCCGGCCTTCCCGCGCCATACGGCCTGGCCGTCGCGACCGTGATCTTCGAGATCATCGGGGGCACCCTGCTCGTCTTCGGCCTCGCGACCCCGCTGATCGGCCTCGGCATGGTCGTGATGAACGTCGCGATCATCCTGACGGTGAAGTCGGGCGCCGGGTTCTATCTGATGGACAACGGGTGGGAGTACAACGCGATCCTCGCCGCCCTCGGCCTGCTGCTGCTCGCGTTCGGGTCCGGGCGCGCCGGCCTGGACGCCCTGTTCATCCGGCCTTCGCACGACTCCGGCACGCTCATCGAGGACGACCCGCGCCTCATCAAGGACGAGTCCTGAGCTCACAGCCTTCACACAGGTGACCCATAGCCTTTCCTGGCCCGCGGGTGCGAAAGTAGTGGCATGGCCACCACCGAACCCCTCAGTCGACCGGACGGGACCCCCATCCGGATCCTCACCGTCGACGATGAGCCGAGCCTGATCGAGTTGCTCTCGATGGCGATGCGCTACGAGGGCTGGGACGTGCACACCGCCGCCTCCGGAGGCGAGGCGGTGCGGGTGGCCCGCGAGACGCACCCCGACGCGCTCGTCCTCGACATGATGCTTCCGGACTTCGACGGCATGGAGGTGATGCGCCGGATCCGCACCGAGCAGCCCGACGTGCCCGTGATCTTCCTGACCGCAAAGGACGGCGTCACCGACCGGATCGCCGGGCTCACCGCGGGAGGAGACGACTACGTCACCAAGCCCTTCTCGCTCGAGGAGGTGATCGCACGGCTGCGTGGCCTGCTGCGCCGCTCCGGCGCGACAACGGTGCGCCCCGACACCCAGATCGTCGTCGGCGATCTGATCCTCGACGAGGACTCCCATGAGGTCACCAGGGGCGGCGAGCCGGTGCACCTGACCGCCACCGAGTTCGAACTGCTGCGCTTCCTGATGCGCAACCCGAAGCGGGTGCTGTCGAAGGCGCAGATCCTGGACAGGGTGTGGAACTACGACTTCGGCGGCCAGGCCAACGTCGTCGAGTTGTACATCTCGTACCTGCGCAAGAAGATCGACGCCAACCGGGAGCCGATGATCCACACCATGCGCGGCGCCGGGTACGTGCTGCGGCCGGCGGGCTCATGAGCAACGAGCGCCGGGGCTCGCTCGCCTCCCAGCTTCAACCCAAGATCGTCCTGACCGTCGCGGTGATGGCGATCCTGATGTGCCTCGGCACGGTGCTGTCTGCCCGCTTCGTGCTGTACGGGCAGCTCGACCGCGACCTGACGCTCGTGCAGCAGCGCCAGGGTCGGGGCCACGGCGGCGGCCCCGACGACGCCCTGGCCAGCGTCAACTCGCCTGGCAACCCGCCGGGCACCGTGATCGTTGCCCAGGTTGAGGGCCGCATCGTCGGCAGCATCCTGAAGGAGCGCGGCGTCGAATCCCCGCAGCTCACCAAGCAGGACGTCATCGACATCTACAACGTCGACCCCGACGGGCAGACCCACGGCGTCCGCCTCGAGAGCCTCGGAAAGTACCGGGTTCAGTCGTTCCAGACCCCGTTCGGGAAGGTGGCCTTCGGGCTGCCGACCAGCAGCATCGACCGGTCGCTGCTGTGGATGACCACCTTCGCAGCAGGGGTCGCGCTGATCGCGCTCGCGGCGACCGCGTTCGTCACGCGCGAGGTGCTGCACCGCGCGACCCGCAAACTGGTGCAACTGACCGTCACGGCCGACGACGTGAGCCGCCTCGAACTGGGCCGCGGCGCCGTCGAGGTGCCCCGGGTCGAGGTCGGAGACCTGCCGGAGAACAACGAGGTGACCCGCCTCGGGTCGGCCTTCAACCACATGCTGACCAACGTGGAGAACGCGCTCACCTCCCGGGAGGCGTCCGAGACGAAGCTGCGCCGGTTCGTGGCCGACGCGTCGCACGAACTGCGCAACCCGCTCGCCGCGATCCGTGGGTATGCCGAACTGGCGCAGCGCGCCCCCGGCCACGACGACGCGCAGTTCGCGATGGGGCGCATCGAGTCGGAGTCGACGCGGATGTCGAAGCTCGTCAACGACCTGCTGCTGCTCGCGCGGCTCGACGCGGACGCCAGGGTCGCGCCGGTGCCTGTCGACGCCGTCGAGGTGCTCGTCAACGCGGTCTCCGACGCGCAGGCCGCGAGCCGCGACCACCGCTGGCTGCTCGACGTGCCGAACTCCGAGGTGACGGTGCTCGCCGACCAGGATCAACTGCACCAGGTGATGGTCAACCTGCTCTCCAACGCGCGCACCCACACGCCGCCCGGCACGTCAGTGCAGGCCGGGGTGCACGTCGACGGCGGATATGCCGTCATCGAGGTCTCCGACGACGGACCAGGCATCTCGCCCGAGACCCTCCCGCGGGTGTTCGAGCGGTTCACCAGGGCGGACGCGGCACGCTCCCACACGACGGCCCAGTCGACCGGGCTCGGGCTCGCGATCGTCAAGGCGATGGTCGAGAGCTGGGGCGGAACGGCAGACGTCGCCTCCAGACCCGGGCTGACCACATTCCGGCTGCGGCTCCCGCTCGACGGGCAACTGGTTCCTGCGACCGCTTCCCCCGCCTCCGGGCAGGCGTGAGCGCCGCTACGATGCAGTGATAACCAGGAAAGGACCACCATGGAGATCACGCGCTCGGCTCTCGCCCAGATGATCGATCACACCCTCCTCAAGACCGACGCCACGCACGAGCAGGTGTCGAAGCTGATCGAAGAGGCCCGCGAGCTCGGCACCTACTCGGTGTGCGTGTCGCCGTCGATGCTGCCGATCACCGACGACCTCGGAGACGTGAAGGTCGCGACCGTGTGTGGCTTCCCGTCCGGCAACCACACCGCAGCGGCAAAGGCCTTCGAGGCTGCGGAGTCCTCGCGCCTCGGCGCCGACGAGGTGGACATGGTGATCAACATCGGCCTGCTGAAGGAGGGGCGCGCGGACCTCGTCGAGGAGGAGATCCGGGCGGTCCGTGAGGCCACCACCGGGCTGCTGAAGGTCATCATCGAGTCGGCCGCCCTGACCGACGACGAGATCGTCGCGGCGTGCAAGGCCTCCGAGGCGGCAGGCGCCGACTTCGTCAAGACCTCCACCGGCTTCCATCCCGCGGGCGGCGCGAGCGTGCACGCGGTCGAGCTGATGAACGAGACGGTCGGCGGCCGCCTCGGCATCAAGGCCAGCGGAGGCATCCGCGACTACGCCACGGCCAACGCGATGGTCGAGGCGGGCGCGACGCGCCTCGGCCTCTCCGGCAGCGCATCGGTCCTGGACGGCGCTGACGGCGACGCCTCGGCAGTGGACGACGGCGACTACTGACTCTGACCGCTAGGCTGCCGTCATGCTGTTGAGCGACCGCGACATCCTTTCCCACGTCTCCGCCGGCGAGATCGGTCTCGATCCCTGGGAGCCGGGGATGGTGCAGCCGTCGAGCGTCGACGTGCGCCTCGACAAGTTCTTCCGCGTCTTCGAGAACCACAAGTACCCCTCGATCGACCCGTCGGTCGAGCAGCCGGAACTGACCAGGATGATCGAGGTCGACGCCGAGGAGCCGTTCGTGCTGCACCCCGGCGAGTTCGTGCTCGGCTCGACCTATGAGCAGGTCTCGCTCGGCCCCTCGGTCGCGGCGCGCCTCGAGGGCAAGTCCTCGCTGGGCCGCCTCGGGTTGCTGACGCACTCAACCGCAGGCTTCATCGACCCCGGGTTCTCGGGCCACGTGACGCTCGAACTGTCGAACATGGCGACGCTTCCCGTGAAGCTGTGGCCGGGCATGAAGATCGGCCAGTTGTGCTTCTTCCAGCTCAGCTCGCCCGCGGAGCACCCGTACGGCTCCTCGCAGTACGGCTCCCGCTACCAGGGGCAGCGCGGGCCGACGCCGTCGCGCTCGCACCTGAACTTCCACCGCACCCAGATCTGACGCCCAGGCCTGACGCTCAGGCCTGGCGCAGGGGCCCCGCTCAGATGGCGGGGCGCCTCAGCACGGTGAACCAGCGGTTGCCGTAGGAGACCTGCTGGCCCTCGCGGACGCGGACCTGCGTGCCGGGCGGGCACGGCTCCAGCTCTCCCCCGCTCGCGACGAGCGCGGTGCCGTTGGTTGAGCCGCGGTCGACGACGTAGACGCCGCGCGGATCGGTGCCGATCATGACGTGGGTGCGCGAGATCATCCGGCCGTCGCCCGAGGCGGGCACCAGGTGCACCTCTTCGGGATCCTCCGGGCTCTTGTGCGGGTTACGGCCAAGCAGCACGATCACGCTCAGTTCGACCTCGCGGCCGTCGTCGAGGCGCACGTACCAGCCCTCGTCGCCCTCGCGCTGCCCCGCGGGCGGAAGCTTCGCGATGCGAGTGCCCTCGTCGTCATCGACCTCGCCGAAGTCGCGCGGCCGGACCCGCACCTTGCGCGACGGCTCGATGACGGAGGAGGCGGACGGGATCGGGATCCAGTTCTGCTGCGGACGGGTCGGGGACACCAGGGGCTCCTGCTCGGGCTCCGGGGCGCTCCACTGCTGCGGGAGCGGCGCGTTCGGGGCCGACGACTGCGGCGCGGGCTGCCATTCGGCGGGCTGCTGCTGGGGCTGGCCCCACTGCTGGCCGGCCTGAGGCTGCTGGGGGTTCTGCTGAGGCGCGGGCGACCACCCGCCGCCCGACGGGGGCTGCCAGGGCGCCTGCGAGGCTGAGGGCTGGCCCATCGGCTGCTGCTGAGGCTGCTGCGCCTGCCACTGCTGCTGGTGGGCCTGCTGCGGTTGCAGCGGCTCGGACTGGACACCGGGCAGCCAATCGGGCGCCGGGGCCGGCTGCTCGCCGCCCCACTGCGAGGAGGTCCCGGCCTGGGGGCTGAACGTGCTCGCCAGGTGCGGCGGGAGGCCGACGGTGCTGGTGGCGGTGGGCTTGCGGGTCTGGGGCGTCGCCTTCGCCTCGGTGTGCTTCGGTTCGACCATCACGGACCCGCCGACCATGTCGTGCCAGCCCTGGCGACGCTCATGGATGACGAGGAAGATCAGCAGCGCGATGCCGCCGACGCCGGTGCCCATCAGCGCCCCGAAGACGAGTTGACGCAGGAAGAACCGCCACCAACCGATCGGCTCGCCGTCCTTCAGGGACACCAACCGCAGCCCCATCAGCCGGGCGCCGATGCCCGCGCCGCGGGTGGCGTAGGCCCACCACTGGTACAGCGCGTAGCCGGCGGTCAGCACGGCCGCGCCGATGATGATGATCAGGCCGACCGCCGCGGAGGATGCGGTCGCGCGGAACAGGAAGAACGCGATGACGTAGACGAGCACGATCGGCAGCGCGTCGATCAGCGCGGCAAGGAACCGTTTGCCCAAGCCAGCCACGACCACGCCACGCGGAATCAGTCGACTCACGTGCTTCCTCCTCCAGGGGGTTCAGGTACAGCGCCCCAGCCTACCGCTGAGTGGTTCGCAGAAGCGCCTCAGTTCGCCGTCACTGCTGCTGCTCGTAGCCGATCAGCCAGTGCAGCCCGAACCGGTCGATCACCTGCCCGTCCGAGGCGCCCCACGGCTTCGGCCCCAGCGGGTCGACGACGGTGCCTCCGTCGGAGAGCGCGTCGAACCAGCGGTGCAGGACGTCTGGTTCCGCGGTGCCGAGCAGCGCAAGCAGCAGGCCCTGCATCGACACGCTGGGCTGCCCGGGCGCGGCGTCGGAGCCGCCGATCCGCACCGGCCCGTCGACCTCCCCGTGCGCGATCGCCTCCGGAGGGCCGTCGGTGCGGTTGAACTCGGCGAGCGTGTACATCTCGGCCCGGCCGCCGAACACCGACGCGTAGAACGTCAGCGCCTCCCTGGCGTTGCCGGGAAAGGTGACGTAGGGCTGCAGTCCTGTCATGAAATCACCCTAACCAGGCTCGGGTCTCAGCGGATTCGTCGGAAGGATTTGGTCGACAGGTGCGAGGCGAGCCACCGCAGCCAGTTCACGGACCGCCGCATGCCGCGCTTCACGGGCGACGTGGCGGCCCAGTACTCCTTGGCGCGACCCTCGCTCGGTTCCCCGGGCGCGAAGACCAGCCAGTCGGCCTCCTTCGCGAGCGAGATCGGGTCGCTCGAGGCGCGCAGGTTGCGGAAGTCCTCCTTGAAGGCCTCCGCCTGCTCGGAGCGCGTCGCGGACACCGAGGGTGACCTGCCCACGTCGCGGGCCCTGTCGACCAGTTCGGACCACGCCCCCGCGATCCGGTTCGCGACGACGGGATCGTTCCTGCGGCGCGACCTGCGGCGGGCCTTGAGGCCGACGATCAGCACGATCGGCAGCACGATGGTCAGCAGCGGGATGCCGGTGAGCAGCGCGACCGCTCCCACCCGCGCCCAGTCGATCTGGTTCTGGTCCTCCGGCGCGTCGCCAGTGGCGATCGGCACCTGGTCGTCCGGCGGGGGCACCTCGGGTCGCAGCGGCGGCGGGGGCGGGTTCTCGACGAAGGGCTGCTGCTCCGGCGGCTTGTGCTCCTCGTCCTTGGGGAGGGTCCGGTCCTCGGGCGGCGTCGGGTCGAACGTGACCCAGCCGAGGTCGTCGAGGAACACCTCGGTCCAGGCGCCGACCTGGGCGCCGGTGATGGTCTGGGTGCCGCCCACCCGGTAGCCGTAGACGACGCGGGCGGGCATGCCGAGTTCGCGGGCCATCAGCGCCATCGCGACGGCGTACTGCTCGTGGTCGCCCACCAGGTTCTGCGACTCGAACAGCGTGATCAGCCTGCGCTCCGAGTGGCCGGGCAGCGACTCGGCCTCGTCGGCCTGGCCGTGAGAGAAGTAGCCCTCCCGCAGCGCCGCCTCGAGCTTGAGGGCGGCCGATCCCGCGGTCGGCTCGTCGCCCGCGATGGCCTGCGCCTGGCTCAGCACGATCTCGGGCACGTTGCTGCTGGCGGGGAGCGAGTAGCGGCCGGCGTGCGCCGCGGCGATCCTGGCGTCGTCGGGCCGCTCGGGGATCACGGCCTGCAGCGAGTAGCTGTCGCCGCCCTGCAGGACGGCGGTGTCGATGCCGGTGCCCGAGGAGCGGTTGTAGAAGAAGTTCTCCCCCAGCGCGATGCGCCGCGAGCCGTGGAACTCGATGCTGGTGGTGCGACCGATGGTCGGGGTCCAGACCGACCGGTACTCCTTGAGAGTGACGGTGGCGTTGACGGGGATGCCGTCTGTCTCGTCTGCGATCCACTGGCCGACGCGGGTGAATGTGGTGGCGTCGACGGCGCTGTCGTCGAGCGAGGACACGTCGTAGCTCAGCCCGTCGTAGCGGTCGAGGGTCGCGACCCGCAGGATCTCGTCCTTCTGCGCGCCGACCACCGTCATCAGGGTGTCCTCGCGGTGCTCGGTGATGTTGGCGCGGTAGGCCTGCAGCGGCGAGGAGTACTGCTGCAGGTCGATGGGCGGCTCGATGGCGGCCCGGATGGTGTCGCGCTGCGTTGCGCCCGCGATCAGCGGCACCAGCGCCGTGGCGAGCAGGCCCGCGACCGCGAGGGTGGCGGCGGCGAGCAGGGCGCGCAGCGGCCGGAACCTGCCGGTGGCGCTCGACAGCGAGCCGCGCACCAGGAACCGCCGGTACGTCGTCCAGATCAGCACGATCAGGAAGAACCCGACTCCGACCAGGACCGGCTGGAACGCGACCTGCGAGCCGACGAGCACGCCGATCAGGTAGCCGACGGCGGGCGGGATCCAGGCGAGCATCGGAAGCCGGGAGCGCAGCGAGATCAGCATCCCCGTCAGCCCGGCGACCAGCCCGATCAGGCCGGGGACGGTGAGCAGGTTGAAGGTCTCGCCGATCGGCGGGTCGAGCGTGAGCATGTCGCGCCAGGCCGTCACCGGCCCGACGAGCAGCCCGAACAGCGTGCGGGGCGTCGGCACCACCGCGGCGACCGTCGAGGACGGCATCGCGAGGAGGCCGCCGAACAGGAACCAGGCGAGCAGCGCGAGGCCAGCGGTGACGGCGACCCCGAACCTGCGGTAGGTCGACAGCACGGCGAGCCCGATGCCGACCGCCCCGAAGCCGAGCACGGTGACGAACAGCCAGCCGGTGCCGTAGACGGGGAAGAACGCGAGCGCCGTCAGGGCGAGCAGCGCAAGCAGCGCTGCGGCGTCGACGCCGAGCCACAGCGCCCTGCCCTTGGGTGTGGTGGTCGCGAAGGAGCTGTGGTCGACCGCGGAGACCCCGCGCCTCGCCCCGCTCATTCCATCGCCTTCCGGATTGCACGCGGCAGGTCCTCCAGGTGGCCGAGCTGAACGGCGGTGACGTTGCCCGCCGACCTGACCCGCAGCTCGGCGCCGGACTCGATCCGGATCCCGACGACGCGCGCGTCGACGTCGAAGCGTCCGCAGGCCCGCCGCAGGGCGGCCAGGCTGGTGCTCGATCCGGTCACGACGATCACGACCGACGAGTTCGGGGCCCGCCTGATGGTGGAGTGCACCAGGTCGGCGATGCCGCCTCGGGTGGTGAGCTGCACGAGCGACAGCTCGTCGAGGGTGCGGCCCGGCGTGACGGCGACAAGCGTCTCGCGGGAGGTCAGCAGCGCGAGCAGGGACTCGGAGTACAGCGTCTGCAGCGCGACCGACGCGGCTGCGGAGACGCCGAGCTCGAACTCCTCCTCGTCGAGGTAGGCCGAGCGCCCGGTGTCGAGGCTCACGGCGACGCGCGACATCCGCGACTCCTCGAACTGGCGCACCATCAGCCGCCCGGTGCGGGCCGTCGAGCGCCAGTGGACGTGGCGGCGGTCGTCGCCCGCGACGTAGGGCCGCAGCGCGTGGAAGTTCATGTCGGAGGACGACAGGTGCGAGCTGGCGTGGCCCTCCAGGTCGTGCACGAAGCCGGTCTGCCTGCCGGGCAGCGACACGGTGACGGGGTGGACGTACAGCTCGAGTTCCTCGGTCCAGCGCGTCTCGCGGCCGGTCAGCGCGAACGGGTCGCCCTGCACGGAGCGGGCGGGGCCGACGGTGATCAGGCCGCGCCGCGTCGTCGGGATCCGGAACTCCTCGCTGGTGATCTCGCCTGGGCGCAGGCTGGGCAGCGAGAAGCTGGCGTTGTTCTCACCGACGGGCAGATCGAGCCGGGCGCCCCAGTTGCGCCGGGTCGCGGCGTTGCGCACGTGCAGCAGGCCGGCCGCCCGCTCCCCGACGACGACGGAGCGGCCCGTCAGTTGGATCCAGGCCTCAAGCTCCGGCTTGCCGATCGTGAAGAGCACACACAGCGCGAGCGTCGCGACGGCGAGGATGCCCGCGACGCTGAACTCGAGCCAGCCGAACACGAGGCCGAGCGTGAGGCTCACTGCGCCGCCGAGCAGCGCGATCCAGCCTGCGGTGCGGATCCCCGTCACGTCGCACAGGCGGGCGTACGCGCTTCGGAGGCCCTGGGTCGTCGGCGGATCGACGACTTCCGGGGCCTCCCAGCGTGGCTCGACGGCGGTGGTCATCAAGCGGGCTGGCGCTCGGTCGGCGGAGGAACGGAGCCGACGACCTCGGCCATCACGTCGACGGCCTGCACGCCGTTGAACTCGGCCTCCGGGTCGAGGATCAGGCGGTGCGCCAGGCACGGGATGGCGAGCATCTTGATGTCGTCGGGGACGACGAAGTGGCGACCGAGCGAGGCCGCCCACACCCGCGAGGCGCGGACAAGGGCCAGCGCGCCACGGATCGACACGCCGAGCCTGACGTCGTCGAGGGTGCGGGTCGCTGCGGTGAGCCGCGCGATGTAGTCGAAGACCGACGACTCAATGTGCACCGAGGCGGCCAACTGGCTCATCTCGGCGACCTGGGAGGTGGAGATGACGGCGGGCAGCGCCGTCGAGCGCGGGCGGCTTCCTCCGGTGGCGAGGATCCGCATGGTCGCCTCGTGGTCGGGGTAGCCGAGCGTGGTCTTCATCAGGAAGCGGTCCAACTGCGCCTCGGGCAGCCGGTAGGTGCCCGCCTGCTCGATGGGGTTCTGGGTCGCGATCACCATGAACGGCTGGCCGACGTTGTAGGACTGGCCGTCGACGGTGACGCGGGACTCCTCCATCACCTCAAGCAGCGCCGACTGCGTCTTCGGGGAGGCGCGGTTGATCTCGTCCGCCAGCACGATCGAGGCGAAGATCGGCCCCTGGTGGAACTCGAACTCGCCGGTCTTCTGGTCGTAGATGGTCACGCCCGTCACGTCCGAGGGGAGCAGGTCGGGGGTGAACTGGATGCGCGAGTTGGTGCCCTGCACCGACTGCGCGATGGCGCGCGCGAGCGTCGTCTTTCCGGTGCCCGGGAAGTCCTCGAGGAGCAGGTGCCCCTCCGCGAGCATGCAGGTCACCGCGAGCCTGATGGCCTCCGGCTTGCCCATGATGACGCGCTCGACGTTGCCCACCACATTGGCGAAGTTCTCCGCGAACCACCGGGCTTGTTCTGGATTCATTGCTGTCTTGGTTCCTCTTGTCAGGGGGTCTCGTAGGTCTTGCTGACCCCGTTGATGGTGCAGGAGACCTTCGCGGAGGTGGCCGGCTCGGTCGTCGGGCCCTCCGGAGCAGGGGTGGGGATGGGGACGGTGGCGCCGTCGGTGAAGGCGACCACGCCGTTGGAGGCGGGCACCTCCCTCTCGACGGTGCCCCCCTTGGGTCCGCTGAACAGGATCTTGCAGGAGCCCGACTGCGCGTAGGGGAACCGGAAGCTCAGCACGCTCGCGTTGTTCATGGCGGGCTGTGAGACCGGCTCGATGTCCGCGGTGTAGTTGCCGCTCCCGCTGTCGCCGTACTTCCAGTAGATCTTCGTGGCGCTCCCCGCGTCGACGGTCAGCGGCAGGTTCTTGCTGTAGCTGTTGCACTTGTTGCCGGTGGTGGTGCAGAACGAGTAGCCGCCGAAGTCCCAGCCCGCGTTGGTGAGGATGGAGTCGTCGAAGTCGAGGTGGACCTCGTCCGGCAGTCGGAGGCTCCTGCTTGCGATCTTCGGCGCCGGGGGCTTTGCCGACTTCGGCATCACGTCGGCCTTCGCCTCCGAGGAGGTCAGGCCGTCGAGTTGGATCCTGAAGCGAACCGAGTACTTCTCACCGTTGGTGAGCCCGCTGATCGACCCGTTGAACGAGTTCCACGGGCCGCCGTTGACGGAGGACTCGAAGGTGGCTGGCGTGCCGGAGACGTTGTGTTCGAGCTTGAAGCTGGCCGAGCCGTCGCCGGGGGTCGCGGTCACCTTGGTGATCCGCGGCTGCGGGTAGGCGATCTGGTAGTCGCCGGTCGATCCGACGCTTCCCGTCTCCGGGCCGCGGTTGACGGCCTGGATGGTGAACTTCGTCGGCTCGAGGCCCATCCCGCCGACCCGCACGGTGTGGCTGGGGGCGCCTGTCGCGTTGACCTCGACGGGACTGGCGTTGCCCTTGCCCGACTTGGTGACGGGGGTCACGATGTACTTCTTGACGGAGTCGCCGCGCGCGTCGACCCCACCGGTGGTGAAGGTCACCTCGAAGGCCCCGCCGATGTCGTCGTTGATGGGCTTGGCGACCGGGGAGGTGTCGCCCGTCGGCGTGCCGGACGGGTACTCCGGCTCCGAGGTCTCGGACGGGTTGGACGCCTTGCCGCTCTCGTTCCGGGCGACCACGGCGAACTGGTAGACGGTGCCGTTGGTAAGGCCCTTCCAGGTGTAGCTGCGCGCCCTCGGGTCGTTGAGGACCACTGTCTCGCTCTTGCCCCCGCCGGTGCGGATCAGGTCGTACTGCGTGATGGGGCTTCCGCCGTTGGGCGAGGAGTACAGCCGGTCGTGACGCCAGGTGACGGTCAGCTCGCTGTCGGCGTAGGCGACGGTCGGCTTCGACGGCGGGTCGGGGACGGCGTCGGGCGTGAAGGCGGCCGAAAGACCGGACTCCTCGGAGTCGCCGACCTCGTTGGTCTCGTGCACCGAGATCTGCCAGGCGACGCCGTTCTTCAGGCCGGAGACGGTGCAGGTGTTGGCGGCACACGGCGCCGACTTGCTCGCATAGCCAGCGGCGTGCGCCGTGGCGACCGCGCCGAGGATCTTGGAGCCGCCGTCGCCGGTGGAGCGGTACTGGACGCTGACCTGGCCGTCGAGGATCTCCCCCGGGTTCGACGCGAACGGCGTCGACGGGGTGCCCGGCTTGTCGCGCACCTCCGCGACGATCTGGCCGGTGACCTGACGGTTCGGGTCGCCGGTGGCGTCGTTGACGGTGTAGTTGGCGGTGAACGGGCCGTGCCTGCCCTTCTCGAGCGAGACCTTCACCACACCCTTGCCCTGGTCGACGGAGACGCTGCCACCGGGGCCGGTGGCGCGGGCGTCGACGAGCGTCAGTGACTTGTCGCCCAGCAGGTGCGAGGTGTCGTTGTCGAGGGGTCGGACCTCGTAGACGCCGCCCGCGACGGCCAGGGGGATCACGTCCTCCTTGACGGTCACCGTCGGCCGCACCGAGGCGGTCACCTCGATCCGGATCGTGAAGTCACGCTCACCCTCGCGGCCGTCCATGACGGTGCCGCGGAGCTCCTTGTAGCTGCCGGGCTTCGCCTTCTCCGGCGCGCTCGCCGTCAGCGTGTTTGCGCTGTAGGACCACTCGACCATCGCGTCGCCGCCCGCCTCCTGGGGCTGGCCCTTGATGACCATCGAGTTGGGGTCGCCGTCGGGGTCGCGGAACAGGCTCAGCAGGTTCAGGCTGCGCTTCTCCTCGCCCGCGCCGACCTCGAGGCGGGGGTTGCGGACCTGCAACTCGGGGGGCTGGTTGACGTCCTCCTTTGACCCGTCGCCGTCCGCGGAGCCGCCGGTGTCGGCAGGCTTGACCTGCACGGGAAGCGAGACGACCGCGGTCTTGCCCGTCTTGTCGTTGGGGTTGGCGACCTTGTCCTGCACCTCGAACACCAGCGACGCGGGGCCGGAGAACTTCGGGTCGGCCACGTACTGGATCTTCGACTCGCCGACCGGGACGACCTCGGCGTTGGGGGCCCAGATGTGGTCGGCGGTGGTGAGGCGCACCTGGCGGGACTTGGTGCCCTGAACCAGTTCGTTGACGTCGTAGATGGACGGCTGTCCCGCGGTCGGCTCGAGGGGCACGTCGGGGTTCTTGGCCGACGGGATCAGGTTGTTGGTGCCTGGCACCGTGACGACCCCGTTGGAGCGCTGCCCGTCGCCGTCGATCAGCACGTAGCGGACCTGCTGCAGTTCCTCCCGCACGGGGATGGTCAGCAGCTTGCCCGCCTCATCGACGCGGGCGCCGTCCTCGTCGTCCTTCGGCGGGTCGGCGACCTCGACGCGCAGGTCCTCCTTCGGCCCGTCCGGGTCGTAGTCGTTGGCGAGCGGGTCGACCTTGACGAGCTGGTTCTCCAGCAGGCTCGACAGGGGAACCGAGTCGTCGCGGGCGACAGGGGCGAGGTTGGGGGCGTCCTCGTCGACCTCGACGAGCAACTGGCCGTAGGACTGCTCGCCGCGGCTGTCCTGCACGGAGTAGGCGCCCGCGTAGGTGCCCGGCTCATCGGGGGCCGCGAAGCGGATCTCGCGGTCGTCGACGATCTCGGCCTTGATGTCGGCGTCCATCTCGATGGGCGCGCCGGGGGTGTAGCCGATGGCGTCGCCGTCGGCGTCGAAGTCGTTGTCGATCGCGGAGATCTGGACGGGTCGGCCGGGCCGCACCGTGATCGAGTCGCGCATCGCGACGGGCTTGGAGTTGTCCTTGCTGAGCGGCGCGACGCCGACCCGGACCTCGCCGATGCCCCGCTCGCCGTGCGCGTCGACGACCTCGTAGCTGAACGTGTCTGTGCCGCGGGCGCCCTCGAAGGCCTCGTAGGCGAGGTACTCCTCGCCGACGCTCGTGACACGGCCGAGCAGCGGGCCGGTGGCGAGCCCGACGAGTCGGACGGCGTCGCCGTTGGCGTCGATGCCGCTGAGCGGGATCGGGATGCGGGTC
This sequence comes from Propionibacteriaceae bacterium AM104-82, assembly GCA_027658995.1. GTDB lineage: Bacteria > Actinomycetota > Actinomycetes > Propionibacteriales > Propionibacteriaceae > Arachnia. The sequence continues at coordinate 98,681 of JAQDQK010000012.1, forward strand.
TCGGTGCCCGCGAGCACGCGCTCGACGACGGGGGTCGGCGCGGGCGCGACGTTGGTGGCGTCCTCGGGGACCACCTCGACGGCGATGGTGCTCGGCGCGAGCGCGCCGCGCGAGTCGACCGCCGAGTAGCCGATGGTGCTCACGCCAGCAGGGGTGCCTGCGGGCACGCTGATCCTGACGCGGTCCTCGTCGATCCAGGCGCGGTCCTTGAACGGGTTGTCGCTGAGTTCGCCGAGGTGCAGGTCGAGACCGACCGGGGAGGTGTCGTTGACCAGCGGGTTGACGCTCGCGGTGCTGCCCGCCCTGATCCGGATCTGATCGGGCACAGGGATGGGCGTGGCCGATCCGGTGTCGGTCGGCACGACCGTGATCTTGCCCTCGACGGGGTTCTGGCCGTTGGAGATCCAGTAGGTGAAGGTGACGGGCTTGCTGAGGTCGTGCTTGGCGCGGATCGTCATCCGGTGCCTGCGCTCCATGACGACCTCGAGCGAGTCGGGCGCGTCGTAGGTCTGCACCACGAGCACGTCGCCGTTCGGGTCGGTGTCGTTGAGCAGCGGGTCGAGCACCACGGTGCCGCCGAGCGGGAGCAGCGCCACGTCCTGCGCCGCGACGGGAAGCCCGGTGACGCGGTCACCGCGCACGTCGATGCGGACGACGCCGGTGGCGGTCTGCCCGTCGACGACGGTGTAGGTGGCGTAGTAGGTGCCCGCCTTCTGCGCGGTGAAGGTGAAGGTCTTCTCGCGGTAGTTGGCGTCCAACTTGCAGTCGGCGCAGTCCTCGGGGGGCGTCACCTCGGAGAGGGTGGGGCGCGTCACCTGGTCGTTGGCCAGCGGCTCGACCTGCACCGGGGAGCCGACCTTTGTGGTGACGAAGTCGCCGTAGGCGATGGGCGCGACGGGGTCCTCCGTCACGTTGAGGATCAGTTCGTCGGTGGTCTCCGCGACGGAGTCCGACACCGTGACGTTGACCTTCTTGGGGCCGGTCGACTTGCCGACGTCGATGAACTCGATGCTGCCGTCGGGCGTGAAGGTCAGGATGTCCTCGGAGCCCTGCTCCAGCCAGGCGTTCTTCAGCATCAGCGGGTCGCCGTCGGGGTCGCGCCAGTCGAGCAGCACGCGCTTGGTGAGCTTGGAGCCCGACGTGACGTCGACCGGCTTGTGGCCGCCGGGCCGCTCCGACTTGCGGGGGGCGCTGTTGCCGTTGGCGGCCGTGATGTCGGCGGGCATCACCCGCACGACCGCGGTGGCGGTGTCGGTCCCCTGGCGCCCGTCGCTGATCGTGTACTCGAAGGTGAACTGGTCGACCTTCACGTCCGGGGAGATGGAGATCTGCAGCCCCGCCCCGTCGCGCACCGGTTGCAGGGTCGCGCCGTCGAGCTTGGTGGAGGTGGTGATCGTCAGCACGTCGCCGTCGGGGTCGGTGTCGTTGTCGAGGATGTTGAGCACCGTCGAGGTGCCGGCCCGCGCGCCGAGGGTGTCGTCGTTGGCGATCGGCCTGCGGTTGTCCTTGCTGCGGTCGGGGGCGACGTCGATCTCGGTGCCCTCCTGGTTGGGCTCGTCGTCCTCCTGCTTCGGCATCACCATGTCCCAGTCCTCGGGGCGGATGATGAACATGTCCTTGTCGACCATCCAGACGGTGCCGTTGGCCTGGTCGTTGAGGGTGACGACGCCCCGGTTGGCCTGGAAGGTGAGCATGTCGCCTTCGGAGGTGATCTCCTTGATCTCCTCGCGCTGCGCCTCCTGCCCGACGCACTTGCGCACGAACACGCCTGTGTTGCCGCTGACGCCCGCGCCGTAGACGCAGTCGCCGACCTGGATGGGGGTGACGGGGTTCAGGTCGATGCGCTCCGAGAGCGAGACCTGGCCGTCGCTTGTGACGGCGTTGAGGCCCGCGACGTTGGCGTAGATCGCCTTGATGCCGTCGTCGCCCTTGAGCGCGCTGGGCGCCGGGGCCATCAGCTTTGCACCCTCGGCCTCGGAGACGGGGAACGCCTGGCTTGCTCCCTCGACCCAGATCCGCGACGACGAGTGGTCGAGCACGACCGCCTTGTCGCCGACGGCAGAGATGCTGACGATGGCGTCGGGCTCAAGCGTGAACGGCAGCGCGACGGTGGCGGTGCCGTCCTCGGTGGCGCGCACCAGGGCCGACTTCTCCAGGTCGAGGCCGATCACGTCGCCGTCGGTGGTCAGCGTCGCGAGGCCACCGTCGCCGACCTCGAGTTGCGGCTTGGACTTCTCGAAGTCGAGGCTGAGCATCTCGCCGACGCCGCCGGACCAGATCGCGCCGGACTCCGCGCCGACAACCAGCAGTCGGTCGCCGACCAGTTGGACCCGCGCGTTGGGGGGCAGTTGGGTGGTGGCGCCGGTGATGTTGCGGGCCGCGTCGTAGGGAACAAGCGAGGACGACTGGGGAAGGAACAGCAGCACCTGGTCGCCCGACTGGAGGACCTCGGTGCGCGGGTCACCGATGGGCGCCGCGTTGGAGAGTTGCTTGATCTGCGAGTTGACGGTGCCGACCAGTTCCGTGTCGCGCTTGATCGCGTAGACGTTGCCCTCGTCCAGGCGCACGTCGGCCTCGACCAGCCCAGGGCTCAGGTACGCCGCGACGCCGAGCGCCACCGCGAGCAGGCCGATCAGCAGCCCCTGCCATGACCGACGCAGGAACCGCCCGAGCAGCCGCAACGGCCGCGCTGTCGTCTTCTCCCCCGACACTCATCCCCTCCTGACGTGTCCGGGCTCAGCCGCGGGGCGGCTCGATCCGCAGGGACACGCCATCGCCCAGGTCGAGCACGGTACCGAGCTCCACCTGGACCGAGGCGCCGTCCCTCAGCGTGAAGGGCGCCTCGCCCTGCGGAAGGACCGTTGTCCCGTTGGTCGAATGGAGGTCGGTGACGTGCACGTTCCAGTCCCTGGTCGTGACGAGCAGATGGTTGCGCGAGATGTCGCTGCTGGGGCTGGCGACCCGCAGCAGGTAGGAGCCGGAGGGGCCCTTCCCCGCGTCGGGCGCGCGGCCGATCACGACGCCCTCGACGACGTCGACGAAGTCGCCGTGGTTGGTGTGGACGCCCGCGAGCAGCGGCCGGCGGATCAGGCGCGGGTTGGACGAGTCGACCGGCGCCTGGCAGATCCGGCAGGCGCGCGAGCCGGGCGCGTTGGCGTGCCCGTTGGTGCACGGCACGGCCAGCACCTGCGGGTCCTGCCGCGGCTCGTTCTGCGGGGCGGGCTTGTGCGTCGCGGCAAGGCCCGTCGAGAAGATGGTGCCGCCCGCGTCGTCGTCGACCTCACCGAGGGTCGGGGGCACCACGACGGGCGCTGGGCGCTGCGGCGCGAGGCCGACGGGAGCGCCGACCGGCGGTGCGACGGGAACCTCGGGCGCCACCGGGGGCACCCCGGACATCTCTGGCGCGATGGGCGCCGCGATGGCGCCGCTGGGGTCGGTCGAGTCGTTGGGGCCGATCTCGTCGCCGAGGCCCGGGAACTCCGGGGCGTCCTCGTGCGGGACCTCGACGGGGCTCTCCTGTTCGGCGACCGGCTCCTCGATCGCGTCGAGCACCAACGGCTCGCTCAGGGCGTCGGTGTCGGTCGGGTGGTCAAGGTCGAAGCCGTCCTGCTCGTCGACCGGGAGGTCCGGCTCGGCCGCCCGCTCGGGCTCGACGGAAGGCTCCTCGACGGCCGGCTCCTCGGCGGAAGGCTCCTGCTCGACGGGCTCCTGACCGGACAGGTCGATGGGCTGTTCCTGCGCGACGTCCTGCTCGGCCTCCTCCTCGACGGCGGGCTCCATGTCCACCGCGGCGACGACGGGGGCCGCCTCCACGACCGCGGCGGCTGGCCGCTGGCGGGGCCGGACGCCGAGCACCGGCATCTTGGGGAGCACGCCCAACTGCTCGTAGCTGGGGAACCGGACGAGGTTCTCGGGGTCGGTGGTCAGGTAGATGGCGGAGACGGACGCTGCGCCGACGACCATGGGCAGTTGCAGGACCTCGTCGTCGTCGACGGGCTCCAGGTCGATGCGGAGGTGACGCTCGCCGCCGAGGCTCGCCTCGTTCCAGGTGACGGTGCCGTTGCCTTCGAGGGCGACCTCGCCGCTGTCGGTGTCGACGACGCGGACCCGGCCGCGGGTCAGGCCGTGGAGGCCGTTGCTGTCCCAGAAGAACGCCCCGAAGTCGGGCATCGCGTCGAGGCCGACCTCGCCCGCCAACTTCAGCAACCCGTCGACCGACTCGGCCGACACGATGTCGGTCCAGAGGTCGTTGATCAGCTTGGAGGCCCGCGCGGGGGCGGGCAGCATGACGACCAGCATCGTCGGGCCAGCGAGCACCAGCCAGTTACCCGGGGTGTACGTGACTCTCCAGGCTGCCATGGGTAACGTCATCTGGTCCTCCTGTGGGTGGGCACTAAGGGCAAGGTTACGAGGTGCCCGGCTCGTTTCCTAGCCGTCGCGGTGTTCGACGGATGCGGCCATCCGCCGCACGGCCTCCGCGATGATGTCACGCGAGGTGGCCAGGTTGACCCGGACGAAGGACGTTGCCCGGGGCGCGAACTCGGCGCCGAGGTTGAACCGGACCCGCCCGACCCGGTGGAAATGCTCGCCGGGGTTCGCCAGGCCGAGCGGCGCGCAGTCGAGCCAGGCGAGGTAGGTGCCCACCGAGGGCGCGTACGACAGTTGCGGCAGGTGCTCGGCGAGTTGTTCGGCGAAGAACACCTTGTTCGCGGCGATCTCGTCGGCGACCTCCGCCAGCCACTCGCGCCCGCCGGTGAGGGCCGCGGAGTGCGCGAGCACCCCGAAGTAGGAGGCGCCGTCGGAGACCATCGGCCTCAGCCGGGAGCGGATGGCGACGTCGCCGATGATCAGGCCCGCCTTCAGCGCGGCCAGGTTGAACGACTTGGACGCAGAGGTGACCACGACGGCGTTGTCCGCGCCCGCCACGTCGAGGTAGGGCACGTGCGCCGCGCCCGCCAGCGGCGCGTGGATCTCGTCGGAGATGACGGCCACGTCGTGCCGGTCGGCCAGTTCCGCGACGCGTTCCAGTTCCTCGCGGGTGTGGACGGTGCCGACGGGGTTGTGCGGGGAGCACAGCAGGTAGGCGGCGGGCCGGTCCCGGTGGAAGGCGATCTCGAGCGCGTTGAGGTCGAGGCGCCCGTCGCGCATCGGCACCTCGACGATGCGTCGGTCGTGCGCGACGCCGCGGAAGGGCGGATAGATGGGCGGGTTGATGACGACGCCGTCACCCGGCTCCGAGACGGCCTCCAGCGCGTCGCGCATGCCAGTGACGACGTCGGTGGCAAGCGTCGCGTCGGATGGATCGAACTCCCAGCCCCACTGCCACCGCGCGTAGTCGGCCATCGCCTCCTGGTAGGTCGGCTGTTGCGGGTAGCCGGTGTCCCCCAGTCGCAGCGCCTCCTCGAGGCGGTCGCGGACGGCGGGCGCGAGGTGGGCGTCCATCTCGGCGACGAACAGGGGAAGCACGTCCGGTTCGAAGCGGCGCCACTTGATGGTGCCGCGCTCGCGCAACTCGGACAGGGGCACGTCGAAGATGGCCATGCCGCCATCTTGGCACCTGCGAGGGGGTTGCGGTCAGCGGCCCATCAGGGTGACGAGTTTGTGCAGGAACGCGAGATAGTCGTCGACGACGTCGGGGCCGATCGGCCGCTCGGTGATGACGGCTGCCACGTCGCGCTCGAACCACAGTTGCGCGAACTTGGGCACAAAGGGCTCGGCCATCAACTTCCACACCGCGGGGGTGAGTGCCGCCCGCGCGCTGTCTGGATGGTCGGAGGTGACGCGCCACCGCGAGTCGAACTCGGGGTCGCCGACCTCGATGTCGCCGCTTCCGATCAGCTCGGTGAGCAGCGCGTTGTCGAGGGTGACCCGGACCGGTTCCAGGTCCATGTCGGGCTTGCGGATGCACAGCACCTGCCGGATCCTCGCCTCTGGCCCGGTGCCGCTGACGGTGCGCCACCCGAAGCACGGCAGTTCGCCGAACTTGCCCGCGAACGCGTCAATGTGGCGCCCGCCGGGCAGCGGGCCGCGGTGGAAGCGCTCGGCGATCTCGCGGCCGTTGGGGTAGTGCAGCCAGCCGCGGCGCGCGGCCCACCCGGCCCATTCGCTCCGGGTCGCCGAGGTGACGGCGGGAGGTACCGGTCGCGCGGGTCGGGCCGCGGGCAGCGCGTAGGCGGGGATCGTCCTGGGTGCCGCCGCGGGAGGCCCCAGCGGGCGGATCGGCAGCGCGGGCGCCATCGGCCGGGGGGCCGGGGTCTGCCGGACGGCGTTGAGGACGCGGGTCGGCATGGTGTCGACGAGGCGACGCAGCAGGTGCAGGTAGCGCTCGACGGCGGTGGCGGAGACCTCACCGCGGGCGCCGAGCAGGATCGCGTCGCGCTCCAGCCAGATCTTGGAGAAGTCGGGCTGGATGTCGATCAGCACCTCCTGCATGGCGGTGCCGACCAGGTCCTTCGCGAAGCGCGAACTGCGGGCCGTGACCTTCCAGTGCAGGTCGAAGAGGTCGTCGATGGGCACCGCGGGGTCGACGCCCGACAGGCCCGACTCCATGAACGTCAACGGGGGGAACGTGATGCCCGGCAGCCGAACCGCCACGACGTAGATCGAGCCCGCCGTGTCGGTGCCCGGCGCGGCCTGGAAGCCGAGCACCGGCAGGTTCCCGAGCGTCCCCGACCAGCCGGAGAGCACCTCCCGGTCGCCCCCGTCGAAGAGGTCACCGCCGCGGAAGATGCCGCGCATGGCGGGCCACGGCGCGTAGAAGCGCATGTTGCGTTCGCTGGCCCAACCCTCGATTTCGCCGCTTGACACCTTGTGCCGACACCTCCTCGTCGAAACCCCATCGTGCCAGCACCGTGGTCCGGCGACCAGCGTCTCAGGTCGTGCTTTTCGCTAGGGACGTAGCCCCACGGGTTGAGTGGCACCGGCGCCCTGACGCATAATGAGGGCGTCATCGCGCGGCGTTGAAGGGGCCATCACCCCGGAGCTGCAGGAAGAACGGCGGGCGACCGCTCACTAGAACCTGCGGCGGTGGCGTAAGGAAGTGGGGCGGTGTTCCGCCCAAGGAGGGTGGTACCGCGGGCCCAGGCTCGTCCCTTCAGTTGAGAAACTGGACGAAGGACCGCAGATGACCACCTCCCCCGGCTACCAGGCCGTGCCCGCTCAGGTCGACTTTCCCGCGATGGAACACGACATCCTGAGGCTGTGGGCCGAGCGAGAGACGTTCGACGAGACCCTGCGCCAGAGCGAGGGCGGCAAGCCCTGGACGTTCTACGAGGGTCCCCCCACCGCCAACGGCATGCCGGGCACCCACCACATCGAGGCCCGCGTCTTCAAGGATCTCTTCCCCCGCTACAAGACGATGCGCGGCTTCCACGTCGAGCGGAAGGCCGGCTGGGACTGCCACGGCCTTCCCGTCGAGCTCGCCGTCGAGAAGGAACTCGGCTTCTCCGGCAAGGCAGACATCGAGGCGTACGGCGTCGAGGCGTTCAACGCGAAGTGCCGCGAGTCGGTGCTGCGTCACGTCGACGCGTTCACCGAACTGACGGAACGGATGGGTTACTGGGTCAACCTGGAGGACGCCTACGTCACCATGGACCCCGAGTACGTCGAGTCGCTGTGGTGGGCTCTGAAGCAGATCCACGACAAGGGCCTCCTCGAGGAGGACTACCGCGTCGCCCCGTACTGCCCCCGCTGCGGCACCGCGCTGTCGGACCACGAGTTGGCGCAGGGCTACGAGGAGGTCGTCGACCCGTCGATCTACGTGCGCTTCCCGCTGACCTCCGGCCCGCTCGCCGGCGACGTCGACCTGCTGGTGTGGACGACCACGCCGTGGACGCTGGTGTCGAACACCGCCGTCGCGGTGCATCCGGACGTGACCTACCGCGTCGCGACCCACCCGGAGCAGAGGTCGCTGCTGATCGCCGAGCCGCTCGCCGAGAAGGTGCTCGGCGAGGAGTGGACGCTGACCGACTCCTTCCAGGGCTCGGATCTCGAGCGGTGGGCCTACCAGCGCCCGTTCGAGCTTGTCGAGTTCCCCTCCCCCGCGCACTTCGTGGTGCTTGCCGACTACGTCACCACCGAGGACGGCTCGGGCCTCGTGCACCAGGCCCCCGCGTTCGGCGAGGACGACATGGCCGTGTGCCGCGCCTACGGGCTGCCGTTCGTCAACCCCGTCCGCAAGGACGGCACGTTCGAGGAGGACCTCGACCTGGTGGGCGGCATCTTCTTCAAGGTCGCCGACGCCACCCTTGTCGCCGACCTCGTGGAGCGGGGCATCCTGTTCCGCCGCGTCGACTACACCCACACCTACCCGCACTGCTGGCGGTGCCACACCCCGCTGCTCTACTACGCCATGCCCTCGTGGTACATCCGCACCACGCAGATCAAGGACAAGATGCTGGCCGAGAACGAGGCCACCAGTTGGCACCCGGACTCGATCAAGCACGGCCGCTACGGCGACTGGCTCAACAACAACATCGACTGGGCGCTTTCGCGGACCCGCTACTGGGGCACCCCGCTGCCGATCTGGCGCTGCGAGGACGACCACCAGGTCGCCGTCGGGTCGCGCGCCGAGCTGAGCGCGCTGACCGGCACGGACCAGAGCCAACTCGACCCGCACCGCCCGTTCGTCGACGAGGTCACCTTCGACTGCCCGACGTGCGGCAAGGAGTCGCGCCGCGTTCCCGAGGTGATCGACGCGTGGTTCGACTCCGGCTCGATGCCGTTCGCGCAGTGGGGCTACCCGCACGAGCCCGGCTCGACCGAACTGTTCGCGGAGCGCTACCCCGCCGACTTCATCTGCGAGGCCATCGACCAGACCCGCGGCTGGTTCTACTCGCTGATGGCGGTCGGCACGCTCGTCTTCGACGAGAGCAGCTACCGCAATGTCGTCTGCCTCGGCCACATCCTCGCCGACGACGGCCGCAAGATGAGCAAGCACCTCGGCAACGTGCTCGAGCCGATCCCGCTGATGGACCAGCACGGCGCCGACGCGGTGCGCTGGTTCATGGCGTGCTCGGGCTCGCCCTGGTCGGCCCGACGGGTCGGCCACCAGGCGATCGGCGAGACGGTCCGCAAGGTGTTGATCACCTACTGGAACACCGTCGCCTTCCAGTCGCTGTACGCGCGCGCCGCGAACTGGGCGCCGACCGGCGAGGCTCCCCCCGTCGCCGAGCGGCACGTGCTCGACCGGTGGCTGACCTCTGCCACGCAGCAGTTGATCGTCGAGGTGAGCGACGCGCTCGACAACTACGACACGCAGCGCTACGGGCAGGCGCTCTCCGCGTTCATCGACGCGCTGTCGAACTGGCACGTCCGTCGCTCCCGCCGCCGTTTCTGGGCGGGCGACGAGGGCGCGCTGTGGACGCTGCACGAGACCCTCGACACGCTCACCCGGCTGCTTGCGCCGATCATGCCGTTCGTCACCGAGCGCGTCTGGCAGGACCTGTTCTACGCCTCCGACCCGACCGGCCCGAACTCGGTGCACCTCGCGTCGTGGCCCGTCGCCGACGAGTCGCTGATCGTCGCCCCGCTTTCCGAGGCGATGGAACTGACCCGCCGCACCGTCGAGCTTGGTCGCGCGGCCCGCGCCGAGTCGAAGGTGAAGGTGCGCCAGGCGCTCAGCCGGATGCTGGTTCCTTCGGCGATCTTCGAGAAGCTGTCGCCCGAGCTGCAGGACGAGATCAAGGCGGAGCTGAACGTCGAGTCGATCGAGTCGTTCGCCTCCGCTGGCGACGTCGTCGACCACTCGGCGAAGGGCAACTTCCGCAACCTCGGCAAGCGGTTCGCGCAGCGCACCCCGCTGATCGCCAAGGCGATCGCGGAACTCGACGCCGCCACCCTCGCCGCGCAACTGCGCGACGCAGGCAAGGCGTTCCTGGAGTTCGAGGGAGAGCAGCTTGAGATCGGCCCGGACGACGTCATCGTCACCGAGCGGCCGCGCGAGGGCTGGTCGGTCGTCAACGAGCAGGGCGAGACGGTCGCGCTCGACCTTGAGCTGACTCCCGAGCTGATCCAGCAGGGCCTGGCCCGCGAGGTGATCCGCTTCATCCAGGAGGCGCGCAAGCGCGCCGGCCTGCAGGTCTCGGACCGGATCCAGATCGTGCTGGAGGCAGGGCCGGAGCTGACCGCGGCGATCGCCGCGCACCGCGACCTGATCGCGGGCGAGGTGCTGGCCGTCGAGCTGATCCAGGACGAGGTCGACGCCGCGACCGACGAGGACGAGGAACTGGATCTCAGGCTCCGCCTGGTCAAGGCCTGAGCGTCGCGTCGCGACACGCCCAATCGTGTCGCGGCACGGTTGGCGCGTCGACACCCTTAGCCGCCGTCGCGTCCATCACCCCGAGGCGCTCCATTAGGCTGCCGCCATGGCGGAACTCGAACCAGACGTTGACGACTCGGCGCAGCCCAAGGAGAAGCGGCGGAACCGGCGGTTGTTGTTCACCGTGCTCGGCGTCATGCTGGCGGTTGTGCTTGCCGCGGTCGGGGTCGTCGGGTACTACGCCAAGTCGGCCGTCGACGCGCTCGACAACATCCAGCGCGACCCGTCGATGATGCCGACAGGGCCGAGGCCGACCCCCGTCGCGCCAGGCCCCAAGGGCACCCCGATGAACATCGTGCTGATGGGCTCCGACCACCGAGGCGGCGAGCGGGGCCGCTCCGACGTCCTGCAGGTGATGCACATCTCCGCCGACCGCAGCCAGGTGTTCCTGATGAGCATCCCGCGCGACACCTGGGTCCCCGTGGAGGGGCACGGCGACGCCAAGATCAACGCCGCCTACTCGTGGGGCGGGTCCGCGCTGGCGATCCAGACCGTCGAGCAGTTGCTGGAGGTCCCGATGGACCACTCGGCGATCATCGACTTCGAGGGATTCGTCAACGTCATCGACGCGCTCGGCGGCATCACGGTGTACAACCAGGAGGCCTCCTCGAGCGACGGCTTCGACTTCCCGCAGGGCGACATCACGCTGACCGGCGAGCAGGCGCTGCGCTTCGTCAGGGAACGCAAGAACCTCTCCGACGGCGACTTCGGGCGCGCCACGCGGCAGCGGGAGATGATCAAGGCGGTTCTCAGCAAGCTCACCTCGACCGGGGTCGTGACCGATCCCGCCAAGTTCCGCGACGCCATCACCAAGCTCGGCGGCAACTTCACCGTCGACCCTGACCTCACCAACGACGCGATCATGGCGCTCGGATGGTCGATGCGCGACTTCAAGCCGTCGAACATCGGCTCGTTCCAGTTCCCCACCGCAGGATTCGGCACCTCGTCGGACGGCCAGTCGATCGTGCTCGTCGACCGGGTCGGCCTGGACGACCTCCGCAAGGCCCTGCGCAGCGACAACATGCTCGAGTACTACAAGACGCACCAGTAACTGCAGCGCGCATTTCTGAAGGTTTCTCCGCTGGCGAGGTCCGGCATCCCTAGTGTTTCCCCATGCCAGCGCTGTCCGAGTTCCTGATGATGTTCCTGTCGACGGCGATGGGCGCGGGCAGCGCGCTGGCACTCGGCATCTGGGAGCGCAGGCGCGACGCCCTGAACCGGGAGCGGGCCGCGGTGTCCTTCGTGATCCTGGACCTCCACACCCGTCGCGCGCTGCGTGAGGCGGCGCCTCAGGTCGCGGCCCCGGGCGGCACCGACGCGTCCCGGGTGGCCGAGTCGCTTCTGAAGGCTCGCGACAACGCGCGGGAGGCGCTCCGGGACGTCCGCTTCACGTCGCCGTGCTACGAGGAACTCCGTACCCTCGTCCTGGCCGTCAACCGGTACCTGTCGTCGGTGAGTCGTCAGCCCGAGCGCTACGAGTTCGCGCTGCAGGAGTTGCGCCAGCAGGCGCTCGACGTGGTGACGGCCATGTGCGCAAGCGACAGGGCGCTCGGCTACCTCGAACCGGGCGGAACCGAGCGCGCACCGGCCGGCAGGCGCGGGCAGGACGCGGGGTCGCGGCCGGTTACCTGAGGCCCTCGACGGTGGCGTCCTTGCGGTAGATGCCTGCCTGTCGCAGGCACGCCTCCAGGACCCGCATCACCTCGAGCGTGTCGCTGAGCGGCATCGTCGGCGACTCGGTGGCGCCCTCGGAGATCCGCTTGGTCGCCTCGGCGAACTCATGGCTGTAGCCGCGGCCGCTGGGGGCGGCCTCGATCACGCGGGGCAGCACCCCGGGACGGTGGATCGTGATCACCGACGGGTGGTGGAAGCGCGGCTCGATCTCGATCCAGCCCTTCGTGCCGACCACCAGCATCCGGCCGGGGCCGGGGCCGTCGAACCCGCACGTCAACGAAGACAGGCCGTGCGCCGTGTGCGCGAGGGTGATGGCGGCGGCCTTCTCGACGCCGTTGGGGAACAGCCGGGTCATGCAGTCGATGCTCTTGACGTCTCCGAGGAACATCTGGGCGAGGTTCACCAGGTAGACGCCCAGGTCGAGGATCGCCCCGCCGCCGAGTTCGGGCTCGAACAGGCGATTGCCCGCCTCGAACTCCCGATGCGCGTACAGGTCGCCCTGGACTGCGACGACGTCTCCTATCCGGCCCCAGGCCACCACCTCACGCGCGGCTGCCACGACAGGCAGGAACCTGGTCCAGAGGGCCTCCATCGCGAACACGCCCTTGGCCCGGGCGGCGTCGACGACCTGCTGGGCGCCCGCCAGTGTCGCGGTGAACGCCTTCTCGACGAGCACATGCTTGCCGTTGGCGATCGCGGCGAGCGCCACGTCGCGGTGCTGCGGGTGCGGGGTGGCGATGTAGACGGCGTCGACGTCCGGGGATTCGAGGAGCGAGCGGTAGTTGCCGAAGGCCTTGGGGATGCCGTGCCGGTCGGCGAAGGCGTCGGCCTTCTCCTGCGTGCGGGAGGCGATCGCCACCAACGCGGCGCCGGGGACGAACTGGAAATCGCCCGCGACCGAACCCGCTATGGACCCTGCTCCGACAATTCCCCAGCGAACCCCGTTCATGGTGTCGAGCCTATCGGGATCCGCCCGTCGCCGAGCCGGGTTCAGGCGACCCAGGCGGCCGAAGTCTGCAGCACTGGAGGCTCCCATGCTGGTGGTTCGTCGTGCTCGACGGAGGGCAGAGTCCTCCCCCGGATGCGGTGGCGTCGGTGCTGCCGTCGGCGCCGTCCCGGATCGATCTGCCTGGGCGGAATGAAGGTGGGCAGCCCCGAGCCGGGGTCGAGTTCGACCTGCCACTGATGGTCGGGCGGCTTCTGCGGGTCGGGTTCGATCAGCCGGTGGTGATGGGCGCAGACCAGCACCCCGTTCGAGAGGGATGTGTCGCCGCCCTGCCACCACGGGGTGATGTGATGCGCCTCGCACGCGGCAGGCACCGCGTCGCATCCGGGGAACGAACAGCCCTGGTCGCGCAGCGTCAACGCCGCCCGCAGCGAGCCGGTGAACAGCCGGCTGGTGCGACCCACGTCGAGAGGCTCCGAGCGGGCCCCAAGCACCACGGGGATGATGTTCGCGTCGCAGGCGAGGTGGCGGGCGTCGGCGGCCGAGAGTCGCTCCCCGCTGGCGATCGAGCCGACGACGCCGAGGCCGGTCAGGAGGGTGTCGTAGTCGAGCGTGATGACGGCGTGCGGTCGGTCGGCTCCGCGCAGCGGCAGCCTCTCCGCGGCGGCGGCCACTGAGCAGAGCCTGACCAGCGCATCGGCACGCCGGGCCCCGCGGCTGGGGACCTCGCCGGTGTGCTGGTAGGACGCCGCTGAGGGCATCAGCGATTCGAGTTGTGCCAGAAGCACCTCGCCGTCGGCGAGCGGCAGTTGACCGCGGATCAGCATCGAGCCGTGGTGATCGGGCACGACGGCGAGCGACCGGGAGGCCCGGGCCAAGCGCGCCTCACGGGCGAGCCGGTCGGCCTCGAGCGCCTCGGCGTGCGCGGGGTCGGTGAGTTCCGCCATCCGGGTGGCGAGCTTGAGCAGGTCATCCGGGTCGAAATGCGCGGCATAGGCGACCATCTCGGCTTGGCGGAGGTCGTGATCTGCGCCGCCCAGGACGGCGGGCGCCCGCTTGAGGCCGGCGACGATGGCGCGCGCCTGGGCCTCGCTGACCCGGCCTGAGCACCATGCCTCTGCGACGATCTCGAAGCGCTCGGTGATCTCGACGGCGAGCCGGACGTCGGAGTGCGCCCTCCTGCGGGTGACGCGGTTGGTGGCGTGGAGTTGGTCGGTGACGTTGGTGCCGGGCTCGGCCGTCGATACGGCGGTATCGAGCAGGACCATCCGTGCCCCGCTGAGTTGGTCGGCCGCGACGTCGATCCGGGCGATCAGGGCGACGGCGTCGGCGGCAGTGAGGTGGCTCGTCGAGAGCGTGCGCAGCAGCTCGCGGGCGGCGTCGAGGTGCCGCTCCAGCTCGTCCACTGCTTCGTGCTTCATACCTACATTATTCGCCTCGCCTCTGACAGTTTTTCACCCATCCACAGGCTGTTGGCAAGGTATTTCTTTGAGTTTTTCTTGCCAGATTGAGGTGCCTGCCGTTCGGCGTCCTGACGTTCTGCATCAGGAGTTCCGCTTGGGTCGCGGACACTTCGAGCAGCTCAGAGCTTGTCAAGTTGTTTGTGTAAGTGGTGGTCTCCGGGGGTGGTTTAGAGGTAGGGG
>JAQDQK010000013.1 GCA_027658995.1 Propionibacteriaceae bacterium AM104-82
ACCTCACACCAGAGTTCTCTCCCCGCATAGAAGCGGCAGAGAACCTGAGGCGGTTCACCCTCAAGTAGTTACCCATGACGGGTGGTTCATAATGCTTCGCATGGAAAACTATAAGGCCGGGAAACGAGGCGTCCCGGCGTCGCATATGAGACGCATGATCTGCGTCATCGCCTCGATGTTTGTTCTGGTCGGGACTGGTGCCCTCCCGATATCGACAGCCGCGGCCTCGCCCTCGACCCAATTGGTGTCGGTCAAGGCGCCCGCCAAGGAAAAGGTGACAAGGAAGGTCACCAAGAAGAAGGTGACCAAGAAGGCCAAGAAGAAGGTCTCGAAGAAGGCGACGTCGAAGAAGACGACGCCCGTGGCCAAGCCGAAGACGGCGAAGAAGGCCGCTCCGACGAAGGCGTCGAAGCCGGTAGCGAAGCCAGCGGCGACCGCCGCGAAGCTGGCAGCGAAGGCAACGCCCATCAAGACCTATGTCGTCAGGTCCAAGGCCGCCCCCGCGCCGATGCCCGCGCGGCTACGGGCCTCCGCTCCGAAGGCGACCGGGAAGACCTGGAAGGTCGTCGCCCGCCACAACATCACCACTCAGGCTCAGGTCGACAGGTGTGCGAACACGCCTGCCACCTGGCACGGGTACTGGCACGTCGTGGCGCACAACTACTGCAACGGCTGGTCAGCCGACGCGTGGCACGGGATGCGCCGCGGCGACCGTGTGACGCTCACGCTCCCGTCGGGGCAGGTCGTCACGGGGCTGGTCTCCTACGACCTGACGATCAGGTACGGCCAGCGGTGGGACGACATCCCGCCACCCGGAGCGGGCTATTTCAGCCTCCAGACGTCCTGGAGGGACTCGATCCACCGCGACTCGAGTCACATCATCGTCGTCAAGCGCGACTGACGACACACGAGCAGCCGGAGCCCCGCACCCAAGTGTCTCGATGCGGGGCTCCTGCTCTGTCCGCGAAACCGACCAATCAGTCGCCGATCTGCGCTAAGGGGTGCCTTATTTCGAGGTATTAGCAAGGGGCGTCATCTAGGCGTTATCGACCCCCGAAGGGCAACGATTTCCGGGTTTGTCTGGATTGCTAGCGTAAAGGGCGTCGTGTCCCATTCGGGGCACGAGTACGCCACACGAAAGATGCTTAGCCCGTGATTGAACGTTCACGTCATCGCAAACCGCACAACCCCCTGAAGAAGTCGATTGGAGGAGCCGCTCTCGCACTCATGGCAGCGGCATTGTCCATTCCGGGAGCAGTCGTGGCCGAAGCGCAGGAGGTCCCGCCTCGCGACACCTTCGCAGGCGAGACGTGCTGGGACCTGAACCCCTGGCCGGGACTCAACGAGAACGCCGCGGATCTTGGGGTCGCGACGTACGTCGGCGGGAACCTGCAGGTGCTTCCGGACGCGGCCGAGCTTGAGGGCCTCACCTTGGTCCGCGGAGAAGCCTTCTTCGAGCGGACCTCTGGCGGCAAGGTGAACGTCGGAATCGTCGGAAAGGGATCACACGTCAACCCGCCGCTGAAGTCGACGATGATGGCCATCGAGGGCGACATGCGCCTCAGCGAGGGCACCAAGGTGGCGGTCGGTGAGGGAACCGGGATGTCCGAGCCCCAGGGCAAGCTCCGGATCGGCGGCCAACTCGCCGCCGACGCGGGCGCGGTCACTTCATTTGAGACCAAGACCGGACTCGGCGAGGAGGCGATCCCGGAGGAGTTCCGAGCCTTCGACGAGGACATCGCCGCGACCCAGCGGTTCCTGTCGAACCTTGAGGGTGGTGCAGACGTCACTGTGGGGGAGAGGCAGACGGACATCGAGTTCGGCTCGGACGTGCTTCACGGGCTGCAGGTGGCCACGGTCGAGGCCGATCACCTTAACGGCGCCAAGGAGATCAACCTGATCGGGATCAACCCCGAGGGGCACGTGGTGATCAACGTGGTCGGCGGCCCGCTCGACCTTCAGATCACGACGGTCCTTATTGAGGGCGACGTCCTGAAGTTCGACGACGATCGGTTCTCCGACGCCTCGTCTCGCGTGCTGTGGAACTTCGTGGACGCAACCGAGATCCGGTTCGGCGGGGAGGAAGTCAAGGGAAGCCAGTGGATCGGCTCGATCGTGACCGGCCCCGGCGCCAATGTCGAGACCGTCTTCAGCCACAACGGGCGCCTCTACGTTGACGGCAACCTCACCATGCGCGGCGGTGGCACCGAACTGCACAACTTCCCCTGGACCTGGGGCTTCGAGTGCGGCCCCACCGGTAGCTTCTCCATCACGAAGAACGTCGTCGATCCCGAGAGCCTCTCCGCCACCGACCTGTTCACCGGCACCTGGTCCTGCGAGCTCGACGGCGACGTCATCAAGGACGGCGTCTGGGAGCTCGGCCACGAGGGCACGGAGACCGTGACCGACATCCCGGTCGGCGCCAGTTGCACCGTCTCGGAGGACGACCTGGTCGATCCCGCCGGCGGCACCTGGACCAAGGAGATCACCCCGCCCGACTTCGACGTGACCGACCACGTGGTCGAGGTCGTCGTCACCAACACCCTCGAGGCCAACGCCCCCGAGGTCGGCACCTTCGCCATCACCAAGAAGGTCGTCAACGAGTCGATGCTCGAGTTCACCGACGAGTTCTCCGGCACCTGGTCCTGCGAGTACAACGACCAGCACCAGAACGGCACTTGGACGCTCGCCGACGGCGCCACGTTCGACGGCCCCGAACTGCTCGTCGGCACCACCTGCACCGTGGCCGAGGACGACGCCGTCGACCCCGAGGGTGGCACCTGGCTTGAGCCCGTCATCGAGCCGAGCGAGTTCACCATCACCGCCGACGGCGAGATCGTCGCCGTCACCGTCACCAACACCCTCGAGGCGGAGACCACCGAACCCGATATCACCGATCCCGAGATCACTGAGCCTGAGGTGACCGAGCCTGAGGTGACCGAGCCTGAGGTGACCGAGCCTGAGGTGACCGAGCCTGAGGTCACGGAGCCTGAGGTGACCGAGCCTGAGGTGACCGAGCCTGAGGTCACGGAGCCTGAGGTCACGGAGCCCGAGGTCACCGAGCCCGAGGTCACCGAGCCGAAGGAGCCGGGTCCCGGTCTTCCCGACACCGGAGCGCTTGGCACCGGCACGGCCATCGCCGGCGTGATCGCCCTCATCGGAGTCGGCGTCATCGCGCTGTTCCGCATCGGGCGTCGCTCGACCACGGCCTGACAGATGTGAGGGCGGGGAGGGCCGAAACGCCCTCCCCGCCCTTTCCATGCCCGGACGCGGCTCCATGCGCGGGCGCGGCGCCGGGTCCGGATCCGGTCGCACTAGGATCGGTGGCTGACGAAAGGGGCACTGGTGAGCCGCATCAACCCGGTGGTCCTGGTACTCATTGCCATCGCGTCGGTCCAGTTCGGTGCCGCCCTCGCCAAGGGCATCTTCACGCAGGCCACCCCGCTCACGCTCGCCTTCCTGAGGGTGGCCATCGCCACCGTGATCTTTCTGCTCATCGCCCGGCCACGACTCACGGGCCGCACGGTCAGGGACTGGGTCGTCGTGTGCGCCTACGGTGCCTGCCTGACGGGGATGAACGCCGCGATCTACCTCAGCTTCGCGCGCATCCCGATCGGCGTGGCCGTCACGCTGGAGTTCATCGGACCGCTGCTGCTGGCGGTCGTCGGCTCCCGCCGACTCATCGACCTCGCCTGGGTGGCCCTCGCCGGCGCTGGCGTCGTGCTGCTCGGCGCCCTTCCGAGCGACATCGACCTGATCGGGGCGGGCCTCGCGCTCCTCGCAGGCGCACTCTGGGCCGGCTACATCGTGCTTGCCGGGCCCGTCGGACGCCGCTGGGAGGGGCTCAGCGGGCTGACGGTCGGCTCGGCCTTCGGCGCCCTGCTGCTTGTCGGACCCGCCATCGCCCTCGCGGGCGAGACCTTCTCCCAACCGAGGGTCTGGGCGACCATGGCCGCGGTCGCGCTGCTCAGCACCGTGATTCCCTACGGCCTCGAACTCCACGCCCGTCGAAGCATCAAGGCCTCGACCTTCTCCATCCTGATGAGTCTCGAACCCGCCGCGGCGGCCATCTTCGCCTGGATCGTGCTGGGAGAATGGCTTGGCGTCGCCGAATGGGCGGCGATGGCCTGCGTGATCGTCGCCTCCATCGGCGCGATCCGATCCAGCAGACGCACAGAGGCCGCGACCTAGAAGGGGCGAGGATGGCGAAACGACAGGCGGGCACCCCCGCGCTCAAGGCGCTCACCGACGCGGGCGTGACCCACACCGTCCACGAGTACGACCACGACCCGCGCGCCACCAGTTTCGGCCTGGAGGCCGCCGAGCGCCTCGGCTTCGACCCGGCCCGGGTCTTCAAGACGCTGCTCGCCACCGACGACAAGGACCTGGTCGTCGGGATCGTGCCGGTCAGCGGATCCCTCGACCTCAAGGCCCTCGCCGCCGCCACCGGACACAAGAAGCTGACGATGGCCCCGCAGGCGACCGCGGAACGGGTCACGGGCATGGTGGTCGGAGGGATCAGCCCGCTCGGGCAGAAGAGGCGCCTTCCGACGGTGCTCGACGACTCGGCGTTGGGGTATCCGACCATCCTCGTCTCGGGTGGAAGGCGCGGCCTCGATGTCGAACTGGCACCCGCCGACCTGGTCCGACTGGCAGAAGCTCAGGTGGCGCAGATCGCGGCGCACTAGCCTGGGGCCATGGCAGACGACATCCAGTACAACCTCAACGTCGGGCGGGACCGGTTCGAGATCTACGTCGGTGAGGAACTCGCGGGCGTGATCGACTACACCGACGAGGACGGCATACTCGACCTCTACCACACGGGCATCGAGCCCGAGTTCGGTGGACGGGGCCTCGGCACCAAGCTCGTCGAGTACGCGCTCAGCGACTGCCAGGACGCCGAGGTCAAGATCCGGCCGACCTGCCCGTTCATCTCGAAGTACATCGACGCGCACCCCGAGTACCAGGACCTGGTCGCCTGACGCCGACCGCTTGGTCCCGGCAGGCTCAGTCCAGGAAGATGTCCGGGTACATCGCCTCGTCGGGCGTGCCGGGCACGGCCGCGTAGCCGGAGAGGTCCGTCACGCCAGCCTCGCGCAGCACGTCCTCGACGATCAGGCACCGGCCCGAAAGGTCCGCCGCTGGAGAGGTGAGGACGGCGTGCGCCGCGTCGGCGTAGATCTCCGGGGTGCGTGAGACGGCCATCAACCGGTCCCCGCCCAGGATGTTCTGGACGGCCGCCGTCGCGATGGTCGTCGACGGCCACAGCGTGTTCGCCGCGATCCCGTCGCGCGCGAACTCCGCCGCCATCCCGAGCGTGGCCATCGTCATGCCGAACTTCGCCATGGTGTAGCCGGTGTGCGCGCCGAGCCAACGGGGGCTCGGGTTCAGCGGGGGAGACAGCGACAGGATGTGCGGGTTCGACGAGTCCCGCAGCGCCGGGATCGCCGCCCGCGACAGCATGAAGGTGCCGCGCACGTTGACGTCCTGCATCAGGTCGTACTTCTTCTCCGACAGGTCCAGGCTGCCCGACAGGTCGATGACGCTGGCGTTGTTGACGACGATGTCGATGCCGCCGAACGTGTCCAGCGTCGCGGCGACGGCCCGCGCGATGTCCGCGTCGTCGCGCACGTCACCGACCACGGCCAGCGCCTGACCGCCCGCGGCGCGGATCTGATCCGCGGCGGTGTGGACGGTGCCCTCCAACTTCGGGTGCGGCGTGTCTGTCTTGGCGAGCAGGGTGACGTTGGCGCCGTCGCGCGCGGCGCGCAGCGCGATGGCGAGCCCGATGCCGCGGCTGCCGCCCGACATCAGGATGGTGCGACCCTCAAGCGTGCTCATCGGGCACCTCCACGGGAGGCGAAGGCGGCGATCCTGGCCTGCGCGTCAGGGGTGCCGAACGCCTCGCCGATGGTGCGGGCCTCCTCCGCGAGTTGCTCCTCGAGGCCACGGGTGGGCTGCGAGCGGATCAACCGCTTCGCCTCGCCGTAGGCGCCCGCCGCGCCGTCCGCGATGCCCCGCGCGACCGCGATCGCACGATCCCGGACGTCGGCCGGGTCGACCACCTCGGCGACCAACCCCCAGGCAAGCGCCTCCTCGGCGTTCAGCAGCCGGGAACTCAGCACCAGTTGCATGGCCCGCCGCTCGCCGACGGCCCGGGCCAGTTGCGCGGTGACCGACAGGTCGGGCGTCAGCCCCATGTCCGCGTACAGGCTGCCGATCCGCGAGTCTGAGCCGACCACGGCGTAGTCCGAGCTGAGCAGGATGCCGAGCCCGCCACCGGCGGTGGTGCCGTGTGCGGCCGCCACGACGGGCACGCTCGACGTGATGAGCGCGACGATGCCCGAGTTGATGACCCCCGCAAGACCCGCGACGCCGCCCTCCGCGTCGACGCCTCCCGACGCCATCGCCTGCACATCGCCGCCGGCGCAGAAGGCCCGACCCTCCGCCTGCACGACGATGGCGCGGACGGCTGGATCGGTGGTGGCGGCCCTGCAGGCGTGCGCCCACGCATGCGCCATGTCGGCGTCGAAGGCGTTGAGCCTGCTTGGCCGGTTGAGCGTGATGAGGCCGAGGCCGTCAACCACCTCGAACCGGACGGGGGCGTCGTCGAGCGTCATTGGTTCTCCCTTGAACTGGCTGCCACAACCCTAGCGCCGTCCAGGTTGAGGTGGTCCGCGCTGGCTCCCCGGTCACCGAAGCGGCACAATGGACGCTGGCAATCCAGCCGACCTTGAAGTAACAGGAGAATCCGATGAGTGGAGTCATCACCATCCGCCGAAACGACGACGCGGAACAGGTGGAGCTGACTACCACGACGACCGGCCTCGACCTGTTCGGCCAGGACCGCACCGTCGTCGCGATGCGCGTCAACGGTGAGTCGCTCGATCTGCAGCGCGAGGTCAAGGACGGCGACGTCGTCGAACCGATCACCGTCGACGAGCCCGAGGGCCTGTCGATCCTGCGTCACTCGGCGGCGCATGTGACCGCGCAGGCGCTGCAGAACCTGTACGCCGACGCGAAGCTGGGCATCGGCCCGCCCATCACCGACGGCTTCTACTACGACTTCCAGACCGAGCCGCTTCAGCCCGAGGACCTCAAGGCCATCGAGAAGCGGATGGGACAGATCGTCAAGGAGAAGCAGCGCTTCGTGCGCCGCGTCGTCACCGACGACGAGGCCCGCGCGGAACTCGCCGGCGAGCCGTTCAAGCTCGAACTGATCCAGGACAAGGGCAGCGCCTCCGAGGACGACGGCTCCTCCGTCGAGGTCGGTGCAGGCGACCTGACGATCTACGACAACCTCCGCCGCGACGACAGCGTCGCCTGGAAGGACCTCTGCCGCGGCCCGCACGTGCCCAACACCGGCTACCTCGGCAACGGCTGGGCGCTGACCCGCACGTCGGCCGCGTACTGGCGCGGCGACCAGTCCAAGGCAGGGCTGCAGCGCGTCTACGGCACGGCGTGGCCCACCAAGGAGGAACTGCAGGCCTACAAGACGCGCCTCGAGGAGGCCGCCAAGCGCGACCACCGCAAGCTCGGCACCGAACTCGACCTGTTCAGCTTCAACGAGATCGTCGGCTCCGGCCTGCCGCTGTTCCATCCCAAGGGCGGCGTCATCAAGCGCGTCATGGAGGACTACGTCCGCGCCCGCCACATCGAGGAGGGCTTCGACTACGTCGGCACCCCCCACATCGCCAAGGAGGAGTTGTTCTACACCTCCGGGCACCTGCCGTACTACGCAGACGGCATGTTCCCGCCCCTCCTGGAGGACGTGGAGCGCGACGAGCAGGGCAACGTCACCAAGGCAGGCCAGGCGTACCGCCTCAAGGCCATGAACTGCCCGATGCACAACCTGATCTTCTCCTCGCGTGGCCGTTCCTACCGTGAACTGCCGCTGCGCTTCTTCGAGTTCGGCACCGTCTACCGCGACGAGAAGTCCGGCGTGGTGCAGGGCCTCACCCGGGTGCGTTCCATCACCCAGGACGACTCGCACAGCTACGTCATGAAGGAGCAGGCACCCGACGAGGTGCGCCACCTGCTGCGCTTCATCCTGTCGCTGCTGACCGACTTCGGGATGACCGACGTCGCGCTTGAGGTCTCCACCCGCGACGAGGACGGCAAGAAGAAGGACAAGTTCATCGGATCCGACGAGCAGTGGGACGAGGCCACCGCCATCCTGCAGCAGATCGCCGACGAGTCCGGCCTCCCCGTGGTCGCTGACCCGGGCGGCGCCGCCTACTACGGCCCGAAGATCTCCATCCAGGCCAAGGACGCCATCGGGCGCACCTGGCAGATGTCGACCATCCAGTACGACTTCAACCAGCCCGAGCGCTTCGGCCTTGAGTACACCGCCCCCGACGGCACCCGTCAGCAGCCCGTCATGATCCACTCCGCCAAGTTCGGCTCCATCGAGCGGTTCATGGGGGTGCTGATCGAGCACTACGCGGGCGCCTTCCCTGCCTGGCTGTCTCCCGTCCAGGTGACGGCGGTGCCGGTGGCGGCCGAGTTCGACGAGTACCTGCGGGGCGTCGTCGACACGCTGCGCTCCCGCGGCGTGCGCGTCGAGTTCGACGAGTCGGACGACCGGTTCGCGAAGAAGATCCGCAACGCGTCCAAGCACAAGGCGCCGTTCGTGCTGATCGCCGGAGGCGACGACCGCGACGCGGGCTCCGTGTCGTTCCGGTTCCGCGACGGCTCGCAGCGCAACGGCGTCCCCGTCGACGAGGCGGTCGAGGAGATCGTGGCGTTCATCGCGTCGCGCTCGAACGAGTCGCCGACGGCCAATGCCTGAGTCGCCGGAGATCGAGTCGAGCGAGACCCTCGCGGGCGTCCCTGACGCGTTCCAGCGGCTGTGGACGCCCCACCGGATGGTCTACATCAACGGTGAGGGCAAGCCCAAGCACGCGGGGGAGTGCCCGTTCTGCAGCGCGCCCACCCGCACCGACGAGGACGGCCTGGTTGTGGCGCGGGGCGAGCACGCCTACGTCGTGATGAACCTGTTCCCGTACTCGCCCGGCCACCTGCTGGTGTGCCCGTACCGGCACGTCGCCGACTACACCGACCTGACGGCGGACGAGACGCGCGAGGTGGCGGAACTGACCCAGCAGGCGATGCGCGTCGTGCGCCGCGTCTCGCACCCGGACGGCTTCAACCTGGGCATGAACCAGGGAGCCGTCGCAGGGGCGGGCATCTCGATGCACCTGCACCAGCACATCGTGCCCAGGTGGGCAGGCGACATGAACTTCATGCCGGTGATCGGCCAGACCAGGGCGGTGCCGCAACTGCTCGGCGACGCGCGGGCACTGCTCGCCGAGGCGTGGCAGGACTGAGATGTCGCTGATCGGCCTCGCGTGGGCCGTCGGCGGGCGCATCCCGCGGCGGGTCGGCGACGCGCTCGCCAAGGTCCTCGCCCCCGCGGTCGCGCTGCTTCCGCTTCCCGCCGTCACGGCATGGGAGGAGACGGCGGCGCGCGCCGTCGGACGGCCCGTCACCAGGCGTGAGCGCAGGGCGCTGGTGGAGGTGTGGATCCGCAACAACCTGTGGTCGCTGAGCCTCGCGCGCTGGGACGACGACGAGGTGCTCAGCGTCGTCGACATCACCGACGCCGACCTCGGCAAGCTCCGCTCCTCGCTGGCAGGACCCGGGCTGGTGCTCGCGCTGCCGCACATGGGGTCCTGGGACTTCGCGGGGGCGTGGTGCGCCCGGGTCGGCATCAAGGTCGTCTCCGTCGCCGAACGCCTGCCTGCCGGCCTGTACGACCTGTTCCGCGACGCACGGGCAGGGATGGGCATGGACATCTATCCAGTCGACCAGCCAGACCTGATGCGCGCGCTTGCCGACGACATCCGCGCCGGAAAGCTGGTGTGCCTGCTGAGCGACCGCGACCTGTCGAGCCGGGGCGTCGAGGCGGCGTGGGGCGACGCGGGCACGGTGAAGGTGCCGGCGGGCCCCGCGCTGCTGGCGCGTCGCACCGGCGCCGACCTGCGCGTCGCCACGGCCCGCTACGAGGGCAGCAGGCTGCGCATCACCGTCTCCGAACCGATCACCCCTGACCGCCCCGCGGAGATGATGCAGGGCGTCGTCACCGAGTTCGCCGCCGCCGTCGAGGAGTCGCCGACGAACTGGCTGATGCTGAGGAAACAGTTCCTGTGAGGCTCGCCCTCGTCGTTCCCTACTCGCTCGACCAGCCAGGCGGCGTCGCCACGCACGCCCTCGGGCTGGCCCGCTGGCTGCGACGGGAGGGCCACGACGCGACCGTGATCGCCCCCGGCACCGGGAACGCCGACCTCGGCGTCCCCGTCATCAGGCTCGGCGGGTCCGTGGCGCTGCCGTTCAACGGCTCCGTCGCCCACCTTGCGCTCGGCCCGCGCCAGGCGCGCAGGGTCGCCGAGGCCGTGCGCGGCTTCGACGTGGTCCACGTCCACGAACCCCTGACCCCAGGCATCGGGAATGCCGCCGCACGACACGCCAAGTCCCTTGTCGTCACCCACCACGCGGCCTTCGCCCCCTCTCCGCTGGTGGCCTCGGCCCTGCGTCGACGGGCCGCCTCCCTCCCGCCGCGCGTCACGCTCGCCGTCTCCGACGCGGCAGCGGCCCTCGTCTCCACCGTCACGGGAACCGACCCCGAGGTGGTGCCCAACGCGATCGCGATGCCCCCAGCGCCGGCCCCGCGCCCGACCGGTCGACCCGTGGTCGCCTTTCTCGGCAGGCTCGGCGAGCCGCGCAAGGGCTACGACACGTTCGTCGACATCGCGGGCCGGGTCGCCGACGCGGATTTCGTCGCGATCGGCCCGGGCGGAAGGGGAGCCCACGGCGTCCGCGAACTCGGCGCCCTCAGTGACGCCGCGGTCGCCGACTGGCTGTCGACCGCCTCGGTGCTCGTCGCGTCGAACCGGTTCGGGGAATCGTTCGGAATGGTGCTGATCGAGGCGCTGAGCCACGGGGCCGCCGTCGTGGCCAGCGACCTGCCCGCGTTCCGCGCCGTCGCCGATCATGACGACGTCGCCGCCTTCTTCCCCGTCGGGGATGCGGTCACGGCCGCGACCCTCGTTGCGCAGCGCCTGGCCTGCCCCGTCGACCCGGCCGTCGCGTGGGGGAGCGTGGCCCGCTTCGGCTGGGACGTGGTCGGCCCCCGAATCGTGGCGGCATACCGACGCGCTGCCCAGATGCGGCAACCGGCTTCGCCGATGTCCTAGTCTGGTGGTGTGCACGCCCAACTCGTACCCCCGCAGGAGTATGACACCGATGCCGTGCTCACGATCCCCAATGTCGTCTCGTTCGTGCGACTCCTGTCCGTCCCGGTGTTCAGCGTCCTGATCATCCTCGGCCACGACGTGGCGGCGGTGATCCTGCTCGCCGCGTTCGGCGCCACCGACTGGGTCGACGGCTTCCTTGCGCGTCGCCTCAAGCAGCGCACCGCGCTCGGCGCGAAACTCGACCCGGTGGCCGACCGCCTCTACATCCTGGCGGCCGTCGTCGCGCTGCTGGTGCGCGGCATCGTGCCCATCTGGTTCGTGGTGGTGCTGCTCGCCCGCGACGTGATGCTCGCGCTCACGCTTCCGCAATTGCGCAGGCACGGCATGGTCGCCCTCCCCGTCAACTGGATCGGCAAGACGGGCACCTTCCTGATTCTGCTCGCGCTGCCGCTGATCCTGCTCGGCTCGCCGAGTTCGCTTGGCTGGGTGTGGGCGCACTGGGCGGGCTGGATCTTCGGCGGCGTCGGCGCCGTCGCCTACTGGGTGGCTGGCCTGCTTTACGTGCGTGAGGCTGTGAGGCTGGGGCGTGGCGAGGCGACCTGACGCGAGCATGAGCCTCCTCACCGACCTGACGGAGGGGGCGCTCGAACCCGAGTACCGCTCGACCACGCATCGCCGCACGAGTCGACCGGTGCTCGTGGTGGCCGTCGCACTCGTCGCGATCCTCATCACCTTCGCCGTGCTGCAGACCACCCGCGGCGCAGGCACCGCCGCGACCCAACGCCAGGAACTCCTCGACCGGATCGGCGCCGCGCGGGAACGGCAGGCCGCCCTTGCCGACCAGGCCGCCGCACTGGACGACGAGGTCCGCGCCCTCGGGCAGGATGCGCTCGGAGACCCGGCCCAGCGCGAGCAACTGCGGCAGTTGGAGATGGCCACCGGCGCCTCCGCCGTCAGCGGGCCAGGCATCGTCGTGGTCGTCAACGACGCACCCGACGCCAAGAACACCACCGGCCTGATCCTCGACGGGGACATCAGCAGGCTCGTCAACGGGCTGTGGCAGGCCGGTGCCGAGGCGATCTCCATCAACGGCCGGCGCCTCACCACGCTGACCCCGATCCGCTCGGCCGGGGCCGCGATCACCGTCGACTACGTGTCGCTGTCGCCGCCCTACCGGCTTGAGGTCGTCGGGGATGCGAGTAACCTTCAGGCAAGATTCAACGAGACGCCGGGCGCCATCTGGTGGCACTTCCTGGCGCAGAACTACGGTGTGACCATGTCGATCTCGCAGGCGGAGAAGGATCTCAACCTTCCCTCCGACGCGGGCATGACCCTGCGCTACGCGCAGCCAGGATAGGAGGAGAACCGGTGTTTGCCGTGCTTGGCCTGATCCTTGGCGTCGTGGTCGGGGTCGTCCTGCAGCCGACGCTGCCGCCCGTGCTCGCCCCCTACCTGCCGATCGCGATCGTCGCGGCCTTCGACGCCATCCTCGGCGGCACCCGCGCCTACCTCGAGGGGATCTTCTCCGACCGGGTCTTCCTGGTCTCGTTCCTCTCCAACGTCATCATCGCGGGCCTCATCGTCTTCGTCGGCGACCAGATCGGCGTCGGGTCGCAACTGTCGACCGGCGTGGTCGTCGTGCTCGGCATCCGCATCTTCACCAACGCCGCCGCCATCCGGAGGGCGCTGCTGCATGCCTGAGCCGGAGCAGGAGAGACCCGAGACGCCCGAGGCCACAGAGGTGGAGCCGGACGGCGAAGGGCCGCGTCGCGCCGTCGACCCGCCCAAGGAGAGCCTGCTGCGGGCCTTCTTCCGGCCGAGCCGCGGCCAGTTCGTGATCGGCGTCGCGCTGTTCCTCACCGCGCTGATCGTCGTGATGACGCTCCGCTCACAGGCCGCGCAGCCCGAGTTCGCCAACGTCCGCCAGGCCGACCTGATCCAACTGCTCGACAACGTGACAGCCGAGACCCGCCGCCTCGAGGGGGAGGTCAGCGACCTCGAGAACGCCCGCAACGAGCTGATGAGCGGCGCCGACCGCGACCAGGCCGCCCGCGAGGAGGCCGAGCGTCGCCTCCAGCAGGCGCAGATCATCGCGGGCACCGTCCCCGCCGTCGGCCCAGGCGTGCGGATCGCGATCAACGACCCCGAGGGAAGGGTCACCGCGGAACTCCTCCTCGACGCCATCGAGGAACTCCGCGACGCAGGCGCAGAGGTGATCGAACTCAACGATTCGGTGCGTCTGGTGATGCGCTCCTACTTCTCCACGGACGAGCAGGGCAGGATCACCGCCGACGGCACCGTCCTCGAGGCCCCCTATGTGATCGAGGCGATCGGCGACCCCGCCACCCTCGAGGCGGGCGCGCGGTTCCGCGGCGGGCTCGTCAGCGAGGTCGAGGGCGAGCGGGTCGCGGGCACCGTCACCATTGAACAGGTCCAGTCAGTCGAGATCGCTACCACAGTGGCGCCACCCGAGAACGAGTTCGCCCGTCCGCGTTAACCCGGTTGATGGCGGGTGCTAAGTTCTCTCAGGTAGCGTTGTCCGCACGCGGACCGCGATTTCCAGCCGATGCCGACCAGGAAGTGCAGATATGAAGTGCCCCAAGTGTGGATCCGAGAGCCCTGCCGAGGCGCGCTTCTGCAGTGTGTGCGGGACTTCGCTCACTGACCCGACCGGCGACACCACCACGATGATCCCCGTCGCCTCCGACGAGCGGGAGTCCGTCGAACTCACCGACCAGGAACTCGAGGCCGTCAAGGAACTCGCCCCGGGCAATGCGCTGCTGATCGTCAACCGCGGCCCCGGCGACTCGAACCGCTTCCTGATCGACGCGGACATCACCAACGTCGGGCGCCACCCCGAGTCGGACATCTTCCTCGACGACATCACCGTCAGCCGCCACCACGCCAAGTTCGTGCGCAGCGCAGGGAAGCTGTACCTCGAGGACCTCGGGAGCCTCAACGGCACCTACGTCAACCGCACGCTGCTCGACGGCCGGACGGTGCTGCGGGAGGGCGACGAGATTCAGATCGGCAAGTACCGCGCCACCATCTCGCTGAGCGAGCCCGGAACGAACTGATGCCCGGCGCGGCGCGCACCATCGGCCGCGTACTGGAGATGATCCGCCCAGAGTTTCCCGACATCTCCGTATCCAAGCTGAGGTATCTCGAGACTGAAGGGCTCATCGCCCCCGATCGGCAACAGCCGTCCGGCTACCGCCGGTTCAGCCAGGAGGACGTCGACCGTCTCCTGTACGTGCTGCGCGCGCAGCGCGACCGCTACCTGCCGCTGAAGGTGATCCGCGAGGAACTCGAGGCGCTGGACCGCGGCGAACAGGTCCCGACGCACACCCCCGACGAGGAGGAGCCGGCTCCCGAGCCGCGCCAGGCGCCGAGGGGCCACGGCGGGCAGTCCCTGATGACGCGTCGTCAGGTCCTCGACGAGTCGGGGCTGGGGGAGGCCGCGCTGATCCAACTCGAGCGGCTCCGCATCATCCAACCGCGTCGCGGCTCCCAGTTGTACGGCCAGGAGGCCGTCGCGATCGCCGCCTCCGCGCGCAGGCTCGCCAACTACGGCGTCGACCTTCGCCAGATGCGCGTCCTGCAGCAGGCCGCCACCATGGAGGCCGCATTGGTCGAACAGGCGCTCGAACAGTACCGGCGTCGCACCGGCCCGCCGCCCGAGGTCGTGGCCGACCTGTACCGCGTCGTGATGCAGGCGCACGCAGGGCTGCTGCACGGCCAGATTCACTGAGCTAAGTTTGGGAACATGATCGGACTCGACGTCATCGGCATC
This sequence comes from Propionibacteriaceae bacterium AM104-82, assembly GCA_027658995.1. Lineage (GTDB taxonomy): Bacteria > Actinomycetota > Actinomycetes > Propionibacteriales > Propionibacteriaceae > Arachnia. Next base: position 14,989 of record JAQDQK010000013.1, read on the forward strand.
AGGCTGCTGACCCCGGAGGACCCGCCCGTGCTGCTGCTGCGCGAGCAGGAGGGCACCCGCTGCCTGCCCATCTGGATCGGCAACCAGGAGGCCGCCGCCATCGCGGCGGCGCTGGAGGACGAGGTGCCGGAACGTCCCATGACGCACGACCTGCTCGCGGCCGTCCTCACCCTTGTCGAGTCCGACATGGGCCTGGTGCTCATCTCGGGGATGGACGAGGGCGTTTACGAGGCCGAACTTCACGCGGGCGGCAACATCATCGACGCCCGCCCGAGCGACTGCGTCGCCGTCGCGCTGCGGCTCGGCTGGCCGATCCAGTGCCCCAAGGAACTGATGGATCAAGTCGGGGTTGAGGTTGAGGCGGCGTCGACCGACGAGGTTGAGGCTTTCCGCGCGTTCCTCGACAGCGTCAACGCGGACGACTTCGAGGACGATAACCCCTAGTCAGCCGCACTTGGCCGTCGCGAGTTCCGGTGTCCAACGCCCGATCGGGTGAAATGGCGGCCAGCGTTTCGGGTTTGGCTTGGGCGTGTCGTTGACCCTGAAGCGTGCCGGAGGTTAGCGTCAGGGGGTCGGCTTCCCCCGGCGAGTAGAACGAAGTGAGGCACAGTGTCCGAAAAGCCAGCGCTGCAAGAGGTGCTCTTTGACGGTGACTTCGCGCCCGTGCCCAGCGACACCGGCTACCGCGGTCCGATCGCGCACCGCGTCGCGGGCATCACCTACCGCCAACTCGACTACTGGGCCCGCACCGGGCTCGTTGTTCCGTCGATCCGCAACGCAGAAGGATCCGGAACCCAGCGCCTCTACTCCTTCCGCGACATCCTGCTGCTGCGGGTCGTCAAGCGCTTCCTCGACGTCGGCATCTCACTGCAGCAGATCCGCGTCGCCATCGACCACCTCAACGCCCGTGGCGTTGACGACCTGACGGAACTGACGCTCGTCAGCGACGGGTTCAGCGTCTACGAGGTCACCTCCGCTAACGAACTGTTCGACCTGACCCGCGGCGGCCAGGGCATGTTCATGATCTCCGTCAGCAGCGTCTGGCGCGAGCTCGAGGGCACGCTGTCGTCGCTTCCGGGGGAGCGCACCGCCGTCGAGGAGACCCACCCCGGCGACGAGCTCGCGGCGCGTCGCCGCGCCCGCGCCGTCTGACACACCCCTCCCGGTAGGGTCATGGTCGTGAAGGACTGGATCGACCGGATGATGAACAAGTCGGCCGTCGCGCACGCGCTGGCTGCCAACGACCGATACAACTCGCGCCTCGGCCCGCAGTTCGCCGCGGGCATCACCTACTTCTCGGTGCTGTCGATGGTGCCGATCCTGATGTTCTCCTTCGCCGCGCTCGGCATGACCCTGACGGTGATCCGCCCCGAGTTGATGGACGTCGTGCTCGACTACATCGAGAAGGGCCTCACCGACGCGAAGATGTCGAAGGACATCAAGGACGCCGTCGTCGGCCTGTTCCAGGGCTGGGCCTCCGTCGGCGTCGTCGCCCTCCTGACGGCGGCCTACTCCGGGTCGAACTGGGTCGGCAACCTCAAGCGCGCGATCCGGGTGATGTGGTCCAAGGAGTTCGAGGACGCCGCGGAGAAGAAGAACTTCTTCGTCGAGTTGGGCCTCAACCTGCTGACCTTCGTCGGGCTGATGGTGTGCATCGTGTTCAGCGTCGGCGTCGCGACCGTCGGCAGCACCTTCTCCCGCAACGTCCTCGACTGGCTCGGCTGGTCGGAGGTGCCTGGCATCGGCTTCCTGTTCGCCCTGCTCGCCATCGGGTTGTCGTTCGTGGCGAGCTGGATCCTGATGGCCTTCCTGTTCATCGTGATGCCGAACCAGCCAGCGAGGCCCCGGCCGTGGCTGGTGGGAACGCTGATCGGCGCGGTCGCGCTGACGGTGATCCAGCAGTTGGCGGGCCGCCTTGTCGGGCTGCTCTCCGGGAACAAGGCCGCAGGGATCTTCGGCTCGGCCATCGTGTTGATGCTGCTGTTCAACATCATCGCGACCATCATCCTGATGGCGGCCGCCTGGGTCGGCTCGTCCGACGAGTGGCGCGAGGAGCGGGCGAAGCGGATCGCCGAGAAGCAGGACCGGCTGGAGGCCGAGGCCAGGAAGGCCGCTGGTGAGGTCGAGCCTCCGGTGGTGGTCGCCGAGCCGGAGCCTGAGCCGGTCGTGCCTGGGCGGTGGGCGGCGACGAAGTCGCTCGACGACCTGCGCGGCGCCGACCAGACGCTTCCCGAGCCGGAGGGGGAGTTCGTCCGCCAGAAGGTCGCGGCGCGCGGTATGCGGATCAACCTGGGCCTCGGCTACGGCGTCGGAGCGGCAACCGGCCTGGGAGTCGGCGCGCTGATCGTCGCGGTCGCCAAGAAGATCTTCTCCCGCCGCTGATCGAGCCAGCCGCTGTTGATTTGAGCCAGCCGCGGCGACGGTCCTGCTGGTTGAGCCGACCGTCGGGGCGAAGCCCCGCGCGCGTCGCGTCGAAACCTCCGGCACCCGAACGCAGACCCGAGTCCCTTACCCAAGGACACGGGGTTTTCGACGCAGGTAGCGTGCGACTGTTTGCGGTGGCTGGCTCAACCAGCGTGGCCGTCGGCTCAACCGGCGTGGCCAGGCCGTCGGCTCAACCGGCGCCCCAGACGCAGAGACGCCGGCCGCCCCCAATGGGGCGACCGGCGTCGGCTGCTCAGGTCAGTGAGCGGCGATCTTGTTCGGGAACTCCTGGCCGATGGAGGCCAGCAGGTCCTTGTACCACTGCTGATCGATGTCGAACGGCTTGCCGCCCTTGATCCGGTCGAAGGCGATGGCCGTCAGCACGTCGCCGTTCTCCTCGTCCTGGCCGATCACGCCGGGCTCGCCGCGCAGCGCCGAGTCGACCGCGAGGTCGGTGCACTGCTTGATGAGCGCCAGGTCGGCGTCGTTGGCCGCGGCGGAGCGCGCGAAGTAGCCGGACTTCTGGATCAGCACCTTCTCGGCGTTCAGCTTCTCGGCGAACTTCGAGCCGAACCACTTGCCGGGGTTGATCTGGTCGATCCGCACGTGGCCGAACGGGTCGCGCGGGACCTCTTCGCCCGCGGACTCCATCTCGGCGACGATCGCGTCGAGGCCAGCGCCCTCCGACAGGAAGATCGTCACGTTGCCGACCTCGTCCATGATGGCGTTGAGGCGCTCGGACTCCTTGGCGATGTCGATCTCGCCCTCCGGCACGTAGACGCCGTGGATGTCCCAGGCCTCCTTGGACAGGCCGATCTCGGGCAGCCACTGCTGGTCCTCGACCCACTCGCGGTACTTCTGCGCCGTGGCGGCGGTCAGCCAACCGCAGTGCCGGCCCATGACCTCGTGCACGATCAGCATCCGGGAACCGGAGTTGTGCTCGGCGACCACGTTCTCGGCGAAGATCGCGCCCTGCTCGGCGGCGGTCCAGGCGCCGAGCGACTGACGGATCGGGATCACGTCGTTGTCGATGGTCTTGGGCAGCCCCACCACGGTCAGGCCGTAGTCGTGCTCGGCCAGGTAGGCAGCGAGGTCGGCGGCGGTGGTGTTGGTGTCGTCGCCACCGATGGTGTGCAGGACATCGACTCCGTCGGCGACGAGGCGGTCCGCGGCGACCTTGAGCGGGTTGTCACCCTCGGCGACAAGGCCACGCTTGACGAGGTCCTTGGCGTTGGTGAGCTTGACGCGCGAGTTGCCGATGGGCGAGCCACCGAACTTGTCGAGCAGGCCGGCGTTGGCGCGGACGGTGTCGTCGACGACGAGGAAGTCGCCCTTCAGCAGGCCCTGGTACCCGTGGCGGTAGGCAATGATCTCCACTTCCGGAGCGACCTGGGTGTAACGCTCGATGAGCCCACCGATCGCGGCGGAAAGGCAGGGGGCGAAGCCGCCGGCCGTGAGGATGGCTACCTTCTTGACCATGAGTGTCCTTTCGTGAATTCTCCGACGCGCGACGCGCGTCGTGACCAGCCTATTGCACCGCGCCGCTTTGGGCCCATGGGGCCAAGCCAGCGGTTGTCCACAGACCTTGCCAAATCGCTCCGGCGAGGCCGTTTGGTTGCGAAGATGGCGCGATGGGGCGGCAGCGGGGGATGAGCGGATCGGTGCAGGCGGTGATCCTGCTGCCGGTGGCGCTCGGGATCTTCCTGCTGCTCGTCCAGTGGTCGATGCTCGCCTGGGCCGACGCCGTCGCGCTCGCGGCCGCCGAACACGGGGCGGCCGTCACCGCCGTGCATGGCGGAACCGAGTCCGACGGCAGGCGCGCAGCACAGGACGCGGCCGGGGGAGGGGCGCTGTCCGACGTGCGGGTCGCCGTCTCGCGAGGGCAGGGCAGTTCGACGGTGACGGTGTCCGGCGCAAGCAACGCCGTCCTGTGGCCGGGGCGGGTCAGCCGGACCGTCGTGGTGCCCAACGAGAGACTGACGGGATCGTGACGATGCGTCCCAGCCGATCCAGGCGCGACCAGCGCGGGCTCTCGATCTCCGTCGAGGCCGCGGTCGTGCTGCCCGCCATCGTGTTGTTCATCGGCCTGCTGATCAGCCTCGCCCGGCTGGCGCTCGCCGACCAGCACATCGGCGCGGCCGCCGCGGCGGGGGCACGCGCCGCCTCGCTGGAACGCTCGAGCACGCAAGCACGCTCGGCCGCCTCCGACGCCGTCGACGCGGCCCTGCGGCGCCGCGACGTGGCCTGCAACGTCACGACCGTCGAGATCGACACGGCCCAGGCCTCGCGACCCGTCGGGCAGTACGGCGTCGTGTCGGTGCGACTCACCTGCGCCGTCCGACTCTCGGACGTGACGCTTCCGTTCATGCCAGGCAGCCTCGACGTCTCCGCCGAACGAACCTCACCGGTCGACCCGCTGCGGGGCAAGTAGGGTGGGGTTTCATGACCACACCACAGCGCAGGCTCGGCCATTTCACCGTCTCCGCGATCGGCTACGGCGCGATGCCAGTGTCCATGAGCAACTCGCCAGTCCCCGAGCGGGAGCAGGGGATCGCCACGGTGCACGCGGCCCTCGACGCGGGCATCACCCTGATCGACACGGCCGACATCTACGCGCCGTCCTGGGACGCGATGGGGCACAACGAGGCGCTGGTCGGCGAGGCCCTTGCAGGCTGGTCGGGCGACCGGCAGCCGATCGTGGTCGCCACGAAGGCGGGCATCACGCGGGGAGCGGGGGAGACGTGGGGTCGCAACGCCACGCTCGACTACCTCCGCGGCCGCGTCGAGGCGTCGCTGCAGAACCTTCGCGTCGACACCCTCGACCTGCTGTACCTGCACCGCCCCGACCGCTCCATCCTCTACTCGCAGGCGATCGAGAACCTTGCGGTGCTCAAGCAGGAGGGCCTCGTCGCGGAGATCGGCGTCTCCAACGCCAACGTCGAGGAGATCGAGATCGCGATCGACGTGCTGGGGGAGTCGGGCCTCGCCGCCGTGCAGAACGAGTTCTCGCCCAAGTTCAACCACACGTCCAAGGACGAACTGGACTACTGCGGCAAGAACCGGGTCGCGTTCCTGCCCTGGTCGCCGCTAGGCGGCACCGGCGGCGACGCGAAGCGACTGGGGGAGCGGTTCCCCGCGATCCTCAGCGTCGCCGAGGCGCACGGCGTCAGCGCCCAGCAGGTCACCCTTGCCTGGGAGTTGGCGCTCGGCAGCCACGTCATCCCGATCCCCGGCGCGTCCAGGCCTGCGTCGATCACCGACTCGGCGCGGGCCATGTCGCTGGTGCTCTCCGACGACGAGGTCGCCGCCTTGTCCGCCGCGCTCCTGTAACTGGGCGCCGGGCTGGACTAGCCTTGAGCGATGGCTCAGTACTTCGATGTCCATCCCGTCAACCCGCAGCCCCGCGCCCTCAACCAGGTGTCGCGAATCCTGGAAGGCGGGGGCCTGATCGCCTACCCGACCGACCTCGGCTTCGCGTTCGGCTGCATGCTCGGCAATGGTGAGGCGCTTGAGCGGATCCGCAGGATCCGTCAGTTGAGCGACAAACACCACTTCACGCTCGTGGTGGACGAGTTCGCGAAGCTCGGCCAGTTCGTCGAGATGGACAACTGGATCTTCCGCGCCGTGAAGGCCGCCACGCCGGGGCCCTACACGTTCATCCTCAAGGCGACCCGCGAGGTCCCGAAGGTGATGCTGCACCCGAAGAAGCGCACGGTCGGCGTCCGGATCCCCGATCACCGCACCACTCTTGCGCTGCTGGAGACCGTCGGGGCGCCGCTGATGTCGTCGACGCTGCTGCTGCCGGGCGTCGACGAACCGCTCACCGACGGGTGGGCGATCAAGGAGGAACTGGACAACCAGATCGACGCGGTCCTCGACTCCGGCGACGCGGGAACCGAGTTGACGACGGTGGTGGATCTCACCGGCGACGAGCCGGTCATCGAGCGGGTCGGTGCGGGCGACCCGGCCCCGTTCGAGTAGGCCCGTCCGAGCAAGGGCCGCCCGACGCGTCAGTCGTCGTCGGCCAGGCTCAACCAGCGCTGCGGCGCGGTGCCGTGCGCGACGAGGGTCGCGCGGTAGCGGTGCCGCGCCGCCAGGTTGCGGTGCACGTCCTCGGCGACCCGGTCGAGGAACAGCGTGCGGTACATGGAGTCCTGCAGCGTCGACGCGGCGAACGAGATGCCGCTGAACAGTGACAGGATCATGCAGACCCGGAACATGTGGGCCTCCATCGGCATCCTGACCCCGAGGATGACCAGGTCGCGGGCAGCCTCACCTGTCCACGTGGCGATCAACTCGTCGGTCAGCGAGATCGCCCCGAATACCGCGAAGACGGCGAACGTGACGGCCACGAACATGGTGATCTGCACGAACTGCACCGTCATGGACACCGCGATCAGGTTGAACCGCTCGCCGGAGGACAGCTTGGAGCGGCGCGCCTGCAGTCCGCTGAACGGGGTCGCCTCGAGCAGCGGTTCTTCGGTGTCGTCGTCCTTCTCGTCGTCGATCATGTCGAAGGTGGCTGGCAGCACGATGAGCACGATCATCAGGATCAGGAACGCGGCGAGCAGTGTCATGCGTGGCTGTGTCATGGTGCCCGCCAACTGCCACAACTCGTTGGTGAAGAACACCAGCAGGACGGTCAGCAGCAGCAGCGGCAGGATCCGGGCGACCGCCGGAACGGTCACCGTCAACTCCTTGGCGCCGCGCTTGCCCGCCCAGCGGAGCATGTTGCCCAGCCCGTAGAAGCCGATGAACGCGGCGAGCAGGAGCAGCAGGAGTCGGCTGACGATGTCGACGTGCAGGCCGCCGGTGGCGTGCGTGAGGGCCGCGATGAGGCTCAGGCCGCCCAGCCAGAAGACGATGATGACGACGCCGACGATCAGCCGGAGTAGGGGAGTCATGCGCCGCTGCAGCCAGGCGTATCCCATGCCGAGCGGGATGGCGAGCAGGAACACGATGCCCGCGATGATCAGGGTGGTGCGCTGCGCGGGTCGCCGCAGGACGTCGAGCAGTTCGACGCTGCCCTCATCTGCCACCGCCGCGTCGACCATCACGAGCCCGATCGCCAGGAAGGCGAACGTGACAAGCAGCGGCACCGTCCGGGGGATCAGGCCGCGCAGGCGCCTGGCGGGCGGCACGACAAGCGGCAGCCCGTTGGCTCGCAGCCACTGCTCCTGCTCGAGCAGTTGAGCGTCGGTTCGTCGCGCCACTGTCACCTCCATCGGACCCGGCCAAGGCTAGCGCCACCGGGGCGCGAAGAAGGGCGCCCCGCGATGCGGGACGCCCTCCGTTGACTTGGGCTGACTAGCGCTTTCCGCCGCCGAGCAGGCCGCCGAGGATCTGGCCGAGGATGCCGCCACCCAGGCCGGGGTCGGCAGGGCTCTGCTGCTGCTGGCTCTGCTGCGTCTGGTCGGGGAACTGCATCTGGGGCGCCGAGGAGTCGCCAGCGGGCTGCGCCGGGTCCTTGAACACGCCGCCCGACTGCGTCGTCGAGGTGGGAGCGCTGGGGGCGCCGGAGCCGCCGCCGAGCACCTGGCCGAGGATGTCCCCAAGGATGCCGCCGCCACCGGTGGACTGCGCCTGCGGCTGACCCTGGCCCTGGTCGACCTTCATGAGCTTGTTGGCGAGCCAGGCCATCACGATGGGGGCGAGGATCGGCATCAGCTTCTTGATGAGCGCGCTGCCGCCGCCCGCGCCGCCGAGCTGGCTGATGACGGCGTCCTCGTTGGAGCCGAAGATGTTGGCGGTGATCTTCTCGCCGTCGGCCTGGTCGATCTGCGAGACGTCAACGCCGTCGGCGATGAGGCCAGGGGAGTGCTGCCCCAGTGCGCCGAGCAGCGAATCGGCTCCCGCGGGGTCCTGGACGTTGGCGTCCATGCCCATGAGCAGCGCCGGGACGGCCTGACGCACGGCACTCTCGACCTCGTCGGGGCTCGCGCCGACCTGCTGCGCGAGCTGGTCGATGGGAAGCTGGTTGAGGATGTCCTGAATCTCAGACATGGATCTGAACTCCTTCACGAAATCACTAGCGCCGGTCGGCGCACGGGACAACGCTAGCGCCCGCCGACGCCCCAGAGAGGGAGATTGGGCAATTGACGTCCCGCGTCGGCAGAGCAGACCACCCGGCGGCGCCGCTACACCCTTGGAGGGGGAGTGGAGGTGCCGCGCATCATCCCTGGTCAGGTGGATCCGTCGTGTATCGGAGGGCGCGCTACTGGGTAAGGAGCGCGCGGAGTCGCATTCGCAGGTCGGGGCCAGCGCCGATCGCGTCGAAGGCGGCGTCCGCCTCGGCCGCGATCTCCTCGACGATCGGGACCGTTCTCGCGAGCCAGTTCGTCACCTCGTCCGGCCCCCATGCGGCCTGCCGGTCTGCGGTCGGGGAGTGAGTCTGTGCGCCGGCCATGACCCTGACCGACTCCGCGTAGTCGTCGGCGACATCCGCCGGGTCGACGCCCGCATTGCTCAGGAGAAGCGTGCTGATCATTCCGGTGCGATCACGTCCGGCGCTGCACTGAACCAGGACCCCCGTGGGGGCGGCGGCGATGGCGCTCAACGCTCCGAGGACGAGGTCGGGCAGGATCCGCCAGTTGTGCCGCCAGTACTCCGGCGAGTCCAGGATCGGGAAGCAGGTCTCGCGAAACTCCGCGTTGTCCTGGTCCTCGGTCGGAGCATTGACGATGGACACGGTGCTGGTCGTGATGGGCCCGACGACGGGATCTCCCTCGCGAGGGCCGATCTCGTGGGCGCATCGCAGGTCGACTACCGTGGCGAGGCCCCAACGCTGGGCGTCCCGCCAGCCCGTCTCGGTCAACAGTTCGCGACGAGGTCCGCGTGCGACCCGGCCAAAGATCGTCGCGCCGGTCGTCGACGCCGGTGTCGGCAGCCCGCCGAGGTCGCGAGCGTTCCGGTAACCGTCCCAGGCAAGGTCGCGCATGGTCGGGAGTCTAGGTGAGCGCCGCGGTCAGCCTTGAACAATGACTCGGCAGGGTAGAGGACGGACAGCCCCTGCCGCAGAGCTGGAATCGCATAATGACATAATGTCGCTTATCGGACATGGCGCCATGCGGGAAGGGTCGAGACGTGTTCGGGTAGGTTTGCCCCTCTCACGCGTTCTTGACTCTATGGCAGGTGGTGGATGTCGATGCCTGATCCCTTTGAGGGCGTCGAACCCGATGGGACGATCCGCACCGGCGCCCGACGCGACCGTGTCCCGCCTGAGTTTGAGGCGTTGGTAGTCGCCGCGACGTCGGCCGTTGATGCGGCACCTGGGTCGCTGTACCTGTACGGATCGGTCGCAAACGGCACCGCCCAGCCCGGGACGTCCGACGTCGACCTCCTTGCCATTGATGTGACCGATGCTCCAGGACTGGCGCTCAGCCTTACGCGGGACTTCGCGGGTCTCAGTCGCGGCGTCGAGGTCTCGGTGAGCGTCGCACAGGACTTCCTCGGCGACACGGACGAGGCCTACGGCAATCGCGTCTTCCTCAGGCACTATTGCGTCCACCTCGCGGGACCTGACCGCGCCGTCGCTCTGCCGAGGTTCCCCGCAGACGTCAAGGCCGCCCGCGGCTTCAACGGCGACGTGGGTCGCGCCCTGGCTCGATGGCGGGACGCACTGGAGTTCGGACAGTCGCCGGAGGCGCTGGGCGTCCGGATCGCTAGGAAGACGCTGCTCGCGGTCGCCGGCCTCGTCAGCGTGCACGACGACACCTGGACGACGAGCAGAGCCCGCGCAGTCGAACGCTGGAGCGAGATTGAGCCGCGCCTCGGACCCTACCTGGCGACGCTCGAGGCCTGGTCCAGCGGGGCAGTGCCGTCGCGTCCAGACGTCGAGCGCGCCCTCCGTGACGGTGGCGTCGTGCCCACCGTGGTTCGTCGGTTCGCCGATCTGATCGGGCTGTGGCCGACCGGGGACGGCGCCGGCGGTGTGCGCCACTAGATAGCGGCACGATATGGTCTGAAAACACAACGACGAGGTTGGGAGAACAGATGCAGGTTTACGCTCCGTGCGACGGTCGGGTCATCGCCCTGGCAGACGTCGACGACCCCACGTTCTCCGGGCAGTTGGTGGGGCCAGGCGTCGGCATCGTCCCGCCCGATGGCATGCAGACCGTCGTCGCGCCCGCCGATGGCAAACTCCTGAAACTCGACCCGCACGCCTTCATCCTGCTGGTCGACGGCGCCGTCGGGGTGCTCGTGCACGTCGGCATCAACACGGTCCGCCTCGAGGGTCGCCTGTTCGAGGTGCTCGCCGAGCAGGGCCAGGACGTGACCGCGGGCACACCCATCGTGTCGTGGGACCCCGCGTCGCTGACCGATCCCGCGATGGATCGCACCGTGATCGTCGTCCTGATGGACCAGGCTCCCGACTCCATCACCTCCGACGTGATCGGCGCCGACGTGGCGACCGGGGCCGCCCTGTTTAGCAACTAGGTCGGGTCTGGTCACGCCCGTCGACGGCGAGTGACGACGGTTTCGGACCCTTCGACTCGCCCGGCTCAGGGATCGTTGGCTGAACTTGTCGAAACCTCCGAGGATGCATGAGTCTGGCATCGGCCGGTCACTTCATGGTTGCGGACCCTTCGACTCGGGCTCAGGGAACGGCCGTGTGACGCGCTCAGGAATGCGGCAGGAGGGTCAGTTCGTCGGCCGCCGCCGTGTCACCCGGATCCTGGGCGAGCAGCGACTCCAGGATATCCCTGGCGCCCGCGTTGTCGCCGGTGCGGCGCAGCAGGTGCGCCACCGCCCATCTGGCCCGCGACCGCTGTGCAGGGGTGCCGCGCTCGGCGAACCACTCGTCCGCCCGCCGGAACACCGCAAGGGCCTCCGACTCGCGGCCCGCGTCCGCCAGGTTCCAGGCGTGGTTGTTCAGCAGGCTCCCCTGCCACCTCTCGACGTCTGCGTCGTGGCTCGTCATCGCCATCCGGAGCCCGCGGCGCGTCCAATCCTCCGAGTTGTCCGGGTCGACGATCGCGAGCATGTGCAGCGCATCGACCGTCAGGAACTCGTCGGCGCCCGCCTCGTAGGCCGCGGTGAAGGGACCCAGAGCCGCCTCCGGGTCGCCCGACGAGTTGAGGATCCTGCCCCGCTCGAGCGCCACCCGCTGGGCGATAACCGGATCGTCCGAGGTGACGGAATCGAGTTCCGCCGACGCCTCATCGAAGCGTCCCTGCAGCCCGAGCGCCCGAGCCACCTGGGTCGTGAACTCGTCGCGCAGCGGCCCAGAGGCCTCGTCGCGCCTTGCGCGCAGCGTGGCCTCGAACCTCGCGGGGTCGCCCCAGTGGGGCTGCAACTCCCCCGCCGGGATCCTGCTCGTCACGGCCGGAACAGTTCGTCCACGGCCGCGATCACGTCGGCGGACACCCGCGCAGCGCCCGCGGCCGCGTTCTGTGCGACCTGAGCGATGGTCGTCGCCCCGGCGATCACCGACGAAACCGGCCGCTGCGCCAATAGCCACTGGAACGTCGCCTCCAGCATCGAGACGCCCGCGTCGTCGCAGATCCGCTGGTATGCCTCGAGCCGATCCCAGTCGGTTGCCTCCAGCAGCGCCGGCTTCAGCTTGCTGAGCCGCCCCTCTCCCCCGCCGCCGCGGGTGTACTTGCCCGTCAGCAGGCCGTTGGCCAGCGGAAAGTAGGGGAAGACGCCAAGGCCCAGGTCGCGCGCGACCGGCAGCAGGTCCGACTCGACGCCGCGGGCGATCAACGAGTACTCGTTCTGTGCGGAGACGAAGCGCGCCAGCCCATTGCGCTCCGACACGGCCGCGGCCTCCGTGGCCTGTGCCGCGTCGAAGTTGGAGTGCCCGATGTGGCGGACCTTCCCCTCGTAGACCAGGCGCGTCAGGGCGGTGAGGGTCTCCTCGATCGGGGTCGCGTCGTCGGGGGTGTGCATCTGCAGCAGGTCGATCCGGTCGGTGCGGAGCCTGCGAAGCGACCCCTCGACGGCGGAGCGGATGTAGCGCTCCGTGCCCTTCGCGCCCCACCCCTCGGATCCCGGCAGCGTGACCCCGCGGTGGCCGAACTTCGTGGCGAGCACCACCTGGTCGCGGATGCCCTCCAGCGCGACGCCCATGAACTCCTCGCTGCGGCCCGGTTCCGACCCGTAGATGTCTGCTCCGTCGAAGAAGGTGATGCCCGCGTCGACCGCGGCGCGGATCACCGCGGTGCTGCCCTCCTGCGTCTCCGTGTCGGTGCGACGCCGCGAGAAGTTGTTGCAGCCCATGCCGACGACGCTGACGACGAGATCGGAGGTGCCGACCGTGCGAGTTTCCATGCCTAAACCCTAGTGCGACGGGCATCCGCACACGGTAGGTTCTGCCCATGCAGTCGGTCCCCCTCCCCCGCACCTCCGCTCCGGCGCTCGCAGCGCTGCGGGCCGCCGGATACCAGGACCTCTCGGCGCTGGACGGCGTCGCGATGCCAGCGCTGCTGGCGCTGCACGGCGTCGGCCCCCGCGCGATCAGGGCGCTGCGACTCGCGATGGCCGAGCACGGCTGGGCGATGGCCGACGACGACCCGACGGTCGGCGCCGCCCCGGGCGGGGTCGTCGAGGGTGCCCGCGGCACGGGCCGCAACGACAACGCCACCACCGTCACAGACGTCTCTCCCGAGGCCTGGGTCGAGTCGCTGCCGACGCCGCGTCAGGTCGAACAGGGCCGCGCGATGCTGAGACTCTTCGGCGAGGTGACCGGCGAGAGGCCCGCCATGTGGAGGCCGAGCATGGTCGGCTACGGCCGGCAGCACTACGTCTACGAGTCGGGCCGCGAGGGCGACTCGATGCGCACCGGCTTCAGCCCGCGCTCGGCCAACCTCGTCCTGTACGTCATCTCGCCCGGCGTCGAGGACCTGCTGAAGCAGCTAGGCCCGCACAAGCGGGGCGTCAGTTGCCTCTACCTCACCCGGCTCGACCGCGTCGACCACGACGTGCTGCGCGACCTGGTGCGCAACGCCTGGGAGTCCTAGAGCGTCAGCGGCGTCAGGACCGCGATCTTCCACGTGTCGCCGTCGGCGACCAACTGGTACATGTTCCGCTCGGGTGGCTGCGTGTCGTAGTGCCAGGTGACGTCGGCCCAGATGCTGTGGTCGGTCGCCGCGACCGACTCGACCTCGGGGCGGGTCTCAGTGACCCCGGCATACTGCCCGAACGCTGAGGCGAAGAAGTCGCGGGTCTGGGCCCTGTCCGAGACGGCGATCGAGTTGCCCGGGAACAGGATGAGGGCCGGGACGGCGTAGCTGTCGGCGATCGCGTCGGCGTCCCGGGCCAGCAGCGACTTGGCGTAACCGTCGAAGAACTCGTGGGCTGCGGTGCTCATCACCCCACGCTAACCCCGGCCGCCTCCCGGCATCGCGTTTCGGGGAAACGACGACGGCACGGCCCCGTGGGAGCCGTGCCGTCGGTCAAGAGCCGGATCAGAAGTTGATCATCTTGCCGCCGATGCCCTCGGCGGCCTCCTTGATGGCCTCCGAAAGGGTCGGGTGGGCGTGGATGTTGTGGCCGACCTCCTCTGCGGTCAGGTCGTAGGCCTGCGCAAGGGTGAGCTCGGGCAGCAGTTCGGTGACGTCGGGGCCGATCATGTGGGCGCCGAGCAGTTCGTTGTAGCGGGCGTCCGCGACGATCTTGACGAAGCCGACGCCGTCGCCGAGGCCCCACGCCTTGCCGTTGGCGGCGAACGGGAACTTCGAGACCTTGACCTCGTAGCCCTTGTCCTTCGCCTGCTGCTCGGTGTAGCCGAACGAGGCGACCTGCGGCTGGCAGTAGGTGGCGCGCGGGATCATGTCGTAGTTGATCGGGTGCGTCTCGACGCCCGCGATCGCCTCGGCCGCGACGACGCCCTGCGCCTCCGCGGTGTGGGCGAGCATCATCTTGCCGGTGCAGTCACCGATGGCGTAGATGTTGGCCACGTTGGTGCGCATGTAGTCGTCGATCGCGACGGCGCCGCGCTCGGTCAGTGCGACACCGGTCTTCTCCAGGCCGTAGCCCTCGACGCGGGGCGCGAAGCCGACCGCCGACAGGAACCGGTCGGCCTCGAGGACCTGCTGGTCGCCGCCCTTGGCTGGGCTGACGGTGACGCGCACGCCAGAGCCGGTGTCCTCGATCGACTCGACCTTCGTCGAGGTCAGCACCTTGATGCCGAGCTTCTTGTAGGCCTTCGCGAGCTCAGCGGAGATCTCCGCGTCCTCCGTCGGGACCATCCGGTCGAGGTACTCGACGATGGTGACGTCGGCGCCGAACTGGCTGAGCACGTAGGCGAACTCGGTGCCGATCGCGCCGGAGCCGCCGATGATGATGGAGCCGGGCACGGCGTCAGAGAGGATCTGCTCCTCATAGGTGACGACGTTGGCGGAGCGCTGGGTGCCGGGCAGCATCTTGGTGGTTGCGCCGGCGGCGACGATGGCGTTGGTGAAGCGGACCTGCTGCTTCTCGCCCGAATCGGACTCGACCTCGATGGTGTTGGCGTCGATGAACGTGCCCCACCCGTCCAGTTCGGTGATCTTGTTCTTCTTCATCAGGAAGTGGATGCCCTTGGTCATCCGGTCCGACACGGCGCGGCTGCGGCTGAACGCCTTGCCGTAGTTGAAGGTCACGTCGCCCTCGATGCCGAAGGTGTCGGCCTCGTGGTTGAAGATGTGGGCCAGTTCCGCGTTGCGCAGCAGCGACTTCGTCGGGATGCAGCCCACGTTCAGGCAGACACCTCCCCAGTACCGCTTCTCGATGATCCCGACCTTCAGGCCGAGCTGGGCGGCGCGGATGGCGGCCACATAGCCACCTGGACCGGCGCCGAGAACAACGACGTCAAATTCTGAGCTCATGACGCCCACTCTATCCCCCAACTCCCCCCTGACGACACACGAAGCGGGCAAGAATGGTTGGTTCATCTCACACATGAGATAAGATCGTCGGATGAGTGCTACAAGTGAGTCCATCGGACGGATGATTCGCGACGCCCGCACCTCGCGGGACTGGTCGCAGAAGAGGCTGGCTGAGGAGTTGGGGACGGCCCAGAGCGCGGTGCACCGGATCGAGGCCGGACAGCAGAACCTGTCGCTGAGCATGATCAACCGCCTCGCCGAGGCCCTCGACATGCCGCTGATCCAGACGGCCACGCAGGGCAGCATGAACTTCGAGATCCAAGGCCCGACGACCCTGTCGGGCGAGATAGATGTCCGCACGTCGAAGAACGCCGCGATGGCGGTGCTGTGCGCCTCCCTGCTGAACCACGGTCGCACCGTGCTGCGCGGGATCGCCCGCATCGAGGAGGTCGACCGCATCAACGAGGTGCTGACCTCCATCGGCGTGAAGCTGACCTGGATCGGCGAGGGCAACGACCTCGAGATCATCCGCCCCGAGCGTCTGTTGCCGGAGCACATCGACGAGCGCGCCGCGCGGCGCACCCGCAGCATCCTGATGTTCCTCGGCCCACTGTTGCACGAGTTCGACGACTTCAAGTTGCCCTACGCCGGTGGCTGCGACCTGGGTGCGCGCACCGTGCACCCGCACATGTCGGCGCTGTCCAAGATGGGCCTCACCGTCACCGCGACCGACCGGAACTACCAGGCCAAGGTCGTCCGCGACGTCTCCGACGCCCGCCAGATCACGCTGATCGAGCGCGGCGACACCGTCACCGAGAACGCGATCATGGCCGCCGCCCGCACCCCGGGCGTCACGACGTTGCGCAACGCGTCGGGCAACTACATGGTGCAGGACCTGTGCTTCTTCCTGGAGCGCCTCGGCGTCCGCATCGACGGCATCGGCACCACCACGCTGACCATCCACGGCGTCGAGACCATCAACACCGACGTCGAGTACTACATCTCCGAGGACCCGATCGAGGCGATGAGCCTGCTCACCGCCGGCATCGTGACCCGCTCCGAGATCACCGTGCGGCGCTGCCCCGTCGAGTTCCTCGACGTCGAGTTCGCCGTCCTCGACGAGATGGGCCAGGTGTTCGAGTTCTCGGAGGAGTACACCAGCCACAACGGCAAGACGCGCCTGGTCGACGTGACGGTGAAGCCGTCCGACCTGCACGCCCCGCTCGACAAGATCCACCCGATGCCGTTCCCCGGCCTCAACATCGACAACCTGCCGTTCTTCGCGGTCATCTGCGCGACGGCCACCGGGCAGAGCGTCATCTACGACTGGGTCTACGACAACCGGGCGATCCACCTGTCGAAGCTCTCCGAACTGGGCGCCAACATCCAGTTGATGGACGCCCACCGGTTGCTGATCATCGGCCCCACCGCGTGGCGCGGACGCAAGATCGACTCGCCGCCCGCGCTGCGTCCCGCCGTCTGCGTGCTGCTCGCGGCGCTCGCCGCTCGAGGCACCACCAACCTGATGGACGTCTACGTCATCAACCGCGGCTACGAGGACCTGCCGCACCGCCTCAACAAGCTCGGCGCGAACATCAACGTGTTCTGGGGCGACCCCTCCACCGACGACTGAGCTCAGTCGACCCGTCGGGCCGCGAACCTGAAGCGCGGCTCGACGAGGTCCTGCTGCGCCGCTACAAGGCGCAGTTCCGAGGATCCCGCTGACGCCGTCGCCTCAAGCACCGAGTAGGTGACGGACGCGGTCGCCGACAGCGCGCCCGCCAGGCCCTCGCCGCGCAGCCAGTGCGCAAGGAACACCGCGGTGGTCAGGTCACCCGAGCCGGTGAAGGCGCGATCGATCAACGGCGTCTCCACGATCCAGGCGCCCTCGCCGTCGACGGCGAGCATCCGCATGGCGTCCCCGCCGAGCCCTTCGCCCACCACCGACGTCACCACCACGACCCGCGGGCCGCGCTCCCGCAGCGACCGCGCCGCCGCGAGCACGTCGTCCAGGCCCCTGGTGTCGACGCCGGTGAGGTGGCGCAGTTCGAACAGGTTCGGCGTCATGATGTCGGCCGCAGGCACGACCTCGTCGCGCCAGAACTCCGGGATGCCCTCCGAGGCGTAGAAGCCCTTGTCCTCGTCGCCCATCACCGGGTCGGCGCAGAACACCGCCGCCGGGTTGGCCCGCTTGATGGCGGCGGCCGCCTCGAGGATCGCCCGGCCGACCTCCGCGGTGCCGAGGTACCCGCACAGCAGAGCGTCGGTGACCTCGAACGCGCCCCGCTCCCCCACCCCGCGCACGACATCGCGGACGTCGTCGACCGAGATCAGCGGGCCGCGGAACGTCGGGTAGCCCGTGTGGTTGGAGAAGTTGACGGTGTTGACCGGCCACACCTCCACGCCGAGGCGCTGCAGTGGGAACACCGCGGCCGAGTTTCCCGCGTGACCGTAGGCCACCGCCGACTGGATCGACACCACTGCTGTCATGGGGCCAATGCTGGCCCCACGCTCGGCGCCGCGCAACGCGACATCATCAGGCGTTCGCCGTTGGCGCAACCGGGTCACCAACCCATACACTTGGCCTCCATGGCCGAGGTCTATGCGGACTACCTGTCCCCAGAGTTCATCGCGATGGCTCATCGTGGTGGCTCATTCCTCACGCCTAACCTCGGGATCGAGAACACCGTCAAGGCGTTCAGCAACGCCGTCGAGTTGGGCTACCGCTATCTCGAGACCGACGTGCACGCCTCCTCAGACGGCCGACTCTTCGCCTTCCACGACGGGGACCTCGAGCGGGTCACCGGCTACGAGGGCTCACTTCACACGCTTCCCGCCGACGACGTGCGGCAGTTGAAGGTCGGCGGGCGGGAGCCGATTCCCTCGCTCGACGAACTCTTCGAGACCTTCCCGGACATCAACTTCAACATCGACCTGAAGCACGACCCTGCTGTCGAACTGCTGGCCGACACCATCGAACGGCACGGCGCCGAGCGGCGGGTCTGCGTCGGATCGTTCTCGCGGCCGCGCATCAAGCGGTTCCGCGCGCTGCTGCCCCAGGTGCCGACCGCGGTGTCCAGCCTCGGTTCCGCCGCCCTCACCGTCGGGCGCATCTCGAAGGGCGGCCAGGTCTACCAGGTCCCGATGACGCACTCGGTTGGGCCCGTCACCGTCGACGTCGTGACCCCCCAGTCCATCGCAAAGGCACACCGCGCCGGACGCAAGATCCAGGTGTGGACCATCGACGAGCCGACCACCATGCACCGCCTCATCGACTGGGGCGTCGACGGCATCATCACCGACCGCCCCGATTTGCTCAAAGAGGTTCTCCGCGCCCGGGGTATGTGGTCTACTCGGTAGGGAACGATTCGGCCCTCCGAGTCGTTGTACCAGTGGAGAAACGAAGGAGGGAAGATGGCAGATCGTGCACTGCGCGGCGTCGGTCTCGGCTCGAAGACATTCGAGGACGAGCAGGGAGTCGAATTCGCCGAGCGTCAGAGTCTCGCTTTTGACTGTCCCAAGGGGCATCACTTCACCGTTACGTTCTCCGTCGAGGCCGACCTCCCCACCGAGTGGGAGTGCAAGAAGTGCGGGCTGATGGCCACGCGCTCAGACGGCGTCGTCGGAGAGGAAAAGGTCGAGAAGCCCGTGCGTACCCACTGGGACATGCTGCGAGAGCGTCGCTCGATCCCCGAACTGGAAAACATCCTTGCCGAGCAGTTGGAGAAACTGCGCGATTCGGATCGAATCTACTAACTGACCACGCACAACGCCCGCCGAGTCTTGCCGACCGGCGGGCGTTGTCGCGTCCAGGCTCAGGCCCGCGGCGAGTCCTGGCTCTCCGGGTCGATGATGGTGCCCTCGATGACCACCGACTCCTCCTGCTCGCGGGGTGCGCGCTTCAGGTCGGGGGCGATCTCGGGGATCAGCGTGACGGCCTCTGCCACCGTCTCGCCCTTGATGACGACCGGGGCGTTGCCGCTGCGCTGCAGCGTGCGGGCCGCCCACCAGGTGATCGCCGACTTCACGAACGGGCGCGTGAACGGAAGCAGCAGCAGCGCGCCGACAACGTCGGAGAGCAGCCCGGGCAGGATCAGCAGGATGCCGCCGGTCAGCACGAGGCTCGCGTCGGCCATCTGGCCCTGCGGCAGTTGCCCGGAGCGCAGCGACTCCGAGAGTGCCTTCCACGTCTTGCGCCATTCGCGCTGCAGCAGGAAGAGGCCGAGCACCGTTGTGCTGAGCAGGATCAGCAGGGTCCACCAGCCGATCTCGCCAGCCACCCAGATCAGGGCCGCAACCTCTGCGATCACATAGAGCAGCAGGCCCAGACCTGTCAGTCCGAGCCAGAGTCCTCCACGGCGGTTCGCCATCACGCCTTCTTCTTGTGCCCGATCGCCTTGCGGACGCCGCCGGTGAGCTGACCGAGGCGGTACTCGATGCCCCACAGCGTGGTGCGGATCAGCGCCTCGACGACGATGTTCTTGCTCATCTTGGAGTCGCCGAACTCGCGCTCCACGAACTCGATGGGCACCTCGACGACCTTGAAGCCGTTCTTCAGCGTGCGCCACACCAGGTCGATCTGGAAGCAGTAGCCGGCCGAGGCGACCTCGTCGAGCGAGATGCCGCGCAGCGTGTCGGCCTTGTACGCGTTGAAGCCGCCGGTCGCATCCTTGACGGGGATGCCGAGCCACATGCGCGTCCACAGCGAGCCGCCCTTGGAGATGAACTCCCTCGACTTGGGCCAGTTCACCACGGAGCCGCCCTTGACCCAGCGGGAACCCTTCGCCATGTCCGCGCCGTCGGCGAGCGCCTGCAGCAACCGCGGCAGTTCCTCCGGCTGGTGCGACCCGTCGGCATCGTGCTGGACGAGCACGCCGTAGCCGTTGTCGAGGCCCCAGTGGAACCCTGCCAGGTAGGCGGCGCCGAGGCCCTCCTTGCCCTTGCGGTGCATCACCTTGATGTGGTCGTCCTCCGACGCGAGCCGGTCCGCGAGGTCGCCGGTGCCGTCGGGAGAGTTGTCGTCGGCGATGAGGATGTCGGCGTCGGGCACGGAACGGCGGAGACGGTTGGTGATGCTCTCGATGTTCTGCGATTCGTTGTACGTCGGGATGATCACGAGCACTCGGCCGAGCGCGTCCTGGGAGGTCATGGGCGTCCTTGGGGTTCGATTGTCCCGTCCATGCTACCGGTCGTCGGAGCGCTTCCGAAGGACGGTGGCCCCGAGTGCGACCACGGTCGTAGCGACCGCGAGCCACGACAACCACGGGCTCAGCCGAACGGCCAGGTTCACGTTGTAGCGCAGCGGGACCTCGGCGAACAGCGTCGCCGCCTCCAACTCGTCGGTGCGCTCGACGACGCGGCCGCGCGGGTCGACGACCGCCGAGATCGAGTTGAGGGTGCTGGCCAGCACCTCGCGGCCCGTCTCCATCGCCCTGATCCGGTTGAGGACCAGTTGCTGGTGCGGTTCGAAGGTCAGCGCGTAGGTGTTGGTGTTCGACTGCGACACGATCAACTCCGCCCCAGCGTGGATCAGGTCGTAGGCCGTCTGGTCGTAGGCCAGTTCGAAGCAGATCAGCGACCCGACCCTGAGGTGGCGGTACTCCCCCACGCTCGCCTCCAGCACGCCTGGGCCCTCGCCGGGGATGGAGTCGCGTCCGACCTGCTTGAGGATCGGCAGCAGCGGCAGCAGTTGCTGACGGAACGGGATGTACTCGCCGAAGGGCACCAGGTTGCGCTTGTGGTACGTCTCACCGGGGCCCGCCGCTGGATCCCACCAGATGCTGGTGGTCTGGCGGGTGTCCTCAGTTGGCCCGTCGGTGACGGCGCCGACCAGGATCGGCACCTCCGCGATCTGGGCGGAGACCTCGACGAGGCGGCGGGTCTCCGCGTCGTTGATGGGGTCGACGTCGGTCGCGTTCTCCGGCCACAGGATGAAGTCGACCGGGCGGGATTCGGTGCGCGCGAGCGCGGTGGCGAAGATGGTCTCGCTCAGGGCGTTGTTGGTGACGGAGCGCGCATAGCTTGCGGTGCCGTGCTCCGCGCGGTTGACGTTGGGCTGCACCATCGCGACGCTGACGCTCTGCTCGGGCGTCGCGAGGGGAACCAGGTTCAGCAGGCCGCCGACCAGGAAGATCGCCAGCGCCCCCGCGACGGCCCTGATCCGGACCTTCGGGGTCGTCACGGCCCACAGCAGCAGGGTCGCGGCGAGCGCGACGAGATAGCTGACGCCTGTCACGCCGACCCAGGACAGGAAGCCGTTCATCGGTTGGTCGACCGTTGTGTAGGCGAGCCGGGTCCAGGGGAAGCCACCGAAGGGGATCTGCCCCGAGCCGAACTCCACGGCGACCAGGGCAGCCGGGACCAGGAACGGCCAGGCCTTCAGCGTGGTCAGCCGTGTGAGGACGAGCCCGAGGACGGCCCACCACAGCGACATGAACGCCACCAGCGCGACGCCGACCCAGAACCCGAGCACGGAGACCCAGGAGATCGTCAGGGTGTTCAGGGCGAGGCCAGCCAGGTAGCCCCAGCCGAAGCCTGCGCGCATCCGTAGGCCGGCCATCAGCCACACGAACAGCGCGAAGCCGACGATGGTGGCGGGCCAGACACCCATCGGGGCCATGCCGAGCCCGATCAGCAGCCCGGCGGCAATCGCCACGGCAAGGGTGATCGGCACGGGGAGGGTGGGGCGTTTCAGCACGCAGGAAGCCTACCTGGGTCGGCGGGGTGTGCCAGCATGTGCTGGTGAGCACTCTGATGGCGTTCGACACGTCCTACCTGTACTTCCGAGCCTTCTTCGGCGTTCCCAACACCTTCCACGCCGTCGACGGCACGCCCGTCAACGCGGTGCGCGGCACGCTCGACTTCATCTCCAGGCTCCTGACGCAGTACGAACCCGACGTCTTCGCGTGCGCCTGGGACGACGACTGGCGCCCCGCCTGGCGGGTCGACCTGGTGCCGACCTACAAGACGCACCGGCTCGTCGAGAACGCGGGCGTCGCGCAGGAGCAGGTCGACGACGACCTCAACGTCCAGGTGCCCCTGATCCGTCAGTGCCTGACCGCGCTCGGCATCCCAATCGTCGGAGTCGCCGAGCACGAGGCGGACGATGTGATGGCCTCTCTCGCCCGCCAGCACGAGGGAACCAGCCTCGTCGTCACCGGCGACCGCGACCTCTTCCAACTCGTCGACGACGACACCTCGATCGTCTACATCGCCAAGGGTGTCGCCAAGCACGAACTGGTCACCCCCGAGGTGCTCGCAGGCAAGTACCAGCTCGCTCCGCAGCGCTACGTCGACTTCGCGGTGCTTCGCGGCGACCCGAGCGACGGCCTGCCCGGCGTCAAGGGCATCGGCGAGAAGACCGCGGCTTCGCTCGTGACGACCTACCCCAGCCTCGAGGCGATGGTGGAGGCGGCCGTCGACCCGGCGTCGAAGCTGTCGCCGTCGGTGCGCTCGAAGCTGCTGGCCGATGTCGACTATCTGGCGAAGGCCCGCGAGGTCGTCACCTGCGTCGACACGCTCCCGCTTCCCTCGCTCGAGCGTGGCCCGGTGGACGAGGCCCGCGTCGCTGAGCTGACGGAGTCGCTTGGCCTGGGCGGCTCCATGACGCGCCTCGCCGAGGTCCTCTCCCGCTAGGGCGCTCAGCGCTCAGCGCTCAGAGCTCAGCGCTTGGCGTGCAGGACGTACAGCGCGGAACTGGCCAGCAGGTTAGAGCCGACGTTGCCGGCGCGGTGCCGGTGGCCGTCGGCGTCGAGCGGGATCCGCCGGTCGGTCACCATGCCGAGGCTCGCGAACAGCGGCTCCAGGTCCGGGATCGACGAGTGGTGCAGGTTCGGCGTGTCGTACCAGTCGAACGGCAGGTCCTTCGACATCGGCATCCGCCCACGCAGCAGCCGCAGCCGGTTGCGCCAATGCGCGAAGTTCGGCATCGACACCAGCGAGTGCAGCGCGATGCGGCCCATCTCTGCGAGCACGCCGCGGGGCTTGTACACCGTCTGCAGCGTCCGCGACAGCACCACGAAGTCGTAACTGTCGTCGGCGAACTCTCCCAGTTGGGTGTCCAGGTCCAGTTCGATCACGTTGACGCCGCGGCGCAGGCACTCCAGCACGTTGCCGGGGTCCAGGTCGACGCCGGTGCCGGTGCAGCCCTTCTCCGTCAGCAGTTGCAGCAGATCCCCATTGCCGCAGCCCAGGTCGAGCACCCGCGACCCCTCCGGGATCAGGTCGGCGATGATGGCCAGGTCGGCCCTGAAGCGCTGCGTCATCGAAGTTCCTCCGCCGCCCGGTCGAGGAATGCCCGCACCGTCTCGTGATACTGCTCGATCTCCAACAGGAACGAGTCGTGCCCCCAGGGCGAGTGGATCTCCCGGAAAGACGTCGGCAGCCGCGCCCCCTCGAGGTGGCGGACGATGCGCCGCGAGTGCTCCGTCGCGAAGCGCCAGTCCGTGTCGAAGCTGACCACCAGGAAACGCACCGGAGAGGCCACGAGAGCATCAAGGGCGTGCTCGTCGGCGAACGGGTCGAAGTAGTCCATCACGCGCGTCAGGTACAGGTAGCTGAGCGGGTCGAAGCGCGAAAGGAACCTCTGGCCCTGATGCTCCAGGTAGCTCTCGACGGCGAAGTCGATGCCGAAGTTGGGCGACAGTTCCCCCGCCTGCGCGGAGCGCCCGAACTTCTCCTGGAACGCCTCCTCCGACAGGTAGGTGATGTGGGCCATCATCCGGGCGACCGAAAGGCCCTTGGCTGGCGTGGTGCCGCGCGTCAGGAACTTGCCCTCGTTGAAGCCCGAGTCGCGCATGATCGCCTGGCGTCCGACGGCGCTGAACGCGATGTTCTGGGCGGTCAGCCGCGACGACGCCGCGAAGATCAGGGCGCTGCCCATCTCCTCGGGGTGCGTCAGCGACCACTGCAGCACCTGCATGCCGCCGAGCGATCCGCCGACAACCGCCGCGAACCGTTCGATCCCGAGGTGCCTCGCCAGGCCGCGGTGCACCTCGACGAAGTCGGCCATGTCCAGCAGTGGGAAGTCCAGCGCGTAGGGCTCGCCGGTGTCCGGGTCGATCGACGAGGGGCCGGTGGTGCCCTGGCATCCGCCGAGGATGTTCGACGCGACCACGAACCAGACGTCGGTGTCGATCGGCTTGCCCGGGCCGATCATGTTGTCCCACCAGCCTGGCCGGTCGTCGCCCTCGTGCAGGCCGGCGGCGTGGGCGTCGCCGGTCAGCGCGTGGCAGATGTAGACCGCGTTGCTGCGCTCGGCGTTGAGCCTGCCGTAGGTCTCGTAGGCGACCTCGACGGGGGCGAGCGTGGCGCCGCTCCGCATTCGCAGCGGGTCGCTGCGGTCGAAGACGGTCGCGATCTGCGTCTCGACGATGCCGAGGCTCGGTGTGCTCACGTGCCCATTCTTGCGCACCGGCGTCCGCTCCCCCACCAACGACCGTCCCGGCTGCTCACCCTTGCGCGACGGCCACGTTGGTAGCAGTGTTCATCCATGACCGCAGCCAAGTTCTCCGTCACCTTCGACGCCGCCGATCCCCTCGCCCAGGGCGACTTCTGGGCGCTCGCGCTCGGCTACCGGAGGGAGGATCCTCCGCCGCCGCACGCGACCTGGGAGGAGACGCTCACGGCCTGGGGCCTTCCCGAGGAGCGTTGGAACGACGCCAACGCGATCGTCGACCCCGATGGCGTCGGGCCCCGCATCTTCATCCAGAAGGTGCCGGAGCCCAAGACCACCAAGAACCGGGTGCACCTCGACGTGCGTGTCTCCCAGAGCCACGAGAACAAGGACCGCGAGGCTCTGAAGGCCAAGGCCGACGAACTGGTGGGGGCTGGGGCGAGGCTCGTCGAGATCTTCGACGACCCGCACACCGGCTACTGGATCGTGATGACCGATCCGGAGGGCAACGAGTTCTGCATCGTCTAGCGGCTAGCCGACGACGACGCCGAGCAGCGCGCCGATCCCGTAGGTCGCGGCGAGCGCGAGCAGGCCGCCGAAGACCACCCGGATGATCGCGGGCCGCACCGGCGAGTCACCGAGTTTCGCGCCGAGGCCGCCGGTCAACGCCAGCGCCACGAGCACCGCGAGCACTGTGACGGGGATCCGCCACGGCAGCGGCACCAGGAGGATCGTCAGGAACGGCAGCAGCGCGCCTGCGAGGAAGGACAGCGCGGACGCGATCGCGGCGTGCCAGGGATTGAGGACCTCGTCCTCCGCCAGGTGGTAGCGCTGCGACAGCAGCACCTTCGAGCGGTTGCCGTCGCTCAACTCGGCGGCGACCAGTTCGGCAGTCGGCCTGCTCAGGCCCTGCGCGAGGTAGGTATCGACCAGTTGCCGGTTGGCCTCGCCCCGGTCGGAGCGGAGCAGGCCGGAGACGCGCGAGATCAGGGAGCGCTGCGAGTCGGCTGCACTGGAAACGGACACGTATTCGCCGAGCGCCATCGAGATGGCCCCGCCGACGACCGCGGCGACGCCCGCCAGCAGGATGGGCGTGATGTCATTGACGGCGGCCGCCACGCCGACGACAGTGGCGGCGACCGACACGATGCCGTCGTTGGCGCCGAGGACGCCTGCGCGCAGCCAGTTGAGCCGATCCGAAAGATCGGCGGAATGATCCCTCTGGGTCTCGGTTGCCGTGCTCATGCCCCCATTCGAGCACCGAGTCAGCACCCAGTCCAGACAGGAAAGGCTTGCCTCACCGCCCCCGGATTTCGCAACATTCGGCGTTCTCAAGCCACGATTGGGGGCATCGAGCGTGGTCAGCCGCCTTTGCGCGCCGCGGCTGCGTGACGGCCCTCGCGACACGCCGTCGCAAAGTTCCCTGACGGCGAAACCCGATCTGCCGGACCCGCCACACGGACCGGGGCCGCCCACTAGCCTGACCGGAGACGAGAAGGGAGCACACAATGTCTCACGCACACGTCCCCGGCCCACCGGAAGAGGCGCCCAGCGAGCACGAAGAGGCGGGTCACCCGCAGGCCACCGACCAGGAGGTCGCGCACGGCAGCGACGGCGCCGTCCCCGAGGGCCAGGTCGAGGCCGACCGGGCCCATCAGGAACGGCAGGCGCGCCGCGACGAGGGCTAAGCCTTCTCGAGCGCCTGGTCGATGTCGGCGATGATGTCGTCGATGTTCTCGATGCCGACCGACAGGCGCACCATCTCGGCGGGCACCCCTGCCGCCGTCAACTCATCCTCGCTGAGTTGCGAGTGGGTCGTCGAGGCGTTGTGGATGGCCAGCGACTTGGCGTCGCCGATGTTGGCGAGGTGGCTGAACAGTTCGAGGCCCTCGACGAAGGCCGTGCCGCCCTCACGTCCCGACGCGACGCCGAAGGAGACGAGCCCGCCGAAGCCTCCCTTGAGCATCCGCTTGGCGATCTCGTGCGTCTCGCTCGACTCGAGGCCCGGGTAGTTGACCCAGTCGACCTTCGGGTGCTGCTCAAGGTGCTTGGCGACGGCCAGAGCGTTGGTCGAGTGGCGCTCCATCCGCAGGTGCAGAGTCTCGATGCCCTGCAGCAGCAGGAACGAGTTCATGGGTGCGATCGCGGCGCCCGTGTTGCGCAGCAGAACGGTGCGTGCGCGGATGATGAACGCGGCCGGCCCGGCGGCGTCGGTCCACACCACGCCGTGGTACGCCTCGTCAGGCGAGGTGAGGCCGGGGAACCGGTCGGCGTGCGCCGCCCAGTCGAACTTGCCGGAGTCGACGATCACGCCGCCCAGCGAGTTGCCGTGGCCACCGAGGTACTTGGTCGCCGAATGCACGGCGACGTCGACGCCGTGGTCGAAGACACGCGTCAGGTACGGCGTCGGGACGGTGTTGTCGACGATGAACGGAAGGCCGAGTTCGTGGGCGGCGGCCGACCAGGCGTCAAGGTCGACCACATTGAGCGCCGGGTTGCCGACGGTCTCGCCGAAGACAAGCTTGGTCTTCTCGTCGACATGGTTCTTCAGGTCCTCAGGCTTCGACGGGTCGACGAAACGTGCCTCGATGCCGAACTGCGACAGCGTGTGGGCGAACAGCGCGAACGTGCCGCCGTAGAGCGTGGAGAGCGCGACGATGTTGTCGCCGGCGTAGGTGAGGTTCAGCACCGCGTAGGTGATGGCGGAGGCCCCTGACGCCGTGGCGAGAGCCCCGACCCCGCCCTCGAGCGCGTTGACGCGGGTCTCGAGCACCGACTGGGTCGGGTTCATGATCCGGTTGTAGATGTTGCCCGGGGTCCGCAGCGCGAACAGGTCGGCGGCGTGCTGCGCGTCGTCGAACACGTAACTGGTGGTCTGGTAGATCGGGACGGCTCGCGCGTTGGTCGCGGAGTCGGCCTCCTCCTGGCCTGCGTGCACTGCAAGGGTCTCGGGCTGGTAGGTCATCGCTTCTCTCCTCTGGGTCGCTCTGCCCGAAACCTAGCGGGAGCCGTTGCCCGGTGGAAGGGTGCCCACTTTCGCCATCAGCAAACACGGTGCCCGAGGTGGAAACGGCGGCGCCATCAGGCGCCGCCGTTCCCGTTCCCCCACTCTCAGGACTCAGCCCTTCAGACCACCGCTGAGGAGGCCACGCACGAAGTACTTCTGCAGGCTGAGGAAAACGACCACGGGGACGATCATCGAGATGAACGCGCCCGCCGACAGCAGGTACCACTGGCCGCCCATGGTGCCCGCCATCTCCGCGACGCGCACCGTCAACGGAGCGTTAGCTCGTGACGGAGCAAAGATCAGGGCGACGAGCAGGTCGTTCCAGACCCACAGGAACTGGAAGATGCCGAAGGACGCCAGCGCGGGCTTCATCAGCGGAAGGATGATCCGGAAGAAGATCGCGTTGTGCCCCGCACCGTCGACCCTCGCCGCCTCCATCAGTTCACCCGGGAGATCCTTCATGAAGTTGTGCAGCAGGAACACCGCAAGCGGAAGCGCGAAGATCGCGTGCGAGATCCACACCTGCCAGAACGACGGCAGCGACAGCGTGTTGTACAGCTGCTGAAGCGGGATCAGCGCGACCTGCAGCGGCACGATCTGCAGCGCGAAGATGCCGACGAAGATCCAGTTGCGGCCGGGGAACTTCGTCCAGGCGATGGCGTAGGCGGCAAGCGCCGCGAGCATCAGCGGGATGATGACGGCCGGGATGGTGATGACAAGCGAGTTGATGAAGTAGTCGATCAGGCTGGTCGAGCCGCCGAAGAGCGCCGCCTCGTAGTTCTTGATCGTGAACCATGGTTTGACGAAGGCCGTCCACCAACCGCTGGTCTGGATGTCCTTCTGCGTCCTGAACGATGTGATGAACAGGCCGAGCGTCGGCGTGGTCCACATGATGGCCAGGATGACGGCCACCACCGACGCCCACGGCGAACTGATGGCCCGGGCGGCGTTGCCCGCGGCGCTCTTGCCACGCCTCTTGGCGGGCGTGACTGGTTCGGTCGCTGCGCTCATGTCAGGCGTCCTTTCGCATCTGGACGACGTTGTAGATCACGATCGGCAACACAAGGATGAACAGGATCACCGCGAGTGCTGCGCCGGTGCCGTATTCGAAGTAGCGGAACGAGTAGTTGTAGAACTCGAGCGCGAGCACCGAGGTGTTGAACTGGCCGCCGGTCATGGTGCGGACCACATCGAAGACCTTCAGCGTGGCGATGCCGACGGTGGTGAGCACCACCACGAGCGAGCCACGGATGCTCGGCAGCGTGATGAAGCGGAACAGCCGCCACCCGGTGGTGCCGTCGATCTTTGCGGCCTCGATGATGTCGTCAGGGATGGCCTTGATGGCCGCCGACAGCACCGTCATCGCGAAGCCCGCCTGGATCCAGACCATCACGATGATCAGCCAGAACGTGTTCCACCCGCGGGCCTGCATGAAGTCCACGGGGTCGGCCCCGAAGAACGTGAGGATGGCGTTGAACAGGCCGACCTGCGTCTGCCCGGGGCCGCGCACGTCGTAGACGAACTTCCAGATGATGGAGGCGCCGACCATCGAGATGGCCATCGGCAGGAAGATCAGGGCCTTTGCGAACGCCTCGAACCGGGAGCGGTCGACGAGGATCGCGTAGGCGAGTCCGATGACAGTCGCGAGCACCGGGACCGCCAACACCCACACGATGGTGTTGAGCAGCGGGCCGAGCAGTTCAGGGCTCTTGAACACCGTAGCGAAGTTGTGGAGGGTGAAGCCCTGGTCGCCTGTCGGGCCGCCGAAGGCCTGCCGGATGGTCAGCACCGCTGGCCACACCAGTCCCGCGAGCAGCATGATCAGCACGGGCAGGATGTAGACGAGGCCCTGCAGTCGGTCGCTCGTCCTGGACTTGAGCCTGCCCACCAGCCAGGCGATCCCGACGATCAGAGCGACCACGGCGGCGAAGATGATGATCGCGAGGATCATCTCGATGAACTTGTCTGCGATTTTCATGCGCGCCAACCTCCTTGTTGCTGCACGAAAGCCGGTGGGGCGACGACTGATTGTCGCCACCCCACCGACATCGATGGTTAGAGCGTTACTGAGGCCAGGACTGCTCGATGAAGTCGAGGGTCTCGTTGGTCGGCTTGCCGGTGATCCAGTCGGTCATGCCCTTCCAGAACGTTCCGGCGCCCACCTTGGAGGGCATCATGTCGGAACCGTCGAAGCGGAACACGGCCTTCTCGTCCTGCAGCGTCTCGGCGGAGAGGCGGTCGACCGGCGAGACGAGGTTGTCGATCTCGAGGCCCTTGTTCGCGGAGACCCAGCCACCGTTGGGCGTCGACTTGGCCTTCTCGTTGGCCCATTCCGAGCTGGAGAGGTAGGTCTGGAACGCCTTGACCTCGGGACGGTCGGCGAAGGCCGCGACGAACTCACCGCCGCCGAGGACCGGCTTCTCGTCCGCGTTGTTCGACGGCAGGTAGAACGCCCACACGTCGCCGTCCTCGGCGACCTTGGTGCCCTCGGGCCAGTTGGCGGCGTAGAACGAGGCCTGACGGTGCATGTAGCAGCCACCGGTCAGGATCGGCTGGCCGCCGTCCTGGAAGGTGGTGGTCGCGATGGAGTTGACGTCGCCGAAGCCGCCGTTGACGAACTTCGGATCCTTCAGGATCGCGCCTGCCTGGTCGAGGGCCGTTGCGACCTGCGGGTCGTTGAACGGGATCTCGTGGGCGACCCACTTGTCGTAGACGTCGGGGCCCGCGGTGCGAAGCATCATGTCCTCGAGCCAGTCGGTGCCCGGCCAGCCGGTCGCGTCGCCGGAGCCGAAGCCGGCGCACCAGGGCTTGGCGTTGGCGTCATCGGCCGCGATCTTCTGGGTCAGGGCCATCAGGTCGTCCCAGGTCGCGGGAACCTCGTAGCCCTTCTCCGTGAAGGTCTTTGGCGAGTACCACACGTAGGACTTCACGTTGGCGCCGAGCGGGGCGGCGTAGAACTTGCCGTCGACGGAGCCGTAGCCCTTCCATGCCGGGTCGAAGAACTCGTCGACGTTGGCTGCGGTCTCGGCGGGGGCCTCAACGACCTTGCCTGTCTCCTTGACGAGCGTCTGGAGCAGGCCTGGCTGCGGGACGTAGGCGATGTCAGGCGCGTTGCCGCCCTTGACGCGGACGAGCAACTGGGCCTCGAACTCCTTCGAGCCCTCGTACTGCACGTCGACGCCGGTGCACTCCTCGAAGGGCTTCCACGAGTCGATGTGGGGCTGGTCCTCAGGGGCGATGATCGAGGTGTAGACCGTGACGGTCGTGCCCTTGAGGTCGCCGAAGGCCTCGTAGGGGGCGCAGTCGAACGCGCCCGCGGCGGTGGTGCCGCCCGGCGAGGCGGGCGTGCCCGCGCCTGGCGAGTTGGGGGTTTCGGCGGTGTCCGCGCATCCGCTCAGCAGGACTGCGAGCGTCAGGCCGGAGGTCACCGCGATGGATTTGAGCATTCGACGAGCCACTGGTCGAACTCCTTCCGGGTTGATTCCAGGACAGCCGTGTCCTGGTGGTAACCCTGATCACTATTGCGGAGGTTGCACCGGGCGTCTCCCTCAAACTCGTCACGTTTGCATAACGATCCCACCCCTTCGTTGCAAGAAACTTTCGGCCAGTTCCTGAATGGGAGGTTGACAAGGTGATTCGCCTGAGGCGTCGCCGAAACGCCGTGAGGTGAACGATCAAATCCGCCCACACCGGGTAATGCGAGGCTCAGCCGACCAGTTGGTCGATGCGCTCCAGCACCAGCCCCGGGCGCCGCTCCGGCGCCGTGGCCGCCACGTCGGCACGCGAGGAGTCCCCCGTCAGGACGAGGGCAGATGCCATCCCGGCTCGGTGCGCCAGTTCGATGTCGGTGCCGAGCCTGTCGCCGACCATCACGCAGCGCGCCGGGTCGACGTCGAGGCCCGCGAGGGCGGCCTCGGCCATCGCCGGGTCGGGCTTGCCGAGCACGGCCCGGCAGGTGGTGCCGGTGCATGCCTCGATCGCCGCGACCATAGCGGCGCAGTCTGGCTCGCCGCGCCCGCCCGGGAACGGGCAGTACCTGTCCGGGTTCGTCGCGATCAGGAAGGCTCGCTTGTGGAACCAGATCGCGTCGAAGGCGATCTGCAACTTGCGGTACTCGAAGCCCCGGTCGTAGGAGGCGACCACGATGTCGATCTCTGCCGGGTCCTCGCTCATCGCGATCCCCGCCGCCTCGAAGGCCTCGATCAGCGGGCGCTCCGCGATCGGGAACACCACCGCGTCAGGGTGATGGGTCCGCAGCCAGTGAGTCGTGACGGTGACGGTGTTGACGACGTCCTGCGGGTCGGTCGGGATGCCGAGCGCCGTCAACTTCTCGGCGTACTGCGCGGGCGCCTTGGTGGCGTTGTTCGACAGGAACCTCAGGGGCACGCCGTCGGCGCGGAGCCGGGCGATGGTCTCCGCCGCGCCGGGCAGCAGGCCGTCGCCGAGGTAGATCGTGCCGTCCAGGTCGAACAGGTAGGCGTCGAAGCGCGCGGTCATGGGCTCCCCTCCGGGCGGTGTGCAGCCGATCTTAGGTGAGTGGCCGACGCAGGTGGACCTGACCGGGGTCGACCGTTCCTCGAGACATGTATACATGAATGCATGCATCAGGCGTATGGTGTGAACGTGCAGACCATGACACTCCCCTGGGAGGACCAGACAGGCAGCCTTGCGCGGCGCGTGGCCGCCGAGACCGCGCGGGAGATCGTCGAGGAGCGGATCGGCCCCGGCGAACTGGTCACAGAAGTTGAACTGGCCGCCCGCACCGGCGTCAGCAGGACGCCCGCCCGCGAGGCCATGGTGCAACTGGAGGCATGGGGCCTCGTCCGGTTGCTTCCCAAGAAGGGCGCCATCGTCACCGCGGTCGGCGCGACCGAGCGGCGCGACCTGCTCGCGGTTCGGTTGATGCTCGAGACCCAGGCCCTGACGGGCATCGCAGACGACGCACTCGCGGCCCTATCGACGGACCTGGACGACGCCCTCGACGCGCAGCGCTCCGCGATCACTGACGGTGACCTGCTCGGCTTCGCCGCCGCCGACTACCGCTTCCACGCAGCCGTCATCCTGGCGGGCGGCAACGCCGTCGTGGGGCAACTGCTCCAGAGCCTTGCCCCGCGGTTCGCCAGGCTGATCCATCAGGTGTGCCTGCACCGGCCCGCGCTGCTGCCCCTGCTGCTGGCCGAGCACGAGTCCCTCGCCGGGTCGGCGCGCTCGGGGGACGCGGACGGCTTCGCCCGCGCGGTCGTCGCGCACGTCGAGGACACCCACTTCGCGGAGGCGGTCGCACTGTGACCGCTCCGCGCCAACGGGGCTGGCTGCTCGTCGTCCCGTCGATCTTCATGCTGGCCTGGGGCGGCAACCACTTCACTCCCCTGCTGCACCTCTACGAGGAGGTCGGCCACTACGCGCCGTGGCAGGCCAACCTGCTGCTCGGCATGTACGTCGCGGGCCTGATCCCAGGCCTGCTTCTGCTCGCGCCGCTGTCGGACCAGCACGGGCGCAGGCCGGCCCTGATCGCGGGAGCCGTCGCCAGCATCGCGGGCAGCGTGCTGCTCGCCTGCGGCTTCCACTCCTTCGTGCTGCTCTGCCTGGGACGGGTGCTGGCGGGCGTCGCCGTCGGGGCCGCGATGTCGGTGGGGACCAGTTGGGTCAAGGAACTCTCCTCTCCCCCGTTCGACGCGTCCGCCGGGTCGACGGCCGGGGCGAGGCGCGCGCTGCTGACGATGACGGGCGGGTTCGCGATCGGCGCCGCCGTGACCGGGGTGCTCGCGCAGTGGGGGCCCGCCCCGTCGGTGCTCCCCTACGTCGTGCACGCGGTCCTCACTCTCGGGGCCCTGGTCGCGCTCCTCACAGCCCCGGAATCGCTGGCGCCGGAGCGCCGCGCGCAGGGCCCGTGGTGGCGCGATCTCAGGGTCCCCTCGGCGGGTCACCGGCGCTTCGTGCGACTCGTGCTGCCCGCCGCGCCCTGGGTGTTC
The DNA here is from genome assembly GCA_027658995.1 of Propionibacteriaceae bacterium AM104-82. Classification (GTDB taxonomy): domain Bacteria; phylum Actinomycetota; class Actinomycetes; order Propionibacteriales; family Propionibacteriaceae; genus Arachnia. Next base: position 48,595 of record JAQDQK010000013.1, read on the forward strand.
GCCGCCGCCGGGGTCGCCTACGCGATCATGCCCGCGACGGTCGCCGATCGACTCGGCTCGTGGTCGACGCTGTACGCGACGGTGTTGACGGTCCTGACGCTCGGAGCGGGTGCCCTGGTGCAGAACCTCGTCCCCGCCATCAACCGGGCCTCGGGAGGGCACGCACTGCTGGTGGGGATGACGGCCATGTGCGTCGGCGTCGGCCTCGCCGCCGTCGCTGCGCAGTTGCGCCAACCCGTCCTGGCGCTGGTCGTCGCGGTCGTGCTCGGCTTCGCCTACGGGGTGTGCGTCACGTCCGGGCTGATCCACGTCCAGTCGATCGCCACCCAACGCGACCTGGCCGGCCTGACCGGCGTCTACTACTCGCTTGCCTACAGCGGCTTCCTGCTGCCGAGCGTGCTCGCGGCGTCGCTACCCGTCCTCGACTACCCGTCATCGCTGCTGATCGTGGCCCTGATCTGCGTCGCCTGCGCGGCCCTCGTGGCGCGCGAATCGATCGGCGGAGCGGCCGCCGCGGCGCCGCAGGACGCCTAGTCTGGTCGGGTGAGCGAAGAACCAGAGGTCCCGGGAGTCGTGCTGCAGGCCTCCGGCGCGGACGCCGACCTGCCATGGAAGGCGTGGCAGTCCAGCCTGAACCTCGAGGCCGAACTGCCGGGCACCCGCATCGAGATCGTCGTGCAGGGCGCGGCCGTCGCATCCCTGATCGCGGCCCACCCCACGGCCAAGCGCCTCGTGGAGTCGATCCGCAGCAGCACGGTGGACGTCGCGGTCCTCGCCTGCGCCAACGCGCTGCGGGCACACCACGTCGACCCCTCCGATCTCGCGGAGGGCATCGACGTGGTGCCAGCGGGGATCGCCCACCTTGTCATCCGGCAGCGCGACGGCTGGAGCTACGTCCGGGTCGGCTGAGCTCAGCCCGCCTTCAGCATCCGCCATACCTCGGCCTGGACTCCGGCGTACTGCCTGACGTCGACGCGGGGGTCGAACAGCAGGCGCATGCCCGCCTCGTCGGGCGTCCGGTCTGCCTTGTCCTGGTTGCACCCGGCGCACGCGGCGACCAGGTTGCCCCACGTCCATCCGCCTCCCCGGCACGCCGGGAAGATGTGGTCGACGGTGCCGGCGAACCCGCCGCAGTAGGCGCAGGTCCATCCGTCGCGCCGCAGGATGTCGAAGCGCGACGCCCTGCTGTGCAGGTCGGGGGCGCGCCGGAACGGGATCTCGACCCAGTGGTTGAGCCGCACGATGACGGGCCAGCCCATGTCGACCGAACCGCCTGCCGAGCGCACCCTGCGGGTGGTGTGGACCTTGAACGGGGTGTAGACGTCGTCCAGGATCCCCGTCACCGCGCGGGTCCAGTGCACCTCGCCCTTCACGTCGTAGTCGAGACCGATCACGAACGTGGTGGCGCTGTGCTCCTGAAGGGACGCAGGCGCGATGTCGCCGTGCGGACGTTGTCTCAGTCGGATCGTCATGATCGGCCTCCTTTCTGGCAAGGCTGTGATGAGGGGTACGAAAAAGGCCCCGTGGGAACGTGTCCCTCGGGGCCCGAGATAGGCATTCGACGCTCGTCTAGCTGCGAGGTCGGAGAGACAGGTGTGGGAGTTCGCAGGTCAGCGCTGCGCCAAGTTCCGGGCGCGCGACATAGGCCGAACCGGCCTTTGACAGTCGCTGGCTGAGCATGATCGTCACTCTCGTCTCGATGAAAATTCCTCGAACAGGGTAACAGCTTGGGCGGGTGTCCGGCAGGGGGCGCGACTCGACTTGAGCATGTTTGGTTGCTCGATGCTCTCCGCGGCCTAGTTGCTCGATGCTCTCCGCGGCCTAGTTGAACGTGCCAATCGGAAACGAGTTACCAAACATGCTCAACGCAGGACCCTCACCGAGCCGTGTGGCCGGGCGAGGTCGACGCGGACCCGCCTGCGCGGAACGTTGAGTGGGTAGCCTCGTCGACATGGCGCCACGACGAGCAGAAGCACAGAAGCAGGGACCTACGGTGACCCCTGCCAGCACGCAGCAGGACCTGGCGGACCTGTACCGACACCTGCACGCGCATCCGGAGTTGTCCTTCCAGGAGCACGAGACCGCGGGGATCGTCGCGCGCTCGCTCAAGGAACTCGGCTTCGAGGTGCACGAGGGCATCGGGGGCACCGGCGTCGCTGGCGTGCTCGCGCGGGGCGAGGGTCCCGTCGTGGCGCTACGGGCCGACATGGACGGCCTTCCCATCGAGGAGGCGACCGGCCTCGACTACGCGAGCCGCGCCCGAGGCGTCGACAGGGACGGCCGCGAGGTCCCCGTCATGCACGGCTGCGGCCACGACGTGCACGTCACGGCACTGCTCGGCGCCGCAGCACGGCTCGCGGCGAACCCCGAATGGGCAGGCACGCTCGTGACGATCTTCCAGCCCGCAGAGGAACTCGGCTCCGGCGCCCAGGCGATGGTCGACGACGGCCTGTACGACCTGGTGCCGCGCCCCGACGTGGTGCTCGGCCAGCACGTCGCCCCACTTCCCGCGGGGATGATCGGGCTTCACCCGGGAGCCTCCTACGCCACCTCCGACTCGCTGCGCATCACGTTCTTCGGACGCGGAGGTCACGCCTCGCGGCCCGAGGCGGCGGTCGACCCCGTGGTGATGGCGGCGGCCTTCGTGATGAGGGCCCAGACGATCGTCTCGCGGGAGGTCGCGGGCACCGACACCGCCGTGTTGACGGTCGGCACCTTCCACGCGGGGACCAAGGTCAACATCATTCCCGACGACGCCACGGTCGAACTGAACGTTCGCACCTACGACGCCGACACCCTCGAGAGGATTCTGGGTGCCATCCGACGGATCGCGCGGGCCGAGGCGCTGGCCTCCGGCGCCGACCGGGAGCCGAGCTTCGAGGAACTCGACACCTTCCCGATCCTGGTCAACGACCCGGACGGGTGCAGGCGAACGGTCCCTGCGCTGGCCTCCGCAGAGGGTGTGCAGCGCGTCATCGACCCGGGGCCAGCCGCCGCGAGCGAGGACGTCGGCGTCCTTGCCACGACCGTGGACGCGCCATGCGTCTACTGGATCCTGGGCGGCGCCGACCCTCGGCTCTTCGCCGACGCGACCTCCGAGACCGAGATGATGCGGGTCCTCGCAGGGGTGCCCGCCAACCACTCGCCGCAGTACGCACCCGCCATCGAGCCGACCCTCTCGATCGGCGTCTCCGCGCTGGAGGCCGCCGCCCTGGAATGGTTCGGCGACGCGGTGGACAGGTCGCCGCGCCGCGCCTCGGACGGCTGATCCGGGCACTCGTCCGCCGCGGGACGGCCCCCTCCTAGTCAGCCCGCGGTGCCCTCGCCAAGGCAACCCCACGGACTGAGTCCGAGGGGGATAAAACTAAAATTGATGGCTCCCGACCCGAAGGACCATCACCCATGTCCGAACGCTTCGACCTCCCCACCGTCGCCGACCTGCAGGCGTTTGCAGAGCCCCACGAGCGGGCCATCACCGTGTACGCGAGGACCTCTCCCGATGACCGCGAGAAGAGCCTGCTCACCGTCAAGAGCGCCGTCGACAACGCGTTGCGCACCCTGCGCGAGCAGGGCATCTCGCACAACACGGAGCAGGCGCTGCGCGAGGCCTGGGCGGCGCACGAGGCCTCCACGATCTGGGGACGACTCTCGGCCTCGGTCGTGCTGCTGCTCGCCGACGACGTCGACGAGATGTTCGTCCTCCCCAACGAGTTCGACGACCGTCTCCAGGTCGGGGCGCACTTCGACCTCAGCCAGTTGATCCGCGCCGTGACGACCCCGCAGGAGGCGTTCGCGCTGACGCTGTCGCAGAACGGCTGGAACCTGTGGCACGCCACCGCGACCGGCCGGGCGACCGAACTTCCGCTGCGCGGCGAGCACCCCGCCGACATCGCCGAGGCCACCAACCGGGCGACCGTCCGGGACCGCAGCCACGTCCGCCGCCTGGTCGGCGACGAGGGACGCGGCGTGCTGCTGCGCACCTACGCGCAGCGGGTCGCCGAGGCCGTCTCGACCGAACTGGCGGGCACCTCGCCGGAGGCCCCGCTGTTCGTCTTCGCCGCCGCTCCCCTGCTCGACCTCTACCGCGACGCCGACCTCACCGGACGCAGGCTCGAGACCGTTGCGGGTGCCCCCGACGAACTGGCCGCCCACGACATCGACGAGGCGATCCGCGCCGCACTGCCCGGCATCAACGCCGCGGCGATCAACGCGACGCTCGAGCGACTCGGCGACGAGATCGCCCAGGGAACCGTCGCCCGCGACCTCGCAGACATCGCGAAGGCGACCACGCTCGGCGCCGTCGACACGCTCGTCTACGACATCACGGCGAGCGAGACCGGCAGCTTCGATCCCACCAGCGGGGCCATCACCTACGACGCAGACGGCTACCAGTTGCTGTCCAAGATCGCGCTCCAGGTGCTCCAGACCGGCGGCACCGTGTACGCCGTCCGCCCAGGTGAGGTCACCTCAGGCGTCTGGCTGCCGCCTGCCGTCGCTGGGCTGCGGTTCACGCTCGCCTGAGACTGCCGCCCCGCCTCCGGTCTCAGCCGGGGTGGGGCGACGCGTCGTCCCTGTACTGCGCGTCGAGCCACTCGGGGTACCAGGAGAGCAGGTCGTCGGGCTCGCACGGCAGTCGCGTCGCGTCGCCCGCGCCGTCGAACGAGTCGATCAGGCCGCCGGTCAGCCGGGCGAGCGCCGCGACGACGTAGCCGGTCAACAGTCGCCCGCTGAACGGCTGCGGTAGTTCGATGCTGACGTCCCAGGACCAGCCGATCCCTTTCGCCGACTCGAAGTCGAACGAGGTCGTCGCGCCCCTGGCGGCGATGTCCTCACGGCGGGCGTCGATGAGCGTGCCGTGGTGCGGGGTGATGTCGGAGTCGAACATCTGGAGCGGGACGTCGGCCCGGGTGCCCGGGAGCGTGACGCCGAGCCGTGACATCCCGCCGAAGGTCAGCGGCGCCGTCGGGTCGTGCAGCCGTGCGGGTGGCTCGCCGTGCGCGACGATCTCACACCGCGGCGCGGGCGCCGTCAGGTCGTGGCCTGCAAGGGCCGTGCGCGTCACGCGGCGGTCGCCGTCGAGCAGCAGGAGTCGGGCGATCTCGTCCTCCAGCAAGCCCGCGGTAGGGACGAAGGCCGTCGAGGGGTAGATGTCGAACGAACTGGACATGACGGCTCCCGGCGGTGACTGCGTTCGGCAACGCTATCAATGCACCGGGCTCGTCAGGGGCCAGCGCATCGGCCAAAAGGGTGATGTATCTCTCGGCCTCTTTCGCGATGTCGGACAGGGGGTGTCGCTGGTGGAGTTGATGGCATGGCTGATTCTGTATCCGGCGGGCACCTCGCCGACCGTTTGACCTCGCGCCGCGGCGCCTGGATTTCCATTGGCATCGTGCTCGCGGTGTTCGTGGCGCTGTTCGGCATCTTCGGCAGCGCCAAGGCGCCCTCCCGTAACGCGCAGGCCCCCACCGACTCCGAGTCGTCGCGGGTCAGCGAGTTGATGGCGGGCTTCCCGAACGCCGACCGGCAGTCCGTCCAGGTCGTTGCGACCCGCGATGACGGCGCGGCGCTCCAGCAGGCCGACCTCGACGCGCTCACCGCGATGCTGCCGTCCCTGACGAGCATCCCTGAGGCGCCCGCGTCCGGGCCGCTGGTCAGCGAGGACGGTGAGGCCGCCGTCCTGATGGCGCCCATCACGGTGGGCGCCGACAACTCGGAGACCGCAGAGGTGATCAAGGAGGTGCGCGCGCAGATCGCCACCGACCAGCCAGCAGGGCTGAGCCTGCTCGTCACGGGCGGGCCCGCGTTCGGCGCCGACGTCGCCTCCTCCTTCGACGGGGCCGACTTCACGCTGCTTCTGGTCACCATCCTGATCGTCGCGGTGCTGCTGATCGCCACCTACCGCTCCCCGGTGCTGTGGCTCGTGCCGCTGATCGTCATCGCGCTGGCCGACGGGCTCGCGGGTCGCGTCACCGCCGCCGCGGGCTCCGCCTGGAACCTGCAGTTCGACGCAGGCATCATCAGCGTGCTCGTCTTCGGCGCGGGCACCAACTACGCGCTGCTGATGATGTCGCGCTACCGCGAGGAACTGATGGTCGAGGCCAACCACCGCGCCGCGCTTGCCTCGGCCTGGCGCAAGACGACGCCCGCGATCCTCGCGTCCAACCTCACCGTCGTCCTCGCGCTCGCCACCCTCGCGCTGGCCGTCATCCCCGGCACCCACGGCCTCGGCGTCACGACCGCCATCGGCCTGCTGATCGCCCTGGCGGCCGTCACCTTCGCGCTCCCGCCGTTCCTGGCGGTGTGCGGCCGCAAGGTCTTCTGGCCGTTCATCCCCCGCCCCGGCCAGGCCCGCACGCAGGGCCGCGGATGGCGCGCGCTCGCCATGAAGGTCACCAAGCGCCCCGCCGTCAGCCTCGCCGCGGGCCTGACGCTGCTCGCCGTGATGGCCGCAGGGCTGTTCGGCACCAGCGTCGGCCTCGACCAGATCGAGAAGTTCCGGGTCCAGTCCGAGTCCGCAGCCGGCCTCGAGGTGCTCTCGCAGCACTTCCCGCCCGGTGAGGCCCAGCCCGTGTTCGTCGTCACGAAGTCCGACTCCGCCGACGACGTCCTGGCGGCGGTCGACGGGGTCGAGGGCATCGTTCGCGCCCACCCGATCGGCGAGACCGACGACGGAGCGCTCACCAAGCTGATGGTCACCAGCGAGTACTCCCCCAGCACCCCCGAGAGCCTCGGCCAGATCACGCAGTTGCGCGACGCGGTCCACGCGGTGCCCGGCGCCGACGCGCTGGTCGGCGGCGCCGTCGCGACCGACCTCGACGCCCGCAGCGGCAACGAGGCGGACCTGTGGCTGATCGCCCCGCTCGTGCTGCTGGTGTGCTTCGTGGTGCTGGTGATCCTGCTCCGCTCGCTGATCGCCCCGACGCTGCTGCTGATGGTCAACCTGGCCAGCGCGGTCGCCGCGATCGGCGCGGGCGCGTGGCTCAGCCGGGTGATCTTCGGGCAGCACGCGCTCGACCTGCAGGTGCCGCTGCTGTCGTTCCTGTTCCTGGTGGCGCTCGGCATCGACTACACCATCTTCCTGGTGCACCGGGCGAAGGCCGAGGCGGCCGGCCACGGCACCCGCTCCGGCATGGTCGAGGCCATCGCGCACACGGGCAGCGTGATCACCAGCGCCGGGCTGGTGCTGGCGGCAGTCTTCGCGGCGCTCGGCGTGCTCCCGCTGGTCACCCTCGGACAACTCGGGCTGATCGTCGGCGTCGGCGTCCTCGTCGACACCCTGGTGGTCCGCTCGGTGATCGTGCCCGCGATCTTCACCCTCGTCGGTGACCGCATCTGGTGGCCGGGGCGACTGCCGTTGCCCCGTGACGGAGAATTGGCGCATGTCTCTGGTGACGATGCCCTTGTCTCAAGCTGACCTCTCGGGGGTCGGGCCCGGACGCTACGTCCGGGCCATGGAGATCGGCCAGCACGTCATCGCGCTGGTGCTGACCGCCGTCGGGGTGATCCGCGCAGTGGTGAGCGGCGCCGACCTTCCCGCTGCGGTCATCGCGGGCGTCGTGTTCCTGGCGTGGCACACGGCCGGCTCCGTCGTGTCGGCGCGTTCGGGCTCGACGAGGGTCGCCGCGTGGTGGCTGCTCGGGCTGGTCGCGGTGTGGATCGGTGCGACCGTCGTGTCGGCCGAGTTCGTGTGGCTGGCCTTCCTGCTCTGGCTGCTCGCCGGACACCTGCTCTCCCTCGGGTGGGGGCTGGCGCTGTCGGCCTTCGTGTTCGCCGTCGTGGTCGCCGCCCCGCTGCTGCATCACGGCGGCACCAGTTACGGCATCGTGTTCGGCCCGCTGGTGGGTGGCGTGTTCGCCTACGGCATCTCGCGCGGCTACCTCCAGTTGCTGCGCGACGCCGCCGAGCGGGAGCGCCTGGTGATCGGGCTGCGGTCGGCCCAGGCGGAGATGGCCGATCTGCAGGACGAGTTGGCCGCCGCCCAGCGGCAGTCGGGCATCGTCGCGGAGCGGACCAGGATCTCGCGCGACATCCACGACACCGTCGCGCAGTCGCTGTCGTCGATCAGGCTGCTCGCGCACGCCCAGGTCGACCGGTCGCCCGACCCAGCGTCGGCCCGAGCCCTCGGCCAGATCGAGGCGCTCGCCGGGGACGGCCTCGGCGACGTGCGCCGCATCGTCGCGGCCCTCGCGCCGATGGAACTGGAGGACAACGCTCTGGCGGGCGCCCTCCAGCGGATGGTCGACCGGTTGCGCGAGGAGACCGGCATCGACGCGAGCCTGCGACTCGACGACACCCTCCCGATCCTGAGCACCGAGGTCGAGGTCGCGCTGCTGCGCACCGCCCAGTCGGCGCTCGCCAACGTCCGCAGGCACGCGGAAGCGGGCCGCGTCGTCGTCAGCCTCATCGACGCGGGCGACACCGTCCGCCTCGACATCATCGACGACGGCACCGGCTTCGACCTGACCGCCTGGGAGGATGCCCGCGAGGCCCCGCCGTCGAGTTTCGGGCTGCGCTACATGCGCGACCGGCTCCGCGAGCTGGGCGGGGGCCTCGACATCGAGACCGCGCCCGGAGAGGGGACCGCCATCTCCGGGCACCTGTCGATCGGAAGGGGACGACCATGACGCGCGTGCTGCTCGTCGACGACCACCCGGTGGTGCGCAGCGGGCTGCGCGCCGTGCTGACCTCCGGGGGGGTCGAGGTGATCGGCGAGGCCGGCACCGGCGAGGAGGCCCTCGAGATGGTCGAGCGGCTGAGCCCCGATGTCGTGATGTGCGACCTCAGGCTCGGCGACGGCATCGACGGCATCCAGACGACCGCCCGGCTCACCAAGCTGAACCCCGCGCCCGCGGTGCTGATCCTGACCACCTTCGACCGGGACGCGGAGATCCTCGGCGCCATCGAGGCGGGCGCCGCGGGCTACCTGCTCAAGGATGCCGCTCCCGAGGTGATCCTCGAGGCCATCGCCAAGGCGGCCGCAGGTGGGGTGTTCCTCTCCCCCGGCATCGAGACGCGGGTGCTGCGCGGCATGCGCAACCCGCGCCCCCGTCCGACGCAGCGCGAGATCGAGGTGCTCGCGCTTCTGGCGGAGGGCGCGAGCAACCGGGAGATCGCCAAGACGCTGTTCGTCACGGAGGCGACCGTCAAGAGCCACCTGGCGCACATCTTCACCAAGCTCGACGTCGACAGCAGGTCGCGCGCGGTGCACGTGGCGCGCGAGTCGGGGCTGATCTAGCCCTGGTCGCACCATTGGGCGAGGTAGCCGTCCTCGCCCGGGGCGACCAGGTCGCGGTCGCGCCGCACGATGGAGATCTCCTCCCCGCGCGCCGCGCAGCTCTCCGCCAGGTTCGACTCGGGCTGGTCGGCGTACTCGACCTGGACGACGCCGCGCCCGTACGCGTCGGTGTAGGCGTCGCACTCGTCGTACTCCTGGCACTCCTCGGCGACCGCGAAGTCGAAGCCGAGGGAGCGCGCCCGGTCGACCAGTTCGGCGGCGTTCTTCTGCCCGGCGGCGAGGCCTGCGCGGTGCGCTCGATCCACCAGTAGCTCGGCGAGGGCGATGTTGTGCTCGACGGTGAGCAGCCCGTCGGAGCGCAGGTAGGAGTCGAGGTTGTCGAACTCGACGGCGGCGAACCCGGCGTCCGCGCATCCGTCGATCCAGCCGCCGACGATCTCGGCGACGGCCTTCCTCTTCTCCGGCGTCGACGTGTCGAGCAGGGCCTCATCCCATTCCTCGTCGACGACCGGGGAGCCGCCGTCGACCAGCAGCAGCCCGGCGTCCTCCCAGGCCTGTTCCTCGCCGGGTTGGGACTGGAACGCGTTGAGGTAGCAGATGTTGTAGAGCCCGTCCACGGGTGCGGCGGTGCGGTCCCTGACCAGGATCTTCACAGCGTCATCTGGCGGATAGGCCGTCCCCAACTGGTAGTCGGGCCGACCCCCGGAGGGAGCCTCGACAGGCGATTGAGTCTCGAAAGGCGACTGAGTCTCGAGAGGCGTCTGAGTCTCGACAGGCGTCTGGGTCTCGACAGGCGTCTGAGTCTCGACAGGCGACTGCGCCGCGTCGCAGCCGGCCACCAGCACACACGCGAGGACGGTCGGGAACAGGAACGGGCGCATGCTGCAGCCTCTCACGGGCCGTCGCTTAGGTGCGACCCGCTACGTGCAGACGGTCGTGACGACGAGCGTCGCGTTCACCCTCAGGGTGCGGTCGCCAAACAGCTTCGTGGCGTCAATGTAGTCGAACTCCTTGACGGCGATGCCGAGGCCCTTCGTCGAACCTGCGAGCAGAGCGCCCTTGAGGAGGGCATCGGTGTCGCGCGTCAGTTCCGCGAGCTCGTAGGGTCGCACCAGCCGGGCCGCGTAGGACGCGGGCGCGCAGCCTTCGTCGAGGTGACGGGTGACGCTCTCGGGATACTCGTCGAGCGGCACCTGCGAGGAGGCCGTGAAGAGTTCGGCGCGGGCCTCGGACGCGGCCGCCGCGTACGGGTTGTCCTCGAGCGCTGGGACGCCCGCCTCCTGGCGCAGCCGGGCGATTTCGGTGGTGAGCGAGCGCACCGTCAGGTCCTGGTTGACGGGCAGTTCGCCGATGTTGAGGTAGTCGGCGCAGGCCGTCGCGACGGGAAGGGACTGCTGCTCGGGGCGCATGCCGGTGCACGAGTAGGAGAACAGTTCGGTGGGCTCCACGGAGCCGTCCGCCCGGATGTAGTCCTTCTGCCACGGCGGCACCAGGGCGGCAAGGCCCTCCTCATCGGCGGCATCCTCGGCCAACGCGTCGGCCAGTTCCTTGTCGTCGGCGAGCCCGTCGCGCTCCCAGACGTAGTGCAGGTACTCGTGCGCCAGCAGTTCGGGACGTTGGAAGGCCTTGAGGTCGGCGGAGACGAACAGCGAGTTCTTCGCGGGCACGTAGCAACCGGAACTCTCGGATCCGCAGTCGGCGGCGGTGTCCGCGCTGGAGATCAGCGACACCTGCGGGACCTCGCCCACGATCAGGTGCCCGAGCAGGGCCGCGAGGGCCTCGTCCTGCTCCACTTGGACGGCGGGGCTCTGCTCGGCCGACGCCGTGGAAGTGGTGCTCCGCGGCTCGGACGGCGTCCGGGTCTCGGCGGCGCTCGTCGGGTCGGCCGGGGCCGAGGTGCTTCCCGGCTGCGGGCTCGAGCACGCCGCGAGCAGCGAGACACCGAGCATCGCGATCAGCAGGGCCGGAGTGCTCAGGGGCTTCCTCATGGCGGCGAAGTCTATTCGCCGACGGGGTCCTGGCCGTTGTGGCGAGGGCGGTCGCGCGCCGTCAGCCCCGGACGCGTAGGGCGTCCATCAGGGCCGTCCTGCCCGCCTCGTGCCCGTGGAACCCGGCGAGGACGCGCGCGACGACGACGCCCGGGTCGGTGTCCTCGAGCGCGTCGGCGACCATCGCCTCGATCTCGCGGGAGCGGCACTCGGCGATGAACGCCCGGGTCCTGGGGTGGGACTCGTCCGCGAAGTCGGCGATCGGCATCACGTCGCGCTCGAAGAAGCCCGCGGCCCCGTCGTGGGGACACATCAGGAATGCGAGCACCACCACCGACGGCGTGCCGTGGCTGGCCCAGGTGTCGACGATCGCGCGCTCAGGGACGCCGACGAAGTAGTTGGTGAGGCAGCGGTGGAGCGTCTCGCTCCTGCTCTCCTGCCACCTTGGCGCGGGGATGGGATCGCGATGCAGCCCGACGTACTGCGGGCGCTCAGACTGCGACTGCCATGCGGACAACGCCGTTCCTCCTGTGGTTCTCTGCCCGTGGCTTGCGGCAGACGCGGAGGCCTCATGGGCGGGGTGTGCGCCAACAGTACGACCGCGGCTGGGTCGCGCTTCGCGCGGGGTCCGGTTACGCGGCGACCCCCGGCGTGCCGTCGGCATGCCGGGGGTCGTCGCGGGTGCCTCAGGCGGCCGGGGCCGCCGCAAGCAGATCGAGGACGAAGATGGCCGGCGTTGCGCCGGTGGCCGCGTCCGCGGGGTAGACGAGCAGCACGCGGGAGCCGATCTTGGTGCCCACGGTCTCCTCGCCGCCGCCACCCTCGACCTTCTGGATGCCCTCGGCCCAGCTCGACTGGGGCTCGCCGCCCCATTCGGAGACGACCGCGTGGTAGAACAGCACGTCGTCGGCGGTGACCTCGGGGCCGGTGCCCTCCGCGAGGACGATGACCTGCGGCTCGGTGGGGGCGGCAGCGTCGGTCGCGAACGAGACCTTCGGCTCGGCGCCGAGGTCACCCTCGACGCTCAGCCCTGCGGGCAGTTCGGCGTTGGTGAGCGTCGCGTCGCCGAGCGCCGAGGTGTCGATGTTGGTGACGCCGATGACGTCGACGACGAACACGAGCGTCGAGTTGGCCGGGATGTCGCCGTTCTCCTGGTCGCCGTATCCGAACTCCGGCGGCACCACGATCTGGACGCGGTCGCCGACCTTGGTGCCGATCAGGCCGTACTTCCACCCGGCGACGACCTCGTTCAGCGAGAAGCTGGTGGGCTCGCCCCGGTCAAAGGACGAGTCGAACTGCTTGCCGTCGCTCCATAGGAAGCCCGCGTAGTTGACCTTGACGAAGGCGCCATCCTTGGCCTCGTCGCCGTCGCCCGCCGTGAGCGTCTTGACGGTGATCTGCGTCGGGGGTTCGTCCCCGATGGCCTTCATCGAGGGGATGCCGTCGGCGTTGAAGGTGATCTCGGGCAGCGCGCCCTTCGGGTCGCGGTCGACCGTCGGCGCCGACTCGTCCACCGGCGGGTCGGCCGGTGCGTCCGTCTGCCCGGTGGCGGTGGGCGTCGGGCTCGGCTGCGACTGGTTCGCGGTGTCGTCGCCCGAGCAGGCAGACAGGAAGACGACGGGGGCGATCAGGCCGATGGCCAGGGTCTTGAACTTTTTCACAAGGTCGCTCTCCGCGGCCACTGCGACCGCATCGGGGTTGGGATCGACGGTTTCTGGACCGCCGACCGGGGTCAACGGTACCTAACGACCCTGTGCCGATCCTGTGCGGCGGGGGCCGCCAGGCTCAGCCCGCGACCCGGAACTCCCTCAGCACGACCTCTCCGTGCCCCTCAAACCAGGCGTTCGGGGACGGTGGGGCCGCGACAAGGTCGGTCAGGACGGAGCAGCCTCCGTCGGCGAAGATCTCGACCGCCGTGGGGTCGAACCAGACGCGCAGCGCTACGTCCCCCGATCCGCGCAGGTCCACGGCCGACTCCGTCACGAACGACTCCGGGAGCGACTCGGCCCCGCCGCGCCGGTCGACGCTGAGCCGTCGGGTCGCGGCGTCGTAGGAGATCGCCACGGCCACGGACTCGTCGGCACCGAGGTGCAGCGTGAAGCCCTGGGACTCCCCCACGGCCACGCGCAGGTCGAGGCGACCCGCGGGCGGCAGGGTGACCGGAAGCTTCACCCGGTCGTCGACTGCGAGGTCCGAGACCGCTTCGAGTTCGGTGACGGCTGGGCCGATCGCCTCCTGGCGCAGCAGCACGACGCCGTCGACCTCGACGAGCGAGAGCCTTCGGGCCATCGTCATGGCACCGCGCTGCGGGCGGTCCGGGTCGACAGGAAGGTCGTGCGCGTAGAGCCAGTTGCTCATCCAGGCGATCAGCGTCCGCTCGTCGTCCGCGAGGCCGGCGAAGGTGACGCCCGCGTAGCAGTCGTGGCCGTAGTCGAGCCACGTGAGCGAGCGCATGCCCGCCTCGTCGTCCGGGCCGACCTTGGGGTGCCGGACGCGCGGGGTGAAGGCGCTGCCGTCGAAGTCGCCCACGAAGTACTGCGTGCCCGAGCCGCCCGCGGTGCCACCGGGGTTGATGCTGAGCAACAGCACCCAGGCGGTCTCGTCGGTGCCCTCGATCCGCAGCGGGAACATGTCCGGGCATTCCCACACTCCCCCGACGCCCGCCTCGGGGCCGAACGCCGAGAGGAACGTCCAGGAGAGCAGGTCGTCGGAGCGGTAGAACACCACCTGCTGCTCCATGGCCTCGACGGCGACCATCACCCAGTAGCTTCCTGCGGGGCCCTCGTAACGGATCACCTTCGGGTCGCGGAAGTCGGCCGAGCCCCGGTCGGCGACCGGGTTGCCCGCGTACTTGGTGAAGGTCACGCCGCCGTCGAGGCTGTAGGCGATCGACTGGCTCTGGTTGCGTCGGTCCAACGCGTGCGAGGTGTAGAACGCCAGCAGCGCCGGGATGCCCGCCGTGCCTAGACCGGAGTCGTTTGCCTCGTCGATCACCATCGACCCGGAGAAGATCTCCTCCGAATCGTCGAAGGAGATGGCGACCGGATGGTCGTCCCAGGTGACCAGGTCGGTGCTCGACGCGTGCCCCCAACTCATGTTCCCGTGCTCGGCCCCGAGCGGGTTGTACTGGAAGTAGAGGTGGTACCTGCCGTCGTGGAAGACGAGCCCGTTCGGGTCGTTGATCCAGTTCAGCGGCGGCGAGAAGTGAAGCCTGGTCATGATCCTATTTTCGCTTGTCGGGAGGTGGGTGGACGGTTCTGGGGCTACTTGCCGACGCCGGCAGTGAGGCCCTCGCGGAGCGGCTTCTGGCCGAAGATGAACACCAGAAGGGCCGGGATCATCGAGATGATGACGCCCGCGAGGACGGTCGAGACGCTGCCGGTGCCCAGATTGCCCTGGAGCGTGACCAGGCCGAGCGGCAGGGTGAAGTTCTGCTCGCTGATGGTCATGATGAGCGGTCGGAAGAACTCGTTCCAGTGGTAGTTGAAGGCCAGGATGCCGACGATCGCGAGGCCCGGGGTCGCCAGCGGCAGGTAGACGCTGAAGAACACCCGCCACGGACCGGCGCCGTCGATCGCTGCAGCCTCCCCCAGTTCGGCGGGAAGGCCCATGAAGAACTGCCGCATCAGGAACGTGCCGAACGCCGTCGGCAGCGCGGGGATGATCAGGGCCAGCAGGGTATCGGCGAGACCCATGCCGCGGATCAGCATGAACACCGGCACGATGGTGACCTGCATCGGCACCATCATCGTCGCCAGGATCAGGCCGAAGAGCACCTTCTTGCTGCGGAACTCGAACCGGGCGAACACATAGCCCGCCATGGCGGCGCTCAGCATCTGGCCGAGCGCGACCAGCAGCGTCACGAGGGCGCTGTTCCACACGTAGAGCCACACCGGGATCTTTGCGAAGACATCGGCGAA
Organism: Propionibacteriaceae bacterium AM104-82; assembly: GCA_027658995.1. Lineage (GTDB taxonomy): Bacteria > Actinomycetota > Actinomycetes > Propionibacteriales > Propionibacteriaceae > Arachnia. The sequence continues at coordinate 63,738 of JAQDQK010000013.1, forward strand.
GGCCGCGCCTCCGACCGAGGTGACGTGCGTGACGGGGTCGGTCGGCGTCAGAGCCGTGATCAGGGTCCACACGACGGGACCGAGGGTGACGAAGGTCGCCAGGAGAAGGATGATGTACTTGGCGATCGTTCCGATCCCCTGCCAGGGGCGCCTGGCTTCAACTGCTTGCGTAGACATGTGAGACCTCACCCGTAGAAGACGTAGCGCTTGCTGAGCTGGAACTGGATCGCGGTGACGAGCATGATCAGCAGCGTCAGGACGACGCCGATCGCGGAGGCTCCACCGAAGTCGAGTTGCCGGAAGGCGGACTCGTAGATGACCATCACTGCTGTGCGGGTCTCGTCGCCGGGCCCGCCGCGCGTCAGCACCCACGGCTGGTCGAAGATCTGCAGGGCGTTGATGATCGCCATCACCGACGCGACGAGCATCGTCGGGCTGATCAGCGGGAGCGTGAGCTGCCAGAACTGCTTCCAGCCGGTCGCGCCGTCGATCGAGGCCGCCTCGTAGACCTCCTTGGGGATCGCGGCGATGCCGCCGATGAACAGCAGGAACGTGAACCCGAAGTTCTGCCAGACGTAGACGAGCAGGACGACGACCTTCGCGCCGAAGCCTGTGGTGAGCCAGCCGACCTTCGCGATCCCGATCCAGCCGAGCACCTCGTTGACGAGGCCGAACTCCTGGTTGAACAGGTAGGCCATGATCAGCGAGACCGACGCCGCAGAGAGGATCAGCGGGAAGAACAGCGTCGAGCGGAAGAACGTCCGCAGCCAGTTGGGCATCTTCGACTGGACGAGGATCGCCAGCAGCAGCGCGACGGCGAGTTGGACGACGACGGCGGTGGCCACGAAGCCGATGGTGTTGAGGAACGAGACCCGCACCGTCGGGTTGGAGGCGAGGCGCGCGAAGTTGTCGAAGCCGACGAACTCGGGCGCCGTGATGATGTCCCAGCGGAAGAACGCCAGGACGACAGAGGCGACGATCGGCAGGAAGCTGAACAGCGCCAGCCCGATCACCGTCGGGGCGAGGAACAGGGAGATCAGCAGCCGCGGCTTATGGGTCGCCCCGGAGCGCGCGACGGCGTCGGACGCGGCCGGGGGCTGCGTCGAGGTGGTGGTGGACATCAGCGTCCTTTCAGTGCGAGTTCGAGGTCGCGTTGCATGTTCTCCAGCCCGCGGCGGACCCCGCCTGGGCCGTTGGTGATGGCACCGACGACGTTCTTGATGAGCGCGGACTCCACGGCCGCCTGCTGCGGCGGGGCGGGCATCGGCCCGGTGTCTGGGAACTTGTCGAGCGTGTCGTAGAACACCTGCCAGTGCGCCGGGCCGGTGCCCGCCCCGTAGAGCTGGGTGTTGAGCGAGCGGCGCGGCAGCGACGAGTCGGGCTGCGGGTGGGCGATCGCCATCCCCTCCATGGAGACGCAGTACTTCAGCCACTCCCAGGCCTCGTCCTTGCGCTCCGAGGTCTGCATGATGGCGTAGCCGCCGGCGCCGAACTGGTGCCGCTGGCCCGCCATCCGCGGGAAGAACGTGACGTCGTAGTCGTCGTTGGCGACGCCCGCGTCGTGCAGGCCCTTGACCCAGAAGCCGCCCGCCGGGGTCATGCCGACCTGGCCGGAGGAGAACAGCGCGACCAGTTCGTTGCCTCCGCCCTGTGCGGGGTTCGCGGCGATGCCCTCGGAGACCATCTGCTGCAGCACCTCGAAGCTCTCGACGGCCCGGTCGTTGAGCGCGTCGGCGCGCTCCCACAGGCAGCCGCCGCCGCGGGGCGCCTCGCTCGGGTAGAACCGGTTCCAGAACCAGTCGCCCCCGCTTGCCTTCTCCTCGGTGAGGAAGCTTGTCTTGTTGACGTAGAGCCATGGGACGACGCCGCCCCACAGTCGGTTGTTCCAGAAGTACGGCAGGAACCGGCCGTCCGCGCCCGACTTCATGCCCCTGGCGACCGAGAAGAAGTCCTCGAGGCTCCAGTCGTCGGCGGGTCGGCCGAAGCCGGAGCGCTCGAGCGCCTTCGTGTTGTAGAAGACGTTGGCGGCGTTGAAGTTGTCCGGCAACTGGAACAGGCTGCCCTTGTACATGAAGGACTCGATGAGCGCGGGATGCACGTCGTCGAAGTACTCCTGCATCTCGTCCGCGTCGCGCTGGACGTACTCGTCGATCGGGTGGGCGAGCCGCGACGCGAACAGTTGGGTGCCCTCGGTCGCGACGGTGACGACGTCGGGGGGCGAACCGGCCGCGATCATCGTCAGGATCTTGGCGAAGTATTCGCTCCAGTCCTGGCCCTGGATCGCCACGATCCGCACCGCGACGTCGGGGTGCTTCTTCTGGAAGCCCTCGACGAGCGCCTGGCGCGCCGCGGCGTCCTGCTGGGTGCCGAACAGCGCGACGGTCAGCGCGTCGTCGCCTCGGCCTGGGATGTCACGGCCCGTGAGCCTTGGCCACGAGATTGCCGTGCCTGCGATGCCGAGGCCCAGCAGCCCCACCACCGCCCTACGGGAGATATCAACCACGATGTTGTTCCTTCTTCCTCAGCCGTGTGTCGACCTCCAGTCGACACCTGCTAAATGGATTCAGCACGCACAACGTAACAAACAGTTTGACGCCGCGCAAGGAAATTGCTGAATCAATTCAGCACCGATCCTCTGAGCGTCGGTTAGGGTGGGTTGCATGCCCAACAAGAGCAACCGCCGACCGACTCTCGCGGACGTCGCCAAACGCTCTGGAATGTCCAAGAGCGCGGTCAGCATGATCCTCAACGACAAGCCCGGCTCGAGGCTGTCGGCCGAGGCGGCCGAGCGGGTCAAGGCCGCCGCCGAGGAACTCGGTTACCGCCCCAACCCTGCGGCGCAGAGCCTCCGGTTGGGAAAGACGCTGACCATCGGCTTCATCTCCGACGACGTCATCCTCACCCGCCAGGCCTCCGGCATGATCCGCGGCGCCCTTGACGCGGCGAAGGAGCACGGGCAGACCATCGTGATCGCCGAGGCCAGCGACGGGCTCGCCACGCGCGAGGAGGCCATCCAGCAGATGCTCGACCGGCGGGTCGACGGGATCATCCTCGGGCTGATGCGGGCCCGCCTCGTCGAGGTGCCCAAGGTGCCCGCCTCGGTCCCGTTCGTCGTGGCCAACGGTTCAACCCCCGACGGCCTGGACGGCTTCCTGCCCGACGAGTACGCCGCAGGCTATGCGATGGCCCGCCTGCTGGTGGACGCCGGGCATCGCCGGGTCGGCATCGCAGGGAAGATGGTCCCCGCCTACGGCAATCCCGGCGTGTCCGTGACGATCCCGTTGCGCTTCGACGGCATCCTCAAGGCCTTCGAGGAGGGCGGGGTCGACTGGGAGATGGTCGACGTCTATGGCTGGAACGCGACCGTCGGCTACGACGCCACCCACGACCTGATGGCGCGGCACCCGGACCTGACCGCGATCCTCGCGGCCAACGACGAGGTGGCCTTCGGGGCCTACCAGGCGCTGACCGAACTGGGGCTACGGATCCCGGCGGACGTGTCGGTGGCGTCCTTCGACAACGAGGTGCTCGCCACCTATCAGCGGCCCGGCCTGACGACCGCGCACCTGCCGTATGAGGAGATGGGTCGACGCGCGGTGGAGATGATCCTCGGGTTGCGCCCACGCGGCAGGGAACTGCTGGAGATGCCCATCGTGGTGCGCGACTCGATCGCTCCCCCACGCCCCGTGCCGGTCGAGACGATGGGCGCCTGAGGGCTCAGCCGTTCAGGGCGTCGACGATGAAGACGACCTCGAACACCGTCAGGATCACGGTGGCGATGATCAACCACACCGTGGCCCGCCTGGTGCCGCCCTTCTGAGGCGCCACGATCCCGGACAGCCCCAGCACCATGATCAGGGCCGGATAGATGAACAGCGCTCCCAGCCCGACCTCGCCGCTCGTGCCCGTCCGAGTGGGGAGCCGGATCGTCGCTCCCGCGGGCGCGACGGCATAGGCCCACGCGGCGACCCCCATCATCAGCACCCCGAAGCCGATCGCTCCGGCCCCGAACGCCCTGGCCCTGCGTCGCCGAGCGGCGTCCGGGTCGTGACGCGTGGGCTGGTCTGGGGTCATCGTCCGAGCATAGGCAGGGGTCGGCCCAAGGCCGGTTGCCGCACGGTCGTCCGGTGGCCGTACGAGCCGGATCTTCCGTTTCCGGGATCGCGCTCTCCCCGCGTGGCTGGGCCGACAAACGCGTCCCACAAGGGGGTAAGTAGAACTGTGCGACCCCCTTGCACACGACCGCCCGAAAGGGTCTACGCTCAGGCCCAGATTCATCTCGATGAGGAGACTTCATGGATCGGCTCCACAGCCCGCCGGTGCTCGTTTCCGGCCTTCCGCGCCCGTTGGCGGTTCGCCGCCCGGTGGCTGCGACCGCGTCGGTGTCGGGGACCCCGATGCGGGGAAGAGAGGCCGGCCGCTGACCCCTCCCGCCGTCCGATCGACGGCGGGAACCTTCTGTAGAACGGCCCGGGACGAGAGTCCCGGGGCGATGGGACGCGCGTGCGTCCGCCAGGTGGGAGACCACCAACCCAAGAACCCCGGCACAACTGGGTGCCGGCGCCGATCTGCCGCTAACGGGCGAGACCGGCACACCGATCGGATCGAAGGAGATCTCATGATCAGCTACATCCAGGCCATGTTCGACGCCCGCTTCGGCGGCTCGGAAAAGGGCGCCACCGCCGTCGAGTACGGCCTCATCGTCGCGCTCATCGCGGTCGCGATCATCGTCGCCGTGGCAGCTCTCGGTGGCTACCTCAACGAACTCTTCAGCGGAGTCGGTACTGCGATCAAGAACAAGGGCGTAACTCCCGCCCCTGCAGGCTAGTCGCATCTCGCATCGGCGAACCCGTCTGGCTTCGCCGATGCCCGCCCAAGACCGGCGCGCCTCATCAACCATGAGGCGCGCCTGGCCTAGACACAGCTCGACTCCTATGCCTGATGGCGTCTATGCCTGATGGCGTCGAGCGGAGAGCCACCTATCACGGGATGTGAGGAAGAGAGGGAGCCATGCGTGAACGCCGTGAGCGAGGTGCGGCGGCCGTGGAGTTCGCGCTCGTGTTGCCGGTCCTCCTGCTGCTTCTCGTGGGAATGATCGACTTCGGATGGGCCCTCGTGATCAACGGCAACATCGCCTCCGCCGCCAGGGCGGGCGCGCGCGAGATGGCGCTCTCCAAGGACGCGACCGCCGCACGCGGGGCGGCCGTCGCCGCATCCGCCGTCGGCGGGCTGAAGGCCTCCGACGTCGCGGTGCTCTCCACCTCCTGCACGCCAGCCAACGGCGACGCGGTCGTCACCATCTCCTACACCTACCCGACTCTGACCGGCTTCTTCGGGGCCACGAGGGTCTCGACCGGAAAGGCGGTCATGCGATGCGGAGGCTGAACGATTCGGAACGCGGCGCCTCGGCCGTGGTGGTGGCCATCCTCATGGTGACGCTGCTCGGCTTCTCCGCGCTCGCCGTCGACCTCAACGCGCTGTGGTGGGACAAGCAGGAACTGCAGAACGGCGCTGATGCCTCTGCGCTGGCCATCGCCACCGACTGCGCCCACGGATCCTGCGGAACGACCACCAACCAGGCCACCGCCGACCGGCTCACCAAGGGAAACAAGCAGGACGCCAACGCCACTGTGGACAGGATCGACCTGAGCCAGCCCCACCGCGTGACCGTGACCGTTGGTAGCCTGCGCGACCACTGGCTCGCCCCGGTGCTGGGCATCGACGCCTCCACCGTCCGCGCCGCCGCGTCGGCGGTCTGGGGCGGCGTCGGTGGAGCCACGACGCTGCCGCTCATCCTGTCGCAGTGCGAGTTCGAGCGCACCGTCCTCGACTCCCCCACCGGCATCGTCCGGGTCTTCGGAAAGACGAAGGACGACAAGACCGGATGCCGCCTCGGCCAGACCCCGCACTTCGTCGCGGGCGGCTTCGGATGGCTCAAGACCAACACCCTTGAGGCATGTCGGACGACCCTGAGCGTCGATGACTGGGCCAGCTCGTCGACCGGCAACACGACTCCCGATGGCTGCCCCGGCGACCTTCTGAAGAAGGCCCTGACGCCGGGCAACGAGGTGCTCGTCCCGCTATTCGACGCGACCGGCGGCACCGGCAACAACGGGACCTACCACGTGGCCGGATACGCGGCCCTCAAGGTCACCGCCTTCTGCCTGACCAACTTCGTGGCCAGTACCGGTGCCGACTGCACCGGTTCGGTGCGCTGGCTGGAGGGCCGGTTCGTGAGCTATGTCGCCACGGACGCGGTCCGCGGAGACGTCCCCGACCACTTCGGCACGGTCACGATCTCGCTCGACCGTTGACCACCCGATAAAGGAAACCTGAACATGCAACGCCGCTACCTCGCAGTCCTGATCGCCGTCGTCCTGGCGCTGCTTTCCATCGCACTGGTCGGACGCTACGTCCTGCAGGCCGACGCGCGGGCGCTGGCCAGCGTCGACCCCGTTCGGGTCCTCAGGGTCTCGGCGCCCATCGCGCCGGGCGAGGCCGCGGTGCTCGGGACCAACGTCGAGGTGGTCGAACTGCCCGGCCGCGCCGTCGTCGCCGACGCGCTGACCGATGTCGGGCCGCTCGAAGGCCTCGTGGCCGCCGTCGCGCTGCTGCCAGGCGAACAGGTCCTGCCATCGCGGTTCATCCCACCCGACACCATTCCAAGCGGCGAATCGGTGCCCATCCCGAAGGGCTTCTCGCAGGTCCAGATGGTGCTCACCGCCGACCGCGGCCTCGGCACCCTGCTGAAGGCGGGCGACACCGTCGGAGTCGTCGTCTCCATCGACGAACCGCAGGCCACCAAGACCGTTCTCAACCACGTGCTGGTCTCCCGTCTCGCGCTCTCCGTGACCCCGCCCGAGGGCGATGACGGAGACGCCGCCGCGTCGCAGTGGTCGTCCATGTCGTACCTGGTGACCTTCGCCGCTCCCCAGGACACCCTCGAGGAGATCGTCTGGTCCTTCGAGTTCGGCCGCGTCTGGCTGACGCACCAGGGCGAGGACTCCACCCCCTCTGATGACGTTGCCGTCACCGGACGTCTGCTGATGCCCGAGGTGTTCGCCGAGGCATCGGCATCCCCCGACCCCCGGGAGCGCACAGATGCCTGACCGGCACTCCGAGCCACGCATCGTGCTCTGCGACGAGGACCCAGCGGTCGAGGAGCGCATCCTGCAGGCGAGCGGAGTCCGTCCGACCCTGCGGGCCCTTGCCGACCTGGACGACGCCGAACTGCCCGAGGCGCTCGTGGTCCGCCTCTCCGACGAGGAGGAGAGCCGCCAGGGCCAACTGGAACACCTGGAGCGCCTGCTCGATCAGGGCGTGCGATCCGTCGCGCTGAGCGACACTCCCACGGAGGTGGCGCTGGCCGCGCTGCGCGCCGGGGTCGTCGACGTGCTCCATCCTGACGCGGACGTGGCGGAGTACCGGCAGGCGCTGCTGCGGGCGGTCGACCGGGCGACCCGCGCGCCGGCGGCCCCGATGGGCTCGCCTGTGCCCGAGGCGCAGCGCAGGGTGATCGTGATCCTGGCTCCGAAGGGCGGCGTCGGCAAGACGACCGTCGCGACCAACCTGGCGCTCGGCCTGGCGATGCGGGCCCCTGAGCGCACCGTGCTTGTCGACCTCGACGCGCAGTTCGGCGACGTGCTCACCTCGCTGAACATGTTTCCCGAGTACCGCCTGCACGACATGACCACGGCTGCCCTTGCCTGGGACGCGCTGGGCGTGAAGACCCTCCTGGCACGGCACGAGTCGGGCCTCGCGGTGATCGGCGCCTCCGACCATCCCGCGGAGGCCGACACCGTCTCCGGAGTGGCGGCCAGTCGGCTCGTCACGCTGCTCGCCGAGTCCTTCCAGTACGTCGTCGTCGACACCGCCGCGGGCGTCAACGACCTGACGCTCGCGGCCGCCGACGCCGCGACCGACCTGGTGCTCGTCACCACACTGGACGTGATCGGCATCAGGGCGCTCAGGCGCGAGATGGAGGTGCTCGACCAACTCAACCTGCTGCACCTCCCCCGCCACATGGTCGTCAACCGCGACGACCCCCGCCACGGGATCACCGCCGCCGACTTCGTCGCCAACATCGGCGCCGAGATCGACGTCCAGGTGCCCGTGTCGAAGGTCGCGCTGCTCGCCTCCAACCAGGGCATCCCGCTGCTCAGCGCCGCCCCGCGGGACCCAGCGGCCGTCGCGTTGGCCAAGCTCGTCGAAAGGTTCGCCCCGACTGCGCGCACCGGCAGGCAGAAGCGCAGGGACAAGAAGGAGAAGCAGCGATGAACCTGGTCGAGCGGATGGCGGCCGTGCGTGCGGGCAAGACCCCGCCGTCGGAGGCAGCGGACGAGCGTCAGGCCGCCGCCGAACCCGTCGAGCCCGTTCCGGTGACGCCCACCGCCCCTGTTGCCGAACCGGCCCCCTCGGCCGCCACGACCGAACTGAAGTCCGAGGCGCTCGGCAGGCTCAAGGACAAGGTCACCGAGACCCTCTATTCGGGGCTCGCCGCGCGCCTCAACGACTCGTCGATGACGGATGCCCAGTTGGACGCGCTGGTGCGCACCGAGTTGAAATCGGTGCTGGCCTCTGAGACCGCCTCGATGACGCAGGCGGAACGCGACCGGTTGGCCGACGACGTGCTGGCCGACGTCACGGGCCTCGGCCCGCTCGAACCGCTGCTCGCCGACCAGAACGTCACCGAGATCATGGTCAACGGATCCGACCAGATCTTCGTCGAGCACGACGGGCGGGTGGCGCGCACCGATGCGCGGTTCCGCGACGAGGAGCACCTGCGCGCCGTGATCGAGCGGATCGTCGCGAGGGTCGGCAGACGCATCGACGAGTCCTCACCGCTGGTCGACGCGCGCCTCAGCGACGGGTCGCGCATCAACGCCGTCATCCCACCCATCGCCGTCAGAGGGTCGTCGCTGACGATCCGGAAGTTCTCGAAGGAGCCCCTCAAGGTCACCGACCTGATCAGATTCGGGTCGCTCACCCCTGAGATCGCCCGGTTTCTCGAGGCCTGCGTGCGCGGCCGTCTCAACATCCTCATCTCCGGAGGCACCGGCTCGGGCAAGACCACCCTGCTCAACGTGCTCAGCGCCTACATCCCGGACTGGGAGCGCATCGTCACGGTCGAGGACGCCATCGAACTGCAACTCCAGCAGGAACACGTCGTCCAACTCGAGTCGCGGCCTCCCAATATCGAGGGACGGGGCGAGATCACCATCCGCGACCTGGTGCGCAACTCGCTTCGCATGCGGCCCGACCGGATCGTGGTCGGCGAGTGCCGTGCGGGCGAGGCCCTCGACATGCTGCAGGCGATGAACACCGGCCACGACGGGTCGCTGTCGACCATCCACGCCAACTCCGCGCGCGACTGCCTCTCCCGCCTCGAGACGCTGGTGCTGATGGCGGGCATGGACCTACCGCTGCGCGCCATCAGGGAGCGGATCGCCTCGGCGGTCGACCTCGTGGTGCAGATCGCCCGCCTGCGCGACGGCACCCGTCGACTGGTCCAACTGGCCGAGGTGCAGGGCCTCGAGGGTCAGACGCTCGTCACGCAGGACATCTTCCTGTTCGACTACGAGGCAGGCCTGGACGAGAACGGACGGTTCCGCGGCGCCCCGAGGCCGACGGGCGTGCGGCCAGGGTTCTCGACCCGGCTCGCCGACCAGGGCATCGAGCTACCCGCCGACCTCTTCGGAGAGGTGGTCGAGCGGCGATGGTGACCCTCTCGATCGACCCCACGCTGCTGGTGGCCGCCGTCAGCATCGTCGCGGCGCTGGCCCTGATGCTCGTCGTCGTGCTCACCCGGACACCGAACATTCCCCTGTCCCGGCGACGCCCCGACGCCCCGGTCCGTCGCTCCCCGGTGGCCACGGTCACCGATGCGCTGACCGGCCTATTGGGGCGGATCATGTCGGCGCGCGGGTCGCGACTGTCCGCCGCGATCAGCGGTTCCGGGATCCGGCTCCCCGCCCGCGACGTCGTCTTCCTCACGCTGTGCGCCGTCGTGGTCGCCTTCGCGGGAGGCCTCCTGCTGAAGGGGCCCGTGTTCGCCGTCGCGATGACGCTGGTCCCGCCGCTTGTGGTGTGGCTGTTGGTGCGGTCCAAGACCACGCGACGGCACCGCAGGTTCGCAGACCAACTCGATGAGACGACCCAACTGCTGGCCGGGTCGCTGCGTGCCGGCTACTCCTTCAACCAGGCACTTGTTGCGGTCTCGCGGGAGTCCGAGTCGCCGACGTCGGAGGAGTTTTCGAGGATCAACAACGAGGTGCGCCTCGGCCGGCCGCTCGGCGAGTCGCTGCTCGCCTGCGGCGCCCGGATGCGCTCGGAGGACTTCTACTGGCTGGCCCAGGCCGTCGCGATCAACCGAGAGGTCGGAGGCAACCTCGCCGACGTCCTCGACAACGTCGGCACCACGATCAGGGAGCGGTCCGAACTGCACCGCCGCGTCAGGGCGCTCTCATCGGAGGGGCGACTGTCGGCGATCGTGCTGATGGGCCTCCCGATCGTCGTCGGCCTCGGGCTCGCCGTCCTGAACCCCACCTACGTCTCCGGCTTCACGTCCTCGGCCATCGGATACCTGATGCTGGTGGCCATCGCGGTGCTGCTCATCGTCGGTGGGTTCTGGCTCAGGGCCATGATCACGATCAAGTACTAGGAGCCGATGATGCCTGTTGAGATCATCATCCTGACGGTGCTGCTGGGCGCGGCGCTCGGCATCGTCGGCTGGGTGCTGGCGAGCGGATCGCCCCGCCGCGCCGTCCTGAGCAACCTCGAACGCGGCGCAAGTACAAAGGCCCCGAGCACCACGGTGCGGACGCAGGCCCGCGGCACAAAGTGGGCCGCGCTGCTGCCGAGCACCTGGTACGAGCGCACCGCCCGGAAACTGGCGCACGCCGGAATGGGCGAGAAGTTCACCCCAGAGAAGACCGTCGCCGCGAAGCTGATCGGGACGCTGCTCGCGGCCCTGTTCGGAGCCCTGCTGATCACCAGGATCGGGGCAGGCTGGACCTGGCTGGCGGCGGCGGGCCTGATGGTCCTTACCTTCTTCCTTCCCGAGATCCTGATGTACAACGCATCCATCAAGCGCCGGGCTGAGGTCGACCTGCAGTTGCCCGACATGCTCGACCAGATGAGCATCGCGGTCTCCGCGGGCCTCGGCTTCGACGCGGCGATGCTGCGGGTCGCCAAGGCCGGCCACGGGGTGCTCGCGGAGGAGTTCGTCCGCACCATCCAGGACCTGCACGTCGGCAAGTCGCGCCGCTCGTCGTATGAGGATCTCAACGCGCGCGTCGGGTCGGTACCGCTGCGCCGCTTCACCCGCACCATCGTGCAGGCGGAGACCTACGGCCTCGGGTTGGTCGACGTGCTGCAGACCCAGGCCGACGAGTTGCGCGACATCCGCAAGCAGAACGCCGAGCGCAAGGCGATGGCCATCCCCGTGAAGGTGACCTTCCCGTTGATCGTGGCGATCCTGCCCGCGCTGTTCATCGTGGTGCTCGGCCCGGCGGTGGTCAACATCGTCACCAACCTCGGGAGGCTGTGAGGTGCGCGTCCTGCCGCTCGTCGTGATCGCCTGCGTGCTCGGCGCCATCGCGGCGCGCCGCCTCGCGCTGTCCTCCGGGCGACGCCGCGCCCGCGGCTACTCGAGTTCGCCGCTTGTCGTGACCGCCCTGGCCGCCGGACTCGGGGTGTGGGCCTCGCTCGCGGTCCCCGACCGGGCTCTGGTCGCGGTGGTTCCGGTGCTGGCGGCGTGGGCGGTCCTCGTCGACGTGGACTGTCGCACCAAACTGCTTCCCGACCTGCTGACGCTGGGGGCGGCCGGCTGGCTGTTCGCCGTTTCGGCCTGGACCGCGCAGGGCCGCATCGCGACCGTCGCTGGGCTCGCCACGGCGGCGGTGTTCCTGATCCTTGCGCTGCTCGCCCCGTCGTCCTACGGGTTGGGCGACGTGAAGTTGGGGCTGACGACCGGCGGGGTCGCAGGCTGGTTCGGCGGTTGGCCCGCCGTGCTGGCGGCCACCCTCGCGTTCGTCGCCCTGTCCTTGGTCGGCGTGATCGTCGCCGCGGCCCGTCGTCGGCGGTTGCGCGACATCGAGTTGCCGTTCGGCCCCTTCCTGGTACTTGGCGCCCTGGTCGCACCGTGGCTCCGTCCCGAACACCTCGGCATCGGCTCGGTGCTGGAGAGGAGCGTTGAGATGTCCTGGACCACCGGTGGCGCCATGGCGGTGACGCTGCTCGCCGCCCTGCTGATCGCCTGGGCCGTGAGCCGCCCGACCATGGCGGGAACGTTGACGATGCACGGAGTCGGGGTCGAGCGCCAGTTCCTGCTCACGGGCCGCCGGGTCGAGATCGACGCGGACGGCTTCAAGGGAACGGTGACGGCAACCAGGGACCCCGACCGGGTCCGGGTCAGCGGAGTAGGCGTCGGCGGAAGCCGCCGTAGCTTGATGCTCCGCGACGGCTGGACCCGCCGCGTAGCCGGCCACCCGATGACCTTCACGTCGAGGGGCGTGAGGATCGGCCACCAGTTGAGCTTCGACACCACCCTGCAGGAAATGGGTCTGGCCGAGGGCTGACCACAGGGGCTGCGGTCGTTCGTCCCTGCTTCCTCCCGTGCGAACCATCGACTGGTCGTCGACCAGCCTGATACGAAATGTCATCAGGTATTCTTATCTGTACGCATTACGTATCAGGAGGTGGCCGTGGCAACCACACCGTCGACCGCAAACGAAGCTGGCCTGTCGCGCAGCGGCCTGTACCGCGCAACGGACGCTGGGAGCTTCACGCGAATAGCGCGCGGGATCTACCTGCCGTCCGACGGTCCCGCCGCGGACTGGGACCTGATCGAGGCCGTGACCCGACGACCGGATGCGACCATCTGCCTGATCTCTGCGCTGGCTCACCACGACTTGATCGACGCGATCCCCGAGAGCCTCGACGTCGCGATCCCCCGAGGCGGGCGAGCGCCGGCGACGGAGCAGGCGATCACCTGGCATCAGTTCGACGCAGCCACCTTCAACCTCGGCCGCGAGACGACCCCGATCACCGGCACGGAACTGAGGATCGGCCTCTACTCGTCCGAACGCTGCATCGCCGATGCTTTCCGGCTGCGTGGGCAGGTCGGATACGAAACGGCCCGTGATGCCCTCAAGGAGTGGCTCCGCCGTGGCGGAAACCCAGCCCGCCTGATCGGGTTCGCGACAAAGCTCCCTCGCGCGAGGGGCCCGATCCTTCAAGCACTGGACGCTCTGTCATGACGTCTGGCGAAGAGGTCTTCAAGCTTCTTCAAGCCAAGGCACGCTCAACGGCGCACCGCACGGGGCAGCCGACGCCCACACAGGAGTATCTGGTCCGGCATCTGCTGGAGTCTTTCCTCGATCGCCTCCGGCGCAGCAAACACGGGCACGACTTCGTACTCAAGGGCGGCATCCTGCTCGCCGCGTATGGGGTGCGCCGTCCCACCAAGGACGCCGACGCTAACGCGATCGATGCGGATGTCACGCCCGAGCACCTGCGCCGCGTCGTGACCGACCTTGCCACGGTCCATGCCGGCGATGGAATCATCTTTGATCTGTCCAGCATCACCGTTCAGGAGATCCGCGAACACGCGACATATCCCGGCTTCCGCGTGCGGATCACCGCCACGATCGGGCCGTGGAAGGGCAGTTCCACCTGGGACGTCAGCACAGGCGATCCGATCGTCCCGGAGCCACGCCTGGTCGTGATCGAACGACTGTTGGGTGACCCACTGGAGTTGTTGGGGTACGCGGCTGAGACAACCATCGCAGAGAAAGCCGTCACCATTCTCGAACGGGGTATCACCAGCACGCGCTGGCGGGATTACGTCGACATCGTGCAACTCTGTCGCCAGGGCTTCGATCCCGAGGAACTGCGTCGGTCTGCCGAGGCTGTGGCGCGCTATCGCCAAGTCGCACTGGAAGCCGTCGGCCCACACCTGGAAGGCTACGGTTCCACCGCTCAGAGCAAATGGGCTGCTTGGCGCCGCAAGGAGCATCTCGAGCCAGTGTGCGAGGCTGAACTCGATGCCCAGGTGGCGCTCGTCGCGGCCTTCATCGACCCCGTCTTCGGATCGCCAACCAGAACGTGACCGTTAGCGAGCGTGCACAACCTGGGCACGGGCCCAAATACAACAAAGTCCCGGAAACTCAAGAGTTTCCGGGACCTATGGTCGCGCTGACAGGATCTGAACCTGCGACCCCTTGACTCTGAGAGATAGAAGCAAGGAAGTCCAGGGAATGAGGGGATTTGCCCGGCCACACAGGCTTTTGCGGGTGCTTCCACCTACCCGTTATAGCCCGTCGTTTCCTGTGACATCCCATCGCTAGCGGTGACATCGGCCTTGTCCCCCTGGAGCAGCGACGCCGCCGCCGCGACCACGGCCTCGGTGCTGGTGACCGCGGTGTAGTGCCCCCGGTTGACTGCTGCCGTGTGACCGAAGAGTCGAGTTCTGGTCGCCTCCGGCAGCACGTCGTAGAGCAACGTGTTGTTCGTAGTGCGCCACGAGTGTCTCAAGGCGCATGCCGCAGCGAACCAGGAGCTCGTGAGCCAGGTCGGCGGCGCGGCACAGCGCATCGAGAAGCGGACCGAAGAGCGCGTGCAGAAGGCCGTCGATCAGGTCGCCGGGGAAGCCGGGCAGATCGTCACGGCGAACCTCGACGCCTCGAACGAGCGCGCCGAGCAGATCATGCAGGCGACGACGAAGCTGGAGGCCCGTCAGCTCTGGTCGGCCGCCGCCGCGATTTGCCTCGCGCTCCTGCCGGTCGCCGTGGTCGTCGCCGTCTCTGGATGGGATATCGCCGGGGGCTCATCACAGGCGCGCAGTGGGTTCTGGACGTGGACAGGAGCATGTGGCTCGGCATCGGGCGCTGGCTCGTGGTCGCCGTGGGCATCGTCGGGGCCGGCTACGGACTCTTCGCGTCCGCCCGTTGTGTCGCCGGCCTGGTGGAGACCTGGCGGGGCCGAGGGATGCAGAAGTGGCCGAGGTGGCGGAAGTAGGCCACCGCATAGGATTAGCGTATGACGAACGACGATGCGGACAGCAGGTCGAAGAAGAACGAGTACACGGTCACGGTGCTGAGCGATGCCGACGCCGGAGAGGTCATGACGCTCCAGCGCGCCGCCTACGTCACCGAGGCTCAGGCGCACCACGACCTCGACCTGCCGCCGCTCACCCAGACCCTCGAAGAGCTGCGAGCGGAGCTGGATGACCCGGACGTGGCTGCGCTCGGCGTTCGCGAAGAGGGCCGACTCATCGGAGCCGTGCGCCTCCGTCGGGTCGGTTCCGCCGTCGAGCTCGGACGCCTGACCGTGGTGCCTGATCGCCAGGGGAAGGGTGTCGGGAGCTTCCTGCTCGGTGAGGCTGAAATGGTGTTCCCCAATGCACGAGAGATGCAGCTCTTCACCGGAGAGCACTCGACCGCGAACATCCGACTCTATGAGCGCAGCGGCTACGTCGAGACAGGCCGCACACCCGTCGGGGACTACTCGATCGTCCACCTCACCAAGGCGCTCTCTTAGCCTCCCGAGGGCAAGGGCGCTCGCGCCTGCGGCAGCCGACCCTAGGATGTGAGACGACGAAGGGCCTGCTGCACCACCTGGTGCAGCAGGCCCTCATCTGTTCCTAGCGGTCACATCGCTCCCGGATACGACAGTACCCAGGTGAGAAACCCTCTCTCACCTGGGTAAACGTCGGGCTGACAGGATTTGAACCTGCGACCCCTTGACCCCCAGTCAAGTGCGCTACCAAGCTGCGCTACAGCCCGCCCGGATCGTTTCCGATCCGAAAGGAGACTTTAGCGGACCCGAGGCACTCTGGTCCAACTGGGGCCGCGGGCACCGTCAAGCGTCTCTCAGGGCAGGCGCCTGACGAGGACGATCGAGTCCTCCAGCACCGCCGGGCTGCCGTCAGGAGCGGTGACCTGGCGGCCTCGCACCTCGGCCGTCTCGACGACCCACTCCCCCGGCGCCAGGTCCAGGTCGGCGACCTCCGCCTCGGGCGAGGACTGCTTGAAGTCGTGGCGATGCTCGTCGGCCGCCCACGGCGGCGGGGCCGCGTGGGAGGTGAGCAGGAGTCGGCCTCCCGGCCCCACAAGTGACGCCGCGGTGCGCAGGATGGCGGCCCGTTCGAGGGCAACCGGCGACTGGAGGAAGCTCGCGGTGACCAGGTCGAAGTGGCCGTCAAGGTCGAGTTCGGTGAGGTCGCCGACGAGGAAGCTCGCCTGGTCCTCGACACCTTGCTCCTCGGCCGCGAGTCGGGCCCGTTCGATCGCGGCGGGTGAGATGTCGATGCCGATGGCGTCCCAGCCCTGCTGGGCGAGCCAGACCACGTCGCCTCCTTCTCCACAGCCCAGATCGAGGGCCGAGCCTGGCTCAAGCAAGGATGCCACCTCCGCGAGGACCGCGTTGACGCGGCCCGACCACACCTGGTCGCGCTCCTTGTACCAGGACTCCCAGAACTCCCCTGGCTCGCGTTCCTCGTCGGGGTGGTGGTGATGCGTCATCGATTGTCCTTCCGTCGCCTGTCACGGCAAACGTAGCGCCCCGCGGGCTGTGTGGACTCCGAGGACCGAGACCCGACAAGAGCCGTGGGTCGGGTTTGGCGATGAGCATGTCTGGTTGCTCGTTGGCCGATCGGGCACGTTTGAACGAGCTAATCGGAAACGAGTTACCAAACATGCTCAAGTTCATGGTCCGGCAGGCGCCCCGTACTCCTTTGGGCCTGCCGCGGGCTCGTGCGTGTCGCGACAACGGATGATGCCGAGGCCTTGCATCGCGGGATCGGCGTCGTAGCGTCGAGGCATGAACACCAAGGCAACGCTGCTGGTCGACTTCATCACCTCGCTCGACGGTTACGGCGCGGGAAAGGGATGGCCGGGCTACTGGGGGCTCGAAGGGCCCGAGTATCTCGGATGGCTCGATGAGCAGGTGGAGAAGTACTGGCCGATCCTGATGGGCGGCGTCACGTACCGACTGATGGCCGACTTCGCGTCGAGCGGAGAGCCCGGCGTCGAGGAGATCATGACCTCGCCCAAGTACGTGGTGTCCGGGTCCCTCGAGGGCCAGGACCTGATGCCGAACACGACCGTGATCACCCACGACCCGGTGGGCGCGGTCCGCCAACTCAAGGAGGGCGGGGTCAACCTCCGGACGTTGGGGAGCCTGACGCTGTGTCGCTCGCTGCTGCGCGAGGGTCTGGTCGACCGGTTCCGGGTCGGGATCTTCCCGGTCATCACGGGCATCACCGGACAGGAGCGGATCTACGACGGGTATCCGGACGTGCGGCTGGACCTGATCGAGTCGCGGGTGCTGGACGGTCGGATCCAGATCCTCGACTACCACCCGACCGTGGTGGCGCCCGGCGGCTGAACTGGCGTCGTTGGTGGCACAGGCCGGCGCTTCGAGACGTGCGCGCGGAACTGCGTTCGCGTGGTGTTGCCTGTGACGTCCCGCGACGGGGTCAGATGACGTCCTGTGGTCGGGATTGCGGTCCTGTTGCGGAGGCTTCGACACGACCGGTCGCTGCGCTCCCGGGTCGGCTCACCCAGCGGTGGGCGATCACTCGGCGCCGGGCCGCCTCACGTCGGTGTAGTGGCGGCAGAATTGCGACTTCGTGGTCGGGATTGCGGTCGCCTCACGAAGGCTTCGACACGACCGGTCGCTGCGCTCCCGGTCGGCTCACCCAGCGGTAGGTCGGCTCACCCAGCGGGAGGTCGGCTCACCCAGCGGTAGGTCGCCTCACCCAGCGTGTAGGTCAGGCGGTGGTGAACCAGTTGAAGGTCAGCAGCACCGCGGGGAGGCAGAGGAGCAGGATGATCGCCAGGTTGATCCTCGAGTGCTCCAGCAGGATCGCGGCGAACTCGCGGATCGTGGCGCTCGGCCAGTAGTAGCGCGCCGTCCTGCAGCCGACCGTGTAGCCCGGGATTCCCGCCTTGCGCATGATCACCGCGGAACGGAACGCGTGGTAGTTGCTGGTCGCCACCGCGACCTCGCCCTCAGCCTGCCAACGCTTCATCAACTGCGCCGAGTTCGCCAGGTTCTCCTCGGTGTCCGTCGAGCGGTCCTCGCGGACCAGCGAGTCGGCCGGGAAGTCTCGCTCCAGCAGGTAGCGGCGCATCGCCTCAGCCTCGGACAGCTTCTCGTCCCTCCCCTGCCCGCCGGACACGATCAGGATCGGCGAGCGACCCGCCTCAACCGACTTCTCGAACACCGCCCGGCCCCGCTCGATCCTGCCGGCCAGCAGCGGCGTTACCCGCTCGCCCCCACCGAGCCCGGCGCCGAGCACCACGACGGCGTCGACGGGGCCGCCGAAGCGGCGGGTGCCCCACTGGTACATCTGCGAGTACAGCAGGTACGACACGAACAGGAACGCCACATAGGCCGCGGGCAACCCGAGCACCGCGAGCCACACAAACCAGTCCGTCCTGTCGCTCATCAGGACGAGCACCGCGCCCGTCAGGTACGCGAGGACCGCCACGCCCAGCCCGGCCGACAGCAGCGTCGACAGCCCGAAGCCCTCCTTGCGCAGCATCGTGAACGCGTTGACGATCAGGAACGCCCCCAGCACCGCGATGCCTGCCACCAGCAGGAAGAACACGCCGAGCAGCGCCCAGGTGCCGACCTCACCCGACGTGGTCGCGGCGAGCACAGGAAGCGCCGTGCCGAGCGCGACGCCGCCGAGTTCGAGCAGCGCCAGCGAGAGCAGCAGCCCGAGGCCGAAGCGGCGCGACTCGACGCGCACCGCGATGAAGAAGATGGCAAGCAGGACCAGCCCGGGGAGGGCCAGGAGCGCCACGCTCAGCGATCCGCGCGCTTGGCCCGCGCCCGGATCTCGACGTGCACCGGCGAGCCCTCGAAGCCGAAGTCCTCGCGCAGGCGACGCTCGATGAAGCGCTTGTAGGTGTCGTCCATCAGGCCGCTGGTGAACAGCACGAAGGTGGGCGGGCAGTTGTGCGCCTCGGTGCCGAACAGGATGCGCGGCTGCTTTCCGCCCCGGACGGGGTGCGGGTGCGACGCGGCGAGCCGGCCGAGGAAGGCGTTCAGCTTGCCCGTCGAGATGCGGGTCTCCCAGCCGGCGCGGGCCGTCTCGATGGCCTTGCTCAGCTTGTCGACGTTGCGGCCGGTCAGCGCGGAGATGTTGACGGTGGGCGCCCACTTCCAGGCGATCAGGTCCCGCTCGATCTCGCGGTCGAGGTAGCGGCGACGCTCCTCGTCGGTGAGGTCCCACTTGTTGAACGCGATCACCATGGCGCGGCCTGCGTCCTCGATCGAGTTGAGGATGCGCAGGTCCTGGTCGCTGATCGGCTCGGACGCGTCGATCACCATGATGCAGACCTGGGCCCGCTCGATCGCCGCCTGGGTGCGAAGGCTGGCGTAGTACTCGTGGCCGCTGGCCTCCTTGACGCGGCGGCGGATCCCAGCAGTGTCGATCAGGCGATAAACCTGGCCGCCGACCTCGACGATCTCGTCGACAGGATCGACGGTGGTGCCCGAGATGTCGGAGACCACGACCCGCTGCTGCGCGGCAAGCTTGTTCAGCAGCGACGACTTGCCGACGTTCGGCTTGCCGACGATCGCGACCCGAAGCGGGCCCGCCTCCTCGACCTCGGCCTCGCGGGGCGCGTCCGGCAGGGCGTCCAGGAGCGCGTCGAGCAGGTCGCCGGAGCCGCGCCCGTGCATCGCGGAGACGGCGTACGGCTCCCCGAGCCCGAGGTTCCACATGGTGGCCGCCATCGCCTCGTGGCGCTGATCGTCGACCTTGTTGGCCGCAAGCACGACCGGCTTCTTGGAGCGGCGCAGCACCCGCACGACCGCCTCGTCCTCGTCCAGCGTCCCAACGGTCGCGTCGACGACGAACAGCACGGCGTCCGCGGTGGCGATGGCCAGTTCGGCCTGCTCCGCGATCTGGGCCGCCATGCCCTTGGCGTCGGAGACCCAGCCGCCGGTGTCGACAAGGACGAACTCGCGGCCGTTCCAGTTGGCGTCGTAGCTGACCCGGTCGCGCGTCACGCCAGGTGTGTCCTGCACGACGGCCTCGCGGCGCCCCAGGATGCGGTTGACCAATGTCGACTTGCCGACGTTCGGGCGGCCGACGACGGCGACGATCGGCTTGACTGTCTCGGTCACTTGGGTGCTCCTCGGGCTTGGGCGGACATCTCATGCTATCGGTTCGGCACAAGGCCGCGACCGTGCCAGGAAAGGGCCGCGCCGCGGGGTGGCTCTCCGTAGGATCGGGCCATGGCAATTCTGCACAAGGCGACCCTGAACCCCACGAAACTCGAGCTCGTCACCACCTACCTAGACGGGCTCGGCTGGGGCGGCGGCCCGGTCGACCTGGTCGGCGGCTACCGCTACGACGACCCCGACGGGAAGGTCGGCATCGAGGGGCTCATCGCGACCCGCGGCGACGATGCGTTCCACGTGCCCGTCACCTACCGTGACGCCCCGCTCGAGGGTGCCGAGGCCTACCTGATCGCCACCATGGACCACTCGGTGCTCGGCAAGCGCTGGGTCTACGACGCGGCGCACGACCCGGTCGCCGTCGACGCCTACCTACGCGCCCTCGCAGGCGATCAGAAGCAGGCCGAACTCGAGGTCTACGGACCCGACGAGAAGCTGATCGAGGTCCGGAGCCCCCCGTGGTGGTGCGCGTCGAACGGCCAAGGGTCATCACCCCGGGCGACCTGACGCTGATCCGTCGGCTCGAACTCGGCGCCCCGCAGGATCCCCAGATCACCATGCTGGTCGCCGAATGGGCGGGCGGCAACAGCGCGATCGTGGCGATCGGCTGACCGTCTGGGTGCGCCGCCCCCAGCAGGGGCTCAGTCGGCGAGGGAGACGATCCTGTCGACGACCTGGTCCGGCGAGAGGAACGTCGAGTCGATCACGACGACGCCCTCGGCGGCGTCGGTGAAGTTCGACACCGTCGAGTCGTCGCGGTCGCGACGCAGCACCTGATCGGTGACCTCAGCGGCCGTCGCCTTGCCCGCGACCTCGGCGGCCCTGCGCGCCACCCTGGCCTCCGGGTCGGCGATCAGCAGCACCCGCACATCGGCGTCGGGCGCGACGACGGTGGTGATGTCCCTGCCCTCCACCACGATCCGGCGGTCGTGCGCCGAGATGATGTCGCGCATCTTCGCCGTCAGCAGCCGGCGGACCTCCCGGTTGGTGGCCACCTCGGAGACGGCGGCGGAGATGCGGGGTTCGCGGATCTCGTCGGTCACGTCGCGGCCGTTGATCGAGAAGCGCGGCTCATCGGGAGAGGTCTGGCACTCCAGCCTCGCCTCGTCGACCAGCCGGGCGACCTCGTCCTGGCTCGCGCCGTCGGGGCAGCGCAGCAGGTACTCCGACGTCGCCGCGCGGTACATCGCGCCGGTGTCGAGGTAGCCGAGGCCGAGCCTGGTCGCCAGGAGCTTCGCCGTCGTCGACTTTCCGGATCCGCTCGGCCCGTCGATCGCGAACAACCTCGCCCCGCTCACTTCCTGCTCCCCAGCCATGCCTGCCAGCCACCTTCCATGATCTTGGTCTTGAGTTTCTCCGCCACCTCACGCTCGACGGAGATGGACAGATAGCCGACCTCGCGGATCGGGTCGTGGGTCAGTTCGAAGTCCTCGACGTTGAAGCCGGCCTCGCCGATGTCGGTGAACAGCCTCGCAAGGGCGCGCGGCTCATCGGGGATCTCGACGGTGACCTCGAGCATGTCGAGGGGCTCCTGGCCGTGCTTGCCGACCAGCGACAGCGCGCCAGCCTGGCCCATCCCGAGGAACTTCTCCAGGGCGTCAGGCCGGTCGAGTTGGTCGATCAGGTAGGCCAGATCCTGCGCGACCTCGAGCAGTTCGTGGCGCACCGCGTCGGCATTTGAGGTCAGGATCTGGCGCCACAGCGCCGGGTCGGAGCCGGCGATCCGCGTCACGTCCCTGATCCCCTGGCCCGCCAACTGCAGGTTCGGCGTCGGCACCTCGCGCAGGTGCGACGCCGTCAGGATGCTCATCAGGTGCGGCACGTGGCTGACCTGTGCGACCGCCACGTCGTGCTCGGACGCGGGCATCGTGACGACCTTCGCGCCGACGTCGCGGGCCAACCGCTCGATGACGGCGATGTCCTCCGGCGCGTTCTCCGGCTCGGGCGTGACGACCCAGGTGCGGTCCCGGAACAGGTCGCCCGAGGCGGTCAGCGGCCCCGTGAACTGTGAGCCTGCCATCGGGTGCGACCCCACGTAGCGGCGGTGTTCAGGGGCGAGCCGGTCGATCGCGCGCAGGATCGGTGCCTTGACCGAGCCGACGTCGGTGATGACGGCGTCTGGGAACTTGCCGAGCACCTCGGCCACCAGTTCGGGGATCACGTCGGGCGGGGTCGCCACCACGACGACGTCGGGGTCGTCGGTCTTCTCATCCGAGACGCGGCCAGCGCCGAGGCCTGCAGCGACGAGCGCGTGCGAACTGGCGATGTCCCACAGGACGACGTCGTAGCCGGCCCGCGTCAGGGCCAGGCCGAGCGATGAGCCGACCAGGCCCGCGCCGAGGATCAGGACGCTCTCAGCCACGGGTCACCTCGTCGGCGGTGAGGCGACGGAAGACGCGTCGGCGGGCGGTGCCGCGCTCCAGGACCGCGACCTCGAGGCTCGACGACGACAACGCCTCGCGGGCCCGCGCCAGCGCCTCCCCGAGCGGTGCCTGCGGGTCGAGACCCTCGCGCAACTGCGCCGCGATCCTCTCCGCATCCCCGCCGATCACCGCGACGTCGTCCTCCTCGGTGATGACGCCGTCGTAGCTGATCCGGTAGATGACGTCGCCCTCGCCGCTCTCCCCCAGTTCGGCGACGATCAACTCGACCTCGAACGGCTTCTCCGCGCCGGAGAACGCGCCGCCCAGTTGCTGCGAGTAAGCCCCCGCGAGGCTGCGTCCGGTGACGTCGCGACGGTCGTAGGAGTAGCCGCGCAGGTCGGCGTGCCGGATGCCCGCGATGCGCAGCGCCTCGAACTCGTTGTAGCGGCCGACGGCGGCGAACCCGATCCGGTCGTAGATCTCGGAGACCTTGTTCAGCGTCGTCGAATGGTTGTCGGCGACCATCACGATGCCGCCCTCGTAACGCAGCACCGCGACGGCGCGGCCGCGCGCGATGCCCTTGCGCGCGAACTCCGCCCGGTCCTGCATCAGTTGTTCGGGCGAGACGTAGAAGTTCATGCTCACAGCGCGTACCCCCTCGGCCCGTCGGGTCGACCGGCGCGCGCGGCGACGATCGCCTCGGCCAGTTCGCGGACGCCCGCCTCGGACCAGCGCGCGACGCCCTCAGCGGAGGCGCGCATCACGAGCGGGAAGATGCCGCGCGTCAGGTCGAGGCCAGAGGTCGCGGAGTCGTCGTCGGCCGCGTCGTAGAGAGACTGCAGCAGCGCGGCGACGGCGGCCCGCTCGTCGGCCTCCGGGTCGTACAACTTCTTCAGCGCCCCACGGGCGAACGCGGCGCCGGAGCCGACCGTCGTGTACTCCTGCTCCTCGTAGCGTCCGCCGGTCGCGTCGTAGGAGAACATCCGTCCCCGCCCGGCGCGCTCGTCCCAGCCGATGAACAGCGGCAGGACGACCATGCCCTGCATGGCCTGCGGCAGGTTGCCGCGGATCAGCGCGCCGAGCCGGTTGGCCTTGCCGTCGAAGCTGAGGCCGACGCCCTCGACCTTCTCGAAGTGCTCAAGTTCGACCTGGAACAGGCGCACCAGTTCGATGGCGACACCAGCGACCCCTGCGACGCCGATGATCGACTGCTCGTCGGCGGAGAAGACCTTCTCGATGTCGCGCATCGCGATGGCCGAGCCCATGGTGGCGCGGCGGTCGCCCGCCATCACCACGCCGTCGCGATAGCGGGCGGCGACGATGGTGGTTCCGTGTACCGCGGGCAGCGCGTCGGGGGCGACCCTCGGGAGGGTGTCCGGCGCGACCCTGCGCAGGTACTCCACGAAGGAGGGGCTGGCATCAGGCAGGTGGGTCACCGCACCATCCTAGGGCGGATCGGCGGATACCTCATGTCGCTCGCGGCTGCCTAGACTTGCCCCATGGTGCGTTTCGGGTGGCTGCTGATCGATCTCGTGCTCGTCGTCGTGTTCGCCGCGGTCGGCCGGGCGTCGCACGGCGAGAGCCCCGTCGGCGCGTTCCTGACGGCGTGGCCGTTCCTGGTGGCGTGCGTCGCGGCGTGGATCGTGCTGCTGGTGCTGCAGGACGACGGCCTCGGCTGGCGAGCCGGCCTGATCGTCTGGCTGGTGACGCTGATCGGCGGGATGGCGCTGCGGGTCGCCTCGGGCGACACCGCCGCCGTCGCGTTCATGATCGTCGCGACGATCTTCCTCGGGGTGACGCTCCTGGGCTGGCGCCTGATCGCACGGGCCGTGCGGCGTCGACGCGCCGCCTGAGCAGACGAACGCGCGTCCTCATCTCAGGACGTGGCCGCTGGTCGAAGATCGACGATCCTCCGATCCGTGACCGACCTCGCGCGTGCTTAGGCGACGTCGGTGAGGATCCCTGACCGCCCAAGGCCCCATCGCCAGGACTCAGTCGGACTCAGGCTCGGGGGTCCGACCGCCCAGTTCCGCGGGGATGTTCGCGGGGCGGGGGCCCTGGTAGTCCGGGCCGTAGGCGCCGGGGGCCGGGCGACGCTTGCGCATCGGCGCCGAGACGCCGGGGGCCAGCCTGCGGGAGATGATCAGGAAGCCCGTGTGGGCCGAGGTGCCGTGGCCTGGCCGGATCGCCAGGCCCTCCGCGTGCCAGTCGCGCACCGTCGTCTCCGTCGCGTGGGGCTCGGTGAAGCCGCCGTGGGCGCGCAGCGTGTCCGCGACACGGCCCAACTGGGTCGCCGTGGCGACGTAGCAGCAGATCACGCCGCCGGGAACGAGGCGCTCGCCGACCGCGTCGATGCACTCCCACGGGGCGAGCATGTCGAGGACCGCACGGTCGATTGGCTCGTCCTCGATGGCCTCCACCAGGTCGCCGACCGTGAGCGTCCACGCAGGATGCGGGCCGCCCAGGAAGTTCTCCACGTTGGCGCGTGCCACGTCGGCGAAGCGCTCGCGCCGCTCGTAGGAGTGCAGCGACCCCTCCGGGCCGATGGCGCGCAGCAGCGCCAGCGTCAACGCGCCGGAGCCGACGCCCGCCTCGAGGACGCGAGCCCCCGGGAAGATGTCGGTCCACATCACGATCTGCGCCGCGTCCTTGGGGTAGACGACGGCCGCGTCGCGCGGCATCGAGACCATGTACTCGTTGAGGATCGGCCGGAACGCCAGGTACTTCATGCCGCCCACGGAGGTGACGGTGACGCCCTCGGGCCCGCCGATCAGGTCGTCGTGGCTGACGGCGCCCTTGGTGGTGTGCCAGACGCCGCCCTCCTTGAGCACGACGGACTTGCGGCGGCCCTTGCTGTCGGTCAGCGTGACCCGTTCGCCTGCGCGCAGGTCGCCCCTGGCGACTCCCGAGAGATTGGTCACAGCGTCGCCTTTGCGTTGTCGCGCCAGATCTCCAGGAGATCGGGCCAGGTGGTGGTGGTCAGCCCGGTGGTCGAGACGACCATCCGGGGGTGCGGCTCGATCCGGGCGAGCGCGGGGACGGCGTAGACGAACGCGCCCGCGGCAAGCGCCGATGCGGTGCCTGGGACGGAGTCCTCCAGCGCGATGACCTCGTCGGGAGCGGCGCCGAAGCGCTGCATGGCGAGCAGGTAGGCCTCCGGGTGCGGCTTGGACTGCACCACGTCGTCGGCGGAGATCACGAAGCGCACCGTCGGGGGCAGCAGTTCGATGGCCGCCTCCATGATGATGCCGTTCGACGCGGTGACCACGGCGGCGGGCACCCCGTCGTCCGCGGCGTCCTCGAGCAGTTGCAGGGCCCCTGGCAGGAACGGCAGGCCGTCGCGGCGAAGCCGGGCCACGACCCGCTCGTGCAGCTCATGGTGGATCTCGGCGACGCGGTCAGGCTGGCCGATCGACTCGGCCATCTGCCGCGTCGTCTCCGCGGCGTTCTGCCCGATCATGGAACGCATCTTGGCGTCGTCCCAGACCACGCCGTGCGCGGCGAGCATCTCTGCTTCCGTCTGTGCCCAGATGGGCTCGGTGTCGACCAGTGTTCCGTCGAAGTCCCACAGGACCGCTTTGGGCTTAGCCAGCATTGAAATACTTTGCCTCCGGGTGGTGCAACACGATCGCGTCGGTTGACTGTTCGGGATGGAGCTGAAGCTCCTCGCTCAGGGCGACCCCGATGCGGGAGGGGTCGAGCAGTCCCACCAGGGTACGTCGATCCTCAAGATCGGGGCATGCGGGGTAGCCAAACGAGTACCGGGAGCCGCGGTAGGCCTGGTCGCGGATCGCCGAGTCGATGTCGCCGTCGGCGGCTCCGAGGCCCAGTTCGTCGCGGATCCGGGAGTGCCACAGCTCGGCGAGCGCCTCGGTGAGCTGGACCGACAGGCCGTGCAGTTCGAGGTAGTCGCGGTAGGCGTTGGCCTCGAAGAGCCGCTGGGTCGCCTGCGCGACCTGCGGGCCCATCGTGACCAGTTGCATGGCGAGCACGTCGGGGCCAAGTTCCGCTGCCTCGTCCTTGTCGCGGAAGAAGTCGGCGAGGCAGAGTTGGCGGCCCCGGCGCTGACGCGGGAACGTGAACCGGGCGACCTCGCGCTCCGGGTCCTCCGGCGAGCCGAGGATCAGCGTCTCCGCCTCGGAGTGGACGGGGAAGTAGCCGTAGACGACGCCGAAGTTGGCGAGGCTCTCGGTCTTGATCCGGTCGAGCCACATCCGCAGGTGTGGCATCGCCTCGTTCTCGACGAGTTCCTCGTAGCTGGGCCCGCCCTTGAGCGACTTGAGGCCCCATTGCCCGACGAAGGTCGCGCGGTGGTCGAGCCAGGCGTTGACGTCGGCGAGCGAGATGCCCTTGACGACGCGCGATCCCCAGAACGGAGGGGTCGGCACGTCGATGCCGCGGGCGACGTCGGAGCGGACGCCCAGTTGGGGCTCGACGACCTCGACGAGCGAGGTCTTGGCGATCCGGCGCTGGCGGGGCTGCGGCAGTTCGGCGCCGGGAACCCCGTTCTTGACGGCCATCACGGCGTCCATCAGCGCGAGGCCCTCGAACGCGTCCTTGGCGTAGCGGACCTCGCCGTCGAAGATGTCGTTGAGGTCGTGCTCGACGAAGGTGCGGGTCAGCGCCGCGCCGCCGAGCAGCACGGGGTACTTCTCCCCCAGCCCGAGCCGGTTCAGTTCGACGAGGTTGTCCTTCATGACAAGCGTCGACTTCACGAGCAGGCCGGACATGCCGATGGCGTCGGCCTTGTTCTCCTCCGCGGCGTCCACGATGGCCTGGATCGGCTGCTTGATGCCGATGTTGATGACGGTGTAGCCGTTGTTGCTGACGATGATGTCGACGAGGTTCTTGCCGATGTCGTGCACGTCGCCGCGCACGGTGGCCAGCACGAGGGTGCCCTTGCCCGCTCCGGCAGACGACTTGTCCATGTGTGGCTCGAGGTAGGCCACGGCGGTCTTCATCACCTCGGCCGACTGCAGCACGAAGGGCAACTGCATCTGCCCGGAGCCGAACAGTTCGCCGACGACCTTCATGCCCGCGAGGAGGTCCTCGTTGATGATGCCGAGCGCCGGCTTGGTCTGCAGCGCCTCGTCGAGGTCGGCGTCGAGGCCCTTGCCCTCGCCGTCGATGATGCGGCGCTGGAGTCGCTCGGCGAGCGGGAGGGCCGCGAGTTCGGCGGCGCGGGAGGCGCGCACCGAGGCCGCAGAGACGCCCTCGAAAAGTTCCAGGTAGCGCGACAGCGGGTCGTAGTCGCCGTCGCGGCGGTCGTAGACGAGGTCGAGGGCGACCTTGCGCTGTTCCTCAGGGATGCGGTCCATCGGCAGGATCTTGGCGCTGTGCACGATCGCGGAGTCGAGGCCCGCCTGCACGCACTCGTTGAGGAACACCGAGTTGAGCACGATGCGCGCGGCCGGGTTGAGGCCGAAGGACACGTTGCTGACGCCGAGCGTGGTGCGGACCCCGGGGTAGCGGCGCTTCAGTTCGCGGATCGCGTCGATGGTCTCGATGCCGTCGCGGCGGGTCTCCTCCTGGCCGGTGGCGATGGGGAACGTGAGGCAGTCGACGAGGATGTCGCCGACGTCCATGCCCCAGTTCTCGACGAGGTCGTCGATCAGGCGGGAGGCGACGCGCACCTTCCATTCGGCGGTGCGGGCCTGGCCCTCCTCGTCGATGGTGAGCGCGACGACGGCGGCGCCGTGCTCCTTGACGAGCGGCATCACCTTGCCGAATCGCGAGTCGGGGCCGTCGCCGTCCTCGTAGTTGACGGAGTTGATGATGCTGCGGCCCGCGAGTCGCTCGAGGCCGGCCTGCAGCACGTGCGGTTCGGTGGAGTCGAGCACGATGGGCAGGGTGACGGCGGTGGAGAGCCGGAACGCGGCCTCTGACATGTCTGCTGCGCCGTCGCGGCCCACGTAGTCGACGCACAGGTCGAGCACGTGTGCGCCGTCGCGGGCCTGGGCCTTTGCGATGTCGACGCACTCGTCCCAGTTGCCCGCCAGCATGGCGTCGCGGAAGGCCTTGGAGCCGTTGGCGTTGGTGCGCTCGCCGATGTTGAGGTAGCTGGCGTCCTGCGCGAACGGGACCTCGATGTAGAGGCTGGAACTGGAGCGCTCGTCCTCGGCGTCGCGGGCGACGACCTCGCGTCCGCTGAAGCGGTCGGCCAGCAGCTTGATGTGCTCCGGGGTGGTGCCGCAGCAGCCACCGATCAGCCCGAGGCCGAACTCGTCGAGGTACTGCCCGAGCGCCTCTGCGAGACCCTCGGGGCTGAGTGGGTAGCGCGCGCCGTCGGGGGTCAGTTCGGGAAGGCCCGCGTTGGGCATCGCGCCGACGGTGATGCCCGCCCTGCGGGACAGGTGGCGCAGGTGCTCGCTCATCTCGGCGGGGCCGGTGGCGCAGTTGAGGCCGATGCAGTCGATGCCGAGGGCCTCGAGGGTGGTCAGGGCGGAGCCGATCTCGCTGCCCAGCAGCATGGTGCCGGTGGTCTCGACGGTGACGTTGACGAGGATCGGCAGTTCGACGCCTGCCTTCTCGCGGGCCCGCTTGGCGCCGATCACGGCGGCCTTTGCCTGCAGCAGGTCCTGGCAGGTCTCGATCTGCACTGCGTCGATGCCGCCGCGGATCATGGCCTCGACCTGACGCTGGTAGGCGTCGCGGACGGTGGAGAACTCGATGTGGCCGAGCGTCGGCAGCTTGGTGCCTGGGCCTACGGAGCCGAGCACGAAGCGGGGGCGTTCGCTGGTGGAGAACTCGTCGGCGACCTCGCGGGCGATCCTGGCTCCGGCCTCGGAGAGTTCCTCGAGCCGGTCGACGATGTCGTACTCGGCGAGCGCGGCCTGGTTGGTGCCGAAGGTGTTGGTCTCGACGGCGTCCGAGCCCGCCTCGAAGTAGGCGCGGTGCACGGCGGCGACGACGTCGGGCCTTGTCACGTTCAGGATCTCGTTGCAGCCCTCGAGGCCCTGGAAGTCGTCCTCCAGCGAGAGATCTCCGAAGGACTGCAGCATGGTGCCCATCGCCCCGTCGGCGACGAGTACGCGGGTTCCAAGGACGTCTGCAAAGGTGTTCGGCACGGGTGCAACCATAGTGCGCCCCGCGCCGGGCTCCCGACCCCGTTTCACGCGCGGCCCCACCCGCAGGTGCCTATGCGCAATGCCTGCGGGTGGCGGGCATGACGATGAGCATGTTTGGTTGCTCGTTGCGTGAAGAGCCACGATTCATCGGCGTGTCGCCGATCGAGCAACCAAACATGCTCAAGTGCACCCCGTTACCTTGTTGGTAGCCCCAGTTGATGGGGCGACGGTCGCCGGGCCCGGCAT
>JAQDQK010000014.1:0-79197 GCA_027658995.1 Propionibacteriaceae bacterium AM104-82
CCCCTACCTCTAAACCACCCCCGGAGACCACCACTTACACAAACAACTTGACAAGCTCGTGGTGATGGGTCATCGGGGAGAGTCCTAACACGAGTTACTTGGCGGTTTCTCGAAACAGCATCCCCGATGGCCCGTCACTGACTCCGCAACACCACCAGGAATGCCACCAAACTAAGGGACTCACCCTTCGTCGGTCGAAATCCCGTGAGATCGGGCAGGGACCCGCGCCCTGCCCGACTGGGCGCATGGCCAACCGAGCATTCTGCAGGGAGCTGGCCCAGCGGTTCGACGAACTCCGCGCCTCGCACGGTACGGCCTCACCGATCGGCTACAGCCAGCCCAAGTGACTGGCGTCCACTCGCCGCCCGGCGGTGTAGCAGACGCCACAACAAGGATTCAGCACTGGCCCGGCAAACGTGGGGCTACTGTGTCGGCCGTGGGGAAACGTAAGCGCAGAGCACAGCCCGAGGACGCCAACGAGCACTTCGATGAAGAGCTCAGGTGGGTGAAGATTCCCAAGGGTGCCAAGCGATCAGCGTCCCACGGAACACCTGGCTATGAGCGCGATCTCTTGCGCGATGGTGAAACCAACGACCTACTCGGCCCGAGCGAGTCCCGTCCGGCTGACCCGAATGAGTTCGACACCGGGCATGACGATGATGGGGACGACGACTCACACGAGTGGGACTTCCGAACACACGACGCTTCAGACCGGCAGCATGAACAGGAACCCTCCCAGTGGGCCCAATTGCTGGCGGATCTGATCGTCCTGGTAGCCACCGATCCGCGGGTTGAGCAGGTCGTGAGGGCCAAGCTTTCCGCCGTCTACGACGGCGCCAAGAGCTTCCTGGCCCGCCGTCGAACACGCCGCGCTCCAAGAGAGGCGACACCAGCGCCCTGGGCGCACACCCACGGTTCTTCTGTCACACCGGCCACTGATTCTGAAACCGCTCGGACTGGACCCGTTCAGCCGATCTCAGCTGACGCCTATCGCGCGACCTTGGCTGCGATCATCGCTGCTGAGCAGTTCGCTGCTGAGCACAGGGAGCGACTTGCGCGGGTCGAGGTAGTCGATGACGAGATCCCCGACCGCTTGGCGGCCGGTCTGCGCCTGGTACTGGATGGACGATCAGCTGAGTTGGATGACGAACTCCGTTCCGATCTACTTGCGTTCCTGCTAGTTGATGAGGGAGATGGTGACCGATACCGCCTCGTTGCCGTCGATGAGTCCTCCCAAGGCCCCGAGCCACAAAGGCGGATGCTTGCTGATTGAGCCACGAAGGGGCGCGAAGCGTCGCTTCGTCGGTCGAAATCCCGTGAGTTCGGGCAGGGACCCGTGCCCGGCGTCCGCTGTAACCCCAGGAGGGTTTCGACGCACCAGCGGGGCGACTACGTCGCCGCGGCTGGCTCAACCAGCGCTCTGACCCCCGAGAAGCACAAAACCCCTAGCTGAGCTAGGGGTTTCTCTGTGGGCGATGCCAGGTTTGAACTGGCGACCTCTTCCGTGTCAAGGAAGCGCGCTACCACTGCGCCAACCGCCCGAGGTGGAGACGGGATTTGAACCCGTGTACACGGATTTGCAGTCCGTTGCCTCGCCTCTCGGCCACTCCACCGGATGGAGGTTTGACCCTCCCCAAATGGGTTGGAGAGACTTTTCTCCGAGCGGACGACGAGATTCGAACTCGCGACCCTCACCTTGGCAAGGTGATGCTCTACCAACTGAGCCACGTCCGCATTGCGCTTGCTGCTTCCGGGTTGTCCCCGTGGCGTTCGGCGCGTTGAGAACTCTAGCCTACCTTTTCGACGCGTGCCAAATCGGCTCGCTTTCACGCTCAGGGAGCCCTCCAGGACGGGTCGACGGGGCGCCGTCGTCCGGGTCACACACCCATCCCTCAGACACCCTCGCCCGATCCGTCATCACCAGGCCCACCCACGGGGGGGCGACCCTCCTGACAGGGGCGAGTTCGCAATCCGGTCCGAGTTCCACTAAACTCCTGCATCGCCGGGGCGATTGGCGCAGTGGTAGCGCGCTTCGTTCACACCGAAGAGGTCGGCGGTTCGAAACCGCCATCGCCCACCCGTCGAAGTGAGTGCAACTCACCAGGACCCGTGAGATCCCTGCGGGGAGAGCCCTCCCGAAACCGTTGCAGGAGCGACGAGCAGAAAGGATGAGGCGGTGACAGCACCCGCGATCGTTCTCGTGGCCGATGGCCCCGACGACCCGGCCGTCGCCACCACCCTCCAGGCCATCGCCCGTGGGCTTCAAGGCGCCCGCAAGGATCTGCGGATCCACCTGGCCCGGCTGGAGGGCGTGAAGCCCCCGCTGCAGAAGGTCATCGCCTCCCTCGTGGCCGACGATGTCGCCGAGGCCGTGCTCGTCCCGCTCGATCTCGTCTCGGCGGCGGACCACGCGGAGGAACTCGACACCTTCGACCACTCCCCCGACATCCACGTCGTCGTCAGCCGCCCCGTCGGCCCAGCGAGCGAACTGCTCAACATCCTCGACGAGCGCGTCCGCGAGGCGCTACATCGCGGCGGTGCCCTCGAGATCGACGGCCTCGTGCTTGCCGCACCCGCGGGGGCCGACGTGCGCGGCAACTCGCTGCTAGCCCGTCGCGCGCGCCAGTGGTCGACGCATCACCGGCTTCCCGTCCAACTCGCCGTCGACGAGGGCGAGGGACGCGTGACCGCGGCGGCGGTCGCGTCGCTGCGCGCCCAAGGCCGCAGGCACATCGCGGTCGGAAGCGTGTTCCTCACGCCGACCCCGGCATACCAGGCCCACGCCCAGGCGGCCCTTCGCGCCGGCGCCATTGCCGTCACGGCTCCGCTGGGAGACAGCGACCACCTGCGCCACCTGATCCTGGCGCGCTACGCCTTCGGGGCCATGGAACTGCTCGACGGCACCCCCACGCAACTCTCCGTCGAGGATCTGGACGGCGAGGAGTCCTGACGCCGCCCGCTTGGCCAGACGCCTAGTATCGAGTCATGACCGAGCAGTACCAGCCCAAGCTCATCAAGCCCGATGCCCAGTGGCGCGAACAGCTCAGCGACCTCGAGTATCGCGTGCTGCGCCAGAGCGGCACCGAAGCCCCGTTCACCGGCGAGTACACCGACACCGAGACCGAGGGCATCTACGAGTGCCGCGGCTGCGGCGCCGAACTGTTCCGCAGCAACCAGAAGTTCCACTCCCACTGCGGATGGCCCAGCTTCTTCGCCCCGCTCACCGAGGAACGCGTCCGCTACATCGAGGACCGCTCGCTGCCCGGCAGGCCGCGCGTCGAGGTGCGCTGCGCCAACTGCGACGGCCATCTGGGCCACGTCTTCGAGGGCGAGGGCTACGACACCCCCACCGATCTGCGCTACTGCATCAACTCGGTGAGCATGCGGCTCCGGCCGACCACCTGAGACCCGCCCGGCGCGTCAGACCCGCTCGCCGCCGGTCGCCAGCTTAGGCTGGCGGCGTGCCAGCAAACGTGAAGAGCTTCACTCCAGAGGCATTCGCCCGTGCCCTCCGCGAGTTGGACGCGATGACATGGCGTCCCGGGCTCACCACCGAGGAGATCGGCTCGCCGCAGCGGATCGCGCCCCACGCTATCGCCATCTCGGCCGACCTGGAGGGCGGTGACGAGTCACTAGCCACCGGCCGGCTGATCCTGCTCCACGACCCGGCGGGCAACATCGCCTGGGGAGGGACCTTCCGGATCGTCAGCTACGTCCGCGCAGAGGTCGACGCCGACATGGTCACCGACTCGCTACTGCCGGAGGTCGCCTGGTCGTGGCTGACCGACGCGCTCGCCAACCACGGCTGCGTCGCGGGCGAACTGGCGGGCACCGTCACCGCCTCCTACAGCGTCGGCTTCGGCGAGATGACCGACTCCGACCGCGCCGACGTCGAGGTGCGATCCTCCTGGACACCCACCCTGGACGAGAACCATCCCCTCACGCCGCACCTTGCGGCGTGGCAGGAACTGATGGGCATGGTCGCCGGGCAGCCCGCGCTGCCTCCCGGCGTCACCACGCTGCCGACCGGCCTGGCCTGATGAGCTACGTCGAGACGAGCCGCGAACCACTGCGCCCGGTGGTCGACACGCCAGGCTCCCTGAACGAGGCGCTCGACGCGCTGCGGGCAGGAACGGGGCCGGTGGCGTTCGACACGGAACGCGCACACGGGCACCGCTACTGGCCCAAGGCCTACCTGCTGCAGATCCGACGCGAGGGCGCAGGCACCTGGCTGATCGACCCGATCGCGTTCGAGAACACCGACGTGCAGCTCTCCAGCCTCGTCGACGCCACCGAGGGCGCCGCCTGGATCATCCACGCCGCGAGCCAGGACCTGCCATGCATGCAGGAGATCGGGATCGTGCCGCACGAGATCTTCGACACCGAGATGGCCGCCAGACTGCTCGGCAAGCCCGCGGCGAGCCTCGGCGCGCTGCTGCAGTCCGAGGTGGGCATCCGGCTGCGCAAGGCGCACTCGGCCGACAACTGGTCCAAGCGTCCGCTGCCCGAGAGTTGGCTCACCTACGCGGCGCTCGACGTCGACTACCTCGTCGAACTCGCCGACGCGCTGCACGCGGAACTCGACCGGGTCGGCAGGGCCGACTGGTCGACGCAGGAGGACGCGACGACGCTCGCCAGGTTCTCCGCTCCCCCGACACCTCGCCAGGATCCGTGGCGGCGGCTCAGCGGCCTGACCTCGCTTCGCACCCCGCTGCAGTTTGCGATCGCGCGGGAACTGTGGCTTGAGCGCGACGCGATCGGCCAGCGCCGCGACCGGCCGCCGACGTGGATCCTGCCCGACGCGGCCATCATGGAGGTCGCGGGCCTGTTCCGCGACCAGGTGCCGACGCGCGGCCAGACGCAGAACCTGCGCGCCTTCCACAGCAACCCTGGCCAGCGCTACCTGAACAACTGGTTGGCCGCGCTGGATCGGGTCCGCGACATGCCAGAGAAGGGCTACCCGCCGAAGCGTCCGCCGCACACCGGGATCCCGCAGCCCCGCAACTGGGACCACACCAACCCGGAGGCCGCTGCCCGCTGGGCGGCGATCAAGCCGGTGGTCGATGGGCTCGCGTGCGACCTCGGCGGCCTGCAGGCCTCGCTGGTGGCGCCCCCGCAGCCGCTCCA
This sequence comes from Propionibacteriaceae bacterium AM104-82, assembly GCA_027658995.1. Lineage (GTDB taxonomy): Bacteria > Actinomycetota > Actinomycetes > Propionibacteriales > Propionibacteriaceae > Arachnia. The sequence continues at coordinate 5,128 of JAQDQK010000014.1, forward strand.
GGAGGCCGTCTACCGGCATCCGGTGATCGACCGCGACGTGTTGCTCGGCCTCGGGGTGCGACCCTGGCAGGCCGACTTCCTCGTTCCCGCCATCGCGGAGGCCCTCGCAGCAGCCGAGGAGTGAACGGCGCCCCGCCGCGACCGGATGGTGACCCGTCCCGGTCGAGTTGTCGCAGCATCGGCGAGACGTGGCAGGATTCCCCTATGCGAGTCCTGTCGATCCAGTCCTGCGTTTCCTACGGCCACGTGGGCAACTCCGCCGCCGTCTTCCCCATGCAGCGCATTGGGCACGAGGTGATGCCGGTGCACACCGTCGTCTTCTCCAACCACACCGGCTACGGCGCATGGGGCGGCCAACTGCTCAGCGGCGACGTGGTGCGCGACATCGTGCGAGGCATCGACGAGCGCGGCGGACTGAGCGACGTCGACCTGGTGGTCAGCGGTTACCAGGGCGGCAACGACATCGGCGACGCGATCCTCGACGCCGTCGCGCTGGTCAAGGAGCGCAACCCGCAGGCCATCTACGCCTGCGACCCGGTGCTCGGCAGCGCCAAGTCGGGCTGCTTCGTCGCCCCCGAGGTGCAGACCCTGATCCGCGACCGGGTCGTGCCGAAGGCCGACCTGATCTCCCCCAACCAGTTCGAACTCGGCTTCATCACCGGCACCGACCCCCACACGCTCGAGGAGACCCTCGCCTCCGTGGACCAGGTGCGCGCCGTCGGCCCCTCCACCGTGCTCGTCACCAGCGTCTTCCGCCCCGACCGCCCGGCCGACACCATCGAGATGCTCGCGGTGACCGGCGAGGGCGCGTGGATCGTGCAGACCCCGCAACTCCCCTTCAAGCGCAACGGCTCAGGCGACGTCGCCTCGGCGCTGTTCTCCTCGCACTTCCGCTCCTCCGGCGATGCAGCCTCGGCGCTCGGCCTGACGGCGGCCAGCGTCTACGAGTTGCTCGTCAAGACCTACGAGGCGGACTCGCCCGAGCTGCTGATCGTCGAGGCTCAGGACGCGTTCGTGGCGCCGACGCAGACCTTCGAGGTCCGTCAGGTCCGCTGACTCAGGCCTGACGGTCGGCCTGCGGCACGTCCACGGGGCGCGACAGGATCGCGCCGAGCGCCTCCAGCGACACCTTCGCGGGCGTGAGGCCGATCTCGTCGAGCACCTCGTCGCGCGCACCCTGCGCGAGGAAGCGCTGCGGGATCCCGAACGTCAACACCTGTGAAGCGGCGCCGACCTCCGCGAGGCGGGCGCGCAGGCGCTGGCCGATGCCACCTTCCTCAAGGTTGTCTTCCAGCGTGATGACGGTGTCGTAGTCGGCCGCGACGTCTACGAGGGTCTGGCTGACGGGCAGCGCCCAGAGCGGGTCGACCACGGTCGCGGCGACGCCCTGGTCGCCCAGGCGCTCCGCCACCGACATGGCCATCCCGACGAACTGCCCGTAGCCGACGACGAGCACCTTCGCGTCGCGGTCACGGCGCAGCACGTCGACGCGGTCGAAGCCCTCGCCGATGTGGGCGATCTCGCCGATCTCGTCGGGGATGCGTTCCTTGGAGTAGCGCACCACCGTGACGGCGTCATCGACGTCGACCGCCAGGTCGAGCGCGGCGATCAGCCTGGCCTGGTCGCGGGGGGCCGCCAGCCGCAGGCCCGGCACGATGCCCATCAGCGTCATGTCCCACATGCCGTTGTGGCTGGGGCCGTCGCTTCCGGTGACGCCCGCCCTGTCGAGCAGGATCGTGATGCCAGCCTTGTGCAGCGCCGCGTCCATCAGCACCTGGTCGAACGCGCGGTTCAGGAAGGTCGCGTACAGGGCGAGCACCGGATGCAGGCCGGACTTCGCGATCCCCGCGGCGGAGACCACTGCGTGCTGCTCGGCGATGCCGACGTCGAAGATCCGATCCGGGAAGGCGGCGGCGAAGCGGCCGAAGCCGACCGGGTTGAGCATGGCCGCCGTGATCGCCACCACATCGGGGCGACGCTGGCCGAGTTGCACCATGGCCTCGGCGACGGCGTCGGTCCAGGTCGCCTGCACGGAGGCGGACAGCGGTTCGCCGGTGAACTCGTTGATCTTGCCGATCGCGTGGAAGCGGTCCTCCTCGTTCTGCTCCGCGGCCTGGAAGCCGCGGCCCTTGCGGGTGACGCAGTGCACAATGACGGGGCCGCCGAACTGCTTGGCCTGCTCGAGGTGGTTGGTGAGCGCCGTGATGTCGTGCCCGTCGATCGGGCCGGTGTACTTGATGCCGAGGTCGGAGAACATCGACTGCGGCGCGAGGACGTCCTTCACGCCGGTCTTGAAGCCGTGCATCAGGTCGTAGACGGGCCGGCCGACCACGGGGAGCCGCATCACGGTGCGCTTGATCAGGCTCAGCGTCTTCTCGTAGCGGTGGTCGGTGCGCAGGCCAGCGAGGTGGTTGGCGACGCCACCCACCGTCGGGGTGTACGAGCGGCCGTTGTCGTTGACGATCACCACGAGGCGCAGGTCGTCGTTGTCGGCGATGTTGTTGAGGGCCTCCCAGGCCATGCCGCCGGTGAGGGCGCCGTCCCCGATCACGGCGACGACGGTACGCTTCTCCCCCGTCAGCCGGAACCCCTTCGCGAGGCCCTCAGCCCAGGACAGCGACGTGGAGGCGTGCGAGTTGGCGACCCAGTCATGCTCGGACTCGCGCGGCTCGGGGTAGCCGGACAGGCCGCCGCGCTGCCGAAGCGAGTCGAAGCCGTCGCGGCGCCCCGTCAGGATCTTGTGGACGTAGCTCTGGTGGCCGGTGTCGAAGATGATGGGGTCGGTCGGAGAGTCGAAGACCTTGTGGATCGCGAGCGTCAGTTCGACGACGCCGAGGTTCGGGCCGAGGTGCCCCCCGGTTCGGCTGACCTTGGTGATCAGGAAGGATCGGATCTCCGTCGCGAGCTGGTTGAGCTGCCGTCGCGACAGCGCACGCAGGTCGCGCGGGCTGTTGATCGAATCCAACAAAGACATGGGGTCCATAGTACGGGCATTCGCCGGACCGCCAGGGAGGTTGAGCGGCCCGGCACCCGGCTCAGAGCTTCTTCACGAAGCGCACGTCGCGCAGCGCCTGGTCGACCAGGTCGACGCCGCGCGCCACCCGCGTCAGCCGAGCCTCCTCCTGCTGCAGCACGCCCGCCGCCTGGTCCACCGTCGCCGTGTCGACGAAGCCGGACAGCGACGTGCGGACGTCGGAGAGGCCCGAGCGCGTGGCCATCAACTGCGACGCCACGAACTCCTGCGCCAGCTTGGCAAGCACGACCGGATGGCGCCTCAGCACCTGGTAGCCGCGGTACTCGGAAGGGCACACGTCGAGCAGGAACGCCTCCGCGGAGGCGAGCCAGCCGGGCGACCCAGGCGGCCGCACCGAGCCGGGCCAGCCTGGCGGAACGTAGACCCGAATCACTTCATCATCGTCGAACATGTGTTCTATTACAGGACACGGGTCAGACAAAGTAAAGCGGTGCGTCCCGCCTGCGCGACGCGCCAGGAAACCCGGCTCCTCATCCGGAGCCTGTCTTGACGCGACCCTTGGCCGGTGTTTCGATGAAGTGGTCGATTCGTGAAACCAGGTGACCTCATGAAGACGCTGCTGGAGATGCGGGGAGTCAGCAAGTCTTTCTGGGGAGTGCAGGCACTCTCCGATGTGTCCCTTACGGTCCGGCGCGGCGAGGTCGTCGCCCTCCTGGGCGAGAACGGCGCCGGAAAGTCAACGCTCATCAACGTCGCCTCCGGTGTCTTCACGAGCTACGACGGCGAGATCGTGATCGACGGCGAGCCTGCGGTGCTGCACTCCCCCGCCCAGGCGCAGCGACTCGGGATCAGCACAATCCATCAGGAACTCAACCTGGTCCAGACCATGAGCATCTGCGACAACATCTTCCTCGGACGCGAGATCGGGACCGCGGGCTGGGTCCGTCGTCGGGCGGCTCAGCGGGAGGCCCGACGGCTCCTCGCCCGAGTCGGGCTGAGGCTCGACCCGCGCACCCTGGTGGGGAGTTGCCCCCTAGCGACGCAGCAGTTGACCGAGGTGGCGAAGGCCCTGTCGATGAAGGCGAAGGTGCTTGTCATGGACGAGCCGACCTCTGCCCTCGCCGAGGCCGAGGTGAGGCACCTCTTCGACGTCGTCCGGGCCCTCAAGACGGAGGGAGTCGGCATCGTCTTCATCTCGCACCGCTTGGAGGAACTCGCCGAGATCGCCGACACCGTCGTCGTGCTGCGCGACGGGCACCGGATCGGGCAGCGACCCATGCGCGAGGCCTCCCGCCCGGAACTGATCAACATGATGGTCGGCAGGGAACTGACCGCCATGCACGACCGGGTGCCCCGCGAGCCTGACCCCGAGGTACCTCCGATCCTGGTCGTGAGCGATCTGACCGTGACACAGACCCCCACGGGCGCCGCCGTTGGGCTGCACCACGTGTCGCTGGACGTGCGTCCCGGCGAGGTCGTCGGGCTGGCCGGGCTGATGGGGGCTGGACGCACCGAGATCCTGCAGAGCATCTTCGGGGTCTACCCTGCGGCCACGATGCGCGGCACCGTCATCTTCGACGGCCGCCCTTTCGTCGTGCGCTCGCCCAGCACCGCCATCCGCCGCGGCATCGCCATGGTGGCAGAGGACAGGAAGGCCCAGAGCCTCATCCTCGACCACTCCGTACAGTTCAACGCCACCCTCGCAGCGCTCCGACGGTTCGCAAGCGCCGGCTGGGTTCGGGCTGGGGCCGAGAGGCTCGCCGCCGCTGACGGGGTCCGACGCCTCGGCACCAGGACGACCAGCATCCGCACCCCGGTGCGCAACCTGTCGGGCGGCAACCAGCAGAAGGTGGTGCTGGCCAGGTGGCTCCTCACGGAGCCGAAACTGATCCTGCTCGACGAACCGACGCGCGGCATCGACGTCGGGGCCAAGAGCGAGATCTATGCGATCGTCGCCGACCTTGCAGACCGGGGCGTCGCGTTCCTGGTCGCTTCCTCGGAGCTTCCAGAGCTCCTGGGTATGACGGATCGGATCGTCGTCATCAGCGAGGGCAGAGTGAGCGCCGAGTTCGACACGGCCTCCGCCACCCAGGCCGACCTGATGTCGGCTGCCATGCCAGCGGCCACCGGGCACCCGCATCCAGCCGAGGAGGCGTCATGAGCGAGACGACGGCCGATGCAGGGCTGCGGCGATGGACATCACTGCTCGGGTCACTCCAGAGCTACATCGGCCTGATCCTGATCGTCGCGATCGGCATCTGGAGTCAGGGCACCCGGTTCCTCGACCTCGGCAACTTCTCCAATGCCATCGGCTACTTCGCGCCCCGCGGCATCCTCGCCGTCGGAATGACCCTGGTCATCATCGCGGGCGGCATCGACCTGTCGGTCGGAGCCCTCTTCGCCGTCGGTTCCACCGCCTCCGCGCTGATGCTGACCGACCTCAACTGGCCGGTGATCGCCATCGTCCCCAGTTGCGTCGCGATCGGCGCGCTCTTCGGGCTGCTCAGCGGGATAGGGGTCGCCGTCCTCAGGATCCAGGCGTTCGTGATGACGCTTGCCATGATGACGATCGCCCGCGGCGTCGTCCGGGAGGTCTCCCAGAATGTCTCGATCGGCACCATGGTCATCGACGCCAACGGCACCCTGGGCGCGGGCGCCCAGCAGTTTCAGCGCCTCGGCACCCCGGGTACCAGCCTGTTTCCCGTCCCGCTGATCGGCTACTTCCCCGTCCTCGCCCTGTTCGTCACGATCGTCGTGGGACACGTCGTCTTGTCCAGAACCACCTTCGGCCGCCACATCTACGCGGTGGGCGGCAACCGCGTGGCCGCGCGCCTGTCGGGGGTCAACGTGACCGGCGTCACCATCGCCGTGTTCGCCATCTCTGGCCTCCTGGCCGGGTTCGCGGGGCCGATCGGCGCGGCCTACAACGCCTCGGCGGACCCACAGGCCGGGCTCGGATACGAACTGGACGCGATCGCGGCGGTCGTGATCGGCGGGGCGAGCCTGCTCGGAGGGCGTGGCACCGTCATCGGGACGGCGGTCGGCGCGCTCATCCTTACCCTGCTGGACAACGTGCTCGGCCTGAACAACTTCAGCGCCAACTGGCAGATGATCATCAAGGGAATCATCCTCATCGTCGCCGTGGTCCTGCAGCGCCCCGACCTTCTCACCAATCTCATCGCCCGCATCCGACTACGGGCCGCCACCCCGGGCGACGGGTGAACTTCCGCCTGCGCCACGATCAGAGGAGATGAAACCGATGTTCGCCACGAACACGACCCGCTCGGCCGTCCTCGGCCTGCTGTTCAGCGCGATGGCGCTGACCGCTTGCGCGACGAACGCCCAACAGCCCTACGGACCAAGCCCGACGGGCGGCGGCCCCTCCCAACCAGCGGGATCCGCACCACCGGCCGGTCAGGAATCGCCCGCCGCCACCGGCCTGCCGAAGAAGGACGTCTACACGATCGGCTACTCGCAGGCCAACAACGCCGAGCCGTACCGCGCCCAGTTGAACCTCCAACTCCAGTACTACGCCTCCCAGCACGACAACCTCAAACTGCTGCCGATCGCGGACGCCCAGCAGGACTCGTCCCGGCAGGTGTCCCAGGTCCAGCAGTTCATCCAGCAGAAGGTCGACGTGCTGATCGTCTCGCCGAACGAGTCGGATCCCCTGACGCCTCCCGTCGAGCAGGCGTGCGCGGCCGGCATCCCCGTGATCGTCCTGGACCGGTCCGTCAACACTGACTGCATCACCGCCTTCATCGGCGGGGACAACGTGGCCATCGGCAAGGCCGCCGGTGATCTCGCCGTCAAACTCCTCCCCGACGGGGGCAACGTCGTCGAGTTGCGGGGGATCACGTCGAACCAGCCGCAGATCGACCGCGACAAGGGATTCCGCGACGCCATCACGGCCAACCCCAAGATCAAGATCGTCAAGGACCAGGACGCCAAGTGGCTGAAGGAAGAGGCGACCAAGGTGATGCAGCAATGGCTCCAGTCCGGCGAGAAGATCGACCTCGTCTACGGGGAGAACGACCCGATGGCGCTCGGCGCGTACCTCGCGGCGCAGGGCGCGGGGAAGGCCGATCAGATCAAGTTCATCGGCACCGACGGACTTGCGATCCCCGACGGCGGCATCCGCGCGGTCCAGAACGGCCAGTTGGCTGGCACCTTCATCTATCCGACCGGCGCGAAGGAGGCCATCGACACGGTCGAGAACCTCATTGACGGCCAGCCGGTCGAGAAGAAGCAGGTGCTCCAGACCACCGCCATCACCCCGGAGAATGCCGCCGAGGAGTACGTGAAGAACGACTTCAGCGCCAAGAAGTAGCCCGGCCTCGGCTGGGATCCCTCCTTGAGCATGTTTGGTAACTCGTTGCTGCTGCAAGCGTTAACAACGGGCGATTCGGGCAACGAGCAACCAAACATGCTCATGCAACCACCCGACCGACAGGCGGGCGATGCGGCGACCTGGACCACTTATCGTTAATATGACGACATGACTGCGACAGCCGGTACCCCGGAGACCCGCTCCGAGCGACTCGACCGCCTCCCCTTCACCCGACGTCACCTCAAGGTGCTCACCGGGTCGGGGCTCGGCTGGGCCCTCGACGCCATGGACGTCGGCCTCATCTCGTTCATCATCGCGGCGCTTGCGACCCAGTGGGACCTCACCACCACCGAGAAGTCCTGGATCGCCTCGATCGGGTTCGTCGGGATGGCCATCGGCGCATCCGTCGGCGGCCTGCTCGCCGACCGCTTCGGCAGGCGCCACATCTTCGCCGTGACCCTGCTCATCTACGGCCTCGCCACCGGCGCGAGCGCGCTCGTCGGGGGCCTGGCCCTGCTGCTGGTGCTGCGCTTCTTCGTCGGCCTCGGCCTCGGCGCCGAACTGCCCGTCGCCTCGACCTACGTCAGCGAGTTCGCGCCCGCCCGGATGCGCGGCCGCATCATCGTCATCCTCGAGGCGTTCTGGGCGGTCGGCTGGACCGCCGCCGCGCTGATCGGCTACTTCGTGATCCCCACCTCCGACAACGGGTGGCGCTGGGCCTTCGCGCTCGGCGCGATCCCGGCGGCCTACGCGCTGGTGGTCAGGTGGGGCCTTCCCGAGTCGGCCCGCTGGCTCGAGCGCCGCGGCCGCCACGCCGAGGCGGAGACCATCGTGCGCCAGTTCGAGGCCTCCGCAGGGGTCGCGAGCCCCGACGTCGTCGACGACACCGCGGCACAGGCTCCCCCGGTCGTCGCACAGACGGCGATGCAGCGACTCGGCGCGCTCTGGAGCCCCGAGTTCCGGCTGCGCACCCTCAGCCTGTGGCTCGTCTGGTTCTGCGTGAACTTCGGCTACTACGGCGCCTTCATCTGGATCCCCACCATCCTGGTCGGCAAGGGCTACGACCTGGTGCAGTCCTTCGGGTTCACGCTGATCATCACGCTCGCCCAGTTGCCCGGCTACGCGTTGGCCGCCTGGCTGATCGAGGCGTGGGGACGCCGTCCCACGCTCTCGCTGTTCCTGGTCGGCTCGGCCGCCTCCGCCGTCGCCTTCGGGACGGCCTCCGGCGAGGCCGCCATCATCGGCACCGGCATGGCGCTGTCCTTCTTCAACCTCGGAGCCTGGGGCGCTCTGTACGCGGTCTCCCCCGAGATGTACCCCACCTCGCTGCGCGGCACGGGCTCGGGCTGGTCCGCGGGCGTCGGCCGGATCGCCTCGATCATCGCCCCGCTCTGCGTGCCCGCGCTGCTTGCGCTCGGCGTCTCGACGATGTTCATCGTGTTCGCCGCGTTCTTCGTCATCGCAGCAGTCGCCGCCTGGGGCCTCGTCGACAAGCGCGGCACCGCCCTCGACGACCGCTGACCCGACAGGGCACCCGCTCCCCCACACCAACAACGAACCGGCCGCGCCCCGAGAAGGGCGCGGCCGGTTCGTGTCTGCGGAGGATCAGGCCTTGGCCAGGTTCCTCAGCACGTACTGCATGATGCCGCCGTTGACGTAGTAGGCACGCTCCCCGGGGGTGTCGATGCGCACGATCGCGTCGAAGGTCACCTCGGAGCCGTCGGGCTTGACCGCGATCACCTTCATGGTCTTCGGGGTCTCGCCGTCGTTGAGCGCCGTGACGCCCTGCACCGCGAAGCTCTCCTCGCCGGTCAGGCCGAGCGAGTCGGCCGTCTGGCCATCGGGGAACTGCAGCGGGAGGACGCCCATGCCGATCAGGTTCGAGCGGTGGATGCGCTCGTAGCTCTCGGCGATCACGACACGAACGCCGAGCAGCGCGGTGCCCTTGGCCGCCCAGTCACGCGACGACCCGGAGCCGTACTCCTTGCCAGCCAGGACGACGAGCGGGGTGCCCTCCTCCTGGTAGTTCACCGACGCGTCGAAGACGGTGGTGACCGGCGCGTCCGGCAGCGTGAAGTCGCGGGTGAAGCCACCCTCGGTGCCAGGCGCGATCTGGTTGCGGAGCCGGATGTTGGCGAACGTGCCGCGGATCATGACCTCGTGGTTGCCACGGCGCGAGCCGTAGGAGTTGAAGTCGCGACGCTCGACGCCGTGCTCGGCCAGGTACAGGCCGGCGGGCGAGTCCGCCTTGATGTTGCCAGCGGGCGAGATGTGGTCGGTGGTGACCGAGTCGCCGAGCTTGAGCAGCACGCGGGCGCCGACGATGTCGGTGACCGGCTCGGGCTCGACGGGCATCCCGTCGAAGTACGGGCCCTTGCGGACGTAGGTCGACGCGTCGTCCCACTCGAAGGTGTTGCCCTCCGGGGTGGGCAGCGAGCGCCAGCGCTCGTCGCCGGTGAACACGTCGGCGTAGCGCTCCGAGAACATGTCGGAGGAGATCGACGAGCCGACGACCTGCTCGATCTCGGCCTGCGACGGCCAGATGTCCTTGAGGAACACGTCCTCTCCCGCCTCGTTGGTCGCGAGCGGGTCGTTGAGGATGTCGATGTCCATGGTGCCGGCCAGCGCGTAGGCGATGACGAGCATCGGCGAGGCCAGGTAGTTCATTTTGACGTCGGGGCTGATGCGGCCCTCGAAGTTGCGGTTACCCGAAAGCACAGCGGTGACCGCCATGTCCTCGTCATTGACGGCCTTGGAGATCTCGGGGATCAGCGGGCCGGTGTTGCCGATGCAGGTGACGCAACCGTAGCCGACCAGGTTGAAGCCGATCTTGTCGAGGTACTCGGTCAGGCCTGCCTTCTCGTAGTAGTCGGTGACGACCTGCGAGCCGGGGGCGAGCGAGGTCTTGACCCACGGCTTGCGGTTGAGGCCCTTCTCGACGGCCTTCTTCGCCAGCAGCGCGGCGCCGATCATGACGCTCGGGTTCGACGTGTTGGTGCACGACGTGATCGAGGCGACGGTGACGGCGCCGTTGGTCAGGTCGAACGAGGTGCCGTCGGCGAGCGTGACGGGCACGACCTTCGCGGGATCGGCCGCGTACGCGGGCACGTTCTCCTCGAAGTTGGTCTTGGCCTCGCTCAACTTGATGCGGTCCTGCGGGCGCTTCGGGCCGGCGATCGACGGCACGACCGTCGACAGGTCCAGTTCGATGTACTCGGAGTAGGTGGGCTCGTGCGCGGCGTCGTGCCACATGCCCTGGGCCTTGGCGTAGGCCTCCACGAGCGCGATCTGGTGCTCGTCGCGGCCGGTCAGGCGCAGGTAGTCGCTGGTCTTGTCGTCGATCGGGAAGATCGCGATGGTCGAGCCGTACTCGGGGCTCATGTTGCCGATGGTGGCGCGGTTGGCCAGCGGGACCTCAGCGACGCCCTCGCCGTAGAACTCGACGAACTTGCCGACCACCTTGTGCTGGCGCAGCATCTCGGTGATGGTGAGCACGAGGTCGGTGGCGGTGGTGCCCTCGTTGAGCTTGCCCTTGAGCTTGAAGCCGACCACGCGCGGGATCAGCATCGATACGGGCTGGCCGAGCATGGCCGCCTCCGCCTCGATGCCGCCGACGCCCCAGCCGACCACGCCGAGGCCATTGACCATCGTGGTGTGCGAGTCGGTGCCGACGCAGGTGTCCGGGTAGGCCTGCAGCACGCCGTCGACGGTGCGCGGGAAGATCACGCGCGCCAGGTGCTCGATGTTGACCTGGTGCACGATGCCGGTGCCCGGGGGGACGACCTTGAAGTTGTCGAACGCCGTCTGGCCCCAGCGGAGGAACTGGTAGCGCTCGCGGTTGCGCTGGTACTCGATGTCGGTGTTCTGCTGGAAGGCGGTCGGGGTGCCGAAGACCTCTGCGATCACGGAGTGGTCGATGACCATCTCGGCGGGCGAGAGCGGATTGACCTTGTCGGGGTCGCCGCCGAGGCCGATGACGGCCTCACGCATGGTGGCCAGGTCGACCACACACGGGACGCCGGTGAAGTCCTGCATGATCACACGGGCGGGCGTGAACTGGATCTCATGGTCGGGCTCCGCGTTCGGATCCCAGTTGCCGAGGAACTCGATGTCCTCCTTGGTGATGTTCGCGCCGTCCTCGGTGCGCAGCAGGTTCTCAAGCAGAACCTTCAGGCTGAAGGGCAACTTCTCAGACCCCGGCACGGCGTCGAGCCGGAAGATCTCGTACTCGGTGCCCTGTACATCGAGGCTGGACTTGGCCCCGAAACTGTTGACGCTCATCAATACTCCTTCTCGTTGACGACCCGCGAAGTCTCTTGACATCAAGATACCACGTTGAGGCGCGGAGGGCGGCATCGCCGGACAAGGCCCATCCTAGGGCTAACGAGGGGGTCTATCCCTGGGGCGTCAGGATCGCGACGCACTCGATGTGCTGGGTCATCGGGAACAGGTCGAAGCCCCTGATCGACGTCGGCGCGTAGCCCTGCTCGGCGAAGTAGGCCAGGTCACGGGCCAGTGCCGACGGGTCGCACGCGACGTAGGCGACCGCGCGCGGGCCAGCGGCGGCGACCGCGCGGACCACGGAGGCCCCCGCTCCCTTGCGCGGCGGGTCGAGGACGACCAGGTCGACCGAGCCAGGCAGGTCGTGCAGCGCCCGCTCCAGCGGGGCGGCGATGAACCTGGCCTGAGGCACGTTGCGGCGTGCCTGGGCGACCGCGCGTCGCCCGGATTCGACGCCGAGCACGTCGCAGCCCGCGTCGACGAGGGCGCCCGCGAACAGCCCGACGCCGCAGTACAGGTCGAGCGCCGTCTCGCCCCGACGCGGTTCCAGCCCGTCGAGGACGGCGCGGGTCAGCGTCTCCGGGGCCTCGCGGTGCACCTGCCAGAAGCCGTCTGCGTCGACGTCGAAGTCGCGGCCCAGCACCCGCTCGTGCACCGGGTCGTCTCCGATGCCGAGCCGGGGGCCGAGGCTGGTGGCCGATTCGGTGCCGATCGCGACGATCACCTCCTGGCCTGGCTCTGCGACCTCGCGGGCCTCGTCGTAGGGCGGGTCGGCCGCGATCAGGCAGCCCTGCTCGGGAAGCGGGATCACCTGGTGCGACCTCCGGGCCCGGAAGCCGAGCCGTCCCTTGCCGTCGACGGCGAACCTGAGCCGCGTGCGCCACCCCGTCAGCCCACCGGGGACGGCCTCGACTCGGCCCTGCCAGTCGATGCCCGCCATCCGCTTCAACTGCTCGGCGACCACGGCGGTCTTGAGGTCGAGTTGGGTCTCCTGGTCGGCGAACTGCCAGTCGCAGCCGCCGCACTCCCCCGCGATCGGGCACGGCGGCTCAACCCGGCCGGCGGCGGGCTCGAGGACCTCGATGACCCGGCCGCGGTCGAAGCGCTTGCCGCGATCCGTGATCTCGACGGTGGCCAATTCGCCTGGCAGGCCGCCGGTGACGAAGACGACCTTCTCGTCGTCGCGCGCCACCACGAAGCCCCCGTGTGCGACCGCTCCGAGCCGCAGCGTCCTGGTCATCCGCGCACCTGGCGGCGGGCCGCCTCCTTGGCCCGCTCCTTACGCGCGTCGGAACTCTTGAGCTGGTAGGGAACCGAGGTCACCATGACGCCCTGCATGAAGTGCAGCCTGGTCCGGATCACCAGCGCCGTCTGGTTGTGCAGCAACTGCTCCCACCAGTGGCCCACGACGAACTCGGGGATGTAGACGCTCACCACGTCGCGCGGGTTCTCGGTGCGCAGCTTCGCGACGTACTTGATGAACGGGCCGGTGATCTCGCGGTAGGGGGAGGCGATCACCTTCAGCGGGATGCCGAAGTCCTCCGCCTCCCACTGGTCGATGATCTGTTCGACCTGGTCGTCGTCGATGGCCACCGTAACGGCCGTCAGCGTGGTGGGTCGGGTGGCCCGCGCGAACGCGATGGCCTTGACCGTCGGAAGGTTCACCTGCTGCACCAGGATCACCGAGCGCACCCGGCTCGGCAGCGCCCGGTCGGAGTCCGGCGTCAGCGCGACCTCGCGCTCGACGGCCAGGTAGTGGTTGGAGATGGCCAGCATCAGCGCGAACGTGACGCCCATTGCGACGATCGCGAGGTAGGCGCCGTGGGTGAACTTCGAGATCAGGACGATGACCAGCACGATGCCGGTGAGGCTTGCGCCGACGAAGTTGATCACCCGCGAGCGCTTCATCTTGGCGCGCTTCTCGGGCTCCTGCTCGGTCTTGAGCGCCGTCGTCCAGTGCTTGACCATGCCGATCTGGCCGAGCGTGAAGGAGATGAACACGCCGACGACGTAGAGCTGGATCAGCGCGGTCACGGAGGCGTTGAAGATCAGCACCAGCGCGATGGCCGCCGCGGCGAGCATCACGATGCCGTTGGAGAAGGCCAGCCGGTCGCCGCGGGTGTGCAACTGGCGGGGAAGGTAGCCGTCCCGGGCAAGGATCGAGGCGAGCGACGGGAAGCCGTTGAACGCGGTGTTGGCGGCCAGGAACAGGATCAGCATCGTGGCGGTGACCACGACGTAGAAGCCCGGCTCGAACCAGTCCATGAACACCACGCGGGCGAGCTGACCCGTGACGGTGGTGGCCGCGGAGTGGATGGTGTTGCCAGCCTCGTCGACGTAGTGCGTGCCCGTCAGTTCGTCGATCAGGTGGACCTTGGTGAGGTTCGCAAGCGCGATGATGCCGAGCAGCATGGTGATGGCGAGCACGCCGAGCATGCCGAGCACCCGGGAGGCGTTGCGGCTCTTCGGCGGCTTGAACGCGGGCACGCCGTTGCTGATGGCCTCGACGCCGGTCAGCGCGGCACAGCCGGAGGAGAACGCACGCGCCAGGATCGCCACCAGCGCCCAGCCAGCGATGTTCTCGACGCCGTCCTCGCGCACGACCGTCAGGTTCGCCGTCTCGCTGAGCAGGGTCTGGTCGAGCGCGAAGATGCGGAACAGGCCGATGGCCACCATCACGATCATCGAGCCCATGAAGACATAGGTGGGGATAGCGAAAGCGGCGCCCGACTCGCGGACGCCACGCAGGTTCATGATGGTCAGGAACACGATGACGATCACCGCTGTCCAGGCCTCGTGGTCCTGCAGGAACGGCAGCATCGCCTTGGCGTTGATGACGCCGGCAGAGACCGAAACGGCCACCGTCAGGACGTAGTCGACCATCAGCGAGGACGCGACCGTCAGGCCCGCGAAGCGGCCCAGGTTCTCCTTGGCGACCTCGTAGTCACCGCCGCCGCTCGGATAGGCGTAGACGGTCTGCCGGTAGGACATCACCACGACGGCCACGACGACGCCGACCGCGAGCCCGATCTCCCACGAGAAGATGAAGCCGGCCATGCCTGCCAGGGACAGCGTGATCAGGATCTCGTCGGGGGCGTAGGCGACCGAGCTGAGGGCGTCCGACGCGAACACCGGCAGCGCGATGCGCTTGGGCAGCAGGGTCTCCCCCATCTGGGCGTTGGCGAGCCGACGACCAAACAGGAGACGCTTGATCCCCGAGAAGATTCTCACGCGCCCACGGTAGACCTTGACGGGGCGAAAGTCATGGCCGCATCGGTGCTATGTTCGGCAGACATCGAAGGAGGAGCCTGGTGCACATCGTCATCATGGGCTGCGGGCGCGTCGGCGCCATGCTCGCAAAGGGCCTGGAAAAGCGGGGCCACAGCGTCGCCGTCATCGACGTCGACGTCGATGCGTTCCGCCGGCTCGGCAACGATTTCCACGGCACCACCGTCAAGGGTGTCGGCTTCGACAGGCAGGTTCTTGAGGAGGCGGGCATCCGCCGCGCCGACGCCTTCGCCGCCGTCTCCTCCGGCGACAACTCCAACATCCTCGCGGCCCGCGTGGTGCGCGAGATCTACCACGTCGAGAACGTGGTCGCCCGCATCTACGACCAGGGCCGCGCCGCCGTCTACGAGCGGCTCGGCATCCCGACGGTCGCGACGGTGCGCTGGACCGTGATGCAGGTGCTGCGGCGACTGCTCCCCGAGGGAAGCGAGCCCGTGTGGCGCGACCCGACGGGCGACGCCCGCCTGCTGCAGGTGCACGTTCACAGCGGGTGGGTCGGCAGGAAGATCCGCGACCTGTCGCGCGCCGCCGACGCCCCCATCCCGTTCGTGTTGCGGGTCGGCCGGGGCATCGTCCCCGACCGCGAGACGATCTACCAGGACGGCGACCTCCTCTACGTCGCGTGCATGACCGATCGCACAGACGAGATCGAGACGCTGTTCGCCAACCCGCCAGAGAAGCAGTAAAGGACACCGGGATGCGCGTGTGCATCGCAGGGGCAGGCAACGTCGGGCGTTCGATCGCCCGCGAGTTGATCGCCAACGGACATCAGGCCCTGCTCATCGACAAGGACAGGGCCGCCATCAAGCCCGACTCGGTGCCGGGCGCCGAATGGCTCGAGGCGGACGCCTGCGAGCTTCAGAGCCTTGAGGACGCCGAACTCGAGGGCTACGACGTGTCGATCGCCGCGACCGGCGACGACAAGGCCAACCTGGTCTACTCGCTGCTCGCCAAGACAGAGTTCGGGGTGCCCCGCACCGTCGCCCGCGTCAACCACCCGGGCAACGAGTGGATGTTCGACGCGCAGTGGGGCGTCGACGTGTCTGTCTCCACGCCGCGGCTGATGTCGGCGCTCGTCGAGGAGGCCGTCTCCACCGGCGACCTGGTGCGGCTGCTGACGTTCAAGAAGTCGACGGCGCACCTGTCCGAGGTGACCCTGCCCGACGAGGGCTGGATGGTCGGACGGCGGGTGCGCGACATAGCCTTCCCCGTCGACGCGGTGCTGGTTGCGATCATCCGCGACGGCATCCCGCTGACGCCGGAGCGCGACCGCGCGTTCGAGGCGGACGACGAACTGCTGTTCGTGGTGACGCAGGAGGCCGAGCCCGAGTTGGCCGCGATGCTCAACCCCGACGAGGACGACGAGCCGGGCAACTTCTGAGGCCGCGAGCCTGACCCCGGACCGCGTCAGAGCAGTTCGAACTCCGGGTTGTAGATCACGGGCTTGCCGTCCTCGGAGGCGAGCCTTCCGACGATCCTCACGTGCCGTCCAGGGATCAGGCACTGGATGTGGTCGCGGCCCATCCAGACGAGCCGGACGGTGCCGGTCCCGTCGGTGACCTCGGCCTCAAGCCAGCCGTTCTTGGCGTCGGAGGTGAGCGAGGTGATGGTGCCGCGCAGCGTCACGCGCGAGCGAGGCCTCGCCGAGGACAGGGTCTCGGCCCCGCAATCGACCGACTGTTCCCGCAGTTCCTCAGCCTCGAGTTCCTCGTGCGAGGCGAAGAACCGACGCAGCCGCGAGCCGAGCGATCCATCGGACACCGCTCAGCCCTCCGCCTCGGGAACCTTCATGGGAAGCAGGCTTCCCGGCGCAACGGGCGCCGTGCCGCGTCGCACCACGATGTTGCTGAAGAACTCGAACAGCGCGACCTGAGCGTCCTCGTTGTCCGGCTCGAAGGTGGCCTTGCCGAGCAGCACGCCGCGGAGCAGCCAGCCGGGGCCGGAGACCATCCAGGTGCGCGACAGGTGCGTGGCTGCGTTGCCGTTGGGGTCCTTGACGGGAAGCGCGCGGCGCAGTTCGGATCCGAACGGTCCCTGCGAGACGGCGATCTGGCCCTGCTGCTGCGCGGTCGCCTTGATGATCTCCTCGCGGATCTCGGGGACCATCGACGACTTGGTGGGGCCCGCGAATGCCGCGACCTCGAGGCCCGACTCGCCATCGCCGACCAGGATCGACTGGACGACGTTGGTCTCCCTGTTGACCTGAAGCTGGATGGTCATGCCCTCGAAGGGCGTCACGATGATGCTGCCGAGGTCGAGTCGCTTGACGTCGTCCTCGTCGGCCTCAAGGTCGACCTCTTCGATGTCGAAGGGTCCCTCCTCGCGGTCGAACTCGTCGTCCCAGGCGCGGGCCTGCGCCTCGGCCTCGCTCAGTTCGGGGGCGTCAACCGCCGCCTCGGCCTCCGGGGCCTCCTCGTCGACGCTCGTCTCCTCGACGGTCTCGACCGTCTCGACGGCCTCTTCCTGGGCGTTTCGCTTCTTGCGTCCGAAAATCACTGCGCTTCCTCCACGACTTGGCGGGTGAAACCGCCGGTAGAACCATAGCCACCCGCACCGCGCACCGTCGCATCGAGCGACGGCACAGGGGTGAACGTGGCCGTGACGAACGGCACGATCAGCAGTTGCGCGATCCTGTCGCCCGCCGCCAATGCGATCGGCGTGTGCGGGTCGAGGTTGATCAGGCAGACCTTGATCTCGCCGCGGTAGCCTGAGTCGATGACCCCGGGAGAGTTGACGATGCTGAGGCCCGCCTTCGCGGCGAGGCCCGAGCGGGGCGTGACAAGGCCGACGTGGCCCGCCGGGATCGCCAGCGCGACGCCGGTGCCCACGAGTCGACGCTGGCCGGGTTCGAGCACCACATCCTCGGTGGCCCGCAGGTCGGCGCCCGCGTCGCCCGGCTGCGCGTAACCGGGCAGATGCGCGTCGTCGGCGAGGGTGTCGATGATCATGCAGTGACCTCCTGGCGCAGCGCTTCGGCCAGCCGTTCGGGGTGGCGGGTGCTGACCAGCCAGTACGGGTGCGGGTCGGCCGGGTCGTTCAGGTCGACGCGCACCAGTGAAGACAGGAACGGCCGGGTGAACAGGAAGGCGCGGTGGTCCGCATCGGGCCCGAGCGCCGAGCGCGCCTCCTCACCCTCGAGCGGGGTGACGCCCGCGATGTATGGGTGCTCCAGGCGGTAACGGCCTGCGGTGAGTCCGTCGGCGTCCACCGTCAGGCGGGTGCGGGAGTAGGCGACCAGCGTCAGGAGGACGGCGAGCATGATCAGCGCGCTGACGGCGATCCCGACCTGCAACTGGACATAGGCCAGCACGGCAACCGCGAGGCTGCCGGCGAAGAGCAGGCCGATCAGCATCCACCACCAGGGAATGTGCAGCCGTTCCGAGTAGGTCACGAATGCACCTTAGCCCGTTGGGCATAATGTTCTTCAGACGGGTAACGGTGAGAGGAACATCGATGGCAGCCAGCGAAAAGCTGATGTGGAAGATCTACGCGGGCGCGATCGGCGCCGTCACCACGATCGTGGCGCAGAAGCTCGTGACGAAGCTGTGGGAGGTCTCCACCGGCGACGCCCCGCCGGATCCCAACGATCCGGAGACCCCGCTGAGGCAGGCCCTGATCTGGGCCGCCGCGAGCGGCCTCGGTGTCGGCATGACGCAACTGATGATGAACCGGCTGGTGCAGAACCGCTGGTTGAAGAACTTCGAACACGCCGCGCCGGGCAAGTTGCGCAACAAGCTCGACTTCTGAGCCGCGGAGGCACGAAAAACCGGCGGGAGACTTCCCGCCGGTTTTCTGCTTACTTGGGGGCCTAGACGCAGTCCACGCAGTACTGCAGGTTGCCGCGCGTCTCGGCCAGTTGGCTCATCGACTTCACGAGGAAGCACGATGCGCAGGTGAACTCGTTCGCCTGACGAGGCAGGACCCGTACGGTGAGTTCCTCATGCGACAGGTCCGCTCCCGGAAGTTCGAAGGATTCGGCCGCCTCGACCTCGTCCTCGTCGACCTTTCCGGAGTTCTTGTCGTTTCGGCGCGACTTGAGTTCTTCGAGCGAATCCTCGCTCATCTCCTCATCGGTCTTGCGGGGTGCATCGTAGTCAGTTGCCATCCGTTTCGTCCTTTCTTCGCCGCGACGGGCACATGTGTATCACATCTCGGGCCCTACTGAGGCACCGGCCCGTCACTGGACCACGCCATTGTGCGTCGGCCCGCAAGCGCCTCCGCCATCGTTGTGCCTAGCGCTGGTAAGTTGTGGCCATTCAGCCAGCGCACACGGACGAGGAATCATGGACAACGCTTTGAGCCCACGCGAGATCCAGTCACGGATCCGTGCCGGTGCCTCCGTTGATGACGTCGCGAGCGAATCGGGGATGGATCTCGATCGGATCGAGGCCTTCGCGGGTCCCGTCCTGGCCGAACGCGAGCACATCGCGGGGGCCGCCCAGACCGCGACGATCCGTCGGCGCGGCGAGGCGGGCAGCCACCGCCGGCTCGGCGACCTGATCACGCAGCGGCTCCGCTCGCGCGGCATCGACTCGGAGGGCGTCGAGTGGGACGCCTGGCGCCAGGCCGACCTGAAGTGGCGCGTCGTCGCCACGATGGGCGGCGACGTCGAGGCGCGGGCGGCCGAGTTCGTCTACGACCCCAAGGCGCGCTTCTCGTTCGCGGACAACGCAGACGCCCGCTGGATGATCGGCGAGGAGACCCCCGGCGCGCGGCCGGAGGAGGAGAACACCGTCGACTTCGACGACGAACTGGCGCTGGTCCGGGCGGTGAGCACCCCCGAGAAGGAGAAGCCGGGCGACGACGTCCCCGTCTCCGACCTGATGCACGAGGGCAACGAGGACACCTCTCAACTCGACCGCCTCTATGACATGTTGAGCGGCATCAGCGAGGACTCGGTGCGGATCTACACGGGCATCCTCGACCCGGTGCTGTACGAGGCCCGCGAGGAGATCGCCGACGCGCCCGACCCGGAGGCCGACGAGCCGACCCGCGAGGTGTCGCTGACTGACCCGGACGAGGGCGACGAGGAGGACGTGGAGCACACCATCGTCCGCGAGGAGCCCGCCGAGGAGCCGGCGCCGGTCGTCGACGAGACGCCGGAGGAGCCGACGCAGGACGCGCTTGTTGAGGGCGACGACGAGCCCAAGAAGCCAGCAAAGCCCCGCAAGCGGCGCGCGAAGGTCCCCTCCTGGGACGAGATCATGTTCGGCGGCCCGACCAAGTAGCCCCCTCGGCACACCTCGCGAGGCTCGTTGCGACTGGCGTTGCGCGGCATCCGCACCTCCATGGGGGGACGTGGACGCTCAAGCACGCCGGGTTCGTCGACGACCATCACCTGACGCGGCGAGGATGGACACCCGCCGCGCCGCCTCAGGGAACGCCGGTGCCGTGACTCAGAAGTTCTCGGGGTCGAACGGCAGCGGGTCGGGCGACAGGGTCGCCTTGGCCCTGGTGGCGGTCATCCTGCGACGGTGGTGCGCCCGGCACAGCACCTCGTAGCGGACCTCTCCCCCGGTGACGGTGTCCCCCACGACGACCCGGCTGCCCTCGGTGACCATGATCCCGTCGAGCGTGCGGGCGTTGTGCGTGCCTCGGGCGCCGCACCAGCAGAGCGGCCCAAGCGGGAGGCTCTCCACGCGGTCGGCCAACTCGACGAGGCGCTGCGAGCCGGGGAACAGGTGGGTGCGGAAGTCGGAGAGGATGCCGAAGGCGTAGACGTCCAACTGCAGTTCGTCGACGATCCTGGCCAACTGGTCGATGTGCTCCGGCGTGTAGAACTGCGCCTCGTCGCACACGATGTAGTCGACGCGCTGACCTGTGGTCAGTTCGCCGATGATGTAGCGCCACAGGTCGAAGTCCTCGGTCACCTCGATCGCGTCGGTGCTCAGCCCCAACCGCGAGGTGATCTTGCCCTCGCCGGCCCGGTCCTGCGAGGTGAACACCCTTCCCCGCCGCCCATGGGTGGACTGGATGTGGTCCAACTGCAGCGCAAGCGTCGACTTGCCGCAGTCCATCGGGCCGGTGTGGAAGACCAGTTCAGCCACGCGTGGTCCTTTCCTCGATGAGGTCGTGGTAGGCCGCCACGTACCGCTCTGCGGTCCGCTCCGGGCTCAGATCGGGTAACAGCTTGGCAGAAGCGGCCGACATCGCGCGACGTCGCCCCGCGTCCATCATGGCGACGAAGCCGCGCGCCATCGACTTCACGTCGGGCCCCGTCAGCAGCGCGCTCTCGGCGGAGGTGCCGACGGTCAGCCGCCCGTCGCAGTACATCACGGGAAGCCCGGCCGCGACCGCCTCGGAGATGACGAGGCCCTGCGAGTCGAAGCGGTAGGAACTCAGCACCAGCGCGTCGGCGTTGACCAACTCGTAGGCGATCGCCGACAGCGAGGACAGGTGCCAGCGGAAGTCGATGTTGTCGGCCCCGGCCGCGAGCCTCTTGAGCGGGTCCCGCTGGTCGCCGTCTCCGACGATGACCAACTCGGCGTTCGGCAGGTCTGCGGCGCGGAACGCCTTTATCAGCACGTCGAGGCGCTTCTCCTTGGCAAGCCTGCCGATCGACAGGAACCGGACCTTCTGGTCGTCGCGTTCCCACTGCGTCTCGGCGATGGCGTCGAGCATGCCGCGGTTGTACCCGGTGGGGACGACGTAGCTCGGCAGCTTCTCGCCCGCCGCCTCGTCGATCAGGTCACGCATGAACGGCGAGGGCACCGTGTAGGCGTCGACGCGCTGGGCGATCTGCGCGAACGACTTCCAGTCGGTGCGGGCCGCGAGCCCGCCGGTCTCGTGCCGGGCCGAGGGCAGCTTCGCGGGCGGTGTCTCCAGTTGGGTCGCGCCGCGCAGGGCGGGCAGCACCAACAGCCGGTAGCTGAGGGTGCCGAAGAACGCGCCGCGCACCGTCTGGTGCGTGCCAGCGATGTTGGCGTGGAAGGTGTGCAGGTGCGGAATGTTCTGCAGCCGGGCGATCCTGGCGCCGAGCACCAGCGCGCCCCGCTCCGTCTGGCTGTGCACCACGTCGAAGTCGCCAACCGACGAGATCAGCTTGGCGCGCCGGTCGGTGCAGTGCAGCACGCTCAGGTGCGCGGGGAGGCCCTCCAGGTAGATGGTGGGGCACTCGATGATCCGGCCGAGCCTCGGCTTCTGCAGGTGCCGGTCGGGTGCAATCAGGGTCACCTCGTGACCCATCGCCGTCAACTCCTCCAACTGCGTCTGCACCGACCTGCCGATCCCCCCGGAGGCCGGGAAGAAGTCGTCGATGATGATCGCGATGCGCAGGCTCACCTGGTCCCACCAAAGGCGAGCAGCGGGACCTCCATCTCGGCGGCCGTCAGCGACCCGTGCATGCCGACAAGGCCGAACTCGCCGGGCGTGGCGGTGCTCATGGCGGCGAAGTCCTCGTGCATCGCCGCGACCACGTCGCCGATCCGCGACTGGCTGATGCCGGTCGCCCGGGGGCCGAACCAGCCGGCCTCGATCGCCTCCTCGCGGCGCAGCACCATGGCCCGCTCGCCGAGCACCGACTCCCAGGCCCATGCGATCTCGCGCGGCGAGTCTCCGTAGACGTGCCGGAACCGGGGCTCGCCACCGACGTGGGAGTGGCCGGTGAGCCGGGGCTCCTCCTCGATGACGATCCGGGAGGCCAGCGGCACGTTGACCATGCCGTGGTCGCCCGTGACGAGCAGGCACACGTCCGCGGGAAGGGTCTCGACGAGGTGGGCGATCATGTCGTCGACGGATCCGAGCCGGTCGAGCCACTGCCACGAGCCGACGCCGTAGCCGTGCCCGTCGTGGTCGAGCATCCGCTCGTAGCAGTAGACGACGTCGGCGCTGCGCAGCGCGTCGGTGACAAGCGCCGCGAAGTGCTCGGGTTCCCCCTCCGCCGAGACCGGGAAGTGCGTGGTTCCCGCGAAGGCGAGCCGGGTCAGGGCGCTTCCCGCGAAGCGATCGAGCGTGACGGCCCCGCTACCCCTGCCCGCGGAGCCGAGCCGCTGGAAGACGGTCGGCACCTGGGCGAAGCCCTTCACGTCGGTCGGCCCGCCCTCCCAGGTCAGCGCGTTGATGACGCGCTGGACGCTCGGCTCGAAGAAGCTGTAGCCGACCACGCCGTGCTCGCCCGTCGGCACGCCGGTGCCGAGCGAGGTCAGGGAGGTCGCGGTGGTCGAGGGCACCGAGCAGGTCAGCCGCAGCGCGCCGGCGAGCGCGTCGCCCATCGTCTCCGCGTGGTCGAGGTGCTCGCTGAGTTGGTGCCAGCCGAGGCCGTCGACCAGCAGCACGACGTACTTCGACGCGTGGGGAACGTTGATGACGGGAGACTCGCCGTCCAGGCGGGCGACGACGCTGGGGAAGACGTTGACGAGCGCCAGGTCCTCGTAGCGGGGCTCGACGAACTGTGAGTGCATCAGCCGACCGCGCCCTGGAGCCGGAGGCCGAACGCGACGAGCCGTCGCGCGTTCTCGCCGTCTGCCTGGCGCGACATCCGCACGGTGATGTCGTCTGGCTGCAGCACGCCCGTGTAGCCGTGGTCGGCCTCGCAGGTGGGGTCCTCGCAGGCGGCAGGACCAAGGTCGAGCCTGCGCGCCGCGCCCCACACGATCGTCAGCCAGGCCTCGCTGAGCGAGGTGAGCTGCTCCGGGTCGGAAAGCGACCGGGTCACCACGACCGAGTCGACGGCGCGCAGCGCGACGCACTCGACCGTCGACAGCGCCTCTGGGCGGCCGCCCTCGCCCTCGTCGACGTGGCAGATGACGAGTTGGCGGGCGGTGCGGATCAGCACGGTGAGGTGGCGGTGCAGTTCACGCCCCGCGAACGTCGCCTCGTGCTGCACGAGGTAGTCCAGCGTCTCCTGTCCCCCGATGCCCATCTCTGCGGTCTCGGTGACCAGATTCGGGTAGAACCCGCACTCGGCGATCTCGGCGATGAGCTCGGCGGGCAAGGTCGAGTTGAAGTTGGCGGACTGGCTCACCCGCCCATCATGGCATGTCTGGGTTAGGTTTGAGCCATGGCCTCCCGCCCCTTCATCGCCGCCCGCATCGAGGACAGACTCAACCGTCTGGTCAATCGTGTGCTGCTCCGTCGAGGCTG
Source organism: Propionibacteriaceae bacterium AM104-82 (assembly GCA_027658995.1). Taxonomy (GTDB): domain Bacteria; phylum Actinomycetota; class Actinomycetes; order Propionibacteriales; family Propionibacteriaceae; genus Arachnia. The sequence goes on from JAQDQK010000014.1 coordinate 29,082, forward strand.
GAAGGAGAACATCCTCGCGTTCACCGGCTACGGCACGCCCGAGCAGTTGCGCATCCTGGCCCGCGTGGTGCTGCGCCCCTCCGAGGACCTCGGCATCGTGCAGGCCGCGCAGGCGCTGCTGTACCGGCGCGGCTGGCGCAACTTCATGAACGTGGCCCGCGTCAACGCGACCGTCAACGTCGTGGTCGGCGAGACCCGGATCCCCGTCAAGGCCGACAGGGGCGGCTACATCGACGTGCGCGTCCGCAACCCTGGGCTGACGCCCGGCTGGCACACCGTCCGCCTCGAGGGCGACGGCGGCGCGTCCGCGCTTGCCAACGTGCAGGTGATCGGCCACGACGTCACCTTCGGGATCGTCAGCGACATCGACGACACCATCTTGTCGACGCTGCTCCCCCGCCCGATGATGGCCGCCTGGAACTCCTTCGTGGTCACCGAACAGGCCCGCCAGGCGGTGCCCGGGATGGCGCGGCTGTACCAGCGCCTCCTCGCGGCGCACCCGGGATCGCCCATCATCTTCGTCTCCACGGGGGCGTGGAACACCTACCCGATGATCCAGCGCTTCCAGGCCCGCCACGGCATCCCGCAGGGCGCGATGCTGCTCACCGACTGGGGCCCGACGCAGACCGGGTGGTTCCGCAGCGGCACCGACCACAAGCGCAGGGCGCTGCGCGAACTGGCGCGCGACCTGCCCAATATCGACTGGCTGCTTGTCGGCGACGACGGCCAGCACGACCCCGACCTGTACGCCGAGTTCGCCTCGCTGCAGCCCGAACACGTCCGGGCACGCGCGATCCGGCAACTGACGCCGGGCGAGCACACCCTCGCGCACGGCCTCCCGATGGAGGTCAACACGGCCGACCGCTGGTCGCCCGACATCGCGCCAGAGGTCAGGGCACCCGACGGCGACGGCCTCGGCGAACAACTCGCCGATCTGCTCGATGACGAGACACGGGCCCGCTCCTGAGGCGTGGACCCGCCGCGGAGGGATAACCTTGGCAGGTTGCCATCCCGGAGGAGGAGACGTACATGGCGAAGCCAACCGTCGATGACGATGTGAACGACGAGGAACACATCCTCGACGTCGACGTCACGCAGGAGATGGAGTCGAGCTTCCTCGAATACGCCTACTCGGTCATCTACTCCCGCGCGCTCCCCGATGCCCGCGACGGCCTCAAGCCCGTCCAGCGGCGCATCCTCTTCTCGATGGACGAGATGGGGGTTAGGCCCGACCGCGGCCACGTGAAGTGCGCGCGCGTCGTCGGACAGGTGATGGGCCTCCTGCACCCGCACGGCGACGGCGCCATCTACGACGCCCTCGTCCGGATGGGCCAGTCGTGGGCGGTGCGCCTTCCGCTGATCGACGGGCACGGCAACTTCGGCTCCCTCGACGCCGGCCCCGCCGCGATGCGTTACACCGAGTGCCGGATGGCGACCCCCGCGGTCGCCATGACCCGCGGCCTCGACCAGGACACCGTCGACTTCAAGCCGAACTACGACGGCAAGGAGTCCGAGCCGGTCGTCCTCCCGTCCGCGATCCCGAACCTGCTCGTCAACGGCGCCACCGGCATCGCCGTCGGCATGGCGACCAACATCGCCCCCCACAACCTGATCGAGGTCGTCGCGGCGCTGCAGCAACTGCTCAAGCGTCCCGACATCGAACTCGACGAGTTGATGCGCCACGTCCCGGGCCCCGACTTCCCCACCGGCGGCAAGATCATCGGCCTCGACGGCGTCCGCGACGCCTACGCCACCGGCCGCGGCACCTTCAAGATCCGCGCCACCACCCGCATCGAGAAGGTCTCGCCGCGGCGGATGGGCATCATCGTCACCGAACTGCCGTACATGATCGGCCCAGAGAAGATCATCGAGCAGATCAAGAAGGGCGTCGACGACAAGAAGCTCACGGGCATCGCCGACGTCAAGGACCTGACCGACCTCGCCAACGGCATGCGCCTTGTCATCGAGGTCAAGAACGGGATCAACCCCGAGGCGCTGCTCGAGCAGTTGTTCAAGGTCACCAAGCTGGAGGACACCTTCGCGATCAACGCCGTGGCGCTGGTCGAGGGCCAGCCGCGCACGCTCACCCTGAAGGAGATGCTCGAGGTCTTCCTCGCGCACCGCCTCGAGGTGACGCTGCGGCGCTCGCACTTCCTGCTCGCCAAGGCCGAGGACCGCCTCCACCTGGTCCGTGGCCTCATCACGGCCATCGCCGACATCGACGACGTGATCGCGATCATCCGCACCTCCGACGACGCCGGGCAGGCGCGCGAGCGGCTGATGGGAGCCTTTGACCTGACAGAGGTGCAGGCCAACTACATCCTCGACATGCAGTTGCGGCGCCTGACGCGCTACTCCACCATCGAACTGGAGAAGGAGGCGGGGGAACTCGCCGACGAGATCGCCCGACTGCGCGACATCATCGACAACGACGACGTGCTGCGCCGCCTGGTCGGCGAGGAACTGACCCAGGTCGCCAAGGAGTTCGGGACGCCCCGCCGCACCGTGCTGCTCGCCTCCTCCGGCGCGCCGACCACCGCGAAGGCCCCGCTCGAGGTGCCCGACGACCCGTGCTGGGTGCTGCTCAGCGGCAGCGGCCTGGTCGCCCGCACCGACACGCTCGCGCCGCTGCCCGGCGAGGGCCGCTCCGCGCACGACGTGGTGGTCGCCAAGGCACCCATCACGGCGCAGGGCGAGTTCGGCGTCATCACCGACCGGGGCCGCCTGCTGCGCTGCCGCGCCATCGAACTGCCGACCGTCCCGCTGACGGCCTCTGCCCCCAGCCTGCAGGGCGGCAGCCTGGCGCACGAACTGTGGCCGCTCGAGCCAGGCGAGAAGCCCATCGGCCTCACGACGCTCGACCCCGACTCGCTCGGGCTTGCGCTCGGCACGAAGCAGGGCGTCGTGAAGCGGGTCAACCCCGAACTGCTCAGCAAGGACTCGTGGGACGTGATCCGCCTCGACGACGGCGACCACCTGGTCGGCGCCGTCGAGATGACCGACCCCGAGGCCGACCTCGCGTTCATCACCTCCGACGCGCAGTTGCTGCACTTCCCCGCCTCCGGAGTGCGCCCCCAGGGCCGCGCGGGCGGCGGCGTCGCAGGCGTCAAGCTGTCCCCGGGTGCCCGCGTCGTCTGGTTCGGCGCCGTCCACCCCGACACGGACGTCGTGGTCACCGTCTCCGGCTCGTCCGACTCACTGCCAGGCACCGAGACGGGGCTGGCGAAGGTGACGCCGATGTCCGAGTACCCGGCCAAGGGCAGGGCGACCGGCGGCGTGCGCGCGCACCGCTTCCTGAAGGGCGAGGACACGTTGCTGATCGCCGCGATCGGCGGAGCCCCCGTCGTCGCGGCGGCCGCGAGCGGATCGCCCGTCGACCTGCCCGCCGCGCACGGCAGGCGCGACGGGTCCGGGTCGCCGGTGGCGCAGCCCATCACGATGCTCGCGGGCCGAAATGGTCAGGGTTCCGAGGTCCCGACGCCAGGAGTACAGTCGCTCTTCGATGAGGAGTGATACATGAGTTTTGACGATCTGCTAGCCAACAACGCCACCTACGCCTCGACCTTCACCGACGGGAACTTCGACGGTGTCGCACGGGCCGGGGTCGCGATCGTGACCTGCATGGACTCGCGGATCGAGCCCCTCGCGATGGTCGGCCTGCATCTGGGCGACGCGAAGATCCTGCGCTCGCCGGGCGGCCGCGTGACGACCTCCGTCCTGAACGGCTGCGTGCTCGGCGTGCAACTGCTCAAGGTCGACCGGATCATGATCATCCCGCACACCCGCTGCGCGATGGCGAAGGGCACCGACGAGGACGTGCGCAGGCAGATCCTTGAGACCAACGGGGTCACCGCGAGTTGGATGACGTTCGGCTCCTCGCCCGATCAGATGCGACGCGTCCACGAGGACGTCGAGATGGTCAAGTCGCACCCGCTGATCGCGGGAAGGGCCGAGATCGGCGGCTTCATGTACGACGTCGACACGGGCCTGCTCGACCAGATCATCTGACCCGCGTCGCCTAAGCCGCGCCGCCTGGGCCGCCGACGGCGGTCAGGGCAGCAGCGCCCGGTGCGCCTGCCGGATGTGGGCCTCGCAGCGCTCGGCCGCCAGGTCGCCGTCGCCGAGGCGCAGCGCCTCGAGGATGTCGGCGTGCTCCACGTTGAGTTGGCCGCGCAGCGCCTCCCAGTCCGGCAACCGCTTCTCGGCGAGCAGGATCGGGTTCGCGACCGCCTCGCGGATCGCGATGGTGACGTCGCGCACCAACCGGTTCGCGCCGATCCGGGCGATCGCGACGTGGAAGGCCGTGTCGATCGCGTTGAACTCGGCCGCGTCCTGGGTCGCGCGCATCCGCTCCAGCATCGCCTCGAGTTCCGCAAGGGACTCGTCGTCGCGGTGCTCCGCCGCCGCGACCGCAGCGGCGCGTTCCAGCACCACGCGCGTCTCGGTCACCTCGGAGAAGGAGATCGCGTCGAGGGCGACGTGCAACTTCAGCATCCGCCCGAGCGCAGGTCCCTGGTTGGCCCCGACCCGGGTGCCGCCGCCGGGGCCGGTGTGTGAGGTGACGACGCCCTGCGCCTGCAGCACCTTGATCGCCTCGCGCACCGCGCTGCGACTCGCGCCGAGTTGGACGGCGAGTTCGCGCTCGTTGAGCAGCCTGTCCCCGGGGCCGACCCGGCCCTCGAGGATCTCGGTCGTCAGATGATCGAGGACCGCCTCGAAGCCACCCACACCACTTGTCATGTGCTCAATTGTGGACCATGTCACCAAGGCATTGCACCCCTGTTCCGGGACCGGCGTTTCCTGCTGACGACCCCAATGTGGGGGTTGGTCTGACCTGAATGATTCCGCGTGTTAGGTTTGGTCTGACCAGCCTTCGGTTGGTGGCAGACACGGACAACGGAGTTCCACACATGTTCACACCTCAACTTGAGCCACTCGGCAGCCTGACGCTGTCGGCCCTCGTCGCTCTCCTCCCCCTCCTGGTGATGTTCTTCACCCTGGGCGTCCTGAAGTGGAAGGCGCACTGGGCCGGACTCACCTCGCTGGCGACCGCGCTGCTGGTGGCCATCTTCGCGTTCAAGATGCCAGCAGGGCTCGCGCTGCTCGCGGGCACCCAGGGCGCCGTCTTCGGGCTCTTCCCGATCACCTGGATCGTGCTGACCGCCATCTGGCTCTACCAGGTGACCGTCGTGTCGGGTCGCTTCGAGGACCTGCGGGCCACCTTCGGCCTCGTCTCCGACGATCCCCGCATCCTGGCGATCCTGATCGCGTTCTGCTTCGGCGGCCTGATGGAGGCCCTTGCGGGCTTCGGCGCCCCCGTCGCCATCACCGGCGTGATGCTGATGTCGATCGGCTTCTCCGCGTTCCGTGCCGCCATGGTGGTGCTGCTCGCCAACACCGCCCCCGTCGCCTTCGGCGCCGTCGCCATCCCGATCATCACCGCTGGCAACCTGACCGGCATCGACTACCACCACATCGGCGCCTACGTCGGCCACCAGTCCCCCGTGCTCGCCCTGTTCGTCCCGCTGCTGCTCGTGCTGCTCGCCGACGGCAAGAAGGGCCTCAAGCAGGTCTGGCCCGCCGCCCTGGTGATCGGCGCGTCCTTCGCCGTCGCCCAGTGGGTGTCCGCGACCTACCTCTCGGTCGAACTGACCGACGTCATCGCCTCGCTGTTCGCGCTCGCCGTCGGCGTCGTGTTCCTGCGCTTCTGGAAGCCCGCCGGGGGCGAGGAGGCCCTCGAGCGCCTTGCGGCCGAGCGCAGCCAGGAGAAGCTTGAGGACGTCTCCGAGGCCGAGGGCCACCCGACCGGCGCCCTGACCGGCGGCCGCATCTTCATGGCCCTGTTCCCCTACCTGCTCGTCATCGTGATCTTCTCCGCGGCCAAGCTCATCCCCGCGGCCGTCAGCTTCCTGGCGAGCACCGACCTCAAGATCAAGTGGCCCGGCCTGTACGGCAACCTGCTCAACAGCGCGGGCGAACCCGCCACCACGGCCATCTACAACTTCCAGTGGCTCTCCAGCCCCGGCACGCTGCTCGTCATCACGGCCATCATCGTCGGCATCGTCTACCGCGTCTCGTTCAAGGACATGGTCGGCGAACTGTGGGCCACCGTCCACAAGATGCGCTGGTCCGCGCTGACGATCGCCTCGGTGCTCTCGCTGGCCTACGTGATGAACATGTCCGGCCAGACCATCACCATCGGCACCTGGATCGCTGGCGTCGGCACCGCGTTCGCGTTCTTCTCCCCGATCCTCGGCTGGATCGGCACCGCGGTCACCGGCTCCGACACCTCCGCCAACGCCCTGTTCGCCACGCTGCAGCAGACCACCGCTGACAAGGTCGGACTCGACCCGACCCTCCTCGTCGCGGCCAACACCACGGGCGGTGTCGTCGGTAAGATGATCAGCCCACAGAACCTGGCCATCGCCTGCTCGGCCGTCGGTCTGCTGGGTGCGGAGTCCCAGTTGTTCCGCCGCGTCATCTGGTGGAGCCTCGGGATGCTCGTCATCCTGTGCCTGCTGATCGGCCTGCAGTCCACCCCGGTGCTGAGCTGGATGCTCCCCACCTTCAACTGACACACAAGGAGCGCCTCCTATGTTGAGTCCCGGAACGCGGGTCGCACTGTTCGCCACCTGCATCAACGACACCATGAAGCCGTCGATCCCGATCGCCACCGTCAAGCTGCTCGAACGGCTCGGCTGCACGGTCGTCTACCCGTCGAAGCAGACCTGCTGCGGGCAGATCATGACGAACACGGGCTACTACAAGGACGCCGTCCCGACCGTGCGCAACTACGTCGACTCCTTCGGGGAGTTCGACTACATCGTCGGGCCGAGCGGGTCGTGCGTGGGGTCGGTGCGCGAGCAGCACGCCATGCTGGCCCGCTGGGCAAAGGACGCCCCGCTCGAGGAGGCCGCGACCGCCGTGTCGGGGCGCACCTACGAACTGACGGAGTTCCTGGTCGACGTGCTCGGGGTCACCGACGTCGGCGCCTACTTCCCGCACCGCGTCACGTACCACCCCACGTGCCACTCGATGCGGATCACCAAGGTGGGCGACCGGCCGCTGCAACTGCTGAGGGCGGTGCGGGGCATCGACCTGGTCGACCTGCCGATGGCCGACCAGTGCTGCGGCTTCGGGGGCACCTTCTCCGTGAAGAACCCCGACGTCAGCATCGCGATGGCCTCCGACAAGGCCCGCCACGTCCGCTCCACCGACGCCGAGTACCTGGTCGCCGGCGACCAGGCCTGCCTGATGAACATCGGAGGCGTGCTGCACCGGCAGCGCTCCGGCATCAAGACCATCCACCTCGCCGAGATCCTGGCGAGCACCGAGGAGGAGGTGTGGGTCGCATGAGCCCCACCCGAGAGAGGCTGACCCCCGAGCCGCCGTCCTGGCTCGGCATCCCGCCGTTCCCGGAGGCCGTCAAGGAGGCCCTCGGCAAGGCGGAGCAGCGCAAGAACCTGCGCCACGCCACCGGCACCATCCGCGCCAAGCGTGTTGCGCGCTCCGAGGAGGTCGACAACTGGGAGGAACTGCGCACCGCGGCCGCCCAGATCAAGGACCGGGTCGGCAGGCACCTCGACAGCTACCTGGTGCAGGCCGAGAAGGCGATGACCGAGGCGGGCGTCACGGTGCACTGGGCCCGCGACGGCAAGGAGGCCAACCGGATCGTCGCCGACATCGCCAAGGCGAAGGGCGTCGACGAGGTCGTCAAGATCAAGTCGATGGCCACGCAGGAGATCGACCTCAACGAGGCGCTCGAGGCCGAGGGCATCGCGGCGTGGGAGACCGACCTGGCCGAACTGATCGTCCAACTGGGCCACGACCTGCCGAGCCACATCCTGGTGCCCGCGATCCACCGCAACCGCTCCGAGGTGCGCGAGATCTTCACCACGGAGATGGGCACCTACGGCACGCCGGCGCCCGAGGGCGTCTCCGACAACCCGGAAGAGTTGACGGCGGCGGCCCGCACCCACCTGCGCGACAAGTTCCTGCGCTCGAAGATGGCCGTCTCCGGTGGCAACTTCATCATCGCCGACACCGGGACCCTGGTGATCGTCGAGTCGGAGGGCAACGGCCGGATGTGCCTGACGCTGCCGGAGACGCTCGTCTCGGTCGTCGGGATCGAGAAACTGCTTCCCACCATCGAGGACCTCGAGGTGTTCCTGAAGCTGCTGCCCCGCTCCTCCACCGGCGAGCGGATGAACCCGTACACGTCGTTCTGGACGGGCGTCACCCCCGGCGACGGGCCGCAGGACCTGCACGTCATCCTGCTCGACAACGGTCGCACCAACGTACTGTCCGACCCGGTCGGGAGGGCGGCGCTGCGCTGCATCCGCTGCTCGGCGTGCCTGAACATCTGCCCGGTCTACGAGCGGGTCGGCGGCCACGCCTACGGCTCGATGTACCCGGGCCCCATCGGCGCGATCCTCGGGCCGCAGTTGCGCGGCCTCGAGCAGGAACGCGACAGGGCGCTGCCCTACGCGTCGACGCTGTGCGGGGCATGCAACGACGTCTGCCCGGTGCGGATCCCGTTCACCGACATCCTGGTGCACCTGCGCCACAAGGTCGCCGAGTACAAGTCGAGCAAGCACCCCACCGTCGAGGGCGGCATCATGAAGGGCGCGGGCTGGGTGATGTCCGACGGCAAGCACCTGGCGAGCGTCCAGGTCGCCTCGAGGGCCGCGGGCAGGCTGTACCGCGGCAAGTGGATCGGCCCCATGCCCGTGCCGCTCGCCGGCCGCTGGCTGCAGGCCCGAGACGTGGAGGCGCCACCGACGGAGACCTTCCGTGAGTGGTGGAAGAAGAACCGGGAAGGCGGCCAGAAGTGAGTGCCCGCGAAGAGATCCTGAGGCGCGTTCGCACCGCGACCGCCGACGTCAACGTGTCCGACCCGGCGCTCGACGTGCCGGTGAACTGGCACTACGGGCAGCCACTGCCCACCCCCGACGTGCTCGCCGACCTCGTCGAGAAGGTCGAGGACTACAAGGCGACCGTCGTGCGGGTCAGCGACTCCGAGGTCGGGCCGGCCATCGTGTCGGCCCTGCGCGGGCTCGCAGCCGAGAGCGTCGTGCTTCCCGACGGCCTGCCCGACGACTGGGCGGACGCGGTGGTCGAAGGCGGCCTGGCCGTGCACCGCGACGACCCCGAGTTGAGCCACGCCGAGTTGAACGTGATCGACGCCGTCGTGACGACCTCTGCCGTCGCGATGGCCGACTCCGGCACGATCGCGCTCGACCACGGCCCCGGACAGGGCCGTCGCGTCCTGACGTTGCTCCCCGACCGGCACATCTGCGTTGTGCGCGCGGACCAGGTCGTCAGCGACGTCCCCGAAGGCATCGCCCGGCTGGCACCGGCGCTCCGCGCACGGCGTCCGGTGACCTGGCTGAGCGGTGGATCCGCAACCAGCGATATCGAGCTGAGTCGGGTCGAAGGCGTCCACGGACCCCGCAAGCTGTGGGTGATCCTGGTCGACGCCTGAAGGTGATGGGGCCCGGCGGGACATGTCTGCTCCCGCCGGGCCTCTTCGCGTCCTGGCCTCTCCCCGCACGCGCCGGCGTTCAGGTCCGGGCGACCGGCACCACCTCGCCCGGGCTCAGGCGTCGATGCGGTCGGCCTCCAGCGCGTAGGCGCCCTCGACGATGAACTCCTTGCGCGGGGCGACGTCGTTGCCCATCAGCATCTCGAAGACCCGCTCGGCGTTGGCGGCGTCGTCGACGGTGAGCCTGCGCAGCGTGCGGTGCCGCGGGCTCATGGTCGTGTCGGCCAACTGGTCGGCGTCCATCTCGCCGAGGCCCTTGTAGCGCTGCGGTTCCTTGAACTTCTGCCCGCGCTTGGTCAGCTCGGCGAGCTTGCGCTGGTACTCGGCGTCCGAGTACGTGTAGATGTACTTCTCGAGCCCCCGCTTGGGGTTGATCAACTCGAAGCGGTGCAGAGGGGGCACCGCCGAGAAGACCCGACCCGCCTCGACGAGGGGCCGCATGTAGCGGAAGAACAGCGTCGCGAGCAGGCAGCGGATGTGGGCGCCGTCGGAGTCGGCGTCCGCCATGAAGATGACCTTGCCGTAGCGGGCCGACTCGACGTCGAAGGTGCGACCCGACCCGGCTCCGACGACCTGGATGATCGAGGCGCACTCGGCGTTCTTCAGCATGTCGCCGACGGAGGCCTTCTGCACGTTGAGGATCTTGCCGCGGATCGGAAGCAGCGCCTGGAACTCGGAGTTGCGGGCCACGTTGGCGGTGCCGAGCGCGGAGTCGCCCTCGACGATGAACAGCTCGGTGGCGTCGACGTTGTTGGAGCGGCAGTCCTTCAGCTTCGGCGGGAGGCTGGAGCTTTCCAGCGCGTTCTTGCGGCGCTGGTTCTCCTTGTGTGCGCGGGCCTGGACGCGGGTCCGCGACGCCGAGACGACCTTCTCCTGCAGCGTGCGGGCGATCGCGCGGGTCTTGTTCGCCGACAGGAAGGCGCCCATTTCGGTCTCGACGATCCGGGCGACCAGGCGCTGCACGGGCGGCGTGCCGAGCACCTCCTTGGTCTGGCCCTCGAACTGGGGCTCGGCCAGTCGGACGGTGACCACGGCGGTGAGGCCCTCGAGGCAGTCGTCCTTGACGATCTCCTCCCCTGCCTTGAGCAGGCCGCGGGTGCCCTCGAAGGACTTCACGAAGGCGCGCGTCAGGCCGCGTTCGAAGCCGCTGACGTGGGTGCCGCCCTTGGGCGTTGCGATGATGTTGACGAAGGAGCGCAGCACCGAGTCGTAGCCGGTGCCCCAGCGCACCGCGATGTCGACGTCGAGGTCGCGTTCGACGTCGGTGGCGGTCATGGCGCCCGCCTCGTCGAGCATCGGGACGGTCTCGACGAAGGAGTCCTTGCCCTGCAGTCGGATCACGTCGGTCAGCGGCGCGTCGGGGGCGAGGAAGTCGGCGAATTCGGTGATGCCGCCGACGTGGATGAACGACTCGTGGTTGGGGGTTCCGTCGCGGCTGTCGTCGACGTCGATCTTGAGCCCTGGCACCAGGAAGGACGTCTGCCGCGCCCGGTCGTGCAGTTGCGTGACCGACAGCCCCGCGTCGGCGAGGAAGATCTGACGGTCGGGCCAGTAGCGCACCCGGGTGCCGGTCTTGGCCTTTGCGACCCGGCCGACCTTGCGCAGCCCGCTCTGCGGCGTGAACGGCGCATCGGGACCGTCGCCGTCGAAGACGCCGGGCACGCCGCGCCTGAAGCTCATCTCCCAGGTGGCCGAGTTCCGGTCGACCTGGACGTCGAGGCGCGAACTCAGCGCGTTGACGACCGAGGCGCCGACGCCGTGCAGGCCGCCGGTGGCGTTGTAGGAGGAGTTGCCGAACTTGCCTCCGGCGTGCAGTTTCGTGAAGACGACCTCGACGCCGGAGAGCCCGGTGCGGGGCTCGGTGTCGACGGGGATGCCGCGGGCGTGGTCGTGCACCGTCACGGAGCCGTCCTCGCCGAGGATCACCTCGATCTCGTCGCCGTACCCGGACAGCGCCTCGTCGACGGCGTTGTCGATGATCTCCCAGAGGCAGTGCATCAGCCCGCGGGTGTCGGTGGAGCCGATGTACATGGCGGGGCGCTTACGCACCGCCTCGAGGCCTTCGAGGACCAGGAGGTTCTTCGCCTCATAGTCGCGCGAATGCTGCTGCTTGCTGGTTGGGGACTGCACCGGCCCAGGCTACCCGGCCCCGCCGACGTCCTCCGCCAGCGAAACGCTTACGAGCAATGGACGGGAACATTGAACGACCCAGGTACGTTGGACACTGTAGAGACGAGAGAACAAGCACGGGAGGCCACCATGACCGAACTCGTTACCGACCCGACCCTGACCGCACTCGACCGCTGCGACCGTTGCGGGGCGCAGGCCTACCTCCGCGTCTTCCTTCGTTCCGGCGGCGAACTCCTGTTCTGCGCGCACCACGCCGCGGCCCACCGCGAGAAGCTGAACGAGGTCGCGAGCCGCATCCAGGACGAGACGAACAAGCTCAACCAGCGTTGAGCCAGCGGTCGATCAGATCTCGGGCGATCGACGCCCCACCAGGTAGAACAATTTCACCAGACGATACGGCGGCGGCGAGATCCGCGCGGGTGTAGAAGGCACCCTCAAGGATCTCGTCGCCGTCGACGCGTATCCGGGAGTCGACGGCCCGCGCCTCGAAGCCGAGCATCAGGGACCGTGGCATCGGCCACGGCTGGCTGCTGACGTAGCGCAGTTCCGCCAACTCGACGCCGACCTCCTCGGCCGCCTCGCGGTGGCAGGCCTGCTCCACCGACTCGCCCGCCTCGATGAACCCGGCGATGATGGAGACGCGGTTCTTCGCCCACTGGAAGTTGCGGGCCAGCAGCAGGCGGTCGTCGGGGTCGGTGATCGCCACGATGACGCAGGGGTCCATCCGCGCGAAGGCGAGCGCGCCGCACGAACCGCAGACGCGTCGGATGCCGCCCTCGTCGGGCGCGGTCGGCCCGCCGCAGCGCTCGCATGCAGGGTTCTGGTGGTTCCAGCGCGCCAGGAACACGGCGGCCGCGAGCGGGTCGTACTCGTCGGCCGGCGCGTCGCGCCATCCGATGGTCTCACCGTCGAGGCTTCCCACCGGGTGGGCGAACCAGTCACGCCCGTCGAAGACGCCGAGGTAGATGTCGTTGGCGCCGCGCCGACCCGTGGTCGGTGCGACGACCGCCCGGCCGTCGGCGGCCGCGATCCGGCCCTCGCCGTCGATCGAGATCACCACGCCGTCGCCCCACGCCTCGTCGAGGCCGGCCTCGGTGCGGCGGTCGACGGCGCGGTCGAGCGACGACGGCTGGCTCCATCTGCTCACTTCGCTCCTCCCGCTCGCAGGGCCGAGTCGATCAGGCCTGCGGGGGCGTTGACCATCCGCAACTGATCGGCAAGGACGTGGTAGAACGCGGCCCCGACCCGGCTCGGGTCGACCCCGCGGGCCTCGGCCCAGGCTTGACGGTACACGGCGAGTTGGAGCGGATCGGCGCGTCTCGTGGAGGTCTTCCAGTCGATGACAAGGTAGTCGAACTCGCCCTGCCAGGCGTAGACGGCGTCGATCCGGCCGCGCAGGACGTGCTGCCCGCGGCGCATCAGGAACGGCACCTCGACGCCGATGGGGGCGCGGTGCGCGAACTGGCCCGCCTCGAAGGCCTCGATCAGGGACCGCAACTCCTCCGACGGCGCGGCCCCCTCGGGGACCAGTTCGTCGAGGCCCGCGGGCAGTTCGAAGCGCTCCTGCAGCCAGGCGTGGAACCGGGACCCGACGCGCGCCTCGGTGGAGGGCTGCCGCGGCATCCGGCGCAGGAGGGTGGTGGCGAACTGTTCGGGGTCTGCCCGCAGCGCCATCAGTGCCGTGGCGGACAGGCCGTCCGGCAGCGCCACCTCCCGGTCGCGGCGCCTGGCCAGCAGTTCGGTCAGGTGCCGGGCGCTGTCGTCCCAGGCGTCGACCTGGGCCTGCTCGGCCTCGGTGACGGTTCCCGATTCCCACACCCAACCGTCGAGGGCCTCGGGTGAGGCGAGCGCGACGCGCGCCCAGTCGACCAGCGAGGCGGCCTCGGCGCGCCTGCCGAGCGGCTCGGCGGCCAGCCGCTCGGGCCATGCGGCGCGGATCGGCTCGGCGGGTTCCGGGTTCGAGTCGAGGCCGCGGGCCGCCTCGTCGAGGTAGGTGCCGATGCCGGCAGCGGCCTCGCGGATCACGCGGAAGTAGGGCGACTCGGTGCGCGGGCGCACGTTGCCTGGGGTCCAGACGTGCGACGAGGCGACGAGCAGTTGCTTGGCGCGGGTGGCCGCGACGTAGGCCAGCCGGTCCTCGGAGAGGCGGTGGTCGACCTTGAGCGCGTCGCGGTAGCCGCCAAGCCCCTCCTTGGTGAACTCACCCAACTGCGGCACCGCGGATGCGTCGCCGCGCAGCATCGCGGGCATCGTCTGGGCGCGGCTCGGCCAGGTGCCGCTGCGGGACTCGGAGGGGAAGACCTTGTCGACGAGGCTCGGCAGGTAGACGGTGTCCCATTCGAGGCCCTTGGCGCGGTGAACCGTCAGGAGCTTGACGGAGTCGTCCTCGCTGGGGACGGCCTGCATCAGGCCCTCGCCGAAGTCCTCCTCCGCGTCCAGGTAGGCGAGCAGGCCCGTCAGCGTCCCGTCGCCGTCGACGTCGGTGTAACTGGCGACCTCCGCGAGGAACCGGGCGACCTGGCTCGTCTCGCCGCCGGAGGCGATCAGTTCGGGCTCGAGGCCGAGCACGCCGATCACGCGGGTGACGAGGTCGGCCACCGGGTCGGCGGCGTGGCGCCGCAGCGAGGTGATCTCGGCGTGGAACCGCGCGAGCCTGCGCCGCGCCTCCTTCGTGAGGGGCGCCTCTCCAGGGGCGGCGACGGCGTCGAGCAGGCACAGCACCTCCCCGGGGTCGGCCTGAGTGACGGCCCGGATCAGTTCGTCGCCGCCGTCGTCGGCCGCCGAGGCGCCGGCCAACTCCCGCGCCCGGTTCCCGAGGGCCTCCATATCGGCCAGGCCGATCGCCCAGCGGGGGCCGGTCAGCAGGGCCGCGACGTCGGGGTTGGCGGTCACGTCGTCCAGCACCCGCAGCGTCGACACGATCGGGCCGATCTCGGGGAGGCCGAGCAGCCCGCCGAGGCCGACGATCTCGACGGGCACGTCGCGCTCGCGCAGCGCCTCGAAGATCGGGGCGAGCAGCGCGTTGCGGCGCACCAGCACCGCCTGGTCGGCCCAGGTGACGCCCGAGGCGTGGCGGCCGATGATGGTCTCGACGAGCCAGTCGGTCTCGTCGCGGAAGGTGTCGAAGGTGGCGGCCGCGATCGCGCCGGGGGGCGCCTCCGGCGGGGCGACCAGCGCGACGCCGTCCTCCCCCGGTGCCGCGCGCAGGCCTGCGGCGAGCGCGTTGCCGACGTCGAGGATCCGCTGCCCGCTGCGGCGGTTGATGCTGAGGCTCTGCCGGACGGCGGGCGAGCCGTCGGAGCGCCGGAAGTGGTACGGGAACTCGAGGATGTTGGCGGCCGCTGCGCCGCGCCATCCATAGATCGCCTGGTAGGGGTCGCCGACGGCCGTGACGGGGAAGCCCATCGCGTCGCCGTCGGGCGGGCCGGTGAACAGTTCGCGCAGCAGCCTGGCCTGCGCGGCTGAGGTGTCCTGGTACTCGTCGAGCAGCACCACCTTGAAGCGGTCGCGCAGTTCGCGGCCGACGCCAGGCACCTGCGTGACGAGGCGCACCGACTCGCGCAGTTGGTCGGCGAACTCGACGACGCCCAGGCGCCTCTTCAGGTCCTGGTAGGAGCGGACCAGGTCGAGCAGTTCGAGCCGTTCCGCGCCTGCGTCGAGGGCGGCGCGCACGTCGCGCATCACGTTGCCGCGGTACAGCGGTGCCTGCTCGAAGCGGGCGGCGGCCCGACGGGTGGCCTCGGCGACCTCGTCGGCGTCGACCAGGTGGGACTGCATCTCGGCGTCGAGCGCGAGGATCCGCTCCGGGATGGAGTGGTGGCTGAGCCTGCTGATGCTGCGGAACGGGCCGGGCGCGTCTGCGACGACGCGGGTCGCGAGCCGGAACCTGCTGGCGCCGGTGACCATGACGGGGTCGCGCTCGATGCCGATCCGCAGCCCGAACTCGCTGACGAGGCGGGCCGCGAACGAGTCGTAGGTCATCACCAACTCGGCGCCCTCACCCTGGTCGCCCGCGAGCACGCCTGCCCTGTCGAGCGCCCCGCCGATCCGTTCGGCGAGTTCCGCCGCGGCCTTGCGGGTGAAGGTGAGGCCAAGCACCTCCTCGGGGCGGACCTGGCCGGTGCCGACCAGCCACACCACGCGGGCGGCCATCACGGTGGTTTTGCCGCTGCCCGCCCCGGCGATGATGACGGCGGGCTCCAGCGGCGCGGTGATGGCGGCGAGTTGCTCGTCGGAGAAGGGGATCTGGAGCGCGTCGACCAGTTGCTGCGGGGTGCTGAGCATCGCCCTGCGGATGGGGTGGATCGTCACGGGGCGGACCTCCGTCCGGCCTGGTTCTGCACCGGGCACGAGGAAGCGAACTGGCAGTAGCGGCAGGCGCCGCACTCGACGGCGTCGAAGGTGCCCGCCCGGATCACGTCGACGGCCCGGGCGATCCGGTCGTGCACCCAGGTCGGCCCGACGACAAGGTCCTCGTCGGCAAGCGTGGGCGCGTCGTCGATCGAGGGCTGTGCGACAAGGGCGGGCAGGCTCTCCCCCGACCGCACGAACGCCAGCGCGGGCGGCGCGACCCGGCGTTCGCCGTCCGCGACGTCGTCGAAGGCGCCGAGGCTGGCGGCGAGTTGGTAGACGCCCAACTGGGCGTGGTCGGCGACGTCGGCCTCCCGCAGGATCCGTCGCCCTGTCTTGAGGTCGACGACGCGCAGCCTGCCGTCTGCGTCGCGCTCGAGGCGGTCGACGGTGCCGACGAGCACCACCTCGCGGTCCTCGATGCTGAGCGGCACCCTGAACCCGCGCTCGACGGCGACGACGTCGCGGCCCTCGGAGGCCTGGTAGCGGGCGAACCGGTCGAGCGCCTCGTCGATCTCGGAGCGCTCGGTCGCCGAGAGCCACTCGGCCTCGAACGGGATCTGCTCCCAGACCCGGTCCAGTTGGGCGCGCATCTCATCGACCGTCAGCCCGTCCTCCGCGGCCTGCCTGGCGATCAGGTGGACGATGTCGCCGATCGAGGCCCGCGACTGCCGACCGCCCTCCGCCTTCGCGCGGCGAGACAGGAACCAGCGCCGCGGGCATTCGAGCAGGGCCTCGAGCGAACTGCCGGTGATGGTGATCTGCCCAGGCGCGGGGGCGCTGCCGGACGAGGGCCGCTCGACGCCCCACCAGGCGCCGGGATCGGCGCCGGGAAAGCCGGGGCTGCCGTCGGGGGCGGTGATCTGGGCAAGCCTCGCCAACCGGACGGCGGCGGCGCGCCGCAGGCCCGGCGAAGCGGACTCGTCCTCGATGGTGCGGCGCAACTGCCCGACGAGCGAGGCCGCGGAGAGCAGCTTGTCCGGGCGGCCGTGCACCCGATCGACGGGGACGCCCAGTTCGCCGAGGAACCGGGACGCGCGGCCGCCCTCGCCGTCGACGCCCTGCACGGCGCTGACCGACAGCATGGTGCGGGCGCGGGAGCAGGCGACGTAGAAGAGTTGGCGCTCGGTCAGCAGTTGCGAGCCGACCCCGGCCGGTGCCAGGTGGTCGGCGCTGAGCCGCTCCGCGTCGAGCAGCAGCCCGGGCCGCGAAAGGCGCGGCCACAGGCCCTCCTGGACGCCGATCACCCAGACCCGGTCCCATTCCAGGCCCCTGGTGCGGTGCGCCGTCATCACCTGGACGCCGCGCCCCTCTGCGGCGAGTTCTCGGCCGGTGTCCGCCGGGATCTCCTGGCCCGCGACCTCCGTGATGAAGGTCGTCGCCCCCGCGACCCCGAGCAGGTCGTCCATCCGTTCCGCGAGGTCGAACAGTTCGACCATCGCGTCGAGGTCGGCGTTGGCGCGACGGGAGCCGTGCAACGCCTGGTCGCGCAGCCGCGAGGGCCAGTCGGTGGCGTCCCAGAGGCTCCAGAGCGCCACCTGGACCTCCGCCTCGGCGGCGAGCAGGCCGGCGGTGTGGCGCAGCAGCCTGGACAGTTCGAGCGCCGCCGCGGCGTCCTCGGTGTCTATG
Organism: Propionibacteriaceae bacterium AM104-82; assembly: GCA_027658995.1. GTDB lineage: Bacteria > Actinomycetota > Actinomycetes > Propionibacteriales > Propionibacteriaceae > Arachnia. The sequence goes on from JAQDQK010000014.1 coordinate 46,735, forward strand.
CCGTCGAGCAGGTGGGGCTCCCCCAGGCAGCGGCCCAGTAGCGCCGAGGAGGTGCCGAGTTCGCGGTGCCTGGCAAGCAGGCTCCTGGCGAGCCTGCGCTGAGCGACGCCGTCGAGCCCGCACAGCGGGGAGGACAGCAGCAGCCTGGCCTCGTCGGCCTCGGGTGCGCCGCCGCGGGCCGCGACGCCGAGCGCGAGAAGCACCGTCCCGACGGCAGGCTGCTCGGCGAGCGCGATCTCGTCGCCGGAGACCTCGACGGGCACCCCGAGCCGGATCAGTTCCTTGGCGACGGCGCTCAGTTGGGTGCGACCGGCGCGCGTCACGACCACCAGGTCATGCCACGAGCAGCCCTGGTAGGTGACGGCGTGGCGCAGTTCCGCGGCCACGTGCGCCAGTTCGGCCGACTCGTCGTCGAAGACCCTGGATACGACGTCGCCGTTGGGCTGCACGGCGACAGGGGTCGTCGCGGCGTGGTGCTGGTCGAGCCGCGAGTCGAGCGCGGCGAGCGCCCGCCCGACCTCCTCCGCGTTGCGGAAGCCCTGCGTCAGGGTGAGGCTGCGGGACCCACGCACGCCCGCAAGGTCGGCGAGCGCGCTGGGGCTGGCGCCGCGGTAGCCGCCGATGCGCTGATGCGGATCGCCGAGCGCGAGGACGGGCAGCCCGACGCGGGCCAGGTCCGTGACCAGCGCCACCTGCGCCGAGTCGAGTTCGTGGGCGTCGTCGACGATCACCGCGTCGAAGGCTCCCCGGACCGACTCGGCGACGGGCGCCTCGGTGAGCAGCAGCCGGGTGCGGTAGACCAGTTCGGCGTAGTCGAGGGTGCCGGAGAAGTCGCCGACGGTGAGGTAGTCCTCCATGAACCGCGCGACCGCGCCGAACAGGTCATCCCCGGCCTCGCGGGCCAGCGCCGCCACGCCCTCGGAGTCGAGCGAGAACTGGCGGGCCCGGGCCAGCACCTCGCGCAACTGCCGGGCGAAGGCGCGGGTGCCGAGCGCGGGCCGGACGTCCTCGGGCCACGCGTCGGCGGGGACGCAGTCGAGCAGTTCCCGGATCCGGGACTCCTGCTCCGGGGCGCGCAGCAGCCGCCACGGGCTGTCCTCGTGCGGCCAGTAGCGGCCGAGCAGCCCGAGCGACAACCCGTGGATAGTGGTGACCTGGGCGTCGGTCTGGGCGCGGGGCAGCCGCCTGGTGATGTCGCGGCGCAGCGCCTGGGCTGCGGTGCGGGAGTGCGCGAGCACCACGATCCGTTCCAGCGAGCCGCCCGCGAGCACGTGCCGACTTGCGGCCTCGGCGACCACGAGGGTCTTGCCCGTTCCGGGGCCCGCCGCGACCACCGTCATGCCGGGCGCCGGCCGCGCGGCCGCCTCCTGTTGTGGGGTGAGTTCGGGAAGCTGCGTCCAGGCACGGGGCGCGATCCGGTAACTCATGGCGACCATGCAACCACCAACCGCCGACATTTTCACGCCCGAGGGTGGCAAGCTAGCGACGAAGCAGGGAGGCGGACATGAACGACAGGATCACCACAGAGGTCGACGGCGTCTCGCTGAGCCTGAGCAACCTCGACAAGCCGCTGTTTCCCAGCGGCTTCACCAAGGGCGAGCTGATCTCCTACTACGTCGAGGTCGCCGACGCGATGCTGCCGCACCTGCGGGGCCGCGCGATCACGCGGGTCCGGTTCCCCAACGGGACGGCAGCGCAGTCGTTCTTCGAGAAGAACGCCCCGGCCGGGGCGCCCGAATGGGTCCGCACGCTGGACGTGGCGACATCCGCGGGCAGCGTCAACTACGTGCTCGCCGACGACAGGGCGACCCTCGCGTGGCTGGCGAACCTGGCCGCCGTCGAACTGCACACGCCGCAGTGGCGCGCCGAGAACGCCACGACGGGGCCAGACGGCGTGATCCTCGACGGCGAGGACGAGCCGCGTTCCACGACGCTGATCGTCGACCTCGACCCCGGCCCCGGCATCACGCCCGCGGACTCCGCGAAGGGTGCGATCCTGGCGGCGACGGCGCTTGCCCAGGTCGGCCTGGAGGCGTTCCCGAAGACGTCCGGCAACAAGGGGCTCCAGTTGAGCGTCCCGATCGCCCCGACGCCGGCCTCAGAGGTGTTCGCGTTCGCCGGGTCGCTCGCGAAGGCCCTCGCCGCGGCGCACCCGAAGCTGTTCATCGCCACGATGAGCAAGGACGCCCGCTCGGGGCTGATCTTCGTCGACTACGCCCAGAACCTGGCGGCCCGCAACACGGTGACCGCGTACTCGGTGCGGGGCCTGGACGAGCCGTCGGTGGCCACCCCGCTGACCTGGGACGAGGTCGGGGCGCTCACTGCGCAGACGCGGCTGCGAACCTCCCCCGCCGAACTGCTGGATCGGCTGGGGCGCTACGGTGATCTGTGGGCGGCTCAGATGCCGACCCCGGACAGCCCGGCGTTGCCCGACCCGCTGACCTGACAAGATGGGGCGCGAACCGCCCGATGGGAGTGACCGACTCGATGCAGACCGACCGCTCAGAGCGCTCTCACTACGTGCGCGTCCCCGCCGCCTGGGTCGCAGGCTGCAGCGACACCGGGCAGCGCCACAAGACCAACCAGGACGCGATGTGCCTCGCGGTGCGTGACGAGACCCGCCACACGGCGATGCTTGCCGTCGCGGACGGGGTCACCACGGCCGAGGGCTCTGAGGTCGCGTCGCTGGTGGCCGCCGAGACGGTCGTCGAGCAACTGATCGAGGCGACGCAGGCCGGGCAGGCCACCAACCTCGCCTTCGTGCACGCCTTCGAGGGGGCGCACCAGGCCGTGCTCGACGCCCGCGACGAGCCGTCGGCCTGCACCCTGATCGCCGCGAGCATCGACGACGGCGCCATCGCCGTCGGCAACGTGGGCGACTCGCGCGCCTACTGGCTTGGCGACGACGGCTCGTGCCAGTTGCTCTCCACAGACGACTCGATGGCGCAGGCGCGCATCATGCTCGGCATGTCGCGCGACGACGCGGAACAGTCCAACCAGGCCCACGCCATCACCAAGTGGCTCGGCCGCAGTTCGACCAACGTCACGCCGTCGGTGATCACGCTGCTGCCCCGGACCAACGGGTGGCTGCTGCTGTGCTCCGACGGGTTGTGGAACTACTCGAGTTCCCCTGAGGCGATGTCCGACACGTTCCAGGAAGTCCTCTCCCGCTCGTCGAACCCCGGCCAGGTCGCCGAGAACCTGGTCTCCTGGGCCAACGCGCGCGGCGGCCGCGACAACATCACCGCCGTGGTCGCCCGCATCGAGCGCTGAGCCGGATCCGGCGATGAGCAGCATCCCGCGCCCGTGTGCGGCCGGTGATCACGCCGTCGTCGGCCCACGGACACCGCCCATCCGGCGTCGCGTCCCCGTCAACGACGCGACGCCGACGCCGACGCCATGAAGGCCGCGGCCATGACACCGCCCCGCACCCCGACGACCCTCGCGGTGGCAGGGACCCGCATCGCGGCGGGTCTCGCCGTGATCGCGGTGCTGCTCCTGACCTACGCCGGACGGGTCGCAGCGCGCGACGCGAACCCGTTCAACTTCTTCGGCTACTTCACGAACCAGACGAGCCTGCTCACGTCGATCGTGCTGATCGCGGTGGGGACGCTCGCCCTCTTCCGCCGCGCCGTCCCACGATGGCTGACGGTGACCCGGGGCGTTGCCGCCGCCTGCCTCATCGTGGTCGCCGTCGTCTACAACACCCTGGTGCCAGGCACCGGGTCGGCGCCGCCGTGGGTGAGCCTTGTCCTGCACGTCGTCTTCCCGCTGCTCGTGCTGCTCGACTGGACGCTGGTGGGCGACCGTCCCGCGCTGGCGTGGCGCAGGCTCTGGGTCGTGCTGCCGTACCCGGTGGCGTGGCTGGTCGTCACGCTGATCCGCGGCAGGACCGACGGCTGGGTGCCCTACGGCTTCCTGCTCCCCGAACGCGGCCCCGGCTCGCTCGCGCTGCACGTGGTCGGCCTGTTCGCGGCGCTGCTCGGCGCGGGCGCCACCGTCTGGGCGGCCTCCCTGTTCCGCGGCGTCATCCTGCGCCGAGGCGACGATCCCACCCCATGACCGGATGGCCCCGGGGATGCCCACCGCGGCAGGTCGAGGCGTCGACGGCTTGGGACTGACCACTAGAGTGGGAGGCATGGAAGTCAAGTTCGGCATCACAGACATCGCTCGCGAGGTCACCATCGAAACCCCCGCCACCCCTGACGAGATCGCGGACCAGATCCGCACCGCCGTCGAGAACTCCTCGCTGGTGGATCTGACGGACGATAAGGGCCGCCGCATCCTGATTCCCGGCTCCAAGATCGGTTACGTCGACCTCGGCGCACCCGCGGCAAGGGCGGTCGGCTTCGGCACCGTCTGAGTTGCTTTCGGGTCGCCTGCGTTAGACTTGGCTCCATGCGGACGCAAACCGTCCGCCTCCGGCTGCGCCGCTGCGCGCCGTGAGTTCATTTTTGACTGAAGGTTTGAGCCCTGAGCGACAACGAGAATGTGGCCGACGAGACTTTCGCCGACCTTGGTGTCCACGAATCCATCACCTCCGCGCTGGCCGAGGCCGGCATCGTCCATCCCTTCCCGATCCAGGCGCTGGCGATCCCGCTGGCCCTGGGCGGAAGCGACCTGATCGGACAGGCCCGCACGGGCACCGGTAAGACCCTTGCGTTCGGCGTCAGCCTGCTGCACCGCATGGTGACCATCTCCGACGGCGTGAAGCCGACCCACGGTAAGCCGCGCGCCCTCGTGGTGTGCCCGACCCGCGAGCTGGCCCTGCAGGTCGGCCGCGACATGGACGTGGCGGGCAAGCACCTGCAGATGCGCGTCCTGACCATCTACGGCGGCACCGGCTACGACGAGCAGCTCGACACCCTTGAGAAGGGCATCGACATCGCCGTCGGCACTCCCGGCCGGCTCCTCGACCTCGCCGACCGCGGCGCGCTCGACCTGAGCCGCGTCCAGGTGCTGGTCCTCGACGAGGCCGACGAGATGCTCGACCTGGGCTTCCTGCCCGACATCGAGCGGATCCTGCGCAAGACGCCGTCGGATCGTCAGACGATGCTGTTCTCGGCGACGATGCCCGCGCCGATCCTGACGCTTGCGCGCGCCACCCTGAACAAGCCCATCAACATCCGCGCCGAGGGCGCCAACGCGCAGATGACGGTCCCCGACATCGAGCAGTTCGTCTACCAGGCGCACGACCTCGACAAGCCGGAGATCATCGCGCGGATCCTGCAGGGCGAGAAGACCACCAAGGTGATGGTCTTCACCCGCACCAAGCGCGCCGCGCAGCGCCTGATGGACGACCTGGTCGACCGGGGCTTCGCGGCCGCGGCGATCCACGGCGACCTGAACCAGCAGGCCCGTGAGCGCGCGCTGAAGAAGTTCCGCGCAGGCACCATCAGCGTGCTCGTCGCCACCGACGTCGCCGCCCGCGGCATCGACATCAGCGGCGTGAGCCACGTCGTCAACTACGAGTGCCCCGACACCGACGCCACCTACGTGCACCGCATCGGCCGCACCGGTCGCGCCGGCAACACGGGCGTCGCGGTGACGCTGGTGGACTGGTCGGATCTGCAGCGCTGGAAGATGATCGACCATGCGCTCGAACTGGGCAAGGGCACGCCCGAGGAGACCTACTCGACGTCGCCTCACCTGTTCACGGACCTGAGCATCCCCGAGGGCACCAAGGGCAGGCTGCCCGGCGCCGTCGCGAAGGAGCGCCCCTCCGATCGCGAGCGTGGCTCGCGGCAGACCTCCGGTGAGGGCGGCGGCCGTCGTCGTCGCACCCATCGCTCGACGGAGGCCGCGGGCGACCGCGCCGCCGAGAAGAAGTCGGGCGATCAGCCGTCGAAGCCGCGTCGTCGCCGTCGTCGCACGGTCAACGGCGTCGAGGTGAACCGCGAGGAGGCCAAGTAGGCCTCCCCAACGTCTGAAGGACGGCCGCGTCCCTGAGGGGCGCGGCCGTCTTGCGTTGGCTGAAAGGCGGCTTCCGGGCTCAGTAGTCCATCTGCATCGCGGCGCGGACCTCGGCGAGCGTCTGATCGGCGATCGCGTTGGCGCGGGCGTTGCCGTCGGCGAGCACCTGGCGCAGGTAGCCGGGGTCGGCCTCCAACTCGGCGCGGCGGGCGCGGATCGGCGCGAAGTACTCGTTGAGCGACTCCGTCACAAGCTTCTTCAGGCCGCCGCCGCCGGCGTCGCCCAGTTCCTCTGCGACGTCCTCAGGGGTGCGACCCAGTGAGAGCGCCGCCACGTTGACGAGGTTGGAGACCTCGGGACGGTTGGCGGGGTCGTAGCTGATGTGACGGTCCGAATCGGTCACGGCCCGCTTGATCAGCTTCGCGGTCTCGTCGGCGGTCATCCGCAGTTCGATGGTGTTGCCCTTCGACTTGCTCATCTTCTGGCCGTCGAGGCCGAGCACGGTGCCGGAGGCGCTCAGCAGCGCGTCGGGCTCCGGGAAGACGGGACGCGAGGCGTCGGCGCGACCGTAGCGCTCGTCGAAACGTCGGGCGATCACGCGCGCCTGCTCCAGGTGCGGCAACTGGTCCTTGCCGACGGGCACCAGGTTCGCCTTGCAGAAGAGGATGTCGGCGGCCTGGTGCACCGGGTAGGTGAGCAGCAGCCCGGACATCGGGCGGCCGCCCGTGTCGTCGAGTTCCGTCTTGACGGTGGGGTTGCGGCGCAGTTCGGCGTCGGTGACGAGCGAAAGGAACGGCAGCATCAACTGGTTCAGCGCGGGAACCGAGGAGTGCGTGAAGAACGTGGCCTGCGCCGGGTCGAGCCCGACCGCCAGGTAGTCGGTCAGCAGCGAGTAGACGCGCTCCTTGATGGGTCCGACGCCGTCGCGGTCGGTGATGACCTGGTAGTCGGCGATCAGGATCATCGTGTCGATCCCGAGGTTCGCGAGCCGGACGCGGTTCTGGAGGGACCCGAAGTAGTGCCCGATGTGCAGGTGACCGGTCGGCCGGTCGCCCGTCAGGATGCGGAACTTGGAGGGGTCCTTGGCGATCTCCGCCTCGATCTCGCGGCTGCGCTCCGTGGAGCGGGCCAGCGAGGCCTCGTGATCGTTGCTGCCCGGGTCGAGCGACATCGGTAACTACCTGTCTGATGGGGGTTTGTCTGCGGCCCCAAGCCTAGCGCTCCCCCGCCGCTACACCACTCCGCCTCGGCGTCGGATCCGTCCGATGAGATCGCGGTACGCCGACGGGCGGGTCACGTTGGCGCCAAGCGGATGGTTCTTCTTGCCCGTGCCGTGGTAGTCGCTCGAGCCGGTGCGCACCAGGCCGAGGCGGGCGCCCATCTCGAACAGCAGCGAGCGGGTGTCCTCGTCGTGGTCGGGATGGTCGACCTCGATGCCCTCCAGCCCGTGCGACCTGACAAGCGACTCCAGGTAGGGCGCAGGCAGCACCTCGCGGTTCCCGCGGCCCCACGGGTGCGCGATGACGGCGACGCCCTTTGCCGCGTGCACCAGGTCGATGCCGCGCTCAAGCGGGACGGCGTAGCGGTGCACGTAGCCCGGCTTGCCGTCGCCGAGCCACTTCGCGAACGCCTCGTCGCGGTCCTCGACGTAGCCCTTGGCGACCAGCGCGTCCGCGACGTGCGGGCGGCCGACGGCGGGCGCCCCGTGCGCGGCCGCCATCACGTCGTCCATCGTGATGGGGAGACCGGCCTCCGTGAGCCGCTCCACCATGGAGGGCAGCCGGTCGGTGCGGCCGAACCGGATCCGGCCCAGTTCCTCGTTGAGCGCCCGGTCGAACGGGTCGCAGCCGTAGCCGAGCAGGTGGACGGAGTGGCCGTCGTGTTCGGTGGACAGTTCGATGCCGCACAGCACCTTGACGCCGATCCGCTTGCCCGCCTCGAGCGCCTCTGTGATGCCGCCGAAGGAGTCGTGGTCGGTCAGCGCGATGACGTCCAGCCCCGCCTGATGGGCCTTCATGACGAGGCTCGTGGGCGTGTCCGTGCCGTCGGAGACGCGCGAGTGGGTGTGCAGGTCGATCCTCATGCGCCCCATCCTAGGGCGGGAGGCCGTGGTCAGCGGCGAGTGGGACGCTGTCTCTTGGCACCGTTCCTGGAACCGGATCTCGGGGCGCCGGGGCGGCCCTGCTGGCCGGCGCGCCTGCGCGGCTCCGGCGCCTCCTTGGTGCGACGCTCCGCCTCGCTGCGGGAACTGTTGACGCTGCGGCCCCGCACGACCCCGATGAACTCGTCGATCAGCGGGTTCTCGTCGTCGACGCGCCACACCAACGCCACCGTGGTGGGGGGCGCGTCGGTGATGGGGCGGTAGACCATGTCGCGCCGCGACAGGCTGCGGGCCACCGACATCGGCACGCTCAACACCGCCGCCGAGTAGGTCGCAAGGTCGATGCTCGCGGGCTCCGCATCCGCGACGACGTTCTCGTCTGCGAGGTCTTCGAGGCTCAACTCGTCGAGTTCGGCGAGCACGTGGTCCTTCGACATCCACACCACCGGCACCTCGTCGTAGAGCGGGATGGCGTGCAGCCCGTCGCGTCCGATGGGAAGCCTGGCGAAGCACAGGTCGAGCGATCCGTCGACGACACGGCCGCGCTGCTGATCGACGGTGATCTCCTCGACTGCGAGGTCGACGCCGGGGAACCGCTCCCGCCAGATGCGCTCCCACTTGGTCAGCGTCACCCCGGGGACCTTCCCGATGCGCAGGCAATTCGTCACCCGCAACAGGCTACCCGTAAGCTCGGTGGAATGAGCCAGACGCTGAAGCCGATCACCGCGGCAGCCAAGCTGGGCATCTACCTGCCCGCAGCCCCGGAGGAGTTCCGCGCGACCTCGCACACCCGCGAGGAGATCGACGATCTGCGGGCCGATCCGCCGGCCTGGCTGGTCGACCTGCGCCGCAACGGCCCGTTCCCCCGCGACGTCGTCGCGCAGAAGTTGGGCGTCTCCCGTTCCGGGCTGGCGCGCGCCGGCGTCACCGATGCCCTGACGGCCGACGAGATCGGCGTGCTGCTCGCGGACCCGCCGGAGTGGCTGGTGCGTGAGCGCGAGACGCACCGCAACGTGCTCGCCGAGCAGGCCCGCGCGGACCAGCGCGACTGATCCGCGCACTGGCGCCGAGGGCCGCGGCCCCGACACCCCACTACGCTTGGATCCCATGAAGCTCGATTACGTCCACACCTACGCCGCTACCCCGGAGCAGGTCGTCGCCCTGATGCGCACCCCTGAGTTCCTCGACGACGTCGCCAATCATGCAGGCGCCGTCGCCCACACCGTCGACGTCTCCGACGACTCGACCAGGCTCGGGATGACTTTGAAGGTGCCCTCGAGCCTCACGAAGTTCGTGGGACAGACGATGCGGATCGACCAGATCTTCCGCTTCCAGGCTGCAGGCGCCGACGGAACCGTCCCCGGCACCGTCGAGGTCGACGTGCCCGGCATGCCCGTCGAGGTGAGCGCCGCCGCGCAGTTGCGCCCCGAGGGTGACACCACCCGCGGAATCTACTCGGGCGACCTGCGGGTCAGGATCCCGCTGGTGGGCAAGAAGGTCGAGGCCCAGGTCGAGCCGTTCATCACCGACGCGTTCGACGGGCTTGAGCGTCGCGCGGCCGACTGGCTGTCGCGCGGCAACTAGCCGACGACGAACCCGTCGCCCTCGACAAGCGCGCGGGCGACGTCCGGTTCGGCGTCGGTGAGCACGAGGAACACGACCTCCTCGTCGTCGTCCTCCCCCAGGAACCGTTCGCGTCCCGTCTCGACGTAGTGCCCGGCCGCCTCAAGGGCGGCGCGGGTCGCCTCCGCATCCTCCGGGTCGTCGAAGGAGATGGTGGTGGGGCGCATCAACTGGCCTTGGTGGCCGCGGCCTCCTCACGCCGCTGCTTGGCCGCCTCGACCGACGCCTTCAGTGCGGCCATCAGGTCGACGACGTCGCCAGCGGGTGCCGAGGTGTCTGCTGCCTCGGGGAGGCTCGCGCCCGCCAGCTTTGCCTCGACGACCTCCAGGAGAGCCTCGCGGTAGGAGTCGCTGTAGGCCTCCGGGTCGAAGGTGCCCTCGAGTTGGCTGATCAGCATCTTGGCCATGTCGATCTCGGCGTCGGAGACAGTCACCTCTGCGGGCGGTGCCGCGAACGAACCGTCGCGCAGTTCGTCGGGCCAGTACATGGTGTGCATCAGCAGCAGGTCGTCCTTGGCGCGGATCAGGGCGAGCGACTCCCGGCTGCGCAGCGCCACCTTGACGACGGCGACCTTGTTCTCGCGGGTCAGCGCGTCGCGCAGCAGCACGTAGGGCTTCTGGCCTGCGTTCTCGGCCTCCAGGAAGTAGGTCTTCTGGAAGAACCGCGGGTCGACCTCATCCTCGTCGACGAACTGCACCACGTCGACCGTCTTCAGCGTCGACAGCGGCAGGTTGGCGAAGTCCTCGTCTGTCAGGATCGCCATCCGCCCGTCTGAGGCCTCGAAGCCCTTGGCGATGTCGGCGAACTGGACGACCTCGCCGCACTTCTCGCAGACGCGCTGGTAGCGCACCCGCCCGCCGTCGGTGGAGTGCACCTGGCGGAAGCTGACGTCCTTGTCGTCGTTGGCGCCGTAGACCTTGACGGGGATCGAGACCAGACCAAACGAGATCGATCCCTTCCAGATGGAGCGTGGCATATCTCAGTCCTCCTTGAGCCGTCGGTATTCGACGACGTCGTTCCAGAGCAGGTCGTGGTTGTTGAGCAGGTCCTGGACCTGCGGCAACTCCCAGACCTGGTCGATGGTCATGCCCTTGGAGATCGCGGCGGCGTCGGCCACGTCCGTCCCGGGCTCGTCGGCGAACCAGGCCGTGATGGCCTTGGTGGGCAACTCGCGAAGGCTGACCTGACCGTTGCCTGGGTCCTCCCCCGGCTCGACAAGGGACGGGTCGACCTCGGCGACCACGACAAGCCGGACGCCGTGCGAGGCCAGCCCTGCGACGGAGGCGAGCACCAGCGCCGCGTATTCGGCGTCCTCCGAGTCGGAGGGGGCGTAGCCCAGTTCGACGAGCAGTTCGGGGGTGACGGTGTAGGCCGCCCTGTCGGGGCCAAGCGACTCCCCCGCCAGCACGTCGAGTTCGTGCGGGGCGACGGGGACAAAGACCAGTTGGCGGTTCACGTGCCCCAGCCTAGATGCAGGGGGTGTCGATTGCTCAGCGATCCGCTGGGGCGTCGCCGAACCAGGGGGTGTTGTCCGGCCCATGGCCGTGTTGTCGTGGGCGGGTGCGGCCGTTCCTGGGCCGCTGGGCGGGTCCTAGCGTCAGCCCATGACAGTGATCAGCGCCCGGCCCGCGACCCTGGCCGTCGTCCATCCCGAGCCGGCTCCTTCGCCGGAGCCGCCCGCGCCTCCGCAGGCGATGGCGCTGATCACGGCGCTGCTTGAGGCGATGATGGGCAGGAGGCCGCTGCACCAGTTGCGTCCGCACCTGGATCTCGCGGCCTTCGGGCACCTGGTTTGCTACGTCGACGAGGGCGCGTTCCGGCGGATGACGGTGGGTAGCGTGCGCACCCAGATGCCGACGGGTCGGGCGGTCGAGGCGAGCGTCCGGCTGCGCTGCGCCTCGCGCTGGATCAGTTGCGTGATCCGGCTCGATGTCGGGCAGCGCGCGTGGCGCTGCACCGACCTGACGGTGCTGCAGCCGTCATGAGGCTCAGTTGGCTCCCGCGGGGCGGCCGTGGCACATCTTGTACTTCTTGCCGGAGCCGCAGGGGCACGGCTGGTTCCTGCCGACCTTCTCCGTCTTGGTCGCGCTGGGGCCGCCGGTCTTGGTGGCCTCGCCGCTCTCGTCGGGGGCCGAGTAGCTCAGCCGCTGCTCCGCCTTGCGCTCGAGGCCCTTCGCCAGCGGCGCGGTGCTCGTCGTCTTGGCCGGCGTCTCGTCCTTCTTGGCGGGGGCCTCGGCCTCCTTCTCAGCGGCCTCCTCCTCGGCGGGCTCCTCGTCGGCGGGCGCCTCCGCGGCCTGCTGCGCGGAGCCGGTGAGCGTGCCGACGTCGACGGCGTCCCCGGTCTCGGTGGTGACGAGGCCGACCTTCAGCTCTGGCTCGGCCGGGCGGGGCTTGACCTCGAGGTTGAACAGGAAGGCGATGACCTCCTCCATGAAGGCGTCCATCATGGCGTTGAACATGTCGCCGCCCTCGCGCTGGTACTCGACCAGCGGGTCGCGCTGCGCCATGGCGCGCAGCCCGATGCCCTCGCGGAGGTAGTCCATCTCGTAGAGGTGCTCACGCCACTTGCGGTCGAGAACGGTGAGCAGCACCTGGCGCTCCAGTTCGCGCATGGTGTCGGCGCCCAACTCCTCCTCGCGGGAGTCGTAGGCGGTGGCGGCGTCCTCCTGGACGAGCTCGACGAGTTCCTCCTGCTGCGGAAGCTCGTCCTCGATGTCCTCCAGCTTGAGGCTGATCGGGTAGAGCGTCTTCAGCTCGGTGAACATGGTCTCGAGGTCCCAGTCCTCAGGGATGCCCTGGGTGTGGGTGCGCACCACATCACCGACGACCCGGTGAGTCGCGGCGCGAAGCTGCACGGACACGTCGGCGCCGTCGAGCACCTGGCGGCGGTCGCCGTAGATGGTGTGGCGCTGACGGTTCATCACATCGTCGTACTTCAGGACGTTCTTGCGCATCTCGAAGTTCTGGCTCTCGACCTGCTTCTGCGCGCTCTCGATGGACTTCGACACCGACTTCATGTCGATGGGGACATCGTCGGGGACCTTCATCATCAGCAGCGCACGCTCCAGCAGTTCCGGGCGGAACAGGCGCATCAGGTCGTCACTGAGAGAAAGGTAGAAGCGGGACTCGCCCGGGTCGCCCTGACGGCCGGAACGGCCTCGGAGCTGGTTGTCGATGCGGCGCGATTCGTGGCGCTCGGAGCCGACCACGTACAGGCCGCCGGCCTCGATGACCTCTTCGTGCTCGGTCTTGACCTGCTCCTCGAGGGCCTCGAGCGTTTCGGCCCAGGCCGCCTCGTACTCCTCCGGAGTCTCGGCAGGGTCGAGGCCCTGCTTGCGAAGCTGCAGGTCGGCGAGGAACTCGGGGTTGCCGCCGAGCATGATGTCGGTGCCTCGGCCTGCCATGTTGGTCGAAACGGTGACGGCGCCCTTGCGGCCTGCCTCCGCGACGATCGCGGCCTCAGACGCGTGGTGCTTGGCGTTGAGCACCTGGTGCGGCACGTTGGCCTTCTTGAGCATCCCGGAGAGCAGTTCGGACTTCGCGACGGAGGCGGTGCCGATCAGGATCGGCTGGCCCTTGGCGTGCCTCTCGACGACGTCGGCGACGATCGCGTCGTACTTGGCCTCCTGCGTGCGGTAGATCAGGTCGGCCTGGTCGGCGCGGATCATCGGCCGGTTCGTCGGGATCGGGATGACGCCCAGGCCGTAGATCTTCTGGAACTCGGACTCCTCGGTCTTGGCCGTGCCCGTCATGCCCGCGAGCTTGTCGTACATGCGGAAGTAGTTCTGCAGCGTGATGGTGGCGAGCGTCTGGTACTCGTCCTTGATCTGGACGCCTTCCTTGGCCTCCAGAGCCTGGTGCAGGCCCTCGTTGTAGCGGCGACCCGCGAGGGTGCGGCCGGTGTGCTCGTCGACGATCAGCACCTCGTCGCCCGCGATGACGTAGTCCTTGTCCCGCTTGAACAGTTCCTTCGCCTTGATGGAGTTGTTCAGGTAGGAGATCAGCGGCGTGTTCGCCGACTCGTACAGGTTCTCGATGCCGAGACGGTCCTCGACCTTCTCGATGCCGGGGGCGAGCACGGAGATGGTGCGCTTCTTCTCGTCGACCTCGTAGTCGCGGTCGCGGGTCAGGGTGCGGGCGAGCCGCGCGAAGACCGGGTACCACTCGTGGTTGTCCTCGGCGGGGCCGGAGATGATCAGCGGGGTCCTGGCCTCGTCCACCAGGATCGAGTCGACCTCATCGACGATGGCGTAGTGATGGCCGCGCTGGACCATGTCCTCCTTGCGGAGGGCCATGTTGTCGCGCAGGTAGTCGAAACCGAACTCGTTGTTGGTGCCGTAGATGATGTCGGCGTTGTAAACGACGCGGCGCTGCTCGGGGGTCATCTCGGCGAGGATCGCGCCGACCTCCAGCCCGAGGAAGTGGTGGATGCGGCCCATCTGCTCGGACTGGTACTTGGCGAGGTAGTCGTTGGTGGTGACCACGTGTACGCCCTGGCCGGAGAGCGCGTTGAGGTAGGCGGGAAGGGTACCGACGAGCGTCTTGCCCTCACCGGTCTTCATCTCGGCGATGTTGCCCCAGTGGAGGGCGGCGCCGCCCATCATCTGGACGTCGAAGTGGCGCTTGCCGAGCACCCGCACCGACGCCTCACGCACCGTCGCGAAGGCCTCCGGCATGATCCGGTCGAGGCTCTCGCCGTCCTCGATGCGCTTGCGGAAGTTGTCGGTCTCGGCGCGAAGTTCCGCGTCCGACATCGCCTGGAACTCCTCCTCGATGGAGTTGACCTGGTCGGCCACCTTCTGGAGCTTGCGGAGCTGCGCACCCGAGCCGATGCCGCTCAGAAAATCCATGAATCCCACGAGGTTGTCCTTATCTCTACCCACGCCGCGGACGAGGCGGCATACCGCCAGCCATCCTAACGCGCGGCACCAAGGCACGCGAGACGCGGGACGCTCGCCCCGTCCAGAGGTCGGGGCGAGCGTCGCTGATAGAGGCGGTCGTCAGGAGACGTTGAGGTGGATCACGCCGTAGTTGTAGGCCTTGCGGCGGTAGACCACCGACGGCCGACCGGTCTCGGCGTCCTGGTAGAGGAAGAAGTCGTGCCCGACCAGTTCCATCTCGTCGAGGGCCTGCGCCAGCGTGAGCGGCTCCGCCTCGAACTCCTTCTCGCGCACGACGAGCGGGCCGTCACCGGTGACCACGAGGCCCGCGACGGTGCGCGACTCGACCTCGTCCTCGTCGGCCTGCGTCTCCTCGGCGGGCAGGGCCTCGCTGATGCTCGCGGCACGCAGCCCACGGTGGGTCTTGCGTCGATCGGCCGCCTTGCGGAGCTGGGCCTTCAATCGGTCCAGTGCGAGCTCGAACGCGGCCATCTTGTCGCTGGCCTTCGCCTCGGCTCGGACGACGGGTCCGCGGCTGCGGAGCGTCAACTGCACGGTGATGGCGTCTGCGGGGTCCTTCGTGGTATCCGATGCGCTGAACTCAACCTCGACGCGGATGACGCGGTCGCGAAGGCGCTCCACGCTGGTCACCCGCTCGGTGACGAGTTCCTTGAGTTCGGGGCTGATCGTGATCCGACGACCGGTGACGACGATGTCCATGCTTCCTCCGTCTGTCATGGGGCTTGGGGGCCCGTTGTGCCGTTGGTGAGGTGCTCTCACCCACGGATGAAAAAGCGCCCCAGGATGTTCCATCTCTGGTTCTCCTGCGGCGCCTCCATAGAGCAACGCTACCGGTAGCCCAAGTTGGCTGTCAGCCCTTTGTCCGGCATGGCGCCCGATTCGCTCACATAAGCCGTTGTCGCGATGCCCACGATGAGCACATCCACCTGCTGTAGGGCACGGCGTGCCTCCCGTAGCGACGCCCCGGTCGTGACGATGTCGTCGACGATCAGCACCGGCCGCGGTGTCGGCCGGGCGACCATGGCGTGGTCGAGGTTGCGCTGCCGGTCGCCGCGGCCGAGCCCTGCCTGGTCGGCCCCTCCCCCGCGCCTGCGCAGCAGCCGGGCCGCTCCGAGGCCCGTTCGGCGTGCCGCGAGCCGCGCAAGCCGCCATCCGTGGTCGAAGCCGCGGGCCCGAATGTTGGCGGGCAGCGAGGCGACGGGAACCAGCAGCGTGTCCGGCGGCGGCCGCCACGCCTCGACAGCCACCGCCAGCCGCTGAGCGAGTGCCCGCTCCAAGTGCAGGGCGCCGTCGTCCTTGTAGCGCGGCACGACGTGCTCGAGCACCGGCCGGTACGGGTTCGCCGCGATCACCTCCATCCCGCGCAGACCTGGCACCAGGACGGGCGGAGCGTCGAGCAGCCAACGGCAGGCACGGCAGATCCCCCAGCCGGGCGCTTCGCACCCTGGGCAGGTGGCGCCGAGCAGCAGGTCGGCGGCCGCGTCGATCACATCGCGTCTTGTCACAGAGGCCATGCACCGTGATACGCGGCGGGAGGCGTGTCGTGCCGTTGTCCCCAGGCTCAGCCGCCGTAGGCGACCGAACTGATGTTCTCGGCGAGCCGGTGCCAGCGGGTGCGCGCGTCGTAGCGCCACGCCGAGCCGGTGTCGGTGCGGATCGCGATGGGCCCTCCGCCCTGCCGCGCGAGCGCCGTGATGTCCACGGGAGAGCCCGACGGGCCGAGGTCCTCGATCCGGGACCCGTCGACGTGCGCCGTGAACACGGATGGCTGGGACCCCTTGGTGCCGATCAGCCCGAGCAGCGTCTCGTCGGACCAGGTGACGGCCTGCACGTCGCTGAGCCGCTGGTTCTGGTCCCCGATCAGCTCCAACTCGCGCCAGCCCACCACGCGCACCGGCGAGGCGCTGAGGACCGTGCCAAGGCCGAGGCTGCGTTCCTGTCCGTGCGACAGGATGATGGCCGCCCTCGCGCCCGTCGGGGAGACGGCGAAGCCCTCGATCCGCGAGCCGGGCACCTCGTCGAAGGCCACCCGCTCCGGGTCGCGGCCGCGCTGCACGACGATCAGCCGGGTGGTGCCGTCGGTCTCGTCGCCGAGCAGCCACAGCGCCCCGAGCACGAACTGGGGGCGGCGCAGGTTCGAGAGGCCGGCGGTGGTGACGGGGCTGGTCTGCCCTGCCCTCGGGCCCATCGACAGGACGGTGCGGGTCTCGTCGATGAGGGCGAGGGTGCCTCCGTCGAGGGAGACTGCCAACTCCGAGTAGCGGGTCTCCTGCCGGATCAGCGCCTCGAAGGTCTCGCTGAGCCTGCCTGGGACGCCGTCGCGGATCGCGAACAGTTCCGGGGTCGGCACGGCGCGCGAGAGCACCTGGTATCCCTGCTGGGTGGCCAGTTCCAGCACGCCCTGCGCGTTGGAGTCGGGAAGCGTGAACGGCAGCCCGTCGCGGGTCACGGCCAGACCGGTGACACGCGGGATCGACGTCAGCGACCACAGCAACTGCGCGCCGATCCTGCGCCGCGCGTCGTCGCCGAGGCTGGAGCTGAGGCCGGTGAGGTCGACCGTGACGACGCCCTGCGGGTCGATGCTCGCCTCGTTGTCGCCGAGCTTGACGGTGACGGGCACGGCGTTGCTGACGGCGCGCGCGATCGAGTCGGACGGGCCGTCAAGGAGCGAGTCGATGATGCTGGTGGGCGAGACCTTCGACTCCGGCAGGTGGATCGGGTCGGGCACCACGTGGGTTCCCGTGGTGGACATGTAGTAGACGGTGACCTCGGAGTAGTAGCGCTCGAAGATGTAGCGCGACAGCAGCAGCCCGCCGGGCGGGACGCCGATGCGCCACTCGTCGTCCTGCCGCACCACGCCGAAGTCGTGTTCGAAGGAGCGAAGTTGCGCCGCGTAGTGCCCGGCCGCGTCCAGTTCGCCGATCGCCATGCCGTCGATGGCGGCCTCGTCGGCGTCGCCGGTGACGGAGCCGTCGTAGACGACCGCGCCGATCGGCTGCCAGCCGTCGTTTGCCTGGGAGGTGAGGTACTGCCGTGCGACGGCGTAGTCGCCCTCGGGGTCGGCCATCGCCTGCAGGAAGCCCTCGACGAGCCTGCTGGGGGTGATGCCCGCCTGCGGCGGCTCGGGGGCGACGTCGATGCCGGGCGGCTGGGCCGACATCGGCACCTCCTCGATGGGGCCGCTGGTGGCGATCCCGGTGCACCCGGTCAGCGCCACGAGCAGGACGGCGACCAGCGCGGGCCATGCGCGTCTCATCGGCGGCTCCTTCCCGCATCGTCGACGGGGATCACCGCGAGCGGCGACCCGGTCAGTTCGTGGTCGGGTTCCTTGGGCAGCGTCAGCCGGAACTGGGCGCCGCGCCCGGGCCTGCCCCATGCGGTCAGCCAGCCGTGGTGCAGGCGGGCGTCCTCCATGGAGATCGACAGCCCGAGGCCGGAGCCGCCGACGGCGCGGGTGCGGCTGGGGTCGGCCCGCCAGAACCGGTCGAACACGCGGGCCGCGTCCTCCGCCTCGAAGCCGACGCCGAAGTCGCGCACCGTGACGGCCACGGCGACGTCGTCGGAGGCGACCGTCACCTTCACGGGCTTGCCCTCGGCGTGCTCCATGGCGTTGGTGACGAGGTTGCGGATCACCCGCCGGATGCGCCGCGAGTCGACGAGCGCGGTGTTGTCCGTGGTGCGCACGTCGACGCTGAGTTCGACCCCGAGGCTCTCCGCGATGCCGCGGTTACCGTCGACCTCGGCGGTCACCAGCGCGGCGACGTCGGACTCGTCGAGCGACAGGACGGCTGCGCCGGCGTCGAAGCGGGAGATCTCGAGGAGATCGGCGAGCATCAGGTCGAAGCGGTCGATCTCCGAGCTCATCAGCTCGGCGGAGCGGCGCTGCATGGGTTCGAACGTGTCGCGGGACTCGTGCAGCATGTCCGCGGCCATCTTGATGGTGGTCATCGGGGTGCGCAGTTCGTGGCTGACGTCGCTGACGAAGCGCTGCTGCAGCGTCGAGAGCATCTCGAGTTCGCGGATGCGCTGCTGAAGCTGCGCGGCCATCCGGTTCATGGACTTGGCGAGCGAGGCGAGGTCGTCGGTGCCGCGCACCTTGAGCCGCAGGTCGAGCTCGCCGGAGGCGAGCCGGAGGGCGGCCTGGCTGGCGCGTCGCACGGGTCGCACCACCTGTGCCGTGACGAGGTAGGCGACCGCGGACAGCGCGGCGGTCAGGACGCTGCCTGTCACCAGCACGGCGGCCTGCAGCGCCCGCAGCGTCTGCAGTTCGGCCGTCATCGGGAAGATGTAGTAGACGGGGTAGCGCTCACCCGTCGAGCCGATCAGCGAGGTGCCGACGGCCCAGCCTGGCTCGGCTGGCTGCTCAGGCTGGCTGTAGACGACGTTGGTGGCGGTGACGAACATCCCGTCGCTCTGCTCCACCTTCTCGCGCAGCGCCTCGGGCACGGAGTCGTTCTTGATGCCGCTGGAGCCGAAGCTGGAGGTCGGGCCCTGGATCAGGACGCGGTACTGCGCGGCCTGCGCGTCGGCGAGGTCGGCCAACCGGCCGAGCGTCTCGTGGATCGCGACGCCGCGGGAGTCGGGGGTGCGCAGTTGGGCCTGCATGAACGCGTAGACGCCCGCGGCCTCGTTCAGCGAGGACTCCTTCTTTGCCGCGACGACGCCTGCGGTCGCCTGGTTCATCAGGAGGACGCCTGCCAGCACGAGCAGCAGCATCGACAGGGTGAGGGTGCTGAGCAGCACCCGGAGGGGCAGCGAGCTCCACCACAGCTGCGCCCACCCCTTCGGACGGTTACGCGGAGCGTTCACCAGCGCGGTATCCGATCCCCCGAACGGTGATGACGATCTCCGGCTTCTCCGGATCCTTCTCAACCTTCGCCCTGAGGCGCTGGACGTGGACGTTGACGAGCCTGGTGTCTGCCGCGTTGCGGTAGCCCCACACCTCGTCGAGGAGCGCCTCGCGGGTGAACACGTGCGTCGGGCGCTTCGCGAGCGCCAGCAGCAGGTCGAACTCGAGCGGGGTCAGCGGCAACTGCTGCGTGCCGCGTCGCACAACGTGCGAGGAGACCGAGATGGTCAGGTCGCCGATGGTGAGGACGTCGGTGCCCGCGTCGCTTGAGACGCGGCGCAGCCTGGTGCGGATCCTGGCGAGCAGTTCCTTGGCCTTGAACGGCTTGGCGACGTAGTCGTCGGCCCCAGCCTCGAGGCCGGAGACGACGTCTGCGGTGTCGCTCTTGGCCGTCAGCATGATGATCGGGACCCCCGACTCGGCGCGGATGTCGCGGCACACGAGCACCCCGTCCCTGCCGGGCAGGTTCAGGTCGAGCAGCACCAGGTCGGGTCGCGACTGGCGGAACTCCGCGAGCGCGGCGTCGCCCGTCGCGCAGCGGACGGTCTCGAATCCCTCCTGCCGCAGCACGATCTGCAGCATCTCGGAGAGTGCGGCATCATCGTCGACGACGAGAATGCGGACCTTGCCCTTGGCTTCGCTCACCTGGTGCCTCCTTGCTGTGAGGCCTCCATGGTACCGACGCCGCCGCGTCGCCTCAGACGGGCATCGCCGCCTTGGCGTTCGCGGCGACCCGCTCGATGCGACCGCCGTGCTCAGCGAAGCTTCCGGCGAGGGTCGCGGACGGGCCGGACCAGCCGTTGCCCGCCTTGACCCCCTCGTACATCTGGGCGGCGCTCTCCAACGTGATGGCGTAGATCTTGACGCGGGAGTTGAGCGCGAACAGGTTCGTGGTGGGCATCGGCGCGCGCTGAGCCAGTCCGTTGGCCATCATCAACTGCGACGCGAGCCCGGTGGCGACCTTCTGGAACACCCACCGCATCACCGAATCGGCCTTCGCGCAGCCCTGCTGCAGTTTCTCGGTCACCTCGAGCAGTTCCTGCTGGGCCGTCAACTGGCCCTTGGCCTTGGCCAACTGCTCGGCGGCGCCCGCGCCGTCCCAGTGCGTGTAGGTGTCGATGACCTGCCGCATCGCGACGGTGGCCTCCTCGGTGGCCTGGTGGGCGCCCTTCCATGCCTCCTGCCCCTGACCGAGCGCGGCGACCGAGTCGGCCGACTGCGCCAGCCAGGCGTGGCAGAAGATGACGCGGTTCAAGGCGTTGGTGGCGCGGCCCCATGCCGCGTCGGCGTCGGCGGCGACCATGGCCCGCAGGGGGGCCAGCGCAAGGTGTTGCGCGAAGGTCGGCAGGCCGAAGCTGAGGAACGCCTCGACCGCGTCGTAGGTCCGGGCGCGCACGAGGCCGTCCGAGGACTTCTGGATGGTCTCGTTGACCGTCTCGTGGGTGATGTGGAACGGTGCGCTCACTGGAGGGTCCTTCCCGTGACGTAGGTTGCCCAGACTTCCTGTTCGTCGAAGTTGTTTGCCGACAGCGCGAGCCGTTCGGAGGTCGACAACTGACGCTCTCCCGCGTCGTCGACAAAGCCGATGGAACTGTCGACGGCGTCCTGGTAGGCCGCGACCGGTTCCTTCATGTGGCCGAACATGGTCGAGGGTGCCGGCGCCTTCATCATCGCGTCGACGATGGGCTCGGACATGTCGGCGACCTCGGCCCACTTCTTCGCGTCGCGGCGCAGGTCGTCGGTGCTGACGGCGTAGTCTCCCGCGTTGGCGCTGGGCGGCTGATAGGTCGGCGTCTCCTGGGAGAAGTCCTTCCCCGGCTCTCCGGTGCGCGGCGGGGTGCCGCTCTCTGCGGGGCGCGGCCCCGAGAGGACGATCTCGGGCCCGGGCTGACGAACGATGGGCGCCGGCTGCGTGGTGAACGGCGGAAGCGGCGTGGTGCCAACCGGAAGCGGCTGGGGGGTGAGGACAGGGCCGGGCAGCCAGGGGGTGCCGGGACCGGTGCCGCCGCCCGCGCCTCCCCCGCCACCGCCGGGTGGCTGCGGAGCGACCCCGACGGGTGCCGGGCCGATCGCAGGTCCGCCGGTCAGCACGGGGGGCATGCCTGCCACACCCGCGCCGGGCTGGCCCTTCGAGCCGCCTGGCTTATCGGCCTCCCCCGTGGCCCCCGAGGCCGGGTCCGCCTCGGGGTCGGTGAAGCCGTTGGCCTGCAGCGCCTCCTTGACGAACTCCGGGTCGTAGACGGGCGCGGCGCTCGCGGCCTGCAGCCCGCCACCGCCGCCGGGCGGCGCGAAGACGGGGGCCGTTCCGCCGCGGCCGACGTTCTGGGCGTTCTGGAGCAGCGAGACGGGCATCGTCCCGACGGCGGCGTTCTGCGCCGCGTTGGCCTGCATCGAGGTCAGCGCGCCAGGGTTGGCGGCGCCGACGGGTGCGCCGACTCCACCGACCGTCGCGCCGGGCGCGGCGGCGGGAGGCAGCATGCTGGCCGACTGGTCCTTGGCCTTAGCGCCGCCGCGGGTGCCCGAGCCTCGCAGCGCCATCGCGACCTTGGAACGTCGACGGCGCTCCTCCGCCTCGTCGTCCGCGCGGGTCACGGCGCTGGGGACGGCGTAGTCGTCGGCCTCGTCGGTGCCCCACGGGTCATCGGAGGTGGGTTCGGCCGCCGCGAGTTCCTCGTGTCCGAACACGACGGCCGCGCCGCCGAGCGAGGCGCTCACCGGCAGGTCGGGGGCCAGCGTCGGCCTTCCGAGGGACTTCGGTTCCTTCTTCTCCTCCGGCAGCACCTTGCGATAGCGCAGGGTCGCGTCCTCGGAGTCTCCCAGGTTGGGTTCGGCGTCGCGGTTCACGTCAGATTCCCTTCGAGACGATGGATTGCAGTGCCCCTTGAGCCTGGGCGAGTTCGGCGGCGAGTTCCTCGTGCTCGCCAGGGATGAACACGGGCGGCTGGTACGCCGCGTAGGCCTTCTCGTGGGCCTTGAGGACGGCCTCGGCCACGTCGCCCATGCGCGCCGTCCTGAGCCACTTCTTGTCGAACTGGATGCTGTCGGTCAGCCCGGCAAGGGAGAGCGTCACGGTGCAGTGGCCGTGCGGACTGGTCGCGGTGACCTGTTCGCCCTGGAAGTCGGCCCAGCGGACCTGGTCCGGCGCCCGGGAGCTGAGTTCGTTGACGCGCTCGAGCAGCGTCTGGATCTGCTCGCTGATCCGGGGGTGATCGGCCCAGGTGAGGTTGGGGTCGCCCTCGGGGATCTCGATCGTGGGCGGCGTCAGGGTCGGCACGTCGCCGACGCGGGCGTTGGCAAGGAAGAAGGCCTCGCCGAACGCGTCCTCAAGCTTGTGGGTGCCGAGACGGTCGCGCCAGCGGGTGGAGAGCCGCACCTTGGTGAGGTGCCTGGTGTCCTCGTCGACCCAGATGCGCACCGCTCTGCGGGTGTCGGGGAAGCCGTGGGCGGCCTGCCAGTCTCCGGTCAGGTCGTCGGTGTCCTCGTCCAGGTCGTCGGCGTCGTCGCCGCCGAGGCCCTGCGGGGCCAGCAACTCATCGTCCTCAACCGGGTCGTGCAGCACGTCATTCTCCCTCGTCCGAGCGCAAGTCTTTCAGAGGCATGGGTCATTTTCCGCATCGATTGGGCCCTGTCAGTTGAGGGAAGGCTCCTCCACCCAGGTCGACCAGCGGCCTGTCGAACCGCCCATTCGACGCAACACCCGTCGCCAGAGGCCATCCGGGTCGCCGAACACGTCCTCGGAACGCACCGGGGTGCGGAACCAGGAACCTCGGATCAATTCGCTCTCGAGTTGGCCGGGAGACCAGGCTGACAGGCCCACGAAGACCCGAAGTTGGGTGAATGACGTGGCCAGCAGCTCGGAGGGATAGTTCACGTCGACGACGCCGATGTCGCCCGAGATGCGTTCCCAGCCGGGCGGCGGTGAGTCTGGAGAGGCGGGCTCCCCCAGCGCGACGACGACGTCCTGGTTGACGGGTCCGCCCTCGAAGACGCTGACGGGAGGGCTCATCAGTTCGGTGAAGTCGGACAGCACATTGCTGACGGGGATCTCGGACATCACGTTGAGGCAGAGCCCGACGGTCGCCTCGCTCTGGTGCTCGATGAGCAGCACGACGGTGCGGTCGAAGTAGCCGCCGCGGCCCGGTTGGGTGGCGACGAGCAACTGACCCACTGCGACTGCTCCGGCGTGATCCACGTCAACCACTCTACAAGCCGCGCCGCGGGATCCCGGGAAATGACAGTGCCCGCCACAAAGGGCGGGCACGTATCGCAGGGGTGGAGGTGGCGGGAATTGAACCCGCGTCCTTGAGAGATGAACCAGGGCTTCTCCGGGCGCAGCTGACTAGGCGTTTTACTCGGTCCTTGCACTCACGTCAGCATGTCGCAAACGGACCCAGTATCAGTTAAGTCCCGAGCAGCCCCTGATACACAGGCTGTTCAGCAAGCCTTCTAAATGAGGCCAGGACTCAAGGCGAAGGCGTCCCTGAGCTGACCCTTCGGTCGCTGATCAGGCAGCGAGAGCGAAGTTAGTGCGGTTGTTGTTGGCACTTATTGGTTTCCACGCGGCGTTTACGAGATAAACGTGGATCCTCGGCCCGCTTCTCCTGGGACTACCGCCCCAAGTCGAAACCAGTCACCCCCTGTTGAGTTGTCGCACGACCAAGTCTAGCGCGTGATCCCAGGAGTCGGGGAACCAGGCAGCTTGGGTCGGGCAAGCAGGAACGGCTCGACGTTGCCCGCCGACCGCTTGCCGTTGAACGCGCGCACCGACGCCCAGATCGTCGAACCCCACCAGGCGGCCCAGGCGAGGAACACCAGGGCGTCGAGGTGGAACACGAAGCCGAGCACCGTCAACGCCAGGCCGATCGCCAGGAACGTCAACTGCAGGCTCATGGCGCGGCCGGCCTCCCACCACAGGCGCGATCCCGGCTTGGTGGCCGCCTTGACGATCGCGGGACCGACGAAGGACGTCGCGAGGCCGGAGAGCTGGACCAGGCCGGCGCCGACGTTCTCGACGGGGGTCGCACCGCCGGGCGTCTTCGGCGTCAGGACGGCGGGCGCCATCCGGGCAAGCCCCGCGAGCGAGCGTCCCAGTTCGACCCGGTCCCGCGCGCCGAGCGCGATGCCGAGGCGTCGGTCGAGTTCCGTCTCGTTGATGGTGCCGTTGCCGTACATGGCACTCAGGTGCGCGACGGCGCGGTCGCGCAGTTCGTCGCTGACGCCGTTGAAGGGAGACTGACCGGGAACACTCATGTGTTCAATTGTGCTGCAGCGCGGCCACCCGCCCAACGGGAATGTCCCTGATTGAACCCGGATGTCTGCGTCAGCGGCGGTTGTACCTGTTGCGGGTGGTGAGCGCCCGCTCGGCCTCGCGCTTGGCGTCGCGCTCGGCGAGGTCGCGGCGCTTGTCCCAGTCCTTCTTGCCCGTCGCGACGGCGATCTCGACCTTGGCGTAGCCGTCCTTGAAGTAGATCGACAGCGGGATCAGGGTGCGACCGGAGTTGTCCAGCGCGCGCTCCAACTTGTTGATCTCCGCGCGGTGCAGCAGCAGTTTGCGGGTGCGGCGGGCCGAGTGGTTGCGCCAGGTGCCGAACTCGTACTCGGGGATGTTGGCGTTGATCAGCCAGGCCTCTCCCCCGTCGTCGACGGTTGCGTAGGCGTCGGTCAGCGTGGCGCGCCCAGCCCGCAGGGTCTTGACCTCGGTGCCGGTCAGCACAAGACCGGCCTCGAACACGTCACCGATCTGGTAATCGTGCCGGGCCTTCTTGTTCTGCGCGACGAGCTTGCGTCCGACTTCCCTGGGCATCGTTCAAGTATGGCAGCTGGGTGTCAGCGGAACCACTTGCTCATCGGGTTGACAAGCTTGCCGTTCTGCCACACCATCAGGTGCAGGTGGCAGCCGGTGGAGTAGCCGGTCGAGCCGACGTAGCCGATGGTCTGGCCCTGGCGGACGCGCTGGCCGACGGAGACGACGTAGCGCGTGGCGTGGTTGTAGCCGGTGGTGACGTATGAGCCGTCCACCTTGCCGTGGTCGATCATGAGCCGGTTGCCGTAGCCGCCGTTGTAGTAGCGCTCCGACACGACGCCGTCAGCCGCGGCCTTGATGGGGGTGTTGCAGGCGGCGCCGAAGTCGGTGCCGTCGTGCAGCTTCCAGTAGCCGAGCACGGGGTGCAGGCGCATGCCGTACTGCGAGGTGATGCGGGCAGGCACCGGGTAGATGAAGTCGCGGCTCGAGGACGAGGAGGACGAGCCGCCACCCGAGGAGCTCGAGGGCTTCTTGTTGGAGCTGGACGATCCCGACGACGAGCTGGAGCCCTTGTCCGAGGACGACGGCTTCGACGCGGCCGCGGCCGCCTTGTCGCGTGCGGCCTTGTCGCGGGCGGCCTTCTGACGGGCGGCCTCTTCGCGCTCGGCCTTCTCGCGGGCGGCCTTCTCCTCTGCCGCCTTCTTCTCGGCGGCGATGCGCTCCTGGATGCGCTTCTCGACCGAGGAGTTCTCGGCCTCGAGGTCGCGCTGGCGCTGCTCCTCCGAGGCGACCTCTTCGGTGGCGGCAACCTCTGCCTGGTCGCGCTGCTTCGACAGGCGGGCGACCTCGGCCTTGAGGTCCTCCGCCTCCTGCGTGGCGTCCTGTGACGCCTTCAACTGGTCGGCAGCAGCCTGGCGGGCCTCGGTTGCGGCCTTCTCTGCCGCGTCGGCCTCTGCCTGCGCGTCCTCCAGCGCCAGCCTGCGCATCTCCAGTTCGTCGAGTTGCTTGGTCGAGGAGTCGAACAGCGTGTTGGCGAGCTGGGCGCGCTGGTTGAGGTTGGAGGCGTCCACGTCGCTGAAGATCAGGGCCAGGTTCAGAAGGCCGTTGTTCTGCTGCGTGGTGACGAGGATCTCCTCGTCGAGGCGCTTGTTGACGGAGTCGAGCGCGGCCTTGGCGGCTGCGACGTCTGCCTGTGCCTGCTTGAGTTTCTTCTCGGCGGCTTCGAGTTCCTTCTCGCGCTGCGCGTCGAGTTCCTCGGCCTCACGCTGGGCCGACTCGGCAGCGGCGAGCGCCGCCTTGGCGTCGGCGAGTTGCGCGCGGGCGTCAGCGGCGGCCTGGACGGCGCTGTTGAGGTTGGCGTGCGCCTCGTCGACGGCGACGGCTTGAGTTGCCATCTCCTGCTTGAGCTGTTCCTTGCGGTCGTCGAGGTCGTCGGCGGTGGCCGGCGTCCACGTGCTGCACACGAGAGTGACGGCGCAGGCGGCGGCGACGATGCCGCGCACCAGGCGGGTGGTTAGTTGGCGACGAACGGGCTTGGGGGGAAGATCCCTGTTCACGCTTCACTCCAATCGGTCTAGATTCGCAGGTACTTTCGTGTTGCGAGCAGGGTGGGGATCACAGCCAGCGCGATACCTACCACCGCAATGGCAACAATGGCAGTGGCAAGGTCGGTCCAGCCAATCCACGGTAAAGCTGTAATTGAGGTTTGTGCGTTCTCGACGATGACGAACCAGTAGCCCGCGGTGAGCGCTCCTGCGGCGATGACGATGCCGATCAGGCCCGCGACAAGGGACTCGAGCAGGAACGGCAGCAGGATATAGAGGTTGGATGCGCCGACCAGTCGCATGATGCCGATTTCGCGGCGTCTGGTGAAGGCTGCCATCCGGATGGTGTTGGCAATCTGCAGTGCGCCGGCGAGCAGAAGCAGCGCCGACATCGTGATGGTCGCCCATTGGAGGGCTCCCAGCCACTTGAACATAGGGTCGAGGACCGAGTGCAGGTCCTGCACCGCTTGGACGCCCTGGAGGCCCTTTGCCTCGCTGACGACGCCCGCGTAGTTCTCGGGGTTGACCAGCTTCACGCGGAACGAGTCCTGCATGTCGGCGGCGGTGCGGGCGTCGACGACCGGGGAGTCGGCGAAGACGCGCTTGAACTCCTCGAACGCGGCCTCCTTCGACTCGTAGACGACCTCGCTGACCTCGGGGTTGGCCTCAAGGGTCTGCTGGATCTGTTCACGCTGGGCGTCCGTGGTCGCCTTGCCTGGCGCGCATCGCCCGCCCTGGGTCTGCTCGGTGCAGAGGAACACGGAGATCTCGACCTTGTTGTAGAGGCTCCGCTTCGCGAGGTCGACCTCCATCGCGGTGAGGATGCCGGCGCCAAGCAGGGAGAGGGAGACGCCCATCGTCACGATGACGGCGATCGTCATGGCGAGGTTGCGTCGAAGTCCCGACCAGGTTTCGCGTAGTGAATGTCGCATGTGTGTGGTTGCTCCTTGCCCTACGCCGTGCCGTAGACGCCCTTGGCCTGGTCCCTGACGAGTTCGCCGGAGCGAAGCTCGAGGACCCGGCGACGCATCTGGTCGACGATGGACGAGTCGTGGGTGGCCATCAGGACCGTGGTGTCTGCCTTGTTGATCCGGTCGAGCAACTTCATGATGCCGACGGAGGTCTCGGGGTCGAGGTTTCCGGTGGGCTCGTCCGCGATCAGGATCTTGGGACGGTTCACGAAGGCGCGGGCGATGGCGACGCGCTGCTGCTCACCGCCGGAGAGTTCGTCGGAGGGGCGGTCCTCCTTGCCCTCGAGGCCGACCAGTTCGAGCGTCTCGGGGACGATCTTGCGGATCTCCTTGGCGGGGCGGCCGATCACCTGCAGCGCGAACGCGACGTTTTCGTAGACGGTCTTGCCCGGCAGCAGCCGGAAGTCCTGGAATACGGTGCCGATCTGGCGGCGCAGCGCGGGCACCTTCCACTGGTTCATGGTTCCGAGATTCTTGCCCGCCACGTACAGGGTGCCCTTGGTGGCGCGGTACTCGCGCAGGATCAGGCGCAGGAACGTCGACTTTCCGGAGCCGGACTGGCCCACGAGAAAGACGAACTCGCCCTTGCCGATCTCAAGGTTGATGTTGCGCAGGGCAGGGCGTTCCTGACCCGGGTAGAACTTGGTGACGTCCTCGAACGTGATCACGCGGTGCACTCCGACAGGTGGGGAAGTTAGCCTGAGAAATTCTCAGACCCGAGTGGAGTCTAGGTCGTCGCCCGCGTGAGTCCTAATGCGACACGCGGGGCAAACGTCATTCGCGACGCGTGCGTCGAGGCTCAGGCGCTGGTCTCTTCGGTCTTGCGCCAGCGGATGCCCGCGTCGATGAACCCGTCGATCTCGCCGTCGAAAACGGCCTCGGGGTTGCCGACCTCGTACTCGGTGCGCAGGTCCTTGACCATCTGGTACGGGTTCATCACGTAGGAACGCATCTGCGCGCCCCACGAGTTGCCCCCGTCCCCCTTGAGCGCGTTCATCTCCTGCTCGCGCTCCTGGCGGGCGCGCTCCAGCAGACGCGACTGCAGCACCCGGAGCGCGGCGGCCTTGTTCTGCAACTGGGACTTCTCGTTCTGGCAGCTCACCACGATGCCGGTGGGCAGGTGCGTGATGCGCACGGCGGAGTCGGTGGTGTTGACCGACTGGCCGCCGGGGCCCGAGGAGCGGAACACGTCGATGCGCAGGTCGGCCTCGGGAAGGTCGACGTGGTCGGCCTCCTCCGTGACGGGCAGCACCTCGACGCCCGCGAAGGACGTCTGACGGCGGCCCTGGTTGTCGAACGGGGAGATCCGCACCAGGCGGTGGGTGCCCTGCTCGACCGAGAGCGTGCCGTAGGCGAACGGCGCCTTGACGGCGAACGTCGCGGACTTCAGCCCGGCCTCTTCCGCGTAGGAGGTGTCATAGATCTCGGTGGCGTAGCCGTGCCGGTCGGCCCAGCGCAGGTACATGCGCATCAGCATCTCGGCGAAGTCGGCGGCGTCCACTCCCCCGGCCTCTGCGCGGATCGTGATCAGCGCGTCGCGCGGGTCGTAGTCGCCCGACAGCAGGGTGCGGACCTCGAGCGCCTCGATGTCCTTGCCCAGCTTCTCGAGGTCGCGCACGACGTCGGCGCGGGCGTCGGCGTCGTTCTCCTCCTCGGCGAGTTCGAGCATCACGGTGACGTCGTCGAGCCGCGAGCGCAGCCCGACCATCCGGTCGACCTCGCCCTGCTTGGCGGAGAGCTGCGAGGTGACCCGCTGCGCGTTCTCCTGGTCGTCCCACAGGTTCGGCGCCGCGACCTGCTCCTCGAGTTCGGCGATCTCCGAGCGGAGCTTGTCGAGGTCGGCGACCGCCTCGATCGACTCCAGGGAGTGTTCGAGTTCAACGATCCGCGCGCTCAGGTCTTCGTTAGCCACAATCAACGATCTTAGCGCCGTCGGCGCCGTCTCCCGAGTCCGCGCGCGTCGGTGCGACAATGGGTGCGAAGAGGAAGGTGCCCACATGGGAGCAAGCAAGACCCGCCTGAAGCAGGACCTGGCGGCCGCGATGCGCGCCAAGGACGAGGCGGCGAAGACGACGATCCGCTCGCTGCTGGCCGCGATCCACGTCGAGGAGGTCGCAGGCGACGCGCCCCGCGAACTGACGGACGCGCAGGAACTGGACGTCATCAACCAGGAGTTGCGCAAGAGGCGCGACTCGGCGGAGACCTACGCGAGCGCGGGTCGCCCGGAACTGGCGGAGAAGGAGACGGCGGAGGCCGAGATCATCTCCGCGTACCTGCCCGCTCCCCTGACGGCCGACGAACTCTCGGCCCTGGTCCACGAGGCGTTCGCCGAGTTGGACGAGCCCGCCACGATGAAGCAGATGGGCGGCCTGGTCAAGGCCGTCGCCGCGAAGGCCGACGGTCGCGCGGAGGGCAAGGAGATCGCGGCACTGGTGCGCCAGCGCCTCGCCCAGTAAGCGGATCCGCGCCGCCTGACGACTAGCCCGGCGGCGCGGATGTGGCTAGCCTTGTCTAGCCCGCGGGCGCATAGCTCAGTTGGTTAGAGCGCTTGCCTTACAAGCAAGATGTCGGGGGTTCGAGTCCCTCTGCGCCCACCCATTCGTTGTCATATCAGTCGACGCCGGCCGCGATCAGGCCGATACCGGCGGACCCAACGCCGACGACGAGCACGAGTCCGCCGGCGTAGATGAGGTAGCGAAGTCCGTTGGGCTTCTCGGGATCGCGCCCGACCACACTGAGGAAGAATCCCGCCGGCATGAGGATCGCCGCCCACAGCACCCCCGTGGACAGGGTGGCGAGCAGCCCGGTCACTCCGGCCTCTGCCATCAACAGCATGACAACAAGCCCAAGGATCACGAGCACACCGGCGTGGGCGTGACCGGCCCGGAAGTAGGAGCGTTGAAGGTCGTTGGCAGGCACTGTACGGTTCACCACGCGCAGCAGGAAGCTCCCGCCGTAGGCGATGGCGATCACCGTCAGCAGTACCACGCCTGCCGAGATTGTCTGGGAAGTGCTCATCCTGATGCCCCTTTGTCGTTGATCATGTTTGCCTTGCGCTTGGAGCGGTGCGTGACCGCGAATGTGGTCGCCAGGGCGGCCAGGATCGCGACGGCCAGGTGAAGTCGGGGGTCCGAATGCCATCGAAGCGGCGGAATCGGCGCGACACCGAGATCGGAGGAGGGCTCGACTCCGCTGAGGCCCGAGCCGCGGGGTTCCCTGATCCATGCCGCGACCGCAGGAAGCCAGACGCCCACGTCCGCTGACAGGTCGTGCCCGAGTCGGGGAAAGATGCGTGCGACAAGCTCGCCACCGAGGGCAGCCTCGAGGCGACGGTATGCCTCGTTGATCGGGACGATGGCGTCCTCGGCGCCCCAGATCGCCATCACCGGCGTGTCGGCGGCGGCCAATCGCGGGCGGATATCGAAGTCGAAGTAGTCCAGGAGGAACCGGCCTTGCCCGTTCATGGTGGCCGCGGCCAGTCGGATGAAGGGCGGCGCCGCCTGGAGCCTGCTGCCCACGATCCACGCTGACTGCTCCCCAGGGGTGACGACTGGGGCGGAAGCGAGGACGACGAACGCCAGCGGTGTGTTCTGGCGGGCCGCGGCCTCACTGATGACCCAGCCTCCCTCACTGATTCCCAACGCCCCGATCCGGTCGATCCCGGTGGAGGCGCGCATCCCGTCGGCGGCGGCGATGACATCGTCCGCGAGCTGGGGGTAGTCGCGGCGGAGGAACGAATACCCGTCCGACCGCTTGTCATATGTGAGGGCTGCGACGCCGCGCGAGGCGAACTGCTCTGCCAGTGGGAGCAGGTCTCTACGGCCGGAACCGCCCGCGCCTGCGACGACCACCACTCCCACTTCCGCACCGCCCACCGGCTCCACGAGGGTCGCGTCCGCGTTGCCGCCCTCGACCTGAAAGGTGAGATCGCTGCGGGTGGTGGCCACGGGGCTCGACTCCGGCGGCTCGACACCCGAGTCGGGCCGCAATGGTGCCAGGCGCGCCGCGGGTTCCCCGCCGGTCGCCAGCGTCGTGGCGGCGATGGTCGCGATCGTCGACACGGTGAAGGCGGCGACGCCCGCCAACACACCCTTCACCGTGAGGAGCGTCATGACGACGATCTGTCCTGCGAGCCGCCGAGCAGGTCGCCCGCTCGGCGAGCGATGTCTGCAATGTCGGACAGGCCGAGGAGTTCGCGAATCTGCGAGCGAGCGAGATTGCCCGTCAGGTCGAGCGTTGCGAGGCCATGCATCATCGACCAGGCGGCGGTGACGACGGTGGCCGCATGTTCCGTGGTGCTGTGCGGGGCGATTGTCGCGACACCGGCGCGAAGCTCATTGAACGCACCCTGCGACGCCTCGGAGAGAGAGGGATCGTTCGGGTCAGTGAGAGTCGGCTGGAACATGACCGCGAAGTGAGCCGGATGCTCGGTCGCGAACTCGACGTAGGCAACACCAAACTCCAGGAACGGCGACTCCGCCTCGCGGAGCGCGACGAGCCGGTCCCTCAACATGTCGAACCCTTCCGCGGCGATCGCGGTGAGCAGCCCCTTGATCGAGCCGAAGTGATGGCGCGGCGCGGTGTGACTCACGCCCAAGTCGGCCGCGATCTCCCGCAGGCTCAACGCTTGCGGGCCGCGCTCCGCCACGACAACCAACGCCCGATCGAGCGCCGCGCGTCTCAGGTTCCCGTGATGATAGGTATCCACCGAAGAACCATACAGCGGCAAGTTTCCACTGTAAAGATCTTTCGCAATGAGGCTCTTCACAGAAGTGAGTGGATCAGGGGTCTGAAGCCGCCCGCGTCGAGTAGGCACCG
>JAQDQK010000014.1:79207-89509 GCA_027658995.1 Propionibacteriaceae bacterium AM104-82
TAAGAGGACGGCCGCCACGAGGGCCACAATCCGACGGGGTCCAGCGGTTGCGGAGGTCACCTAAGCCACGCCTTTCGCGCAAATGCGCTTTCACTAGCGGGACATGGTTATCCCACCTAGCGCGACACGCTATCGAGAACCTCCGGACATTTCCTCTCGAAAATGCTGGCGCGCACCATACCTGCTAGTGGGGTCAGGTTCGCCGAAAATGTGCGCAAGACTGGCCAAAAGGGTGAGAAAAGTTGCAGTTTTTAGGCACCAAAGGGGCTCTTCACAGAAGTGAGTGGATCAGGGGTCTGAAGCCGCCCGCGTCGAGTAGGCACCGAGCGACGTAGTTGACGATGCTGCGGAACCCACGCGCCGTCCCGCGGAGGTGTTCCAGAAGGCCATTCACGGCCTCGGTAGGACCGTTCGACGTGCCTGGATGATCGAAGAACGCGAGGATGTCATCGCGGCGCCGCTTCATCGTCTGCCCCAGCGACCGCAGCTCATCGAGGCCGGCCGGGACACCGCTCTGGAGGCTGTCTATCAGCCGGGTCATGATCTTCTTTCCCTCGGCCGGCTGGTCTGCTTGGTAGGCGTCGATCACGTCCTGGTAGAGGCTCCAGGTTACCTCGAACGCGACATGCCGCTCGTCGGCGAACACCTTCGCGAGCCGGTGTTGCTGCTTCTCGGTCAGCAGCCCAGCCCGGGTCCGGGCGACGCGTCGGATGCCGTAGAGCGGGTCACCGGAGCGCCCCCGATGCCCCAGCGTCTCCTGCTGGACGCGTTGCCGGCAGCGGTCGAGCTTGTCACCGACCAGGGCCACCACATGAAAGGGATCCATCACGGTCGTGACCGTGTCGATGGCTTCGACGGCGGCGGTCTTGTAGCCGGTGAAGCCGTCCATCGCGACGATCTCCACCCGGTCCCGGAACGCCTTGGTCTGGGCTTCGAGCCAGGACTTGAACGCCTGCTTCGATCTGCCCTCGACCACCGCCAGCAACCTCGACGGGCCGGTCCTGGTCCTTGTCGGGGTCAGGTCGATGATGACTGTGACGTACTTGTCGCCGTGACGGGTGTGCCGCCAGACGTGCTCATCAACGCCGACCGTGGTGACACCCTCAAGCCGGCAAGCGCTGTCGATCAGCAGTTGGGTGCGGGCGGCCAGGATCGCATCCGAGGCGGTGTTCCACGCGACGCCGAGGTTGGCCGCGACCCGGGCGATCGACATCCGGTCGACCACGATCGACTTGACCGCCAACATGATCGCGTCGCGTGACAGCTTCCCCTTCGACGGTGCCGCCGCCGTGATGCTGTGACGCCAGATCCGTCGACACGGCCAGCACCGGTAGCGAGGGACCACCACCTCCAGGATCGTCGGCTTCCACCCGAACGGCACATGCGCCAACCTGCGCAACACTGCATCGTGGCGGACCCCGGGTCCGGCGCAGCCCGGACACGGCGACGGCGGTGTCGTGGGGCGGCAGCGCAGCACGGTGTGATCTGGTTCGACGCGCTGGGCGGTCACGGACAGCCCGAGACGATCCAGACGACAGAACGTATCGAGGCAGGGTGGGGTAGCGTTTCGCACAAGGGCCCTTGGGTTTCGAGATGTGGCGTAGACACCTTCATCCTGCCAACCCGAGGGCCCCCTTCACGTCACCAGGGCCGTCCGAGATCCTGCCCCATCACCCACCGCCTTCTGTGAAGAGCCACCAAAGGTGCCTAATCCTGGGATTAATCGGCTAAATGCATACACAAATCGCGATGACAATACCCGTTACGGGTAGGGCGGAAATAGGTGTTGCGGTAAACCTTCGACGGCCCTTTTCGTACAGCCGATGTCGTCGGATAAAGGCGTTCTTTACTGGCGAAGATAAGAGGCCAGGTGCTGCCCGGTCAGGGTGTCGGCGGCGGCGAGGTCGACGGGGGTGCCCTCGAAGACCACCTGGCCACCGTCGTGCCCTGCCCCTGGGCCGAGGTCGATGACCCAGTCGGCGTGCGCCATCACGGCGAGCGAGTGCTCGATCACGATCACGGAGTTGCCCTGCTCGACCAACCGGTCAAGCATCGCGAGCATCGCGTCGATGTCGGCCATGTGCAGGCCGGTGGTCGGCTCGTCCAGCACATAGATGCCCGCGCCCTCGCCCATCCGGATCGCCAACTTGATGCGCTGCCGCTCGCCGCCGGACAGCGTCGAGAGGGGCTGACCGAGGCGCAGGTAGCCGAGGCCGACGTCCTGCAGGCGGCCGAGGATCTTGCCCGTCGCGCCGGTGTGGAAGACCTTCGCGGCCTCCGCGATCGGCAGGTTCAGCACCTCTGCGATGTTGAGGCCGTCGAGCGTGTAGCGCAGCACCTCGTCGGTGTAGCGGCGGCCCTCGCACACCTCGCACGTGTTCGCGACGCCTGCCATCATGCCGAGGTCGGTGTAGACGACGCCCAGCCCCTTGCAGTTCTGGCAGGCGCCCGCCGAGTTGGCGCTGAACAGCGCCGGCTTGACGCCGTTGGCCTTCGCGAAGGCCGTCCGCAGCCCGTCGAGGACGCCGGTGTAGGTGGCGGGGTTCGACCGGATCGAGCCGCGGATCGCCGTCTGGTCGACCAGGCGCAGGTCACCTGCCCGCGCCATCGACCCGTCGGCGATCGAGCCGTGGATCAGGCTGGACTTGCCGGAGCCCGCCACGCCGGTGATGACCGTCAGGATGCCGAGCGGCACGTCGACGTCGACGTCGCGCAGGTTGTGGGTGGAGGCGCCACGGATCTCGAGGTGGCCAGTGGCTGCGCGCGGGGCCTCGCGCAGCGTCGGCCGGACCTCCAGGTGTTCGCCGGTCACGGAACCGCTGGCGCGCAGGCCCTCCAGGTCGCCGGTGTAGACGACCTCGCCTCCCTTGGTGCCCGCGCCGGGGCCGATGTCGACGATGTGGTCGGCCCGCTTGATGACCTGCGGCTTGTGCTCGACCACCAGGACGGTGTTTCCCTTGTCGCGGAGGCGCTCCAGCAGCGAGCACATCTTGTCGATGTCGTGCGGGTGCAGCCCGACGGTCGGCTCGTCGAAGACGTAGGTGATGTCGGTGAGCGCCGAGCCGAGGTGCCGCACCATCTTGACGCGCTGCGCCTCGCCGCCCGAGAGCGTGCCGGACTCGCGGTCCAGCGAGAGGTAGCCGAGGCCGACCTCCACGAGCGAGCCGAGCAGGTCGGCGAGCGCGATCAGCACCGGGCGGGCCCGATCGCCATCCGCGGAGTCGCGCAACGCCTCGACCCAGGGGAGCAGGTCGGAGATCTGCCAGCCGAGCGCCTCGGGCAGCGTCACGGAGTTCACGGTGGCGGAGCGGGCCGCCTCGGTGAGCCGGGTGCCCCCGCAGTCGGGGCAGGGGGCGAAGGTGCCGATCCGCTCCGCGAACTCGCGGGCGTGCTTCTGCCCCGGCGCCTTCTCTGGGTTGAGGAACATCCGCTTGATGCGCGGGATCAGGCCCTCATAGGTCATGTTCATGCCGAGCGCCTTGACCTTGGTGGGCTCCTGGTACATCAGGAACTGCCACTGCTCGTCGGTGAAGTCCCGCAGCGGCACGTCGGCGTTAAGCGTCGGGTTCTCGGCGTAGCCCTTCCAGTACCAGGTGCCCACGCCGAAGCCCGGCGCCAGGATCGCCCCGTCGGCCAGCGACAGGTCGCGGTCGACGATCAGCGACTCGTCGACCGCCGAGACCTTCCCGTTGCCCTCACACGAGGGGCACATGCCCTGCGGGGTGTTGAAGGAGAAGAAGAAGCTTGGCCCCACCTCGGGGGTGCCGAGCCGCGACCAGACCAGCCGCATCAGGTTGTTGACGTCGGTGGCGGTGCCGACGGTGGAGCGCGAGTTGGCGCCCATCCGCTCCTGGTCGACGACGATCGCGGCGGACAGGTTCTCGAGGGCGTCGACGTCGGGGCGGGCGGGGCTCGCCATGAACGACTGCACGAACGCCGGGTAGGTCTCGTTGATGAGGCGCTGCGACTCGGCGGCGATGGTGCCGAACACCAGCGAGGACTTGCCGGAGCCGGAGACGCCGGTGAACACCGTCAGCTTCCGCTTGGGGATGTCGACGTCCATGTCACGCAGGTTGTTGACGCGCGCGCCGCGCACCCGGATCTGATCGTGCGAAGTCATGCCGGAAAGTATGACACCGCGACCCGACAGAACCACGATCGGAAATTGGGCGCTGCTCGGCCACTATCCTCGGGTGCGTGATCGTTGCCGCTGCTGATGGTTCGTCCCTCTCCAACCCCGGCCCCGCTGGCTGGGCGTGGTACATCTCCGACGACGCGTGGGCGGCGGGTGGCTGGGACCACGGCACCAACAACATGGGCGAGTTGATGGCCGTGCTCGACCTGCTGCGCTCCACCGCGCACCTGGACGAGCCCCTCAAGGTGCTGTGCGACTCGCAGTACGTGATCAACTCGCTGACCAAGTGGATGCCCGGCTGGAAACGCAAGGGCTGGCGCAAGGGCGACGGCAAGCCGGTGCTCAACGTCGAACTCATGAAGGAACTCGACGCCGAACTGGCGGGCCGCGACGTCACCTTCGAATGGGTCAAGGGGCACGCGGGCCACGCCATGAACGAGGCGGCCGACGTCCGCGCCCGGGCCGCCGCGACCGCCTACCAGGCGGGCACCGAGCCTGACGCGGGCCCCGGCTTCCCCGACGTCGCCCGGCCGGCGGCGCGCACCGACTTCGAGGTCGGCCAGGTCGACGAGCAGCCCGACCTGTTCTCCATGGACGCCACCGACGATCAGCCGCGCCCGGTGGCGGGCACCGCTGGGCCGAGGGCCAAGGCGGCCGTGGTGCGCGCGGTCGGGAACCTGTCGGCTCAGCGCGACTCGGTGCGACTGCACCAGGACCTTGTCGTGCTGACCGGCAGCCTCGAGACCACCTCGCTCGCCTGGTTCGAGGGCGCAACCATCGAACTGGTGCGCGTCGACGCCGTGGGCGAGGAGGCCTGCCTGGCGCGGGTGCTCGTCGACGGCCGACCGGCCGGGCTGCTGTGGCAGCAGGTGCCCGGCGCCTGGTCGCTGCGCTACGCGGCGATCGGCTGACCGCAACGACCTCACCAACGACCCCGGAGCAAACGACAAACGCCCCGCCGCGCCCGGAAGGGGAGCGCGGCGGGGCGTCGTCAACGACGTTCAGGAGGCGTCGATGACGGCCTTGTCGAGGGCGGCGCGGCGGGTCAGCCACTCGTCGCCGGGGATCCAGCCCGCGGCGTAGTCGAGGTCGCCGTCGGGGTCGATGATCGCGAGCACCGCGTCGCGCCCGATCAGCGCCTCCGCCTGCTCCGCCACCGCCAGGTCGGCCATCGCCTCGGCGAACAGCCGGTGACGCTGCGACTCGATGGGCTCCAGGTTCGGGCCCGGGTAGACGATGAACGGGTCGCCGCTGATGAAGCCGCCCCCCGCGCTGGTGTCGTGGAACGGGTCGATGGGGCGACGCGACAACTGCGCGTAGTAGAAGTTGAAGCCCCAGTGCAGGAAGCCGACGGCCTTGCCCTTGTACATCTGCCAGCCCAGCGCGCGGGTCCGGATGCCCTCCTGCGCGATGAAGCGGTTGGCGACGTCCCAGCTCTGCGCGACGCAGTGGTAGACCCACTCCGGCTCCATGCCCTCGGCGCGGAAGGCGGGCACCGCGTCGGTGGCGACGATCGGCGTCGCGACGTGCTCTGCGTACTCGGGGTGCGAGAGCGCGTCGAGGACCCGGCAGCCCTCCAGCAGCCCGGCGACCGAGGCCTTCGCCGCCACATAGGTGTCGAGGTGGTCCTCGTTCGGCTCGTCCGAGATGTGGAAGACGGTGTTCTCGCGGCCGATCCGCTCGTCGAAGTAGGAGATCAGGAACGCGACCGCCTGCGCCAGGAAGTCCTGGAAGGCCGGGTCGAGCGCGGGCGTGTGCCAGCCGAACAGTTCGCGCTCCTCGCCGTCGACCACGACGCGGATCTGCGGCGCGCGGGTGGCGCCCCACTGCGTGAACAGGTGCGGCACCTCCACCTTGCCGATCCCTGCGTCCTTGAGGATGCCGAGCCAGCGGTCGAGGCGCTCGTGGCCGAAGGTGTAGCGGCCGCCGTCGAGCGTGATGTCGAGCAACTGCGTGGTGGGACGGTTGATGCCCGGCTCGGTGTCGAGCGGGGGAGTCCACACCGGCGTGAGCAGCATCGTGGTGCCCATCCGGGCGGCGGAGTGCACCTGGTTCTCGATGGCGCGCCAGTGCTCCTCGCTCCACGTCTCGACCCGGTAGTAGGTCGCCAGGCAGTCGGCGTGGAACCACTGCATGACGTCGACGCTCGGGGCCGCGCTCGGCCGGGCGACGGTCGTCACGTCGATCTCCTGCTCGGAGAGCTTGGTGTCGCGGTCCCAGACGGTGACCGTGATCCGCTCGGCGGGAAGGGTCACGTCGACCCAGATGCTGTGCCAGCCGATGTGGGTCGCGCGGGAGGTGCCGAACACCGGGCGCAGCAGGTCGGGCAGCAGCGCGGGGGCGTCGACGATGTAGCCGTCGGAGTGCTCCTTCCAGCACGGCACCTGGGCCGCCACCAGGTCGACGTCGAACATCCGCACGGAGGCGGCGCCCGTCACGTCGACACGCACCTGGCTGGCGGGCGCCTCCCGGTGGGTCTCCGGGGGGAGCCACGCGACCTGGAAGGACACCTGCTCGCCTTCCCAGCCGGTCAGGGCGGTCAGCGGCTCGGTGGGCGTCCAGTCGGGGGTGACCTTGACCATCGAGTTGGTCAGGAAGGTCGTGGGGGTCTGCATCGCTAGTTATCCCTTCACGCCGGAGGCGGTGACGCCCTCGACGAACTGTCGTTGAAGCACGGCGTAGACGATGAAGGGCACCAGGAACGCGATCGTCGTCCCGGCCATCACCATGCCGTACTGGGTGAGGAAGTTGCCCTTGAGTTGTGAGACGGCCAGGGTCACCGTCGAGCGGGTGCCGTCCTGCAGCGAGATCAGCGGCCACAGGAAGTCGTTCCACGTCGTCAGGAACGTGAACACCGTCAGCGCGACGAGCACCGGCTTGATGGCTGGCACGATGATCGACAGGAAGATCCTGAGGTCGCTCGCCCCGTCGATCCGGGCGGCCTCGAGCAGGCTCGGCGGGATCGACGACATGAACTGGCGGATCAGGAAGACACCGAACGCGTTGATCACGGGCAGCGCGAGCGACAGGTGTCCGCCGAGGATGCCCAGTTCCCGGAACAGGATGAACATCGGGATCATCGTCACCTGGGCGGGCACCATGATGGTGGCCAGGTAGATCCAGAACACGGTCTTGCTTCCCGGGAACGGCTTGAACGCGAAGCCGAAAGCGGCGAGCGCGGACACGATGTTGTTCAGCACCACCGCGATCACCACGACGATGCTCGAGGTGAGCAGCGCGGAGCCGAAGTTGTTGGTGGTGAAGAGGCGCACGAAGTTGTCGAGCGTCAGCAGTTCGGGGCGGATCGTGAACTCGAGTCGCGTGGTCGCCTGGATCGCGGTGATGACCATCAGCGCGAACGGCAGCACGGCCATCGCGACCAGCAGCGCCACCAGGGCGTACATGGCCCATTTGCCGAGTCGTCCCATGTCAGTGCTCCTCTCGGAAGACGAGTCGCTGGATGATCGAGACGATGAGCACGATCACCAGCAGCACCATGGCGATGGCGGAGGCGTAGCCCATCTGGAACGACTTGAAGCCGGCCTCGTAGATGCCCATCACGATGGTGGTGGTCGCGCCGCCGGGGCCGCCGCCGGTCATCGAGTAGACGAGGTCGAAGACCTGGAAGGACCAGATCGTCGCGAGGATGGTGCACAGCAGCGTCACCGGCCTCAGGCCGGGAAGCGTGATGTGCAGGAACTGCTTGAAGCCGCCAGCGCCATCGACGCGCGCCGCCTCGTACTGCTCGACGGGGATGTCCTGGACGCCCGCGTAGAACAGCACCAGGAAGTAGCCGATGTTCTTCCACACGCTGACCAGCGCGACGCACACCAGCGCCAGTTGCGGGTTGCCCAGGAAGTTGACGGAACTGAGCCCCATCGCCTTGAGCATCACATTGAAAATGCCCGAGTCGGGCGCCAGCATGTACTGCCACACCGTTCCCACCAGGATCAGCGAGGCGACCACCGGCACGAACAGGACGGAACGAACGATGCTGGAGAAGCGCGGGCCTGCGACCCGTGCGAGGAACTCGGCCAGGATCATCGGGATGATCATCTGCAGGGGGACGGCGATCAGCGTGTAGACCGCGGTGGTGCGCAGCGCTCCCCAGAAGTTGGGGTCGTTCAGCAGTCGGGTGTAGTTGTCCAGCCCGGTGAAGACCGGGTCGGAGAGGACGTCGTAGCGGGTCAGGGACAGGTATCCCGAGTACACGATCGGGATGATCGCGATGAAGGTCAGGATCAGCAGCGACGGTGCGATGTAGAGCAGACCGCCCCACCCGGCCCGACGAGCGGGCCGAGTGGGAGGGGTGCTGGGGGGCGCGCCGGTGCGCGCCCCCCGTGCCTGGAGCGTCGTCACGCTCACGCCTGGGCGAGCGCCGCGTCGCCCTCGGTGGCTGCGTCGGCCATCGCCTGCTCCGGGGTCTTCTCCCCGTTGAGCATCTGCTGCAGGTTCTTGTACAGCGCGTTGTAGGCGGGCACGCCGTTGGCGACCACGGGGAGGACGTGCAGGATGTCGGCCTCCTCGGTGTAGATCTTCTGCAGTTCGGGCGAGTAGATCGACTTCTCGTCCTTGCCGATCGGCGGGAAGTTGGCCTGCTTGTGGAAGGCCTCCATCTGCGGGCCGGCCTGCAGGAAGCTCATCAGGTCGTAGCAGAGTTCCTCGCTCTCGCAGCCCTTCAGCATGACGAGCGCGTCGCCCGCGATGAACGGGCTCTTCACAGATGGCGGTGGAGTGAAGGGGTGCGGGTGACCGGCCCGACCCGCTGGACTCGGCGGGGTCGGGGGCAGGTGGGGGCCCTCGGGTTGGCAGGATGAAGGTGTCTAAGCCACATCTGAAACCCAAGGGCCCTTGTGCGAAACGCTACCCCACCCTGCCTCGATAAGGGACTGCCGAAGGTTTGGTTGACTCCAAGACCGCATGATTCCTGAGAGGGCGTCGTGCTGAAAGGATGGCAACCATGCCGAAGATCACCTACACCGACGAGTTCAAGCGCGACGCGGTCGCGTTGGTCGAGTCGGGTATCCCGCAAAAGCAGGTCGTCAAGGACCTCGGAGTGGCGAAAACCACGCTGCAGGCATGGCTCCGTGACGCGAGGTTCAAGTCCCATGGGATGACCCCGACCACCGATCCAGAGGCGCGCAAGGACATGTCGCAGGCACTGCGTCGGATCCGGGAGTTGGAGATGGAAAACGAGGTCCTACGGCGCGCGGCGGCGTATCTGTCGCAGGCTCACATCACGCCCCCAAAATGATCTATCCGCTCGTGAAGGAGATGGCCGCGGTCGGTGCCCGGGTGAGGGTGCCGGTGGCGGTCGC
Organism: Propionibacteriaceae bacterium AM104-82; assembly: GCA_027658995.1. Lineage (GTDB taxonomy): Bacteria > Actinomycetota > Actinomycetes > Propionibacteriales > Propionibacteriaceae > Arachnia. The sequence goes on from JAQDQK010000014.1 coordinate 88,661, forward strand.
GTGCCGGATACTGGGATTCTCCAAACAGGGCTACTACAAGTGGCTCAAGCAACCGGTGTCAGCCCGCGAGGCCGAGGAGCAAGAGCTCATCTCGGTGCTGCATCAGCTTCACAACGACGACCCGGAGGGCGGCTACCGGGTGCTGGCAGACGACCTCGCCGAGTTGGGCTACGAGTTGTCCGAGCGCAGAGTGTGGCGGTTGTGCCGGGTCGCCGGGATCCAGTCGGCGTTCGCCAGGCGTAAGACTCGCTACAAGAAGGCCGGCGCGCCGGTTCACGATGACCTGGTCAACAGGCAGTTCAGCGCTGACGGGCCTAACCAGGTGTGGCTGACCGATATCACCGAGCACCGCACCCGCGAGGGCAAGGTGTATCTGTGTGCGATCAAGGACGTGTTCTCCAACCGGATCGTGGGCTACTCGATCGACACCAGGATGAAGGCCCGGATCGCCGTCAACGCGCTCGAGATGGCAGTGGCTCACCGAGGCCGGCCCGCTGGGGTGATCGTCCATTCCGATAGAGGGTCCCAATTCCGGTCGCGCCGCTTCCGCAAGGCGCTGAAGCGCCACAGGCTACGTGGCTCGATGGGCAGGGTCGGGGCATGTGGCGATAACGCCGCGATGGAGTCGTTCTTCGCGCTCCTGCAGAAGAACGTCCTCGACCGTCGATCCTGGGGCACACGAGAGGAACTGCGCCTGGCCATCGTGTCCTGGATCGAGGGCAAGTACCACCGCAAACGCCGTCAACGCCGGCTCGGGAAACTCACCCCCATCGAGTTCGAACTCATCATGAACCCAGCCGCTACACTGGCGGCATAAACCCGGAGGTCAACCAAACCTTCAGCGGACCC
>JAQDQK010000015.1 GCA_027658995.1 Propionibacteriaceae bacterium AM104-82
CGCGCCATCGTCATCCGGCATGGCCACCAAGGGGCTACACCACTCTATGGGGCTCTACTGGGCTTCAACCTCACCGCTGCCACCCTCGAGGAACTGATCAGCCAGGCGAGCGCGGCGGGACTCGACCGGGCGTCGTTCTTTGAGGGCGGTGAGTTCGACATCGAGGGTGGAGTCGCGGCCGCCGCGTCGTTCGATCCTCACGCCACTCCCGCAGAGGCGAGCGTCCGCGAGCAGGTGTTCGCCGAGTTCCGCAGGATTGAGGACGAGGGAGGCTGGCTATTCATCGATCCGTCCAGGACGTACGGCTCGATCCGCGCGGTCGATGCCGCCTTTGACCGGATCCAGGCGCGTGGGCTGCCGCTGGACACGAGCTACATCGGCTGGGGCGGCGACCGCGACCACCTGCGTCCCGATGGGGGCTTCAAGCGCGGCGAGGACAGCCAGGAGATCTTCTGGTGGGGCGACCACACCGAGGTCGCGGCCCTGCTGCGCCGCGTCGAGCCGCTCGGCTTCGCGGTCGAGGGAGGCGAGAACGGCACGCGCTTCCGCTTGGTGGCCAAGGACGACGCCAGCTCGGCCGAGCCCTTCGTGCTTCCGCTCTGCAGCGACCTGGTGAGCGACCAGCCCGGTGCCAGCACCGACGGCTACCGCTACGCAAGCAGCTACGTCGAGAAGACCCACCGACCAAAGTCCGACGACGACTACCTCACGCCCGAGGAGGCGCAGGCCCTGTACGACGGGGAGGCCGCCGCCGACTTCTACGTGCTGCCCAACGTCGACGAGGGTGAACTCCCGGCGTGGTCGATGAAGGTTCGGCCCAAGAAGAAGGCCGTGGTCACGCACTACCACCAGCCATCCGGCTCGGTCGCCCGGATCATCGAGCTTGAGTTTTCGCCCATGTACACCAACAGCAATCCGCGCGGCTCGCTCCGCAGGACGAAGGCGATCGACTACGCCTGGCCCGCCGACCACGTCAAGTACATGACAAAGACGAAGGCCGACGAGATCCTGACGCTCCCTGGCCTCGGCGGCACCAGGGAGATGGTCCGCCACGTCCCGGCCACAGGCGAGAAGACGGTGACGAAGCACCGCAACGACACGTCGGGCGACGGCTGGAGGACCTACCCTCTGTTCGGAGAGTGGACCCCGCTCCTCGACCCGCGCTTCGGCGAACCCGACGACCCAACTGCCGTCCCGCAACAGTTGATCGACTGGCGCTGGGCGGAGCGCCGCAAGGAGCTGTGGTCAGATTGAGCCTCTGACTGCCCATGGCCCGTCTGGAAGTCATTCCGATGCTCCCGTTCCCAAGCTCGGCGGAGGCACTATTCTCGCTGGATGGTGGAGGCTGTCAACGGGCTAGTCCGAGCGCTTATCCCGTCGCTGTCGCGGAGTCTAAGGGAACCGTTCGGCATCTTCCGCGTCATGCACCACGGAACCCATGAGAAACAACTTTCGAACGTTTTCGCGTGGCTCCTTACGCCTGAGGCAAGCCACGGCCTGAACGACGCGTTTCAGGAGATCTTCATTGCTCAGGTCAACGCGCAACTCGCAGAGTCTGAGCCGTTGCCAGCGAATGAATGGGCAGTTCGTCAAGAAGTCGACACGTCTCTCGCCGATGAACCGGGCAAGGACATCGCGGACATCGTGCTGAGCAGCCCTAGGGCATCCGTCGTGATCGAGAACTTCGCGACGTCTGATGGACATGGACATGACTACCAGCGCTACCTGGACTACGGAGCCAGAGGTGGCAGACGCAGCGTCGTTGTGTTGCTGTGCGAGCGCCGGGTCGCGCATCTCCAGACGAATGGTTGGGAGCGGGCAGCAGTTGTGACCTACGCCGAACTCATTGCCGCACTGAAGTCACGCGTCGACTGCGATGCTCAGTGGAAGCGGCTTCATCCGCAGCAGCACTTCTTTCTTGATGAGTTGGCGCGACATTTTGTGGAGGCACCCATGGAGATCCGTGAGGACGAGCAGCTCGCTTTCATTCGGACGATGTGCGAGACGGGTGAAGCCGACAGATTCGGCCACAGGCCCATCGAAGGCGCTTCGCAGGTGTTCGCTGACCTGCTCGCCAGCCACGCCAAGCGCCAGTTCGACGATGCCCGCGGGCTCCTTCAGCGAGTCAAGAGTTCTCTGCGGGCGTACTCAAAGACGGTCTTGGTGGACCAGCTCAACAGGTCGCTCGGGTCCGCGTCTTTCGGATCCGTCGCGGCGAACTACCAGGGCGCCTGGGAGTGGAGCGTGATCCTGAGGCGTGCAGAGCCTTTGCCCAAGATCGTCTTGGAGTTCGGACCGACGGCCGCGAAGAGCAGTCAGGCCTTGCCGCCAACAGCCCGGCCAGACTTCATGAAGGTGCTTATCGTCATGCCGCGCGCTGCGGCTGGGCTCACCTTTGAAGCCGAACAGCTACTGCTGACCGACGTCACGCTAAGCGAGGTTCTTGCCGGGCTGAGCGCAGACGACACCCGACTGCGCGACGGGATCCTTGCGCTCCTCAACGATGTCCACACCCAATCCGAAAGCTCACCTCGGCCGACGGACTAACCGCGATTCTCGCTCGTAGACCGACTGGCTGGCGGATGTCGATGCAAATCCTGGGGTCTGAGATCGAGGGCGATTCTGTTCCTTGGCCGAGATCTCAGTCCCCAGTGGGGTCCCTGTGGAATGAATAGACAATTACTGCCTAGCCAAGTCTCGACGGCGGAAGCCTGCGAAGCCGACAGCCAGCAGGAGTAGTGCGACCAAGGAGACCCACAGCAGGCCCCACCAGTCCGGGTCGGCGGACATCACGTTCGGGACGTGCCAGAACGGGCTGATGCCCAAGGCCCAGTCGGGGAGCTTGAAGCTCGGGCCCAACAGCGTCAACCCGAACGACAGCAGCACGCCCGCCCACGCCGCAGGCGGGACCGCCGGGCGGGCTCCGACCACGGCGACCGCGACCGCCACCACCGTCAACACCGCCGGGATCGTCGAGACCGACTGCCTCAGCACGTCTCCGAACGACAGTCCGATGTCGGCCGATGACGCCAACGCGGCGACGATCGTGCCCGCGATCACCACGAACACCGCAGGACCCACCAGGGCGATGACGACGTTGCTCGCGTAGTACTTCGGGCGCGACACCGCGGTCGCGAGGATCGGCTCGACCCGGTCGTCGACCTCCTCGGCACGCACGCGCAGCATCGTCTGGACCCCGGGCACCGCGGCCAGGATGCCGACCAGGCTCAGGATCATCACCACGAACGAGCCGATCAGCTCCTCCCGCGTCGCCGCGCCCGCGGCGAGGATCTGCTGCACGGCCGAGTCGTCGCCCAGCAGGTCGGGCACCGACGTCGTGAAGTAGCCGTACACGACGCCCAGCGCCGCGAATGCCACGGCCCACGTGATCATCGGCCCGCGGTTCAGGCGCAGTGCAAGGCCCCAGACGGAACGCTGGCGACCCCGCGCAGGACCCGGGCGAGGCGCGATGGCGCCGACGCCGAAGTCGCGCCGCGTCTGCAGCACGAACGCCACCGCCACCAGCACGACCATCAGGCCGACCCCGAGCAGCAGCGGCCACCAGCGGTTCTCCGTCGCGGGCAGCGTCTGGGACATCCAGCCGAGCGGGTTGGCCCACTGCACCCAGTCCGGCGCCTCGATCGAGAAGGCGAAGCCGCGCGCCATGAACAGGATCCCGAACGCCGACGCGGCCAGCGTGTTGGCCGTCCGGGCGTCCGACCCCAACTGCGCGGCGATGGCCGAGACGCCCGTGAACATCCAGCCCGTCACGGTCATTGTCGCGGCCAGCAGCATCGACGCCTCCCAGCCGCCGCCGAACGCGACGGTGACGAGCCCCGTCACGAGGCCGAGCACTACGCCCATGCCGAGCCCCATCGCGACGGCGGCGGTCAGCCGGGCGCCGCGTCCCATCACGCCGGAGGCGAGGAGTTCGGCCTGGCCGCTGTCCTCCTGTGCCCTCGTCGTGCGGGTGATCGCGAAGATCGCGCCGATCGCGGCAAGCAGGCCGCCGATGGCGAGCGAGCGCCAGGCGTTGAAGCCGTCGGTCGTGGTGAGGTCGCCTGCGTGGCCGAAGATCAGGCCGAGCGCGGGGTTGGAGCTGATCGCCAGCGCCAGCGCCGCCCGGTCGTGCTGCTCGGGGAACAGCCACGGGTACACGATCACCGACGACGACGACAGCAGCGTCGCCAGTAGCACCCACGGGGCAAGCAGCCGACCGCCGTGCTTCAGTTCGGCCCTCAGCAGCGGGAGGGCTCCGGTCACGGGTGAGGCGCTCATCGGTCCTCGACGGTGTCGTACAGGCGGAGGAACAGCGACTCCAGCGACGGCGGCTCGACGGTGAGGGCCTCGATCCCGAACGGCGTCAGCCGCTCCATCGCCTCGCCGATGTGGGCAGAGTCGATGCTCGCCGACAGGCGGTGCCCCTCGACGTGCGCGTCGTCGAGCAGGGCGAGCGCGGCCTCGTCCGGGACGCTACCGAGCGTCGCGTGGATCGACGAGCGGATGCCGCTCTGCAGCTCGGCGAGCGTGCCCGACTGGACGATCCGGCCGTCCCGGATGATCGAGATCCGGTCGGCGAGGGACTCGACCTCCGCGAGGATGTGGCTCGACAGCAGGACGGTGGCGCCGCGAGCATTCGTCTCGGCGATCACCGACTGGAAGACGTTCTCCATCAGCGGGTCCAGACCGCTGGTCGGCTCGTCGAGAATCAGCAGCTCGACGTCGGAGGCCAGCGCCGCGACGATCGCGACCTTCTGCTTGTTGCCCTTCGAGTACTGACGACCGCGCTTGGTCGGGTCGAGCTCGAACCGCTCGACAAGGTCCCGGCGCCGCTCCTCGTTCAGGCCGCCGCGCAGCGCTCCCAGCAGGTCGATCGCCTCGCCACCGGTCATGCTCGGCCACAGGGCCACGTCGCCCGGCACGTAGGCGCAGCGACGGTGCAGCTCGACGACGTCGCGCCACGGGTCCTTCCCCAGCACCTGTGCGATCCCACCGTCCGCCTTCAGCAGACCGAGCAGCACCCGGATGGCCGTCGACTTACCCGCGCCGTTCGGCCCGAGGAACCCGTGCACCTGACCCCGCTCGACGGTCAGGTCGAGGCCCTTGAGCGCCTGGAAGCGCCCGTAGGACTTCGTCAGCGACTCGACGTGGATCGCCCGTTCGTGTCCCATCGGGACCACCCTTCAGCTCGCGCACGATCTGTGCTGAGCCGAGTGTACTCCCGTAATTCCTCACCTGTGGAAATAGGTCGGGATAGGATCCTGACCATGACCGACACCGACCAGACGGGCCAACAGGAGGCGCGACCCGTCGGCCGTCGATCGGGGGAGAGCGGCACCAGGGAGGCCATCCTCGACGCGGCGCTGACGCTGTTCGCCGAGCGCGGCTACGACGGCGCGTCGATGCGCGCGATCGCCGAAGTCGCGGGCGTCGACCCCGGGCTGATCCGGCACTTTTACACCGACAAGCCCTCGCTGTTCGCGGCGGCGATGGCGGCCCACTCCGAGATCCCGCAGCGGATGGCCGAGGCCGCCGCAGGCGACCCTAAGCAGCTCGGCCGACGCGTGGCCGAGGCCTACCTGACCCTCTGGGACGACGCCGAGCTCGGGCCGGTGCTGCAGGGCCTCGTCCGTTCCGCCGTCACGTCGGAGCACGGCGGCGAGTTGGTCGCGGAGGCCCTGTTCTCGCAGATGTCGAAGGTGCCCGAGGTGGCGGCCGCGCCGCCCGAGGCGACCCGAGGGATCGCGCTGGCGGGCGCACACCTGATGGGGGTCGCGCTCGCCCGCAACCTGCTCGGCCTCTCAGCCTTCACGGGCATGTCCCGCGACGAACTCGTCGAGGCGGTCGCGCCGAGCATCCAGCGCTACCTGTCGCCGCTTGTCGAGGGACGTATCGAACCCCAGAGGGGGCACGGGAGTACGACGTCCGCACTCGGCGATGGAGATCCGTCACCGACCAGCACTCATGCAACGGGAGACCCCGTCTCGCCAACGCTCAACCGCGCGTCATCGTCGCCTGTTAGGTGAGCGGCTCAGGCTTCAACCACGAGTCCCGGCAGGCAACGGGCTAGACCGGGGAGACTAGCCCCGTTGTGGCCTTACTGGAACGGGGCGATTCGGTTGTGCCGCAAGCGTGTCGAATTGGGTGCTGGCCAGGGCGCGCTCGGAGAAGGTGACCAACTCAAGCACCTCCCGAGCGATGTAAGCAGTAGCGCCTCGCTCGATGGACTTGGGCGTCAAAATGCCTGCCTGCCTCAACTCGTCCAGAGCGCCGCTCGCCGCCGGGTAGGACACCCCAAGGATCTGAGCCAAGGTGGTCGCGGACACGACTGGGGCCTCTGGGAGGTGAGCCAGAAGGCGCGCCGTTGCTGAGCCTGCGCGGGGCGTGGGACGCAGCTCGATCGCGATGCGGTGGCTAGTGAGGCGCTGCATCCACTCATCGCGCAGCGCCTCGATCTGACGCACAAGCAACTCGGACTGCTTGACTGCAACGATCGCCGCTCCTACGAACGTTGCCAGCCACGCATTCGCCGCTTCGCTCGCCTCTAGGCTGCCCGCGGGAGATGCATGTCGGAAGGAGCTCAGGCCCGCCACGTACTTGTCGCTCAGCGTCGCCAGGACGAGGCTGATCGGGAGGACCGCATCTTCGGTGAGCCCTCGTCTCGCGAGCACCGTGTGGATCAGTGCTCGGCCGACTCGCCCGTTGCCGTCGGTGAAGGGATGGATGGTTTCGAACTGGGCGTGAACCATGGCGGCTTGAATGAGCGGAGAGTGTGCGGCGCCGTTGAGGTAGTTCATGAGGTCACTCATCAAACGCGGCACTCGGGCTGGATCCGGCGGGACGAAGGCGGCATCGATCGGTGTCCACCGGGAGACGCCGATCCAGTTCTGAACCTCCCGAAGCCCATGGTGGCGTGGCTCGTCTGGCATGAGCGAGCGGTGGAGCTCGACGACGTCCTCGACGGTGACGGCGTCCGCCTCGACGAGCTTCGTTGTCGCCTCCCGGACGACCGTCATGTTGTTGGCAACGAGCCTGGCCTGTTCGCTGACGCCACGGACGGTCTCGGACTGGCCCAGCTCCGCGAGCGCCACCTGCTGAGCCGAAGGAGCGATTCCCTCGATGCGTGAACTGGCAATGGCCTCTGAGCGAAGGAGGAAGCGCGCGATGCCAGCCAAGCCATCGGCGCCGGGGCCGTTCAGTGTCCGGATGCTGCGCTCCACTGTGCTGACTTTGCGTGACAAGTCACCGTCCACTGCGAGCGCGACCCCGTCGAGGAAATCCGGGACATAGCGGTGGTAGCCCCCCGACGTCCGTTCGGACTTGGGCGCGCCAGAGCCGACCGTGGACTCCCAGTAAGCGTCCTCCCACGCGGCCATCGGTGGTTTCCTTTCAGAGATCAGGAATCTATCAAAGAATAGCTACCTAAACTTACACAGATGGATCCGCGATTCAAGGAAACCGGACAGGTGAGCGTGTGCCGCGCGGCTCAACCGCGAGGCGCATCGTCGTCCTCCCAGGTCGCGGTCAGCTCGACGCCGGTGAGGTTGGCCAGGTCGACCAGGCGGCGCAGCAGGATCGTCGTCTGGCCGGCTTCGATCGCGCTGATGGTCGACTGTGACACGTGGATCTCGGCGGCCAGCTCGGTCTGTGACAGCCCCCTCGCCATCCGTGCCTGCTGGATGGCGAGCCCGAAGTCCGCCGGCGCTCGCAGGCGCGCAACACGTTTCGCCATGGCTCCTCCTATCGGGATATCAGGATACCAGGGAGGTATCGAGTTTTCTAGATAGACCAGCGGTATCCTGTTTTTCGGATATTCGCCAGTTGGTCGCGGGGCGTCGGTAGCGTGAAGGCACACGTAGACGACGGAAGGTGATGGTCAATGGCGACCGTGGTGCTGCTCGGAACCCTCGACACGAAGAGGGCCGAGTACGACTGGCTCAAGGGACAACTGCTCGCGGCGGGCGTCGAGGTGCTCACCGTCGACGTCGGCTCGTTCTCGGAGGCGTCGACGGCGGACGTCACGCCCGACGAGGTGCTGGCCGCCGCCGGGGTCGACGCGGCGGGACTGCACGAGCGGCGCGACCGCGGCGAGACCATGACCGCCATGGGCCGCGGCGCCGCGGAGGTCGTGCACCGGCTCTTCGAGGAGGGACGGCTGCACGGGCTGCTCAGCGTCGGAGGCTCCGGCGGATCCTCGGTCGCAGCACCAGCCATGCAGGCGCTGCCGATCGGCGTGCCGAAGCTGCTCGTCTCGACCATGGCAAGCGGCGACGTCGGCCCCTACGTCGGGGCGGTCGACGCGACCCTGATGTACTCCGTCGTCGATGTCGCAGGCATCAACTCCGTCTCCAGCGTCGTGCTCGGCAACGCCGTCGCCGCCATCGCAGGCATGGCGAAGGCCTACGAGTCCCGCTCCGGGAGCGAGGCGGGCGACGAGCACCCGCCGCTGGTCGGGCTCACCATGTTCGGCGTTACGACGCCTGCCGCCGACGAGGCGCGCGCCCGGCTCACCGAGCTCGGCTACGAGGTGCTCGTCTTCCACGCCACCGGCACCGGCGGCCGCGCGATGGAGAAGCTGGTCGCGTCGAACCTCCTGGCGGGAGTGTGTGACCTCACCACCACCGAACTTGCCGATGACCTGGTCGGCGGCGTGCTCAGCGCGGGGCCCGACCGACTCGAGATCGCGGGCAGGCTCGGTGTGCCGCAGGTGGTCAGCGTCGGCGCGCTCGACATGGTCAACTTCGGCCCGGCCGACACCGTCCCGGAGCGGTTCCAGAGCCGCAACCTCTTCGTCCACAACCCGACGGTGACGCTGATGCGAACCACGCCGGAGGAGACGGCGGAGCTCGGCCGACGCATCGCCGCTAAGCTCGCCGCCGCGACCGGACCGACCGAGCTGTTCCTGCCGCTCAAGGGGGTCAGCGCAATCGACGTCGATGGCGCCCCGTTCCGCGACGCGGACGCCGACGCGGCCCTGTTCGACGCGCTCCGCCAAGGGCTCGACGGCAGCAACGTCGCTATCGTCGAGCGCGACCAGGCCATCAACGACCAGGGCTTCGGCGCCGCAATGGCCGACGCCCTCGACAGGGCCATCAAGGCCCAGAAGGAGCAGTGACATGACCAGGGACGAGGTCCTCGCCCGATTCCGCGAGCAGGTGGCCGCGGGGCGGCCCATCATCGGAGGCGGCGCGGGCACCGGCATCACCGCCAAGTCGGCCGAGGCCGGCGGCATCGACCTGCTCATCATCTACAACTCGGGCCGCTTCCGGATGGCGGGCCGCGGCTCGCTCTCTGGCCTGCTGCCCTACGGCGACGCCAACGCCATCGTGATGGAGATGGCCAACGAGGTCCTCCCCGTCGTCAAGAAGACCCCCGTGCTGGCCGGCGTCTGCGGCACCGACCCGTTCCGCGTCATGCCGCACTTCCTCCGCCAGATCAAGGACATCGGCTTCGCCGGGGTGCAGAACTTCCCGACCGTCGGGCTGATGGACGGCAACTTCCGCGCCAACCTCGAGGAGACGGGGATGGGCTACGGGCTCGAGGTCGACATGATCGCCCAGGCGCACGAACTCGGCCTCGTCACCGCCCCCTACGTCTTCGACGAGGAGCAGGCGGCAGACATGGCAAGGGCCGGGGCCGACATCCTGGTTCCGCACATGGGCCTGACGACCGCAGGCACGATCGGCGCCCACACCGCCATGACGCTCGAGCAGGCGGCCGAGAAGGTGCAGGCGCTCGCCGACGCCGCAAAGCGGGTCAACCCGGACATCCTCTGCCTGTGCCACGGCGGCCCGATCGCCGAGCCGGCCGACGCCCAGTACGTGCTGCAGCACACCGAGGGCATCGTCGGGTTCTTCGGCGCCTCGTCGATCGAGCGGCTCCCAACCGAGGTCGGCATCCGCAAGCAGACGGAGGACTTCAAGGCCCTGACGTTCTGAGCCGGGCTAGATCCGGTACGTCTGCTTCGGCAGCGGCACCGGGTCGGGGTTCAGGCCGACCCAGCGCACCGACAGTTCGGTGAGCCGGTCGAGTTCCGGCGCGTCGCCGTCGCCGCCCGCCAGTGCCTTGGCGATCGCGCGCGCCTCGCCCAACTCGCCGTCGGTCAGCGGGGTGCCGCTGGCCAGGTGGGTGACCAGCGAGCGCAGCATCGACGAGTAGTCGCGACCCCAGTTCACGCCGCCGTTGTCGAAGATCTCGCGGTAGATCCGGCCCGACGCCCGGACGACCTCGCCCTGCACCGTCGACGCCGACCCTCCGGAGGGCACCAACATCTCCCACAGCGCCTGATGCTGGTCCTGCCACGACCCCCTCGGGGCGAGTCGAGGGGTTCCCGGCGACCGGTGGGCGGGCAGCCCGCCTGGGCGCGGCTGCAGCGGGTACGTTGGGCTTAGCTTTCGGCGACCGCCCTTGGCTTCCCCGGGGCTCGACCTGCCTCGGAGACTGGACAGGAGTCGCCCCCCATGCAGAGTCCTACCCTCGAGTCGGCGCCAACGGTGCGCCGCTGGCAGAAGTACGCGGACACCACCGACTACCCGCCGCTGATCCGCGCCTACACCGAGGTGTCGCAGCGCGTGAAGGAGCAGGGCCTCCTGCACCGGGCCCGATGGTTCTACATCGTCGTCGGCGCCGTGCTGGCCCTCGGTATGGGCGGAGCCATCACCGGCTTCGTGCTGCTCGGCCACAGCTGGTTCCAGTTGCTGATCGCGGCGGTGCTCGGGGTGCTGTTCACGCAGGTCGCGTTCCTGGCCCATGAGGCGGGACACAAGCAGATCCTTGCGAGCGCGCCCGCCAACGACAGGCTCGCCCGGATCCTCGCCGGCGCGATCGGCATGAGCTTCTCATGGTGGGACAGCAAGCACACCAGGCACCACGGCAACCCCAACCGAATCGCCAAGGACCCCGACATCGCCATCGACACCATTTCCTTCGTCGAGGAGGATGCGGCGACGGCGCGCGGGCTGCGACGCTGGATCACCCGCCGCCAGGGCTGGCTGTTCTTCCCGCTCCTCACCCTGGAGGGGCTCAACCTCCACAGGCTGAGCTTCCAGCACCTGTTCTCGCGCGGCCCCGTGAAGTCGCGCTGGCTCGAGATGGCGATCGTGTTCGGCCGGTTCGCGCTGCTGCTGGTGCCGGTCTTCGTGTTCCTGCCGATCGGCATGGCGTTCGCTTTCATGGGCGTCCAGTTCGCCGTCTTCGGCCTCTACATGGGCTCCTCGTTCGCCCCGAACCACAAGGGCATGCCCGTCATCGCCAAGGACGCCAAGCTCGACTTCTTCTCCAAGCAGGTCCGCACCTCGCGCAATATCCGGGGCGGCTGGTGGGCCACCACCCTGATGGGCGGCCTCAACTACCAGATCGAGCACCACCTGTTCCCGAACATGCCGCGACCCCACCTGCGGAAGGCGCGTCTGATCGTCCGGGAGTTCTGCGACAAGCTCGAGGTGCCCTACGCCGAGACCTCGCTGGTTGCCTCCTACGGCATCGTCATCCGCTACCTCAACAGCGTCGGCCTCGCCGCCCGTGACCCCTTCGAGTGCCCCATCACGGCGCAGTATCGGCGAGCCTGACGGATCACGTTTCGCCGCCGAAGATGTCGGCCCCGTCCGCGAAGATGGGTGCATGGACACCTTCGAGGGGGCGCCCGTCGTCCACGCCGACACCACCGACCAGTGGCGCGACTGGCTCGCAGAGCACCATGCCGACGCCAAGCAGGCCTGGCTGGTGCTGAGCAAGGGCGGCGCGGTCAGCTACGACGACGCCGTCTGCCAGGCGCTGTGCTTCGGCTGGATCGACAGCGTCAGCAAGCCGCGCGACGAGACGACCCGCTACCAACGCTTCGGACCGCGCAACCCTGCGAGCACCTGGGTCAGGTCGAACCGGGACCGCGTCGCACGCCTCACCGCGTCGGGGGAGATGGCCCCGGCCGGGTTGGCGCTCGTCGAGGCGGCCAAGGCGAGCGGGGTGTGGGACCTGCTTGCCGACGTCGAGGAGGGCATCGTGCCCAACGACGTCCGAGCCGCCCTCGACGCGGCGCCGGAAGCGGCCGCCAACTTCGACGCGTTCCCGGCCGGGGTGCGCAAGGCGATCCTGATGTGGATCGTCTCGGCGAAGCGGCCCGCCACGCGCGAGGCGAGGATCGCCACCACCGTCGAGAAGGCCGCCCGCGGCGAGCGGAGCGGGCCGTGAGCGTCACGATCGTCTCGGGCCTGCCTGGGGCGGGCAAGACGTCGGTCGCCCGGGCGCTGGCCGGTCGACGCGACCGGGGCGTGCACCTCGACACCGACGACATCGGCGAACGCTTCGTCGTCACCGGCCTCGTACCGCCAGGCGGCGGCCCGGCTGATGAGGCGGAGCGGCAGTTGGCGCTGCGTCGCCGCAACCTGTGTGCGCTTGCCGCCAACTTCGCGGCAGACGGGTTCGACGGTTCGTCTCGGACGTGGTGCTGTGGCCCGGGCTGCTCGCCGACTATGCCCGGCTGCTCGACGGGGAGCCACGGCTCGTGATCCTCGACCCCGACGCCGCATCCATCGCCTCCCGCGACGCCGGGCGCGACACGCAGGTGGCCGCCGCCTGGTCGCACCTGAAGGCCGACCTGGACGCCTGGACCGACGCGCCCGGACTGCGCCTCGACAGCACAGGGCTCGACCTCGATCACACCGTCGACGCGGTGGACGCCTGGCTCCACGCCCAAGCGTGAGCGGTCCCTGTCGCGCCTAGAGTGAGGGCCATGGACGACCGCAGCAAGGCCGCCTCGCTGGTGATGGCGTGGAGCAGGATGCCGCTCGATCCGCACGAGTTCCTCCCCATCGTCGACTTGCTGCGCGAACAGGCGCTTGGGGTCGCCGACCCGGTGCTCCGGGGACAGGTCGACCGACTGGTCGAGCTCAGCAGCGCCACCGTCGAGCAACCAGGGGAGCGCCCGGAAGAGGTGACCGGCGACGACCTCGTCACGGCCCTCAACCTGCAGGCCAGGATGATCTGGCAGGGCCACGACGCCAGCGCCACCGGCCGCGACGACACCGTCGCGGCGCTCGCCGACCGCCTCGACGACCTGGTCGCAGGGTCCGCGCAGTTGCGCGACCTCGGCCTGGACGTGGCGATGGCCTCTGACGTCGCCGCGCACCTCGTCCGCTTCGCAAGCACGGGCGTCTCGACGGAGCGGGCCATGCTGATCCGGCGCCTGTTCGACCTGCCGCCGGAGCGGGTCAGGACCAACTCCTACGTGCGGGCGCTGACGCCGTTCGCGCTCGCCGCCGCGGAGGCGGGCCGTGCCGACCTGTGGCAGCAGATCGCCGAGGAGTTCCTCGACCGGATCGGCGACCGCGCGCCCAGCGACGCGCTCGTCATGATCGCACGTCACACGCAGCCGCTGATCGAGCGCGACTCCCGCTGGTATCGCGCAGAGCAGACCTGGGACCAGGCGACCCAGATGATCACCCTCGCCGAGACCGGCCAGCACCCGCTGCCTGCCGGGTCCGGCGACCGGGTCCGCATCGCGCTCGGCCTGGCCTTCCTCGACAACCGCGACCTCGACGAGCGCCCCTTCCTCGACGTCGTCAGCGACGTCTACGACAAGGTGCACGGCCAGCTTCAGCCCTCCGGTCGCCCGGAACTGCTGGCCCGCTCCGCTTTGCGGCTGGTCAACAGTTGGGTCCCGGCGGGCGAGGCCGCGGAGATGCTGCGCGGCTGGATCAACCGCGCCTACCTCGAACGCGCCGACCTCGACGAGGAGGAGTCTGACGCGTACACCGCCGAGATCGACTTCGCCTGGCGGATGGAACTGGTCCTGACGCTGCGGGCGGGCGAACCCGTGGTCGACCGGCTGCTCGCGCATGGCACCGACGAGGAGGTCTTCAAGCGCCTCGAGATCGTCGTCATCGAGGGCCGCGACCCGCAGTTGGCGGACGAACTCGACCGGATCGGCGCGACCCGCCCCGGCCCCACCGGCACCGGATTCCTGGTCGCGGGTGCCGCCGTCCGCGCCCGCTTCGACCCCGACGGGGGACAGGAGCGGTTCGGGGAACTCGGCGGCCTCGGCAGCGGCTCCGCGGCGGAACCCGACGACCTGCAGAGGCTGCGCTTCGCCGTCTCCCAGGCGCTGCTGCCGCCCGACGAGCCGGGGCCCGACGGCGAGCGGGTCGACGGCGTGCCCCCGCAGCTCTACTCCGACGACCCGGCCCAGCGGCTGTGGGTGATGGAGTCGCAGTTCGGCGGGACCGCCTTCATGAGCGCGATCGGCAGCCTCGAGGAGTTTCGCGAGCACCTGCCCGTCCTGATCGAGCTGTACACGCGCGGGATCGGCGACATCGACGAGCAGGTGCTGGAGGCCAGCGTCATCTTCGCCCGCCGGATCATCTACGGCTTCCAGCGCCACGAGCTCCGGGCGGAGGCGCTGCAGTGGGCGCGGCGCGTCGCGCAGGACCTGCGCAACGCCACGACACCCAGGGCCGTCCGCGCCCGCGTCCTCGCGCTGCACGACGTCGTCCGCGAGGCCGATCGCCCCGAGGCCCAGGCTGCGGCAGACGAGATGTGGGGGCTACTGGAGGACAACGACGCCGACTACGCCATCGTTGAGCGCGCCCTCCTCAAGCACACCACGCTCGACTGGGAGGAGGACCCGCAGCGGCTGATCATCGCCACCGAGCAGCTCGTGCCGCTGCTGATCGACGCCATCGAGCACGACGAGTACGAGCAGCAGGACTACCCGCTGCTGATCCGGTCGCAGGGGCTGTGGCTGTTCCACCGCTACTGCGACGCGCAGGACTGGCCCAACGTCGCCCGCACCGCGCGGATCTTCCTCGACTGGCCGGGCGGCGCCGAGGAGCGCGAACTCGACGGCATCGGCGCGGTCGTGCTGCGCACCGAACACAGCCTCGACGAGATGGACCAGCAGACGGCGCTCAGGATGCGCGAGGCCATCGACGAGGCGCGCGGCAGGCTCGCCGACCTCGGGCCGACCTACCTGGGTCTCGTCGAGGCCCGCGGCGACCTCAACCGGGCGCGCGACGTCCGCGACGAAGACCTCCAGCACGCCGTCGACGCGTACGAGGAGGCGCTGCCCCGCTACCTGGAGGCGGCGCGGGCGCACATCGAGGTCGTTCCAGAGGCCCGCGAGAAGAGCCTCTGGCCCGCAGCAGGGCACGCCTCGGAGCTGTTCCTGGCGTGCTGGCGCGCCGACAATGACGCAGACGAACTGCCGCCAGCGACGAAGTGGCTGCGGACGGCGCGGTCGATGCGACTGTACCTACGGCTCGGCACGCCCGAGTTCGACCCGAACCCCGCCGACGACCTGAAGGGCATGGTGCGGCTCGCGGGCCACGAGGACACCTTCGCGCCGCTGGCCGACCAGGACCTGGTCGCCGAGTTGTACCGGCTGCTGGAACCGCACCTCGACCGGGCGCGAGACGTCGACTGGATCGACCGGTTCCACCGGGTGGCAGGCCGCTACCTCGCTGGTGGGACCGGCGGCGCGGGTTCTTCCTCGGGCGGCTCGGCCGCAGCGGCTTGGGACGGTGCACGTGGCGACTCCGCCTCGGCGTCGGAACTGGCGCGGGTGAGGGCGGCCGTGTCGGCGGCCGCCGACCAATGGGAGGCGCATCCCGCGGCGGCCAACGCCGCCCTCGCCGACGCGCTTGCCGCGCTGCGACGGGCCTACGACGCGGACCCCGACGACGCGTCGGCCGAGACGCTAATCGGCTGGGGTCGCTGGTGGCTGCGCGAGGCGATGCAGCGCGACGCGGCGACCCCACGCAAGCCCTACAACCTGTCCGCCTTTGCGGCGATGCACTACCTGCGGCTCGGCATCCACGTCCTCGACCCTGGCGGGGACGAGCAGGTGCGTGAGTTGATCGAGTGGGCCGTCCACCCGAACGGCTTCGTCCGCGCCCACGAGCAGACCCGCCGCGAGTTGTACGACCTGCTCGCCCCCTTGGTCGACCCGGCCCGCGACGACGCCAAGGGCTTCGCCAGGAACCGCAAGCCCAAGCTCTTCGGCCTCTTCTAGCGCCGGGCTGAGCGCCCGTGCCCGTCATCGTGGTCCTGATCCTCTTGGTGAATCTTGCTCTTAAGCCTGTTGGTGATCTTTCTCTTGATCCTCTTGGTGATCTTGGTCCTGTTCCTCATCGTGAGCGTGGTGGTGTTCACGATCGATCGTTCGCTTGTCCCTTGCTCAATGCTTACCGGGACCAATTCGTAGGCTCGAGGCCACCCGCTGCAACGTTGGGCGTGGTGCGAGGGCTTGGTGCGGTCGTGGCCTCCACGGGGCGACCAATGACGATGTTCTGGAAATCGCTATCTTCCGTACGCTGCGGAAAGACTGTATTATCTGAACATGCCGGCAGTCAGCGAACATCCACCGCAGCTCACAGAGCGCATGTTGCTCGACATCGTGCAGCGCACTCTTCAGGAACGTCTTCCGTCTGGGTGGTCCGTGGGCGAGCCCGAGATCCCTGCCGCCGATTCCGGTGCCGATGCCATCGTGGTCGTTACCGCGCCGACCGGGCCGGCACTGCGTGTCCTGGTTGAGATGAAGAGGCTTGTCGAACCTCGCGACGTGCAGCGCATCGGAGACCAACTCCTGTCCAGGGCCAGGGAAGCCTCTGACATCGGCCTTGTTGCCGCGCGCTACCTGTCCCCGGCGGTGCGCCAGCGGCTTCAGGACGTGGGGTTGTCATTCGTCGATGCCACAGGCAATGTCCACGTCCGCTCGGATTCGGTTCCGTTGTTTCTTGCAGATCGTGGACTTGATCGGGACCCGTGGAGAGGCCCTGGGCGTCCTCGCGGAACCTTGAAGGGTGCCCCCGCTGCGCAGGTAGTCCGCGCCCTTCTTGATGCACCCGGGCCGATGCGGATCAGGGAGCTAGTGGCCTCGTCGCAGGCCTCTACTGGGTCTGTCTACCGTGTCGTGGAGTTCCTGGAGACTGAAGACCTCCTTGTGCGACGCAAGGATGGGACTCTGGCTGTACCAAGTTGGGTGTCGATTCTTCGTCGATGGTGTGCGGACTACGAGTTCCTGACCACCAACACCGTTTCGCGGTGGATCGCCCCGCGGGGGGTCGATAGCGTGATCCGTGCCGCGATCGAGACGAACTCCGTCAGTTATGCGGTCACCGGGTCTGTCGCCGCTGCCACCTGGGCGGCCTACGCGCCAGCCCGATCGGTCCAGGCGTATGCAACCAATGCGTCGGAGATCGCACGGCAGTGGGGCTTGCGTCCAACTGAGACCGGGGCGAACGTGTTGATCGCTGAGCCTGCCTACGAGGTGCTCATGCGCGGTGCCAGGCAGCGTCAGGACGGACTCTCGGTCGCCGCCCCGGTTCAGGTGGCCGCAGACCTCTTGAACGGTCCGGGAAGGGCGCCAAGCGAAGCGGAGGAACTGATCGAGTGGATGGTGGGGCATGAAGATGACTGGCGGTGATTCGGAGAGCCTTTTCATCCGGGCGCGAGAGGCCTTGCTGGATGCACTCGAGGCGTTGGAGAAGCAGCGAGACGCCTTGATCGTCATCGGAGCGCAAGCCGTCTACCTGCGCACGGGCGACCTGGATGTCGCTCTTGCGCCCGCCACGAAGGATAGTGATTTCTCCCTCGACCCCCGCGCCCTTCACGATGACCCGTTGATTGAACAGGCGATGCTCTCCGCTGGCTTCCTGCCTGACGAGCAACCCGGTGCCTGGCTGACTGTCGACGGCATTCCCGTGGACCTCATGGTTCCAGAGCGGCTAGCGGGAAATGCGCGCCGCAGCGTTCGCATTCCACCGCACGGCGACCGCTCGGCACGAAGGGCCCGGGGGATCGAAGCGACTCTGGTCGACTACGACATTCAAGAGATTTGCGCACTCGATGCCCAGGATGGGCGGCGGATCAGTGCGAAGGTTGCCGGTCCCGCTGCGCTCCTCGTCGCCAAGATCCACAAGATCACAGAGCGGCTCGCTCGGCCCACCCGGCTCAACGACAAGGACGCGCACGATGCGTACCGGATTCTTCGGAGCATCGATACCCAGGAACTGGTCGACCGATTCGTCCGCCTCATGCGCGACGAGATCAGCCGTGAGACCACCGTGGAAGCGCTGCGATCTCTTGAGGCCAACTTCGCGTCGGGCCCGGAGGCAATCGGGTCTTTCATGGCTGGACGGGCGGAGTCGGGTGTCGGCGACCCGCAGCAGGTCGCTCTGTCGACGGCCATCCTTGCCGAGGATCTGCTGCAAGCGCTGGTCGCCGATGGGATCCTCAACGCCGACTGAATCTGTGTGAGCCTCTCGGTGCCGCAGACATCCGTCGCTGCGGGGGGTGAGTCTTGCCAGGCGGTGGCAGGCGAGGAATCGCGGGGAGCCACTCTGAGGAGAGTCTGAGACGACGCAAGGAAATCTCGGCAGAAGGAGCGCTTTCTACGCAGTCTTGAGCGTTGGCTAGGCCCGAGGCCAGAAATTGATCTGAGAAAAAGCTTGGAGTTTCTCAGGTGTGGGTGTTACGTTTTCTCGTCGCTACTGACCCATCCGAAAGGGGGCACCCGTGTTCAAGCGCCAAGTGCTCGTGATTCTCACCGCAATCCTCGGCGTCCTCGTCGGCGTCGCCCCCGTCGCGGAGGCCCAGGCGGACACCAACTACCGTCCGCCGTCCACCACCAAGACCACCGCCAAGCCGGCCGCGAAGAAGGTCGCTCCCAAGCCGGCCGCGAAGAAGGCCCCGGCGAAGAAGGCGGCGCCGAAGGCCCCGGCGAAGAAGGCGGCGCCGAAGGCCGCCGTCTCCAGCGCCGATGCCAAGCGCCAGAAGGTCGTCGCCGCGGCGCTGAGTAAGGTCGGTAGCCGCTACGTCTACGGCAAGACCGGCCCGTCGTCCTTCGACTGCTCCGGTCTGACGCTCTACGCCTACCGCCAGGTCGGCATCTCCCTTCCGCATTCCTCGCGCAGCCAGTCGCGCGTCGGCAAGCGCGTCGCCCTGAACGCTCTGAAGCCCGGCGACCTCGTCTTTTACTACTCGCCGATCAGCCACGTGGGCATCTACATCGGTAACGGCAAGGTCGTCGACGCGGCCAACCGTCGCACCGGCGTCCGCGTGACCAGCCTCAAGTCGATGCCGCTGAAGGCCGCCGTCCGCGTCATCAACTGACAAACCCCGCGTGAGTGGTCGCCGTTCCCGGAGCTTTCTCCGGGAACGGTTTCCATTTCCCGAGCCGGCGGCGGTCGGAGCGCTGAGAGTTCGTGTTTCTTGGAGCGCGTCGGCGTGGAGGTTGCGGACGTTTCGACGCGGACGCGCGACTTCGTCGGCGGTCCGGCTCAACGAGCGGGTTGCCGTTCCCGGAGCCTCTCCGGGAACGGTTTCCGTTTCCCGGGGCTGTCGAGGGTCCGAGCGCTGAGCGTTCGTGGGTCTTGGAGCGGGTCGCCGTCCAGGTTGCGGACGTTTCGACGCGGACGCGACTTCGTCGGCGGTCCGGCTCAACGAGCGGTCTCGAAATGCGCCGGGCGACCAGGCGAACTAGGCTGGCCGCCGATGAGCAACACCCATGTGGAGGCCGCCTTCCAGCGCTCGGCCGCCGCCTTCAAGAACCCCATGCTGGACCTGCTGCACGGACGCTTTGCGCCGTTCGTCGTGACGGCCCTTTCCATGGTGTTCACGCCCGACCGGCCGAAGGTGGCCGTGGCCGACGCGCACGTCGAGGTCGGCGAGGTCCTCGAGCAGCTTCGCGGCGCCGGATACGGCGACGACGACTCGCCCTGGCACCTGCCCGCCGGCACCGCCCGGGAGCTCTGCCGACACTGGGTAAAGGTCGGCTGGCTGCTGCCGCAGATCGACGATGACGTCGAGGTCTACCGCCTCTCCGCCCACGCCGTCGGCGCGCTCGAGATCGCGGGCCGGGTCGGCGGGGCGCGCACCCGCGTCACCACCTCCCGCGTCCGCACGCTCCTTGACGCCGTCGAGCACCTCGCCGAGACCACCGACCCCGACCCGAGCGCCCGGATCGACCGGCTCCGCGCCGAGCGCGACCAACTCGACCACGAGATCGCTCGACTCGCGGCGGGGGAGCGACCCGAGCAGGTCGGCGACGAGCAACTCCTTGAGGAGGCCGAGAACGTCCTGCACCTTGCGCGCGAGCTGCCCGCCGACTTCGCCCGCGTCGCCGAGTCCATCAAGGCCATGCAGCGCGACGTCGTCACCGACCTGCGCCAGGACATCCGCCCCACCGGCGAGGTGCTGCGCGAGTACCTGCAGCGCGGCCAGCAGGTGATGGAGTCGACCCCCGAGGGCCGCGCCTTCTCCGGGGCGCTGCGCCTGATCGGCGACCCCGAACGCATCGACGACCTCACCCACCAACTCGGCGTCGTGCTGCACCACCGCTTCGTCCGGCTGCTCGGCCCCGAGCAGCGCGCCGAACTGGCCGCGATCTCGCGCCGCGTCGAACAGGGCGTCCAGGAGGTGCTCGTCGCGCAGCGCCGCGCCTCGCACGTCATCACGACCCAGGTCCGCACCCACGACCCGATCCGCGACCGGCAGGTCGACGACCTCCTCCGCGACGTGATGAGCGGCTTCCACCGCTGGATGCAGAGCTCGCAGCGGGGCGAGACCGTCGAGCCGCTGCGCAGCCTCCCCGTCGCCGACGTCGGCCACCTCCGTCAGAGCCTCGGCGACATCCGGCCGAGCAGCACCCCGGACCCCCTCGCCGACGGCGACACCGACGCCGACTTCGTCGACGCAGACACCCGCAACTGGGGCGGGCCGCACTACGGAGCGCTCGAGGACCACCTCGCCGCCTTCGCAGACGGCGAATCCTTCGACCTGGCCGCCGCCTTCGAGGCTGTCCCGGACCACGCGCGGCGACCCGTCGACCTGCTGGGCCTGCTCGAGATCGCCCACCGCAACGGCATGACGGAGGCCGAGACCGTCTCCGTCGTCGAGGCACTGCGGCCCGACGGCACCAGCAGACGCTTCGCGTTCGGGTCGGTCACGGCCCGCACCACCCGAGGAGAAGACCAATGACGCAGGACATCGACCTCGACGGCCCGTTCATCGAGCCCGTCTCCATGGAGGACGACCCCGACGAGTTTTACGCGGGCGACCGCGGCGTCCTCGAACCGGAGGTACGCCACGTGCTGGTGCGACTGCTGCAGCGCCGCTTCCTGCTCGCCGACCGCAACGCCGCGCAGTGGAAGGTGCTGCTCGACAACCAGCAGATCATCGAGTCCCGGCTCGGCGACCTGTACGTGCGCCTCGTCGTCGACCACGACCGCGGCGTCGCCTACAAGACGCAGGTCCGATCCGACGAACTCGAGGTGCCGATCCTCCTCAAGGACGAGTCCTACACCCGCGTCGAGACGCTCGTGCTGATCAACCTGCGCACCGTCTTCCAGCGCGAGCGCACCGCTGGCGAGTCGTCCGCGCGCGTCGACGTCGAGGAGATCGAGCAGACGGTGCTGACCTACTTCACCGACGCCGACGGCGACATCGCCCGCAGGCAGCGCGCCATCCGCAACGCGCTCGCCCGGCTCCGCGCCGAGGGCGTCGTCGAGGAGGAGTCCGAGGGCCGCTACCGGATCAGCCCGCTCGTCGAGATCGTGCTGAGCCTCGAACGGCTGCAGGAACTCAAGACCTGGCTGCGCGACCAGAACACCCAGCCCACCGACCAGGAGGAGGACCTCGCATGAGCATGCTCGACACCCTGTTCGGGCTGATCCCGGCCGCCTCGCGAGGCCAGCAGTGGCTCGCAGAGGACCTGCAACTGGTCAACTGGGGCGGCTACGACGGCGTGCACCGCGTCCGCTTCTCGCCGACGGCGACGCTGCTGTGCGGCGGCTCCGGCTCCGGTAAGTCCACGCTGATGGACGGCTACATCGCCCTGATGATGCCGCACACCACCCCGTTCAACGGCGCCTCCAACGGCGGCATCGTCGGCCGGCCCCGCGGCCAGGAGCAGCGCAACATCCTGTCCTACGGCCGCGGGAAGCTCGACGAGTCCCGCACCGAGGAGGGCACCAAGTTCAGGGTGCTGCGCGGCGACGGCGTCGACACCTGGACGGCGATCGCCATGACCTGGGTCGACCAGGACGGTGCCCGGTTCACGGCGGTGCGCGCCTGGTACATCCCGGCGAGTGCCCGACTGCTGGACGACACCATCAAGGTGCGCGGCTTCCGCGCGGGCGAGTTCGACCTGCGCTCCCTCGAGCCGGCGGTCGCGCAGCGCTTCGGCGACGCCGCCGTCCGGGCGACCGGCCTCGACACCGTCGCCACCGACCGCGAGTTCTCCGCCAAGCTGCACTCGTCGCTCGGCATCGGGGCCGCGGGTGCCGGGTCGAAGGCGATGAGCCTGCTCGCCCGTATCCAGGCCGGCCAGCAGATCACGACCGTCGACGACCTCTACAAGAAGATGGTCATCGAGGAGCCCGAGACGCTGGCCACCGCCGACGCCGTCGTGGCGCACTTCGACGGGCTCGAGTCGACCCGCCAGCGGATGCTGACGGCGCGCCAGCAACTGCGCGCGCTTGACCCGATCCGCGGGCTGCGCGAGAAGATCGACGAGGCCGCCGAGCGGCTGCGCGTGAT
This sequence comes from Propionibacteriaceae bacterium AM104-82, assembly GCA_027658995.1. Taxonomy (GTDB): domain Bacteria; phylum Actinomycetota; class Actinomycetes; order Propionibacteriales; family Propionibacteriaceae; genus Arachnia. Next base: position 22,531 of record JAQDQK010000015.1, read on the forward strand.
CGACGCCGTCGGCTCGTTCTCCGACCCCACCTCTCCGGCGACGCTGTGGCAGGCCGAGCGGCGCCTCGGGCTGCTGCGCGAGGTCGAGGAGGAACAGCGGCTGCGCAAGCAGAAGGCCGACGCGCTGGTCAGGGAGCGCACGGCGCTCGCGCACGCCGCCGAGGCCGAGCGTGAGGGGCTCGAGGACGTGCTGCGCGCCTCCGGCGGCGACCGGCTCGAGAACGCCCGCCGCGAACTGCGCGAGACCGAGCGGCGCCTCGCGGAGGTCCGTCGTCAGCGCGAACGCCTCGACGCCGCCCTCGAGGTGCTCGGCGCGAGCGTCACCTCGGCCGGATCCTTCGGCAAGCTCGCCGACCAGGCCCGTGCCGCCCTGGCCGATCGTGACGCAAAGGCCGTCGCCCGCGACGTCTACGCCGACGCGCAGGGCACCAAGCGCGCCGTCGAGCGCGAGGTCGCCGACCTGGAGGCCGAGCGCCGCGTCGTGGAGACCGGCCGCGACAACATCCCCCGGCATCTGCACGAGACGCGCGACCTGCTCGCGAAGGTCGCGGGGCTCACCCCCGACGACCTGCCGTTCGTCGGCGAACTCGTCGAGGTCCGCACCGAGTACGAGCAGTGGCGCGAGGCGTTCAACCTCGCGCTCGGCGGCTTTGCCACCACGATGCTGATCGACGCGTCGCATCTTCCCGCGTTCCGCGCCGCCATCGACTCGGTGCGATCCCGGGTCCGGCTGCGCTACGAGGGCGTCCACACCGGCGTCGCGCAGGCCGAACGGCTCGACGACGACACGCTGCCCGGCCGCCTCGACTACCGCCGCACCGAGTTCACCGGTTGGCTCCAGGAGCGCCTCGAGGCGCGCTTCGGCTACGTCTGCGTCGACAACCCGGCGGCGCTGTCGCGGCACAAGTTGGCGCTGACCGTCACAGGCCAGATGGCGCGCGGCAGCTCCGGCGCGCACGGTGGACACGGCACCGACAACGTGCTCGGCTTCTCCAACCAGCGGCGACTCTCGCTGCTCACCGACCGGATCGACGAGACCCGGTTCCGGCTCGTCGACGCCATCGACGCCGTCGACCGGGCCGCCCGCGCTCTCGACGACCTCGAGGCGCGCCGCACCGCATACGCCGAGGTGTCCAACGTGACGTGGGACCAGGTCGACGTCGCCGGACTGGAGACCGAACTGGAGCGGTGGTCGCGCGTCATCGACGAGGTCACATCCGGCAACCCCGAGATCGCCCGGGTGCAGAACCAGATCGCCAAGGCGCGCGACAAGGTCGCCGACCTGCAGCAGGCCATTGGCCGCGCCCGCCAGGAGCACGACCTGGCCGACGAGGCCCTCGGCGCCACCGTCGACGAGGTCGACGCGGCGCAGGCCATCGTCGACGCCGCCGAGGACGACGAGCGGACCCTGACCGCGGGGCAGCGCACCTACCTCGACGCCCGGTTCGAGCTGGGCGGTGCCGCAGGCGACGAGTCGCGCACCGAGGAACTCGGACGCTTCGACGCGGCGCTTCGGCAGGCCTCCGCCAAGCTCGGGTCGGACCGGGACGCGGCGCAGGAGACGCTCGGCGAGTCGCGCGAGCGGCTGCGCCAGACCCTGACGTCGTTCCTGGAGCGGTGGCCGAACCCGAACCTGCTCGCCGACCCGGATGAGTCGGTCGCCGACTTCGAGCGGATCATGGACGACCTGGAGGCAAGCGGGCTGCACGAGTTGGAGACGGAGTGGCGCGACTCGCTGCTCAAGCTCTCCGGCAACGACCTGACCAACCTCGACGCGTCGCTGTCGCGGGCCGTGCGCGAGATCCGGGAGCGGATCGAGCCGATCAACCAGATCATGTCGGACCTGCCGTTCTACGACGACGGATTCCGGCTGCAGATCGCCACGCAGGAGAGCAGTTCCGCCGTCCGGACCAGGTTCCGCCGCGAACTGCGCGACGTGCGCGCCGCCATCGACGCGGCGGACGACGATGCCGCCCGCGAGCAGGTCTACGTGCGGATGGCGAAGCTGATCCAGCGGATCCGCCGCACCGCGCCGGACTTCTCCGACCTGATCGACGTGCGCAACCACGTCAGGGTCAGCGCGGAGCGGGTGCGGGCTGGCAGCCGCGAGCACGTCGCGCTGTACGACCACATCGGCGAGAAGTCCGGAGGCGAGTCGCAGGAGTTGATCGCGTTCATCGTCGGGGCGGCGCTGCGCTACCAACTCGGCGACGCGGGGGCCGAGCGTCCGCGCTACGCGCCGGTGTTCCTCGACGAGGCCCTCATCAAGGCGGACGCGCACTTCACCAAGCGCGCGATCGGCGCCTGGCGGGGGCTTGGCTTCCAGTTGGTGATCGGAGCCCCGAACGACAAGTACAGCGCGATCGAGCCGCACGTCGACGTCGAATACGACATCCTCAAGGACACCCGCGGCCGGTCCTGGCCCAAGGCGAAGGTCGGGCTGCCCACGGACTGATGTGGTGATGCGACCTGGGCGTTGAGCAGTAGTCGAAGGTCGATGCGGTGTGGAACGTGCAACTGCGCTCGCAAGCGCGTCGAACACGCAATGCTGCTCAACGCCAATGCCAACGCCAAAGCCAACGCCGGGCCCTACCTACGGGTGCGACCAGGAACTCGACGGCGCCGCCCGACCGTAGTCGAGCGGCGCCGTGCGAACTCCAGGCTCAGGCGTCCAAGCGGACCGTCCTGCCCGAGTGGGCCGACTCCTCGGCCGCCTGGGCGACGACGAGGGCCGCGACACCGTCGGCGACCGTCGGGGACACCTCGGTGCCGTTGTTGATCGCGTCGATGAAGGCCGTCAACTCGTCGCGGTACGCGTCGGCGTAGCGCTGCAGGAAGAAGTTGAGGTACGGCTGCTGCACACCGGAGGTCTCCGCGGTGTTGACCGACAGCGTGGTCTCGCGCCAGTTGTCCATGCTGACCGAGCCCTTCGACCCGTGCACCTCGAGGCGCTGGTCGTAGCCGGTGACGCAGCGACGGTTGTTGGTGATCGACGCGACCGCGCCGTCCTTGCCGCGCAGCAGCACGAAGGCGGCGTCGAAGTCGCCGGTGCCCTTCAGTTCCGGCAGCACGTTCTGGCCGAAGGCGCTCACCTCGACGATGTCGCCGATGAAGAAGCGGGCCTCGTCGAAGTCGTGGATGGTCATGTCCTTGAACAGGCCGCCCGAGCCTGCGACGTACTCGGCCGACGGCGGCTGCGGGTCGCGGGCCACGATCACGACCTGCTCGATGTCGCCCAGTTCGCCTGCCTCGGCAAGCTCCTTGGCGCGCCGGATCGACGGGTCGTAGCGACGCTGGAAGCCGACCATGACGGGCGGGTGCTCGAACGTGGCGAGCTCGGCCTCGAGGGCGCGGGCCTCCTCGACGTCCTTGGCGACCGGCTTCTCGACGAGCACGGCCTTGCCTGCACGGGTCGCGCCGAGCACCTGCGGGGCGTGCGCGGCGGTCGGCGAGCCGATGATGACGGCGTCGACGTCCGGGTCGGCGAACAGTTCGTCGGCGTCCTTGTAGGCCTTGGCGCCGTAGAGCGCGGCGAGGTCCTCGGCCGCGGTTCCGATGGGATCGCACACGGCGATGAGCTCGGCCTGCGGGTGCGACGCGACGGTCTGGGCGTGCACCTTGCCGATCCGGCCTGCGCCGATGACGGCAACACGAAGCATGGGGGTTCTCCTAAGGGGGAAGGAAAGATCAGGGGGCGGGGATCAGGATGTCGGTGACGAGCTGATCGAGGTCGGCGTCGGCGGCCAGGAACTGGCGGAGCGTCTTGCGGGTCGGGCCGAACTGCTCGAACTCCTCCTCCGACATGCCGTCGACGTCGTAGGCCTTGCGGAAGTCCTCGATGCGCATCAGTTCGTCCAGGTACTCCTTGCGGACCGGCTCGTTGATCCTGTCGACGACCTGGTAGTCCGAGGCGTTGATGATCTCCTGCCACTTGAACGGAGGGGAGACGACGAGGTCGCCGCCGACCAGTTCGGACCACTGCAGCACGTTGCGGAACGCGGCGGACAGGACGCGCGAGCGGAAGCCGCGCTCCTGGAAGATCTGGTAGGCCTTCTTGGCGCACGCGACGCCGGCCCATTCGAGCGCAGACGGGTCGATGAACATGCCATCGCGGGCGACGACCGACTTCAGCCAGTCGTCGAGGCGGCCGACCATGATGGTGACGACGGGGCCCATCTGCGAGATGTCGTGGCCCTCGGCGGCGCGCCGGTCCAGCCCGCGCTCGATGGCCTCGGCGGCCTTGACGGCCTGCGGCACGGAGAACGAGACGGTCACGTTGATGCTGACGCCGCGGTAGGTGGCGTCCTCGATCGCCTCGATGCCCGTCTTGGTCGCGGGGATCTTCACGACGATGTTCTCGGCCAGGTTGTGGAACTCCTCCGCCTGGTCGGCAAGTGCCTTGGCGTTGCGGTGGAAGCGGGGATCGGTCTGCACCGAGAGGCGGCCGTTGCGGCCGTTGTGCTCGTCGAAGATCGGCTTGAGAAGCTCGGCGGCCTCCACCGACAGGTCCTTGACGGCCTGCCAACCGATCGCGGCCTCGCCCCAGGTGGGGTTGGCGTCGGCGATGGCCTTGATGCGGGGGCGCCACACGTCGATGTTGGACTTGATGACGGTGTAGGCGATCACCGGATTACACGTCGCGCCGACCCCGCCGAACGAGATGGACTGGCGCAACTCTTCGAGATCCGACGAGTCGTTCCAGAGGGCGGTGGGGGTGGTCTGGGCGGCCGTCAGCAACGGCCCGGGCGTGTAATCGATGTTGCTCATCCTTGGCTCCTGGTGGACTGCTCTGCGCCCGGCCTCAATGCCGCGCGCCAACGCGACAAGTCAACCCCAATGTCCGGGTCGAGTCAAGTATTTGTACACACATACGACGCACATGTGTGCTAATTCGGCCTTGAGCAGGCTCAGGAGGTGAACAGCGCGAACCGGAACGAGTACAGCGTCGGGCGGTAGATGTGCTGGCCGATCTCGACGGGGCGGCCCTCGAGCGTGCGGCCGACCCGGTGCATCGTGAGCAGCGGGGCTCCGGCCTGCTCCCCGAGCGTCGCCGCCTCCTCCTGGGTGGCGCCGCGCGCCCCGATCTCCTGGGTCGCCGAGGCGATGTCGATGCCCCGGTTGTGGAGGCACTGGTACAGGCCCGCCTCGCCCAGTTCCTGCCAGGTGGGCGCGATGTCCAGGGGGATCAGGTTGGTCAGCACGGCGAGCGGGTGGTCGTCGGCGTAGCGCAGTCGGCTGACGGCGAGAAGCCCGTCGTCGGGGGCGAGACCGAGTTGCTCGGCCTCCTTCGCGGTCGCCTGCCTGACCTGGTAGCTCAGCACCTTCGTGGTGGGCACGAAGCCGGCCTCCGCCAGGTCCTCGTTGAGCGAGCTCAGCTTCATGGGCCGGTGCACGTGCGGAGGCGTCACGCGGGTGCCGACTCCGCGGCGTCGGGTCAGCAGCCCCTTGTTCGCGAGTTCCTGCAGCGCGCGCCGCGCGGTCGGCCGGGCGACGTCGAGCCGGTTGGCCATCGAGACCTCGTCCTCGATCATGGCGCCCGCCGGAAGCTCCCCGGAGAGGATGGCCGCCTCGATGGGCTGGGCGATCTGCTCATACAAAGGGGTCGAGGACGCCCGATCGATGACGATCGGCGGCGCGTACGTCTCCTCCATGGTGACTCCTAGCAGCGTCGGGTCCGGCGGCAACTTTGCCCTGGGGTGGCCAAACCCATGGTAGAGGGGATCATAGCGGCAGGGAATACCCCCTTTATGTACACACAAAGAGTTGACCCGGGCGACGTCCGGCTGGCAGACTGAAACGCGGACGTAGGAGGTCGCCAATGGTGGTGGATGACTCGCGAGCACCCGAGGTACTTGTCATCGGTCGATGCAGCGTGGACGTCTACCCGTTGGAGGTCGGCGTCAAGCTTGAGGACGTCAAGGTCTTCGGGAAGTTCCTGGGCGGCTCTGCCACCAACGTCGCCGTCGCGGCCGCCAGGTACGGGCACCGCGTCACCGCGCTGACCGGGGTCGGCGACGACCCGTTCGGACGGTTCGTGATCTCCGAACTCGAACACTTCGGCGTCGACGCCTCCGAGGTGGTCGTCAACGACCGGTTCAACACCCCTGTGACGTTCTGCGAGATCTTCCCGCCTGACAACTTCCCGCTCTACTTCTACCGGCAGCCCACCACCCCCGACCTGGAGATCGGCCCGGGCGACCTGCCGGTCGACCTCGACAAGTACAAGATCATCTGGCTGACGGGCACCGGGCTCGCGCACGAGCCGTCCCGCTCGGCGCACCACGCCGTCCTCGCCGCCGCCGTGAACTCCACCATCGTGCTCGACCTCGACTACCGCGAGCGCTTCTGGGCCGACGAGGGCGTGCCGCGGCGCGCGATGGGAGACGTGCTTCCCCACGTCGACGTCGCGATCGGCAACCTCGAGGAGTGCAGGATCGCCACGGGGGAGAGCGACCCCGAGCGGGCCGCCGACGCGCTGCTCGCGATGGGCGTCACCATCGCCATCGTCAAGCAGGGGCCGGTCGGCACGCTGGTGAAGTCCGCCAACGAGCGCGCGTTCATGCCGGCGATCCCCGTCGAGGTCGTCAACGGACTGGGCGCGGGCGACGCGTTCGGCGGGGCCGTGTGCCACGGCCTGCTGGAGGGCTGGGCGCCGCACCGGATCATCGAGTTCGCCTCTGCCGCCGGGGCGATCGCCACCACGCACATCGAATGCGCCTCGATCATGCCGACCGAGGCGGAGGTCGACGCGCTGCTCGCCGAACACCCCGAGGTCACCGGGGCATTGGACGTGTGGTCGCGATGAGCCTGATCCGCCGACTCGCAGAACTGCGCTTCCACCAGCCCGAGGCCTTCGCCGAGGCGCTTGCCACCCGCGAACACGGCGGCCTGCCCGAGGACCGCAGCAAGGCACTCTTCGTCGCGGCTGACCACCCCGGACGCAACTCGCTCTCGGCGGGCGGCGACCCGATGGCGATGGCCGACCGCGAGGACTACCTGCAGCGCTGCATCACCGCACTGTCGCGCCCGGGCGTCACCGGCTTCCTGGGCACCCCCGACATGGTCGAGGACCTCACGGTGCTCGGCGCACTCGACGGCAAGGTCGTGCTCGGCTCCATGAACCGTTCGGGCCTGGCGGGCGGGAGGTTCGCCGTCGACGACCGAGTCACGGCCTACGACCCGGCTGGCATCGTCGCCTCGCGCCTCGACGGCGGCAAGATGCTGCTGCGGATCGACCTCGACGACCCGGCGACCCCCGCGATGCTGGAGCGCGCAGGACGCCTCGTCTCCGAGTTGGCCGCCGCGGGCAGGATCGCGGTGATCGAGCCATTCATGGTGACGCCCTCCCCCGAGGGGCCCGTCCACGCACTCGACGCGGACAACATCGTCCGGTCGATCACCATCGCCTCGGCGCTCGGCAACACGTCGGCTCGCACCTGGCTGAAGATCCCGTGCACCGCCGACGTCGCGCGCACCGTCGCCGCCACCACGCTGCCCTGCCTGATGCTCGGCGGCGACGTGCCTGACGACCCCTACGCCGCCGTCACCAGTTGGCGCGACGCGCTCGCCCAACCCAACGCCATGGGCCTCGTGCTCGGGCGCTCCCTGCTGTTCCCGCGCGACGGCGACGTCGCGGCAAACGTCGACCGAATCGTGGAGGTCCTGTGAGCGACAACGACACCTATGTGATCCGTGCCGGATCCACGGCGCACGGCCAGTTCGAGACGGACGTGGACGCCGGCCGGGCCGGATGGGAGTGGAGCAGCATCCGGGTGCTGAACCTGCCCGCCGGTGGCTCCGAGACCGTCGAGACCGGCGAGGATGAGATCCTGGTGCTCCCGCTCAGCGGCGCCTGCACCGTGACCTCCGACGGCGAACGGATCGACCTCGCGGGCCGCCCCGAGGTGTGGACGGCGATCACCGACTACCTCTACGTCCCACGGCGCAGCACCGTCACCATCAGCAGCGTCGACGGCGGCCGCTTCGCACTGCCCGGCTCCAAGGCGACCACCGACAAGCCGCTTCGCTACTGCCCGGTCACCGAGGTCGGCACGGGCCTGCGCGGGACAGGCAACTGCTCCCGCCAGGTCAACAACTACGCCCTCGGCAACGCCGTCGAGACCTCGCACCTGCTGGTCTGTGAGGTGCTGACCCCCAGCGGCAACTGGTCCAGCTACCCGCCCCACAAGCACGACGAGCACACCGACGTCGAGCGGGTGCTCGAGGAGATCTACTACTACGAGGTGCGGCCGGGACGCGGCGACGTGCCAGGCATGGCGCTGCAGCGCATCTACCCCTCGCCCGCGGGCGACATCGACGTGTGCGCAGAGGTCCACTCGGGCGACGTCGTGGTGATGCCCTTCGGCTATCACGGCCCCTCCGTCGCCGCCCCGGGCTACGACCTTTACTATCTCAACGTCATGGCCGGTCCCGCCGAGGACTCGACCTGGCTGATGACCGACGATCCGCACCACACGTGGATCCGCGAAACCTGGAATGACTCGGACGTCGATCCGCGCCTTCCCATGACCCCCCTCAACACCCAGGAGTGACATCCATGAGCGAGACCGTGCGACTCACCGTCGGCCAAGCCATCATCCGGTTCCTCGTCAACCAGTTCGTGGAGAGCGACGGCGAGACCGAACGCCTCATCGTCGGCGCCATGGGCATCTTCGGACACGGCAACGTCGCGGGCATCGGCCAGGCGCTGCTGCAGAACGAGATCGACCCCACCCCCGACGGCGGCGAGATGGCCTACATCATGCCCCGCAACGAGCAGGGCATGGTCAACGCCGCCGCCGCGTTCGCGAAGGCGACCAACCGGCGCCAGACCTGGATGTGCACCTCCTCGATCGGCCCCGGCGCGCTCAACATGGTCACCGGCGCGGCGCTCGCCACCACCAACCGGCTCCCGGTGCTGCTGTTCCCCTCCGACCAGTTCGCCACCCGCAACCCCGACCCGGTGCTGCAGCAGGTCGAGGACCCGACGTCGCTGATGACGGCGGCCACCGACTGCTTCCGGCCCGTCTCGCGCTACTTCGACCGGATCGAGCGCCCCGAGCAGCTCATCCCGTCGCTGCTCGCCGGGCTCCGCGTGCTGACCGACCCCGCCGACACCGGCGCCGTCACGATCGCGCTGCCGCAGGACGTGCAGGCCGAGGCCCACGACTTCCCCGTCGAGTTCTTCCGCCCCCGCACCTGGCGGATCCGTCGCCCCGCGCCCGAGCCGATCGCCATCGAGCGCGCGGCCCAGATGATCCGCGACGCCAAGCGCCCGATGGTCGTCTCCGGCGGCGGCACCATCTACTCGCTCGCCTCCGAGGAACTGCGCGCGTTCGCCTCGGCCACCGGCATCCCCGTCTCCGACACGCAGGCGGGCAAGGGCGCCATCAACTTCGACCACGAGTGCGCCGTCGGCGGCGTCGGCTCGACGGGAGCCGCGTCCGCCAACGCGATCGCCGACCAGGCAGACGTCGTGATCGGCATCGGCACCCGCTACTCCGACTTCACCACCGCGTCGCACACGCAGTTCAAGAACCCCGACGTGAAGTTCATCAACATCAACGTCGGCGCCTTCGACGCCGCCAAGCACTCCGCCGAGATGGTCGTCGCCGACGCCCGCGAGGCGCTCGTGGCGCTCACCGCCGCGCTCGAGGGCTACCGCGTCGACGCGTCCTACACCGCCGAGATCGCCAAGCTCCGCGACGAGTGGGCCGAGGCGACCCGCCAGTGCTACACCGTCGGCAACCAGCCGCTCCCTGCGCAGACCGAGGTGTTCGGCGCCCTCAACGAACTGCTGGGCGACGACGACGTGGTGATCAACGCGGCGGGCTCGATGCCGGGCGACCTGCAGTGCCTGTGGCAGGCCCGCACCCCGAAGCAGTACCACGTCGAGTACGCCTTCTCGACCATGGGCTACGAGATCCCCGCCGCGATGGGCGTCAAGCTTGCGTTCCCCGAGTCCGAGGTCGTCGCGATCGTCGGGGACGGCACCTACCAGATGCTGCCCATGGAGCTGGCCACCATCGTCCAGGAGGGCGTCAAGGTCATCTTCGTGCTGCTGCAGAACTACGGCTTCGCGTCGATCGGCGCGCTGTCGGAGTCGCGCGGATCGCAGCGCTTCGGCACCAAGTACCGCTCCGGCAAGGGCGAACTGCTGCCCGTCGACATCGCGGCCAACGCCGAGTCGTGGGGCATCAACGTGCTGCGCGTGAAGACCATCGACGAGTTCAAGGCGGCCTACGCCGAGGCCAAGGAGATGGACCGCGCGGTGATGATCCACATCGAGACCGACCTGATGGGCCCGAACCCGCCCGGGTCGAGCTGGTGGGACGTCCCCGTCAGCGAGGTCTCGCGCCTCGAATCGACGCAGCAGGCCTTCGAGGACTACGTCCGCGACCGCGCTCCGCAGCGCCACTACCTCTGATCGACCGGGCATCGCCCGTCAACCCACGAACAACAAGGAGACACACATGAAGATCGCTGGTGCGCCCATTTCCTGGGGCGTGTGCGAGGTCCCGAACTGGGGCTACCAGATGACGCCGGAGCGCGTGCTGACCGAGATGAAGGAGATCGGCCTGACGGCGACCGAGTTCGGCCCGCAGGGCTGGCTCCCCGTCGACGCAGAGGAGCGGGCCGCCGTGGTCGGCAAGTTCGGCCTCAAGCCCGTCGGCTCGTTCTTCCTCGCCGTCATGCACGACCCCGGCTTCGACCCGATCCCGCAGGTCGAGCAGGAACTGAAGGCGTTCGAGGCGGCAGGCGGCGAGTTCCTGGTGCTGGCCGCCGACTCCGGCCAGGACGGCTACGACGACCGCCCCGAGCTCGACGAGGAGGGCTGGGCGACCCTGTTCAACAACATGTCGCGGATCCGCGATGTCTGCGCGGCGCAGGGCGTCACCGCCTGCATCCACCCCCACTGGGGAACCATGGTCCAGAACGTCGACGAGGTGGAGCGCGTGCTCGACAACTCGACGGTCGGCCTGTGCCTCGACACCGGCCACCTGACCGCAGGCGGCGCCGACGTCGTCGAACTGGTGCGCAAGTACGCCGACCGCGTCGACATCGTGCACGCCAAGGACGTCAACAAGGCCATGACCGACAAGTTGCTGCCCGGCGAGCTCACCTGGAGCGAGGGCATCAAGGGCGGCATGTTCACCCCGATCGGCCAGGGCGACATCGACTTCGCGGCGATCGTCGGGCTGCTCGACGGCGCCGGCTTCGACGGCTACTGGGTGCTCGAGCAGGACATCATGCTCGACGAGGAGCCCCCGGCCGACGGCGGCCCGGTCGCCAACGCCAAGGCCAGCTTCGAGGCCCTCGCGGCCCTGGCCTGAGCCCCGCGCCTGAGCGCACGCACCGATGGCCCCGTGGACGAGTTCCGCGGGGCCATCGTCGTCCCCAGGCCTTGTCGGAGCCGGTGGACCCGCCGCTTGCCACACTGGAGCCTCGTCGAGCGAGGAGGACGCATGCGGGCAAGGACACCGTGGTGGGCGGTCGGGTTCGTGGCGCTCGGGATCGGCCTCGCCGTCGCCGCCCTGATCTTCCAACTCGGGTGGGTCCCATGGTGGATCGGCCTCGGCGTCGCTGCGGTCGCGCTGATCCACACCGTCGCGACCCGCTGGGGAAGGCGCGGTGCCGTGATCGGCTGCCTGCTGGCCGCCATCATGCTCGCGGTCCCCTCACTGGTCATCAGGATCGGGGGCGGGCGCGTCGAGGCGTGGCCCGTCGCGCTGGTCGGTGACGTGCTCGTCTTCAATGGCCCCTCCGGGGCGAGCGGTGTCAGCCTCACGAGCGGGGAGACGCTGTGGGAGGCGGGCCTCGGCGGCCTACAGGCTGCCGGCGGAACGCTGTACGCCTCGTCGGTCGCTGGATCGTACGAGGGCGGCGTAGTCGACCCCGCAACGGGCGAGGTGCTGTGGATGCTTCCCTCTCCCGGCGCACCGATCGCCGTCGGCTCCGGGACGCTGGCCGTCACGGGTGGCGGAAGCGTGACGGGCTACGACCCCGAGACCGGGGCCGAACGATGGCGCGTCCCCGGCTCTGCACCCGTCCAGACGTGGTGCAGAAGCGACAGGGGATTTCTCAGGCTCCGGGCAACCCAGCAGGACTGGCTAGCCGTGTCGCAGGGTGACCGGATGGTGATCGTCGACATGGCAACGGGGGAGCCCTCCAAGGCGCGTCTCGACCCGCGATCGGTGAGCATCCACGCGGATCGGGCCATCGTCCTCGACCGCGAGAGTGGCGCCGTCCAGGTGGCCGACCTCGGCACCGGGGAGGTCCGCGACACAGACCTCACGGACCGGGCGACCCAGGAATGCTTCGACGTCGACGGCGCCCCGGTCTATGTCGACAAGGTTCGGGATGTGGTCGGGATGGTCGACCTCGCCTCGGGCGAGGTTATGGAGACCGACCTCGAGACCCGCGGGCTGGAGATCTCTGGGAGCATGACGCGCGAATCGGTACACGGCCTCCCCGGCCGTTACAGGGACGGACGGGTGGTCGACCTGACGACCGGCGAGCCCCACCCTGCGATGCCGGGGCGCCCGGAGAGTCGCCCCGAGGGGTACCTTGTGAGGGACGTCCTGGACGACGTGCTGATAGTGAGCAGCGGCGTCTTCGATGCGCTCGGGGCTCGCCACCCGATGCTCCTGGTGGTGGGGGAGCGCGGGCAGCGACTGATGGCCGGTCCCTCCCGCGACGACATCGTCGAAGCGGTCGCCGCCGTCCGGTGACCCTGGGCCCGGCGGCGCCTAAGCTCCTGACATGGCCGAAGACCTGGTGGGCGCCGACCTCGCAGACGCGGAACGCGATCTCGTGGAGGGCTTCGCCCCGCCGAGTTACGACTCGTGGACGGTGCTGTTCGACGAGTACGCCGACCTCACCACCGAACTGCTGCCCCACGCCCGCGCGCTCGCGGCCGACCCTCGCTGGGTCGGGTTCGCGCAGGCGGCGCTGCGGGCCGCAGCCGAGCGCGGCAGGCAGGTCCGCGAGGGGAGCCGCGAGTACCGCCCCGACAGGCTGTTCACCCAGGACGAGGCGGGCGTCCTCAAGCGCGCGCTGCTGACGGCGCTCGCCGTCGACGCCGACTGGGTCGGCCTCGGCATCGACGCCATGGACCTCGCGTCGGTCGCGCCCGGCGCGGCAAAGACCCTCCCGTCGCAGGCGGCCGTCTACGCGCTCGCCCGCGCTATCGTCAGCGTCCCCACCCCCGAGGCCATCGCCGGAATGGAGCGCGTCAGGACGGGGTGCCGCAACGCCTCGGTGGTGAAGAAGTTGGGCAAGTACGTCGCCGAGGCCCGCGCGGCGCTGCCCGCGATGCCATGGGGGTTGCGGGTGCCTGAGGGTGCGACGTTCGGCAAGCGCGAACTCGGCGCATGGCTCACGACGCTCGAGCGCGGGTGGCTCCGCGACGCGCAGTGGACCCCCGACGCATGGGTCGCCACGATGTACGCGAGGCCCGAACTCGCCGACGCCGCGTCCCGGCTGATCTGGGTCGCAGACGACGGTTCGAGCTTCCTCGGCGCCCGCGACGCCTGGGTCGACGCGTCGGGTTCGCCCGTCGCGCTGCCCGAGGCCACCATCAGGCTGTGGCATCCCCGCTCCAGCGACGCGCAGGGGCGCGACCTGTGGAGACGCAGGATCATCGCCGAGCGGATCGACCAGCCGATCCGTCAGATCGACCGGGAGTTCTACGCCGAGCCGTTCGACGTCGCGGGCCTCCGGGTCGACGTCCACGTCCTGCTGGGGGTCGCGAGGAAGGAGGGCTGGACGAGCAGCGTCGACGAGTTCTCGCGGAAGGCGGGCGAGATCCGCGTCGTGCTGTCCTGCGACCGGGAGTTGAACCCGACCTCCGAGGGACAGGCGCGGTTGTTCCGGTTGGAGGTCCGCGACGCCGCCCTCGACGCCGACTTCGGCCACGCGCGCCCGGCCGAGGTGCCCGAGGGTCGCCCGGAGGTGGTGCTTTCCGAACTGCTGCGCTCGGCCGACCTGCTCGTCAGCGTCTCGGCCGTCGGCATCGAGGCCTCCCCCGAGATCGGCTGGGACGCGCTTCCGCAGACCCCGCACGGCATCCTCGCCACCCGTCGCGAGATCCTCGGCCACCTGCTCGCCGAACTGGGCGACCCGAGCGTCGGGCTGGACCAGCGGCACGTCACGGTCGGGCCGTACCGGATCCACCTGGCGACCGCCTCGGTGACCCGCGACGGCGAGCAGGTCGAAGTGACCCCGGCAAGGCACGACCTGTGGGCCCCGCCCGACCCGTTGGTGAACAGGATCCTCGGCACGGTCGTCGCCCTCCGCGACGCCTGAGACACCGTCGTCAGGACACCGGTCCGGTCGTGGCGCGCACGACGAGCGTCGGGGTTGACACGAGGTTGACCGGGGCCGCCTCCGGATCGAGCAGTCGCCGCGTCGCAGCGGTGGCCGCCTGCCTGCCCAACTCCTCGCCGTGGATGTCGACGGTGGTCAGTGAGGTTCCGGGGGCCCGGCTGACGAGGGTGTTGTCGTAGCCGACCACCGAGACGTCACGTGGGGCAGTGAGCCCTAGATCCGCCATCGCATCGAGCACGCCGAGCGCGGCCTGGTCGTTGTGGGCGAACACGGCGGTAGGGCGGCGCTCCGGTGGCAGCGACAACACCGGAGCGATGTCGTCGGCGGCGCCGCGCCGAGAGTAGCTCGACTCGACGACCCACGGCTCGAGCCCGGCCGCCGCCATGGTCGAGGCGTAGCCCTCCCGCCGGCCGAAGTAGCCGTCCGTCGGGGGGTTTGCGAGGAAGACGATCCGCTCGTGCCCGAGCTTGAGCAGGTGATCTGTGGCGGCCCGTGCTCCTGCCATGTTGTCCGAGTGGACGCTGTCGACCCCGTCGATCTGACGCGCCACGCTCACCAGCGGCACCTGCGCGTTGAAGGCGCGCACGGCATCGTCGGGCAGTAGGAGCCCGGTCGCGATGACAACGTCGACGCGCGACTGGAACAGCGAGTCGAGGGCCTGGGCGTCGCGTCGGCCGTCGATCGAGCCGACCGCCAGCACCAGGTGGCGGTCCTGTTCGTCGGCGACTGCGCGGATGCCGTCGAACATGTCGGCGTAGACGTCCTGACGCAGGTCGAGGAGGAAGACCCCAAGCGTGTTGGTCACCTTGCTCGCGAGGCGAGAGGCGACGCGGTTGAACCGGTAGCCCAGCCTCTCGGCGGTCTCCAGGATTGTCGTGCGGGTCTGCGCGCTCACCCCGGCGACGTCCCGGAAGGCCATCGACACCAGGGCGCGCGAAACGCCCAGCTCGGTGGCGATGTCCTGCATCGTCACCGGGCGCTGGGCGCGGGCCATTGGTTCTTCCTTGTCTATGGAGCCGAGGATAGTCACCGGCCCGACGACGCGGTGGTCGCCGGGCCGGTGTCGATCACACGGTGGTGCTGCGACCCTCGTCGGCGGCACTGCGGGCGATGGCGTCGCAGACCCGCATGGTGTGCAGACCGTCCGCGAATGTCGCGCACGGGGGAAGCACCGACTCGCGACCCAGGATCTGGTCCAGGAACGCCCGGGTCTGGTAGACGAACAGGTCGCCGTAGCCGAACGAGATGTTGCCGCCGGGCATCGGGACCGCGTCGTCGAACACCCGCGAGGTGCCAGGCGAGACGTAGACGACCCTGTCGCCGCGGGTGTTGCCGCCTGGCTGGGCATCGCTGACGATGAACTCGGCTGGGCGAGCCCAGTCGAACACGGCGCGCGACTGCGTTCCGGTGACGGTGATGGCCAGGTCGTTCGGCGTGCCGAAGGACACCCGCGAGACCCGGAAGGTCGAGATGGCCCCGCCCGCGAACTTGGCCGTGAACACCACCGAGTCGTCGTTGGTGACCGGCTCGGACTCCTCGGAGAGCTCCGCGTGGTCGTGCCCGATCACCGTGCCGACCGGAAGGTGGCGCTCCGGGATCGAAATGCCGAACTCGGCCCCGGAGACGGAGACGATCGGCCCGCAGATGTACTCGGCGAGGTCGATGATGTGGGCGCCGAGATCGATCAGGGCCCCGGTGCCGAGCGGCCCCTGGAAGCGCCAGCTCATGGGGCCCTCGGGGTCGGCGGCGTAATCGGCGAGGTAATGGGCCTCGACCATGGCCGGCGTGCCGAGCTCGCCGGCCGCCAGCAGGTCGCGGATCGCCTCGACGGCCGGGTTGCGTCGGAAGGAGTAGGCGGTGGCGGCGACGCCCGTTGCCTGCTCGGCCGCGGCGACCATCGCCTCGGCGTCCTCGAGCGAGGCCGCGAGGGGCTTCTCGCAGAGCACGTGCTTGCCCGCGGCCAGCATCGCCTCGGCGATCTCACGGTGCAGCGAGTTGCCCACCACGATGCTGACCGCGTCGATGGTGGGGTCCTCGGCAACCTCCTGCCAGGAGGCCACCGCATTCTCGAACCCGTAGCGGTCGGCGACCTCCTGGGCGAGGGGCAGGTTGACGTCGGCGATGGCGGCGAGGCGGATCGGGGGGAGGCCCCCGCCGTGGATGGTGTTGGCCTGGCGGTAGCCGTTGGCGTGGGAGCGGCCGGCCATGCCAGCGCCGATCACTGCGACTGAGAGCTGTTCGGTCATGATGTGTCTCCTTGGATGGATCCGGGTGCTCAGAGCACGCCGAGGTTGTTCTGGGCGAGCACCTTGCGGGTCTCGATCGCCAACGGCAGCGGGACGTCGGCCGCGCACGGGTAGAGGTCCTGCTCGACGATGACGTAGAGCTCCTTGTCAAGGGCCGCCAGCGCGTCGATGACCGCGCCGACCTTCGGCTGGCCGCCGTCGGGGGTGACGCAGACGCCGAGCGAGACAGCCTCGCCGAACGACAGATCCTCGGCGCGGACCCGCTCGACCACCTCGGGGTCCATCTGCTTGATGTGGACGATGGCGATCCGGTCCGGGTAGTTGCGGATCAGTTCGACGGTGTCGACCTCGCCGTACTCGAGATGTCCCGTGTCGAGGCAGAAGGACACGTACTCCGGGTCGGTCTCGGCGAAGAAGCGCTCGATCTGCCCCTTGTTCTCGATGTGCGAGTCGCCGTGGGGGTGCACGGCCATCGTGACGCCGTACTCGTCCTTGAGGATCCGTCCGAGCTTGTCGGCGTTGCGGGCGAGCAGCTTCCACTCGTCGTCGGTCAGGTCGGGGTTCTCGGCCCAGCCGCCCGTCTGCAGGTCGCGCAGCATCGGGGGCAGGTAAACGAGGAACTTCGCGCCGAGCGCCTTCAGGACCTCGGCGTTGGCGCGCATGTCGCGCTCGGTGTCCTCCCACGCGTCGTCGCGGTGCAGCACTCCGAACTGGGTGCCCGCCACCACGCTGATCCCGCGCTTGGCCGCCTCCTCACGCAGGGTGTCCGGGTCTGTCGGCAGGAAGCCGAACGGGCCGGTCTCGATGTATTCGTAACCCGCCTCGGCGACCTCGTCGAGGAAGGTCTGCCACGACACCTGCTTGTCGTCCTCGGGGAACCACACCCCCCACGAGTCGGGGGCGGTGCCCACCGTCAGCTTGTCGTACGGGGCCTGTGGGTTGACTGCGCGAGACGTCATCGTCACTGCTTTCTGTGTGTGCCGGAAGGCTGGTTGTCCGCGGGGCCGTGATCGCCATTTGAACCGCTCTAGTTTTGAACTGTAGGCCTGCTAGTTTGTCTAGTCAAGCCTGGTCGCCAGGTGGATTCGTGGTTCGTCTGCGGGTGTACCCGTCGATAGGAGTGGCCGTCAAGGGCACATTCGGCCAGTCAGGCGCCGATGCACGTTGTGGCATCGGCCGGGCTCTTGTAGTGACATTTTTCACAGCCCAATGAACATTCAACGACCATCAATGCGTGGTTGACAAGCCAGTTTCCGACAAAGATAACTTTCATGTAACAACCAATGCCCCAGCCACGAGTGTTTGTCAGCAGCTTTGTCTTGACAGCGGCCCGTCCGATTTGCCACGATGGCTTGGCGCACCGTTCGTCGGCGTGAGTCCATGAGGGCCTCACCAAGGCAGGCGGGGCAGACGAATCACCAGCAAGGAGGCTGAGGATGACAGCACCGAGCACAGTAGCCGAGCCGGCTCCACACGGAGCAGGCGAAATCCTGTTTGAGGCCGAGGGGGTCAGCAAGGTCTTCCCGGGCGTCCGCGCCCTCAGCGACGTCGACTTCACGCTTCGGTCCGGGGAAGTGCACGCCCTGGTCGGTGAGAACGGCGCAGGCAAATCGACCCTGATGAAGATCCTGGCGGGCATCTACCAGCCCGACGGTGGCGAGATCAGGCTCCGGGGCGAGAAGATCGTTCTCCCCACGCCTCTGTCGGCCCAGGAGGCAGGCATCAGCGTGATCCACCAGGAGTTCTTCCTGATGAACCACCTGACGGTCGCCCAGAACATCTTCATCGGACGTGAACCCAAGCAGTTTGGCGTCTTCAACGACGACAACGCGTTGAACAAGAAGGCCGGCGAACTGCTCGACCGGCTCGGCGTCAACATCGACCCGCGGGCCCGCGTCGGGACACTCACCGTCGCGGCCCAGCAGATGGTCGAGATCGCGAAGGCGCTGTCCTTCAACTCGTCCGTGCTTGTCATGGACGAGCCGACCGCTGCCCTGACCGACACCGAGGTCGAGACGCTGTTTCGCATCATCGACAACTTCGTGACCCCCCAGACCGCCGTCGTCTACATCTCGCACCGTATGGAGGAGATCCGCAGGCTCGCCACGCAGGTGACCGTGCTGCGCGACGGAGAACTGGTCGCGGCCCGCCCCGCCTCTGAGCTGACCATTCCAGACATCATCCAACTGATGGTCGGCCGGAAGATCGCCTCCGACGTGCGTCCCGAGCCGCGCGCCGCCACCGAACCCATCCTCGAGGTGAAGGGCCTGTCAACGGCCAAGCTCCTCCAGGACGTCAGCTTCACGCTCGAGAAGGGCGAGATCCTCGGCTTCGCCGGCTTGATGGGCGCCGGGCGCACCGAGACGGCTCGCGCCCTCATCGGGGCCGACCCGCGTACCGCGGGCGAGGTCACGATCCACGGCAAGAGGGTCAACATCACCCACCCGGCCGACGCGGTGGCCGAGGGCATCGGCTACCTGTCCGAGGACCGCAAGCGCTACGGGCTCATCCTCAACCAGAGCGTCGCCGCCAACACCGTGCTTGCGAGCATCCCCGCCTTCACCAAGGGGTTCATCCTCGAAGACGGGAAGATGAAGAAGGTGGCCCAGAAGTGGGTCGAGGTGCTCCGCACCCGCACCCCGTCGGTTGATCAACGGATCCGCAACCTGTCGGGTGGCAACCAGCAGAAGGTCGTCCTGGCCAAGTGGCTGGAGCGCGACTGCGACGTGCTGATCTTCGACGAGCCGACCCGGGGAATCGACGTCGGGGCGAAGCAGGAGATCTATGACCTCCTCGACAAGCTCACCGACGAAGGAAAGTCCATCATCATGATCTCCTCCGAGATGGAGGAGGTCCTGCGAATGAGCGACCGGATCGCCGTCATGTGCAACGGGCGGATCACCGGATTCCTCAACAACGCCGAGGCCACCCAGGAAAAGATCATGGAGCTGGCCACCCAATTCAACGTGATCGAAGACAACACGAGCGAGGTCGAGGCATGACAACGACGCAAGACATTCCCGCCGCAGGAGTGAGACGCCGGGGCATCCCGGACCGCTACAAGGCCTTCATCCAGCAGGGCATGGTCCTCCTGGTGCTGATCCTGCTCGTGATCTTCTTCACGGCCATGAAGCCGAACTTCGCGAGCTGGTCGAACATCTCGTCGCTGCTGCTTGCCTCTGTCGTGACGGGTGTGCAGGCGCTGGGCCTGTCGTTCGTGATCGCCACCGGCGGCATCGACCTGACCCCCGGCCTCGGCATGGCAGCCACGTCGGTGTTCGCCGCCATCCTGATCGCCAAGGAGGGAGGCTTCGGCCTTCCCATGTGGGTCGGCATCATCGGCGGCATCCTCGCAGGCGCCTTACTCGGCTGTATCAACGGCTTATTGGTCGCCTACGTGAAGATGCAACCCATGATCGCCACGCTGGCGATGATGATGGTCTGTTGGGGCACCGCGCTCGTGCTCGCCAACGGCCGCACCGTCTCGCTGCGCAGCGTCGAGGGCTACGACCAGATCGCCGTCGGACAGCTCATCCCGCAGGTTCCCAACGGCGTGCTCATCCTGATCCTGCTCGCGGTCATCGCGGGTGTTGTGATGAACAAGACCGCCGTCGGCCGCTACGCGCTCGCCATCGGCTCCAACGAAGAGGCCACCCGCATCTCGGGCATCAACACCAACCGCTGGAAGGTCCTGGCCTACGTCATCTGTGGCACGTTCACCGGCATCTCCGGCATCCTGATGAGCTCGCGTCTCTCCGCCGCCCAGCCGACGCTCGGCCAGGGCTACGAGATGTACGCCATCGCTGCGGCCGTCATCGGCGGCACCTCGCTCCGCGGCGGTCGCGCATCAATCTTCGGTGCCGTCATCGGCGCTGTCACCATCCAGACCATCTTCAACGGCCTGACCGTCATGGGCGTCCAGGACCAGTGGCAGAAGGTCGTTCTCGGCGTCGTCGTGCTGCTGGCCGTCTGGGTCGACATCATGCGTCGCGGCGGCAAGGAGGAGTGACCCCAGGGGTCGCTCCACACACAGATCAAACACATTTCGCGTTCACGAAAACCTAAGGAGACACCCGTGAAGAAGAAGATGTTCGCAGGCGCCCTCGGCGTCCTCCTCGCCGTCGGCCTCACCGCCTGCGGCAACACCGGTGGCGGCACCGGCGGCGAGACCGGCGGTGGCGGCGACGCCGCCGGCGGCCGCGTGGCCCTGATCGCGAAGGCGAACTCGGCCGAGTACTGGATGAAGGTCAAGGAAGGCGCTGAGGCCGCTGGCAAGGACCTCGGCGTGCAGGTGACCTTCAACGGCCCCGACACCGAGTCTGAGGGCGACAAGCAGCTCAACCAGCTGCAGTCCGCCATCAACGACAAGCCGATCGGCATCGGTTTCGCACCGCAGGACGGCGCTCAGGACGGCGCTCCCCGCCTCATGGACGAGGCCAAGGCCGCCAACATCCCCGTCGTGATCTTCGACACCCCGCTCGCCGGTTCGGACGTGCCGCTCACCACGGTCGCCTCCGACAACGCGGGCATGGGCGCGCAGGCCGCTGAGAAGCTCGTCGAGCTCACCGGTGGCAAGGGCAAGGTCGCGATCATCGCCCACGGAGAGGTCGGCACCGCTGCCGCCCGCCGCGACGGCTTCAAGGACTACCTCGAGAAGAACGCCCCCGACCTCCAGGTCGTCGACGTCCAGAACGGCGAGTCCGATCCCGCGAAGTCGCGCGACAAGGCGCAGGGCATCCTGCAGGCGCACTCGGACCTGGTCGGCTTCTTCGGCACCGACGACGACTCGACCATCGCCATCGCCGATGAGGTCGCCGCGAAGGGTCTCGACACCAAGGTCGTCGGCATCGACTCCTCGCCCGACGTGCTGACCCTTCTCAAGGAGGGCAAGATCTCGGGCGTCATCGTCCAGAACCCCTTCAACATGGGTTACCAGACCGTCGAACTGCTGGTGAAGGCCTCGAAGGGTGAGACGCCGGCCGAGAAGAACATCGTTTCCGAGTCGGTCTGGGTCACCCAGGAGAACATCGACAGCGAGGAAGTCCAGAAGGTCATCAGCTGACCCTCATCCTCGAGACACGCCCCCGCGGACCTGGTCCGCGGGGGCTTCTCGCGTCCTCAGGCGTTGTCGTAGTGCTCGCGGCGGCGTAGGCCCATCGCGACCAGTCGGGCGACCACCATCGCCACGTACAACATGCCAGCGATCTGCTGGATCATCACGACCGAGCGGGCGAGCGGGACAACAGGCACCACGTCGGAAAGGCCGGTCGACGTCATGGTGGTGCAACTCAGGAACAGCAGTTCGATCCACGTCCGGTCGGGGCCGGGCGTCGCCGCCGCGAACGCGCCGGGGTAGAGGAAGCCGATGATCGAGTAGGCGTAGGCGAACGTCCACACGGCGACGGTGAAGCAGGCGCCGACCGCGAACAGTTCGTCGTTGGTCACCTTGTCGTCGCGGAACATGTAGACGATCAGCGAGATCGTGGTGTAGCCGTAGAACAGCATATGCAGCACGTCGCTCCAGACGTGCAGCGGCTGGGTCCAGCCGAGCACGCCGTCGGCCACCGTCAGGATCACCGCCGGGATCAGCAGCACGATGCCGACCCAAGTGAACATCGGCGTCGCGTTGACGGCCCGGATCGCAAGCACCAGCACCAGCAGTCCCAGGAGGCTGAACAGGCTGCGCCCGAGCGCGCTGGCGTCCCCGTCGAGGAAGGGGAAGATCAGGATCGACAGCAGTTGCACCGCGAGCAGCGTCGCGTTGGGGTTGCGGCGCAGCGCCCGCCACCACGGGTGTCTGACAAGGTCGGGGGTCGACGGCAGTTGCATGGCGTCACAGTAATCGCGCCCGGCCCGTCCGGACGGTGGCGTGCGAAGGTCGAATCGACCTTCTATGTGCGGACAACTGGACGGTTTGGGCCCGAAAAGCGACCTCGGCGGTAGCCCGTTGCCGCCGCCCAACCGAAGCCCGGAGCGCGCACTTCGCTCTTGAGGCGCCGCCGCGTGTCTGTTATTGTATGTACAAATGCCCAGCGCAGGTGCCGGGCCGAGTCGAAACCGATGCGCCGTTCAACGGAAGGCAGATACATGACGCAGACGATCACCCACTGGATCAATGGGGCCCCGTACGAGGGCCAGCCGGTCGGAACCATCCCGGTCGAGAACCCCGCCACCGGCAAGGTGGAGTCCGAGCTGCTCGCCGCGAGCAAGGCCGACCTCGACCACGCCGTCGAGGTCGCCGTCGAGGCGCAGAAGGCATGGGCGAAGACCTCGCTCGCCAAGCGCACCGCCATCCTGTTCAAAATGCGTGAGCTCGTGCTCGCCAACCAGGACGCGCTGGCCAAGTCGATCGTTGCCGAGCACGGCAAGGACTACGGAGACGCGCTTGGCGAGATCCAGCGCGGCCGCGAGACGCTCGACTTCGCGTGTGGCATCAACGCCGCGCTCAAGGGCGACTACTCGTTCGACATCTCGTCGGGCGTCGACATCCACACCGTTTCGCAGCCCGTTGGTGTCGTCGCAGGCATCTGCCCCTTCAACTTCCCCGTCATGGTCCCCATGTGGATGCACCCCGTCGCCATCGCGACCGGCAACGCGTTCATCCTGAAGCCGGCCAGCCCGACGCCCACCGCCTCGCTGCTGATCGCCAAGCTCTACAAGGAGGCGGGCCTGCCCGACGGCGTCTTCAACGTCGTCTCCGGCAACCGTGACATCGTCACCAGCATCCTGGAACACCCCGGCATCGACGCGATCTCGTTCGTCGGCTCGACCCCGGTCGCCCACATCATCCAGGAGGTCGGCACCGCCAACGGCAAGCGTGTCCAGGCCCTCGGCGGCGCGAACAACCACGCCATCGTGATGCCCGACTCCGACCTCGACTTCGCCGCCCAGCACATCGCCGCCGCCGCCTTCGGCGCCGCGGGCGAGCGCTGCATGGCGCTGCCCGTCGTGGTGGCCGTCGGCGGCATCGGCCCGAAGCTTGCCGACATGGTCAAGGCATTCGGCGAGAAGATCAAGGTCGGCAACGGCCTCGACGAGGGCGTCAACATGGGCCCGGTCATCTCGAAGGCCGCCAAGGAGCGCATCACCGGCCTCATCGACGACGCGGAGAAGCGCGGCGCCACCGTCGTGCTCGACGGTCGCGGCCTCACCGTCGACGGCCACGAGGACGGCTTCTGGCTCGGCCCGACCATCCTCGACGACGTCCCGCTCGACGCCCCCGCGTACTACGAGGAGGTCTTCGGCCCGGTGCTGACGATCGTCCACGCGGACGACTACGCCGAGGCGATCAAGATCGTCAACGGCTCCGAGTTCGGCAACGGTTCGGCCATCTTCACCAACGATGGCGGTGTCGCGCGTCGCTTCACGCTCGACGTCGAGGCCGGCATGGTCGGAGTCAACGTTCCGATCCCGACTCCGGTCGCGTACTACTCGTTCGGTGGTTGGAAGGAGTCGCTGCTCGGTGACCTCCACATCCACGGCCCCGAGGGTGTGAAGTTCTACACCAAGCTCAAGGCGATCACCACGCGTTGGCCTTCCGAGAAGTCCTACGCGGCGACCATGTCGTTCCAGCGCGAAGAGTGACGCACTAGTCCTACGCACAAGGGGAACCGGGGCGGGCCACATGGCCCGCCCCGGTTGCGTTGTCCCTTCCTACTTGGCTTCGACGCGAAGGGTGCGCCACCAGCCAAGCGCGAGCGGAAGCGCGACCCACAGCGCGAAGGCCGTTGCCGCCTGCCCCCACTGAACCCCCGTCATGGGCGTGAACAGGAGCGACCAAGCCTCCCCGCTGATCCACTGCCCGATCGTGCCAATCACGCCCGGGAGCATCGCGGCGGCGGCCGTGACGGTCGGTACGAGGAAGTAGGCGACGATTGCTGCCGGGGAGTTCATCAGCGCCATGCCGAACCCTGCCCCCATGGCGACGCCAATGGCGAGGGTTACCACTGGGGTGAGGAGCCCGGCCGCGTGCCAGGTCCACACGATCGTCCCAGCGCCGGAGGCCGTGACGATGAAGGCGGTCGCGGCGGACAGCGCGATCGCGATCACCGCGCAGGCCAGCGTGACGAGCCCGAGTGCGATGAGCTTGGCACCCAGCACCGAGCCCCGGCGCGGTTGGAGCGTGAACGTCGTCAGCGACGTGCGCTGGGTCCATTCCTGTGTGAAGACGAGGATCGCCACGACTGGGAGCAACACCGAGAACGGTGCGATCACCAAGCCGAGCGGCCCGATCCATGGGACTTGTGCGCTGTCCATTGACAGCGTCAGCCACAGGCCAGCGGCGCCGATGGAACCGAGGACCGAGATGGCCAGCAGCCACAGCCCCGCCCTGGTATCAACCAGTTTGCGCAACTCCACCCGCACGAGGCGCAGGAGGCCAACGGAGGGAGCGAGCTGTACCGGAGGCAGCATCGTCGCCGGACGAATCGTCGGGGTGGTGGTCATGCTGCGATCCCTTCGCGTGAGGTGGACATGGTGGAGCTGAGGAACAGCGTCTCGAGGTCGGTGCCCTCGGCGAGCAGGTCGTGCAGCGATGCGTCGACCACGATCCGACCGTTGCCGATCATGACGATGCGGTCGGCGACCTGCTGGACCTCGTGGAGGAGGTGCGAGCTGAGTAGGACGGTGCCCCCTGCGTCGGCGAAGCCGCGCAGCAGGGAGCGCATCCAGTAGATGCCCTGCGGATCGAGCCCATTGGCGGGCTCGTCAAGGATGAGGACCTCCGGATTACCCAGCAGGGCGTGGCCGATTCCAAGGCGCTGGCGCATCCCGAGCGAGTAGGTTCCGACGCGTTTGCGGGACTCGCGGGCGGTCAGCCCAACCTGTTCCAGCACCTGGTCGACGCGAGAGCGGGGCGCCCCAATCGTCATGGCGCCCAGCGTCAGCACCTCGCGACCAGTGCGGCCAGCGTGTTGCGCGGAGGCGTCGAGCAGCACACCGACGCGTGCACCGGGGTCTGGCAGGTCCGTGTACTCGCCGCCCAGAATGTGCGCCGAACCCGAGGTGGGCCGGGTGAGGCCGACCGCGACCCGCATGGTGGTGGACTTGCCGGCGCCGTTGGGGCCGAGGAAGCCCGTCACCGCACCTGGGGGAGCGGTGAAGGTGATGTCGTCGACGGCGGTGAGGGCGCCGTATCGCTTGGTCAGGTTCTGGACTGTGATCATGTGTCTCAGCCTTCAGGAGCCACCCGGATGCGCGCGACGGGTGACGGTCGGCCGCCTGGCCGACATTGGTAGAAATGGACACCGGCACGCGTCGACCAAGGTCTAGTCACGCGAGACCTCCGCTACCCCGGCAGGCGGGGTTGCGACCGTAGGCTGGGGCCATGTCCGTTCCCATTGCCGCGCGCACTCCCGGTCGCGGGACCTGGGGCGTGCTCTGGCGCTACGGCCTAGCGATCCTGTGGTGGCTGCTCGCCCTCACCGTCTACGTCGTCGTCAGCCACGTCGGCAAGTCCCCAGTGCCCATCGGGATCGCCGTCGCCGATCTCGCCCTGGGGGCGGTGATCATTTGGGGAATGCGATTCCGGCACCGTTGGCCGAGGACGGTGTTTGTAGCATCGCTCATCCTCGGGCTGGTCTCGGCGAGCGGATTCGTTGCCTCGCTGTGGGCGTTCGCTCACCTCGCGACCCGCCGTCGCTGGAAGGAAATAGTGGGCTTCGGCGCCCTCACCGTCGGGCTCGGGACATTCATGTCACGCTCCAACATCACTGGTCTCGTCGCGGCTGAGAGGCCATCGACGAACGAGCTGCTGTTTGGCCTCGTCGGGTCGGCCATCATCATCGCCTTGGTCGCGGCCATGGGCTCCTATGTTGGTGCCCGGCGGGACCTGCTCCAGGCTCTGCACGATCGGGCCGAAGAGGCCGAACGCAGGCAGGAGACGCTCGTGCTGCAGGGCCAAGCTGAGGAACGCAACCGGATCGCCCGAGAGATGCACGACGTCCTCGCGCACCGGATCTCGCTCGTGAGCATGCATGCGGGAATCCTGGCGTATCGCGACGATCTCCCTCCCGGGCAGGTCAGGGAGATCGCCACCGTGATCCAGGACAATGCGCGCCAATCCATGGCCGAGTTGCGCACGATCCTGGGGTCGCTGCGGCAAGACGGCGAAGGGACCGAGCGCCAGCCAGATGCTCCGCAACCCGGCTTCGACCAGATCGGTGCCCTGTTCTCGGACGCGAGGAGGGCCGGGCAGCGGCTCGAGGTGAGCGAGGAGATCGAGCACCCCGAGCTCATGCCAGCGCTGGTCGGGAGGCACATCTATCGGGTGGTCCAGGAGCTCATCACGAACGCGCGAAAGCACGCGGCGGGCGCGAAGGTGCGCGTCGAACTCGCGGGGGCGCCGGGCGACGGCGTGTCCATAGCGGCCCGCAACCCCCTGCAATTGGGGGAGGCGGCGCTCCCTGGGGCTGGGATTGGCTTGGTCGGGCTCCGGGAGCGCGCGAGCGTGCTGGGTGGCACGATGACCTCAGGGGTCAACGAGGAAGGGCAGTTCGAGGTGAAGATGTGGTTCCCGTGGTGACGAGGATCGTCATCATCGACGACGACGCCCTGGTCCGCTCCGGCCTCAAGCTCATCCTTGGGGCCGACCCGACGTTCGAGGTGGTCGCCGAGGGTTCGGACGGCGGTGAGGCAGTTGCTCTCGTGCGCGAGCATCACCCAGACGTCGTGCTGATGGACATCCGGATGGCCAACGTGAACGGCTTGGTCGCCACCCAAAATGTCGTGGCACTCCCCGATGCCCCTCGCGTGATCATCCTCACCACCTTCGATGCCGACGACCTTGTGCTGCGGGCGCTCACCGTCGGTGCCTCCGGCTTCCTCCTCAAGGACACGGCCCCAGAACGCATCCTCGAAGACATCCGTAAGGTCGCCGATGGCGAACCGACGCTGAGCCCTTCAGTGGTCGCGCAAGTGATCGCGGTCGCCACCAACCGCTCCGAGCTGAGCCGACGCGACGATGCCCGCGCGGCGCTCGCATCCCTGAGTGAGCGCGAACGCGACATCGCGCTCGCCATCGGCCTGGGTCAGACGAACGCTGAGATCGCGGGCTCGCAGTACTTGAGCATCGCGACGGTGAAGGCGCACGTCACCCGCATCCTCGACAAGCTCGGCGCGACCAACCGGGTCCAGGTGGCCATCGTCGTGCACGACGCGGACCTGGGCTGAGCGACAGCGGCACCTTTGGTGGTCGCCGCAGCGGTCAGCGCCCGCGAGCGGCGCAACGTGGGTCGGCTAGGCGACCCGATACAGAGGTGCCTCCATCAGCCCTATCAGCGAGACCATGGCATCGGCCATGGCCGACGCGCCCAGCCCCGGCGTGACCGTGCCGTGGACAGCCGGAGAGGTGACCGACCAGCCCGTCGGGGATGCTGTGCTGCGTGCCAAGATCACCGCGGCCCCATGCGGGAGGCGGAGAAATACGCGGGGACGTTCACCGTCGATGGTGAGCGCCGTGGCCAAGTCCGGGCGACGGCTGATGACGGCGTCGCGCACGGCGTAGACGGTTCGCAGGTCTGCGATGCCTGTGTCTTCGATCGTTGTCGTCATGCAGGCAAGTACAGCCGGGCCCACTGACAGTTTCATCGCCCGCCTCAGCGGGCATGGCAAGCTTAAGGCGTGAATAGCTTGGTGCTGACCTTCCCGGACTTCAACCCGGTGGCGATCAACCTCTTCGGTCTGAAGATCCATTGGTACGCGATCATGTACCTCATCGCGTTCGCGCTCGGCTACTGGCTGATGC
This sequence comes from Propionibacteriaceae bacterium AM104-82, assembly GCA_027658995.1. GTDB lineage: Bacteria > Actinomycetota > Actinomycetes > Propionibacteriales > Propionibacteriaceae > Arachnia. The sequence continues at coordinate 50,848 of JAQDQK010000015.1, forward strand.
GGCGGCGGCTCAAGAAGGAGCCCTATCGGTCGATCACGAAGCCGACGCCATGGGGGCCGACCGATGTCGAGGACCTGCTGCTCGCGGCGATCGCAGGCGTCCTGATCGGCGGGAGACTGGGCTATTGCCTCTTCTACCAGCCGGCCCGCTATCTCGCGGCCCCGCTCGACATCCTCAAGGTGTGGGACGGCGGCATGAGCTTCCACGGCGGCGCCGTTGGTGTCGCACTCGGGATCGCGTACTACGCATGGAAGAAGAAGCGGCCCTTCCTGCAGGTAGCCGACTTCCTCGTGCCCGCTGCGCCCATCGGGCTAGCTGCCGGGCGGCTCGGCAACTTCATCAACGGCGAGCTGTGGGGGCGCCAGGCGCCCGCCGACCTCCCGTGGGCCATGATCTTCCCGACGGGCGGCGACGTCCCCAGGCACCCCTCGCAGCTGTACCAGATGCTGCTGGAGGGAGTCCTGCTGTTCGTGCTGCTCTGGTGGTACGCCGCCAAGCCCCGCTACCGCGGCCAGGTCGCCGGCTTCTTCCTGGCTGGCTACGGACTGTTCCGCTTCATCGCCGAGTACTGGCGCGAGCCCGACTCCTACCTCGGCCTGCTCGGCATGGGCCTCAGCATGGGCCAGTGGCTGTCCGTGCCGATGATCCTGGCTGGCGTCGCGCTGTGGCTGTGGTCGCGGGCGCGCCGGATCAGCGACGTGGCGGAGCCTGTGGACAACCCGGAGGATAACTCCGGAACCGACGACGCCGAGCAGGCGGACACCGACGCCCCGCAGTCCGACGGCGACGAGGCCGAGGCAGACGAACCATCCGCTGCTGACGAGGACGGGGACCAGTCCGAGCCGGGCGCTGTGGAGGACGAGGCCGAGAGTTATCCACACGAGGAGACCCGGGCCGGTGACTGAGAACGCGGAACAGGGCGGCGATACGCCTCCGACAAGGGGCGACGCTGCTGTGGATCGCGCCTCCGCGACTGGGGATAACCCGGTGGACAAGTCGCCTCGCCGCGTGCCGCTGGTGCTGTTCGACGCAGATTGCGGCTTCTGCACCTCGTCGGCCCGCGCCATGACCCGGCCCTGGCTAGGCGCGGACATCGAGGCGCGTTCGTTCCAGTCGCAGGACCTGGCCACGCTGGGGCTGACTGTGGATAAGTGTGCGGAGTCGCTGCACGTTCTTGCAGACGGCGACGTGTTCACCGGCGGCGCCGCGATCGCCCGGGTGCTGCGCGCCGGCCGCTGGCCGTGGCCGATCCTCGGCACCTTCCTGACGCTGCCAGGCGTGCGCTGGATCACCGAACGCGGCTACCGCGCCGTCGCCCGCAACCGGCAGCGACTCCCGGGCGGCACCGACTCGTGCGAGATGCCCCGCTAGCCGAGCGGGGCGGCGCCTGAGGTGCGGCGCACGGCAAGCGACGGCTCGATGAGAAGCGTCTGCGGCGCCCTGGCGGGGTCGGCGATCCGCTCCGCGAGCAGGTCGGCCGCCCGGTACCCCACGCGGTAACTGGCGTTGCCGACGCTGGTCAGTGAAATGGTCTTGAGCGCAGCGAGCAGCGAGTCGTCATAGCCGACCACCGACAGGTCGCCTGGCACGTCGAGGCCCAACTGCTGCGCCGCCGACAGCACCCCCATCGCCGCCAGGTCGTTGTAGGCGAACACCGCGGTGGGGCGGGAGGTGCCCGTCAGCAGTCGCACCGCCGCGCGGTACCCGCCGTCCTCGGTGGGCTCCTCGTCGACGACCACGGGTTCCAGCCCGGCCTCTGCCATCGTGGCGCGGTACGACGCCAACCGGAACTGGCCGACGGCGCTCGGTGCGGTGATGTGGGCGATCCGGCCGTGCCCCAGATCGACGAGGTGACGCACGGCGATCCGGGCGCCCAGTTCGTCGTCGTTGACGACCACGTCGACGTGGGGCAGCGTCAGGCTGCGCGACCCGACGACGACGGTCGGAACCTTCGCGGCGGCCTCAACCACGCGCTCGGAGGGGACGAGCGAGCCCGTCAGGATCATGCCGTCGACGTTCATCTCCAGGAACGTGGTGGTGAGCGCCTCGTCGCTGAGCAGGTCGAGGCGCTGGTCGCCCAGCAGCATCCTGAGATCGTGGCGGTGCAGGCTGGCGTTGATGCCCTCAAGCGCCTGCACGTACCAGGGGTTGCGCAGGTCGTCGACGAGCACGCCGATCACGTGGCTGCGATCCTCCGTGAGCGCCCGTGCCGACGCGTTGGGGCGGTAGTCGAGTTCCCGCATCGCGGCGAGCACGGCCTCCCTGCGCTCCTCACTGACGCCCGGGGCGTCGCGCAGCACGAGCGAGACCAGCGACTTGGACACGCCGGCGTGCTCGGCGACCGTGCGGATCGTGGGGCGCCTGCCCCCTGACTGACTTCCCATCTCGCCTCCCGTCGCGCTTGACGTCGATTCTCTCCCAGCTTAGTCTGAATGGACAAGATATGGACCGGTCCATTCTCGGCGTCGAGGTCGACGCCCCTGGCCGGTCCCGCACGCGAAAGGACGCCGTATGCGCATCTCCCTCGTCGGCTCGGGCATCATCGGCTCGGCACACGCCGCCCGCCTCGACGCCATGGAGCGCGTCGACGAACTGCTGGTGGCCGACTTCGTGGAGGGGCGCGCCGAGCAACTGGCTACCGGGCTCTCCGACAAGGCCCGCGCGGTCACCGTCGAGGAGGCCTTCGGCGACGTGGACGGCGTCGCGATCACCGCCAAGACCTCGCGGCACGCCGAACTGCTGCACCGCGCCCTCGACGCCGGGCTGCCGACCATCTGCGAGAAGCCGATCGCGATCGACCTCGAGACCACGCGCGCCGTGGTCGAGCACGCGGCCAAGCGGCCGGATGTCGTCGTCCAGATCGGCTTCCAGCGCCGCTTCGACGCCGGCTTCAACCGGGCCCGCGACGCCTACCGTGAGGGTCGCTTCGGCGCCGTCCACACCATGCACGCCACCACCTTCGACGCGGCCCCGCCGCCGCCCAGTTATGTCGCGACCTCCGGGGGCCTGTTCCGCGACTGCAACAGCCACGACTTCGACGCCATCGCCTGGATCACCGGCCTGACGCCGGTCAGCGTCTACACCGTCGGCTCCACGATGGGCGAGCCCTACTTCGCCGAGCACGGCGACGTCGACTCCGGCAGTTCGCTCGTCACCTACGACAACGGCATGGTCGCCCTCGTCAGCGCCAGCCGCAACAACGGTGCAGGACACGACGTGCGCCTCGAGATCTTCGGCACGGAGGGCGGCATCTTCGTCGGCCTCGACGACCGCGCCCCGCTGCGCAGCGCCGAGGAGCACCTCTCGTGGCAGCAGGGCGAGCCCTACCGGATCTACCACGAGCGCTTCGAGGACGCCTACGTCGCCGAACTGGCCCACTTCCTCGACGTGATCGAGGGCGCGCCGAACCGCGCATGCACCCCCGCCGAGGCGCTCGAGGCGCTGTACCTCTCCGAGGCCGCCGTCCGTTCCCGCCAGACGGGCCTGCCCGTCGCCATCGCAGACCTGAAGAACTGAGGACCACCATGACGACTCGACGCCGCCTCGGCATTGGCCTGATCTCGGCCGGCTGGATGGGCATGATGCACTCGAAGGCCTATCTCGCCGTGCGCGAGAACTATCCCGACCTCGGGATCGATCCCGACCTGGTGATCGTCGCCGACCCCTCGCAGGCCAACGCGGACACCGCCGTCGAGCGGTTCGGCTACCGGGAGAGCACCGACGACATTCAGCGCGTGCTGACGCATCCCGAGGTCGACGCCGTGTCGATCTGCGCGCCCAACTTCCTGCACCGTGACTTCGCGCTCGCCGCGGTCGCCGCAGGAAAGCCGTTCTGGATCGAGAAGCCGATGGGCACCGGGGTCGCGCAGTCCAGGCAGATCGCCGACGCCGTCGAGGCGTCCGGGCTCGTCACGTCGGTCGGCTTCAACTACCGCCACGCGCCGGCGGTCGGGCACGTCCGCCGCCTCGTCCGCGAGGGCACGCTCGGCGAGATCCGCTCGATCCGGGTCTGGCTGAACGCCGACTACTCCGCCTCACCGGAGGGCCCGCGCACCTGGCGGTTCGTGAAGGAACAGGCTGGCTCCGGCGTGCTGGGCGACCTGCTCAGCCACGGCTTCGACCTCGCCCAGTACCTGATCGGGCCGATCCGGGAGGTCACCTCCGCGACCCGCACCTTCATCGGCGAGCGCCCCGCTCCGATGGTCGGCGGGCAGGGCCACGGCGTGCAGGCCGACCCCGACGCGCCGCCGCTGCCCGTCGAGAACGAGGACTACGCCGCCGTGATCGCGCGCTTCGGATCGGGCGCCATGGGCACCTTCGAGTCGTCGCGGATCGCCATCGGCGCCCGCTGCGACTACGGCTTCGAGCTGTTCGGCAGCCTCGGCTCCGCCAAGTGGAACTTCGAGCGGATGAACGAGGTCGACGTGTGCCTGGCGGGGGAGCGCGGCTACGGCTTCACCCGGACGATGACCGAGCCCGGCTTCGGCGAGTTCGGACGCTTCCAGCCCGGCGGTGGCATGGGGCTGAGCTTCGACGACCTCAAGACGATTGAGGCCAAGCTGTTCCTGGAGTCGATCGCGACCGGGCGCCAACTGGCGCCAAGCGTCGCCGACGGTCTCGTGGCGGCGGGCATCGCCAGCGCGGCGGAGGCCTCGGCGTCCGACGGCACCTGGCATCAGGTGGCGGAGCCGACCGGGCGCACCACCTTCGACGCCTGACCGCCTGCTGGCGCTTTGGCGGCGCGGCTCAGTCGACCAGCAGTTCGTCGATCCAGGTCGACGGGTCGGCGATCACCTGGCTGAGCCCTGCGAGTCCCGCGCCCATCGCGGCGCGCAGCGGGGCGCGCTCCACCACCTCGACCTCGATGCCGGAGTGCCGCGCCCACAGCACGCGCTGATTCAGCACGGCCGAGAGCCGCTCCCGCATGAAGGGCTCCAGTTGGCCCAGATGGCCGCCGAGCCGGATGTTCTCGACGTCGAGCAGGTTCAGGGCGGCGCTCAGCGCGATGCCGAGCGCGTCGGCGGCACCCTCGATCGTGGCGAGCGCCAGGTCCTCGCCCGCCTCCGCGGCCGCGATCAGGCTGGCGACGTCGGGCTGGCCGCTGTCGCGCAACAGGCCCCGCGCGCCCGCGACCGACTCGAGGCAGCCGATCGACCCGCAGCCGCACCGGTGGCCGTGCGGGTCGACGCAGACGTGGCCGAGTTCCGCGGCCCAACCGCTGCGGCCAGCAAGGATCTCGCCGTTGATGGCGACGGCGGAGCCGATGCCGACCTCGCCCGTGACGTAGATGAAGGAGGCCTGCGGGTCGTCGCGCAGCACCGTCAGCGCCGAGCAGTCGATGTCGTTGGCCGAGCGGAGCGCAACCGGTTCGCCGTCGACGCTCAGCCGCCACAGCGCGGACGGCTCGACGCCCTCCCAGCCGAGGTTCGGGGCCCTGAGCACGCGGGTGCCGGAGCGGTCGAGCAGGCCGGGCAGCGCAAGGGTCGCGCCCGTCAGCCGGGAGCCGGCGGGCCTGCTGGCGATGGCCTCGTCCGCCAGTTCCGCCAACTGGGCCATGGCGTCGGCCGGGTCGAGGGCGACCACGTCGAGGTCGCGCCGACGCACGACGAGCACCTCGCCCGTCAGGTCGACGAGCGTCGCGACGAGGCGCTCGACGTTGACCTCGAGGCCTAGTGAGACGACGGTGCGGCGCTGCAGGTTCAGGGGGACGGCGGGCCGACCCCTGCCGCCTGCGGAGGTCTCACCCTCGCGCACCAGTCGGCCGACGATCAGGTCGTCGATCAGCCTGGAGACGGTGGAGCGGGTCATCCCGAGTTGGGCGGCGATGTCGGCGCGGGACACGGAGCCCTCTTCTCCGGGGATCCGGCTGAGGACCAGGGCGAGGTTGGCCGCGCGCACAGAGGACTGTGTCATCTTCCCGGCGGAGGGATCCTGCGGTGTCATGTGGCTCCAATGCTCAACTTCCCCGGGGTTGACACTAACCCGCGACGAGATAAGTATTATACTGAAACTAATAGGGACGTCGTCGTCCACACAACAACATTCAGCGAGGAACAATGCGCACCCCCACCAAAGACGACAAGTTCTCCTTCGGTCTGTGGACCGTCGGCTGGACCGGAACCGACCCCTTCGGCACCAACACCCGCCCCGCCCTCGACCCGTGGGAGTACGCCGACAAGCTCGCCGAACTCGGCGCATGGGGCATCACCTTCCATGACAACGACGTCTACCCGTTCGACGCCACCAAGGAGGTGCGCAACGAGCGCATCGGCCACCTGAGGGACGCGGCGGCCAAGGCGGGCCTGACCATCGAGATGGTCACCACCAACACCTTCACGCACCCCTGCTTCAAGGACGGCGGCCTCACGGCCAACGACCGCTCCGTGCGCCGCTTCGGCCTGCGCAAGGTCCTCGACGCCGTCGACACCGCCGCCGAGTGCGGCGCCTCCATGTTCGTGATGTGGGGCGGCCGCGAGGGCGCCGAGTACGACTCGTCCAAGGACCTGTACGCCGCGCTCGAGCGCTACAAGGAGGGCCTCGACACCGTCGCCGGCTACATCAAGTCGCAGGGCTACGACCTGCGGATCGGCCTGGAGCCCAAGCCCAACGAGCCCCGTGGCGACATCTTCCTGCCGTCGATCGGCCACGCTCTCGGCCTGATCGCCGAGCTTGAGCACGGCGACATCGTCGGCCTGAACCCCGAGGTCGGCCACGAGCAGATGGCGAACCTGAACTACACCCACGGCATCGCCCAGGCGCTGTTCAGCAACAAGCTGTTCCACATCGACCTGAACGGCCAGAAGGGCCTCAAGTACGACCAGGACCTCGTCTTCGGCCACGGCGACCTGCTGAGCGCCTTCTTCACCGTCGACCTGCTCGTCAATGGCTTCCCCTTCTCGCCCGACGGGCCCCGCTACGACGGCCCCGTCCACTTCGACTACAAGCCGTCGCGCACCGAGGGCATGCAGGGCATCTGGGACTCCGCCAAGGCCAACATGGAGACCTACCTGATGCTGGCCGACAAGGCCCGCGCCTTCCGCGCCGACCCCGAGGTCGACAAGCTCCTCAAGGAGAACGCGGTCGACCAGCTCGCGCTGCCGACCCTCGGTGAGGGCGAGTCGGTCGCCGACTTCCGCGCCAACGTCGAGGACTTCGACGCCGACGCCGCAGGCGCCCGCGAGTACCGCTTCGTTGAGCTGTACCAGGCCGCGCTGCGTCACCTGATCGGGTAGTTTTTCGATCAACCAAAGGGTGTCGGGACGTTTCGTCCCGGCACCCTTTGTCGTGCCCTGACAAGGGATGACGAGGCAGGAAACCGGCCGCCACGCCCGCCGGCGGCATTGTGCCCCGCCGCGGAGCCACCCTATGCGGGGATAGATCAATCACGTACTCTCCAAAAGTCCCTTCCAGAACAGTGGGGGCAAGGCTGGTTCGCTGCGAGCAGCCATGACGACGAAGTCAAAATGTGGAGGAATCATGAAGAAGTTCCGTGCCCGTGGCTTGATGGTTGCCACGGTCGCCCTCGGCGCACTGCTGGTCGGCTGCAGCGGGGGATCACAGCCCGGCACCTCGAGCGAGCCGGGCTCTGACGCCGGCGGCAAGCCGTCGATCGGCGTCGCCGAGATCAACCTGTCGCTGCCCTTCTTCGTCCAGATGGAGGAGGCCTCGCAGGCCATCGCCGCCGACTACGGGGTCGACGTGACCTGGCAGAGCGCCGACGGCTCCATCGAGAAGCAGATCTCCTCGATCGAGAGCTTCGTCGCGCAGGGCAAGGATGTGATCCTGATCGACCCGATCAACGCTGATGCGATCGTCGACGTCGTCAACAAGGCCTCCAACGCCGGCGTGAAGGTCATCACGATGGGCAACAAGGTAGGCGGCGAGCAGAACTTCAACACGCTCTACCCCGACCACGACAACTGGGTGCAGTCGGCCCGGGTGATCGGCAACGCCGTCGGAGGCAAGGGCAAGGTGCTCTTCCTGATCGGCGCCGTCGGCAACTACGTCTCCGACACGCGCCAGAAGGCGTTCGAGGAGACCATGGCCGCCGAGTTCCCCGACATCGAGGTCATCACGCAGCCCACCGACTTCGACAGTTCGAAGGCGGGCTCGGTGACCCAGACGGTCATCTCGAACAACCCCGACCTCGCGGCGGTCGCCAGCATCACCGACGGCCTGACGCTCGCTGCCATCAAGGTGGTCGAGCAGGCCAACATGGACATCCCGTTCGTCAGCAACGACGGCGACGAGGCGATCCTTCCCTACATCGACTCGGGCCGTGTTCTCACCGACGTCATCACCGGGTCCTACCGGGTCGGCGCCTGGAACACCGCGGTTGCCGCGCGTCTCGCGACGGGCGCGTCCTTCGACAACGACCTCTTCATGCCGACCTACACCATCGCTTCTGAGAAGGGTGCGCAGGCCGTCAAGGACGCCGGGCTCGACGTCACGACCATCACCACCGAAGAGGCGACCAAGCTCGCCACCGACTACGTCACCGAGTTCGGCAAGGCGAAGTCGGATGGCGACATGACCGTCGGCTGAGCCAACGGGCGGGCCCGGCGACGGGCCCGCCCACGCTCACCCCAGGAAAGGCCTGCACACCATGAGCACCCGCTCCGGGGTCTCGCGGATCCTCCGCGACGACCAGAACCGCACCACCGTCATCCTGGTCACGGCCATCATCGTCGCGACCGTCGTCCTCGGCCTCCTCTTCCCCGGCTTCCTCAGCCCGTTCAACCTGTCGAACATCGCCGTCCAGACGGCCGTTATCTCGCTGATCGCCTTCGGCATGACCGGCGTCATCATCGTGCGAGGCATCGACCTGTCCGTCGGCTCCTCGCTGGCCCTCGCCTCCGTCGTCGGCGCGAGCGTGCTGACGGCGACCTCGAACGTCGCGCTGACCGTGATCGCGATCCTCGCGACCGCCATCGCCGTTGCCGCGTTCAACGGCTTCCTGATCTCCGTGCTGCGGGTCAACGCCTTCATGGCGACGCTCGGCATGTTCGCGCTCGCGCGGGGCGCCGCCATCAGCATCTCGGGCGGCAACGCAGTGCCCGTGACCGACCCGGCGCTGCTGTTCCTGGGCCGCGAGTCGATCCTGGGGATCCCCGTCTCGGTGCTCGTCACCCTCGTCGTGCTCGTCGCCTTCTGGTTCCTGCTGCGCCGCACGCTGCTCGGCCGCTGGTTCTTCGCCGTCGGCGGCAATGAGAACGCCGCGGTCGCCTCCGGCGTGCCGACGAAGACCGTCACGCTGCTCGCCTTCGTGCTTGTCGGCGTCGTCGTCGGCCTCGGCGCGCTGCTGACCATCGGTCGCACCGGCTCCGCGCAGCCGATGGCGGGCCTCGGGCTCGAGTTCTCCGCGATCACCGCCGCCGTCATCGGCGGGGCGAGCCTCGCGGGCGGACGCGGGTCGATGGTCTCGACGTTCCTCGGCTCGATCTTCGTCGGCCTGCTGTCCTCCGGCCTGTCCTTCGCGGGCGTCGACCAGTCGACGATCTACGTGAGCACCGGCCTGCTCACGGTGCTCGCCGTGATCGTCTCGCAGCGCGAGGTGCTGCGCGAGATCCGCGAGAACGCCCGCTTCATGGCCAACTCGCTGCGCTCCAGATCGTTCAGGAAACAGCACTCCACAGGCGGAGCTGAACGCCCGGTCCCCGGCAGGCTCGACGTCGTCGACGTCCGGAAGGTCTTCTCAGGAGTAGCCGCCCTCAAGGGGGTCAGCTTCGACCTGGTCCCGGGCGAGATCGTCGCCCTGATGGGCGAGAACGGCGCAGGCAAGTCGACGCTTGTCAAGGTGCTGGCGGGCAACCACCAGCCGACCACCGGCCACATCGCCATCGACGGCAGCCCCGTCACGCTCGCCGGACCCGAGGATGCCCGCAAGTTGGGCATCGCCGTGATCCACCAGCACTTCAGCCTGGTGCCGGAACTCGACGTCGCGCAGAACATGTTCCTCGGCCAGGAGTTGCGCCTCGGCAGGTTCGGACCGCTGCGCAGGCGCGCGATGCGCAAGGCGACGCAGGAACTCCTCGTCGAACTCGAGATGCCGTTCAACGCGAGCGACACCGTCAGTTCGCTGTCGGTCGGCCACCGCCAGATGATCGAGATCGTGCGCGCCGTCCGCGAGGACGCGTGGCTTGTCATCATGGACGAGCCGACCTCCGCGCTGTCGTCGCGGGAACGCGACCACCTGTACGAGTTGATCGAGCGACTCAAGGCCAGGAACACCGCGATCCTCTACATCTCGCACAAGATGGACGAGATCTACCACCTCTGCTCCCGGGCGGTCGTGATGCGAGACGGCCTCGTCGTCGGCGCCCCGTCGCTCGACGACACCGACTCCGCGGCCCTGGTGTCGATGATGGTCGGACGCGAACTCGCCGAGATGTCCTACTCACCGACCGGCGAACCAGGCGCGCCGCTCGTCGTGATCGACTCCATCGCCGACGGCCGCAGGCTCAACGACGCGTCGCTGGTGGTGCGCTCCGGCGAGGTGGTCGGCCTCGTCGGCCTGATGGGCTCGGGTCGCACCGAACTGATCCAGGCCATCGCCGGCCTGAACAAGCCGACCGATGGCACCGTCCAGGTGTTCGACCGCCCCGTCGAGCGACGCTCGCTCAACGAGTTGTCCCTCGACGGCCTTGCCTACGTTCCCGAGGACCGTCACCACGACGGCATCTTCCCCGAGATGTCTGTCGCCGAGAACATGAGCCTGCTGTGGCTGCGCCGCAACGCCCGGATGGGGCTGCTCCCGCAGCGGGCGGAACGTGACCTGGTCGCCGAGATGAAGTCGCGGCTCTCCGTGCGCCCCGACGACCCGGCGATCCGGATCAAGAACCTCTCCGGAGGCAACCAGCAGAAGGTCGTGCTCGGCAAGTGGCTCGCTCTCGACCCGAGGCTGATCCTGCTCGACGACCCGACGCGCGGCGTCGACGTCGGCGCCAAGGCGGAGATCCACGCGCTGATCGCCGACTTCACGGCCAAGGGCGCTGGCGTCGTGGTCACCTCCTCGGAGATCCCGGAGGTGCTCGCGCTCGCCGACCGCGTCATCGTGCTGCGCGACGGCGTCACCGTCGCCGAGCATCCCGGCGGCGTGACGGAGGAGCGGGTCATGCAGGACGCCTTCGGCGAAGAGGGCGAACGCCTGGTGGCAGAGGTCATCCAGGCCGACGAGAAGGAGTCGAAGTGAGTGCCGTTGCCGCCACCCGCGCGACGCCCGCCGCACCGGCCGGGGAGCGGGTCCGCGCCCTCGTCGTGCGGTTCGCGCCGCAACTGCTGCTGGTCCTGCTGCTGATCGGGGTGGCGCTGATCAACCCGGTCACCATCAGCCCCAACAACCTCGTCAACATCGCGCTCAACGCCGTGCCCATCGCGGTGCTCGGCCTCGGCGCGATGTGGATCCTGATCGCAGGCGGGCTCGACCTGTCGGCCGGCTTCGGGGTGGCCATGTGCGCCCTGGTGCTCGGCGGTGGCATCCAGCAGGGCCAGCCCTTGGCCGTCACCCTGCTGATGTGCATCGCGGCAGGACTCGCCCTCGGCCTCATCAACGGCCTGCTCGTCTCGGTGCTCTCAATGCCCCCGTTCATCGCGACGCTCGCGACCATGGCCGCCGTGCAGGGCATCGTGCTGCTGCTCGGCAAGCAGGGCACCGTGATCATCAACGACCCGGTGCTCTCCGGGCTCGGCACCGTGCGACCCCTCGGCATCCCGCTGCTGGTGATCGTCGCGGCGCTGATCGCGGTGGCCGTCGCGGCGCTGGCCCGCTGGTCCCGGTTCGGGCTCTACACCTACGGGATCGGGTCGAACAGGCAGGCGATGGCGGCCAGGGGCGCCCCGGTGATCAGCCAGACCCTGAAGGTCTACCTGTTCGGCGGACTGATGGTCGCGCTGACGGCCATCCTGCTCGTCGCCAAGGTGCAGATCGTCGACACCAACATCGCCAACACCAACCTGCTGCTCGACGCCTTCGCCGCGACCATCATCGGCGGCACCAGCCTCTTCGGGGGCAAGGGCAGCATCATCGGCACCATCACCGGCGCCGTCATCATCTCGCTGATCTCGACGAGCCTCGTCGTGCTCGGCGTCAGTGCGGAGAGCGTCAACTTCTTCAAGGGCGTCACCATCGTCGGCGCCGTGATGATCGACGCCGCCATCCGCTTCCTCGACAAGCGCGAAAGCGCCTGAGAACCCAACCGAAAGGAATCCCATGTCCCTCAACATCGCAGTAGTCGGGGCCGGCTTCATGGGCGCGCTGCACGCGCGCACCGTCAAGGAGTCGCCCGCGGCGACCCTCGTCGGCGTCGTCGACCTGAACGAGTCGGTCGGCAGGCCTGTCGCGGAAGGCCTCGGCGTCGCCTATCTGCCGTCGGTCGCCGAGGCGCTCGCGGGCGGGACGGTCGACGCGTTCATCGTGGCGCTGCCGGACAAACTGCACGAGGCCGCCGCCGTCGAGATCCTGCGCGCGGGCAAGCCGGTGCTGCTTGAGAAGCCGATGGCCCACACCCTCGAGGTGGCGCGCCGGATCGCCGCGGCAGCCGAGGAGGGCGGCGCCCGGCTGATGGTCGGGCAGATCATGCGGTTCGACCCCCGGTACGCGGGCGCTGCCGCCGCCGTGCGGGACGGCAAGATCGGCGAACCGCTGCACTTCAAGGCGGGCCGGATCGCAAGCCGCGCCGTCGGGACCCGGATGAACGGCTCCTCGAGCGTGCTGTTCTACGTCGGCATCCACGACGTCGACGCCGTGCAGTGGATCACCGGGCAGCCCATCACCCGCGTCTACTCGCGCGCGGTGCGCAAGCTGATGCCCTCGCTGGGTGTCGATTCTGAGGACGCCATCTTGTCGGTGGTCGACCTCGCCAACGGCGGCGTCGGCGAACTGTTCAACGGGTGGACCCGCACCGAAGACACCCCGGTGCAGATCGACGGTCGCCTCGAACTGTTCGGCACCGACGGCATCGTCGAGATCGACGTGCGCGACCACGGCATGAAGATCTACGGCAAGGACGCGTTCGAACTGCCCGACGCGCTCCACTGGCCGGAGGTCAACGGGCTGATCGGCGGCGACCTTGCCGCGGAGGTCGCCCACTTCGTCGACGCCATCACCCACGACAAGCCCTTCGTCATCACCGTCGAGGAGGCGTTGCGCGACGTCGCCGTCAACGATGCCATCCTGCGCTCGGTCCAGTCCGGCGTGCCGGAGGACGTGGAGCAGATCTGAGCATGGCCTCCCTCGACGTGCGCGACCGGTTCACGGTGCCGGCCGGCTACCTGGACACCCCGAGCATGGGGCTGCCGACCATCGCGACGGTCGCCGCGACGCGGGAGGCGCTCGACGCGTGGGCCGTCGCCGGCGTCCACTACTCCCGCTGGGAGGCAGACATGGAGCGCTGCAGGCAGCGCTGGGCACGGATGGCGGGCGTCCCTGAGCGTCTGGTCGGGACCGCCTCATCCGTGGTGACGCCGCTCGCCGGGGTGTTCGTCGCCCTCGCCCGGCGGCAGGGCGACGTCGTGCTCCATGAGGACGAGTTCCAGTCGATCGCGCTTCCCGCAAGCGCGGCCTTCGGGGATCGGATCAGGCGGGTTGTCGGTCCCTACACGAGCGAGACCTTCCTCCGGGCCATCTCGAAGGGCTGCGGGGTGGTGGCGCTGTCGTCGATCTCCTCGGCCACCGGGGAGCGGGTCGACCTTGAGCGGGTGCTCGACGCGGCGGAGGCGGTCGGCGCCCAGGTCGTCGTCGACGCGACCCAGTCGGCGGGCATCGTCGGGCTCGGCTGCCACGCCCGTCGGCTCGCCGCGCTGGCGGTCGCCGGATACAAGGGGCTCCTGTCGGCACGCGGCACCGCCTATGTCTACGTCGCCGAGGGGCTCACCCTGCCCCCGATCTTCGCCGCAAGCCCTTACGGCATGACGCCGAGCGCGCGCGGCTCCTACGGCTTCCCCGCGGAGCCGCTGCCGGGCGGGCACGGGCTGAGCCAGTCGCCCAGTTGGCTCAGTTGGGCGGGCGCCGAATGCGGGCTCGAACTGCTGGAGAGCCTCGACTCCGCACTCATCGAGGCGCACGCGACCGGCCTGGCCGCGCGCCTCTCCGACGCTATGGCCGAGATGGGCGTCGCGACGCTGCCCACCGAGGTCGCCTCGCCGATCGTGACCGTCCCGCTGCGCGACCCGCGGCCGGTCGCCGACGCGCTCGAGGCCGCGGGGCTGCGCGCCGCGATCCGGCTCGGCCGGCTCCGGATCGGCTTCCACCTGTACTCCACCACCGACGACGCGGACCTGGCCGTCGGGACCCTCCGCACCGTCGACCACCACCTCGAAAGGACCTGAACCATGACACTCCACCACCCCCAGATGCTGATCGCGGGCCAGCCCCACTCGCCGCGCCGCGATACCAGGACCTACGCGTCGCCTTCCAAGGGCGACGCGGTCTCGGAGATCCTGCTTGGCACCCCCGAGGATGTCGACCTGGCCGTCGCAGCGGCCCGTGCCGCGCTCCCTGAGGTCGCCGCCCTGACGCTGGACGAGCGGGCCGACCTGCTGCGCACCACGGCCGCCTCGATCCGGGCGCACGCCTCCGAGTTCGCCGACCTGCTTGCCCTTGAGCACGGCAAGACCTACCACGGAGACGCACCCGGCGAGATCGAGGCGAGCGCCGCGGCCCTCGAGGCCGCCGGAGGGCAGGCGCGCTGGCTGACCGAGGCGCACTACCCGCTCTCGACACCGGGGAAGCGGCTGCTCACGGTGCGGCGGCCGCGCGGCGTCTACGGCATCCTCACGCCGTGGAACTTTCCCCTCGGGATCGCGACGCAGTACTACTTCGGCCCCGGCCTCGCCGCAGGCAACACCATGGTGTGGGTCGGGGCGCCGTCCGTGAACTCCACGCACGCGCTGCTCGCCGAGATCATCGCCGGGCTGTGGCCCGCAGGCGCGCTGAACTTCATCACCGGCGACGGGCCCGTCGTCGGGCAGGCGCTCGCGTCGCACCCAGGCGTCGACGCAGTCGGCTTCACCGGCTCCACCCCGGTCGGCAACGCCGTCCAGATCGCTGCGGTCGGCAAGCCGAGCTTCCTCGAACTGGGCGGCAACGGGCCGACCATCGTGCTGGCGGACGCCGACATCGAGCGGGCGGCGGAGAAGATCGCCACCGGTAGCTTCACCAACGCGGGCCAGATCTGCACAGCCTCCGGCCGGATCCTGGTGCACGGCTCGATCGGCGCCCAGCTCGCGGAAGCCATCGCCGAACAGTCCAAGCGCTTCGTGCTTGGCGACCCGTTCGACGCGGCAACCACCATGGGCCCGGTGCACCGCTCCGAACTCGCCGAGGCGGTGCTCGGCCAGGTGAGCCGCGCCGTCGAGTCGGGGGCACGGGTCGTGGTCGGCGGCGAGCGACTGCAGGGCGCGCCCACCTCCAACTACGTGCTGCCCACCGTCGTCGACGACGTTCCCGCCGACTCGGACCTGCACCGCGCGGAGACCTTCGGCCCCGTCGCCCCGCTCGTCCACTTCGACACCGACGACGAACTGCGCAGCCTGCTCAGCGCGAGCCGGTTCGGGCTGCACTCGGGTATCTTCTCCCGCGACGTGGAGAAGGCGCTGACGCTGGGGGAGAGCCTGCGCGTCGGACACGTCAACATCAACGACACCAGCGCCTCTGGGAGCCGTCGATCCCGGCGGGCGGCGCCGCGGGGGCCGCCAGCGGCATCGGACGATCCGGCGGACCCTGGTCCGTGATGGAGATGACGGAGGTACAGACCTTCAGCCTGGAACTGCGGTGAACCAACCCCGGATCAGGCTCGCAGAGCTCACCACCGACGAGGCGGCCGAGCGCCGCGGTGCGGTGGTGGTGGTGCCGGTCGGGGCCGTGGAGCAACACGGCCCCCACCTGCCGCTCGGCACCGACATCCGGATCGCCACCGCAGTCGCCGAGGCCGCCGCCCGGCGGGTCGAGGGCACGCTGCTGCTCGACCCGCTCCCGGTCGGCTGCTCGGAGCACCACCGAAGCTTCCCCGGCACCGTCTCGCTGCGGGTCCGCACGTTCATGGACCTCGTGGCCGACGTCGCGGGCAGCCTCGCCGACGACGGCTTCGTGCCGGTCTTCGTCAACGGCCACGGGGGCAATCGCGGCCCGCTGAACGCAGCGCTGCAGGAACTGCTGGAGCGCGGCGTCGGCCCGGCCTGGGCCATCACGTATTTCGAGCGGATCGGCGACGAGGCGCGCCGGGCGTTCCCGGACGACAGCATGGGCCACGCCTGCGCCCTGGAGACCTCCATCTCGCTGTCCCTGTGGCCCGAACTCGTGCGGGGCGACCTGATCCCGCCCCGGCCCCGAGCGCCCGGATACCCCGACCCGTCGCTCTACAGCGCCGCCGGCGTGGTGCGGCACCGACGCTTCGAGGAGTTCGGGGGCATCGTCGGTGACCCCCGGCTCGCAGATGCGGCGAAGGGAACAGGTATCTTCAGTGCAGCCGTAGAACGGGTGGCCCAGTCGTTGCGCCACATCGTTTCAATAGGCGTCGACTAGCACCGGAGGGATCGCCATGCAGGACTCGCCAGACACCGAGGTCAAGGCAAGCCGACGAGGGCCGGAGGGCCTGCGGGCCCTCGACCGGGCGACGAGCATCTTGTACACGCTCGCCGCCCACCCCGACGGCATGTCGCTGGCAGACCTGTCGCGGGAGGCGGGCCTGACGATGCCGACGGTGCACCGGATGCTCGCAGCACTGCGGACCAAGGAACTCGTCCGGGAGACAAGCGGCGGCCTGCACGCGCTGGGGCTCGGCACCCTCGTGCTCGCGGGCGCCTTCCTCGACGGCGTCGAACTTCGGCGCGAGGCCGCGGCGCACCTCGCATCGCTGAATGCGTCGACCACCGAGACGGTGCACCTGGGCACCCTCGCCTCGCCCCACATGGTCTACATCGACAAGATCGACAGCAGGCATCCGGTGCGGATGTTCTCGCAGGTGGGCGCCGTGATGCCTGCGGTGCGCACTGCAATGGGCAAGGCGATCCTCGCCTCCTCGACCGATGAGACCGTGGAGCGGGTGTTGGAGGACACCGTCCGACAACTGGGCGCAGGCCTGGTCAGCGACCAGTTCCGCGAGGAGTTGGAGCGCGACCGGGAGCGCGGCTACAGCACCGACCTTGAGGAGAACGAGCGGGGCATCTGCTGCGTCGGGGCCCCGATCTTCGACAGCACCGGGCGTGCGGTGGCGGCCATCAGCGTCTCCACACCGTCTGAACGATTCGACTTCGACCGCATCGACGCCCTGGGGGCGGCGGTGCGCGGCGCGGCTGGGGAGATCTCCCGAGCGCTCGGCCACCTGACGGCCGACGAGGCCCGCCGGATCCGTGACATAGCAACCAGAGAGTAGGACGACCATGGGGTTGAGGGTGGTGATCGCCGGGGCCGGGCGGTTCGGGACCTTGCACGCGCGGGTGTGGCGCGAGGGAGGGGCCGAGGTCGTCGGGGTGGTCGACCTCGACCCGGAGCGCGCCGCGACGCTTGCCGAGGGCGCCGCGTCGGGCGATGACCTGGCGGGACTGCTGACCAGCGTGCGTGCCGACGCCGTCGTGGTCGCCTCGGACGAACCCTCGCACGCCCCGCTCGCGCTGCAGGCGCTCGCCGCGGGCTGCCATGTCCTCGTCGAGAAGCCATTCGCCGTCAGCGCAGCCCAGGCCGCGGGCCTCGCCTCCGCCGCCGAGGACGCAGGACGGGAGATCGTCGCCGGCCACATCTCGCGCTTCGCTGCCCCCTACCGGCAACTGCGCACCTCGATCGCCGACGGCCGGGTCGGCGACCTGTGGTCGCTGCGACTGCGCCGCGACTTCTCCCGCGAGTGGTACGCGTCATTCGGGGGCCGGGTCGACCCTGTGTGGGAGTCGTGCATCCATGACCTCGACATCGCCATCTCGATCCTGCGGCAACCGGCCCGCCGCGTCTACGCCGCCCGCAGCGCCGCCGCCGGATCGGCGGCACCCTCGGTCGCCAGCGCGCTGATCGAGTTCACCGGGGGCGTCCTCGTCACCGTCGAGACCGCCTGGACCATTCCTGACGGCGCGCCCCAGACCGAGTCGGGTGCCCTCGAACTGCCGGGCGCGATCGTCGCCGAGGCCGAGGCGCACGGGTCGGCCGGGGTCGCGCGGCAGCGGTTGCTGAGCGACGGCTTCACGCTGTGGAACGACGCCTCCTGGTCGCCCAACCCGTTCCTGTGGCCGCTGGTCGACGGCCGGGTCGGCGGCGCGATCCGTGCAGAGATCGACTACGCGACCGACGTGTTCGCGGGGCGGCGCCCCAACGACCTGATGCCGATGCGGGAGGCCGTGTGGGGCATCGACCTCGCTGAGGCGATGACCACCTCGCTGGCGACCGGGGCCCCCGTCGATCTCAACTGACGAAGTTCGGGGGAAGGCGCAGTCGGCCGAAGGTGTCCGCGGCCGATCGCAGCGACGCTCGGCAGCGGTCCGCGTCGAGTTCGACTGGCCCGTGCCCCGGGAAGATCGCGTCGACGGGGCGCTCGGCGAGCCGGGCGAGGGTGTCGGCATAGTCGTCGAGCCTGCAGTCGGGCAGCGGTTGGACGCTGACGGTGCCGCCGGGGAACACGACGTCACCGGTGAAGAGCGACACCCCACCCGGCTCGTGCAACTCGACGACGACGTGCCCGTCGCAGTGGCCGGGCGCAGGCCGGACGTCGAACAGCAACGAGCCCACGCTGACGGGGCCGTGTACCGCGCGCGCCGACGGGCAGGCGACGAGGCGGTAGTCGTCCGGGTAGACGCCCGCCCGACGCGCCCTCGCGAGTGAGGTCGCCTCCTCGTCTGCTGCGAGCAGGGCGGCGACGGTGTGTTCGCTGCCGAGCACGGAGAACAGGGCCCCGGCCGCCCGCTGCGCCCCTCCGGCGTGGTCGGCGTGGTAGTGCGTGATGAGCACCGCCTCGACCGCGCGGAGGTCGCCGGTCACCTCGACGATGTTGTCGAGCCAGCGCCTGGCCCCGCGACCCGTGCCAGCGTCGATCAGCATCCCGCACCTGCCGTCCCAGACGAGGTACAGGTTGGCGTCGTACTCGTCTGTGGCGGCGGGTCCGTCGGCGCCACCGACCTGCCAGACGGTGGGGGTGAGCCGGACGGCCGTCACGGCGTCGGCCTGGTGATGGTGCCGAGCACCTGGTAGCGGTCGGCGCGGTAGGAGGAGTCGGCCAGTTGCACGAGGCGGCCCTTCCCGTCGGAGAAGACGTGGCGGATGTTGAGGATCGCCTCCTGCGGGGGGACGCCCAGGATCTGCGCCTCGCGGTCGCTCGCGAGCGTCGCCGTGATCCGCCGCTCCGCAGTCATGGGGCGCGCGTCGTTGGCGGCCAGCGCCTCGTGCAGCGAGTGCTCGCCCGCCTCGATGAGGCCGTCGGCGAGACGCTCAGGGATCTGGGAGACCTCGACGCAGATCGGCTCACCGTCGGCGAGTCGCAACCGCTCCATCCACAGCACCCGTTCATTCGGCGAGAGTTGCAGAGCGCGGACCGCGTCGTCGTCCGGTCGCACGAACTCGACCCCCAGCAGGCGGGTGCTCGGCTCGAGCCCTTTGACCCGCATCTCCTCGGTGAAGGAGGTCAGCGAGTCGCCCTTCGCGATCACCCCGTGCCTCACGAAGGTGCCCTTCCCCAGGACGCGGAGCACCAGGCCGTCGTCCTGCAGCAGGTTCAGCGCCTGCCTGACCGTCATCAGGCTGACGTCGAACTCCGCGGCGAGGCTGCGCTCCGAGGGCAACCGTTCGCCCTCCGGTGAGGTGCGGTATCGCTTGCGGAGCGTGGTCGCGATCCGCTGGTACTTGGGTGCGATCATCAGGTCACTCTAGATCGTGGCGATACTCGCGAAGCAGGTGCTCGTACAGACGCGTCGCGTCGTGCAGTTGGCCGACGCCGACCTTCTCGTTGGCGCCGTGCGCGACGCTCAGCCAACCCGGTCCGAGGCTCACAACCGTCGGAATCGCGGCCTCTCCCATGAAGTAGGCCGCGTCCGTTCCGCCCGGGTAGGCGGCGAACGGGAGTCGCCTGCCGAGCACCGCCCGCGCGGCGGCTGAGGCCGCCGTCACCGCGGGATGCTCCGGGTCGATCTCCGTGGCAGGCATCCAGCCGAGCGAGCCCTCCGCGTACCTGATGGTGGCGCGGCCCTGCCCGGCGACGGTGCGCTCGACGAGGTCGGCGATGGCCGCGCGGACGGCGTCGCGCTCCATGCCGGGCACCGTGCGGATCTCGACGCCGACGGTGCAGCGACCCGGCCAGACGCCGAAGCACACGCCCCCCGAGATCAGCATCCCCGGGTTGACGGTGGCGACCGCAGGGGTGCGCCCCGGCCAGGCAACCGGCGGCGTGAAGCCCTCGAAGGCGCGCAGCACGTCCGCGGCCACCAGCATCGCGTTGCGGCCGAGGCGCGGTGAGAGCCCCGAGTGTCCCTGCGTCGTCTCGATGTCGATCTCGAAGCAGCAGATGCCGCGCGAGACCAGGAACATCGCCTCCCACGGGTCGTCGATGCCGCTCGGCTCCCCGATCACCAGGGCGTCGGGTCGCGCCCAGGCGGAGGAACCGATCAGCGACTGCGCGCCCGCGTCGGAGCCCTGCTCCTCGTCGGCCGTGAGGATCACCGACACCTTGCCCAGACCGCCGGACGGCGCCGCGGCGAACCGCTCCAGCGCGATCAGCATGGCGGCGACGGCGCCCTTCATGTCGGTGGCGCCGAGCCCGTATGCAGTGTCGCCGTCCACCGTCAGCGTGAGCGGGGGTGTGGCCCACTGGCTGATCGCGTCGCCGATCGGCTTGGTGTCGAGGTGCCCGGTGAGGCCCAGGTGGGGCCCCGTGCCCAGGTCGGCGGTGATCAGCACATTCGGTCGACCTGCCTCGAACTCGAGGCGCTTGGTGTCGAAGCCGCGGGTGGCGGCCCAGTCCTCGACGAAGGCGGCGATCTCCGCCTCGCCCGCGCCCGGGTTCTGCGAGTCGATGGCGACGAGTTGGGCGGTGAGGTCGAGGACGTCCATGTGGCTCCGTTCGGGGGGTGGCGGCGACTCTGCCGCGATGTCAGAATTCTATTCCAGAATCCAGGAAAGTGCGCTAGACCGCCACACCGTTTCGGAGGGTGCCATGGCCATCGACGAGCCCGTCAGCCCAGCCAAAGGGGCCAGTAGGTGACGCTCGGGCGCGCCTGGCGCGCGGTGTGCGGGCTGTGCGGCGGTCCAACCGACGGGCGTCGGTGCGCGACCTGTGGGGGCTGCGCGGTGCTCGACCTCGCGCCCATGACCGCCCCGCCGCGGCCTGAGCGGTCGCCGGGGATCTGGCGACACGCGGGCATGCTGCCCGCCACGACGACGCGGATCACGCTCGGCGAGGGAAACACCCCGAGCGTCGAATGGGGAGGCGCCCCGAGGCTGTGGCTGAAGCTCGAGTCGATGAATCCGACGCTCTCCTTCAAGGACCGTGGCATGGCACTTGCCGTCTCGGCCGCCGTCGACGCTGGCGCCGATTCGCTCGTGGTCGCCTCGACCGGCAACGCGGCCGCCTCGGCCGCCGCCTACGCCGCCGCCGCGGGCCTCGGCTGTCGGATCATCGTCGGGGACACGCCGGGTGCGGCCGAGAAGGTGCGTTCCGCCGCCCGGTTCGGCGCCCGGGTCGCCCGGGTGGACGGGGACTACAGCGACGCCTACCGGCGGGCCGAGCAGGCGGAGGGGCCGGGCGTCGTGAACGTGACGACCACCTACCAGAACCCGATGACGGCCGAGGCCTACCGGGGCATCGCCGCCGAGTTGGTCGCCGACCTCGGCCACACCCCCGACCGGGTGGTCGTCCCGGTGGGTGCTGGCCCGCTGCTCAGGGGCATCGCGCAGGGCTTCGCCGACCTCGTCGCCGTCGGGGCCGCGCGGCGGGTGCCCGCCATGATCGCCGTCCAGTCCGCCGCGGTCGCGCCGCTGGCCGCCGCCTGGGCCGCGGGCGGGACCCGCGTCCAGTGGGAGAAGGCCCTGCGGGCTGAGGGTCGCTGGTCGGCGACACGGGCGGGGGCAATCGCCGACGCCCTGCGCGGCTACGAGAGCCAGGGGCTCATCACGCTCGCGGCTGTCGCGGCGACCCGCGGTCGCGTCGTGACCGTCACGGAAGAGGAGATCGCCGCGGCGGAGGCCGCGCTGTTCTCCGCGGGGATCTGGGTCGAGCCGTCGGCGGCCGCCGCGCTGTCGGCTGCCACCCGGTTCGCCTCGACCAAGATGTCGACCGTCGCGATACTCACCGGCCACGGAGCGAAGGCGGCCTGACCAGACCGGCCAGACTAGGCCGGGTCGACGCCGAGCGCGGCGATCGCGTCCTCGTAGCGCGCCGCGACCTCGTCCAGGTCGGCGCGGTGGTTCCGGATCCGGCAGCCGCTCTCGCCCGCCGCGATGCCCTCGTCCGCCCAGTGCCGACGTGCCTCCTCCAGCAGGTGCGCCGGCAGTTGGCCGTCGCGGTTCGTGACGCGCCACCAGGGCACTCCCGAGCCGTACTGGCTCATCACGGAGCCGACGATCCGCGGCGTGGTGCCGACGATCTCGGCGATGTCGCCGTAGGAGACCACGCTGCCCGTCGGCACCTGTTCGACCGCCTGCAGGACGCGTTCCGCGAGGGTGTCGAAGGTGCCGGCGTGGCGGTGGGGGATCATGTCGACGAGCCGACCTCAAGGCCGAGGACGCGGGGCAGCGTCTCGTTCAGGTCGCCCCGGACCACCTCGTCGGCCTCGTCGTCATAGGCGGTGGGGGAGTCGTTGACGATCACCGTGTAGGCGCCGCGCTCCTTGGCGAGCGGGAACAGCGCCGCCACCGGGTAGACGCTGAGCGTGGTGCCGACGGCGATGATCGCGTCGCAGTCCTCCGCGGCCTTCACCGAGGCCTCCAGCACGTCCGCGTCGAGGACCTCCTCGAAGAGGATGACGGTGGCGCGGGTGATGCCGCCGCAGTGCGGGCAGCGGGGGTCGTCCTCCCCGGCTTGGACCCGGGCGACCATCTCCTCCATGGGGCCGCCCTTGCCGCACATCTCGCAGCGCCAGGTGCGCATCGACCCGTGGATCTCGTGCACCAGGCGCGGGGAGGACCCGGCGACCTGCTGCAGGCCGTCGGTGTTCTGCGTGATGACCGCCCGGAGGCGGCCCTGCCGCTCCAGTTCGACGATCGCCTCGTGGGCGGGTGTCGGCTTCGCGGCCCAGGCGGCCGGGTCGGCGCGACGCTGCCACGCCGCCTTCCGGACGTCCTCGTCGCGGAGGTACCAGGAGAGATTGGAGACGAGCTCGGCGAACGGGTCGCGCGTCCAGAGCCCGTTCGGCCCGCGGAAGTCGGGTATGCCGGCCGCCGTCGACAGTCCAGCGCCGCTCAGGATCACGATCCTGGTGGCATCGGCGAGAGATGTGACCTTGCCCATGTGACCAATCTAGTCAGCCCGCCCCAACCGCGCGGCGATGTGCGGGTGCCGGTGGGAGGGTCGGACCTTGAGCATGTTTGGTTACTCGTTGTCAGATTTGCCGCGAGTTCTCGGCGTGTCGCGCAACGAGACACCAAACATGCTCAAGTCAGGGCCGTCACGAGGCCCCGTCCCGAGGCCCCGGATCCGGGGCGGGGTCAGGGTCGGCGAGGCCGGTCAGCAGCGTGGAGGCCTCGCCGACGGGGCCGTCGAAGGTCAGCGACGGCTCGTCGTCGACCGACAGCGAAAGCACCACGGCCTCGATCAGTTCGTGGCGCTCGATCTGGCGTTCGATGTCGCGAAGTCGGCGGGCGACGTCGTGCTCGGCCTGGTCGCCCGTCAGGTCGACCTCGGCGACCAGGAACAGCCGGTTCGGGCCGACGTACTCGATGTGCAGGTAGGTGACCCGCGAGACGCCGGGCGCCGACAGCAGCGCGCGCCCAGCGGCGTCGCGCAGTTCCGGCGAGATGGAGGTGCCGACGAGGAACGCCAGGTTCCGCTGGATCAGGACCACGGCGACGATGCCGAGCAGCACGCCGACGGCGATCGAGCCGATCGCGTCCCAGTAGGCGTAGCCGGTCACCTGGTGCAGCATGATCGCGCCGCCAGCGAGCACCAGGCCGATCAGGGCGGCGGCGTCCTCGAAGAAGACCGCCCGCAGCGTAGTGTCGGAGGTGTCGAGGACGTAGTCCCAGGTGCTGCGGCCGCGGCGCCTGGCCAGCTTCCGCGACTTCAGGAGCGCCTGCGTGAACGAGGCCCCCTCCAGCACGAACGCGATGCCGAGCACCAGGTAGGCGATGCCGGGATCCTCGACCGGGGCAGGGTTGCGCAGTTCGGTGATGCCGTGGGTGATCGACACGATCGACCCGGCCGTGAAGATGCCGAAGGCGGCGATCAGGCTCCACACGAAGGAACTGCGGCCGTACCCGAACGGATGCCTGGCGTCCTTCTTCCTGGCGCCCGCCCGGTCGGCGATCAGCAGGAAGACCTCGTTGCCCGCATCCGCCCACGAGTGGGCGGCCTCGGCGACCATCGCGGCCGAACCCGTCAGGAACGCGGCGATCGACTTGGCGATCGCCACCAGGATGTTCGCCACGAAGGCGATCACAACGGTCATGGGCCCACCTCTTCCGTTGCCAAGCGTAAACCCGTGTCACGTGCCGTTCCGGGACCTCGATGAGGCAAGCCTCACCAACTATCCGGACCCGGGGATAGCCATTTCGGGAGGAAGTGTTAGCGTAATTCCCATGACCCTCGTCGAACGCTTCGCCGCCAGGCGCTGCACGACCGCGCAGGTCCTTGCCGCGCAGTCGACCCGCACCCTGGACGCGCTGCCCGCGGGCGAGACCTCCGCCATCGTCGGGTTCGACTCCGACGACGTGGTGGCCAGGCGCCTGTTCGACCTCGGCTTCACCCCCGGTGAGACCGTCGAGAGGCTGCGCCGCGCACCCCTGGGCGACCCCCTCATGTTCCGCGTCGGCGGCATCGAGATCGTGCTGCGTCGCGCGGAGGCGCACCGCATCCTGGTCGCTGCATGACGCATCACCACCACGGGGCACCTGCCGCTCCCAGCGTGCAGGACGCGGCCAGGGTCGCGCTGGTCGGGTCGCCCAATGCGGGCAAGACCACCCTGTTCAACGGCCTGACCGGCCTGCGCGCCAAGACCGGCAACTATCCGGGCGTCACGGTCGCACGCTACGAGGGCGTCGTCGAGACCACCACCGGCCCCGTCGTCGTGGAGGACCTGCCTGGCACCTACTCGCTCGACCCCATCAGCCCCGACGAGCAGATCGTCGCCGCGGTGCTGGAGGAGGCGGACGAACTCTCGGGCGTGCTGCTCGTGGTCGACGCGACCAACCTGCGCCGCGGCCTCGGCCTCGTCACGCAGGTGCTGCAGGCAGGCCTCCCGACCGCCGTCGTGCTGACCTTCGTCGACGAACTGGTCCGACGGGGCGGCCGGGTCGACCCGGAGGCCCTCGGCCGGGCGCTCGGGCTGAAAGTGGTCCCGGTCGTCGCGGGCGAGCGGCGCGGCGTCGAGGCGCTGCGCGAGGTGCTCGCCGACCCGTCGGGCTGGGCAAAGCCGCCGTTCCCGCCGCCCACCGAGCCGGAGGACGTCGTCAGCTGGTCGCAGTCGGTGCTGAAGTCCGCGCACTACTCCCCGCCGGACCCCGACTCGCGCACCGGGAAGCTCGACGCGGTCCTGCTGCACCCCGTGCTCGGCAGCATCATCTTCTTCGTCACGATGTTCCTGTTCTTCCAGACGATCTTCGCCGTGGCGGCGCCGCTGCAGGGCTGGATCGAGCAGGGCTTCGCCTGGCTGGGCGAGGTCGCCCGCGCCACCATCCCGGTCGGCTGGCTCGCCAGCTTCGTGGCGGACGCGCTGATCGGCGGCGTCGGAGGGGTGCTGGTCTTCCTGCCGCAGATCTCGCTGCTTTTCGTGCTGATCTCGCTGCTCGAGGGAAGCGGCTACCTGTCGCGCGCCGCGTATCTGATGGACCGGATCATGGCCACGGCCGGCCTGGAGGGCCGCGCGTTCGTGGCGCTGCTCAGCTCCCTGGCCTGTGCGATCCCGGGGATCATGGCGACCAGGACCCTCCCGTCCGCCAAGGACCGGTTGGCGACGATGATGGCCGCGCCGCTGATGACCTGCTCCGCGCGGCTGCCCGTCTACGTGCTGATGATCGGCATGCTGGTGCCGCCCGAGCTGGGCTGGGGCCCGTTCCGCGCGCAGGGCGCCATCATGTTCGGCCTCTACCTCCTCGGCGCGGCCTCCGCCATGACCTCTGCCTGGTTCTTCAAGCGGATCGTCGGACGCTCCGGCGTCGGGCTGCCGTTCTACATGGAGATGCCCTCCTACCGACTGCCGCGGCTCAAGACCGTCGCGATCTCGGTGTGGGACGCGTGCAAGGCGTTCCTGCGCAAGGTCACCTCGATCATCCTGCTCACCACCGTGGTGCTGTGGGCGCTGCTCAACCTCCCCGTCCGCGGCACCGCCGAACTCGTCGACGCCGGGATCGACCCGACCGACGACGTCGCCGTCACGGCCTACACGCTCGACCACTCGGCGGCCGCGTGGGTCGGGCACGCCGTCGAGCCGGTCTTCGAGCCGCTCGGCTTCGACTGGCGCGTCAACATCGGCGTGCTGTCCTCGCTCGCCGCCCGCGAGGTGTTCGTCTCGACGCTCGGGCAGGTCGCCTCGGCGTCCGACCCGGAGAACCCGTCCGCAGCGCTCGCCGGGATGACCCACGACAGCGGCCCGCACAAGGGGGAGAAGGTCTTCACCCCGCCCACCATCGCCGCGCTGCTGGTGTTCTTCGTCTACGCGTTGCAGTGCATGTCGACGCTCGCCGTGATGCGCCGCGAGACAGGCACCTGGCGATGGCCCGCCATCGCGTTCACATATCTGGGCGTGACTGCCTGGGTGATGGCCCTCCTCGCGCACACCGTCGTCGGAGCACTGACATGAAACGCACCCTGCATCCCCAGTCCGTCCCCGGCGAGCCCCTGGCGATCCGCTGGGTCACCGACGTCGACCTGCCCGTCGGGCGCGTCATCAAGGCGCCGGGCACCGTCGGCCCGATGCTCGAGTTCGACGTCCTCACCAAGGTCTTCGTGGAGCGCGGCGGGGTGTGGACGTGGCTCAACCCGGCGCAGACCTGGACCGAGCACGGCCCCCGGATCCGCGACGCGATCGGCAGGGCCGTCGACCTGGATGGCTGGGAGATCGAGGAGGGCTCGGCGGAACTGCTCGGCCTGATCGCCCGCGAGGTGCTGGAGGGCGAACTGAGCAGTTACGTCGCATCGCACGGCGGCCACATCACCGTCTCCGACGCGACCGCCGATGTGCTGACCCTCGACTTCGGCGGCGCCTGCGAGGACTGCCCCGCGGCCGGGTCGACGCTGCACGACCGCATCGAGACGACCGTCAAGCAGCGCTACCCGGGGCTGGCCCGGGTCGAGCGTCTCGAGGGTGGACACCCGTCGACGTCGGGCTGGCTCGGACTACCCGTGCCGGGTCGGGGACGCTGACCCGCTCCGCCGACCCGCGCCGCGCGGCGCGTGCGAGGATGGCTGGGTGTTCTCCGAAGTGCCGACCTGGGGTCGCTGGATCCTCGCTCTCGTCGGGGCGGCGCTCGGCGCCTTCCCGGGCATCCTGGTGCGGCTCGTCTCGGTGTCGCCCGACGCGGTCACCTCGGCCTGGTGGCTCAAACTGGCGGTCGCGGTCGTCCTGATCGTCGGCGGATCGGCCCTCGTCGTCCGGTTCCTGAAGCACCCCGTCCCGCTGCTGCTCGGCGGGCTCGCCGCCGGGGCGGTCGCGACCCTCGTGCTCGGCCTGCTTGGCGGCTGACGCGCGCCTCAGCGGTCGAGTTGCCGGGCGACCAGCGCGGCGGCCACCACCACGGCCACCACGATCAGCGACACCAACGCCAACCCGCCGTAGCCGATCCAGCCGAGCAGCACGCCCGCCCCGATCGCCCCTGCCGCGCCGACCAGGCTCATCGTCAGGTCGCTGCGACCCTGCCGGGCCACGCGCATCTCCGGCGACGATGACTCGGTCAGCAGCGCTGCACCCGCCACCGTCGAGGCGCTCCACCCGAGGCCGAGCAGCACCAGCGCGACGCCGACGGCCAGCACGGAGGCCTGCCCCGCGAAGGCGAGCAGCAGCGACGCGACCAGGATCGCCTGGCCGAGCAGGATCGTCGGGATGCGGCCCATCCGGTCCGACAGCACCCCGAACACCGGCGACAGCGCGTACATGCCCGCGATGTGCAGGCTGATGGTCAGCCCGACCACCGTGATCTCGGCGCCGTGGTGCATCAGGTGGATCGGCGTCATCGCCATCACCGAGACCATCACAGCGTGCGACCCTGCGACGGCCAGGATCGCGAACCGCGCCATCGCCGGATGGTCCCTGACGGTGCTCGCGCTGGTCGCACCGTCGCGGGCCACCCGCTGCGCGAGCACCAGCGGATCGGGGCGGAGCAGGATCAGGTACATCGCGACGCCGAGCAGTTGGGCCGCGACGGTGAAGAGATAGGGGCCGGTCAGGCTCGGCATCCCGACGAGCCTGCCGAGAGCCTCGCCCGGGCCGACGAGGTTGGGGCCGAGCACCGCCCCGATCGTGGTTGCCCAGACGACGAGCGACAGGTCGCGGCTGCGGGTCGCGTCGGTCGCGAGGTCGCTCGCGGCGAAGCGTGACTGCAGGTTGGCCGCCTGCCCGGCGCCGATCAGCGCGAACGCGGCGAGCAGCAGCGGGAACTGGTCGACGGCGCGCGCCAGCACGACGAGCGCCACACCGACGAGCGCGATCAGCATGCCGGTGGCCAGCGCAGGGCGGCGCCCCGAGCGTTTGGCCAGCGCGGCGAGCGGGACGGCGAAGGCGGCGGTGCCTAGCGTCACGGCGGCGGTCGCAAGGCCGGAGAGCCCCTCGTCGCCGGAGACGTCTGCGGCGAGCAGCGCGCCCAGCGAGACGGTCGCACCGAACGCGACGCCGCCGAGCACCTGACCGAGCGAGAGGACGAGCAGCGAGCGCCGCCGCACCGTCGCGACATAGGAGGGGTCAAGGGCGTGGGGCACCGCGTCAGCCTAGCCCTCTGTTGTGCGTCGTTGACCCCGGCTCAGCGCCGTCGGGACGCGTTGAACGCCTCGCGGGCCTCGGGGTCGTCCATGATCAGGTAGACCAGCCCGCAGTCCTGTGGGCCGGTGACGCTGGCCTGGCACAGCGTGCACGGCTCTCCGGGGCGCAGCGGGCACTTCGGGTCGGGCGGTCGCCGGGTCGCCTTCCTGGCGGCGGGGGTGGCAGTCATGGCACCCCCGACTTTACCCCTACGTTCTGTAGTAACCAATCGGCGTCATCACCCGTGGCTCGGCATGGGCGAGTGGGGCGCCGCGACTGTAGGTTGTCGGCATGGGTCACGGACATTCGCACGGAAGCCATGGCGTCGTCGAGGTCGGGCAGCGCGCGCGGACGTACCTGATCGGGCTGCTCGCGGTGTTCGCGGTGTTCGCCGTCGCGGGCATGATCTGGCTGTGGCCGAGCGGGGCCGAGTTGGACGGTGCCCTCACCAAGGTCGTCGACGCCCCGGGCGTCAGTTATGCCGACGCCACCATCACAGGCCTGACGGAGGGCTGCGAGTCCTCCGTGGAGACGCCCTCGGGCACCGCTGCCTGCCTGACGGTCACGATCGACATCACCTCCGGGCCCGATGCGGGCACCCAGAACACCATCGAGTTGACCGGCGCCAACGTGCACAACGGCCTCCAGGCGGGCGACCGGATCGAGGTGGCCCGCGTCGACACCGCCGATGGCGTCCACTACTCGTTCAGCGGCGTCAACCGGTTGCCCGTCCTGATCACGCTCGCGGTGCTGTTCGTTGTCGCGGTGCTCGCCGTCGCACGCCTCCGCGGCCTGATGGCCATGGTCGGCCTCGGCGTGGCGGCCTGGGTGCTGATCGGCTTCATGCTGCCGGCGATCATCGTCGGCAAGCCGGGCATGGCCGTCGCCCTCGCGGGCTCGACGGCCATCATGTTCATCGTCCTCTACGTCGCGCACGGGATCTCGCTGCGCACCTCGGCGGCGCTTGCGGGAACGCTGATCGGCCTGGCGGTCACGACGGCGCTCGGCGCGCTCGCCGTGCACGCGGCCAGGCTGTCCGGGTTCGCCGACGAGAACGAGTACGACCTCGCCCAACTCGCGCCCGCCATCAACTTCCAGGACCTGCTGATGGTCGGCATCATCATCGGCGGCCTCGGCGTCCTCAACGACGTCACCATCACGCAGGCCTCTGCTGTGTGGGAACTGCGCGCGGCAGCACCCGAGTGGACCCGCAGCAAGGTGTTCGCAGCGGGCATGAGGATCGGGCGCGACCACATCGCCTCCACGATCTACACCATCGTGTTCGCCTACGCAGGCGCCGCCCTGACGGTGCTGCTGATGCTGTTCTTCACCGCGCGCGAGCCACTCGCGCTGTTCACCATGGAGATGTTCGCGGGGGAGGGCGTGCGCACCTTCGCCTCCGCGATCGGGCTGATCCTGTCGGTGCCGATCACCACCGGCATCGCCGCCATGACGGTCGGCCCCGCCAAGGTGTTGGCGACCGGCCCGAAGCACGGCGGAAACGAGGACGGCGACGCCGCCGCGGAAGGGGCCGCTCCGGTCGAGCCGGCTTGAGACTCACCGGTATCCTCCCAGCATGGACGACGCGTCAACCTGCTACCGACACCCGGACCAGCAGACCCGGATCAGGTGCCAGCGGTGCGACCGTCCGATCTGTCCCCAGTGCATGGTGCCCGGCTCCGTCGGGTTCCAGTGCCCCGAGTGCGTGTCGCGCGGCATGAAGGAGACCAGGCAGAACGAACTGCCCCACGGCGGAAC
This sequence comes from Propionibacteriaceae bacterium AM104-82, assembly GCA_027658995.1. Taxonomy (GTDB): domain Bacteria; phylum Actinomycetota; class Actinomycetes; order Propionibacteriales; family Propionibacteriaceae; genus Arachnia. Next base: position 81,673 of record JAQDQK010000015.1, read on the forward strand.
GCGCAGCGCCGACCCGCGCGGCACCTCGATCGTGCTGATCGGCATCAACCTCGCCGTCTGGGTCGCGATCCTGCTCACCGGGTGGTCGAACAGCCGACTGGGCAACCTGCTCGCGCTCACTCCGGCAGGCGTCTGCGCAAGCGCAGACGAGTACATCCCCGGGGCAACCGCCGCCACCTGCACGGTCCCCGGATTCGAGTGGACCGACGGGGTCGCCTCCGGCGCGTTCTGGCAGGTCGTCACGTCCGGCTTCGCCCACATCGGCATCACCCACATCGGGTTCAACATGCTGGTGCTGTGGATGCTCGGCCCCACCATGGAGCAGAGTCTCGGCCGGGCCCGCTACCTGGCGGTCTACCTGGTCGCGCTGCTCGGCGGCTCTGCGGCCGTGATGCTGTTCTCCGACCCAGAGACCTCCACGCTCGGCGCCTCGGGCGCGATCTACGGCCTGATGGGGGCGCTCGTGGTGCTCGCGGTGCGCTACAAGGGCAACGTGCAGCAGATCCTGATCTGGCTCGGCATCAACGTGGCCATCTCGTTCACGTTCCCCGGCATCTCCTGGCAGGGCCACTTCGGCGGCCTGCTCGGCGGCGCGCTCGTCGCGGCGATCCTCGTCTACCTGCCCAAGGACAAGCGGAGCCTCCAGTGGCCGCTCGTCGGCCTCGTCGCGGCGCTGTTCATCGGGCTGATCGTGACGCGGGCGTTGCAGCTGGCTTGAGCAGCACGTGGCGCAGCGCCTCATCGAGGTTCACCTGGCCGAACCGGAAGCCTGAGCCGATCAGCTTTGCGGCGCTGACGCGCTGGTCCGTGTCGATCAACTGGTCATAGCCCTCGCTCCCCAGCACCAGCTTCGGGCCGAAGGACGGCGTCGGAAGCAGGGCAGGGCGGTGCAGGGCGGCGCCGAGCGTCCCGGCGAACTCGGCCTGCGTCACCGGGTTCGGCCCGACCGCGGGCACCGGCCCGGACAGCGACGGCGTGAACGCGGCGTGCGCGTAGGCGAGCACGAGATCGTCCAGGCCGATCCAGCTCAGCTCCGCGTCGGCCGCCGTCATCCGGCCGCCGAGGCCAACCAGGTACAGCGGGAGCTGGGGCGGGAGGGCGCCGCCGACGCCGCTCAGCACGATCCCGGTCCTCAGGAAGACCGTCCGCACCCCGGCGCGCGTCGCGGGCGCGGCGGCCCGCTCCCAGGCGTCGACGACGTCGGCGAGGAAGCCCTTGCCCCGCGGCGAGGCCTCATCGAGCAGTTCTCCGGGGCGCCGAGGGCCGTAGATGCCGATCGCGGAGGCCTGGACGAGCGAGGCGTGCGGGGCCTCCCTGGCCATCGCCTCGGCGATCGTCGTGGTCGCGTCGACCCGGGAGCTGAGGATCTCGGCCTTCCTGGCGCGCGTGAACCGGCCGCCGATCGTCTCGCCCGCCAGGTTGATCACCACGCCCGCGTCGCGCAGCGTGCCCTTCGGAAGCCACAGCGTGCGCGGGTCCCAGCGGACCTCGTCGGGGCCGGACGGGTCGCGTCGCACGAGCCGCACCACCCGGTGCCCCGCTGCCGTCAGCAGGGCCCGCAGTTGGGTGCCGACCAGGCCGGAGGAGCCCGACATCACCACGGTCGTCGGGGGAGCGTTCAGCCGCCCGAACAGGTCCAGGTCGTCGCGCAGTTGGCGCTCCCGGAACCGGAACAGCGCGCGGAGGTGCGCCTCGATCCACTCGTCAGGGATGCCGCGCGGGGCGTCCCAGGTGACGGTGTCGGTCAGCACGGTCGTGCCATCCGGGCCGTCGGCGAAGTCGTGCTCGTGGCGCCAGTGGTAGAACGGCCCGTCGACCTGCTCGTCGACGAAGCGGCTGCCAGGCACCAGTTCGACGTGGCGGACCCGCCAGCCGACGCCGATCGGCCCGCCGCGGGCGTGGGGCAGCAGCGCGGCGACCAGCGGTGAGGAGATCCGCAGCCGCAGTTCGGAGCCCGGGTTGATGCCGTCGGTCGGGCCGCTCAGCAGGGTCGCGAGGCCGGGCGGGGTCTCGCGCACGAAGCTGCCGGGCCGCGTGTGCCAGTCGAAGACCCGTCGCCGCGGCGCCTGAGTGGTCGAAACGTGGATGAACCTGGGCATCATCGCTCCTCGGTGTAACCCCTCCGAGCGTAGCGCGGTGTGTGCGGTGACACCGGGGGAAAGTGTTTACTCAGACTTCCTGCGCAATCTGGGAAAACGCTTGCCCACGCTCGGAAAGTCGTGCACTATCAGTCCTGACCCCGTTGATCACCGCAGACCAAGAGGACCCCCATGCACAGATATCACCGCAGAGTCATCGCCGGGCTGAGCGCCGCGGCCCTGGCCTCGACGACCCTCCTCGCGCCCGCCGCGGCGGACGACCTCACCCCCGTCGACGCCATCGCGCCGCACGCCGCCGACTACGGCCACTACCTGGACACCTACGGCCAGAACACCACCCAGAACATGACGCCCGAGTCGAACCCGGCCATCGGGGTGCTGGCCGAGATGCTCAAGCTCTGGACCCCGGGCGAGTCCTGGAACGACGGGACGAAGCTCAACGCGGCCGTCCTCGACCACAACATCGCCATCGTCGAGCGGCTCACCAACGACCGCAGCACCGAGGAGGGGATCCAGGCCTACCTCAGCGACCGCCGCAACCAGAACTACTCGATGCTCGAGGGCCTCGGCGTCGACCAGGCGCGGATCTCCGAACTGATCAACGCGGGCACCACCATCCCCGACCAGATCCTGGCAGACGCCACCACGGTGAAGTACGACGACGGGGGCAACGACAACGGCCAGTGGGGCGACGCCGACTCGGCGCTCGGGAGCTTCGTCGACCTGGTGAACACCGTCCGCGGCCCCGCCGCCACCAGCAACCGGGCCAAGGAGTACTACCAGTACATGCGGCCCTTCCGGTGGAGCGCCGACGTCGACGTGCTTCCCGAACTGCGCCCGGCCCAGAAGCCCGACTCCGAGGCCCTCAGCGACGGCGGCTTCCCGAGCGGCCACACCAACGCGGCCTTCCTCGCCGGCTACGCGATGGCAGCCGCGACCCCCGAGCACTACGCGGAGTTGATGCTGCGCGCCTCCGAACTCGGCGAGAGCCGCGTCGTGGCTGGCATGCACAACGCCATCGACGTGATGGGCGGCCGGGTCCTCGCGACCGGGATCGCGGCGTCCGTGCTCGCCGACCCCGCCAACGCCGACCTGCTCGCGCGCGCCAAGGCCGACGTCGAGGAACTTGTCGGGCCCGCGACGCCGACCTCGACCAACCGCGACGCCTACCAGGACCAACTCGCGCAGTTCCTCGAGAACGTCACCTTCGACTACGAGCCGGGCACCGTCGGCCCCGCGACCGTCGCGCCGCGCGTCCCCAAGGGCGCAGAGGTGCTGCTCGATTCGCGGCTGCCCTATCTCGACGACGACCAGGTGCGCTGGGTGCTGTACTCCACCGCGCTCGAGTCCGGCTATCCGATCCTCGACGACGCCGAGGGCTGGGGTCGCCTCAACCTGTTCGCCGCCGCGCACGGCTTCGGATCCTTCGACCGCGACGTTGCCGTCACCATGGACGCCTCCCAGGGGGGCTTCTCGGCCGCTGACGTGTGGCTCAACGACATCGACGGCGCGGGCGCGCTGACCAAGGCGGGCACCGGGACGCTCACGCTCGCAGGCCTCAACAGCTATTCGGGAGGCACCACCGTCATCGACGGCACGCTGACGGTCACCACGGCAACCGCGCTCGGCACCGGGGACGTCGCGCTGCTCGGCGGCGTCCTCGACGAGAACTCGGACGATCCCGTCGCCATCGGCGGCGACCTGCGCTCCGACGCCCGGCTCGAACTGGGCGTCGAGACGGCAGGCACCCCCGCGCTCACCGTCGACGGCGCGGCCGACCTCGACGGCACCGTCGTGATCGACGTGACAAGCCTCGGCTCCGCGGCGCGCGCGAGGGTCGCGACCGACCTGCCCGACGTGATTCCCGTGCTGCGGGCGGCGTCCTACACCGGCGCCTTAGACACCGTCGAGGTGATCGGGGCCGACGGCTACACCCTCGAGGTCCGCGACGGGGTGCTCTCGCTCGTCAAGGGCGCCCCCTCGCCGACCCCGACGCCATCGCCATCGGTCAGCGCCAGCCCGTCGACGCCGCCGTCGCGCCCGGGTCTGCCCTCGACCGGCAGCTAGGTGTACTTTCCCGGCAGGTTGTGAACGGCTGAGGTGAAGGTGAAGGCCTCCGGGCAGGATGTGGGTTACCACACTCGCATCGCACCAACGGAGACCTTCATGACCCACGCTAATGCACCTTTGACGCCGCAGGGGCGTCGCCGTCTCGTGGACCTGGTCGTGGTTGAGGGCTGGTCCCTGCGCCGCGCCGCAGAACGGTTCCAGTGTTCCCCAGCGACGGCGAAACGCTGGGTAGATCGTCACCGTGCTGGGACGGCGTTGATCGACCGCAGCTCGAGACCGCACACGTCACCGAACCGGCTGCCACGAAGGACCGAACGACGCATCATCGGGTTGCGGGTCACTCACAGATGGGGACCGCACCGGATTGGCTACCACTTGGGTCTTCACCAATCCACCGTCGGCAGGGTCCTGGCGAGGTACTCGATGCCACTACTGGCTCATCTCGACCAGGCAACCGGTCTGCCCGTGCGTAGACCCGACCCGAAACGCTACGAAGCCGCCGGCCCCGGTCAACTGGTCCATGTCGACATCAAGAAGCAAGGCAGGATCCCCGAGGGAGGCGGCTGGCGGATCCACGGGCGAGGTTCGACACAGGACCGACGTGCTGGCACCAACCGTGACAAAGCCGCCCGATCCGGCGCAGCCGGGTCGCGCGGCTACCGGTTCCTGCACCACGCCGTCGACGACTTCTCTCGGGTCGCGTACTCGGAGATCCTTGATGACGAACGCAAGGAGACCGCGGCTGGGTTCTGGACCCGGGCCAACGCGTTCTTCGACAGCATCGGAGTGACGGTCACAGCAGTGATGACCGATAACGGCGCCTGCTATCGGTCAAAGGTGTTCGCTTCGGCGCTGGGCGCGCGAGCTTGTCAAGTTGTTTGTGTAAGTGGTGGTCTCCGGGGGTGGTTTAGAGGTAGGGG
>JAQDQK010000016.1 GCA_027658995.1 Propionibacteriaceae bacterium AM104-82
CAGCCCACCCCGCTCACCCGGCGTGTCGCCCCCGACCCACCGCAAGTACGAAGAGCCGGATAAGGTACAGAACCTTCATGATCAGTTACCCCGTCCCTGTTGCCAAGTGCTCTGCGAAGTGACGTGCCATCCCTGGCACTGGGCACACTCGTAGCTCCGTTGCTCCCTTCGTCGTGTGCCGGTTTGATCAAGTTTCGCGATCGTGCGGGCATTCTTTGCTTTATGAAGCACTGCCGTGGCTTCATCATGGTCGCGAAAGCGTCGCTTTTGCGACGGACACTTCGCGGGTCCCTTACGACCCATACGCTGCAGTGACACGAAGTCTCGCTCCTCTTTCGGGATGGTGTTGTTGTTTGGCATGGCCAAGTACCTTTCTCATTTGCGCCAGCGGCGTCTTCTCGTGTCACCAAGATTCGTCTGTCACGCCACTGGGTTCGATCCCTGTGACGCGTGACATACCACCGCGACGGCTGACCGAGACGGCTCCAGGCAGAGAAGGGGCGCGATCATGATCCGGACGTTTCCTTCGCGGCCCTGCATTCGTCGCGCGAGAGAGTCTCCATGCCCACCAGTCCGTTCCTTGCGTCAGAACGATGCCGCGACCTGGCGCGGGGATGGGCAGTCGCCCGCCCGCACTAACATGCTGGGAACCGCCGCGCTCGGCTGCAGCGCTGACGCCCTCACGGGGCAGGGTGATGCCCTGTTGATCAGAGCCCGCTAGGGCCTAGCACGGCCTCCTGGGGGACAGGCGGAGGAAGGCGCGGATCGTGACAGTCAGATGCATCTCTCGCTTGAGCTACCGTGGTCTCTCTGACGTCAGGCCGCCGGTGGCCTGGTCGTCAGGATCGGATCGGGAGCCTGGGGCGAGCAGTCAAGCTCGGAAGTCTTGACCGGCGCGTCTGCGTCCTGGCAGGTAGCCGTGATGGCGCGGGTTCGCCACCAGCAGTCCCGCACCGACCACGAACAACGCAGCGGCCGGGCCGACCTGCGCGAGCGTTGCGGTCTCGCGGAAGAGGAACCCGTAGAGGCTCCAGTCGCTGGTGTCGGCCGGGAACACCAGTGCCAACCCGAACGCCCCCATCAGGGGGAACCAGGCGTAGGCGACGCCGAACAGTGCCGACGTCGCCATCGCGACACCGGAGAGCCAGAGGTAGTTGCGCAGCAGGGCCCCTCCCACCTCAAGGCCGCCAAGGTAGGTGCCAGCGGCGAGGATCGATCCGGACACGGTGGCCGCCAGGAGGATCGACAGGAGCCGCAGCAGGTGCACGCGCGCGGAGTGACGGATGACTCGTGAGCCGGCCATGTCGTGACAGATCGCCGTCGCAAGGGCACAGAGGATGGGGACGGTGATCAGGACACGCAGTTCGGGCTGCAGCGGGAAGGGGCCGATCTGGCTGATGGTTCCGTCGGGGAACGCGGCGGTGATGATCAGGGCCACGAGGAGGGGCGGGTAGGTGGCGCGGAAGCCTGACCCCACGAGCAGGTACCTCACGAGGGCTCTGTGAAGTACGGGTAGCTGCAGGTGGCGAACTGGTCCCGCAGCGCAAGTGCCTCCTCAGCAGGTAGGGGGTCTCCAACGAGCATGGAGGTGTCTTCTGTCACCACCGACTCCCAGGTGCTGATGAGCCGTTGCAGGTCCATCATGTAGCGCTCGGAGGGTAGGGCGTCGGTGGCCAGTTGCGCACAGTGCAGTGGCTCGACGATGCCTTGCAGGATGGCGGTCACGTCGGGTGGGCCTCCTGCCAACTGTTCGTCTCCGAGGATGAAAGGGGCCGTCCCAGGGTCGGTGGGCGCCCAGGTTCGGCTCACCTCGGCGAACCGCTGCGGCAGGAGGTCCTGATAGTCGCTGTGCTCCGTCATCTCGACGATCGCCCAGAGTGTCTCGCTGAACTGGTTGCTCACGCGGGCATGCTCCGGGTAGTAGCACACCGGTCGGGTCTGGACGGCGCCACAGTAGGTGGGTGGTCGACCCGTCGGGACGAGCCGACTCAGGGTGATGGCAAGCCCGAGGCCCACCGAGGCCACGGCGAGCACGACCGACACGAGGACCCGTCCCCAGCCAACGTGCCGGGAACTGATCGGCGACGCGGGGCGGAGGATCCACGATGCGACGATCAGGACGACGATGATGGCGGCCTGAACGGCGAGATAGGTCCAGTGGTACGCGTACCCGATGCGTGGAAGAGTCGCTTGGCCCGTGTTGAGGATCGTGATCTGGTCGCTCGGCGACCCGAAGAAGTAGATGAGCAACAGCACAGCGGAGGACGCCACTAGCCCAGCGAGGACTGGTTGGGTCAGCCGGCCAACCGCCGCGCCGAGGCTGACGAACAGGACAAGCAGCAGGAGTTGAACCAGGACGGCGAGCCAAGCGAAGGGGTCCGTGACAGGAGGCAGGCTCATGATCAGGGCCGCCCCGAGCCCGACCAAGTGTCCGATGCACGCCAGGCTCGCGTGCCCGATCGCGACACCCAGGCCAGGTGACCGCCAGGGCCACCTGCCCTCCAGATGCAGGGTGCCGCGGGCCATCCGCCCGACGTCGAGGGCAGCAGCGCCTGCCACGAGGGGGCCGCCGATGACGAAGCCGACCGAGAGCCAGTCGATCGTCCACACCAGGTCGCCGCGCCACGGCGCCCCGCGCTGGGTCGTCGCGAAGATTGCGGCGGCCACCACCGCAAAGGCAGAGATAAGGCCCAGTCCCCACACGGCGGAGAGCCGGATCAGGAACATCCACGACTGGAGGGCCCTACGCATCGACGCCGCTCTCGACCACACGTGAGAAGGCGAGATCGACCGATTCGGCGGTCAGGTCGGTCCGGCCCGTCATCTGAACGAGCCCGGCCAGGTCCCCGTCGAACACGAGGCTGCCGCCACTCAACACACGCACCGACTCCGCAACCGCCGCGACATCCTCGCTGAGATGGGTCGAGACGATCACGACGTGCGTGCGGCCGAGGACCGTGAGGAGCCTGCGCAGTTCGCCGCGCTGGATCGGATCCAGACCAACTGTCGGCTCGTCAAGGACGAGGATCCTCGAGCCACCGATCAGGGCCTGTGCCACTCCGAGGCGGCGAAGCATCCCGCCAGACAGTGCACCCACCCTCGAGCGCGCCTTCGAAGTGAGGTCCACAGCCTCAAGGGCAGGCCCAACATCGGCCCTTCCGAGTGGCCGACGCCGCGTCGACCGGCACCAGGCCACGAGGCGCAGGTAGTCGGCCGCCGTCAGCCGCTTCGGCGCGGTGAAGTCCTGCGGAAGGTAACCGGCGGAGGGCTCCTGACCCTCCTCGTCCGTCACGGTTCCTCCACCCCTCTCGGCGCCCACGATCCGGCGCATGAGCGTCGACTTTCCTGCTCCGTTGGCGCCGAGCAGGGCGGTCACGCCTTGCGTGAAGGTCGTCGAGATCGGACCGAGCGTGAAGGCGGGGTAGGCCCGGGTCACGTCGGCGAGAGATACGGATGGTCGCGTCACAGGGAGCCTGACCTCGAGTGGGACCAACCCGGGTGTGATGGCGGCGCCTGGGATGGCGCGCCGTGGCCGGTTCGACGCGATCATGCGCAGATCCAAGCAGCGAAACCACCACTTGACAAGGAATTACTGCCCGATGATGCACCTTTGGGTCTCGATAGGCCGGTCTCATTGACAGCCCTGCAGCCCCAAGGCATCATGTCGCGCTCCTGCTGTGCCGGATCCTGCGATGACGTCGAGGCGCGCAGACGGACGCGTCGTTGAGTGGTTGAATCGGGCATAGTCAGCAGACGTTGAGGAGGCCCACGTGGATGCAACCCAACTCGTCGCGCTCGTCACGCCGGTGACCCTCGTCGTGGTCTACGCGATGATCGGGTGGGTCGCTGAGGTGATCTTCGCGGCAGTGACCGAGGGGACGATCACCAACCGCGGCTTCCTGGCCGGCCCCTACTGCCCGATCTACGGCTTCGGGGCGCTCGGCATGACCGCGCTGCTTGGTCCGGTCGCCGACAATCCGCTGCTCGTGTTCCTGGGCGCCATGGTGGTGGCCTCGCTGCTGGAACTGGTGACGGGCTGGGCGCTGGAGAAGATCTTCCACCGACGCTGGTGGGACTACTCGGACCGCCCGTTCAACGTCGGCGGCTACATCTGCCTGTCGTTCTCCCTGATGTGGGGCGTGGCCGGGATCCTGCTGATGGAGGTGCTGCACCCGGCGATCACCCGCCTACTCGCCTGGCTGAACCCGTGGGTGGTGCTGATCGGGCTCGGGATCGTGGTCGCCGTGATGCTGGTCGACCTGGCCGCGACGGTCTCCGCGGCGCTCAAGTTGGACGGCCAGTTGAAGGCGCTGAAGGAGGCTGACGACCGGTTGCGTGCCTCCACCGACGTGGTCAGCACCCGGATCGGGCGCGACGCGCTCGACTTCAAGGAGAAGGCAGACGCCGACCTGACGCGCCTGAAGGAGCACGGCGACGAGACGCGCCAGAGGATGGAGGCGAAGCTGAGCCGCACCACCCGACGCCAGTTGCGGGCGTTCCCGCGGCTCCGGTCGACGAGCTATCCCGACCAGTTGGACCGGCTGCGCGCCGAGCACGGGGAGCCGGCCCCCGCGGGCGCCAGGAGGGACGCCCGCTGAGGCCCACGACTCACTCGCGCGGCTGAAGCCCCGCGGCCACGTACATGGCGTCGATGGCCCGCATCATCTTCACCGCGTCCGCGGCGTCGGTGATCACCGGAAGGCCCTCGCGGACCGCTGCGACGAAGATGCTCAACTGGCAGTCGTAGCTGGTCGGGCGCTCGGGGACCTCGATCGCGGTCGCGCCGTCCGCCTCGGTGTACAGCGTCAGGGAGTTACCCTCCTGCGGCTTCACGAAACCCTCCACCTTGAGCACGCCCTCCGTGCCGACGATGGTGGCCGACTGGCACTCGACGTCCTCGAGCAGCGAACTCGACACCGTCGAGGTGACGCCGCTGGGGAATCGCAGTTCCGCGGTCAGGGCCTCGTCGATCCGCTCGTCGGTGGAGGGGCGGTAGGTCGCCGAGACGACCTCGGGCTCCTCGCCGACGATGCTGCGCACGAAGTGCAGGCTGTAGCAGCCGAGATCCATCGTGGCGCCGCCGGCCAGGTCGTAGATGTAGCGGATGTTGCTGCGGTCGGGCAGCGAGATGTCGAAGGTGGCGCTCACGTCGACCAGGTGGCCGACCCTGCCGTCCCGGACGAGAGCGATCGCCTCGGACATCAGCGCGTGGTAGCGGTAGTGGAAGGCCTCCATCACCACGAGGCCGCTGCCAGCGACGTGCGCCGCGACCTCCTCGGCCTCGGTGCCGTTCGACGCGAACGGCTTCTCCACCAGCACGTGCTTACCCGCGTCGACCGCCGCCTTCGTCCAGCGGCCGTGCTCGGAGTTGGGCAGCGGGATGTAGATCGCGTCGATGTCGTCGGCCGCCAGCAGCGACTCGTAGCTGTCCTCGACGCGCCCGATGCCGTGCTCGGCCGCGAAGGCCTCCGCGCGGGAACGGTCCCGTGCCGCGACGGCGACCAGTTCCACGTCGGGGTTCAGCGCTGCGGGCGCGATCAGGGACGACGGGGTGATGCCTGCGGCACCCAGGATGCCGAAACGAAGTGGGCTGGACATGGCTCTCCTTTGAGTTCGATGGCTCGCAGGCAGTCTAGGGGGTCAGTCAGCGGCCGAATTCGCGGCCCGTCACCTCATCGAGCGAATCCGCCGAGTAGACGTCGATCCCGGCGCCGGTGACGACGTACAGGAAGTCGTCGATGCTCAGGCCGCGCGCGCCGCCCTGCCGGTCGACGGGGGGCTGGTGCACGTCGAGCTTGTCGAGCAGCGTGAACTCCTTGCCGTCGTATCGGTACATCACGTAGCGGTGGGTCTGCCTTCCCTTGGCGTCCATCGTGGTGGCGTCGAAGCCGATCAGTCCGCGCTCGGCGTCGACGAAGACCGCCTTGTGGTTGCGCAGCGCCTCGGCGTCGTCGAACGGGACGCGGATGGTGGTCGCCTCGGTGACGTCGTACGGGTCGGAGATGTCGAACATCGTGAGCTTCATGCCTCTGACGATGCCGTCCTCGCCCGCGTCTATCCCGAGCCCGAGCAGGCGGTTCTCCGACCACGGATGCAGGTAGGTGCTGAAGCCGGGGATCTTCAGGGCGCTCATCACCATCGGGTGCTTCGGGTCCGACAGGTCGATGGCGAACAGCGGGTCGACCTGGCGGAACGACACGACGTAGCCGACCGGCCCGTCGAAGCGCACCGACTGGATCGACTCATCGACCGCCAACCGGGAAAGGGAGCCGACGATCTTCAGCGAGGAGTCGAGGACGAACAGCGCGGGGTAGGTGCCCCACCCGCCGCCCGCGGTGGTGCCGTTCATGGTGACGGCGATCCGTAGGTGCCCGTCGTAGGAGTCGAGCGCGAACTGGTTGAGCACCGCGCCGGGGACCGATCCCTCGGACGCGGCATCGAGCGCGCCCTTGTCGGTGGCGACCCTGACGAGGTGGGTCGTCTGGTCGACCCGTTGGAGCCCGATCGCCTGGTCGAGTTCGGCGGGGACAGCGTCGTAGCCCTGGTAGGCGGTGCCCGCGAGGTAGAGCGCATCGGTGCCCATGTAGACGGCGTCGGAGCCTCCGAGCACGCTCTGCGTGTCGACGCGTTCGCCGGAGGTGAGGTCGATGCTGCTGAGCACCGAGTAGCGGGGCCCCGTCGGGCCGGGCATCAGCCAACAGTCGGTCGCCTTGACCGGGGCGGCGTCATCCCCGCGCCACACCTGGGGCACGAAGGTCGCGGGATCCTCCGCATCGACGGCCTCAGGGTCGGCCAGCGTGTAGTCGGTGACGAGGTAGACGATGCCGTCGGTCAGTCGCGACGTGACGTAGGCGCCGCTCTGCCCGAGGCTGCTGACGAAACGGGGGCGGGTCGGGTCGGACACGTCGTACAGCAGCGCCCTCGTCTGGGTCGCGTCGTAGGGGACGTAGGCGAACGTCTCGCTCGGCGGCAACTCGGAGAGCCGCGGGGTGTACTCCGTGACGAGGACCACCAGCGTGGAGCCCTGCAGCAGCAGGTCGACGACGGGGCCCTGTACGGCGCCGTCGGTCGGGCCGGTCTCGGCGGCGGTGGTGTCGATCCGGGCGACCTGGGCGGTGTCGGCCCCGTCGGCGTCGACCAGGACCACGTCGCCGCCCGCGGCGGTGAAGATGGTCCTGCCGTCGCTCTTGACGATGTCGCCCTCGTCGATGCCAGCGACCTGCGCGTTGGTCCGCCAGGTGCCCTCGGCCGAGTAGCTGTCCCGCCCCGGTACCTCCGCCTGGGTGGCGGCGCCGTCGGCCGCGGCTGCGGGCAGCGGAGCGCCGGTGTCGGTCCACTGGCCGTTCTCCCGGGCCATGGCCAGGGAACGCTCGATGGCGGCGAACACGGGCGCGTAGTCGGAGGCGTCGCGGATCTGCACCTTCGAGGGGATCGGCGCGGCGCTGGGCAGCAGCGACGGGGGATCGGAGTGGTCGCTGTCGCGGCGGGTCAGCCCAGCCCCGACGGCGACCCCTGCGACCATCGCGACGGCCGCGGCTCCCGCCACCCATGCCCAGCGGCGCCGCGGCCGGGGAGCGACCGCCACCGTCGGCTCGGCGTCCAGTTGCGCAGAAAGGGCGGCCCGAACCTCGGGTGAGGGGCGCAGTTGGTCCTTGATCTCGCGAAAGATGTCGTCATTCATCGAACAGCCCTCCCAGCAGTTGGTCGCGCAACCGCGCCCTGCCGCGGGAGAGACGCACCCGGACGGCGCCCTGCTCCACCCCCAGCAGTTCCGCGATCCGGGCGACGCTCAGATCCTCGAAGTAGAACAGGTACACGACGCTGCGCAGCGTCTCGGGAAGCGACCGGATCGCCCGGAACAGCACGTTCTGCTCGTCGGTGGCCAGCGTGAAGCCCTCCGCTTCGGCGTCGACGTGCTCAGGGGTCAGCGGCACGACGCGGGTCCGCCACGAGCTGAGCCGGATCCTGCGGGCGCAGTTCAGCGCCGTCGTGATCAGCCAGGCCTTGCGGTGTTCCTCGCCGTTGAACTCGATCTGACGCCGGTGGTAGGTCAGGAAGACCTCCTGGTAGGCGTCGTCCGCGTCGCCCCTGCACTCGGTGTGGGTCACGGCGATGCCGTAGACGAGCGACTCGTAGCGCTGCACGATCTCGTGGGTGCCTCCGGGCAGCAGGGGATCAGGGTTCCGGTGCCCGCCGTCGGCGGGGTGTGCCGCTGAGCCCATGGGTCGCGCCCCCTGTCCGCATCGACGTCGGTGTCTGTTCACCTGTAACTCCCTGCGGGTGGGCAAAAGGTTACAGACGCACCTCCTGAGGGCGCGCGAAAGGGCCGACCTCCGCGGTGGATACCCGGAGATCGGCCCTTGGGCGGCTACAGCGACTGCGACGTCAGGTGCGAGTCGTCGCCCGTCAGCGCGGCGAGCCTGCGGCGCAGCCCGACGGCCTCATCGGCCCTGTTCTGGCGCTCGAGCGAGCGGATGAGCAGCAGCGTGACGAACTCGTTGGTCGGGTCCTGCTCAAGGATCGTGCGGGCCTCCGCCTCGGCCGGCCGCAGCGACGCGCGGTGGTAGTGCGCCCGCGCCAGGTACTCGCGCACATTCAGGTTGCGGGGGTCCTCCTCGAGGACGGTCGAGAACCGCTCGATCGCGGTCTTGTAGTCGCGCTCATCGAAGGCCTGAATGCCCATGTTGTAGGTCAGCAGGGTGGTCACCAGCGGCTCCTTTCGTCTCGTCCGTCTGGTGAAATGTTCAACTATCTCCCGGCGGGGATTATTCCCGGCTGGCTGAGCGTCGGTGGGCACTGGCAAGCTTGGCCCATGTCATCGTTCGGCAGCACGCTCCTGATCACCGGCCCTGAGGCCTTCCTTGCGCAGCGTGCGGTCGCCCGGACCAGGTCTGCCGCGCTCAAGGAGCGTCCCGAGGCCGACGTCAATGAGATCACGGCGGCCGAACTCGAGGACACCATGCTGTCCGAGGTCGTCGGCGGCTCGCTGTTCTCCAGTGACATCGTCGCCGTCATCGACGACGTCGGCGCCTGCCCGCCGGGCGTGGTTGACCAGTTGGTCGAGGTCGCGAAGAACCCGGGGGACGAACTCTGCCTGATCCTCGTCCACCACGGCGGCAACAAGGGCAAGGGGCTGATTGACAAGCTCAAGAAGGCCAAGGTGCCGACCGAGCCGGTCGCGGCGTTCAAGGCCTGGGAGTTGCCGAAGTTCGTGGCCGAGGAGGCCAAGCGCAACAGGATCCGGATCTCGCAGGACGCCGCGGGCGAACTCGTCTCGGCCGTCGGCAACGACCTGCGGGCGCTCGCCTCCGCGGTGGCGCAACTCGCCTCCGACTCCGACGGCGGGGAGATCGACGCGGGCCTGATCAAGCGCTACTTCGCGGGCCGGGCGGAGGTGACGTCCTTCGCCGTGGCCGACGCCGTCCTCGCGGGCAATGCGACCGTCGCGATGGAGCGGCTCAGGTGGGCGCTGTCGACGGGCGCGGCCCCGGTGCTGGTGACCAGCGCGATGGCGGGCGCCTTCCGGGGGATGGGCAAGTACATCGACGCGCAGGGCTCGCGGATGAACAGCAACGACCTTGCGCGGCAGTTGGGGCTTCCCCCGTGGAAGATGAAGGACTACGCCCGCACGTCGAGGCTGTGGGGCCCCGGCTCCGTGGCGGGTGCCATCCAGTTGATCGCCGTCGGCGACGCGGAGGTCAAGGGCGCTGCGACCGACCCGGCCTTCGCGCTGGAGCGGATGGTGCTCGGGGTCCTCGCGCTCGCCCGACGCTGAGCCTCAAACCCGTGAGCCTCAAAGCCCGGTCGAGGGTACGCAAAACAGCGCCTTGACGACCGAGGGCCAAGGCGCTGCTTGAAAAGCGCTACTGCGTCAGGCTCAGAGAGCCGCGACGGAGGTGGAGATGGCCGACTTGCGGTTGGCGGCCTGGTTCTTGTGGATGACGCCCTTGCTCACGGCCTTGTCCAGCGCGCGGTTGGCGACCTGGGCGGCCTCGGTGGCCTTGGCGGAGTCGCCAGCGGCGACGGCGTCGCGCACGGCGCGGACGTGGGTGCGCAGGCCGGACTTCACGGCCTTGTTGCGCTGGCGCGCGATCTCGTTGGTCTTGTTGCGCTTCTTCTGGGACTTGATGTTCGCCACTGGGCAAGCCTCTTTTTATCTCAAGTTGGTTGACTCGGTCATGCGTTTGCACGCGACGATCCACCTTACCTGAGACGGTGCTGACGCTCCAAATCTGCTGGTTAGCTCGCCCGGACAATACGTGAGAGACTTGGTGGTCGTCACCGCCGTCCACGAGGAAATCGATGCCAGCACCGCGCCCAGGTAAGACCGACCCGGCGATCATCCGCAACTTCTGCATCATCGCCCACATCGATCATGGCAAGTCGACCCTTGCCGACCGCATGCTGCAGTTGACCGAGGTGGTCGACGCGCGGCAGATGCGCGCCCAGTACCTGGACCGGATGGAGATCGAGCGCGAGCGCGGCATCACCATCAAGTCCCAGGCCGTGCGGATGCCCTGGACCAAGGACGGCGTCGTGCACGTCCTGAACATGATCGACACCCCCGGCCACGTCGACTTCACCTACGAGGTGTCCCGCTCGCTGCAGGCGTGCGAGGGCGCGATCCTGCTCGTCGACGCCGCTCAGGGCATCGAGGCGCAGACGCTCGCGAACCTGTACCTGGCGCTCGAGGCCGACCTGCACATCATCCCCGTGCTGAACAAGATCGACCTGCCCGGCGCCAACCCCGAGAAGTACGCCGAGGAACTCGCGGGCATCATCGGCTGCGACGCCGACGACGTGCTGCGGGTCTCCGGCAAGACCGGCCAGGGTGTCACGGAACTGCTCGACACGGTCGTCGACCAGATCCCGGCGCCGGTCGGCGACCCGTCGGCCCCGGCGCGCGCGCTGATCTTCGACTCCGTCTACGACACCTACCGCGGCGTCGTCACCTATGTCCGCGTGGTCGACGGCGAACTCAACCACCGCGAGCGCATCCGAATGATGTCGACCAAGGCGACCCACGAACTGCTGGAGGTCGGCGTCATCTCGCCCGAGCCAGTCAAGGCGGACGCCCTCGGCGTCGGCGAGGTCGGCTACCTGATCACCGGCGTGAAGGACGTGCGCCAGTCCCGCGTCGGCGACACCGTCACGCTCGAACACCGCGCGGCCGAGACCGACCTGGGTGGCTACCGGCACCCCAACCCGATGGTTTACGCCGGCCTCTATCCGATCGACGGCGACGACTTCAACGAACTGCGCGAGGCGCTCGAGAAGCTGCAACTCAACGACGCGGCGCTGACCTACGAGCCCGAGAGTTCGGCCGCGCTCGGGTTCGGCTTCCGGATCGGCTTCCTCGGCCTGCTGCACATGGAGATCGTGCGCGAGCGTCTCGAGCGCGAGTTCAACCTTGACCTCATCTCGACGGCCCCCAACGTGGTCTACCGCGTCATCATGGAGGACGGCAGCGAGCACATCGTCACCAACCCGTCGGAGTACCCCGAGGGCAAGATCGCCGAGGTGTACGAGCCGGTGGTGCGCGGCACGATCCTGGCGCCGTCTGAGTACATCGGCACGATCCTCGAGCTGTGCCAGACGCGTCGCGGCGTGCAGCGCGGCCTCGACTACCTCAGCGAGGACCGCGTCGAGATCCGCTACACGCTGCCGCTTGCCGAGATCGTCTTCGACTTCT
This sequence comes from Propionibacteriaceae bacterium AM104-82, assembly GCA_027658995.1. Lineage (GTDB taxonomy): Bacteria > Actinomycetota > Actinomycetes > Propionibacteriales > Propionibacteriaceae > Arachnia. Next base: position 11,693 of record JAQDQK010000016.1, read on the forward strand.
TCGACGCGCTGAAGTCGCGCACCAAGGGCTACGCGTCGCTCGACTACGAGCCCGACGGCGAGCAGGCCGCAGACCTCGTCAAGGTCGACATCCTCCTGCACGGCGACCCCGTCGACGCGTTCTCGGCGATCGTCCACAAGGACAAGGCCTACAGCTACGGCCTGCAGATGGCGTCGAAGCTGAAGGAACTGATCCCGAGGCAGCAGTTCGAGGTGCCGATCCAGGCCGCCATCGGCTCGCGCGTCATCGCCCGCGAGACCATCCGCGCCATCCGCAAGGACGTCCTGGCCAAGTGCTACGGCGGCGACATCTCGCGTAAGCGCAAGCTGCTGGAGAAGCAGAAGGAAGGCAAGAAGCGGATGAAGATGGTCGGCCGCGTCGAGGTGCCTCAGGAGGCCTTCGTCGCAGCCCTGTCGACGTCCGAGCCCGTCAAGAAGGCCTGATGCTCAAGGAACCAGCCTCACGAGCGCCGCTTCGTCCGGGCGGTCGCGGGGGCCGTCCACGGATCCTCGGGCCAGGGGTGTTTGGGGTAGCGGCCGCGCATCTCCGAGCGGACCTGCTGGTAGGGGCCTGACCAGAAGGACGCGAGGTCTCCCGTGATCGCCAACGGCCTTCCCGCGGGGGACAGCAGGTGGAAGACGACGTCGACGCGGCCGTCGACCAGCCTGGGGGACTGCGCCAGGCCGAACATCTCCTGAAGCTTCACCGCCACCACCACCGGGCCCTGCTCGTCGTGCGGCGGGTAGTCGAGCCGGATCCGGGAGCCGCTCGGCACCAGCAGGCGTTCCGGGGCCAACTCGTCGAGTCGGCCGGCCTCCGGCCAGGGCAGCAGCCTGCGCAGCGGAGCGGCCAGGTCGATGCCCGCCAGTCGACCCGAGCGGGCGGCCGCGGCGAGTTCGGGGCCGAGCCACTCGTCGAGCCGGGCCAGCAGCGCCTCGTCTGAGACGTCCGGCCACGGGTCGCCAAGGACGCGGTGCAGCAGCGCCAGCCTGCGCCGGAGCGCATCGGCGGTGGGGGAGAAGCCGATCAGGCCGAGCCCATGAGCCTCGACGTAGGCCCGCACGGCCTCCGGGCCGAGTTCGGAGGCTGGCACCGGCGTCGAGGACAGTTCGATCGCCCCCAGCGCGCTCACCCGGCGGGCGCGCAGCCGACCGTCGACAAGGTCGCCGCGCACCTCGTCCACCAGCAGGTGACCCGCCAGTCGCGCGGTCGCCTCGTCGATGGGCGCCCCCGAGCGGATCACCGCACCGGTGCCCGCGGCCGACGCCCCTCCCGCCCTGGTCACCTCTGCGACGGCGAGCCACTCGTGGCCCGCGAGGTCGGCCGGTGCCGCGGCGCGGGTCCCCGACGCGAGCAGGTAGGCGTCTCCCGCGCGCCTCGCGACGCGCTCGGGGTAGGCGAGCACGACGGCGACGCCCGGCGCCGCCCCGGTCCCGGCGTGCGCCGGAACCAGGCGCTCAAGGCGCTCCACCTCTGAGGACCAGCGCCGCGACTCGGGCGAGCCGCCCCGTCGCAGCCGGGCGACCTCGCGCTGCAGGTCGCCCGAGACATCCATCTCGACGGCGGCCACCACCTCGGCCGCCGCGCGCGTGCCGGACAGCGGCCCGCTGTCGAGCAGCGCCCTCGCCCAGCGCGGGGCGGCAGGGATCTCCGCCAACCGTCGGCCCGTCGCGGTGATCCTGCCCTCTTCATCGACGGCGCCCAGCCAGCCGAGCACCGCCTCGTCGTCGGCGACCGGACCCGCGGGAAGGGGCGACGGTAGACGCAGGCCCTCGCCCCGCGGCGCTCCCCAAGCGGCCAGCGTCAACAGCGCGCCCGTCAGGTCGGCCGTCTGCGACTCGGGCGTGATCTGCGACCGCAGGCCGAGGTAGGTCTGCTCGTCGAAGCAGCGCCACACCACGCCGGGGCCCTGGCGCGCGGCGCGGCCCGCCCGCTGATCCGCCGACGAGCGCGCCTCGCGCACCGTCACGAGGCCGGTCATCCCTCGGGCGGCATCGCGCCGCGGCTCCCGGGACAGGCCCGCGTCGACCACGACCCGCACACCGGCCACCGTCAGGGACGACTCGGCGAGGTTCGTGGTGACCACCACCCGCGGCATTCCGGACGGCGCCCGCCCGGCGATCGCCCGGTCCTGCTCCCGCGGAGACACCTGGCCGTGCAGTTCGAGCACCTCGGCGTCGAGGTCGGCGCGCAGACGCTCCGCCACTGTGCGCACCTCGCGCACGCCCGGCAGGAAGACCAGCACGTCGCCGTCGTCTGGGCGCTCCGCGAACGCCCGGGTCGCCACGGAAGCGACGTGGGCCAGGAAGTCGCGCGACACCCCGCGGGCATCCAGCGGCAGCGGCCCCGGCGCGTAGCGCGCCTCAAGCGGGTGCGTGACAGCAGGCACCCCGACGATCGGAGCGGGAGCGCCGTCGCCGCCCAGCAGCGCCGCGAAGCCCGCCGCGTCGGCGGTGGCCGACATCGCCACGACGGCCAGGTCGTCGCGCAGTTCGCGGACCTCCCCGAGCAGCCCCACCAGCAGGTCGGTGTCGAGCCCACGCTCGTGCACCTCGTCGAGGATCACGGCCCCGACGCCCTCCAGCGCCGGGTCGCGCAGCAGCCTCCGCAGCAGCACCCCTGGGGTCAGCATCTCGATCCGGGTGTCGCGCCCGACCCGCCGCTCGCCGCGCACCGTGAAGCCGGCGACCTCGCCGACCTCGGTGCCCGTCAGGGATGCCAACCGGCGTGCGGCGGCCCGCGCCGCGACCCTCCTCGGCTGCGTGACGAGCACCTTGCCCTCGACGACGCCCGCCACGACGGGTGGCGCGAGCGTCGTCTTTCCGGTTCCCGGCGGGGCCTCGACGACGGCGAGGCCGCGTCCCGCGACCGCGTTGCGCAGGTCGTCGGAGGCCGCGGCGAACGGCAGGCCGCAGCCGTCGGCCACCAGATCGGAGAGGGAACGCACCCGCCTAGTCTGCCGAACTCAGCGCAGGCCGGAGGTGGTGAGGCCCTGCACCAGGTAGCGCTGCAGGAACAGGAACACGAACAGCATCGGAAGCACCGCGACGAGGGTGCCCATGAACAGTTCGGGGTAACGCACGCCCTGGCTTGTCATGAACTGGCTCAGCGCCACCTGGACGGTGCGGGTCGCGTCCCTGCCGACCAGGGTCGGCCACAGGAACGCGTTCCAGGAGCCGATCAGGATGATGGTGCCGACCGCCGCGATGATGCCGCGCGAGTTGGGCACCACGATGCGCCAGAAACTCGTCCACGGGTTGCACCCGTCGATCAGCGACGCGTCCTCCAACTCGGTCGGGAAGTCCAGGAAGAACTGCCGGAACAGGTAGGTCGCGAAGGCGGAGAACATGCCGGGGATCACCAGGCCGCGGAACGTGTCGATCCAGCCGAGTTGGGCCGTGATGATGAACATCGGCACGAACGTCGTCGCGGCGGGCACCATCAGCGTGAAGATCGTCAGCGCCAGCAGCGCCCGCGAGACCCGGTTGTCGTAGCGGGCAAGCGCGTACCCGGCGAGCAGGCTGACGACGACGGTGCCGAGCGTCTGCAGGCCCGCCATGATGGCCGAGTTCGCCATCGCGCGGCCGATGCCGATGGAGTCGTTGGCAAGCAGCGAGGTCAGGTTGGTCAGGTTCACCTGGTCGGGCAGCCAGTTCCACTTCGCGGAGGTGATGTTGGCGTTGGTGGAGAACGCGTTGCGCACGATCACGTACAGCGGGAGCAGGAAGAACAGCGCGAGCGCGATCGCGATGACGTAGCGAAGGCCCTGCGCGAGCCGGGAGGTCCTCATGCCTTCTCACCCCGGTTCAGCACCCAGTTCTGCAGCACGCCGAACACGACGATGATCGAGGTCAGGATCATGGTGCCGGCGCCGCCGACGCCGAGGTCCTGCTGACCGCCGCCGAGCGCGATCAGGTACAGGTGCACCAGTGGCGGCCGGCCGTAGGGCGGGTAGTGGCCGATCGATCCGAGCATGTTGTAGAACTCGTCGAAGGCCTGGAACGCGTTGATCAGCAGCAGCATGATGACGGCGACGCTGGTGGCCTTGAGTTGGGGGAGCGTGATCCAGCGCAGCAGTCGCCACCCGGACGCGCCGTCGAGGGCGGCCGCCTCGTAGGTCTCGACGGGGATCTTGTTCAGGCCCGCGATGAACAAGATCATGTAGAAGCCGACCTGCAGCCACAGTCGCGCCGAGACCAGCGCGACCCAGTACAGGTTGTTGCCCCCGCCGAGCCAGTTGATCGGCTGCTCAAGGCCGAGCGAGCGCAGGAACGAGTTGAGCAGGCCGAAGCGGGCGCCGTTGAAGAAGCCGAAGCGCCAGATGATCGCCGCGATCACGTAACTGACCGCCGTCGGGATGAAGAACACCGATCGGAAGAACGCCCGCCCGATGGTGATCTTGTCCAGGAGCAGCGCCAGCCCGAGCGAGCAGACGTAGGTCAGCGGCACGATGAACACCGCGAACGCGATGAACACCACGAGGGAGTTCAGGAACAGCCGGTCCTGCAGCAGGTAGGCGTAGTTGCCGAAGCCGACGAACTTGGTGGGCGTGACGGTGTTGCGGGCCTCGAAGAAGGACAGCACCGCGCTCCACAGGATCGGGACGTAGACGAAGATCACCAGCCCGAGGAAGAACGGTGCCACGAAGCCCGCGAACCACAGGTTGCGGCCCTGCGTCCCGCGGATACGACGCCACAGCCCCCGGCGGTCCGAGGGCTGCGCGGGGGCTGCGGCGTCGCTCATCAGCTAGCCAGCTTGGCCAGTTCGGTCTTGGCGGTCGCCTCGAATGCCGCGAACTCGGTCTTCGGGTCCTTGCCGTCCTTGATGACGTTGCTGACGGCCGCGTTGTACGCGTCGCCCATCGCGCCCGACCACATGATGTCGTTGGCGAAGCCGTTGTTCGACACGAAGTCGGCTGCGTCCTTACCTGGGCCGGCGGCCAACTTGTCCGCCTTGGCGACCAGCGCGGTCTTGGCGGGGATGTGGGTTCCGTAGGAGTTGGAGAAGTCGACCTGGTACTCGTCCTGGTCGATCCACAGCCACTTGACGAACTCCTTGGAGGCGTCGACGTTCTTGCCCTTCGCGGCCACACACGCGCCGAACGCGCCGAACGGCACCGCGGGACGACCACCCGCGCCGATCGCGGGGAATGGCAGCACGCCGACGTCGTCGCCCCACGCCTTCTGGATGTCGGGGAGCGACCACAGGCCGCCCCACTGCATCGCCGCCTCGCCGTTGACGAACGCCGCGCCGTCGTACCACTCCGCCGACGCCGCCTGCAGCAGGCCTGCCGACTTGTAGAAGTCGCGGTAGGCCGTCAGCGCGTTGTAGAAGTTGTCGTTGAGGAAGGCGACCGCGCTGCGGTCCTCGGTCAACTGCTCGTTGCCGGAGGCCCAGATCAGGATGGTGCCGAGCACGCCGAGGCCACCGTCGTTGCCGGCGAAGAAGCCGCCGATGTCGGCGGACTTGACCGCGTCGGCCACCTTGACGAGGTCCTCAAAGGTCTTCGGCGGCTCGACGCCCGCCTTCTGCAGCAGCGAGGGACGGTAGTAGAGCAACTGCATGTCGATGGTCTGCGGGATGCCGTGGACCTTGTCCTCGAACGTGAACCGCTTCATGACGGCGGGGTTGAACTGGTCCTTGACCGGCGCGATGATGTCGGTCAGGTCGGCCAACTGGCCCGAGCGGATCATGTCGAGCGAGCCGCCCTGCTCGACCTCGAAGACGTCGGGGACGTCAGCGGTCAGCAGTTGCGCCGCGAGGATCGAGCCGTAGTCACCGGGGGTCCACTTCACCTCGACCTTGGCCGCGGTGTAGGCGGCGGCGTACTTCTCGACCGCCTCCTTGACGCCCGCCTCGCCGTACTCGTGGTACCACTGCTGGAGCGCAACGTCGCCGCCACCTGCGGGGGCTGACGCATTGGGGGAGGTTGCGCCGGAGGGGCCGGCCGGAGTGCCGGAGGCCAGCGGGTTGTTCGTGCCGCAGGCCGCCAGGGTCGCCGCGGCCGCCAGGCTGCCACCTGCAAGCAACAGGGATCGTCGGGAGATGTTCATGGGCACACATTGGCACGGATGCCACCCGTTTGGGGGCGGTGGCCACCATTTTGGGCCCTAAGCTGAACCGGTGGCCCAGCTCCCCGACGGCGATCCCGCCCCCCTCGACGGCTCCCTCCCCGACGCGGCGAGGGCATCGAGCGCGCCCCTGTCGATCTACGTGCACGTGCCGTTCTGCCGGGTCCGCTGCGGATACTGCGACTTCAACACCTACACACCGGGCGAGGCGGGCGACGGGGCGTCGGCCTCGTATCTGACGGCGGTGCGCGCCGAACTCGACCTCGCGGCCCGCGAGGTCGGAGGCCGCAGCGTGCAGAGCGTCTTCTTCGGCGGCGGCACCCCCACCTGGCTCCCGGAGCCGGACCTTTCCGGCATCCTGGCCGCCATCGGGGAGCGCTTCGACCTGACGCCCGACGCGGAGGTCACCACCGAGGCCAACCCGGAGACGGTCACGCCGGAATACCTGTCGGCGCTGCGCGGCAACGGGTTCACGCGCATCTCGCTCGGCCTGCAGTCGGTGGTGCCGCACGTGCTGCGCGTCCTCGAGCGCGAACACAGCCCACAGCGCGGCCTCGACGCAGCCCGGTGGGCGAGCGAGGCGGGCTTCGAGCACGTCAGCCTCGACCTGATCTACGGCACGCCGGGGGAGAGCCTCGACGACTGGCGCGCCAGCCTCGACGCCGTCACCAACACCCCCGTCGACCATGTCAGCGCCTACTCGCTGATCGTCGAGGAGGGCACCCGACTCGCGATGCAGGTGCGCCGCGGCACGGTGCCGATGCCAGACGACGACGACCTGGCCGACAAGTACCTCGCCGCAGAGGAGGCCCTCGCGGGGCTGGGCTTCGACAACTACGAGGTGTCCAACTGGGCCCGCCCGGGCGGCGAGTGCAGGCACAACCTCGCCTACTGGAGGGGCGACGACTGGTGGGGGATCGGCCCCGGTGCCCACTCGCACGTCGGGGGCATCCGGTTCTGGAACCGCAAGCATCCCCGCAGCTACGCGCAGGCGCTCGCCGAGGGCAACTCGCCCGCGCTGGCCCGGGAGGTCCTCGACGACGAGCAGCGCAGGGTCGAGCGGGTGCTGCTCGAGTTGCGGTTGCGCGAGGGGTTGCCGCTCGAGGTGCTGACGCCGACCGAGCGCGCCCGGCTCGCGTCGATGGGCGATCTGGTCGAGGTGTTCGGCGACCGGGTCAGGGTCGCGAGGGGCGCGAGGCTGCTCGCCGACGGCGTCATCCGTGAACTTCTCGATTAGGGACCTGCCTTGTCGAGTCGGGGTGGGCATCTATTAGCCTGTGAGGTGACCACCCCCGGACAAGGAAGCGGCACCACATGACCACGTTCCCGAAAGACTTCACCTGGGGGGTTGCGACCGCGGCTTTCCAGATCGAGGGCGCGAGCCGCGAGGACGGCCGCACCGACTCCATCTGGGACGCCTACTGCCGCCAGCCAGGCGCCGTCCTCGGCGGCGACACCGGCCAGGTGGCCTGCGACCACTACCACCGGATGCCCCAGGATGTGTCCCTGATCGCCGACCTCGGGTTTGCCGCATACCGCTTCTCCACCTCGTGGTCGCGGGTCTGCCCCGACGGTGGGCCGGTCAACCAGGCCGGCCTCGACTTCTACTCGCGCCTCGTCGACGAACTGAAGGCGCAGGGCGTCACCCCGTGGCTGACGCTGTACCACTGGGACCTGCCGCAGGCGCTGCAGGAGGAGGGCGGCTGGACCAACCGTCGCACCGCCGAACTGTTCGCCGACTACGCGGAGGCCACCTACCGGGCGCTCGGCGACCGCGTCGTCAACTGGAGCACGCTCAACGAGCCCTGGTGCTCCACCTTCCTCTCCTACGCGGGTGGTGAACACGCGCCCGGCCACACCGATCCCCGCGAGGCGGCCGCGGCGGTGCACACGATCCTGCTCGCACACGGCATGGCCGTCGAGAGGCTGCGCGCCGTCGCAGCCGAGAGGGGCTGGGAACTGAACCTGGGCATCACGCTCAACTTCAACCCGCCGATCCCCGAGGACCCCGAGAGCCCCGAGTGCCAGGAGGCGGCACGCCGCGTCGACGGCGCGACCGCGCGGGTGTTCCTCGACCCGCTGTTCCGGGGCGAGTACCCCGCCGATGTGCTGCAGGACATGGCGGCCGCCGGGCTGGGGTCGAACATCGTCGACGGCGACCTGGCGCTGATCTCGCAACCGCTGGACTTCCTGGGCGTCAACTTCTACAACGCGATCAGCGTTGCTGGCCCCGAGGATGGCAAGGCCTGGGGCGACGGTTCGTCCCCGGAGGACGGCTTCACCGGGACCACCGACCGCGGGCGGCCGTCGCGCAGTTCGTGGGTGGGCTCCGAGGGCGTCACGGTCGTCTCGCGCGGCAAGCCCCGCACCGCGATGGACTGGGAGGTTGAGGGGGAGGACCTGCTCGATCTCCTGCTCAGGCTGCAGAACGAGTACACCGGCCCGGCGGGGATCCCGCTCGTGATCACCGAGAACGGCGCCGCCTACGACGACATCGCGGGCCAGGAGGGATACGTCGACGACTCCGCCGACCGCGGCCAGTACTACCGCGACCACCTGACGGCGGTCGCCGGGGCCATCGAGGCGGGGGCCGACGTGCGCGGCTACTTCGCCTGGTCGCTGCTGGACAACTTCGAGTGGGCCTTCGGGTACGAGCGCCGCTTCGGGATCGTGCGGGTCGACTACGACACGCAGGTCCGCACCCCGAAGTGGTCGGCGCTGTGGCTGGGCGACGTCGCCAGGAACAACGGGTTCTGAGTCAGAGCCCGAGCGCGGGAAGCGCGACGGCGAGCACATCCTCGGAGGGGGTGCACACCGCCTCGGCAGCGGTGCGCCCCGTCTCCGCCAGGTAGGCGTCGGCGATCTCAAGGCCCGCCGCGTAGCCCGCGCCTGTGGGTAGCCCGACGGGTTGCGCCCCGAAGCGGCGGGCGCTCGCGTCGCCGTGGATCCAGGCCGTGAAGTTCTGCATCCCCGTCACGCCGAGACCCTCGGCGACGCGTTCAAGCACGGCACGGTCGCCGCGCGCCCCGCGGGCGAGGTAGCTGAGCCCGTCGTCGCCGTGCAGGTCGCGGGCGAACGCGTCCGCGAGTCCCTCGGCGACCACCTGCTCGCCCACAGTGACGCTCATCGGGTTCCAGGCAACGCCGCCAGGCGAGTAGCGCACGTTGTGGTGCAGTTCGTGCGCGGCGATCGCCTCGAGTCGCTGGAGCACGGCGTCGTGCGGCCACAACGTCACCACGATGTACCCGCTGATCCCGCCGAACGCGGAAAGGCCCGCCACCTCGTCCATGAAGTGCGGATCGCCCGGGTCGCCGGGGACCAGCAGCACCCGGAGCGTCCCGGGCAGCGGCCCGTGCGGCGCGAGTGCCTCGGCGGCCCGCTCGAGCGCGTTCTCGAACCTGGCCCACGCGTCGGCCGAGGTGAGGCGGGCGAGGGCGTCGCGGACCTCGTCGTCGCGACCCTCCAAGGGGAAGCCGAACGATCCGCGGTGCGCGTCCAGCAGGTCCATCCCCGGCACGAATCGGTACATCCCGGCCAGCGGTTGCCACATGGCGCCACCAGGTCCGGGCGCAGGTCGGCACCCGCGTCGAGCAAAGCACGGGTGGCGTCGGGGCCATCGAGCATCGTGATCTCCATGGCCCCGACGCTAACCGCCGTGCGGTTCAGGACCCGAAGAGGCCCTTGACGCCGACCCCGTATCTGTCCTACTGTATTAAGCACTTAGTACAGCGATACAGAGAAGGGCGGTGGGACGTGGAGTTTGATCCCAGCACACCGATCTGGCTGCAGCTCGTCAGCGAGTTCACCCGGCGCATCGTCACCGGCGTCTGGGCTCCGGGGGAGAAGATCCCCGGCGTCCGGGAACTCGCCCTCGAGCTGAAGGTCAACCCCAACACGGTGCAACGAGCCCTGGCCGAGCTCGACCGTGAGGGGTTGAGCCGTCCCGAGCGCACCGCAGGACGTTTCGTCACCGACGAGACCCCAGTCATCGATCGCGCCCGAGAGGGCCTCGCCGCGGAGGCGGCAACCACCTATGCGCGGGGAGCGCAGGGGCTCGGCATGAGCCTGACCGCCGCCCGCGAACTCCTGGGCCGGATCTGGCCCGATACCGATGAAAGAGGCAACTCATGACAGCCATCTCGATTCACGGCCTCGTCAAGAACTACGGAAACTTCCGGGCCATCGACGGCCTCGACCTGGACCTTGGCTCCGGGCAGATCGTCGGCCTGCTCGGCGAAAACGGCTGCGGCAAGACCACGTTGCTCAAGGTCCTCGCGGGGGCCCTGACCCAGTACGAGGGCGACGTCACCATCCACGGGCACCGGCCAGGGCCGGAGTCGAAGGCGATCGTGTCGTTCCTGCCCGACGCCAGCTTCCTGCCCGACTCGGCGACGCTCGACGCGTGCATCGCGATGTACCGCGACTTCTTCGCCGACTTCAGCGAGGAACACGCCCGCGACCTGATCGGCTTCTTCGGCCTTGAGAGCGGACGCAAGCTGACCACCCTCTCCAAGGGCATGCGCGAGAAGGCGCAGATCGCGCTCGCCATGTCCCGCAAGGCGAAGGTCTACCTGCTCGACGAGCCGATCTCCGGCGTCGACCCCGCGGCCCGTGAGGTGCTGCTGCAGGCGATCATCCGCGACCTCGACCCCGAGGCGCTCGTCCTGATTTCCACCCACCTGATCCACGACCTGGAGCCCATCCTCGACGCCGTCGCCTTCATGCGGCACGGCAAGGTGCTGCTCACGGGCGAGGTCGACGACCTCCGCTCCGAGCGCGGGCTCTCCATTGACGCACTCTTCCGGGAGGTCTACCGATGAACGCGACCCTGTTCAAGCACGAGATCCTGCGCACCTGGCGCTGGCTGGCCCTGCTCGCCCTCGCGGCGGTGCTCGTGGTCGGCGCGGCGGTGCTGATGGCGGCGACGCTGCCCACCTTCCTCAGCAGCACCTTCGCCGTGATCGCCATCGTCGTCGCGGCGGTCTACCCGTTCGCCGTCCAACTGCTGATCTCGCTCGACTTCTACCGCTCGAGCTACTCCAAGACCGGATACTTCACCGCAGCGATCCCCGTGAAGGGCTCGAAAATCTTCGGTGTGAAGGCGCTCTACGCCTACCTCGTGTCGCTGCTGGCGTTGGTCCTGGACCTCGGGCTGCTGCTGCTCGCGGCCATCGGCTTCGGGATGGCCATGGGGACAGGCCCCGCCGAGACCATGCGGGCGATCTCCGACGGCGCGGCGGTCTTCTGGCAGCTCCCCGCCTGGCTGATCGTCGCCTTCTTCGTGATCGTGGCGTTCCTGCCGCTGGTCGGCATCACGCCGTTCTTCTTCGCGGCGACCGTCGGCAGCGAGTCCTGGATCAACCGCAACGGCTTCGGCGGCGTGGTGCTCGTCTGGTTCCTGTTCTACGTCGCCAACCAGATCCTCGGGGTCGCTGCCGTCTTCCTGGCTCCCGTCCTCGACCTGAACCACCTGCCGGAGGTCTCGCTGATGTTCGACCCGGTGGCACTCGCGACCGCTGGCGACGACGCGCAGTACCTGCCGCTCGGCATCTTCGCCTGGATGCTGCTGATCGGAGTGGTCGGAATGTGGTGGGCGAAGGTGTCGTACAGCAGGAAGCTGGAGTTGCGCTGATACGGTCGCTGACCGTGGACCGCTACTCACGAGACGTACTTGCACCCGGCTGGCAGAAGGCCCATCTGAAGAAGACGCGAGACGTCCCCGTCGAACTCGACCTCGTGGTCGAGTTCGACGACTTCTGTGGGGCGGTGGTCGGGTGGGAGAACGGCATCGTGCTCCTCGAGGACCGCAAGGGCAAGCGCCGCGGTGCCCCGCTGGGCCCCGGCTTCCTGCTCGAGGGCGAACCCGTCGCGCTGCGCCCACCGCTGCGCGGGACGGCAGCCAAGCCCAGGTACACCGCCTCCGGGTCGCGCACCTCGGAGGAGCCGGCCAAGGCGAAGGTCGCCCTGCCGAGCCGGATCTACGTCGAGGGTCGCCACGACGCCGAGCTGATCGAGAAGGTCTGGGGCGACGACCTGCGCCACACCGGCGTCGTCGTCGAGTTCCTCGGCGGCATCGACGACCTTCCCGCGATCGTGGCCGAGTTCGCGCCCGAGCCGGGCCGCCGGCTCGGGGTCCTGGTCGACCACCTGGTGCCTGGCAGCAAGGAGTCCAGGATCGCCAAGCAGGTCTACCAGGCCGGCTACCGCGACACCGTGCTGATCGAGGGCCACGAGTTCATCGACATCTGGCAGGCCGTGCGACCCGAGCGGATCGGACGGAAGGCCTGGCCGCAGGTGCCCCGCGACGTCGACTTCAAGCTCGGCACCCTCAAGGCGCTCAACCTGCCCCACCACGACCAGGCAGACATCGCGCGCGGCTGGCAGGCGATCCTGGCAAGGGTGTCCACCTGGCGCGACCTGGAACCCCAACTCAACACCAAGGTCGAGACGCTCATCGACTTCGTCACGCAGGACCATCTCGACGACTGAGTCGCCGTGACCGTTCCCACTAAGGTGAGTCACATGGATACCGACGACATCCTCGGCCTGCTGCGCCAGACCGCGACCGAGGTCATCACGCCGAAGTTCCGGGCCCTCTCCGCGGGCGACATCGACGAGAAGCGGCCGGGCGACTACGTCACGGTCGCCGACCGCGAGGCCGAGCAATACCTGGGCGACCTGCTGCACGCCGCGTTCCCGTCCGCGTTGATCGTGGGCGAGGAGGCCGTATTCCTCGACCCGTCGCTCCTCAAGGGCCTCGCCAACGCCGACCATGCGTTCGTGATCGACCCCATCGACGGCACCCGCAACTTTGTGGAGGGGCGCGACCAGCACGGCGTCATCCTCGCCGAGGTGCGCGGCGGCGTGACCACCCGCGGCTGGATCTGGCAGCCGATGACCGGCCGTGGCTACGTGGCAGAGCGCGGCGCAGGGGTGCGCGTCAACGGCGCCCCCATCGTGCGGCCGCGCACCGACCGACTGCCGCTTGGCGGCACCTCCAAGCGCAGGCTCGTCGGCTTCGACGCCGACGGCAGGCTGAGCCCGGCGGTGCCGAGCCACTACTGCTGCGCCTTCGACTATCCGGCCGTGCTCGAGGGCGAGTTCGACTTCATGACGTATGAGTCGACCAACCCGTGGGACCACCTCGCCGGAGGGCTGATGCTCACCGAGAACGGCGGCGTCAGCCGCACTCTCGACGGCCTCAACTACTCGGCCCTGACCCGGACGAAGGGGCTGCTCATCGCGGGCGACACGCTCAGTTGGATGACGGCCCAGCACCTCTGGCCAGCGTCCTGACATGCCCCGCGCGCACGACAAGCCGTCGATCCGCGACGTCGCGGCACTCGCAGGCGTCTCCTACCAGACGGTCTCCCGCGTCCTGAACGAGCCGTCGCTGGTGCGCGCCGAGACGCTGCAGCGCGTCCAGGGCGCCATCGAGGAACTCGGCTACCGGCCCAGCCGGGCTGCCCGCTCGCTCGCCAGGAACGACTCCATGACCATCGGCGTGGTCTCGGTGCACGCGGCGCTTGTCGGCCCGAACCTGACGGCGCTGGCGATCGACGAGGGGGCCCGCGAGCGCGGCTATTCGACGGCGGCCGTCACGGTCCGCGACGACCGCCCCGAGTCGCTGACGGCGGCGCGCGAGCATCTGCTGGGGCTCGGCGTCGACGGCGTCGTCGTGGTGGCCTGGTCCGAGGCCTCCCTCGAACTGGCAGACAGCTTCGCCTCCGACCTGCCGACCTCGGTGGTCGCGGAGGGGCCCGTCTCGCCCGGCGTCGCCCGGGCGCGCAGCGACCACCGCGGGGGAGCGACGGCCGCGGTCTCGGCGCTTGTCGAGAGCGGAAGGACCTGCATCGCCCACCTGGCGGGCCCCGACGACTGGCTGGAGGCCCAGGCGCGACGCGCGGGCTGGGCCGCAGCGGCCGGGGACACGGCCGGACCAGCGATCGTGGCCGGCTGGGACCCGGCCGGGGGCTACCGCGCCATGGCGGAGGCGCTCGAGGCCGAGCCCAGGATCGACGCGGTGTTCGCGGCGAACGACCAGGTCGCCGTCGGCGCCCTGAAGCGGTTGGGGGAACTCGGCAAGGCGGTGCCAGACGACGTCGCACTCGTCGGCTACGACGACTCCGACATCGCACCCTACCTGGGGGTCGCGCTCGCCTCGGTCCGCCAGCCGTTCACCGAGGTGGGCTCCGCGGCCATCGACCTGCTGTTCGAGGTGATGGGCGGGGCGGCGCCGAGCGAGCGGGTGCTCGCGTCCACCTTCGTGTGGCGGGACTCGGCGGGGCCGCGTCACTCCACGTAGAAGGGCATCTCCTGCGCCTCCTCGGCCGTGGCGATGACGGGCCATCCGTCGCGCCAGGCGATCTCGCGCAGCGCGAGGGTCGGGGCGCCCCCCTCGGCGCCGTCGTAGTAGTGGAACGCCGTCCAGTCGCCCGCCACCGAGCCGCCTCCCGGGCCGATCCGGTCGCCGACCGACTCCAGCAGCAGCGTGCCGCCGCCGGCGGCTAGGTCGTTGCCCGCCTTGTCGAGGTAGGGCCCCTCCGGGGATTCCGACCTGCCGACGTTGAGGTTGTAGGTGCTCCCCGTCCCCTTGCAGCAACTGTCGAAGGAGGCGAAGAGGTAGTAGAAGTCGCCGTGGTGCAGCAGCGCCGGCGCCTCGATCGCGTTGGTCAGGGTGCCGCGGCTCGCAATGGTCACCGGGACGGCGCCCTCAGATGGCTTGCCGGTCTCCCAGTCGAGCGGCACGAGTTGCAGGCCGCCCCAGAAGGATCCGAACGCCAGCCATCCGCGGCCCTCGTCGTCGGTCAGCACCGACGGGTCGATCGCGTTGAAGTTGTCGTCGCCGATGCTCGCGACGACCTCGCCTCGGTCCTGCCAGCCCTCGGAGGGCCGGTGCGGATCGAAGTCGTCGTTGGTCATCAGGCCGATCACCGAGGTGTTCGACGCGAACGTCGAGGCGGCGTAGTACAGGTAGGTGGTGCCGTCGCGGCGGACCAGTTCCGGGGCCCAGAAGTTGGTCACCCCCTGCACCTTCCCGCGCACCCACTCCGGCTCGGTTGAGGGAGTCCACGCCTCGCCCGTGTGGGTCCAGGTGGAGCCCCCGTCGTCCGAGACGCGGATCTGGATGGCGCCGAGGCCGACGCGCTCGTCGCCGGTCGACGCGACGACCCAGGGCTTGCCGTCCTCGGAGAGGAGCAGCCCCGGGTCGTGGACCAGGACGTCACCGGTGACGGCGACGTCGCGGCCCCAGGTCTCCGGCGCGCAGCCCGTCAGGACGACGAGCGCGGCCGTGAGTAGCGCGGCGATCCGTCTCATCGGGCCAGGCGCACCATGGTCCAGGAGATGGGAGGCAGCGTGATGCTCAGCTTCCCGTCCTGCACGCCCGCGGTGTGGTTGGCGACCGGGACCACCGACGCGTCGTCCTCGGCGCTGGCCTGGTAGCGCGGGTCGTCGCTGCTCAGCGTGAGCGCCTCGACCAGCGTCTCGGAACCGCCGCGCAGCGCGACGGACACGTCGACGGGGGAGTCGACGTCGCGGTTGATCAGGAACACGGTCATCTCGTCGCCCTCGGCCGTCGCGACGGCGTCGACCGCGTCGATGGTGCCGAACTGCGCGGTCTCGATCGTGGGGGAGTCGAGCACGACGCGCAGCACCTCGCCCTTGGCGTGGCGGGCGGTCAGCGCGAAGGGGTGGAAGATCGTCTGCTTCCACGCCTTGCCGCCGGGCACCGTCATGATGGGCGCGATCACGTTGACGAGTTGGGCGAGGTTCGCCGACCAGACGCGGTCGGTGTGGCGAAGCAGGCTGATCAGCAGGTTGCCCACCACGACGGCGTCGGCGACGGAGTAGTTGTCCTCGAGCAGCACCGGCGCGACGGGCCAGTCGTCGCCCGACGGGGGACGCGACTCTGCGCGGTCCTGGTACCAGACGTTCCACTCGTCGAAGCTGATCCCGATCACCTTGTCGGACTTGTTCGCGGCGCCCACGGCGTCGGCGGTTGCCGCGACCTGGTCGATGAAGCGGTCCATGTCGACGGCGCTGCCGAGGAAGCTCTGCAGGTCCTCGTCGCGCTCCCAGTAGTAGGCGTGCGCCGAGATCATGTCGACGAAGTCCCACGTCTCGGTCAGCACGACGCGCTCCCACTCGCCGAACGTCGGCATCGAGCGCTGCGAGGAGCCGCAGGCGACCAGTTCGAGCGAGGGATCCATCATCCGCATGGCGCGGGCGGTCTCGGCCGCGAGCCTGCCGTACTCGTGCGCGGTCTTGTGGCCGATCTGCCAGGGGCCGTCCATCTCGTTGCCGAGGCACCACATCTTGACGCGGTACGGATCGTCGGCGCCGTTGGCCCTGCGCTGCTCCGCGATCTCGGAGTCGGCGGCCACGTTGCAGTACTCGAGCAGATCGAGGGCCTCAGCGGTGCCACGGGTGCCGAGGTTGACGGCCATCATCGGCTCGATGCCCGCCTTGTCGGCCCAGCGCATGAACTCGTCGGTTCCGACGGTGTTGGGGTCCATCGAGTGCCAGGCGAGGTCGAGGCGGCGGGGGCGCTGCTCGACGGGGCCCACCCCGTCCTCCCAGCGGTAGCCGGAGACGAAGTTGCCGCCGGGGTAGCGCACGGTCGAGACCCCCAGTTCGCGCGTCAGGTCGAGCACGTCGCCGCGGAATCCGTCGGCGTCGGCGGTCGGGTGATCCGGCTCGTAGATGCCCGTGTAGACGCACCGTCCGAGGTGTTCCACGAACGATCCGAAGGTGCGTCGACGCACCGGCCCGACCGCGAAGGCGGGGTCGATGACGAGTGAAGCTGTGCGCATGTTTTCTCCTGCTGGCCGCTATGCCTACAACGATGTAGAACCATCATGACTCACGAATCAACGGTCGTCAATACGCTTGTGACAAGCGACGATAAGAAATCTTTCCTAGTCGTGTTGACTCCACCCCTCCATCGTAGTAATAATCGAAAAAGGGATGGCCGGCAGCAGAGCAAGGATGCTCGACGGACCTCCGAGAAGGAGATAGACATGAACATGCGTCGACGCAGCTTCCTCCTGGGGACCGGGGGTGTCGCCCTGACGGCGGGCCTCTCGGCCTGCGGCAACGGCGGCAACAGCAGCGGCACGACCTCGGACGGTCGCCCCGAGCTCACCTACATGTACCGGGGCGGGGCCGACGAGAAGAAGGCCTACGAACTGGCGATCAAGGCGTTCGAGACCGAGAACAACTGCTCCGTCAAGATCATCGTCACCGACGCAGACCAGTACTCGACCAAGCTGCAGGCCGCGATCACCGGCAAGCAGGTGCCCGACGTGTTCTACCTCGAGCAGGGCTCCGTGATGGCGTTTGCCACCAACCACGTCGTGCGCGACATCACCAAGGAGGTCGAGGCCTCCGGCGTCAACCTCGACAACGTCTGGAAGTACGGCGTCGACTCGTACCGCTACGACGGCCAGATGGTCGGGCAGGGCGCCATCTACGGCCTGCCCAAGGACGTCGGCCCGTTCTCCTTCGGCTACAACAAGACCATGTTCGAGAAGGCGGGGATCCCGTTCCCCGACAAGGACACCCCGCTCCCGATGGACGAGTTCCGCGAGATCGCCAAGAAGCTGACGCAGGACACCGACGGCGACGGCAAGCTCGACCAGTGGGGCACCGGCCTCAACGTCACCTGGAACCTGCAGGCCTTCGCCTGGTCCAACGGCGCCGACTGGGCCGACGCCGACCGCAAGAAGGTCACCGTCGACACCCCGGAGTTCGCCGAGGCGCTGCAGACCTTCGCCGACATCCAGAACGTGGACAAGTCGACCCCCTCGATCTCCGAGGCGCAGACGCTCGACACCTACCAGCGCTGGATGAAGGGCGAGATCGGCTTCTTCCCCGTCGGCCCATGGGACGTGTCGACCTACACCAAGCTCGACTTCGACTGGGACCTGATCCCGTACCCCGTGATGAGCACCGGCGAGACCGCCACCTGGATCGGCTCGCTCGGCATCGCGGTGTCGCAGACCACCAAGCACCCCGACCTCGCCGCGAAGCTCGCCGTCTACCTCTCCACCAACAAGGAGGCGCAGACCTCGCTGTGGGAGGCGGGCGTGCAGGTCCCCAACCTGATCGACATGGCCGAGAACGACTACGCCAAGAGCGAGGGCAAGCCCGAGAACAAGGCAGAGTTCCTCGACATCGTGCAGGACTACGGTCGCCCGCTTCCCGCCGCCACCACCTGGAACGGCGAGTGGTACGACGAGTTCTGGACTGGCATCCAGCCTGTCCTCGACGGCAAGAAGAGCGCCGCCGACTACTGCAAGGAGGTCCAGCCCCGCATGCAGCAGAAGTTGGACGCCGCCAACCAGCAGGCCGAACAGAACCGGTGACGGACCGGGCGGGGACGCCTGACCGCGTCCCCGCCCCCCATCGAGGGAGTCACACATGTCCACCGAAACGCTCACCCCGCCGGCGCAGGCAACGGCCCGCGCCGAGACGCCGCCGCCGCGCCGCAAGTCGCGCCTCTACTCCCGGGAACACAAGGTCGCGGCGCTCTTCGTCGCGCTGCCCGTGATCGGCTTCGCCGTCTTCACGCTGTTCCCGCTGGGCTACTCGCTCTACGCCTCGCTGCACAACATGAACGGCCTCGGCTACCAGGAGTTCATCGGCCTGGAGAACTACGTCCAGGCCTTCAACGACCCGTACTTCTGGAAGGCCCTCGGCAACACCTTCTTCCTGATGATCGGCATCCCCATCGGGCTGATCCTCTCCCTGATCCTCGCGATCGCGATGAACAGGAAGATGCCGGGCCGCGGCCTGTTCCGCGCCATCTACTACGTGCCCGTCGTCTCGTCGCTGGCCGCCATCGCGATCCTGTGGCAGTGGGCATACAACGGCGACTTCGGCCTGGTGAACCAGATGCTGGCCTACATCGGCATCGACGGCCCCAACTGGCTGCAGGACCCCGTCTGGTCCAAGCCGGCCATCATCATCATGGCGGTGTGGAAGGGCCTCGGCTACTCGATGCTGCTCTACCTCGCCGCGATCCAGTCCGTGCCCCGCTCGCTCTACGAGGCCGCCTCCATCGACGGCGCGAGCAACTGGCGCCAGTTCTGGTCGATCACGCTTCCCATGGTGCGACCCGTCACGTTCTTCCTCGTCGTCACCAACATCATCGGCGGGGCCCAGATCTTCACCGAGATCAACATCATGACCCCGACCGGCGGCCCGGAATGGAGCACCGCATCCATCGTCTGGTACATCTGGCAGAAGGCCTTCAAGAATCTCCAGATGGGCTACGCCTCGTCGATGGCTGTCGTGCTCGGCATCATCATCTTCGGCGTCACGCTGATCCAGTTCCAGATCAACAAGCGCAACCAGATCGAGGTGGACTGACATGGCGATGACGCGCAAGTCCAAGTACGCGGCGGGCAACATCGTCGTCGCGATCCTGCTCGGCATCGGAGGCATCGTGATGATCGCCCCGCTCGCCTGGATGCTCTCCACCTCGCTGAAGACCCGCGACTCGGTCTTCGCGCTGCCTCCCGAGTGGATCCCCAAGGACCCGCAGTGGGGCAACTACCTGCGCGTGTGGGAGGCGGGCCCGGTTCTCTCGGGCATCACCAACTCGCTGATCGTGTCCTTCACGGTGACCATCGTCGGCACCATCGCCTCGACGCTCGCGGCGTTCGCGTTCGCGAAGCTGCGGATGCCAGGCAAGAACGCGCTGTTCCTCGGGCTGCTCGCGGGCATCATGATCCCGATGCCGACGCTGCTGATCCCGCAGTTCATCATGTTCTCCGGCTGGGGCTGGGTCGACACCCTCCTCCCGCTGATCGTGCCCGGCCTGTTCGGCAACATCATGATGATCTTCTTCCTGCGCCAGTACCTGACCTCTGTGCCCGACTCGGTGATCGAGGCGGCCAAGATCGACGGCGCGGGCTACTGGAGGATCTTCTCGACGCTGGTGCTTCCCCTGATCCGCCCCGCCATCGCCGCGCAGTTCATCTTGTGGTTCATGGCCGTGTGGAACGACTACATCGGCCCGGTCATCTACCTCAACAGCCCCGAGAAGCAGACGCTGCAGTTGGTGATCGCCAACTTCAACGCCGCCTACGCCATCCAGACCGACTACCCGCTGATCATGACCGCATCGGTCATCGCACTGGTGCCGATCTTCGCGATCTTCGTGGCCTTCCAGAACCAGATCATCGAGTCCGTCGCGCTGACGGGAACGAAGGGATGAGCATGGATCCCGCCTACCTGGACGTCGCGCCGGGGGAGCAGGGCGTCTTCGTCGACCCCGGCCTCGACGGCGCGCACGACCCGACGGTGGTGCGCGACGTCGACGGCGGCTACGTGATGGTCTCCACCGACACCGCGATCGGGGCCCCCGGCGCGGGCGTCCAGGTGCGTCTCTCCGACGACCTGGTGACCTGGCGCTGGGGCGGGCACGCGTTCGACGGCGTCCCAGAGCCCGCGCGTGCCTGGTCGGGCGCCCAGGGGCTCTGGGCGCCGGAGGTGGTGCGCAGGGGCGACGAGTTCCGGATGTACCACTCCGCCTCGACCTTCGGGTCGCGCACCTCCGCGATCTCGCTCGCCACCGCACCCACCGCCCGCGGCCCCTGGCGCGACCGGGGTGTGGTGGTGCGCACCGAGCACGACGCCTCAAGCGTCAACGCCATCGACGCGGCCGTCACCATCGACTCGGAGGGCCGCGACTGGCTGTTCTTCGGCTCCTTCTTCGGCGGCCTGCGGGTGCTTCCGCTCGGCGTCGACGGCACGCCGGTGCGCGAGGGCGACCTCGGCCAGCCCGTCGCCCGCCGCGCCGCCAGCATCAACGGCGCCATCGAGGGATCGCACGCGCTGTGGAGCGTCGAACATGGCCACTACTACCTGTTCACCTCGTTCGACTCGCTGTTCGACACCTACCACGTCCGGGTCGCCCGGAGTCGCGCCATCACCGGCGACTACCAGGACGCCCAGGTCCGCTCGATGATCGACGACCGCGAGCCGCCCACCCGGGCGGGAAACCTGCTGCTCGGCAGCCACGTCGACGTCGAGGGACGCACCTGGGTCGCGCCCGGCCACAGTTCGCACCTGATCGACGGCGACCGCGCCTACCTGGTGCACCACGTGCGCTACGGCCAGGACCACGAACGCCCCACCACGCAGATCCGACAACTGGCCTGGACGGCGACCGGGTGGCCCGTTGTCTCCCCGGTGCCCTTCGGCGGCACAGTTGATCGCACCCTCGAGGCCCCCGACGCCTGGGTCGCGACCCGGTTCGTCGACGACGTCACGGACCCCGTCGCGCCACGGCCGGCCGAGGTCGCGCTCGGCTCTGTCGGCGCAGACGACCGGGTCACCGTGAGCGTCGACGGCGAGGAGATGGCGGGCGTGGTGTTCCGCGACCTGTCCGCGACCGGTCCCCGGTTCAGCGTCTCGGCGCTCGACCGCGCTGGGCAGGCCGTCTGGCTGCAGGGGGCACCGTGAGCGTCGCGCGAGTGGAGGGCGGCTGGGCGGGAACCGCCATGCGCTGGCTCGGCAGGCTCACGGCACCCGCGGAGATCGGGCTCGCCTTCACCGGTGGCCTGCTCGCGGGCGGGGTCGTGCTCGGCTTCGCCCCCGGCCTGCGTGCCGCTGTCGCGGTAGCCGACGCGACGCTCGCCGACGACGAGGACGCCACCCCGTGGCGCGACGCCATCGCCGCCTGGCGCGGCGACTTCTGGGCGTCGCAGCGCTCGCTGGCGCCCTGGGGTGCCGCGCTCGCGCTGGTCGCCGTCGAGGCGTCGCTCGCCGCCGTCGGGATGCTGCCCGGCGGCCTGGCCGTGCTGTTGCCGCTGTTCGTGGTCGCCTGCTACCTGCTGCGCTCCGCCGTCATCGCGGCGATCCTCGGCGCGGGGTCCTGGCGCACCGCTCTGGTGCTTCCCGCGATCCGGCTCGGATCGACCGCGGTGTTCGCGTTGGTTGGAGCGGCACTGTCGATCGCGGTCCTCGCCTACCCGGCGCCGGGGCTGATCTTCGGGCCGGGGCTCGCGCTGCTGGCCGCGACCTGGCTCGGTCGGCGCGACGTCGCGGCGCTCGCCGCGCGTCAGGCAGTGCGCTGAGCGCGCCCCAGCGTCGACTCGCGGGCGATCAACTCGAAGTCCGCGTCGATCCGCACGAACTGGTCCGGCTCGCCGCCGCCCTTCGTCTTCGCCTCGATGCGACGGTGCAGCAGTTCGACGGACTCGTCGGCGATCTGCTGCCTTCCCGGCGAGATCGTCGACAGCGTGGGGGAGGTGAACGCGGCGTCCTCGATGTCGTCGAAGCCGATCACCGCGACGTCCTCGGGGATCCGCAGCCCCGCCTCGTGCAGCGCGTGCAGGCAGCCGATGGCCATCGCGTCGTTCATGGCGAACACCGCGTCGAAGGCGACGTCGGATGCGATCAGTTCCCGCATCGCGTCCGCGCCGGTCTCCCGGTGCCACAGCCCCGTCTCGCGGATCAGGCCCGTGTCGAGCGCCAGCCCGGCGCGGATCAGGGCCTCCACGTAGCCGCGCTCGCGCAGCGCCGCGGAGCCGACGACCTCGCCCGCGTGGCTGCCGATCAGCGCGATCCTGCTGCGCCCCAGATCGATCAGGTGCGTCGTTGCCGCCCGCGCCGCCTCGACATTGCTCATCGTGACGTGGTCGTTGCCGTGGTCGAAGACGCGCTCGCCGAGCACCACGAGGGGGTAGTCGACGCGCAACTGCCTGACGTCCTCCTGGCCGAGCGCGAGCGGGGAGAAGATCAGCCCGTCGAGCAGGTGTCGCACCGCGCCGTGCAGCACGTCGATCTCGCGGGCCCGCTCGGAGTTGGTCTGCTCGATCAGTACCCGCAGGCCGCGCTTCTCGGCGGCGACGATGACGGAGTCGGCCAACTCTGCGAAGTAGGGGAGCTTGAGTTCCGGCAGCGCCAGCCCGATCAGGCCGGTGCGACCGCGGCGCAGGTTGCGGGCCGTCAGGTTCGGCTCGTAGCCCAGTTGGCCGATGGCCTTCTCGACCTTCGAGCGCGTCGTCGGGCTGATGTGCGGGTAGTCGTTGATCACGTTGGAAACGGTCTTGACAGAGACCCCAGCCAGGCGCGCCACGTCCTGCATCGTTGTGGCCAAGGTTCCCCCTTCATCGATCCTCAGTCAGTCAGGCTATCTCAACCGGGCATTTCGGGGCCACCGATGGCGCCGTCTCCATTGACACCGGATGGGCCAATCAGTACGCTTGTCTGTGACCGGTCACATTGTGGTGCAGCCCCTGCGCAGGGGAGCACCTCGACAACGAGGAGGATGCGATGACGCTGACCCTTACCGAACTGCCAGCAGACGTCCAGGACGAGGTGGCCGCCACCCGCCGGATCGTCGCCGACCTGCACGCCGAACTGCCCAGGTGGCAACTCGTGGTGTGGACCGCTGGCAACGTCTCACAGCGGATCCGCTGCGCCGACCAGATCGGCGAGGACCTGTTCGTGATCAAGCCGTCGGGCGTCTCCTACGACGACCTCGGCCCGAACCAGATGGTGGTGTGCACGCTCGACGGCGTCAAGATCGACGACGGTACCCCCGAGCGCCTGCAGCCCTCCAGTGACACCGCGGCGCACGCCTACGTCTACAGCCACCTCGACTGGGTGGGTGGGGTCGTGCACACGCACTCGACCTACGCGACCGCCTGGGCAGCGCGCGGCGAGGAGATCCCCTGCGTGCTCACCATGATGGGCGACGAGTTCGGCGGCTCCATCCCGGTGGGCCCCTTCGCGCTGATCGGCGACGACTCGATCGGCCGCGGCATCGTCGAGACCCTCGAGAACTCGCGCAGCCGCGCCGTGCTGATGCAGAACCACGGTCCGTTCACCATCGGCCGCGACGGCCGCGACGCCGTCAAGGCCGCCGTGATGTGCGAAGAGGTCGCCCGCACCGTCCACATCGCCCGCCAGTTGGGCGAGCCCATCCCGATTGCACAGGAGCTGGTCGACTCCCTCTTCGACCGTTACCAGAACGTCTACGGACAGCCCAAGAAGTAGGAGTGGAACCCATGGAATCCCCATTCGCCAAGCGCACGATCTGGTTCCTCACCGGATCCCAGGACCTGTACGGCCCCGAGGTGCTCGCCCAGGTCGAGGAACAGTCGAAGCAGGTCGTCGCCGACCTCAACTCCGCCGACGAGATCCCCGTGGACATCCAGTGGCGCCCCATCCTCAAGGACCGCGCCTCCATCGAGCGGGCCATGCTCGAGGCCAACGCAGACGAGTCCGTCGTCGGCGTGATCACCTGGATGCATACCTTCTCGCCCGCCAAGATGTGGATCCTCGGCCTCGACGCGCTCGCCAAGCCGATGCTGCACCTCCACACGCAGGCCAACCAGGCCCTGCCGTGGGACACCATCGACATGGACTTCATGAACCTGAACCAGGCCGCCCACGGCGACCGCGAGTTCGGCTACATCGTCAGCAGGCTCGGCAAGCAGCGCAAGATCGTGGTCGGCCACGCGTCCAACCCCGACGTGCAGCACAAGGTCGCCGTCTGGTCGCGCGCCGCCACCGGCTACGCAGAGCTCCGGACGCTCCGCCTGACCCGCTTCGGCGACAACATGCGCAACGTCGCCGTCACCGAGGGCGACAAGACCGAGGCCGAGTTCAAGCTCGGCGTCAGCGTCAACACCTGGGGCGTCAACGAGTTGGTCGCGGCCGTCGACGCCGTCTCCGACGACGACATCGACGCGCTGGTGGCCGAGTACGCCGACAGCTACGACGTCGCGGCAGAGCTGCTGCCCGGCGGCGAGCGCCACGAGTCGCTGCGCTACGGCGCCCGCCAGGAGCTCGCCCTGCGCGCGTTCCTCGACCAGGTCGGCGCCAAGGCGTTCACGACCACGTTCGAGGACCTGGGCGGGCTCAAGCAGCTCCCCGGCCTCGCGGTGCAGCGCCTGATGGCCGACGGCTACGGCTTCGGCGCCGAGGGCGACTGGAAGACCGCCGTCCTGGTGCGACTCGCCAAGGTGATGGGCTACGGCCTGCCCGGCGGCGCCTCGCTGATGGAGGACTACACCTACGAGCTGACGCCGGGCAAGGAGAAGATCCTCGGCGCTCACATGCTCGAGGTCTGCCCCTCGCTGACCACCTCGAAGCCGACGCTGGAGATCCACGCGCTCGGCATCGGGGACCGTGAAGACCCCGTCCGCCTGGTGTTCAACACCGACCCCGGCGCGGGCATCGTCGTGGCGCTGTCCGACCTGCGCGACCGGTTCCGGATGACCGCGAACCTCGTCGACATCGTCGAGCCTGACGCGCCGCTGCCGAACCTGCCCGTCGCACGGGCCGTCTGGGTGCCGGAGCCCAACCTGCCGACCTCTGCCGAGTGCTGGATCGCCGCGGGCGCTGCGCACCACACCGTGATGTCGACCGGCGCCGGCCTGGAGGAGTTCCAGGACTTCGCTGACATCGCCGACATCGAACTCGCGCTGATCGACGCGGCCACCACCACGCGTGGCTTCGTCAACGAGTTGCGCTACAACGCCGTCGTCCACAAGTTCACCGACGGCCTGCGCTGACCCGGACACCGGTAAGGAACGATTGACATGACCGCTCCCGTCAAGCTGCAGCACGGGCGAGCGCCCCTGGGGATCACGGAGGTGACCCTGACGCCGGGGACCTACCTGCGCGACCTGCAGGACCTCAACGCGACCGCCACCCTGCCGCACGCCATCGGCAAGCTTGACGAGAGCGGTGTCATCGCCAACCTGGCCTCGCCGGGGGGCGAGGCCCACCGGGGCTTCGGGTTCTCCGACTCCGACCTCTACAAGACGCTCGAGGCCATCGGCTGGGAGATCGCCCGCACCGGAAGCACCGCCTTCGACGGCTTCCTGGACTCGTCCTACCGACTGCTGCGCGCCGCGCAGCAGCCCGACGGCTACCTCAACTCGTGGGGCCTGTCCGCAGACAGCCCCGGCCGCTGGGTCGACCTGCAGTGGGGCCACGAGTTGTACTGCGCAGGCCACCTGATCCAGGCGGCCGTCGCGCTGAACCGGGCCGGTCGCGGCGAACTGATGGCCATCGCCCGGCCCGTCGCCGACCTGATCGTGCGGCGCTTCGCCCACGAGGGCACCTGCGGGCACCCCGAGATCGAGACCGCGCTGGTCGAGTTGTACCGCGAGACGGGGGAGCCCGGCTACCTGACGTCCGCGAAGGGATTCGTGGAGCGGCGCGGCAACCCCGTGCAACACACGTTGCCGTTCGGCCCTGCCTACTTCCAGGACCACGCGCCCGTCCGCGACGCCGAGGACGCCACCGGGCACGCGGTGCGCCAGTTGTACCTCGACGCGGGCTGCGTCGACGTCGCCGTCGAGACCGGAGACGCCGACCTGCTGGAGGCGGTGCAGCGGCGCTGGGACAGCGCCCACGGACGCCGGATGTTCATCACCGGCGGCATGGGATCGCACTTCCAGGACGAGTCCTTCGGCGACGACCACGAACTGGCCTCCGAGCGCTCCTACGCCGAGACCTGCGCCGCGATCGCCGACCTGCACCTGTCGTGGCGACTGCTCCTCGCCACCGGCGAGGCCCGCTACGCGCAGGCCATGGAGCGGGTCCTCTACAACGCCATCCCCGCCGCCGTCTCCGAGGACGGCAAGGCGTTCACCTACGCCAACCCGCTCCAGGTGCGCACCGGCGGGCGCGTCGTCGAGTACAACTCCGGCCGCCAACCCTGGTTCTCCTGCGCCTGCTGTCCGCCCAACGTGGCACGGCTGCGGGCGAGCCTGGCCGCCTACCTCGCCTTCGCCGACGACGAGGGCCTCGCCATCGCGCTGCCCGCCGCCGCGACCCTCGCGCTGCCCGCTGAGGTCGGCACCGGACGAGTCGTGATCACGGGGGACCTCGAGGCGGGCAGCCTCACCGTCACCCCGGAGGCCGACTTCCTGCCCGGCAAGGGTCTGCGGGTCCGCATCCCCGAATGGGCGACGTCCCCGCAGGTCGACGGCGCACCCGCCGCCGTCGAGCACGGCTGGCTGAGCCTCGACACCGCGGCCCCCAGCACCATCACGCTCGACGTCAGCCCGACGGCGATGGTCGCCGACGCGCGCGTCGACGCCGTGCGCGGCGCCGTGGCGATCCAGGCCGGCCCGACCGTGCTGTGCGCCGAGGCGCACGACAACCCCGAGGTCGACGCGCTCGCCATCGACCCGAACCGGCCCTTGACCGGCGACCCGACCGGAGCCACGGGAAGCGGGGCGGTGCTCCCAACGAGCAACGCGCTGTACCGCCGCTACGGTGACCCGACCGGCGAGGTCGAGGCCACCCCCGTGACGCTGATCCCGTACCGCGAATGGGGCAGGCGCGGCCGCGTCGCCATGCGCGTCTGGCTGCCGACCGTGGACCTCTGAGATGGCGTCCTCACCCCCGCTCGGCTGGAACTCCTGGGACTGCTTCGGTGGCTCCGTGACCGAGGCCGAGGTGCTGGAGAACGCCTCCTTCATGGCGCAGCGCCTGCTGCCGCACGGCTGGGACACCGTCGTCGTCGACATCCAGTGGTACGAGCCGACGCCGGGAACCCACGACTACGCCGCCGTCTCGGAGGCCGTCCTCGACGCCTACGGCAGGCCGCAGCCCGCCGTCGGCCGCTTCCCGAGCGCCGCCGACGGTAAGGGGTTCGCGCCGCTCGCCGACGCGGTCCACGCGCTCGGGCTGAGGTTCGGCGTGCACCTGATGCGCGGCATCCCGCGCCCCGCCGTCGAGGCCGACCTGCCGATCGCCGACAGCCCCTACACCGCCGCGGAGATCGCCGACCGGGGCAACCGCTGCCCCTGGAACCCGGACAACGACGGCGTCGACGCGACGCACCCGGGCGCCGCGCACTGGTATGACGCGCTGATCGGGCAACTGGCCGGCTGGGGCGTCGACTTCATCAAACTCGACGACGTGCTGTACCCGCCGGTGCAGCGCGCCGAGATCGCGCTGATCGCCGCCGCGATCGACCGGAGCGGGCGAGACATCGCGCTCAGCCTTTCCCCGGGCCGCGAACTCTCCCTCGAGCAACTCGACTTCCTGCGCGGCGTCGCCACCATGTGGCGCGTCTCCGACGACCTGTGGGACACCTGGCCCGGGCTGCTGGAGCAGTTCCAGCGCGCCGCCCGCTGGGCCCCGCACCAGTCCGCCGCCGGCTACGCCGACCTCGACATGCTGCCGCTCGGCCGGCTCGGGATCCGCGCGCACGTCGGCACCGAGCGCGACTCCCGGCTGAGCCTCGCCGAGCAGCGCACCATGTTGACGCTGTGGGCGATCGCCCGCTCGCCCATGATGTTCGGCGGCCACCTGCCCGACTCCGACCCCCGCACC
The DNA here is from genome assembly GCA_027658995.1 of Propionibacteriaceae bacterium AM104-82. Taxonomy (GTDB): domain Bacteria; phylum Actinomycetota; class Actinomycetes; order Propionibacteriales; family Propionibacteriaceae; genus Arachnia. The sequence goes on from JAQDQK010000016.1 coordinate 40,084, forward strand.
GTCGACCTGCTCACCAACGACGACGTGCTCGCCGTCCAGCAGCGCTCGAGCCACAACCGCGAGATCATCCGCGACCAGTCGCTCGTGGTGTGGGCCGCCGAACTCGACGGCGCCCAGGTGCGGGCCGTGTTCTGGCTCGGCGACGAGCCCACCACCGTGCGGTTGCACCGCGACGACCTCGGCGTCACAGAGCCTCGGCGGGTCCTCGACCTGTGGAGCGGCGCCACCCAGACCGCTGCCGACGGGTGGTTGAGCTTCCCGCTCGACCCGCACGGCGCCACCATCCTCGCCATCTCGTGAAGGGACCATCCATGACCAAGGCAATCGTCAACCTCGACCTGCCCGGCCCGCTCGTCTCGCGACACCAGCACGGGCACTTCGCCGAACACCTCGGGCACTGCATCTACGAGGGCATCTTCGTCGGCGCCGACTCCGAGATCCCCAACGACAAGGGCATCCGGCTCGACGTCGTCGAGGCCCTCAAGGAGATCGGAATCCCGAACCTGCGCTGGCCGGGCGGCTGCTTCGCCGACGACTACCACTGGCGCGACGGGATCGGCACCGACCGGCCCACCGTCGTCAACTCGCTGTGGGGCGACGTCGTCGAGGACAACAGCTTCGGAACCCACGAGTTCATGCACCTGATCGACCTGCTGGAGACCGAACCCTACATCTGCGGCAACGTCGGCTCCGGCACCGTGCAGGAGATGAGCCAGTGGGTCGAGTACCTCACCCGCGGCGACGATTCCCCGATGGCGCGCCTGCGGCGCTCCAACGGCCGCGACGAGCCGTGGACCGTGAAGTTCTGGGGCGTGGGCAACGAGTCTTGGGGCTGCGGAGGAAACATGCGCCCCGAGCACTACGCCGACCTGGCCCGCCAGTACGGCACCTACTGCCGCGACCATGGAGACAACCGGCTGTACCGGATCGCCTGCGGCGCCAACGTCGACGACTACGCCTGGACCCAGGCACTGATGTCGACCGTCGGCGACCTCGGCTGCGGCTGCCGCCCCGCCGACCACTTCCAGGGCCTCAGCCTGCACCACTACACCTTCGGGAAGAGCTGGGAGGAGAAGGGCTCGGCGACCGACTTCGACACCGACGACTACTTCTCCACGATGGCCAACGCCTGGCGGATGGACGAACTGATCGCCCGGCACTCCACGATCATGGACGTCTACGACCCGACGCGCAGGATCGGCCTGATCGTCGACGAGTGGGGCACCTGGTGGGAGCCGGAGCCGGGCAGCAACCCTGGCTTCCTGGTGCAGCGCCAGACCCTGCGCGACGCGCTGGTGGCGAGCGTCACGCTCGACATCTTCCACGCGCACGCCGAGCGGGTCGAGATGGCCAACCTGGCCCAGGCCGTCAACGTGCTGCAGGCGGTGCTCGTCACCGACGGCGCGACGCTGACCCGCACCCCGACCTGGCACGTCTTCGAGATGAACCAGGGCCACGGCGACGGCAACCTGCTGCCCGTGCAGTGGAACTCGCGCCCGACCCGGTCCGTGCCGCAGGAGGGTCCGCGCCCCGACGTCGACCTGCCGCTGCTGCACGCCTCGGTCACCGTCAAGGACGGCCGGGTGCTTGTCTCCGCGACCAACCTGGCGCTCGAGCCTCAGGACGTCGACCTGGAACTGCGCGGCGGCTCGGTCGGCCTCGACGGAGCCCGCCTTCTGACCGCCTCCGACCTGCACGACGAGGAGGTCTCCGTCACCGCGTTCGACGGCGCGAGCCTCGACGGCGGCGTGCTGAGGCTGCGGATGCCCGCGACCAGCTACGTCGTCGCGGAGCTGACGCTGGAGGCGTGACTCAGAGCCCCAGGATCGGCAACTGACGCTTCGGCTCGATGCCCTTTGCGGCGAGCTCGGCGTAGGCCTTCGGAAGGGCCACCGCGAGCGTCTCGGCCGTGAACGGCCATTCGGTCGCGGTGGCCGCGTCCTCGAGCCTGGTGCCCTGCTGGATCATCATCTCGGTCTGGCTGTAGAGCATCGCGATCTCGGCGCGCTGGATGAAGGCGAAGTCGCGGTCGACAACGGTGCCGTGACCGGGCACGAACCGGGTCTCGTCCTGGCTTGCCCCGAGCACGCCGTCGAGGACGGTCGGCCAGTTGCTGAGCGAGGTCGTCTCGTCGACCTGCGGGTCGCCGCCCTGCTCCAGCAGGTCGCCCGCGAAGATGACGCGCTCGCCCGGCACGAAGACGATCACGTCGCTGCGGGTGTGCGCGTCGCCGAAGTTGACCATCTCGACGCGCTGGTCGCCCAGGTCGACGGCGACCGCCATCGAGAAGCCGCGGGTCGGCTCGAACGCCTTCAGGTTCTCGTGCGCGATGCTCGTGACGCCCTCCATGCCCGCCACGCCGCCGCTGTGGTCGCCGTGATCGTGCGTGACGATCACGTGCGTCACCGGAACCCCCGCGCGCTCGTTCGCGGAGGCCAGCAGCTCGGCGCCCTGCTCGGCGGTGTTGCCCGAGTCGACCAGCATCGCGGCGCTGTCTCCGACGATCAGGCCGACGTTGACCGCGTGCGGCTCGACGGTGGTGACGAAGACTCGATCGGTGACAGGGGTCCAAACAGGCGTCATGTCTCCATCGTAGAGGGAGCTACACTGGCACTCGGCATGCGCGAGTGCCAGCCGCAGATCCAGGAGGTGATGACCATGCTCGACGACCGCAAGCTCAACGTGCTCAAGGCGATCGTCACCGACTACGTCGCAAGCAGGGAGCCGGTCGGCTCCAAGGCCCTGGTGGAGCGCCACCAGTTGAAGGTCTCCGCGGCCACAGTGCGCAACGACATGGCGGCGCTGGAGGAGGAGGGCTACATCACGCAGCCCCACACCAGCGCCGGACGCATCCCCACCGACAAGGGCTACCGGCTCTTCGTCGACCGGCTCGCCCAGATCAAGCCGCTGTCGACGGCCGAGCGGGTCGCGATCACCAGTTTCATGAACGGCACCGCCGACATCGACGACCTGATCGGTCGCACCGTCCGGCTGCTCGCACAGCTCACCAGGCAGGTCGCCATCGTGCAGTACCCCGTGGTGCAGCGCGACGAGATCCGCCACCTCGACCTTGTGCCGCTGAGCAGCGAGCGACTCCTCGTCATCGTCGTCTCGTCGTCTGGTCGCGTCGACCAGACCACCATCGACGGCCCCGTGCTCGCCGAGCCGCAACTCGGCTCGCTGCGGTTGATGCTGGCCGCGGCCGTGGTCGGCAAGTCGACGGTCGACGCCGCCTCAGCGCTCGCCGGCTTCCTGGAGGGCGTCGCCCCAGCAGACCGCGCGATCGCGGCCCCCACGGTCGCGGCGGTGCTCGAGGCGATCGCCGCGAAGCCCGCCACCCAGGTCCTCGTCGCGGGCGTGCCCAACCTTGCAGGCGCCGAGTTCGAGCAGAACCTCCGGCCGCTGCTGGAGGCCCTTGAAGAGCAGGTCATCCTGATGCGTCTGCTCGGCGAGGCGGCGGGCGACGACGTGACGGTCCGGATCGGGCAGGAGAACACCACCCAGGGCTTCCACTCGACGAGCCTCATCGCCACCGGCTACGGTTCCGACCTGCAGGCGAGCCTCGGCATCGTCGGCCCCACCCGGATGGACTACCCCTCAACCATCGCCGCGGTCCGTGCCGTGGCGCGCTATGTGAGCAGATTCCTCAACGAAGGCTGAAGACCAACACAGATATGAGCAAGGACTACTACGACATCCTCGGCGTGGAGCGCGACGCTACCCCCGAGGCCATCAAGAAGGCCTACCGTCGCCGCGCCATGAAGGTGCACCCCGACGTCGCACCCGACGACGCCGAGGCGGCAGAGAAGTTCAAGGAACTCAGCGAGGCCTACGAGGTGCTGAGCGACCCCAACAAGCGAGCCGTGTTCGACCGCGGCGGCGACCCGATGTCGCAGGGCGGCGCCGGGTTCTCCGGCTTCGGCGGCGGCTTTCCCGGTGGCTTCGACTTCACCAACCTGGTCGACGCGATGTTCGGCACCGCCTCCTCCCGCGGGCCCCGCTCGCGCGTGCGCCAGGGCCAGGACGCGCTCGTGCGACTCCGGCTTGAGCTGTTCGAGGCCGTCTTCGGCGCCACAAAGCCAGTCAAGGTGCAGACCGCGGTGGTCTGCCCGAAGTGTGCAGGCAAGGGCGGCGAGCCCGGCTCCGAGCCCGTCAACTGCGGCACCTGTGACGGCTCCGGTGAGGTCTCGCAGATCCAGCGCAGCTTCTTCGGTGACGTCCGCACCACGCAGGCCTGCCCGACCTGCCGCGGCTACGGCACCATCATCCCCAACCCGTGCACCGAGTGCTCCGGCGAGGGACGCGTCCGCACCACCCGCACGCTGCAGGTCAAGGTGCCCGCGGGCGTCTCGACCGGCATCCGGATCCACCTCGAGGCGCAGGGCGAGGTCGGCCCCGGCGGCGGCCCGGCAGGCGACCTGTACGTCGAACTGGTCGTCGACGAGCACGACACGTTCCGCCGCGACGGCGACAACCTCGAGATGGTCGTCAAGCTCCCCATGACGGCGGCCGCGCTCGGCACCACCGTCGACGTCGCGACTCTTGAGGCCGAATGGCCCGACTCCCCGGTGGAGGACCGCAGCGTCGCCGTCGAGGTGCCGGCAGGCACCCAGTCGGGCACCCGGATCGCGCTCAAGGGCAAGGGCGTGCCGCGACTGCGCGGCGGCGGCCGGGGCGACCTGGGCGTCACGCTGCTGGTGCAGACCCCGACAAAGCTCGACGACAAGCAGCGCGAACTGCTGCGCCAACTCGCGGAGGAGCGCGACGAGACCCGCGCCGAGGCCATCGCGGCCAAGGGCCACAAGGGAGTCTTCGGCAAGATCTCCGAGTGGTTCTCGTGACGAGTGCCCTCTTCCTCGCCGATTTCGGGGACGTCGCCCCCGATGCGCTGATCACCATCACCGGCGACGAGGCCCACCACGCGGTCGCCGTCAAGCGCATCGAGGTGGGGGAGACGGTGCTGGTCGCCGACGGCCACGGGTCCGCCGTCAGCGCCGTCGTCGAGGAGACCGGGCGCCGCGAACTCACCGTCCGCGTCGTCGAGGTGCTCCACCCCGACGAGCCCGCCCTGACGTGGGGCGTCGCGCAGGCGCTCGCCAAGGGCGACCGCAGCGACCTCGCGGTGCAGACCGCCACCGAACTCGGCGCCCGCCGGATCCTCGCCTGGCAGGCCGCCCGCAGCATCGTGCGCTGGCAGGGGGAGCGCGGCGACAAGTCGCTCGAGAAGTGGCGCGCCACCAGTCGCGAGGCCACCAAGCAGGCGCGCCGCTTCCTGGTCCCCGAGGTCGTCTTCGCCACCACGGCGGACGTGGCCGAGGCGATCGCGCAGGCCGACGTCGCGCTCGTCCTGCACGAGGACGCCGTGGACCACATCGCCGACATCGACCTCCCGTCCGAGGGGACAGGGCTGCTGATCGTCGGCCCCGAGGGCGGCATCGCCCCCGACGAACTCGACCGCTTCCTCGAGGCGGGGGCCCGCGCCGTCAGCATCAGCGACGGCGTGCTGCGCACCTCGACGGCCGCCGCGGTCGCGCTCGGCCAACTCGACGTGCTCGCGAGGCGCTCGTGAGCTTCTCCTTCGACGTCACGCACCGGCTGGATGACGCCCCAGGACGGGCGGGCGTCATCCACACCCCGCACGGCGACATCGAGACGCCCGCGTTCGTGGTCGTCGGCACCAAGGCCACCGTCAAGGCGGTGCTTCCCGAGACCGTCGCCGACCTCGGCGCGCAGGCGGTGCTGGCCAACGCCTACCACCTGTACCTGCAGCCCGGCTCCGACCTGATCGACGAGGCGGGCGGGCTCGGCGCGTTCATGAACTGGCCCGGCCCCACCTTCACCGACTCCGGTGGCTTCCAGGTGATGAGCCTCGGCGCCGGGTTCAAGAAGGTCCTCGCGATGGACACCGCAGGCCTGCAGAACGACGACGTGATCGCCGAGGGCAAGACCAGGATGGCCCACGTCGACGAGGACGGAGTCACGTTCAAGTCGCACCTGGACGGCACCCGGCACCGCTTCACCCCCGAGGTCTCGATGCGGATCCAGCACGAACTGGGCGCCGACATCATGTTCGCCTTCGACGAGTTGACCACGCTGATGAACACCCGCGGCTACCAGGAGTCCTCGGTCGAGCGGACTCACCGCTGGGCAGAGCGCTGCCTCGCCGCGCACGCCCAGCTCACCAGGCAGCGTGCCGACAAGCCGTACCAGGCGCTGTTCGGCGTCATCCAGGGTGCCCAGTACGAGGACCTGCGCCGCTCGGCGGCCCGCGGCCTCGCGGACCTGGAGGTGGACGGGCAGTCCTTCGACGGCTTCGGCCTCGGCGGCGCGCTCGAGAAGGAGAACCTCGGCACCATCATCGGCTGGATGGTCGAGGAACTGCCCGAGGCCAAGCCCCGGCACCTGCTCGGCATCTCGGAGCCCGACGACTTCTTCGCGGCCATCGAGATGGGCGCCGACACCTTCGACTGCGTCAACCCGTCACGGGTGGCCCGCAACGCCGCCATCTACACCGCCGACGGTCGCTACAACGTCAACACCGCCCGGCACCGGCGCTCCTTCATCCCGCTGGAGGAGGGCTGCGACTGCTACACGTGCCAGCACTACACGCGGGCCTACCTGCACCACCTGTTCAAGGCGAAGGAGATGCTTGCCTCGACGCTGGCGACCGTCCACAACGAGCGCTTCACCGTAAGGCTCGTCGACGCGATCCGGGACGCCATGAAGGCGGGGGACTTCTACGCCTACCGCGACGAGTTCCTCGGCAGGTTCTACTCCACCGACCCGGCGTAGCTCGGCTCGCGGCGCTTGACGTGCTTGATCACCTGGTACGTGATGGGCAGGAACAGCGCCTCGATGGCGACCTTGTACAGGTAGCCGACCAGGATGTAGTTGACCAGCGTGCCGCCGGTGATGATGCCCGCGAACGCGACGATGCAGAAGATGGTGGTGTCTGCCGCCTCGCCGACCACAGTCGAGCCGAGCAGCCGCGCCCACAGCGAGCCCTCGCGGGTGCGGCGCTTGAGTCGCACCAGCACCCAGGCGTTGAGCAGTTGCCCGACGGCGTAGCCGAGCAGCGAGGCGAGCACGATCCGCGGCACGAAGCCAAGGATCGCCACGAAGGCGTCCTGGTTGCCCCAGTCGGCGGCGGGCGGCGCGGCGCCGACGAGCAGGAACGTCAGCGAGGCGACCACCGAGGTGGCGAACCCGATCGCGATGGCCCTCCTGGCACCCGCCCAGCCGTACACCTCGGCGAGCACATCGCCCAGCACGTAGGTCAGCGGGAACAGCAGCGCCCCGCCGTCGGTGATGATCGGAAGCAGCGGGAAGCCGAGCAGGTCGACGTCCGGGCCGAACTGGATCAGTTTGACCGCCGCCACGTTCGAGATCAGCAGCAGGGCGCAGAACAGCGCGACGACGACGTCGTAGACACCCGCGGGGCGGGTGGCGAAGCGCGGCTGCTGCTGCTCGTCTGGAACTGGAGGCACCGGGGCAGTCTACGGTGCCCGCACCTGGGCGACCTGCGCGTTGTTCCCGCCCCGGTGAGCGGGCGGTGGCAAGATTTGGTCATGGACGAACTGGAGAATGAGGTTGTACCGGAGGACTCGGAGCAGCTCGACCAGCTGCAGCCGGGCGACTCCCTGATCAACCGAGGAGTCAAGGATGTCCTGGACGAGGGCTACATCGCCCCTGACGGCTGGTCGGTCGCCCAGGGCTACGGGAACACCCCTGCCGAGATGAGGCAGGGCGAGACCATCGAGATGCGCGTCAAGCAGGAGGAGCCCGAACCCAAGGACTCGCAGGCCAACTGGAACCCGCACGGCGAGACCCGCCAGGTCGGCACCGAGCGTGCCGGGCGGCTGATGTCGGTGCAGGGCAGTGGACGCGAGGACACCCTCGGGGTCGATGTCGGCATCAGCGGCGGCGCCGCGAGCGCCGAGGAGGCCGCGATGCACATCATCTCCGACGACGAGGACGACGACGCCATCCTCGAGGACTGAGCCTTCGGGTGGCTCCTGAGCAGCAGTAGACTGTCGGGGTTCACGGCCGCGACCCTGCGGCCACCGACCACCAAGGACCCCGCCCTGACCAGCCATTCGTTGGACCAGCAGCCCGCAAGCCGCACCGTCGCGGTGCCCACTTCGATCGACATGATCAACCTGCTCGGCCCCCGCGACGACTTCCTCCGCATCCTCGAAGACCACCTCGACGCCGACCTGCACGTCAGGGGCGGGCACATCACCTTGTCAGGTGAGGCCGCCGACGTCGCGAAGGCCGCCGAGGTGCTCACCGAACTCATCACCATCCTGCGCACCGGCCAGGGCCTCACGGGCGAGACCGTCGAGCGCGTCATCCAGATGAGCGACGACCCAGCCTCAAGCGCCTCCGAGATCCTGACGCAGAACATCGTCTCCTCCCGCGGTCGCACCGTCCGGCCCAAGACGCTGAACCAGAAGCGCTACGTCGACGCGATCGACAGGCACACCGTCGTGTTCGGCATCGGCCCCGCAGGCACAGGCAAGACCTACCTCGCGATGGCGAAGGCCGTGCAGGCGCTGCAGGCCAAGGAGGTCAGCCGGATCATCCTGACCCGTCCCGCCATCGAGGCGGGTGAGCGGCTCGGCTTCCTGCCCGGCACGCTCAACGACAAGATCGACCCGTATCTGAGGCCCCTGTACGACGCGCTGCACGACATGGTCGACGCCGACTCCGTCCCGAAGCTGCTGACCTCCGGCACCGTCGAGGTCGCGCCGCTCGCCTACATGCGTGGCCGCACCCTCAACGACGCGTTCATCATCCTCGACGAGGCGCAGAACACCTCGATGGAGCAGATGAAGATGTTCCTGACCCGGCTCGGCTTCGGGTCGAAGGTCGTGGTGACCGGCGACGTGACCCAGATCGACCTGCCGGGCGGCGTCAAGAGCGGCCTGCGCGGGGTGCAGCAGGTCCTCGACGGCATCGACGACATCGCGTTCTGCACGCTCACCGCCCGGGATGTGGTGCGGCACAAGCTGGTTGGCCGTATCGTTGCGGCGTACGACCAGTTCGAGAGCCTGAACAAGGACCGGAGAGCCCCTAAGTGATCGACATCAACAACGAGTCCGGCGTCGCGGCAGACGAGCTGGGGCTCGTGGCCCTCTCGCGCTACGCGCTGGACCAGTTGCGCATCCACCCCCAGGCCGACCTGTCGATCGTGCTCGTCGACGAGGACACCATGACGCAGTACCACGAGCGCTTCATGGACCTTCCCGGCCCGACCGACGTGATGAGCTTCCCGATGGACGAACTCCGCGCGCCTGCCGACGACGAGGAGCCGCCGCTGGGCCTGCTCGGCGACATCGTGATCTGCCCGCAGATCACCAGCCAGCAGGCCGCGGAGAACGGGCGGGAGCCCGACGCCGAGATCGAGTACCTGCTGATCCACGGGCTGCTCCACCTGCTCGGCCACGACCACGCGGAGCCGGAGGAGAAGGCGGTCATGTTCGCTCTGAACGACCGGATCATCGCCGGCTGGGAACTTGCCCGCACGGGTACCTCCTGAGATGACCGACTCGTCGCTGAACCGCAGTCTCGGCCTCGGCGACGCCATCGCCATCGGCGTTGCCTCCATGGTGGGCGCCGGGGTGTTCGTCGTGTGGGGTCCAGCCACCTCCGCCGCGGGTTCGCTGCTGCTTGTCGCCCTCGTCATCGCGGGCGTCGTCGCCTGGTGCAACGCGTCCAGTTCGGCCCAACTCGCCGCCCAGTACCCGTCCGCCGGCGGCACCTACGTCTACGGCCGCGAGCGGCTCGGGCCGTGGCCCGGCTACCTCGCGGGTTGGAGTTTCGTCGTCGGCAAGACCGCCTCGTGCGCGGCGATGGCGATGGCGTTCTCGGCCTATGTGGTGCCTGAGGCATGGCAGCGGCCGGTCGCGATCGGCATCGTATGGGTGCTGGTGGGCATCAACTGCCTCGGCGTGACCCGCACCGCGCTCGTCGCACGGATCCTCGCGTTCGCGGCGCTCGTCGGCCTCGCCACCGCGCTCGCCGTCGGCTGGTCGGACGGGCCGACGGCCTCGTTCGGGTGGGCTCCCGGCACCATGGGCGGCGTGTACGGGACGCTGCAGGCCGCGGGCCTGCTGTTCTTCGCGTTCGCCGGCTACGCCAGGATCGCGACGATGGGCGAGGAGGTCCGTGACCCGGCGCGCACCATCCCGCGGGCGATCCTGGGGGCGCTCGTGCTGGTGCTTGCCATCTACGCCGTAGTCGCCGTCAGCCTGCTGTACCTGCTCGGCCCGGATCTGCTCGCGCAGCAGGCCGCGCCGCTGACCGCACTGACTGCTGGTCATCCGGTCGCCCGGATCGTGCTGACCGTCGGCGCCTCCGCCGCGATCGCTGGAGCCCTGCTTGGCCTGACCACCGGCATCGGCCGCACCTGGCTCGCGATGTCGAGGGAGGGCGACCTGCCCCGCTGGTTCGCCGTCACCCATCCCCGCACCAAGGTGCCGCACCGCATCGAGATCGTGCTCGGCGCGGTGCTGACCGGGGTGCTGCTTGTCGCCGACCTGCGCGGCGCCATCGGCTTCTCGTCGTTCGCGGTGCTGCTGTACTACCTCGTCGCCAACCTGGCGGCCTACACCCAGGACGGGCACCACCGCCGCTACCCGAGGCCCATGCAGGTCGCTGGCGCCGTGCTGTGCGTGGTGCTCGCCGCGACCCTGCCGTGGACCTCGGTGCTCGGCGGGGTCCTGTTGCTCGCCGTGGGTGCGTTGTGGAGACTCCTGCGTCCGCGCGCGCTGCGGTAGAATTTCGCCGCCACCTGTCATCGAGTAGAGCGAGTTGATCACGCCCCGTGTCCCAGTCCGAGTGGATTGAGCTTGGCATCGCGCTGCTGTGCGCCGTCGGAGCATCTCTGATGGCGGCCGTCGAGACGGCCCTCAGCGTCATCACCAAATCCCGCGCCGAGCGCATGGTCGAACAGGGGGAGCGGGGCGCCGAGCGCGTCCGGTTGATCGCCCAGGACCCCGCGCCATCCATCAACGCCGTCATGTTCACCCGGATGGCGTTGGAGACGACGTCGATCGTGGTGGCCTCCATCGTGATGTTCACGCAGTTCCGGGCCGACTGGACCCGCGCGCTCGTCACCATCGCCATCATGCTCGTCGTGTCGTTCATCCTGTGGGGGGTCGCGCCGCGCACCCTCGGCAGGCAGAACCCCGAGAGGACGCTGACGTTCTTCGGCCCGCTGATCAGCGCCCTGACCACCGTCTTCGGCCCGATCGCGCAGTTGATGATCCTGATCGGCAACGCGCTGACGCCCGGCCGCGGCTACACGGACGGGCCGTTCGCGACCGAGGCCGAACTGCGCGACCTGGTCGACATGGCGGAGGCCAACGAACTCATCGAGGCCGGCGAGTCGAAGATGATCCACTCGGTCTTCGAGTTGGGCGACACCATCGTCAAGGAGGTGATGGTCCCGCGCACCGACATGGTCTACATCCCCAAGGACCGCACCCTGCGGCAACTGCTGTCGCTGGCGCTCAGGTCCGGGTTCTCGCGGATCCCGGTCGTGGGGGAGGACCTCGACGACGTGCTCGGCGTCATCTACCTCAAGGACGTCACGAAGCGGATCTACGACTACCCCGACGCGGAGCGCCGCGAGACCGTCGCCTCGCTGATGCGCCCGGCGGCGTTCTGCCCCGACTCCAAGCCGGTCAGCGAATTGTTACATGACATGCAGCTGAGCCATTCGCACCTGGTGATGGTCGTCGACGAGTTCGGTGGCACCGCGGGGCTCGCCACCATCGAGGACATCCTCGAGGAGATCGTCGGCGAGATCGTCGACGAGTACGACCAGGACGCCCCCGCGGTCGCCGACCTCGGAGAGGGCCGCTACCGGGTGTCGTCGAGGCTGCCGCTCGACGAGTTGGGCGCGCTGTTCGACCTCGACCTCGACGACGACGACGTCGAGACCGTCGGCGGGCTGATGGCAAAGCAGCTCAATCTCGTACCCATCCCCGGTTCCCGCACCATCGTCGGTAACATCGAGCTGATCGCCGATCGGGCAATCGGGCGCCGGCACCAGATCGGCACGGTGCTCGTCCGCCAGCTCTCCGACGAGGAACTTGCACAAGAGGCCGACCACGAAGGCGATGATGACGATGACTGACAAAGATTTCCATTCCGGCTTCGCCTGCTTCGTGGGGCGACCCAACGCGGGCAAGTCGACGCTCACCAACGCGCTGGTCGGCCAGAAGATCGCGATCGCGTCCTCCAAGCCGCAGACCACCCGCCACGTCGTGCGCGGCATCGTCACGGAGCCCGACGGCCAGTTGATCCTGATCGACACGCCAGGCCTGCACCGCCCCCGCACGCTGCTCGGCCAGCGGCTCAACGACCTCGTCTTCGAGACGTGGGCGGAGGTCGACGTGGTGGGCGTGTGCCTACCGTGCGACCAGCGGATCGGCCCCGGCGACAAGTTCATCATCGGTGAACTCGCGAAGCTGGAGCGTCGTCCCCTGTTCGTGGCGCTCGCCACCAAGACCGACCTGGTCAGCAAGGAGAGGCAACTCTCGCACCTGGTCGACGTCGCGGCCGTGGCAGAGGAACTGGGCATCGAGTGGGCGCAGGTCATCCCGTGCTCGGCGACGAGCGGGGACAACGTCGAGGTGGTGCGCGACCAGTTGATCGCGCTGCTGCCCGAGGGCCCGATGTACTACCCCGACGGCGAGATCACCGACGAGCCGACAGAGACCCTGATCGCGGAACTGATCCGCGAGGCGGCCCTCGAGGGCGTCCGCGACGAACTGCCGCACTCGATCGCCGTCACCATCGACGAGATCCTGCCCCGCCCCGACCGGCCCGAGGACAAGCCCCTGACCGACATCTACGCCTCCATCGTGGTGGAGCGGGACTCGCAGAAGGGCATCATCATCGGGCACAAGGGGGAGCGGCTCCGCGAGATCGGCGCCACCGCCCGCGAGCAGATCAACCGACTGCTTGGCACCCGCGTGCATCTGAACCTTCACGTGAAGGTGATGAAGGAGTGGCAGCGCGACGCCAAGTACCTCAACCGGTTGGGATTCTGACCGCCGCGCAGAGCGCCACTGTGCTCAAATGAGCGGAAGTTCTGCGCACGTGAACGGTCACCATAACGGTTGGGTCACGACCGGATTGTCCATGTACACAAACCGGTCGCTTCCTTTCTAGTATCTCGGCATCAGCCAGTTGTGGCTGCCTTGACCTGTAAGGAAAGGAAGCACACGTGAACAAGCGTGTCCTCAAGTTCGGAGCCGTGGCTCTCGTCGGCGCGTTCGCGCTGTCCGCCTGTGGAGGTGGTGGCGACAAGGGTGACGGCACCACGCCAGCCTCATCGGAGGATCCGGCGTCGCTCGAGACCACCATCAAGATCCTCGCCCCCTCGTACGCCGACTCGTCGAAGTCCGACTGGGACAAGATCACCGCAGAGTTCAACAAGACCTACCCCAAGGTGAAGGTCGAACTGCAGATCGAGGGCTGGGACGGGTTCTCCGACAAGGTCTCGGCGCGCATCCAGGCCAAGGACTACCCGGACATCCTCAACGACAACGCGTTCGCGGCCTCGGCAGACGCCGGCATCCTGTACCCGATCGACGAGGTGCTCAGCAAGGAGACCCTCGCCGCCATCGAGCCGTCGCTGCTGAAGAACGGCCAGGGAACCGACGGCAAGCAGTGGGCAGCCCCCGACATCGCCAGCTCCCGGATGCTGGCCTACAACACCGACCTGTTCGACAAGGCGGGCATCGCGGCGCCGCCGAAGACGTGGGCCGAGATGGATGACGCGGCCAAGAAGATCGTCGCCCTCGGCAACGACACCCGCGGCTACGGCATGCCGCTCGGCCAGGAAGAGGCGCAGGTCGAGGCCTCGCTGTGGCTGTGGGGTGCCGGTGGCAACTGGGTCGTCGACGGCGCGCTCAAGGCCGACACGCCAGAGGCCGAGGCCGGCTTCGCGCAGATGAAGAAGATGCACGCCGACGGCCTCACGCAGGCCAACCTGGAGGACAACCGCCAGGACGTCGCCAACCTGTTCCAGGCTGGCAAGCTCGGCATGCTCGTCGCGCACTCGCCGATCGTGACCGACGCGGAGGCGAAGGGCGTCAAGGTCGCTCTCGCCCCGGTGCCGGACAAGGACGGCGGCGAAGGCGTCGCCACCGGCGTGACCGACTTCATCGTCGCCTTCAACAACGAGGACGCCAAGCGCAAGCAGGCCACCGCCGCCTACCTCGACCTGCTCTACTCCGACGCGATGTACGAGGGCTGGTACAAGGGCACCAAGTTGCTGCCCGTGACCACCTCGATGATCGAGAAGGCCAAGAGCGAGGCCGCAAGCGACAACGACAAGGCGTTCCTTGATGCCCTGTCGATGGTGAAGTTCCTGCCCGTCGGCGATCCCGGCTGGGACGCCCTCCAGGCAGCCCTGCAGGGTTCGGCCTACAAGGTCGGCTCCGAGGAGCCGGCGGCCCTCCTGAAGGAGATCCAGGCCCAGGTCGACGCCCAGAGCTGACGACCGAGCCATCGTGACGGGAGGCGCAGTGACCTGCGCCTCCCGTTTCGGGGGCTCATGAAGGAAGGCCAACCCTGTGTCAACAACACTGATCCTCCCCGACGCGGAGGAGGCGCCAGTCGCCAAGAAGCGCTCTCAGTTACGCGAGACGCTCGTCGCCCTCCCCTGGGTGCTGCCGACGCTGATCCTGATCGCGGGAGTCGTGCTCTACCCGACGTTCCTGATGATCTACACGTCCTTCTTCAAGTTCAACAACAAGGGCATCCAGAAGGGCGACGCCCCCGTCGGGCTCGACAACTACATCGGCCCCGCGGGAGCCCTGACGTTCCCCGGCGTCCCGGTCGGCCGGATCATCCTCAACACCGTCGTGTGGGTGGTCGTCGTCGTGATCGTCACCGTCGCGCTGTCGCTGCTGCTCGCCCAGTTCCTGAACAAGCCGTTCCGGGGCCGCAAGTTGCTCCGCCTGTTCATCATCCTGCCGTGGGCGTGTTCGGTGGTCATGACGGCCACCGTCTTCCGCTACGGACTGCAGGAGAACGTCGGCCTGTTCAACCGGTTGCTCGTGGACACGGGCATCATCGAGACCGCGCGGGCCTGGACGAAGGACCCCACCAGCGCGTTCTGGATCGCGGTGTTCGTGGCCGTGTACGTGTCGCTGCCGTTCACGACCTACACGGTGCTCGCAGGTCTCCAGGCCGTCCCGGGCGACGTGCTCGAGGCCGCGCACGTCGACGGTGCCAACTCGGTGCAGCGCTACTGGCAGATCGTGCTTCCGCTGCTGCGCCCCGCGATCGCCACCGCGGCGCTGATCAACATCATCAACGTGTTCAACTCGCTTCCCATCCTCAGGCTGCTGCAGGAGACCCCCGGCTACCACACCGGCCACATCACCACGACGCTGATGTTCGAGTACCAGAGGTCGCTCGGCCCGGGCGTCTCGTCGGCGCTCTCGGTGCTCAATTTCCTGTTCTGCCTGGTGATCATCGCGATCTACCTGAGCGTCGTCCAGCCGACCAAGGAGGTGGACTGACATGGCGCACCACTCGACAAGCGTGCTGAACAAGCGCCCGAACCCGTGGCTCGTTGCCATCGGCTCGCTCGCCATCGTCGTGTTCTTCGGGTTCCCGTACGCGCTGATGTTCGTCACGTCGCTGAAGTCGCGACTCGAGGTCACAGACATCCCGCCCGCCTACTTCCCGGCGCGGCCGCACTTCGAGAACTACGTCAACGTGTGGTCCTCCGAGGTCAACCCCGCGGCGTCGCTGCTGTCGACCTTCGTGATCGCGGGCGGGGCGACCCTGCTGGTGCTGCTGGTGGCGACCCCGGCCGCCTACTACGTGGCACGGTTCAAGTTCCCAGGCAGGATGGTCTTCCTCCTCCTGGTCCTGGTCACCCAGATGCTGCAGCCGACGGTGCTCGCCGTCGGCCTGTTCCAGGAGTTCAAGGGCTGGAAGGGCTACGCGGTGTGGGGCGCGCTGATCCTGATCAACGCGGCCTTCAACCTGAGCTTCGCGATCTGGATCATGCAGGCCTTCTTCGCGTCGGTTCCGAAGGAGATCGACGAGGCGGCACTGATCGACGGCCTCGGCCGGATCCAGACGATGTTCAGGATCTCGCTTCCACTGGTGTGGCCGGGCATTGTGACGGCGATCGTGTTCGTCTTCGTCAACTCGTGGAACGAGTACGCGGCCGCGCTGATCCTGATCCAGAACAACGACCTGCAACCCCTGACGGTGTCGATGCCCCGTTTCCTCGGCCTCTACATCCAGGACTGGCAGTACCTGTTCACGGTCGCGCTGATCGCCATCGTCCCGGTGATCATCTTGTTCTCGATCATCGAGAAGAGACTGATCGGCGGCCTGACGGCCGGTTCCGTCAAGTAGCCGGAAGCATGACGGGGGGAGGGGCCCAGTGGTCCCTTCCCCCGTTTCGCTGTCCAGATGGCGAGTCACGATCCTGGGCAGCGTCACGTGGTGCTGCTAGGGTGACGCTCGTGGCATGGCAGAACCTCCTCCTCCGCTGCCGCAGCGAGGCTCGATAACTTGAGCCGGAACTCCTCGCTGCGGTGCCTTTTCGTGTCTGGCGAAACAACCCCAGCCCAGGAGAAACCCCGATGACTCAGTTCACCACCCGCCCCCAGCCCAAGCCGATCCAGCAGCCGACGCCGATGCCGGTGGGTCGTTACACCCCCTTCATCCCCGTCGACGTGCCGGACCGCACCTGGCCGACCAAGCGGATCGAGCACGCCCCCCGCTGGCTGTCGACCGACCTGCGCGACGGCAACCAGGCCCTGATCGACCCGATGACGCCGACCCGCAAGATGCGGATGTTCGAACTGCTGGTCTCGATGGGCTACAAGGAGATCGAGGTCGGCTTCCCGTCCGCCTCGAAGACCGACTTCGACTTCGTGCGTCAACTGATCGAGGGCGACAAGATCCCCGAGGACGTCACCATCTCGGTGCTGACGCAGGCCCGCGAGGACCTGATCTCGCGCACCGCAGAGTCGCTGATCGGCGCCAACCGCGCAACCATCCACATGTACAACGCGACCGCCGAACTGTTCCGCAACGTGGTGTTCCGCATCTCGGAGGCCGAGTGCGTCGACCTGGCCACCCGCGGCACCGAACTGGTGATGAAGTACGCGGACAAGCACCTGCGCGATGTCGCCTTCGGCTACGAGTACTCGCCGGAGATCTTCACGCAGACGCCCACCGAGTTCGCCGTCGAGGTATGCAACCGGGTCGCAGACGTGTGGCAGCCCGGCGAGGGCCGCGAGATCATCTTCAACCTGCCCGCCACCGTCGAGCGCTCGACGCCCAACACCTACGCCGACCAGATCGAGTACTTCATCCGCAACGTGCGCAACCGCGACAACGTCGCCGTCTCGCTGCACCCGCACAACGACCGCGGCACCGCGGTCGCCGCCGCGGAACTGGGCCAGATGGCGGGCGCGGACCGCGTCGAGGGCTGCCTGTTCGGCCACGGCGAGCGCACCGGCAACGTCGACCTGGTGACGCTGGCGCTGAACCTGTACACGCAGGGCGTCGACCCGCAGATCGACCTGTCGGACATCGACCACGTGCGCCGCACCGTCGAGTACTGCACCGGACTGCCGGTGCACCCGCGCCACCCGTACGCGGGCGACCTGGTCTACACGGCCTTCTCGGGATCGCACCAGGACGCCATCAAGAAGGGCCTGGAGCACCTGGAGCGGGTGGCGGAGGAGGCGGGAAGCACCGTCGGTGAGATGCCGTGGGAGGCGCCGTACCTGCCGATCGACCCGCACGACGTCGGTCGCACCTACGAGGCAGTGATCCGGGTGAACTCGCAGTCGGGCAAGGGCGGCATGGCCTACCTGATGAAGAACGAGTTCAAGATGGACCTGCCGCGCAGGCTGCAGATCGAGTTCAGCCGGGTCGTGCAGAGCCACACCGACCAGGAGGGCGGCGAGGTCACCTCGCAGCAGATCTACGAGATCTTCGAGTCGGAGTACCTGGCGGAGAAGCCGTGGGCGCTGAAGGCCGCTGGCTCCACGTCGAGCAACGGCCAGTTCCACGTCACCGCGACGGTCGACGGCCCGACGCGCCACGACGTCGAGGTCGAGGGCGAGGGCAACGGCCCCGTGTCGGCCTTCGTCGACGCGCTGACAAACGAGGGAGCCCACGTCCGGGTGCTGGACTACACCGAGCACGCGCTGGAGGCGGGCGGCGACGCGAAGGCGGCGGCCTACGTCGAGTGCGAGATCGGTGAGGGCGACGACGCGGTGGTGCTGTGGGGCGTCGGGATCGACCCGTCGATCACCAGCGCCTCCATGAAGGCGATCCTCTCCGCGCTGAACCGCGCCGCCCGCTGACGGCTGCAATCGACCCGGCACTCCTCCGATCTCGGACGGGCGTGTCGGGTCTCTGCTGTCTGCGGCAGGCAATAGGGTCGGGGCATGACTTCTCGAC
The DNA here is from genome assembly GCA_027658995.1 of Propionibacteriaceae bacterium AM104-82. Lineage (GTDB taxonomy): Bacteria > Actinomycetota > Actinomycetes > Propionibacteriales > Propionibacteriaceae > Arachnia. The sequence goes on from JAQDQK010000016.1 coordinate 58,552, forward strand.
CGGCTGGCAAGGGGCGCTCTGGCGGTGCGCCTCGCCCCGGAGGTAAGGCCCGCCCGGCTCAGCCGTCGGCCAAGCCGCGCTCCTCGCAGGCTGACGCCAAGCCGCGGGCGACGCAGTCTGGGGTCAAGCAGACGGCTGTGAAGCCGTCGGGTGCCAAGCCGCGCACGACGCAATCCGGCAAGCAGTCGGGCTCCAAGACGCGCACGTCGTCGGCCAAGGCGTCCCAGACCAAGCCGGGCCGCACCGCCGGCTTCTCCGTCGCAACCAGGAGGCCCGCCACCAAGCAGGCGCGATCGCGACGCACGCCGCGGCGCTGGCCCAGGCGTCTTGCGCTGACCCTGGTGATCGCGTTCGCGCTCGGGGCCGCGACCCTGGTGCGCGCCGACTGGGAGGTCCACAACACCTTCCTCAACACCACGTCGCACCGCACCGACGAACTCGCCTCGGAGTTGCGCGTGGTGCAGTTGACCGACTTCCACAACATCCCGAGGCCGGCTCAGGTGCGCGACATCGTCGAGTTGGTGCGCGGCGCCGATCCCGACCTGATCGCGATCACCGGCGACCTCATCAACACCAACAACCGCACCCTCGACCCGGTCAGGCGGCTGCTCGACGGCCTCTCGGGCATCGACGCGCCGCGCTACTACGTCGACGGCAACCACGACCACTGGTCGGCCGACCACGCCAGGCTGCACGAACTGCTCGAGCGCTTCGACGTGACGATCCTGACCGACGAGAACACCCAGGTGAGCGGCGACTTCGGGCGGCTGTCGCTGATCGGCGTCGACGACTACTTCTCGGGCAACGGCGACATCGACGCCGCGGTAGCGGGCCTGCCCGACAAGGGGTTCCGGCTGGTGCTGACGCACTCGCCGGAGATCTTCGGCGAGTTGGACCGCTCGCATATCGACTACGCCATCTGCGGGCACACCCACGGCGGTCAGATCCGGCTGCCGCTGATCGGCGCGATCTACCAGCCGGGCGGCAACTGGTTCCCGAAGGTCAGCAAGGGAGCCTACGTCGACGGCGACGCGACGCTGTTCGTCGACTCGGGTCTCGGTGTCACAGGGCCGAAGCTGAGGCTGTTCAACCAGTCCCAGGTCACGCTGCACCGCATCGGCCCGGACGTCTGAGTCAGCGCCCCAGCAGTCTCGCGAGCCAGGACTTCCTGGCGGGCGCGGCGGCCTCGAAGCGGTGCATCGGCATGTCCCACGGGTCAGTGGGCTCGATCGCCGCGGAGACCTCGTCGACGGGTGCCGCCTCGCCGGTGGTGCCGAGGATCCACAGCAGCGCGCTCTCGCCCAACTCCAGCGGGTGGTACGGGAAGCCCTCGATGGCGTGCTCGCCCGCGGCGTAGGGCTCCTCGAACGGCAGCAGCGGCCCGGTCAGCGCGGCCTTCAGGCCTTCGGGCCCCGAGTCGAAGGTCACCTCGACCTTGCGGCCCTTGTAGTGCGATGGCGTCACGTAGCCGCAGAAGTCGACGACGCTGTGCACGGCCACCAGCCACGCGCCCCTGCCGTCGCGGCTTGAGGCCTGCTGGAACGCGCTGTCGACGTCCAGGTAGGCGATCAGCGTGGTCGGCCCCCAGGTGCCGACCCAGAGCACGTCCTCCTCCGGGAGCAGCGCGTCGTCGAGCGTTCCGGTCTCCGCGTAGCGCCACGCGTCGGGCCACAGCCGCTGCACCTGGGCCTGAGCGGCCTCCGCACCGCCCTCCTCGTGACGCGAGATGTCCTCGCGGGGGATGGCGGGGGACAGCGCCAGGAGCGCGCACTTGGTACCCATGGTCGGCAAGCGTAGCGGGGTAGGGTGGTCACCATGCCCAAGCTCACCGACCGCGTGCCCGGTGACGCGGACACCCTCTACGACCACTTCCAGGCGTGGGCGATCGAGCAGGGCATCAGCCTCTACCCGCATCAGGACGAGGCCTCCATCGAACTGTTCTCCGGCAACAACCTGATCCTGGCCACCCCGACCGGCTCAGGGAAGTCGATGGTCGCGCTCGCGGCCCACTTCGCTGCGCTGGCGACCGACCGGGTCTCGTTCTACACCGCGCCCATCAAGGCGCTGGTCTCGGAGAAGTTCTTCGCGCTGTGCCAGGTCTTCGGCGCGGACAACGTCGGCATGGTCACCGGCGACGCGTCCGTCAACTCAGACGCCCCCATCATCTGCTGCACGGCGGAGGTGCTCGCCAACATCGCGCTGCGCGAGGGCGAGGGCGCCGACGTCGGCATGGTGATCGCCGACGAGTTCCACTTCTACTCCGAGCCCGACCGCGGCTGGGCATGGCAGGTGCCGCTGCTCGAACTGCCGCAGGCGCAGTTCCTGCTGATGAGCGCCACCCTCGGCGACGTCAGCGCCATGGCCGAGCAGTTGAGCGAACGCACCGGGCGCTCCACCAGCCTCATCGACGACGCGGAGCGGCCCGTCCCGCTCGTCTTCGAGTACTCGATGACGCCGATCCAGGAGAAGGTCGTGGACCTGATCCAGGAGATGAAGGCGCCGGTCTACATCGTCCACTTCACGCAGGCCGAGGCGCTCGAGCGCGCGCAGGGTCTGCTCAGCGTCAACCTGATCACCCGCCACGACGCCGACCAGATCGCCGAGGAGATCGGCGCGTTCCGCTTTGGCCCCGGCTTCGGCAAGATCCTCTCCGGGCTGGTCAGGCGGGGGATCGGCGTGCACCACGCGGGCATGCTCCCCAAGTACCGGCGCCTCGTCGAGCAGTTGGCCCAGACCGGCCTGCTCAAGGTGATCTGCGGCACCGACACCCTCGGCGTCGGCATCAACGTGCCGATCCGGACCGTGCTGTTCACCGGCCTCTCCAAGTACGACGGCAACCGGGTCAGGAAGCTGCGCTCCCGCGAGTTCCACCAGATCGCCGGACGGGCCGGGCGCGCCGGGTTCGACACCGTCGGCTTCGTCGTCGTCCAGGCGCCCGAGCACGTCATCGAGAACGAGAAGGCCCTCGCCAAGGCGGGCGACGACCCGAAGAAGCGCAAGAAGGTCGTCCGCAAGAAGGCCCCGGACGGGTTTGTCGGCTGGAACGAGGAGGCCTACGACAAGATCATCGTCGCCGAGCCTGAGAACCTCACCAGCCGGATGCAGGTCACCCACGGCATGCTGCTCAACGTCGCCCAGCGGCCTGGCAACAGTTACGAGGCGATGAAGGCGCTGATCGACTCCAGCCACGAGACCCCGGACCGCCGCCGCGCGCTCAAGAGGCGCGCCCTGGCGCTGACCCGCGGGCTGCTGACCTCGGGCGTGCTGGTCAAGCTGAAGGAGCCCGACTCGCACGGCGGGTGGTGCGTGATGGCCGACACCGTCGGGGACGACTTCGCGCTCAACCAGCCCCTCGCGCCGTTCGCCGTCGCCTCCCTCGAACTGCTCGACAAGGACTCGCCGACCTACCACCTGGACGTCGTCTCCGTCATGGAGGCCGTGCTGGAAGACCCGTTCCAGGTGCTGCTCGCGCAGCAGTTCGCCGCGCGCGGCGAGGCGGTCGCCCAGATGAAGGCCGACGGCATCGAGTACGACGAGCGGATGGAACTGCTCGAGGAGGTCACCTGGCCCAAGCCATTGGCCGAACTGCTGGAGCACGCGATCGGCATCTACGCGCAGTCGCACCCGTGGGTCGACCCGTCGGCGCTGTCGCCCAAGTCGGTGGTGCGCGACATGTGGGAACGCGCCATGAACTTCACGCAACTGATCTCGTTCTACAAGTTGCAGCGCAGCGAGGGAACGGTGCTTCGCTACCTGTCCGACGCGTACCGGGCGCTGCGCCACACCGTGCCGGAGGACTTCCGCACCGAGAGCTTCGACGACCTCGTCGAGTGGCTGGGGGAGACGGTCCGCCAGACCGACTCGTCGCTGCTCGACGAGTGGGAGGCGCTCACCGATCCGGACAAGGTCGCCGCGGCAGCCGAGTTGGCCGCCCAGGGCGCGCCGCCCCCGCCGCCGCGCCCGGTCACGGGCAATGAGCGCGCCTTCACCGCGATGATCCGCACCGCCATGTTCCGCCGCGTCGAACTGGCCGCGCTCGACAGGTGGGAGGAACTCGGCAAGCTCGAGGCTTCGGCCGCTGGGTTGGCGGACCCGCCGCTGGAGGTGGCGATGGACGCAGAGGCCTGGGATGACGCCCTGGCCGACTACTGGGACGAGCACACCGACATCGGCACCGGCGGCGCCGCTCGGGGCCCGCACCTGCTCGACATCGACAAGGGTAAGGACCACTGGCGGGTCACGCAGATCATCGACGACCCGGCGGGCAACCACGACTGGCGCATCGTCGCCGACGTCGACCTCCCGGCCAGCGACGCCGCGGGCGCCGCGATCGTCCGCGCTCTGGAGTTCACCCGGCTCGACTAGGGCGTGTCCTTGAGCATGTTTGGTAAGTCGTTCGCTCTGGGACGGTTTTTGCACGTTCCAATCGCAACGAGCAACCAAACATGCTCAAGGCAGACCCACGCCGAGCGGGGGCAAAGCCTGTCGTCAGAGTCGGGGACGGGGGCGGGTCGGGTGAGGGCTTGAGCATGTTTGGTAAGTCGTTCGCTGTGGGACGGATTTTGCACGTTCCAATCGCAACGAGCAACCAAACATGCTCAAATCAGGGACCTACGCCGAGCCGAAGCGACGGTCGCGGCTCACGTACTGTTCGACGGCGCCCCAGAGGTCGCGGCGGTCGAAGTCGGGCCACAGCCGATCCAGGAAGATCAGTTCGGCATAGGCCGACTGCCACAGCAGGAAGTTCGACGTGCGCTGCTCACCCGAGGAGCGCACGAACAGGTCGACATCGGGGATCTCCGGTTCGTCGAGGAACTTCGCGAACCGCGCCTCCGTCAGCCGCTCGGGATCAAGCTTTCCCGCTGCCGCCTGCCTGGCGATCTCGCGGGCGGCGTCGACGATCTCGGCGCGGCCGCCGTAGTTGACGCAGAACTGCAGCGTCAGCGTGTCGTTGTCCTTGCTCATCTCCTCGGCGACCTCGAGTTCCTTGATCACCGAGCCCCACAGCCTCGGCCTGCGGCCTGCCCACCGGATCCGCACGCCCAGGTCGTTGAGTTCGTCGCGGCGGCGGTGGATGACGTCGCGGTTGAAGCCCATCAGCCAACGCACCTCCTCCGGCGAGCGCTTCCAGTTCTCCGTCGAGAACGCGTAGGCCGACAGGTAGGGGATGCCCAGTTCGATCGCGCCGTGGATGACGTCGAGCAGCGACGCCTCGCCCATCGCGTGACCCTCGGTGCGCTTGAGGCCCCGCTCCTTCGCCCAGCGACCGTTGCCGTCCATCACGACGGCGACGTGCTGCGGCAGCGCCTTGGCTGGCAGCTTGGGAGCGACGGCTCCGCTCGGGTGGGGAGTGGGTCGACGGCGAGGCTGAGGCACCCCTGAAGCCTAGCCGCCTACACTCGGGGTCGTGCCCACCTACCGTGACGAAGCCGTGGTGCTGCGGACCCACCAACTCGGTGAGGCCGACCGCATCATCACGCTGCTGACGCGCACCCACGGCAAGGTCCGCGCCGTCGCGAAGGGGGTGCGCCGCACCTCCAGCAAGTTCGGTGGCCGCCTCGAGCCGTTCCAGCACGTCGACATCCAGTTCGCGGAGGGCCGCGGCTCGCTTGAGGTCGTCACGCAGGTGGAGGCGCTGCACTCCAGCAGGCTCGCGGCCGACTATTCGCGTTTCACTGCGGCGCAGGTGCTCGTCGAGACGACCGACCGGCTGATCGCCGAGGAGGGGATGCCGTCGCTGCAGCAGTACCGGTTGCTGCTCGGTGCGATCCTCGCGTTGGAGCGGGGCGAACTGCCAGCACCCCTGATAGTCGATTCGTTCCTGCTGCGCGCCCTGGCGATCGCCGGGTATGCGGTGGCGACGGCGTCGTGCGCCGAGTGCGGAAACGGCGAGGTCCGCTGGTTCTCGCCCCAGGGCGGCGGCGCGGTGTGCACCGGGTGTCGCACGCCGGGCTCGGCGACCCTCGACGGTGACGACGTGACGCACCTCGGCGCGCTGCTCGCCGGCGACTGGGAGGCGGCGATGACGGCCCAGCGCAACGTGGCGACGCGGGTCGACGGCATGGTGGTCGCCTACGCGACCTGGCATCTGGACAGGGCGCTCAGGTCGCTGCCCTATTTCGAGCGCTGAGAGCACTCCTGGCAGAGCCCGAAGATCTCCAACTCGTGGCCCGTGTCGGTGAACCCGTGTGCGCTTGCGACCTTCGAGGCCCACTCCTCGACCTCGTGAGCGGCGATCTCGATCGAGAACCCGCAGGAGCGGCACACCAGGTGGTGGTGGTGACCCTGCGAGCAGGCCCGGAAGGCCGACTCGCCGTCGGGGGTGCGCAGCACGTCGACCTCGTCGGCCTCGGCCATCGCCTGGAGCGCTCGGTAGACGGTGGCCAGCCCGACCTTTGCGCCGCCCTCCCGGAGCTGGTCGTGGATCTGCTGGGCGGTGCGGAACTCCTCACCACCCAGCAGCAGGTCCCGGACCGCGGCCTTCTGCCACGTCTGACGCGTGGCCGCCGGTTTAGTGCTCGTCATAGTGATCTCCATGCCAGGCGTGCCGGTGGCCGTCGTGCACGTAGTCGATGTGGTCGCCGTGCTGGATCTCCCTGCCACCGACGGCGGCCGGCGCCCGCGTGTACTCGCGCTCGGCAGGCTCGTGCGGGTGGTCGCCGTGGTCGGCGATGAACGGGATGAACCGCTCCTCGCGGCGCAGCCTCTTGCCCACCAGCCAGGAGAGGCCGAGCAGCGCGATGGCGGTCACGACGATCGTGGCGCCGGTTGCGGTGTCGAGGTAGAACGAGCCGACGGTGCCGCCCAGCGCGGCGAGCACCCCGATGCCCATGGCCCCGAAGAAGGAGGAGAAGAAGCCGACGAAGGCCTGCTGTGCGGTGGCGACCGGGATCACCATCAGCGCGCTGACCAGCAGCAGCCCGACGGTGCGCATCGACAGCGTGACGGTGACGGCGGCGAGCACCACGACGAGCAGGTTCAGCCAGCGGACCCGGATGCCGAGCACCCGCGAGTAGTCCTCGTCGACCGAGACGGAGAACAGCCGCGGCGCCAGGCCGACGGTGCACACCAGGATCACGACGGCGAGCGCGACGATCACCCACACGTCTGCCTGGCTGACGGAGGTCAGCGAGCCGAACAGGTAGGACGACAGCCCTCCGGCGCCCTGGCCCGCCATCCCCGCCATCAGGACGCCGGAGGCGAGGCCTCCGTAGAACAGGATCGCGAGGCCGAGGTCGCCGGAGGCCTTGCCGTTCTGGCGCAGCAGTTCGACGATCACGGCGCCGGTGACGCACACCACGACGGCGACGGGCAGCGGGGCCCATCCGGTCAGCATCGCCAGGCCGACGCCCATGATCGCGACGTGGCCGAGGCCGTCGCCGAGCAGCGACATCCGCTTCTGGACGATGAAGGTGCCGATCGCGGGGGCGATCAGGCCGCTGAGCAGGGCCGCGATCAGGGCCCGCTGCATGAAGGGAAGGGCGAGGATGTCGATCACGTCAGGCTCCCGGCGATCGGGTCGGTCAGTCCGATGGGGTCGTGGTGCGACTCCTCATCGGTGCACGTGGAGCCGAGGATCGGGTCGCCCTCGACGACGCGGCCGTCGCACAGCGTGACGCTGCGGTTGAGGATCTCGGCCATCGGGCCGCGCTCGTGCAGCACGACAAGCATGCCGAGGCCGTCGTCGCGCAGCCTGCCGAGCAGTTGCGCGAGGCCCGCCTGGCTGTGCAGGTCGACGCCGGCGAGCGGTTCGTCCATCACGAGCAGTTCCGGCCGCGAGGTCAGGGCGCGGGCGATCAGCACGCGCTGCTTCTGGCCGCCGGACAGGGCGCGGAACGGCCAGTCGGCGCGCGAGAGCAGGTCGACCTGTTCCAGGCAGTCGTCGACGATCCTGCGGTCCGCGCGAGTCAGCCAGCGGAACGGCTTGAGGTGCGCGAGCCGGCCGGCGGAGGCGATCTCGCGCACGGTGGCGTTCGGCACGGCGATCACGCTGTGCTGCGGCACGTAGCCGACCTTCCACCACTCCCGGAAGCCGGGCACCTGCTGGTCGAACAGCGTGATCTCGCCCTCCTGGTGGGGGAGGATGCCGAGCAGCGTGCGCACCAGCGTCGACTTGCCTGAGCCGTTGCCGCCGAGCAGCGCGACGGCCTCCCCGGCGGCGACGGTGAGCGAGACGTCACGCAGGATCGGCATGCCGCCGATCGAGACGTAGACGCCCTGCGCCCTGATCAGGTCAGGAACATCCATTGGCGCTCCGGAGTGCTTCGAGATTTGCCCGCATGATCGAAGGGTAGTCCTGACCGGGGGAGTTCTTCGTCACTCCCTCAAGTGGGTCGAGCACCGCGGTCTTCAGGCCGAGGTCCCCGGCGATGGCCTTGGCGACCGCGTTGGAGGTCAGCGTCTCGAAGAAGATGGTGGTGACGGAGTGGGCCTTCGCCTCGGCGTGGATCTCGGCGATCCGGGCGGGCGAGGGCTCGTCGTCGGGGTTGATGCCGGAGATGCCGATCTCGGTGAGGCCGTAGCGCTCGGCGAGGTAGTTGAAGGCGGCGTGCGTGGTGATGAACTCGCTGCGCTCGCACTGCGCGAGGCCCTGCTTGAACTCGTCGTCCAGCTTCGTCAGTTCGGTCACGGCGGCAGCGGCGTTGGCGGTGAAGTCGTCCTTGTTGGTCGGGTCGACCTCCGCGAGGCGGTCTCCGAGCGCGGTCATCAGGGTCTGCATCCGCTCGGGGTCCTGCCAGAAGTGCGGATCGAAGTCGCCGTGGTCGTGGTCGTGGCCGTCGTCCTCGCTGTGGTCGTGGCCTTCCTCGTCGCCGTGGTCGTGCCCGTCGTCCTCGCTGTGGCCCTCGTCGTCGGCGTGGTCGTGCGTGTGGCCCTCGGCGGGCGGTTGCAGGTCGACGACGGTGCTGACGTCGAAGACGTTCTCGGCGCCGGACTGCTCGATCGCCTGGTCGACCGCGGGCTGGAAGCCCTTCAGGTAGACGACCAGGTCGGCGTCGGCGAGGGAGGCGATCTGCTTGGGGGTGAGTTCGAGGTCGTGCGCCTCGGAACCGGGCATCGTCAGGCTGGTCACGGAGCCGTGGCCGTCGAGCACCTGGCTGGAGGCCCATTCGAGCGGGTAGAAGGCCGCGATGACCTGGGGCGAGTCGGAATCCTGGGCGGCGGGGGCGCCGCAGGCGCTGAGGACGAGGGTGGCCGCGGCGGCGGCTCCGAGCACAGTTCGAATAGTCATGATGAAAACCATTATCAATAGGCTCGGTGGTCAAGTCAAGGCGGCCCCATCGTCGGGGGCCTTTTCGATAGTCTCGGCCTCATGCTCGCGATCAGCCGTTTTCGCACCGACGACCCCGGATTCGAGGCAATGGCGCGGCCCATCGTCGACTGGTGGGCGGCACGGCCCGGCTGCCTCGGCATCGACCTGCTTCGCAATCTCGACGATCCATCGCTCTGGGCTATGGTCGGCCGCTGGGACAACGTGGGCGCCTACCGGCGCTCCTTCAACGGTTATGAGGCGAAGATGCTGTTGACCCCCCTGCTCTCGACCGCCATCGACGAACCGAGCGCGTACCTTCCACCGACCGAACTCGGCGACAACCAGCCACGCACCCTCTGACGGAGCCGCATCATGACCACCTACCTGCTCACCGCCGCGGGCGTCAGCCTCGCCCTCGTCACGCAGGACGACCGCCTGCCGCGCGTGCTCCACTGGGGCCGCGACCTGGGGGAGGCCGAAGCCGCCGACCTCGAAACGCTCGCCGCCGCTGAGCGACTGCCGATCCTTCCCAACCAGATCGACGGCTCGCTGAACTACGGCGTGCTGCTGGAGGCCCGCGACGGGATCATGATGCGACCCGGCCTGATCGGCTCGCGCGACGGCGCCGACTGGACCCCCGACTTCCGCCTCGGCCGGGTGCTGCTCGACGGCGCCCCCGTCGACGGCCCCGTCTCGGCAGGCGCCGCGACGCTCACCTTCGAGGCGACCGCCGCCGAGGCGGGCCTGACGCTGAGCCTCGAGATCGGCCTCACGGCGCAGGGCCTGGTCTCGGCCCGCGGCACCCTCACCAACACCGGCGAGGGCGTCTACCAACTCGACGAACTGACTCTCAGCCTCCCCGTGCCGGGCCGCGCCGCCGAGATGCTGGACTTCGCGGGGCGCTGGGGTGTCGAGCGCTTCCCGCAGCGCACCCGGATGTCCGTCGGGCAGCGGCGGCGCGAGGGTCGCCACGGTCGCACCGGCGCCGACTCCGCCTACGTGATGCATCTCGGGGTGCCGGGCTTCGGCTACGCCGACGGCGAGGTGTGGGCGCTGCACACCGCCTGGAGCGGCAACCACGTGCACCAGGCCGAACTCGACCTGGCAGGCACCCAGGTGCTCTCCGGCGGCGAACTGCTGCTGCCGGGCGAGGCGCGCCTCGCCGAGGGCGAGAGCTACCAGAGCCCCTGGCTCTACTACTCCTATGGCGAGGGACTCGACGCCGTCGCGCACCGCTACCAGCGCTTCCTGCGCTCGCTGCCGCACGCCCCGGCGACCGACCGGCCCGTCACGCTCAACGTGTGGGAGGCCGTCTACTTCGATCACGACCTCGCCCGGCTCACCGACCTGGCGGAGCGCGCAGCGGCGCTTGGCGTCGAGCGCTACGTCCTCGACGACGGCTGGTTCGGCGACCGACGCGACGACAAGGCAGGCCTCGGCGACTGGGTCGTGTCGGCCGACGCGTGGCCCGACGGCCTCACGCCGCTGATCGAGAAGGTGCACGGACTCGGGATGGAGTTCGGGCTGTGGTTCGAGCCCGAGATGGTCAACGAGGACTCCGACGTCGCCCGCGAGCACCCCGAGTGGATCGCGCAGCCGAAGGGCAGGCTGCCGCTGCCGTCGCGGTTCCAGCAGGTGCTCAACCTGAGCATCGAGGGGGCCTGGCAGCACGTCTTCACCCAGATGGACGCCGTGCTGCGCGACAACGCCATCGACTACGTCAAGTGGGACCACAACCGCGACCTGGTCGACACCGGCACAGTGCCGGAGGGTCGCGCGGCCGTGCACGCCCAGACGCTCGCCTTCTACCGGTTGCTCGACGCGCTGCGTGAGCGCCACCCCGACGTCGAGTTCGAGTCGTGCAGTTCCGGCGGCGCCCGCGTCGACCTCGAGGTGCTCAAGCGCGCCGAGCGGGTCTGGGTCTCCGACGTGATCGACCCGGCCGAGCGGCAGCGGATGCTGTGGTGGACGAGCCAACTGATCCCCGCCGAGTTCCAGGGCAGCCACGTCGCGTCCGGGCGCTCGCACACCACCGGCCGCTGGCACGACCTGTCCTTCCGCGCGGCCACCGCCGTCTTCGGGCACTTCGGCATCGAGTGGGACCTCGCCCAGGCCACCGAGGATGAGCTCAGCGAGCTCGGCTGGTGGATCGACTGGTACAAGGCCAACCGCGACGTGCTGCTCGGGGGCGAACTGGTCCGCGTCGATCTGCCGGATCCGAGCGTCTACTTCAAGGGCGTCGTCACCGAGGCCAAGGCGATCTTCTCCGTGTCGCAACTGGCCGCCTCGCCCGTGTGCAGCCTCGGGGTGCTGCGCTTCCCCGGCCTCGATCCCGACGCGCGCTACAGCGTCAAGGTGATCGACCGGCAGCAGGTGCCTGCCGAGGGGCGTCCGTCCTGGGAGGTCGTCGACGTGGTGCTCCCCGGTCGGCTGCTGAGCGATGTCGGCCTCCGTGCGCCGCAACTGCTGCCCGAGACGGCCGTCCTGATCGAGCTCGAGCGCCAGTAGCCGGTTTCCGAAGGCACCCGGTTCGGACGTAAACTCCTGGGGTTGCCCCGACCCCAGGAGAGACATGCCTGCCGTTGCCCCGCTGCGCCTGCACGCGCCGAGCCGACCCGACGCCGTCGTCGTCGACCTGCCCGTCGTGCTCGCGCCGATGGCTGGCGTCACCAACGCCGCCTACCGGCAGTTGTGCCGCGAGCAGGGCGCCGGGCTGTACGTGTGCGAGATGATCACCTCCCGCGGCCTCGTGGTCGGCGACCACAAGACCCACGACATGCTCGCGTTCGACCCGGGGGAGAAGACCCGCTCGGTGCAGTTGTACGGGGTCGACGCGGACGTGATGGCCGACGCGGCCAGGATCCTGATCCGCGACTTCGCCGTCGACCACATCGACCTCAACTTCGGCTGCCCCGTCCCCAAGGTGACCCGCAAGGGCGGCGGCGGGGTGCTGCCATACAAGCGGGACCGGCTCCGCGCGATCGTGCGTGAGACGGTCCGCGCCGCCGACGAACACGGCGTGCCCGTCACCATCAAGACGCGCATCGGCATCGACAAGGACCACGAGACCTTCCTCGACGCTGGGCGCATCGCTCAGGAGGAGGGCGCCGCCGCGATCGCGCTGCACGGCCGCACCGTCCAGCAGGCCTACTCCGGAGAGGCCGACTGGGCACGCATCAAAGAACTGGTCGACGAGGTCGACATCCCGGTGCTCGGCAACGGCGACATCTGGGAGGCAGAGGACGCCCTGAAGATGATGGACCAGACCGGCTGCGCGGGCGTCGTGATCGGCCGGGGCTGCCTGGGAAGGCCGTGGCTGTTCGGCGACCTCGCTGCGGCCTTCAGCGGCGAGGAACTGCGGCTGCGCCCGACGCTCGGCGAGGTCGGCCGGATGATCCTGCGGCACGCCGAACTGCTGGCCGGCTACCAGGGCGAGCGGCACGGCCTCACGGACCTGCGCAAGCACATGGCGTGGTACTTCAAGGGCTACCCGGTCGGCGAACTGCGCCGCAGCTTCGCGATGGTCTCCACGCTGGAGGAACTGCGCGGCCTTGTCGACCAGTTGGACGCAGACGCCGCGTTCCCCGTCAACGAACTGGGCACCCCGCGCGGCAGGCAGGGCTCGCCCCGCGGCAAGGTCGTGCTTCCCTACGGCTGGTACGACGACACCTCGGGCTGCGACCTCGACCTGGCCGACGCCGAGATCGGCGTCTCGGGCGGCTAATTGCCCAGCGCTGGTACTTCGGCCCCTCGGCGGGCTGGGGATCGCCGTTCGTCGAGCGTGTCGAGACGTGTGTGCCGCCGAGGTCGGGCCTTGAAGCTGCGTGGGTGACCGTCGTTCGTCGAGCTTGTCGAGACGTCCGAGAGCGCAGCGGCCCGTCTGCCGCGGCGCTACAGGCCGAGGCGCTCCAGGTACGGGCCGACGAACTTGCGCTCCGGGTCCAGCCGCGCGGCCAGCGCCGCGAAGTCCGGCCAACGCTCATAGCGGGCGCGGATCTCCTCCGCGGGAAGCGTCGTCACCTTCCCCCAGTGCGGGCGCGCGGAGTTCGGCAGCGCCGCCTCCAGCGTCGGCAGGAGGTCGAACAGCGCCTCCTGGTTCGCGTCCTTCCAGGTGAAGTGCAGCCCGACGGTGTCGCGGCCATAGGCGGGCGAGAGCCACAGGTCGTCGGCGCGCATCGTGCGGATCTCCGAGACGTGCAGCAGCGGTGCGATCAGGTGCGCCAGCGACTGGACCGCCGCGATCGCCGCGGGCAGGTCGGCGCGCGGCACCAGGTACTCGGCCTGGATCTCGGCGCCCGCCGACGGGGTGAAGTCGAGCCGGAAGTGCGGAAGCCGGGCGTGCCACGGGCCGAACACGCCACCCTGTTCGGTTGCGGGGGACGCGTCCACGCCCGGGATCGGATGCCGCGGCCCGTCCGCGGGAAGTGCGCCGAGGCGGGACAGATCGGGGGCGGTGCGCGGATGCCTGGTCTTGACCCACACCTGGTCGATCCTCGCGGCGTCGCCCCAGGTGGTGAACAGGCTGACGCTGTCGCCGCTGGTGGTCAGCGCCTCGTAGTCGCCGAGCGCCGCCTCCCACGTCAGACCCTCGAACACCGTCTGTGCGACCTCATAGCTCGGCGACACATTCAGGTCGAGGCTGACAAGGACCCCGAGGGCGCCGAGGTGGACGACGTGGCCCTCGAAGTCCTCGTCCCCGCGGGCGACGCGCCTGCGGGACCCGTCGGCGGCGATGAAGTCGATGGCCTCCACCTGCGTCGACAGCGTCCCGATCGCGTCCCCGGAGCCGTGGGTTCCCGTCGCGATGGCGCCCGCCACCGAGATGTGGGGAAGCGACGCCAGGTTCGACAGCGCGACGCCTAGTCGGTCCAGTTCGGGCACCAGGTCGCCGTGCCGCGCGCCAGCGGGCACCCGCACGACGCCCTCTGCGACCAGTTCGACCGGGGCCCGGTCGATGGCCTCCAGGCTGATCAGCGCTCCGTCGGTGTCTGCCAGGTCGTTGAAGGAGTGCCGGCTGCCGAGCACCCGCACCCTCGGCCGGGAGGCGACCTCGTCGGCCAACTCCTCCAGCGTGCGGGGGCGCAGCAGTTCCGCCGCCCGGTATGCGATGTTGCCCGCCCAGTTGGAGCCGGGGTGCAAGCTGTCCATGGACGCCTCCTTAGCCGTTGTCAGCCAACCTACCGGCTGATCAAGGCCGACCCGGGCGAAGCCCACCAGGACCGGTTCGCTAGATTCCAAGGGGCCCCTTGGCCGGAATCGGAGGAATCATCCATGTCCGAAACTGCAACCCTCACCTTCGACGGGCAGAGCTACGAACTGCCGATCGTCACGGGGACGGAGGGGGAGAGGGCGATCGACATCAGTCGGCTGCGCGGCTCGACGGGGCTCATCACCCTGGACGACGGCTACGCCAACACCGGCTCGTGCCGCTCCGCCATCACGTTCATCGACGGCGAGCGCGGCATCCTGCGCTACCGGGGCGTCCCCATCGAGGACCTCGCCGCCCGGTCGAGCTTCATCGAGACGGCCGAGTTGCTGATCTTCGGCCAACTGCCAGACGACGAGGAGCGCGCCGAGTTCCGCAGCCTGCTGACGGAGAACTCGTGGCTGCACCGCGACATGCGCAAGCACTTCGACGCGTTCCCCAAGAACGCGCACCCGATGAGCATCCTGTCCGCGATGATCTCCGCGCTGCAGAGCCACGACCTGCCTGAGCACCACTTCACCGACGCGATGGGATTCAGGGAGGCGGCAGCCAACCTGATCGCCAAGACCCGCACCATCGCGGCTGCCTCGTACAAGTCGCACATCGGCCAGCCGATCGTCTATCCCCGCTACGACCTGCCGTACGCGGAGAACTTCCTGCACATGATGTTCACGCAGCCCTACCGCGACTACGAGACGACGCCGGAGGTGGCGCACGCGCTCAACATGTTCCTGGTGCTGCACGCCGACCACGAGCAGAACTGTTCGACCTCCACCGTCCGGATGGTCGCCTCCGGCGGCGCGAATATGTACGCCTCCGTCTCCGCTGGCGTCAACGCGCTGTGGGGCCCGCTGCACGGCGGCGCCAACATGGCCGTCATCGAGATGCTCGAGCAGATCCGCGACGGATCGCTGAGCGCCCAGCAGTACATCGACCGCGTCAAGGACAAGAAGTCCGGCGCCAAGCTGATGGGCTTCGGGCACCGCGTCTACCGCAACTTCGACCCGCGCGCCACGATCCTGAAGTCGGCCGCCGACTCGATGCTCGACTCCATGCACATCACCGACCCGCTGCTCGACATCGCCCGCGAGGTCGAACAGGCGGCCCTGGCCGACGACTACTTCGCCTCGCGCAGGCTGTACCCCAACGTCGACTTCTACTCCGGCATCATCCTGCGCGCCATCGGCATCCCGATGGACATGTTCACGGTGATGTTCGCGATCGGCCGGACGCCCGGCTGGATCGCGCAGTGGAAGGAGGTCACTGACAACCCCGGCCAGCGGATCTACCGCCCGCGTCAGGTCTATGTCGGCGAGCCGCAACGTGAGTGGAAGGCGCGCGAAGACCGCTGACGACCTCGGGTAGGTTGGCCTCGACATGAACGACTCCCTCCTGCCCCGCACCAAGCTGTGGGCCGCCACCATGCACGGTCACGGCGACGGCGTGATCTCGGCCCACGCGACCTCGACGGCCCGGCTCGCCCCACGCGGGGCGCGCACCAGGGCGCAGCGCGAGGAGTTGGAGCGCCTGCTCTACGTCGAGGAGTCCTCCTTCTCCGACGGTGCCGGCGAGCGCGCGCGCCAGGAGGAACCGGACGAGTTCCGCACCTGCTTCGAGCGGGACCGCGACCGGATCGTCCACTCCGCGGCATTCCGGCGGTTGGCGGGCAAGACCCAGGTCGTCGTCTACCCCACCGACCATCAGCGCACCCGCCTCACCCACGCAATCGAGGTCGCCCAGGCTGCGGTCGCGATGGCGCGCGGCATCGGGGTCAACGTGACGCTCGCCGACGCGATCGCGCTCGGCCACGACTGCGGCCACGGCCCCGGCGGACACGCCTCCGAGGACGCCTTCGACCAGTTCATCGACGGCGGCTACGACCACGGCCCGTGGGGAGCCGACGTGGTGCTCGCCGACCTGAACCTGACCACGCAGACCCTCGACGGCATCCGCAACCACTCCTGGTCGCGGCCGGCCCCCTCGACGATCGAGGGGGAGATCGTGTCGTGGGCCGATCGGATCGCCTACTGCGCGCACGACCTGGAGGACGCCGTCCACGCGGGCATCGTCACGGTCGAGGACCTGCCATCCGTGGTCCGCGACGTGGCTGGCGTCAGCCGTCGGACCCAACTGGCCACCTTCATCAACGCCGTGATCGCCACCACCGCCGAGACCGGCGTCGTGGGGATGGACGAACTGACCGCCGAGGCGCTCGGCGAACTCAGGCGGTTCAACTACGAGCGGATCTACACACGGCCCGAGTCGGTCGCCCAGTCCGTGACGGTCGTGCGGGTGTTGACCGATCTGGTCGACTACTACCTCGAGAACCCGGAGGCCCTCCCGATGGAGTACCGCGGCGACGACCTGATCCGGGGAGCCGTCGCCTACGTCGGGGGCATGACGGACCGGTTCGCCTTCGAGCAGGCCGCCGCGCTGCTCGGGTGGGATCCCAAGCGTCTCCCGCGCGGCATCGGGCGAGGGGCCTGAGCTAGGGGCGCAGCCGATCGGCCAGGTCGGGCGGCAGCAGCCAGGCGCGGGCCATCAGCCACCTCGCCGTGACCACGGTGCACGCCTGCCCGGCGTTGACGCCGACCAGCACCAGAATCTGTGCCGCCGCGGCCGCCCAGGGGCTGCCGCCACCGAGCAGGACGCCGATGTAGGCACCGGGCAGCGTGACGAGGCCGACGGTGCGCGTCTGGTCGAGCGCGGGGATCAGCGCCTCGTGGAGGGCGGGGGAGACCACCTCGCGGATCGCGAACGGGCGCTCGAAGCCGACCGACAGGTAGGCCTCGTACTGGTCGATGCCCGAGCGCAGGTCGGCGAAGCCGCGCCGCGCCACCAGCGTGTGCGCCGACATCATGTTGCCGACCAGGATCCCCGCGATCGGCACGATCGCAGGGCCGGTGAACGGGGCGGTCCCCGTCGCGAAGATGATCACCAGGACCGGGAGCGCACCCGCCAGCATCGCCAGCCCTGCGGATCCGACGGCGCGCCAGGAGCGGAGCCCGGACCGCTTCGACGTGGTGTAGACGCCGATCAGGAACATCAGCGCGACGAAGGCGACCGCGAGGCCAGCCTTGCTGAGGGCCACGCCGACCACGAGGGAGACGACCAGGAGTTGCACCCCCGCCCGCAGCGCGGCCCAGGAAATGGTGCGGGCGGTGGGCAGCCGACCCCACCAGGCAACGGCCGTGCCGAGCGCGACGAGTAGCCCGAGGGCCAGGGCGAGTTGCCAGCCGATGTCCACCGTCACGGTCGTCACGATAGTGCTACTAGACTCATCAACCATGGCAGGCCGCATCAATGACGAGGACATCGCGGCCGTCCGTGAGCGCAGCCGGATCGAGGATGTCGTCGGCGGATACGTCGCCCTGCGCAACGCGGGCGGCGGATCGTTGAAGGGGCTCTGCCCGTTCCACGACGAGAAGACCCCCAGCTTCACCGTGACACCTGCCCGCGGCTTCTACTACTGCTTCGGATGCGGCGAGGGCGGCGACGTCATCACCTTCCTGCAGCGCCAGCAGAACCTGTCCTTCGTGGAGGCCGTGCAGGTGCTCGCCGACCGGGCAGGCATCGTGCTGCGCGTCGAGGACGACGGCTCGGGGCCGGGGCAGACGCCCGGGCTGCGCAAGCGCGTCCTCGAGGCGAACCAGGCCGCCGAGGACTTCTACTCACAGCAACTCGACTCGCCCGAGGCCATCGCCGGGCGCCAGTTCCTCGACGGCCGAGGCTTCGACCGCGAGATCGCGCTGCACTTCCGCGTCGGGTACGCCCCGAGGCACGGCTCGGCGCTGCGGCAGACCCTCAAGGCGCAGGGCTTCACCGACGACGTGCTGAAGGCCGCCGGCCTGGTGCGCGACTCGGGTCGCGACTTCTTCACCGGCCGCGTGCTGTGGCCGATCCGCGACTCGGCGCAGGCCGTCCTCGGCTTCGGCGCCCGCCGCATCTACGACGACGACAGGCTGCCCGCCAAGTACATCAACACCCCCGAGTCGCCCGTCTACAAGAAGTCGCACGTGCTCTACGGCCTCGACCTGGCGCGCCGCGAGATCGGCAAGAAGTCCCAGGCGGTCGTCGTCGAGGGCTACACCGACGTGATGGCCACGCACCTGGCGGGCGTCGAGACGGCGGTCGCCTCGTGTGGCACCGCGTTCGGCGAGGACCACGGCCGGCTGCTGCAGCGGCTGATGGGCACCTCCGACGGCCTGCACGGCGAGGTGATCTTCACCTTCGACGGCGACAAGGCCGGCCAGGCGGCGGCGCTGAAGGTGTTCAAGGGGGACCAGAACTTCATCGCCCAGACCTACGTCGCCGTCGAGCCGACCGGTCTCGACCCGTGCGACCTCCGGCTCCAGCAGGGGGAGGCCGCCGTCCGGGAGTTGGTGGCGCGCCGGATCCCGCTGTACCGCTTCGTGATGGCCAACATCGCCAAGAGCTACGACCTGGACCGCGCAGACGGCAGGCTCGCCGCCGCCCGTGAGGGTGCCGAGTTGGTCGGCTCGATCCGTGACCAGTCACTCGTCAACCAGTACCTGCGGGAACTGGCGGGCGTGCTCGGCATGGACCTCGACGACGTGCGCCGCGAGGCGGCCCGCGTCGGACGGCGCCAGGCCGGGCCCGAGCCGGAGCCACCGGAGCCCGAGCGCGAGGTCGACCCGGCGTGGCCCGAGGCGAACGACCCCGCCCTGCGGTTGGAGCGCGACAGCCTCAAGCTGATGTTGCAGTACCCGTTGACGTTCGACGCGGCCTGGAACTCGGTCGAGGCGACCGACTTCAACCATCCGGGCTACCAGGCGGTGTTCCGGCTGGTGTCGTCGGTGGAGTTCGGCGAGAACTGGACCGACCGGCTGCGGGCCGCCGCGCCCAATGAATTGGTCGAGCAGTTGCTCGTCGCGCTGCTCGTCGAGCCGTTGCTGCGCGAGCCGGACGAGACGTACTCGCTCACCCACACGTCGCGGCTGCAGTTGGCGCGGGTGTCGCGTCAGATCGCCGACGTGAAGTCGAAGCTGCAGCGCACCGACCCGGTCAAGGACCCGACCGGCCACCGCGCCCAGTTCGCCCAGCTCACCGAGTTGGAGATGCGCCGCAAGCGCCTGCAGGCCGTCGGCCTGGGATAGTCGCGGTCCCCGAGCTTGTCGTTCCCGTTCCCCGAGCTTGTCCTGCCCGTTCCCCGAGCTCGTCGAGGGGTCCGCTACCACGATGACGGTGGTGCGGGAGTGCGGACCGTGGGCCAGGGGTGGTTTCGACGCGGGCTGCGGCGCTGCGCGCCTTTGCCCGGCTCAACCCGCGGTCGGCGGGGGCTGCGGCGCTTCGCGTCTTTGCCCGGCTCAACCCGCGGTCGGCGGGGGCTGTGGCGCTTCGCG